>CAWFVY010000018.1:0-187992 GCA_963819365.1 uncultured Acidobacteriota bacterium
TCTCTATTGTCCGCAGTCTCGTAAGCAAAGTGAATGCCGGCTCGGGCCAATTTGGCCTCGGCCATTCCAAAAGCGCGTTTAGAGCCATGTTCCTGTTTCTAGTGACGGGACTTTGGAGACCGATCCTGATGAATTCCCAACCATGCCCGGGAAATCGCTTCAGATCCTGAAGAATCCAGTCGAGTGCGTGGTGAGCGGCATACTTCTCGCCGAGCCCTAGGGAATCTGTGGGCCCGGTGGCAATCTCATCAAGCGGCAACGCACCCGCAGCAAAACTCAGAATCTCGTCGATCTGATTCTCGTTTGTCTGTTGAAGGAGCCGGTACCAGGAGGAGGACTTCACGGGTTCCGCGCGGACTCGATCAAAATGGATTTCGCGGGTATCGATGCCCAGCTCTTGGGCAGCGGCATCGGCCTCATAGAATACCCGATTATCCGCAGAATTTAGCCCGCTATCAATCTTCATCTTCCAGTCTGGTCGTTCCATCAAGCGAGTGCATGTCGAAAGCATTTCGTCTCGTATCACCGAGGTCCAGCCTTTTGAATAGCGGTCTTCCCCCCCGGCAGCCTCAGAGAGAAAATAGCGCAAACGTCCGATGCAAAGGAGATGTTCAAGGCCTAGGTCTAACGTTTGGTCAACGTGGCGAAGATATCCGCATATGGCAGTTGGGCCTTCAGGGTAATCTTCAATGGAGTCCACCGGCCCACCACATAGCAGCGCCTTAATGATTCCAGCGGCTCCGTCCAAAAGGGCACGGTCTACATCTCTTCCAGACAGAGCCTCGTGCAGCCTTCCTGTCCGTGCGCAGATGCCGGCGAGATACTCATCCATAATGTCGTTGCGAAATCCGTCGCGAAGCATCCAGGCTTGTATCGATGGGTTCTTTGTTTCATCCAACCTTTCGACAACATGCACCCTTCCCCACCCGTGAACACTCTGTGCAAGCTGCCATAAGACGTTTTCCGGGTCCGACGAGAGCTTACAAAGAGCAAGAGCCGCATAGAGCGTAAACTCATCGTGGAGAGCAAGCGCCTCAAGCACGGGACGATCACGGTCTTCGCCCGCGAGTTCGAGCAGGAGAATCCCAAGTTTTGTGCTTTCGCGGTCTGCTGCCCTCGTAGCGAAATACCTACCGACCTCAGCCACGCGCGAACTGCGTGTTTCATTTGTAAGCAGATTTAGTCTGATCTGTGCCTGCAACACGTCAGCGATGCTGAGAAGCGTTTCCGCGTGCAGTGCCGTATCAAGGGCGGAGAGGTTCTCTTGAGACGAGTGCTTCAGCAACCGGGCCAAGGCTGCAACTATTGGCTTGGTTCGACTTCGGATTTGATCGTCTGCTGCCTGGGTGAAATGATGCCCGGTAACACCATCCAAAGCGCCCGCAACCCATCCTAATTCGTTGTCGTTACGCTTTGGCCGCTCTGGCAGTATCGCGTTCGGGCCATTCGCTTTCAGAATCTCGTACAGCGACTCACCGTTCCAAGGAGGATCTACCGCGTCCAGAGCCCAACGACTGAATGGGAGCAGTTTCAATACATACCTCTCATCTGACTTCTGCGGTGAATACTCTGGTTCAATCGTACCTTTGAGTTCGATCTTAGGTTTCACGTAGGTAGTGCTAATCGCCGGGGGCAGCCCGCTGGAAAGCTTCATTGCGGGCCCGCACTAGATCGGGCCCATTGAGAGTTTCAAGAATTTTCTTGGCTGGAATCACAATTGAAACGCCCATGTTCACCGCTTCGGACCTTTCTGATTCGGGAAAATCAACCGGCAAGTCCCAATGACCATGGACGAGGCCGAGTAAGTGGATCTGCCCCACGCCGGCAACATACTTGAGCTGCCCATCATGGGCCACGCCCGGCATTTTGACTGTGTTCCTGCAAAAGACCGGCGATCCACTCAGCCCGCCAATAGACCTGCCTTCGGCAAGATAAGCTTCGGTCAATCCGAATCGCCCCAGGGGTACTGGCTCTTTAGGCATCATCGCGATGTTGCCTGTGCGCACGATTGGAACAAGTGCAGTGAGGCCAAAATACTTAGTGAATAATCCAACTGAAAAGATCTCGTCACCGAGTCCAATATCGAACTCGCGGATTCGGTCTTCATCCGCAAAAATCTGAATGGGAATCGGGCTGAGGTCATATTCCCGGATCCGCGCCGATGCAAAAGGCATGACAGCGACATCCACAGAATCGGGTTCCGTTGGATGGAAGTACCACGGCACGCCGCCATTTTTGACAAAGAGTGGTTTGCCGTCTTTTCCGTTGAAGCCAATGACAAAATCAGCGCCAATTACGTCTGCAACGTGCTTGGCGGTGACCAGATGAAGGCACCCAGAAGTATCGTCGTAAGGAATTTGGACGACAAAGGCTGTCCCAGCATAGCGGAGTGGGTCGGTGTCCCGGCTGACGAAGCCAACGCTTTTGATTATCTCGTCCGCAATTCTCATTTACCTAAGAATAGGCCCATCGATCGGGCGGGAGACCAACCTGACCACCGCAATGAATCCGGGCCTCTGTATGCAAGAAAGCGCAGCCAAGCACTGCATCAACCAACAGCCATCAGAACAGCCACCAAACGATTTTGGCCTCTCCGGATTCGAGAGGCCAATTCAATCTAAACCCTTTGTTTTGTTGGTGCCGGGAGGGGGGGTCGAACCCCCATGACCGCGAGGGTCGGCGGATTTTGAGTCCGCTGCGTCTGCCAGTTCCGCCATCCCGGCTGAATGGGTGGGCAGATCAAAGTATCGCACAGGCTTTACCCCCATGCCAACGCCGGCGGCCACCCGCGCCGTGGGCAACTCCAGATTCAAAATGACCCGCATACCGCCCCGCACTTCGTCCCAATTGCGCCCAGACAAACGTTACAGTCATGCGACAATAAGGGGTGACCGAGATGACTGCCTCTCCTTCCTCTGTCCCTTCGCCGACGACTGTAACGCCGGAGCTTCTCGCGCAGCACAGCATCACTCCGGACGAGTACGACCGCATTCTCGAGCGCGCTCGGCCGCGTGCCTTCGCTCACCGAACTGGGCATTTACAGCGTGATGTGGAGCGAGCACTGCTCCTACAAGTCGAGCCGCGTCCATCTCAAGCGCCTGCCCACCAAGAGCGACCGCGTCGTCCAGGGACCGGGCGAGAACGCCGGCATCATCGACGTGGGCGACGGCTGGGCCTGCGCCTTCAAGATCGAGAGCCACAACCATCCCAGCTACATCGAGCCGTTTCAGGGCGCGGCCACCGGCGTGGGCGGCATTCTTCGCGACATCTTCACCATGGGCGCCCGGCCGCTCGCCGTCATGGACTCGCTGCGCTTCGGTCCCATTGACGCCGGAGCGCAGGCGCTGAGCAGGAGCTGATCGCACAAGAATCACTCCATCGTCGAAGGCGTGGTCAGCGGCATCGCCGGATACGGCAACTGCTTCGGCGTTCCCAACCTCGGCGGCGAAACCAAGTTCGAGCCCTGCTACAGCGGCAATCCGCTGGTCAACGCCTTCGCGCTCGGCATGGTCCGCAAAGACGAGATCTTCTACGGCAAGGCCAGCGGCACCGGCAACCCCGTCATATATGTAGGAGCCAAGACCGGCCGCGACGGCATCCACGGCGCCACCATGGCCAGCGAAGAGTTCCACGAAGGCACCGAAGCCAAGCGCCCCAACGTCCAGGTCGGCGATCCGTTCATGGAAAAGCTCCTCCTCGAAGCCTGCCTTGAAGCCATGAAGACCGGCGCGATCGTCGGCATTCAGGACATGGGCGCGGCCGGGCTCACCTGCTCCACCTGCGAGATGGGCGCGCGCGGCGGCGTAGGCCTCGATGTCGAGCTCGACCTCGTGCCCCAGCGCGAGACCGGCATGAGCGCCTACGAGATCATGCTCTCTGAAAGCCAGGAGCGCATGCTGCTGGTGGCCGAAAAGGGCCGGGAAGACGAAGTCCTGCACGTCTTCGCCAAGTGGGGACTCGACGCCGTCATCGTCGGCACCGTCAAGCCCGAACCGCGCCTGCGCATCCGTCATCACGGCGTGCTGGTCGCCGACATTCCCAACCAGTCGCTCACCGACGATGCGCCGCTCTACCACCGGCCCGTCGGCACATGGAAGCCTGCCCGTTCCGCAGGTCCCACCCGAGGCGGTACAGGCGCAACTCGGCAGAAGACCGCGACTTCACGGCGGACCTAATCAAGCTTCTGGCGAGCGCCAACGTCTGCTCCAAGCGCTGGGTGCACGAGCAGTACGACACCATGGTGCAGACCAACACGGTGCATCGGCCCCGGCGGCGAAGCCGGCGTCATGCGCATCAAGGGCACCGGCACCCCGGATCACGAGCGCGGCCTGGCCATGGCGCTCGACGGCAACGGCCGCTGGGCTTATCTCGATCCGAAACTCGGCGCCATGCACGCCGTGGCTGAAGCCGCACGCAAAGTGGCCATGACCGGCGCCACTCCCGGTGGCCGCCACCAACTGCCTCAACTTCGGCAATCCTGAAAAGCCTGAAATCATGGCGCAGCTTTCCGCCGCCATCGACGGCATTGCACGAAGCCTGCACCGCGCTCGGCACGCCCATCACCGGCGGCAACGTTTCTCTCTATAACGAAACCCGCGGCGAAGGCATCTATCCCACTCCGGTGCTCGGCATCGTCGGCATTCTCGACGACGTGACCAAAGCGGTGCCCGCCGCATTCCAGACGCGCGGCGAAGCCATCGTGCTGCTGTGGCCCATTCCCGCGCGGCGAAGAGCCCGATCCCGAATCTCAAGGTTCCGTTCCAGCCGAGCCGACCGATGCACAGTCGCAGCATCCGTTCACCCGCGTACTCGGCGAAGAGCCCGCCGATGCGTCTCCGAGGACGCGCCGCTGACCGACGAGATTGCCACCGCGGAGCTCAAGACCTTCGGCTCATCGGAATACGCCAAGGTGGTTCTCGGCGGCGTCTGGGGCAGCCGCCACCGCTCGATCTTGAAGCCGAGGCCGACCTGCACACGCTGCTCGTCGTGCTTGCCGATCGCAAGCTGATCCAGCTCCGCGCGCGACATTTCCGACGGCGGCATCGCAGTCGCGCTCGCGCAGGCCACGTTCCCGCAACGGACATCGGCGCAACGGTCGAGCAGGACCAGTCGCTCATGGCTCACCCGCTCTTCGGCCTCTTTGCCGAGCCGGCATCCACCGTGCTCGTCACGTGCGATCCCAGCCAGGTCGATGCACGATTGAAGAGCTCGCCGACGAGTACAGCTTCTTTGCCGCGCGCATCGGCACCACGGGCGGCGACCGCCTCGAAATCAACGTCTACGGCAACCGTTCATCTCCGCTCCGCTTGAAGACCTCCGCAAGCCCTGGGCCGCCGCTCTGGAAGCCGACCTCCACGGCGAGGTCCTCGCATGAGCGATTGCTCTTACCAGGGAGTCGACGGCGTCACCGATCAATCTGAAGCAGATCAATGCGCTGCGCATCGCGAGTGTCCCAGGTCCCTTCGCTGCCCTGCAGGATCGCGTCCGAGACGATCCCAAGCTGCGCGAAGAATGCGGCGTAGTCGCCATCCACGGCCATCCCGACGCCGCGCGCCAGGCCTACCTCGGCCTCTATGCCCTGCAGCATCGCGGCCAGGAATCGGCCGGCATCGCCACCGCCGACGGCCAGCACCTCGCCAACATCAAGGGCATGGGCCTGGTCTAGCGAAATCTTCACCGACGACGTGCTCGCAGAAACTGCCCGGCACCATGGCCATCGGCCACACGCGCTACTCCACCACCGGCGACTCCGCGCTGCTCAATGCGCAGCCCATCCGCGTCGAATCCACCAAGGGCCTCATCGCCATCGCGCACAACGGCAACCTGGTGAACCTCGGCAACGGTCCGCGCGCAGGCTCGAGCGCGCCGGCGCCTACTTCCAGACCACTTCCGATTCCGAAATCATCGTGCAGCTCATCGCGCACTCGCACGCCGGCACTCTTGGTCGATGCCATCGCCGACTCGCTCTCGCAGGTCGACGGCGCCTTCTCCATCGTGATGATGACCCGCGACCGCATCTTCGCCGCGCGCGATCCGCGCGGCTTCCGCCCGCTTTCGATGGGCCGCATCCGCAATCCCGGCGGTCCCGACACCATCGTCTTCGCCTGCGAGACCTGCGCCTTCGATCTGCTCCGCGCCGAGTACGATGCGCGATGTGCTCCCCGGCGAACTCGTCATGGTCACGGAAGACGGCGTCACCAGCCGCCAGTATTCGCACCGGCGTTCCGCAGACGAGCTGCATCTTCGAGCACGTCTACTTCGCCCGTCCCGACAGCCGCATCTACGGCCGCTGGGTGCAGGAGAGCCGCGACCAGATGGGCCGCGCAGCTCGCCCGCGAGTCCGGCGTGCCCGCCGACGTCATCGTGCCCGTACCCGACTCCGGCGTCACCGCCGCCCTCGGTTACGCTGAAGAAGCCGGCGTCCCCTTCCGCTTCGGCCTCATCCGCAACCACTACGTCGGCCGCACCTTTATTGAGCCCGAGCAGCGCGTACGCGACTTCGGCGTCCGGCTCAAGCTCAACCCCGTGCGCAATCTGCTTGAAGGCAAGCGCGTCATCCTCATCGACGACTCCATCATCCGCGGGACGACGTCGCGGAAAATTGTCCGCATGGTGCGCGGCGCCGGCGCAAAGGAAGTTCATCTGCGCATCAGTTGCCCGCCTACCATCTCGCCCTGCTTTTACGGCGTCGATACGCCCAGCAAGCGCGACCTCATCGCCGCCAACAAAACCATCGAAGAGATCCGCCAGTTCATCGAGGCCGACTCGCTCGCCTATCTCTCGCTCGAAGGCCTCTACCAGGCCTGCGGCAGCGAGGCCGGCAGAAAAAACGGCTACTGCGTGGCCTGCTACACCGGCAACTACCCCACCCAGTGGGTCGACGTCGAAGACATTCTGCCGGCCGCGGCTAGCATCTCCTAGATCTCGCCCGCTCGCGAACTGACGCGCATCCACCGCGCCCCTTTCCGTTAAACTCAACCTTCGGCCGAATATCCTTTCAATATGGTCCGAGGTTGTCGATGACCCAGGTGCGCGTTCTCTTTGGCGGCGGCAGTTTTTCTCGCCGCCTTCCTGCTGTTCCTCGTCGAGCCCATGGCGGCAAGGCAGCTGCTTCCGGTCCTCGGCGGCTCCGCCTCCGTCTGGATCACCTGCCTGGTCTTCTTCCAGACCGCGCTCCTCGTCGGCTATCTTTACGCGCACTGGCTCGCGCAGCGTTCGCGCTCCGGATCCTGCTGCTTCTGGTCATCGCCGCGCACTGGCCAGCACCATTGCCTGGTCCACGATGCACGCCGGCTCAACTCGAAGGCGCGGCGCATCCCATCGTCACCGTCTTCCGCGTCCTCGGCTTCTACATCGGAATCCCCTTCATCGTGCTCTCCGCTACGAGCCCGCTGCTCCAGGTCTGGTGGGCGCGCTCCGAGTCCGGCCCCATCCCGTATCGTCTCTACGCGCTTTCCAACCTCGCCTCATTCCTCGCGCTCGCACTCTACCCCGCCGTCGTCGAGCCGAACCTGACGCTCCACGCGCAGCGCCTGGTCTGGTCCGCTGGATTCATCGCCTTCACACTTCTCCTGGCCACGCTTGCCTTCCGCATGCGCAATGTCCCTCCCATCGCCGCAGCCGCCGCAGCCGATCCCGACGCTCAAGCCGCCCCGCTCGCCGACAAGCTTCTCTGGATCCTTCTTCCCATGGGCGCAACCATGCAGCTCAGCGCCATCACGGCTTATCTCACCGCCAACGTCGCGGCCATTCCGCTGCTATGGGTTCTGCCCCTCGGCATCTATCTGCTCACGCTGATCATCGCGTTTCAGTTCCGCTTCACACTTCCCTGGGGCATCATCGCCCGCATCATGGTCGTGCTGCTCGGCGGACTCGCTTACTCACTCACCCAGACCAGCAAAGGATGGCCGCTGTGGCTCACCATTCTCTTCTTTCTCGCCGAGCTCTTCTCTGCCTGCTTCTTCTGCCACTCTGAAGCCTTCAGGCTCCGTCCCGCGCGATCCTCTGAAGCCACGCTCTTCTATCTGCTCTTCGCCGCCGGCGGCGCGCTCGGATCGTTCCTCGTCGGTATCGCCGCGCCGCTCGTATCCACGTACAATCTCGATCTCCCCATCACTTTCCTGGTCATCGCACTGCTTGCTCTCGCCGTCAACTGGCGCGGCGCATGGAACCAGCGCCTCCTCTGGATCGTCGCCAGCGCCGCCATGGTCGCGCTCGTCTTCATGGTGCGCCACGCCTACAAGCACGACACCACCGTGGCCACGCGCAACTTCTACGCCAGCCTGCGCGTTACACAGGACCTCTTCAGCTATCCCGGCGCCACCGTGCGCACCCTGATGAACGGCAGCATCCAGCACGGCACCCAGATCTTCGCCACCGACGAACTGCGCCGCACGCCGACGACGTATTACGCCCTCAATTCGGGCGTGGGCCTCGCGCTCCAATACTGCTGCCTGAACACGGACAGCGGCACGAATGGCGCCGCCGAAGGCGGAGTTGGCCGCACCGCGGGTGCAAGGAACATCGGCGTCATCGGCCTCGGCGCGGGAACCATCGCCGCCTACGGCCGCGCCGGCGACCACATCCGTTTCTACGAGATCAATCCCGCCGTACCGCCCATCGCGCGCAACGTCTTCACCTACATCCGCGATTCAGCCGCGCAGGTCGACATCGTCCAAGGCGACGCCCGCACCTCACTCGCCTCCGAGCCGCCCCAGCATTTCGATGTACTTGTCGTTGACGCCTTCTCCGGCGACGCCATCCCCATCCATCTGCTCACCGCCGAAGCCCTCGCCCTCTACCGCAAGCACCTCAACCCCAGCGGCATCCTCGCCTTCCACATCTCCAACCGCCACGTGGATCTGGCGCCGCCCATCGTCCTGCTCGCGCAGTCCGCGGGCATGGAGGCGCGCCGTTTCGACGTCAACGACCCCAGCGGTCCCGGCGAATACATCTCCACCTGGATGCTGGTCACCGCCGATCCGCAGTTCTTCGACCTTCCGGACATCGCACCGCACGCGCACATTCCGGCGCCCAAGCCCGGCCTCAAGCTGTGGACCGACGACTACTCGGCGCTGCTGCCCGTCCTCCGCTGGTGAACGCTACCCCATGTCCGCGGCCAGCACCGAAGTAGCCACGCGAATCGCAGGCTCTTCGCCCATGCCCAGGCGTTTCACCGTCAGCACCGTGATGTCGTCCTCCTGGCCAAACTCCTGCGCCGCCTGCGCAATTGCCTCAGCCGACTTGTTTGCCATCGCCGCCGTCTTCGCGAACCCCAGCAACTCGCCGGCAGCGCTGCGCGCTTCCGCCACGCCATCGGTCAGCAGCGTGAGTTGCGCGCCCATCGCCAGCCGGAACTCCTTCTCCGGATAGTGCGTGTCCGCGCTCAGGCCCAGAGGAAGACCGTTCTCCACCTCGAGCTCTTGTCCGTCGAGATAGGGAGCCAGGTGCCCTGCATTCGCCACCACCACTCTGCCATTCGATTCCACGCGCAGAACCAGGCAGGTTGTGAACCCTCCCCCGGTGCGCGAAAGCATTCTGACGTTCATGCCCGCAAGAATCTCTCGCGGGCTGGTGGTGAACTCGCTCAGCGTGCGCAGCGTTCCCACCAGCAGGCTGACCGTCATTGCGGCGGGCATGCCTTTTCCACTCACGTCTCCGATGGCCGCCAGAACGCTGCCGTCCTTCAACGGAAGAATCTGAAAGAAATCCCCGCCCACCTGCTGTGCCGGGCGATACTCGCTCTCCAGCGCAAACCCCCGCACGCTGGGCAGGTCTTCGGGAATCAAAACCTGCTGCACCTGCCGCGCCTGTTCAATCTCCATCCGCCACTGTTCGCGTTCCCTTTGCGAGCGGATGAACCGGCGCATCATCAGCACTGAAACAATGGTCAGCATTAGGAACATCGCCGCCGGCCCAATGGATGTTGTGGTGCCGAACATGCGCAGGATGGTGGGCACGTGAATGATGGTCAGCTCTTCCTGGTACTGCCAGCAGATCAGCAGCAGAACCGGCGGTAGCGCCAGCAACCCCTCTCCGCGGCTCGTGCGGATGCCCCGGTAGGCGATCCACAGCACCACCACCCCAAGCGCCAGTTTGATCGCATAGGGAGATCGGGAGCAGCCATGCGGATGCGGTCACCGGGATGACCGTGCCGAACAGAGGCGGGCGCAGCAGCGCCATGCATGCCGAAGACAGGCACACCAGCCCGATGACCAGGCGCGCGGTTCGCCGGAACCGGCTCAACCCGAACCAGTAGCCCCAGAACAATGCCCAGAGCCCCAGGCCGAGCCCCTGGAACAATACGTCGGTCATGAACGATTCCGTGCCCATCGGCAGAATCATGGTGTAGTAGCCGATCAACACGGTTACCCGCGTCAACATGTTGACCAGGCTTGCCATGGCCAGCCAGAAATACGCAGGTTCGCTGCGGTCAAGCCAGAAAAGCACCAGCCCCAGGACAGTCGCCAGGGCCATCATCGTGATGGTCAGCAGGTTCCCCACCTGCGTCCGGTTTACCGAATCCCACTCCAGGCGCAGCATGGCGTCAATCGAGGAGGCCTGCCCCAGCATTGGAGGACCGTGCAAGCCGCCCACGTCGGGATTGGTCAGCGGCGTCGAGGGATCCATCCAGAACCGGATCGCGATGACCACGGGGCCGCTATGCGTGTCCTTGGGCAGCGCGAATCCCCGAGGCTGCGAGTTGTAGAAAACGACACTCTTTTCGTTGAAGTCCCCAAACTGCCCGATCAGGCGTCCGTCTGCATACACCTGGTAGGCGTCATCGAAATTGAGCGGCATGGTGAGCGCCAGAGTAGGCGACTCGCCCGGATTCGTGTCGCTCTGCACGTTCACGCGCATCCGGTACCAGGCATATCCAATCAGCTTCTTATATCCATGCGACGTCCATCCCGGCGTAAAGCCGCTCGACCCCGTGATCGGATCGTAGGAGCCCTCCGGCGGCGTCAGGTCCATCGTGCCCCACAGCGAGTCATCCAGTTCCGGACGCGCCCACCGCATGTCATCTCCGGGATGAAACTTCCAGGGTCCCGTCAGCACCACCACTGAGTTGCCGATCCGCGCCTGGAAATCCGGGCCGTCCAGCGCGTGCCGTCGCAGCCGGCATCAGCAGAACCGATAGAAGCAGCACAGGCATGACCCGGCAAACACGCAGCCGGCGTAGGGGAAGAAACGGCATCCATTGCCTCCGAAACTGTGAGCATAGAAGACCGAATCGCTGAACCAGCAACGCATTTTCCGCGCCACACAACGCCTCGGCCTCGCGCCTCTGCTTATCCCTGCTCCCTGTTCCCTAATCCCTGCTTCTGTATTCCCAGTCACAAGACGTTCACACTCCCCATGTGATAGCCTTCGGTCCTCAACTGATAGACGCCCGGCGGCGGCAGTCCCCTTTGATCCGCCTGGCGCCTGCCTGAGACTCTCCGTATGGACGAGGAAGACGGCAGAACGGGACCTTTGGCCGCAACGATTGGCCATTCGGACGCCACTCAGGACGCCCTCCCGAAATCCCTGCGCCTCAGCCTCCCCACTTGTCATCCTGAGCGACGAGCGCAGCGAGAAGTCGAAGGATCTGCGGTTGCATCCACACCGACTCAGTTATTCGGGGAGGTAGGCCGGGGCTGCAACCCTGGCATGGCACTACCCTCGACGCACCTTGTAACAGGGCAGGACTTTAGTCGTGCCGCAAACGCCGCAAACGCTGACCTGGGCTTTAGCCCCTGCAAACTCTATCCCTTCTCACCGACTCCCTTTCGCCCCTCAATTCCGCCTTCCTCTCGCACTCCACTCGTTTCCGCACCCATTTCTCACGACGCGCACCGCGCGCCTGCCGCCTTCATCTGCACACATAAGGAGAAGAAGCATGAAAACGTACCAGGGAAGTGAGATCCGCAACGTAGCTGTATCAGGGCATGCGCACAGCGGCAAGACCACCTTGATCGCCGCTCTGCTGCATGCCGCCAAAATGACTCCCGCACAAGGCCGCGTTCACGATGGCTCCGCCGTCACCGCCTATGACGAAGAAGAGGTCGCCCGCAAAACCACCATGCAGAACGCCGTTGCTTTCGCCGAGTGGCAAGGCGTCAAAATCAACTTCGTCGATACGCCCGGCTTCCACATGTTCTGCCATGAAGCCCGCGCCGCTCTCCTTCCCGTCGAATCCGCCGTCATCGTCGTCAACGCCCAGAACGGCATTGAAGCCGTTACCGAGCGCGTGTGGAAATACGCGGAAGAGGCCAACGTCCCCCGCATCGTGGTCATCAATCAGATGGACCACCCCAAAGCCGGCGGCGGCGGCGGCCTCAGCGCCCTCATCGACGATCTGCACGAGCGCTGGGGACGCAACTGCGTCCCGGTCCAGCTCCCCATCTCCGATGCCAACGGATTTCAGGGCGTCGTCGACCTCGTCACCATGGAGGCGTTCTACTACACCCCCAACGGCGATGGCCGCGGCAAAATCACCGGCGAAATCCCCGCCAACCTCGCGCACACCGCAAAGGAAGCCCACGAAGCTCTCGTCGAGCTCGTCGCCGAAGGCAAAGACGAGCTCATGGAAGAGTACTTCGCCGAGGGCACCATCCCCGAGCAGCACCTCATCACCGCCCTCCACGAGGCCATCCGCGAAGACCGCATCTTCCCGGTGCTGTTCGCCAGCGGCGAGACCAACGTCGCCACGGACCACCTGCTCGACTTCCTGAAGGTCTACGCCCCTGCGCCCATTGAGCGCGCCCCCATCGCGGTTCGCACCCCCGCCTTCGCCGCGACGGCCAGCGCTAACGGCAGCGCCGCGACGGAAGCACAGGACGCCTCAACCGCCACGCGCGCCATCTCTGACAAGGAGCCCGCCGCGCTCTTCGTCTTCAAGACCATGACCGATCCATTCGCCGGCCGCATCAGCTTCTTCAAGGTCGTCAGCGGCGTCATCAAGAACGATGCCGCGTTCGAGAACTACACCCGTCGCGGCCAGGAGAAGTTCTCGCACCTCTCCGTCATGCAGGGCCGCAAAGCCGTAGATGTCCCCGAACTCCACGCCGGCGACATCGGCGCCATCGCCAAGCTCCGCGACACCCTCACCGGCGACACCCTCGGCGTCAAAGGCTCTGACATCTTCGTCGACCTGCAGCCGCTTCCCGAGCCCGCCATGACCTACGCCATCGAACCCAAGTCGCGCGCCGACGAGGACAAGCTCGCGCCCGCCATCCACAAGCTCATGGAAGAGGACCTGCTCATCCGCTTCTACCGCGACCCGCAGACCAACGAGTTCCTCATCGCCGGAGCCGGACAGCCGCATATCGAGGCCATCGTCTCGCGCCTCAAAAAGCGCTATCACGCGGAAGTCACCCTCAAGGCCCCCAAGGTCCCCTATCTCGAGACCATTCGCGCCAAGGGCGAAGCCCACGGCCGCCACAAGAAACAGTCCGGCGGCCACGGCCAGTTCGGCGACTGCAAAATTCGCATGGAGCCCCAGCCCCGCGGCGCCGGCTTCGTGTTCGCCTCCGAGGTCTTCGGCGGAGCCATTCCCAGGCAGTTCATTCCCGCCATCGAAAAGGGCGTCGTCGAGGCCGCCGCCCGCGGTTATCTCGCCGGCTACCCCGTCGTCGACTTCAAAGCCATCGTCTACGACGGCAGCTATCACGACGTCGACTCCAACGAAATGAGCTTCAAAACCGCCGGACGCCTCGCCTTCAAAAAGGCCATGGAGGTCTGCAAGCCCTCCCTGCTCGAACCCGTCATGAAGGTCGAAATCGAGGCTCCCGACGAGTTCGCCGGCGCTATCATGGGCGACCTCAGCAGCCGCCGCGGACGACCCCAGGGCATGACCTCCAAAGGCAAAACCACCGTCGTCAACGCCGAGGTTCCCATGGCCGAAATGCTCACCTACGGAACCCAGCTCACCTCGATGACCCAGGGCAAGGGAACCTACCGCATGGAGATGGATCACTACGACTTTGTCCCGCAGCTGGTAGCCGACAAGATCCTCGCCAACGCCAAGCGCCCCGTCGACGAAGAAGAAGAATAGTCGTCGCCGGTCGTCCCAACCACCAAACTGGGTGCCCCAGGTCCCTCGCATTTGGGGACCTGGGAGACCTCTCGCGCCCGCCTCCCCCTCCGCTCTCCGCGCCGGCTCCTCTTGACACTCCGGTTATGATGAAGCCAATCTCCTTGCGCACGGGGCCGCCCGCCCATGAAATTGATCGTCGCCGCACTCTGGGGATCCCTGGTGGGAATCCTTACCGTCGTGGTGGGGCCGCTCTCCCTCGTCTCTGACAACCAGTTCTATGCCGCCGTGGAGCAGGGCCTCTTCTGGCTGATCATGCCCGGCCTCGTCATCGGGACCACCGCCGGTTCCTTCGGACTGGCCATCTGCGTCAATGCCGCCCTGCACTTCAGCCTCTGCTGGTTGATCCTGCGCATCGCCTTCCGCTCGCGTGGCCGGGAGAGGGAGCAGGATGGCTCGGCAGGGTGAGCGGGGAACGAGGGAACGAGGGACCAAGCTGAGGTCTGCGGCATCCTCGGTCTCCAATTGCGAGGGGCAGGGGGGCCGTGCGCTAAAGGCGAATAAAAAGAGAATATTGCCCGCGGTTACAGGGGGAGAGGGGGGTGGGGCTGCCTTGCCTGCGTCTGAGGGATCAGTCGGTTATCCCAGATGGCGGTATGGGGGAGGGGGGGTACCCCCTGCCCTGGACCTTCCGGATACCCCGGATGCCCGGAGCCCTTGCCGATACCGGGGGGTGGGGGGGCCGCTCTCTCCCCCTGAGCCCGGGTCAACCGCCTGTTTCCATATAGCGGGACGAGGGAGGGGGGGTGGGGGGTGGCCCTGCGCTTCCGGGGCTGACCTGCTGCCGCCGTTCCCTTCGGACCGGGAGCATGGGGGGGAGGGGGGTACCCCTCCTGAACCTTGTGCCGCAGTCCTGGAGCCTAGATCCGACTTTGTCCTGATTAGGCACAAATCTTCCCGCATCTGTCCTGATGGCGTGATGGAGATTATGGTCCGGTGTTGAGGCGGCGGCTGTGCCGGCTGTCACACGGTGTGGGCTCTATCGAAGCTCCCCGCGTGATGACGTTTGTATATCCCGGGTCCCCAAATGCGAGGGACCGGGGGCACCCTCATTTGTGGTTTAGGCCACCCGCCTCAACGCTCGGGGGTGTCCTTTTGGTTGTGGCTTGATGGCCCTAGAAAGCGCTCGATCTTATCGATCAATTTATGCACGTCCTTCAACTGGCATTGCCATATCACTAGAGCATTCCAGCCTCGCTCCCGGAGCAACCTCAGGTTTTCTTCATCTCTGGTTTCATTGCGTCGCAGTTTCGGCAGCCAGAAATCTCTATTCGCATTCGGGATCAGGCCAGCCTTGCAGCCGTGCGAGTGCCAGGGCGATCCACACAGTATCACTCTCCAAACTTCGCGCGGAGCCACTCATAAACCACCGTTTGGTCCTCCGGATCGGCCTGACAAATCTGCGGGGACGGAGACAGTTCTGTCACTCGCGCCTCGCGCATCTCGCGCCGCCCTTCGAGACATATCGAGCAAGCGAAATGTATATCGGGTGCCTCTGCGCTTTTGCTCCTGACTTGCTCCGCATGCACCAGCGCACGGAATCCAGTATCTGAATCTATTTGCCCGGGACCGATTCCGCACATCTCGCAAGTCAAATCAGGAGTTTCAAGCAGCTCAGTGCGTCTTGCAACGGGCACATCCGGCGCGAACACGAGGTAGTTTTGTTCATACAAATAATGACTTCGCATCGATTCCCCTTAACTACCGTTAGCCGACGGGCTCCACGCGGACGTGAATGACGCGCGCCATGTTTCCGGTCGAAGCTGAAGCCACTTTTCGAGCGGCGGTTCGACGGTAAAGACCCGTGCATTGGTGGAGAAGAAATGGACCCTATACAGCCTCCAATTCACTGGCCTTTCAGCAGCCATTTCGGACTCATTGCGAGTTAAGAAAAACGGAGTCCGTGCGGCGCCATTTGTTGTCTTAACTTCGATCAAATATTCCAATCCCGTTGCCGCAAATGAGAGCACGTCATATCCAGCACCGTCGCCATCTTCAGCAGCCACCCACCGTACGCGTCTCGCGAGGTCCTTCCGATCGGCCTCTTCTAGACGCCTCCGCTCGACTTCTAACACGAAGGCTTCTCCCGCTCTTCCAAGACTGCGATTTCGTAGATCCCGCATCGCGGGATCGAACTTGCGGATCAATCTCTTAAGACCTTCCGGGGGCGCTCTCCGAGGCTTCTCAATGACTGGTGGGGAAACAAATAGGTTCGAAACCTCAGGAACCTGTCTCGAAGTTGAAGGAAGCATCTCGAAGAGGAATGGGTTCGCGGAAAGGTACCGATCAATCGCTCCGAAAATAGCGTTCTGAAAGTTTTCTTTTGGCTTGTAACCAGGAATCCAAGGAAGCCCTAGCTCGCTTAGAACCGCAGAAATGTTCTGGTGTTTGAATTCAACCGATCTGTGAGTCCGTTCGATCTGAGCCATCAACGCAGAGCTGTGTCTGGATTTAACGTAGGGCTCCCCCTTGAGTTCGGCTGTCAACATCGCAAAGTAATCAGCCACTATGGAGTCGAGCTCTCTATCGTCCCACACCGTTCCGTGTTTTGAGTTTTCGCTCATGCACTGGCACTGGAATTCTTGGGAGATCGCCTACCGGTTCCAGACTTTAGTCAGGTTTTGGATGAGAGTAGCACAGCGGTACCTCAGGGGCTAAAGCCCGCGTCAATAGAGGTACTCAGAATGTCAGGGCTGAAGCCCTGACCTACCTGTACAGCCTGGCTTGCCTGGTACAGCCTGACCTGCCTGAGACAACCGATCTGGCTGGTACACGGCCATAAGGCACAGCATCTTTCCCATTGCTGTTTCTCCCGGAATCGGGGTACTATCTTAGAACCCGCCGGTCTCGCCGGCCTTGGAGGAGAACAATGTTCCAGCCCGTCATCGTCGTCCGACTTCGACCTTCACGCTGAACATTGCCTCGGGTATTCCCCATCGCCCGCCGCACGCCGCGGCACCCCGAGGATGACTTCAGTCCCGGGAATCGCACTGCACAATTCAGGTTGATTGCAAGCTGATTGTTCAGCTTGTTCGCAGCTTTGCCTCCTGCAGCGCGAGCCCCACTCGCTTATGCCCGACTTATGCCCGTCATGGGGGCGGTTCAGGGTGGACCCGACTGTCTGGGCCTCCCACCCTTGCGACAACAAAAAATCGCAAGGATGGGGCACGGAAGTTTAGGGCACAGCCTACGACCGCACCGGGGCATCATGGAGTTCCTCATGTCATCCCTTGAATCCGTTGTGCCGCAGCCGAAGGACGGCCGCGCGCGAAATATATGGTCTGAAGTGCGGGAGGCGCTGCGCGGCTCGCACCAGGACTACACCACCGGCAGCCTGAATCGCTCGATCCTGCTGCTCGCCATCCCCATGGTGCTGGAGATGGTGCTCGAATCGCTGTTCGCGGTGGTCGATATGGCGTGGGTGGGGCGGCTGGGCGCGAACGCTGTGGCCGCCGTGGGCCTGACCGAGGCTATGCTGGCGCTGGTCTTTTCGATTGGGCTGGGGCTGGCCATGTCGACCACGGCCATGGTGGCGCGGAGGATCGGCGAGAAGGACCCCGAGGATGCGTCGATCGCGGGGGTGCAGGCCATCGTGCTGGGGCTGACGATCTCGCTGGCGATCGGCGTGCCGGCGGGGATGATGGCTCCGCGCCTGCTGGCGTGGATGGGGGCGTCGCCGGCCATTGTCGCCACCGGCTCGGGCTACGCGCGGATTGCGCTGGGCGGGTGTGGCGCGATCCTGATGCTGTTTTTGAACAACGCCATCTTCCGCGGGGCGGGGGATGCGGCGATCGCCATGCGCCTGCTGTGGGTGTCGAACATCATCAACCTGGTGCTGGACCCGTGCCTGATCTTCGGTCTGGGGCCGTTTCCGCGAATGGGTGTGACGGGTGCGGCGGCGGCCACGCTCACCGGGCGAAGTATCGGCGTGCTGTACCAGTTCTGGCGGCTGGGGCGCGGCACGGAGCGGCTGCCGGCGCTGGCACGGCACCTGCGGCTGAATGCGGGCGTGATGCTGCGCCTGCTGCGGGTGTCGCTGCCGGGAATGGTGCAGTTCGCCATTGGCCATGTGAGCTGGATCTTCCTGGTGCAGATTGTCGCGCTGTTCGGAGCGGCGTCGGTGGCGGGATACACGGTGGCGATCCGCATCGTGGTGTTCTTCATCCTGCCGTCGTGGGGACTGAGCAATGCCGCGGCCACGCTGGTGGGCCAGAACCTGGGCGCCCAGCGGCCGGATCGGGCGGAGCAGGCCGTGTGGCGCACGGGGCTGTATAACATGTTCTTTCTGGGCACGCTCGGGCTGTTTTTCGTGGTCTTCGCCACGCCGGTGGTGCGGCTGTTTCTGAGCGATCCGGCGGTGATCCCGATTGCGGCGGTCGCGTTGCGGACGTTCGCCTGCGGGAACGTGGGGTACGCCTATGGGATGGTCATGCTGCAGGCCTTCAACGGGGCGGGAGACACAGTCACGCCGACCATCGTGAACTTCTTCGGCTTCTGGGTGCTGGAACTTCCGCTGGCATGGCTGCTGGCCAAACCGGGCGGGATGCATGCGGAGGGGGCGTTTCTGGCTATCGTGATTGCCGAGTGTTCGATGGCGGTGGGCGGAGTTGTGCTGTTCCGGCAGGGGAAGTGGAAGCGGCAGAAGATCTAAGGATCAGTGATTAGTGATTAGTGGTTAGTGGTCAGTGGTCGGGTGATCGGGGGCGTCGACTCCGATTTGGGCCGGGAGATTTTCTCTCTCGGCCCGTTTTCTGCAATGTGACCGGAATCTCAAGCTGCCTCCGCAACATCTTTTAGAATGATGTCAGTGAGCGGAATGGGAACATCTGCCGCGAGGCGGCGAATCGGGGCAGTGTGTTGCGCGCTTTTTTGCGCCGCCTGCGGGATTTCAGCGGTACAGGGCCAGTCGGCGAACCCTTCGTCGGCGGCCAATCCGTATTTCGGCAGCGTCACGTTGAAGCCGGCCACCGATGAGGTGATTCAACTGTCGCTGGACGACGCGATCCGGCGCGGCCTGGAGAACAACCTGGGGCTCAAGGAGGCGGAGAACGCGGAGCGCGGGATTCACGCCGAACAAATGCAGGCGCTACAGGAGTTTCTGCCCTCCATCCGGGTCAGCGGCGACATCGGCTACTACCAGCACGATCTGGCCGCGTTGGGATTCAAGGGGAGCAATCTGCCGCCTGACCTGGCGGTTAATTTCCCGGCGGTGACGCACGATACGTTGACCGAGGGGCAGATTCATTACGACCAGATTCTGTTCTCCGGTCCGGTGATTGCGGGATGGAAGGCTGCGGGAGCGGCGACGCGGGCGGCACATTTCGCCAAGATGACGGCGCGGGGCGAGGTGATTCAGCAGGTGGCTTCGGCGTATCTGCATGCCATTGCTTCAGTGAGCGAGGTGGACAACGCCAAGGCGCTCGAGCAGGCGGATCTGGTCCAGCTCAATCATGCCCACGAGCAGCACGTTGCCGGCGTGGCGACCAACCTGGATGAGGTTCGCGCGCGTGTCCAATATCAGACGCAGCAGCAGGTCACGATTGCGGCGCAGAACGAATACGACAAGGACCTGATCCTGCTGAAGCGCGAGATCGGGCTGGATCCGGGCCAGAAGATCACGCTTACGGATCAGGCTCCGTTCAGCGAATTGACCGAGCAGACGCCGGAAGAGCTGCGGGCGCTGGCCTACAAGAGCCGGCAGGACTACCAGAACCTGCAGAACCAGGTGGTGGAGCTCAAGGCGGTGCATTCGGCTTATCGCAGCCAGCGGTATCCCACGCTCAGCTTCAGCGGCAACTATGGAGTGCAGGCGATTACGACGATCGGCTCGCATGGGGTGTTTACGGCGGTTGGCACCCTCAGCGTGCCCATCTTCCGCGAGGCGGGGATTCGTGGGGATATCGACGCGGCGCAGGCGCAGTTGAACGCGGTGAATGCGCAGCTTGACGACCTTCGCACCCGAATCGATCAGCAGGTGCGTTCCGCGCTTTTGGACGTAAGCGCCGCGCGCCAGTTGGTGGACGTGGCGCGGTCGAACGTGGAGTTGTCGACCCGCGCGCTGAGCGATCAGACGGAGCGCGTGAATGCGGGGATCGACGATACGCTGCCGCTGGTTACGGCTCAGGCCACCCTGGCCAACGCCCAGACAAGCGTGGTCGAGACCCTGTATCAGTACAATTTGGCCAAGTTGTCGCTGGCGCGCGCGGCCGGCGTGCTGGAGCAGCAATACCACTACTATCTGGGTAAATAAGCGGGCTGGAGCGCAGAACCGCCGCCGGCCTGTCCCAACTACAACCCCCGAATCTCCCCTGCAAGAAGCGCTAGAAACGGCAATTCCAGCGACGTAACTCCGCGGCGGCTGCGGTACTCTATAGGTAGAAACGCGTGTCCCTCTCAACCTCGCTGGACTGAACCAGCCAACCTGTATCGCGTCTCTTTTCAGCCAGGCGTTGTCTTACCTTACTTGAGTCAATTCTGCGTATTGCTGCGAAGCCAGCCTCGTGTGCCGAGTGCCGTATCGAGAAATGCGTGGACCTACAGGGACGACAGGAGCAGTAGGAATGGCCCGGAAGTTGAGAATCAACTACTACGTCGAGCCAGATCGAGAGGCATTGGCCCGCCGGACCGCTCAATACCTGGTGGAAATGGCCGCTGAGGCGGTGGACGCGCGCGGGCAGGTTCGGATTGCGGTCAGCGGCGGATCCACGCCCAAGGCGGCCTTTCAATTGCTCGCCGATCAGCACCAGCACTTTCGAGGCGCGATGCCGTGGGACCGGCTGGACCTGTACTGGGTGGACGAGCGATGCGTGCCGCCGGACGACGTGGATTCAAACTACCGCATGACGCGCGAAACCCTGCTGAACCATGTGCCGCTCCCGGCGAATCGGGTACATCGTATGGAAGGCGAACTGGACCCCGAGGTGGCTGCGGCCCGCTATGAGTCCGAGTTGAGGAACAGTCTTCGCCTTGAGGGTGCGGAGAGCCCGCGCTTCGATCTGGTTTCGCTGGGCATGGGCGACGACGGCCACACTGCGTCGCTGTTTCCGCATACGGCGGCTATCCATGAGATGAGCCGTCTGGTGATAGCCAACCATGTTCCCCAGAAGGATACGTGGCGCATCACGCTCACGTGGCCGGTGATCAATCACGCCAGCTCCGTCTTCTTCGAGATTGCCGGAGAAGACAAGGCCGAACGCGTTCGCGAAGTTTTCATGGGCCCGCGCGATCCGGAACGGCTGCCGAGTCAACTCATCTGGCCCTCAAGCGGTATACTCACTTTGTTTCTGGATAAGGCCGCTGCCGCTCTTCTACCCGCAACCAATGGAGAAGGGTGCGGGGTACTGGAGAGAGAAAGATGATTCTTGCCGGCGATGTGGGCGGCACCAAAGTCCATCTGGCGTTTTACGACTTTAGCGATGGAAAACTGGAACACCGGCGCGAGGAGCGCTTCCCAGCCAAGGAATATTCCGGGCTGGAGGAAATCGTCAAGGAATTCCTGGGCGCAGACAAGGTAACCGCGGCGTGTTTCGGAGTGCCCGGACCAGTGCGGGCAGGCCGCCTGCGCCTGACGAATCTGCCCTGGACGCTCGACAGCCGCGATCTGGCCGAGCACCTTGGCATTCAACACGTATTCCTGATCAACGACCTTGAGGCCAACGGCTACGGTATCGCCGAGCTGCAGCCTGAGCAGATCTACACGCTCTCCGAAGGGGATCCGAGCCAGATCGGCAACCGCGCGCTGATCGCCGCCGGCACCGGATTGGGCGAGGGGCTGCTGATGTGGAACGGGCGCACCCACGTTCCGTATGCCTCCGAGGGCGGCCACGCCGACTTTGCTCCGCGCAATGAAGACGAGATTGACCTGCTTCGCTTCCTGCGGCAGAAATACAACGGCCGCATCAGCTGGGAGCGCGTGATCAGCGGCATGGGCATGACCAGCGTCTTCGAGTTTCTGCGCGACGTCCGCGGCATGGAAGTGCCGAAGGCGCTTGCCGAGGAGATCGCCGGCGTAGACGATCCCAACGCGGCGATCACGGTCAACGGACTCAGCGGTAAGGACGAGATCTGCGTCAAGACGCTCGACATGCTTGTCTCCGCCTATGGCGCGGAGGCCGGAAACCTGGCTTTGAAGGTTCTTTCGGTGGGCGGGCTCTACGTGGGCGGCGGCATCGCTCCGCGCCTGCTGGAGAAGTTCAAGGACGGCACATTCATGAAGGCGTTCACTGACAAGGGCCGCCTGAGCCAGTTGCTCATCAACATGCCGGTTCGCGTGATCCTTGAGAGCCGCGCTGCCATGCTGGGCGCCGCGGCATACGCTGAAGCGCGCGCCGCCGAGATCACCGGTGCGTCGCCGCGCGCGGCGTCGATTCATCATTGAGGTGAGTCCTGCTTTGGGACAGAGGAGGCCAGCCGCGCGGCTGGCCTTTTCGCTTGAGGCTCTTTTGCCATCACACTTCTATAGGGAAGAGGCCATGCGGGAGAATCAGACGCACCTGTTTCTAAGTCCGCGGTTCACCGCTGCCATCGACTACGCGCGCCACCTGCACATCGAGACGCGCAAGGGAAGCGAGATTCCCGCGATGGCGCACCTGCTGGGAGTGGCTTCGCTGGTGATGGGCGAGAACGGCCATGCGCCTGTTCCGGTGACCGAAGATATGGCGATTGCGGCGATCCTGCATGATGCGGTTGAGGATCACGGCGGCCTTCCTCGCCTGCACGACATCGAGCATAACTTCGGCTCGGATGTTGCCCGGATGGTGGAAGGCCTTTCCGACAGCTTTGCCGAGAGCGGCGCCGAGAAGCGCTCGTGGGAGGAGCGCAAATCCGCTTACATTGAGCGCCTGGCAACGGAGCCTCTCGAAGTTCAGCTCATCTCCGCGGCCGACAAGCTCTACAACGCGCGCACGATTCTCAGCGACTATCGCGATGTTGGTCCGCGGGTGTGGGAGCGGTTCAAGCGCGGGCGCGACCAGCAGATGGGTTACTACCGGGAGCTGCTGCGTGTATTCAAAGTGCAGCCGGCGAACCGGATTGTGGAGGAGTTCGAGCGCGTTGTCGCCGAACTGGACGCGCTCACCGCCAGCAAATGATCTGAGCCGATCGCGGAAGCGGAGATTGCGTTTGGCGTGCTTGTCGCTATTCTGTTAAGAAACCGCGATGCCTCTTGCGCACACCATCGACGGAGTTCATTACGCGTTCGCTGATCTGCGCGAACTGCTTGCGAAAGCCACGCCGCTGCGCAGTGGCGATGTGCTGGCAGCGGGTTGCGGCTGGGTCGGCACGTGAGCGTGTGGCGGCGCAGTTTGCGCTTGCCGATCTGCTGCTTGAACGTTTCCTTTCCGAACAGGTGGTCCCTTACGAGACGGACGAGGTGACACGGCTCATCGTCGACTCGCATGACGCCGCGATCTTTGCGCCCATACGCTCGTTCACGGTGGGCGATCTGCGCGACTGGCTTCTCTCCGACGAGGCCACGCCGGAGCGGATCGCGGCACTTGCGCCCGGCATCACACCGGAGATGGCAGCCGCCGTCAGCAAGGTGATGCGCAACCAGGACCTCATCGCTGTCGCATCGAAGATTCGCGTGGTCACGCGCTTTCGCACCACCGTGGGCCTTCGCGGCCGGCTCAGCGCGCGGCTGCAGCCGAACCATCCTACGGACGATGCAACTGGCATCGCGGCGGCAATTCTTGACGGCCTTCTGCTCGGCTCCGGCGACGCGGTGATCGGCATCAATCCCGCAGGCGACAGCGTTGAGACCACGACTCGGCTCCTGCGGCTTGTCGACGCCTTGCGCACGCGCTTTCACATTCCCACGCAGAGCTGCGTGCTCGCGCACATCACTACGCAACTTGCCGCGCTCGAGGCCGGTGCGCCGATTGATCTCCTCTTCCAGTCCATCGCGGGCACGGAGGCAGCCAACCGCAGTTTCGGCGTCAGCCTGTCGCTGCTGCGTGAAGCGCATGATGCGGGCCGGTCACTGCATCGCGGAGGAATCTGCGCCGACGGCTCGACGGGCGAGAACATTCTGTACTTCGAAACAGGCCAGGGCTCCGCGCTGTCGGCCAATGCACATCATGGCGTCGATCAGCAGACGCTCGAAGCGCGCGCGTATGGCGTGGCTAGGGTGTTTCAGCCGATGCTGGTCAATACGGTGGTGGGGTTCATCGGCCCCGAGTATCTCTACGACGGCAAGCAGATTGTGCGCGCAGGGCTCGAAGATCACTTTTGCGGCAAGCTGCTGGGCCTGCCCATGGGCTGCGATGTCTGCTACACCAACCACGCCGAGGCCGACCAGGATGACATGGATACGCTGCTCACGCTGCTCGGCGCGGCCGGCGTGAACTACATCATGGGCGTGCCGGGCGCGGACGACGTGATGCTGAATTATCAGTCGACCAGCTTCCATGATGCGCTCTATCTGCGGCGGCTGCTGGGGCTGAGGCCTGCGCCGGAGTTTGAGGCGTGGCTCAACAGCGAGCACTTCGAGCGCCTCACACTCGACGCGCAAAACCCGGAAAGGCTGCTCACCGCATGACCGAACTCGGGCCTCCATCGATTGCCGAACGACTTCGGGCGCTTACTCCGGCGCGCGTGGGCCTCGGGCGCGCCGGAGTAAGCCAGCAACTCCGCGACGTGCTCGAGTTTCAGCGAGCGCACGCAATGGCGCGCGACGCCGTGCATGCCGCGCTCGATCCGGGTCTTCTCGCGGCTTCTCTCTCTGCTGTCGGAGGCGTTCCCGAGGTTCTTCTGCTTCATTCGGCCGCGCCCGACAGGCAGATCTACTTGCAGCGTCCGGATCTGGGGCGCGCTCTGGACGAGCGCAGTCGTGAGGCTCTTGCAGCGCAGGCCGGCGCGGAGTTCGATGTCGCAATTGTCATCTCCGACGGCCTCTCAGCACTTGCCGTGGAACGCCACGCGGTGCCACTGCTCCAGGAACTTCTGCCGCAAATCGATGGCTGGAGCCTCGCGCCCATCTGCGTCGTCGAGCAGGCGCGCGTGGCAATCGGCGACGAGATCGGCGAAGTGCTTCATGCACGCATCGCCGTGGTGCTTATCGGCGAGCGGCCCGGCCTCAGCTCGCCTGATTCGCTGGGGGCTTACATCACGTGGATGCCGCGGCGCGGGCGGACCGATGCCGAACGGGTCTGTGTCTCAAACATCCGCCCGGAAGGCCTGGGCTATGTGGATGCCGCCGCGCGGCTGCATTCCGTCTTGAGTGACGCGCGGCGCAATCAACTCACCGGCGTTGCGGTCCGCGACCATCAGCCCGCCCTGATGGAAGGGAAGCGGCCATAATGCGCTGGCCCCGCGTCATTGCTGTGGGTATTGTGGCGTTTGCCATCATCTCTTTCGCGCTCGACTGGTCGATCTTCAAGCTGACTGGGTCGCCGCGGTCGAAGTACACAGTGAGTCATTTCGTCTCGGCTCCACTCAAGAATCACAAGGAAGAAATCGATTATGTCGGGTCGGAGGACGTCCCCTGCTCGCTGAGCATCTACCCTCAGGACGGATTTACTCCGTGCTGGTATCTGCGCCGCCACACCAACCAGGTCAGTACGTACTAGTCGGTGTCTGCGGCACCAGAGCGTCAAACAGCATTCCTCATCCGCGACCGACAAATTCCGCATCATATTCGGATAGATCGCCGGGCTCGACCGTTCCGCCTTGTATCGATCGCGATAAGAGCCCCAACGGCAAGTTGAGCGGAACGCTGGCCCAGGCGTCCGTGGAGTGTCCCGTGAAAACCCGCGTCCCCTTCATCGCATGCCTTTGCGGGGGCCTGTGCACGGCAGGTGTGTCTGCGCAGGCCGGCCCCGACAGTTTGAATCCTGAAGGTGCGAACAGCTCCGGTACCCGAGCGTATGTCTATGTTTCAGCCAGCGCCGGAAACACCAATCGCGCCGAGATTTACGCCTTCGCTGCGGCGCCCGACGGAAGGCTGACGCCGGTTGGTGACTCGCCGTTTCAGTACAACGTGACGTTCATGGCGACCAACGGTCTCTACCTCTTCGGCTCCGATGCATCCGGAACCTATATCCGCGCCTACCAGATCGGGGCCGACGGCGCGTTGCGCTACGCGGCTTCCACCAGCGTCGTCCAGGCGCAGAATGGATGCGACAGTCCCGGAGCCCTGTTCCTCGATCACACCGGTGCGACGGTCTATAACGTCAACTACTACGGAGCCCACTGCGCCGATACTGCCTACCAGGCATTCGCGGTGGAGAAGACAAGCGGGAGCCTTCGCTTGGTCAACCAGTCTCCGGCTGGGGCGACGGGATCCATCCTGCGCTTTGCCGGCAACAACAGCTTTGCTTACGGCGCCGGTTGCGGCCGGTCCAATCCGTCGGTTTACGGCTACATCCGCAAAAGTGATGGCTCGCTCACACGGATCGAGAGCCGCATGCCAATTCCGGCAGGAACTCCGGACCATGCATGGTGCCCCCAACTGGCCGCAGCCGATACGGCGAATCACGTCGCCGTTGCGATGGCTCCTGCTTCCGGAGCCCACCAGCCGAGCGAACCTTACCAACTGGCCACTTACACGCAGAACGATGACGGAGCGCTCACGACCAGCAGCACTTCAGAGAACATGCCGAAGGTCGCGGTGGGTGACGTCACGGATATCTACATGTCGCCCTCGGGCAAGTTCCTCGCGGTGGCGGGTACCGGCGGTTTGCAGATATTCCACTTCAACGGTTCAAACCCCATGACTCCGTTTACGGGGCTGTTGACCCGGCAGGAAGTCGACCAGATGTTCTGGGACAATGACGATCACCTATATGCGCTCAGCCAGTCAGCGGGAAAGCTGTGGGTGTTTACAGTGACGGAGGAGACGTTGGCGCCGGCGCCCGGTTCACCGTGGTTGATTCCAGGCGCGCAGAACATCGTGGTCCAGCCGTGGCCGCTGCCATGGAGCGCCTCAGAAACTCGTGCGGCTGCCCCCGCGAAGGCGAGTGATAGCAGAGTTGCGGTCGCGGCTGCACGCTGAGCCACACCACGCTGCCCAAAGCGCGCCTCTCATTCTTGATGGCTTATCACACCAATCTGTGACGGCGCGCAGCGCAAACCCACCTGCAGGCGTGATGCGAGTCACGACTTGTATTCATCAATTCCGTCATAGGATCAGAAAACCGCCAATCAGAGGACTTTATGTACAGCCGCACGCAGAACGAGAATGGGACCTACAATACGCGTTGTCTCTATTGCTTCATGACGGTTGCTTTCGACGTGGAATCCGACGAGGAACTCGAGCGCTTGGAAGTCCGGCATGTTTGTCCTGAACACGCCCTGGCCGATCTGCAAGCGCAGAGCGTGAGGAGTTCTCTCGCTCCTCCATTAACCGGAGTTCGCTAGGGATTGGGCGGGGCGGCCGGTGAGACGGTCTCAGGCGGCCGCTGGCGGCCATTCGCGATCTTCCGGTACAGATCTTCATCCGCCGCCTTGTTCAGCTTGCTCGCCTTGTCGAATTCAACCTTCGCCTCGTCCTTCCGGCCCATGGTGCGATAAAGCCTGGCAAGCCGCCAATGCACATTGACGTCGTCGTCTTTCAGTTTGGCCGCCGTCTGAAGCTCACGCAGCGCGTCGTCGTTGCGGCCAGCATCCGAATCAATGATGCCAAGGTCGAGGCTGGCCAGCCACAGCGAGGGACTCAGTTCGATCGCTCTCTGCAGCAACGGACGCGCATCCTCCGGCTTGTTCAACTGCAGGTACGTATCGCCCAGGTAGAGCATTGCCTGGGCGTGCGCCGGATCGTTGGCCAGTTCCGCCTGGAATTCCGTTGCGGCTTCGGGGTACTGCTTCTGGGTCCAGAGCAGATAGCCCAATCCGAAATGAACATTCGGCTCCTTCGGATTCGCCTTCACCGCCGCGCGAAACATCTTGGTCGAGCCCTCGTTGTCTTTCATGTCGTCGAGGGCCTCGCCGGCCAGCATGTCCGCTTCAGCCGATTCGGCGTCCAGATTCAGGATCTCGCGATACACATCCATCACGCACTGGTTCTGCTTCGTCCACAGGCAGCTATGCGCGAGGGCGAGCCGCAGGGGAAGATTCCGCGCATCATGTGCCGCTGCCTGCTTCAAAAGAGGCGCCGCCTCCGCATATTCACCCAGACCGAAGTGCGACATCCCCAGGAGGATGGTGAGCCGCTGGGCATCGGCTGAATTGGGGGGCGCGCCTTTGAGCAGTGCGGCGAACTCGGGGATCGCTTCCTTCAGCTGCCCGTCCTTGAACAACGCGAGTGCCAGATTGAGCCGCAGGCCCGGCACTGTTGGATTGATCGCGAGCGCCTTGCGGTAGAGCGGAACGGCTTCCTTGTAGTGCTCCTGGTGCGCTTCAAGCAGGGCAAGGTGAGCATAGGGCTCGGGGTTTTTGGGGTAGGTCTTCGATAGCGCCTGCCATGCGGTCTCAGCTTCAATTAGATTGTTCTGCTGCTCCAGGAGGAGGGCCTGCTGGCGCTGGACCGTGTAGGAACTCTGCTGACCCGCGATGGCGATTGCGGCCGCCAGCCACAGCGCCGCTGTCAATCCCGCTTGAGTAACCGGCTTCATATTCCCCTTGAGACGCTCATCATTCGCTGCTGCATAGTCACTGGATTAGACGGATCGTGCTTCGATTTTCTCTCTCGCCGCTGATGGCAGGCAAACAAGGGCACAAAAAAAGCGCGGCGGGCATAGCCCGCCGCGCTTTTTGTTAGAGGGTTGAGTTTAGAACACGAACTTGCCGCCGAGTTCCAGCGTACGCGGATCCCACGTGCTGGTGACCTGGCCGAACGTATTGTTGCCGTTCAGCTTGGTGTACGGTGCGCCGTTCTGAGGCGCATAGCTGGTGTTCATGCCGTTCTTTTCGGTGTGGTTGAAGGTGTTGAACGATTCGAAGCGCAGCTCGAAGTGGCAGACTTCCTTGATCGCGAACGACTTGTAAAGCGAAGTCGTGAAGTTCACGCGACCCGGTCCGACAACCGCGTCCTTACCCGCGTTGCCGAAGCCGAGGTTCGGACCACCCTGCCATTGGGGAGTCGTGTTCGTGAACATGTTCGCGTCGAAGTAGTTCCACATGCTCTTCGAGTAGCGCGTCTTCCCGGTTACGTTGGGACGGACTGTGTAGCCGCCGCCGAGGCCGACCGGATCCCATCCACCCTGGTTGGCGGGGATGATCACGTTGCCTTCACTGTCCTTCACCGCTGGAACGTTGACGCCACCTGCACCGGTGACCGGAACCGGCACGCCGGTCTGGTCAACAAACGTTCCGGCGACCTCCCAGCCACCCAACAACATCTTCACAAGGCCAGTGTCCTTGTTGAAGAAGGGAAGCTGATAGATGTAGTTGGCGACGAGATATGGCGGCGATCGAGTGCGCCGGAACCCTTGTCGTACTTGAGGTTCCAGGGGTTGCTGACGCCGTTCAGGTCGTAGCTGGTGATGTCGATTTCATGTGAGAACGTGTAATCGAGCTTCACCGCTCAGGCCCCACTTGTTCTGCAGACGGACACCGCCCTGGAACCCGTTATACGTGCCATTGGTGGTGTTCTCCTGCTGGTTGATGTCCTGGTATCCCTGGAACTGGCGGAACTGGTTCTGCCCGCCCGGGAACTGCTGGAAGCCAGCCTTGCAAGCTGTGTCGTGGGTGTTGTTTCCGGGGATGTTGTCGGTCTGGTAGTGATTGCCACTGTCGCCGCCAAGGCAGGCGAGAGTCACAGGCACTGTGCCGCCTTCTCCGTCCGGATTGGGCACCTGAACCATCTGAAGACCGGTTTCCGGCGAGAGGTTGTTGATGTGGCGCTGGATGTTCTGATGCCACGCGAGGTTGCCAACGTACTGCATGACGCAATCAACCGAGGGCTTAATCTCGTGCTGCACGCCGAAGCGAGTACTGCGCAACGGCCGGCGCGCGGTAGTCCTGCGCCAGGTTGGCTACGTTGGTTGCGAACACCGGGAAGCCCTCTGCGGCCGCATCGCCGCCGGTCTGCCAGTTGGTGCCGGGCTTGCTCCACGTTGTGTTGCCGATGCTCAGGTTATACGCAAAGGGAGCGTTGGTGGCTGCGTTGTAGATGTCGTTGCCCTGCAGGCGCTCGAAGAACGTTCCGAAGCCGCCGCGGAGAACGGTGCGCCCGTCCCGAAGAGGTCTTCAGAGAAGCCCACGCGCGGCTGGAGAGTTCTGTAGTCGTTGACAACCAGGCCGCGCGGGAAACCGTACTGACCCGCCAGGCCCATGCCGTTCAGATAGAACTGGACCGAGTTGACGGTGGAACGCCGGGGCTGGACGGATCGATGGTGCCGGCATTCGTCCACATCGGCGGTGCTCCCTGGTTGTAACGGGCGGAATCGAAGTTGGCGACGTAGTTGCCGCGCTCCCAGGCATGCGGCAGGGCGTCATAGCGGAGGCCGAGCTGCAGGCTGAGGCGCGGGGTCACGTGCCAGTTGTCCATCGCGTAAACCGAAGGAGTCTGGTTGACGTAGTGGCGGATCGGCGTCTGCTGGAACTGGGAATAGTTTGCAGTCAGGCCAAGCAGCATGTCCATGAAGCTGTCGTTGGTGATGCTGCCGAAGCCGTACTGTGCCCATGACTGATCGCCGAACAACTGCTGGTTCTTGGTGTAGCGGTTGTAGCTGAAGCCGAACTTCATGGCGTGCTTGCCCATGGTGTAGGAAATATCGCCTTGGGCATATAGTCCTGGGCCGCGTTGTGCCAGGGCGCCGAGCCGAGGTCTTCGGCCACGAGTACGGACGGTCCAAGCCGCCAATCGACGCCGGCGAGCGAGCTTGGAGACCTTGTTGAAGAATGCGACCGGCGTGAGTTCCAGCCCGGAGGGCTTGCAGCGATGGCGCTGTTGGTGATGTCGATGGTGTTGCCATCGTAGTTCATGCTGGCTTCGACAAGCAGGTTGGGGCTGATGGTTCCGCTCATCTTGATGGCCGCAGAATTCGACGGGTTCGTCAGAGTGGACTGGTGACGGAGTTGTAGCTCGCCCACAGCCAGCCAAGGAACGGGAAGCCGTAGCCCTGGCACGCTGAGTCGTGCATGTAGTGGCCGAGGATCGCCCACTTGTCGTTGATCTTGTGGTCGATGCGGACGACGTCGTCACGGACATCGATGGGGTTGACCGAGTTGGCGATGGCCTTGTCGCCGCGGTGGTCGGCTTCGGAATGATGCTCCGGAGTTCAGGTAGAGCACGCCGTTCGGATCGAACAATCTGATGCGGAATCGTGTTGTTCGGGAACGGTGTGCTGGGCGTGAGGCCAAGCGGAGGCCAGCGCGTGCTGGTAGTAGTAGGTCGTTACGTGGCGACGTTCGGGACGACGAGGCCTGTTCAGGTGCCGAGTGTCGAATCGCAGGCGCCACGTATTGACAGGTCTGTGCCCGCCACCGGACGATCGGCATTGGTCAAGTGTCGGATTGTTGGTGGTGCCGGCGCCGGATAGATCTTGCGCCACTCTTCGTTCCAGAAGAAGAAGGTCTTCTGGCGGTTGCTCGTTGTAGACCTTCGGAATGAACAGCGGTCCGCCGATGTTGCCGCCGAAGATGTTGTAGTGAGCGACGGGCGCGGATGCCGTTGAAGTTGTTGAAGAAGAAGTTCGCGTTGTATGCCGGTGTCGCGGTTGAACTCCCACAGCGTTCCGTGGAACTTCTGCGTGCCGCTCTTGAGCGAAAGGCTCATCGTGGCGCCCGAAGAAATGCCATAGTCCGGAGGATAGTTCGAGGTCAGCATGTTGAACTCGGCGATGGCGTCCTGCGAAGGCATGATGTCCATGCCGCCGGCGCCGCCGCGGTCATCCGCTTCGCCGCCGTCAATCAGCCAGATGTTGTGGCTCTGACGAAGGCCGTTGACGCTGATGGTGAAGTTGGCGGCGACTGAGCTCGGAGTGTTCGAGTCAGGCAGCGCGGAGCTGACGCCAAGGCCCAGCGAGGCCAGGGCGGCGAAGTTGCGGTTCTGCGTAGCGATCTGGCTGATCTGCTCAGAGCTGATCAGGGTGCTGACCACGTTGGAGTCGGTCTGCACCGTGAGCGCATTCGCTTCGACGGTGACGGTCTGGGTTTCGGCGCCGACGGTCAGCTTGATGTCAGCGCGCACCGTTGCGGAAACGTTGACTACGATTCCATTCTGCTCGTACGACTGGAATCCTTTGGCCGCGATCTTCAGGTTGAAGTTTGCGGGGTTGAGACCGCCGATTACGTAAAGACCGGTCGCTCCGCTTTCGGTTGATTTCGTGAATCCAGTGGCCGGATCGGTGAGCGTGATCGTCGCTCCCGCCACCACCGCTCCTGTCTGGTCTGTGACGATGCCTGTCAATTCCGAGTTGGCCTGCGCAAATAGCCCTGCGCATGCCATCAACAGGAATAGCGGCAACAGGAAGAACCTGTATTTCGCTTGTCTCATGTGACCTTCCTTTTCAAATGGTGTTGCTGTTTTGGTGGTGCTACGTCTTTTGCTTCTCTGCCCCTAAGAGCTATGAAGCCGGTATGAGTCAAATGAGTAGTAGGAAGACCATGGCTCCAAGCACGGAACTATCCGGAAAAGCCGATAGGTACCTGAAGTGAAGCGGCGTCGAGAAACTTCCTCGCAGCGCGCCCATTCCCAGGTACATCGATTTACTCGCATTCCGTATTCCTTTGTTGAACGGCCAGGGTCAATTCAAGAGATTTCAGGGTTAGTGAGTGCTTCCCCGGGGAAGCAGATCGCGTTTGATTCCCTTCGTGCGAACTCATTGCGTCTGCGCGTACCCGTCACATCACTACGAGGCGGTTCACTCAAACCGGACGGAGATGCGGCATTTCTCCGCTTTCGTGAAGTAGGGAACAAGCCCTATCCAGTTTTTGGAATGCCCAAGCTGAATCGTTTAAGTAAAGCGTGCAAGAAAAATCCAGTTGGTGAATCGGGCAACATTTAAAGCGTCGCAAGGAACCCTTGTCAAGCGATTATTTCCATCCAGCGGAAACGCCCCGCGATGTTACGGCGCTCCCAACTCGTGATAACGTTTACGGTCCGAAACTGCCCACCGGGCCTGTGTGGCCGAATCATGGGGAAATTTGGGGAAAAGCAGGCCAAATTGCGGAGTATCCGCTCGAAGAAAATGTTTTCATAGCCTCGGCGGGCGCAGCACCACGAAAGCACCTATAAACCTGCCTCCGAGGCAGACGAAATCGGGGGGCGATCTGGATCGGCTTCGGCAGGACAGATTTCAGGGTCTATGGGGCGGCCGGACCAGAGGGCTTCTCGGACGGAGCCGGCACGGGGCTCATCTTATGCAGCAGCTCCTGGTCCTCGGTCGTGTGCAGGTTCCGGGCTTTGGAAAATTCTGCCTGGGCCTCACCGTTTCTGCCCATCGTCCGGTACAGGCGGCCGAGCCGCCAATGGACGTTTACCTCGCCCGGCGCCAGCTTCGCCGCCTGCTGCATCTCTGCCACGGCATCCGCCTGTCTGCCGCTGTCGGCATAAATAATGCCGAGATCGAGATGGGCAAGCCAGATGGATGGCGCCCTGGATGCCACGCTTTCGAGGATCGGCTGCGCCAGGTCGGGGTGATTCATCTGCAAATGCGCATCCCCCAGGTAGACCATGGCCTGATCGTGATTCGGATTATTGGCCAGTTCGGCTCTAAACTCGTTGATCGCCTCTTCATACTGGTGCTGCGTCCAGAGCAGGTACCCCAGCCCGAAGTGCACCTCAGGCTGACGGGGATCAGCCTTGACCGCGGCGCGGAATTGTTCAATGGCGCCGCTCCGGTTCTTCATGGCGTCCTCGGCCTCACCGGCGAGCATGTCGGCTTCGGCAGATTGCGGGTCCAGGAGCAGGATCTCGCGATACACATCCAGTACGCACTGATACTGTTTGGACCAAAGGCAGCTGTGTGCCAGGACCAGGTGCAGTTCCAGATTCCGGGGGTCGCGCGCGGCTGCGTTCTTCAAGTAAGGCGTAGCGGCCGCATAGTCTGTCAACCCGTAGTGGGACATGCCCAGGAGGATCCGCACCTGTTGCGCTTCGGCAGAGTCGGGGCTCAGCTTTGAGAGCAAGGGCTGAAACACGGAAACCGCCTGCTTCAGATCGCCGGATTTGAACAACGCCAATCCGAGGTTTAGCCGCAGGCTGGGAAACGAAGGCTCCAGGGCCAGTGCCTTCCGGTAGAGCGCAACGGCGTCGCTATAGCGCTCCTGCCGTGCTGCCAGCAGTCCAAGGTGTGCGTATGCTTCGGCGTCGACAGGGCTGCTGCTCAACACCGCCTTCCAGGCCGTTTCGGCATCGGAGTTCAGCCCCTGTTGTTCGAAGGCCATGGCCTGTGCGCGGCGCTCGCCTGGGCTCTGCGCCCACAGCAGGGGGATAGCTGCCGCCAGGACCAGGCTCACTCCGAAACACATGCTGTAGCTGCGGCGCATGGCGGGCTCGACTTTCATTGAAAGCTGACTGCTGTTGCTTATTGTCCTGCCGCATCGCGTTGCAGGCAATCGCGGCACAAAAAAATGGGCGCGGCGGCCTGGCCGTCGCGCCCCATTTGGAGGGTTGAAGTTAGAAAACGAATTTGCCGCCGAACTCCCACGTTCTAGGATCCTGCACACCGTTCGTGATACCAAAATCGCTTCCATTCACATTGCGCTGGAAGTTGTTGAACTGGGTGTGATTGAACGTGTTGAAGGTTTCGGCACGGAACTCAAAGTGCGTGCTTTCCGTGAAGGCAAACGCCTTGTATAGGCTCATGGTGAAGTTGGTGCGGCCAGGACCTACAACGACGTCCTTGCCGGAATTGCCGAAGCCCAGGTTCGCGCCGCCGTCCCACGATGCCACTGGCTGCGAGAACCCGTTGGGCGAAACCCAATGGTAATCACCATTCGAGTCTCTGGTCTTCGGGTATTTCACCTTGCCTGAGAAGTTCGCGCGGTTGGTGTAGTTGCCGCCCAGACCCACCGTATCGGATCCGCCGTTGCCCGGAGCATTGTTACCCGCCCAGGGGAGCCCCGTCTGGGAGATAACTGTTCCGGAGAATGTCCATCCACCCAGAACCGCATGTGCCACTCCCTTGGACTGGGTGAAGATAGGCAGCTTGTAGATGTAGTTCATGTTGAGGATGTGGCGGCGATCCAGGGCGCCCGAACCCTTGTCATACTTCAGGTTGAAGGGATTGGTCGAGTTAGTCAGATCCTGGCTGTTGGCCTGTGAGTCAATCTGGTGCCCGTAGGTGTAATCGACTTCAAAGCTGAGCCCATGCCGATCCTGCTGGCGTATGCCCGCCTGGAAGCTGTTGTAGGTTGTGGTGGCGATATTGCTTTCCTGGGCGATGCCGGTGAAACCAGGGTAGGTTCTCCACAGCGCATTTTCCGCACTGGTGGTCTTTCCCTGTCCCGCGAGCCTGCGATTTTCCATCGAGGTGGTCAGCGGGAACGGGTTGATCGGGAAGATCACGTTCTGGTGCCAGCCCTCGTTGCCCACAAACTGCGCAACCGCGATCAACGAAGGTACGATCTCGCGCTGAACGCCGAGGCTGTACTGCGCCACGCCGGGTGCGGGATAGCTGGTTGCGATCGTGGTCATTCCCTGCGGAACAGTCGGCAGAGTGTCGGTTGAGAGCGCGCTGCCCGTCTGCCAGTTCTTGAACGGATCCCCGAAGGTCGTGTTGCTGACGCCCGGAGTGTTTGAGAACGGCGCTGCCGCAGCGATGTTATACACATCGTTGCCCTGCGTGCGCTCGAAGAAGGTACCAAACCCGCCACGGAGAACAGTCTTGCCATCTCCGGTCAGGTCATAAGAGAAGCCCACGCGAGGCATCCAGGTGCTGAAGTCATTTGTGGTCATTCCGGGAGGCGTTCCGCCCTGGCCCGCGATGGTCACACCGTTGAGATAGAACTGCGCACCCTTGTAGGTCTGCAGTCCAGGACTTACAGAGGCGCATGCGAAGGTCACATGCGTGCAGAACGCGCCTGTGCCAGGATCAAGCACCGGAGTCATTCCTGGTCTGGTACTGCTTCGGATCGAAGCTGGCGAGCATGTTATTACGTTCCCATGCATGCGGCATAAGATCGTAGCGAACGCCATACTGGACGCTCAGCCGCGGATTTAGGTGCCAGTTATCCTGGGCGTACGCCGAGACGGTCTGGTTGACATAGTGCCGGATGTCCTGATTTTGCATCTGCGAGTAGCCGGTGCTCATACCCATCAGGAAGTCGATGTAGGAATCACCGGTCATGCCTGCCGTGGCCGGCGCGCCTGCGTCGGTCCAGCTATCGTTGAAGTTGAAGTAGCCCTGGTGTTTCCGAAGATCTGCTGATTCTTCGTGTAGCGGTTGTAGCCGCCGCCAAATTTGAACGAGTGCTTCAGGTGCGTTACCGAGAGACCGAACACCTCGGCATAGTCCATGGCGGCGTTCTTCCACGGCTGAGACCATGGATCGAAGGCCGTTCCGTACGAACCCAGGTTCACGCTCGGCAGGCGGTTGGTTGGATCGTTGCCCGGGAAGAAGGACTGGCCGCTCCATCCGGAGGGCTGCAGTGTAAGCGGTTCCGGATGGCGCGATGTTGATCTTGTTGCCGTTGAAGTTGAACGCGCCTTCAACCAGCACGCTGGGCGTAAGCGTAGCCGGTCAGCTTGATCACCGAGCTCCAGGACGGGTTGCTGAAGTTGGACCCGACCGTCGGATAGCTGTCGCCGCTCCACATCGACGTCGCATAGGTCTGGTTGACCGAGTCGCCGATGTAGTGCCCGAACAGCTGCCACTTGTCGTTGATGTTGTGGTCGATGCGGAACAGGTCCTCGCGGACGTTGGTAGGCTGCTTGCTCGATACCGAGATCAAGTCGCCCTCGACGTTGGCCGCGGGAATTGCACCGACCGCCATGAACTGCATGGCCGCAGCATCCAGGAACAGGTTGGCGGGAATGACGTTATTCGGGAAGGCTGCTCCCGGGGTCAGTCCGTCCGCGGCAATGTTCTTGGCAAGCTGCGTGCCCGCTGCCGGATTCGGCACCACGATGGACTTGCCCTTGTTGAAGGCGGGCGTCACGTAGTGGAGATCCTGCGGCGAGGTGATGAAGTTCGCCTTCGGAATGGCGTGAATGCCGGCCGGCGCGCTGCCCTGAATGATCTTGCGCCACTCTTCGTTGTAGAAGAAGAAGGTCTTCTGTTTGCTCTCGTTGTAGACCTTGGGGATGAACAGCGGGCCGCCCGCGTTGAAGCCGAATACGTTCAGGCGGAGTTCCGGCTTGTCCTTGCCCCGATCGAAGTAGTTGTGCGCCTGGATGGCATCATTGCGGATGAACTCCCACAATGTCCCGTGAAACTTCTGGCTTCCCCTCTTGATGGCCATGTTGATGGTTCCGCCGGAGGAAATGCCGTAATCCGGAGGATAGTTGCTGGCCATCACCTGGAACTCGCTGAGCGCATCCTGCGAAGGCATCATGGAAGATTTGCCGCCGCTGCCGCGGTCATACGCTTCGCCGCCGTCGATGATCCAGATGTTGTGCGCCTGGTTCAGGCCGTTGAAGCTGATAGCGAAATTGGCGCCTACCGAGGTCGGCATGTTCATGTCCGGCAGGTTGCCGCTCACGCCGAGTCCCAGCGTCGCCAGGCCGACAATGTTGCGGCCGTTGGTCGCCAGCTCGGTGATCTGCTGCTCGTTGATGAGCGTGCTCACCACGTTTGAGTCCACCTGCGGGGTCAATGCATTGGCCGTAACTGTGATGGTGGTTGCTTCTGCGCCCACCGTCAGTTTCACATCGACGCGGAATGTCGCCGCGATGTTGACGGTAATTCCCTTTTGCTCGAACGCCTGGAATCCCTTGCCTGTGACTTTCATGTCAAATGAGCCGGCGTTCAGGTTTGGAATGGAATAAAGGCCAGTATCGCCTGTGGTTGTGATTCTGGTTGCGCCAGTGGCCGTATCCGTCAGCACGATCTGTGCTGCCGGTACAACCGCTCCTGATTGGTCAGTGACAATGCCGGTAATCGTCGAGTTGGCCTGCGCGAATGCTCCCACGCATACCAGCACGAAGAATAACGGCAAGAGAAAAAACCAATACTTCGCTTTTCTCATTTGACCTTCCTATGAAGCTACTGCAGTTAATGTCCACGGTCCGGTCGGCGCGATCCTCATCGACTTCTTTCACGCTTTCCGGGGCGGTGCATCGCGCACCCCTGCCGTGGCGCTCCCGTCTCTCGAGCAGTCCCAGTCGAACTGGTCTGTCTCCGGCTCTTACGCCGAGCGGGATCGTTCGTGCTTTCATGCCTCGCCGTCACACTCCCTGACTCCGGCGGGGCGCGTCTGTTCATCCCTGACGTAGGTTTTCCCGTTCCGAACTCACGACCGGATCTACGCCGGGTAGGAGGGAGAAGTCTTCGAGTCCGCCTTATGGAAGTAATCTGATCAAACGTTTGAGCAGATGAGACGGACCGCTCCCTTCCATCCGATGTCATTGGACTCCGACGTACGGCCAACGTTTGTATCAGGGGTCACACGCGAGTGTGACAAGCGTTAGATTCTGGATACCGGAGCGTGTGCTTTTTGGGACGCGGCGGGTGCCGAGAGAACCGGATTGGAGAGATCCGAAAAGAGCTATTTCATCCGTGCGAGGTCGCGCAAATCGCGAGCTGCAGCCTCGAGAAATGTCTCGACGCTTACTCCTTCAGGCACTTCGAGCCCCGACTTCGCTATGAGTGCGGCGGAGATTCGTTCGGCCAGTTTTTGCCGAACATCGAGAGGCATGTCGAGACGGCGGGCGAAGAAGCCCTCGAGCACTTCCAGATCGCCCGCGGCCAGTTTAGTAATTCCCGCTGCGGGAAGAGTCACCCGGGTATGAGGTTCGCTCGGCGCCAGCTGAGGCGTGAAACTGGCGGCGGTGAAAGTCCGCGAGCCGGACTCGCCCCACAGAGGCGCCTCCTGTTCACGGTCCTGGACGACCAGGGTGCCGGCAGCCAGGTCGCCCAGCCGCTGATGCTGTTTGGTGATGAACATCGTAACTACGCCCACCGCGTAGAACGACGGGATCTGGTCGATGTAACGGATGAAATTCCGTGCCATCGACTCAAACAGCCCAATCGGCCGGCCCGACTTTTGAATGACGCGAATCTTGGCGATCTTCTTGCCCGGCGTGCGCCCGTTCCAGAACGCTTCGAACAGCGTGAAGTAGCCCCAGTTGAACAGGAAGACAAGGAAGATGACGAGGGCCACCGTCCACTGGTACGAGAGCTTGTTGAATGCCGCGATGGCCGGCCCCACAAAACTGATCAGAAGGATGATCAAGAAGAGCGCTATGAACCAGAGCACCGTATCCACCAGCACCGCGATGAAGCGGCTGCCGATGCCCGCCAGTGGCATTTCGATCGAAACCAGTTCGGGCGTATCGATGCTAAGCTGATCAGAACCCGGGTTCATGACGCTCATCCTCTCCAATCAATGGCTCGCCAAGCGACGTCCTCACTGGGACCGTCTGCAGGCGCTGCTGGGCCAGGCTGACTCGACCGGCCTCGGACGGCTTTCGCGCGCCGAGTTGCAGGAACTGGCTCTGCTCTACCGGCAGGTCGCGGCCGACCTCTCCGTGCTTCGCCAGGACACGACGGCCCGCACCTACTCTACCCATGTGAATCAGTTGCTTGCTCGGGCTCACCATATCATTTATTCGGGTCGAAAGACGAGCATCGCCGGTCTTTTCCGTTTTCTGCGCGACGAGTACCCGCGGATCTTCCAGAACAACGTGCGCTATGTCGCGGCTTCGCTCATCATTTCGCTGGCCTGCGGGGTGCTCGGGCTCATTCTCACCAGCAGCAGCCCGGAGTTCATGCGCCACTACCTCGGGCCGCGGATGATCGCCACCATGGAGCGCCACGAGATGTGGACTCACTCCATCGTGAGCGTCGCGCCCATGGAAACCAGCGCCATTATGACCAACAATTTGTCGGTCAGCTTCGCCACCTTCGCCGGCGGCATCACCTTTGGTCTGTTCACGCTTTTTTCGCTCTTCAATAATGGAATGCTGCTGGGGGTCATCGGCGCCGCCTGCCATCACTACGGCATGTCGCTTTCGCTGTGGAGCTTTGTGGCCGCTCATGGCTCGCTCGAACTGCCCTCGATCATCATTGCCGGAGGCGCGGGGCTGCGCCTCGGGCATTCCATGCTGTTTCCCGCGGGCTATCGCTGGAAGGATTCGGTTGCGCGCGGAGGCATTGAAGCTACGCGGCTGGTCTCGGGAATCATCCCGCTGCTGGTGATTGCTGGATGTTTAGAAGGCTTCTTCTCGCCGTCGCAGGCGCCCGTATGGCTCAAGTTCACCGTGGGCGGAATGCTGTTCACGCTGCTGAACCTGTGGTTGTTCCGGCCGGCAAGAGCCAGAGAAGGACTGCTAAGTTCCGCTGCTTCGTGATCTAAGTCGCGGCCGCGTATGCCTGTCACAGCACCCGGCCCGTTTCGGGATCAATCAACGTCGGCCTCCCTTTTGCCGGCTCGCGATATTTGAGATACCCGATCCCCACGCGCATGTTGTGCATCTTCGGTCCCGGGACGGTGATCGCCAGGCTTACGCCCAGAATGGCGTGGGTGAGCATCAGGGTGTAGAGATTCCGGCAGCGCAGAAAGACGAAGCACGCCACCATGCCCCAGATCAGCGTGACCGCGGTCAGCAGGGGATTAGGCAGATGCGCCGCCGCGAAGATGATGGCCGCAGCCACCGCTGCCGCTTCGCGCCGCGGCAACAGCCGCACCAGGCGGAACAGAAAATATCCCTGCAGCAGAAACTGCTGCACGAACGACCACACCGTGTAGCCGCCCCATGCCAGCACCCAGGCCATCAGGCTGTGCGGAATGCGAAGCGTGTGCAGATGAATCGCGGCCGCCACCGAAACCGCTGAGAGCACCGCGGCCAGTGCTACTACCCACAGAGAAGCCACGAATCCGCCGCGGCGGAAGCCCATCGCCGCCCAGCCCGGAAACGACCACCATGTCGAAGCGGCGATCCACAGCACCGATGCCCACCAAAGCCAAGCCTGCGCTGGCCGCGGAGTCCACACCGTGGCCAGGATCAATCCGTAGCCCACGCACAGTTCAAGCAGTGCGAGACGCCTGCCGCGCCTTCCTGCCGCGTCTTGAGAGGCTATTGCTCGAGGCTCGACTGCATCCGCCATACCGGCCGTCTTTACTGCACTGCAATTGTCTCAATCGCCGGCATGGTGTCGTGATCGGCGGAGAAAGTCAGCACATTCGCATTGTCCGCGCGATCGAACGTCGCCTGAATCACGACCACGCCCTGCAACGCTCCCGTCGGCGGGAATGCAATCGCCGTGGGCGGCTGTCCGTTGATGCGCAGCTCCGCATAACGCGCCGTCTTGTCGGGATTCAGATAGGCAATCTGCACGCGCGCCCAGCCGGTGTGCGCGGCTACCTTCGAGAACCGCACGTCGCATCCGTGGCACGGCGTCCGCGTGGCCGGCGGGTCCGGCCGGTACGCCACCGGCTCCAGTTCCAATCCCTCCACGCGCACCAGCACCGCGCTCTGTGCGGGCACCTTCACCGCGTAAGAGCCATAGGTCGGCAATTCCTCGCCGGTCCAAAGGTCCTTGACCCTTGACGGCGTCTCCGCCATTCCCAGGTCCTTACTCTTGGCCGTAATCTCCGCGGGTTCTGCCGTGCGGTTCAGCAGCAGCACCGCGCGTGTTCCCGGCTTGACCAATGGCTTCGACCACACCTGCAGCCCCGTCTGATCCTCGGCCACCTTCACCGCCTGCAGCCCCAGCGGATCCTGATCGATCGCGATCACATCGGGCTTGGTCAAAATCTGCAGCGTCACCGGCGTGAGCTTCGTCAGGTCCGCGCCCACCAGCAGAGGTGCGCCGGACATGGCCCACAGAGTCATATGCACCCAGTTCTGCACGTCGGTGAACTCCGGCATGCCGATCACCATCATGTCGGGATCGTTGTAGAACCCGGTGTGCTCGGCTTCCGGATGAATCCCCTGGTCGAAGTTGGCCAGCATCTTCTCGAAGGCGGCCTTGCGGTCTTTGTGCTCGCCGCTCGCCACAATGGGATCGACGATATCCCCGCTCGTCCGCCACACAGCGGCCGGCGCGCCGCCCACATGCGGAGCCCACGTCCAGGGGCTTTGCTTGCCCCACTCGCACAGTGACAGATAGAGCCGGTGTCCTGTCTGCTTTTCGGCTTTTGCAATGGCACGCGCGATCTCGGCATACTGCACCGCGGGATCAAGATTCTCCTTGTCGCCGCCGCACCAGTCCACCTTCACGTAATCGAAGCCCCACTTCGCAAACTGCAGAAAGTCCTGCTCGTAGTGGCCTTCGCTTCCGGTGCCGGAAATCTTCGGCCCAAGGTCGGGATACATGCTGCAGCCGTCTTTGCCCGCGTCGGTATAGATGCCGGCCTTGAGGCCGAGCGAGTGAATGAAGCGGACGATGTTGGACATGTCGCCCGCAGTCTCGCCGGCGGCCATCGCCGGCCACGCCTGCGCGTCCACCACGATGTTGCCCTCGGCATCGCGCTTGCCGAGCCACCAGCCTTCATCGATATTGATGTACTGGTAGCCGGCCTTCTGCATGCCGTTGGCGGCCATCGCCTTGGCCTGCTCCATCACGATCTGCGCATTCACCGTGTTGGAGAAACTGTTCCACGACGACCAGCCCATCGGCGGCAGCAGGGACAGGGATCAGCCGTGGCGCACTCTGCCCATTCGCTGAGATTTCCAAGACAACCGCAAATACCGCAACCGCGATATGCACCGCGGCAAGTCGTTCTTGTCGCATGCTCCTACACTTTCAGGAAGATCTTTCTCCGATACAGGATCCATACGGGGATAAAGCAAAACGCCGTAAACAGCACCGAGTAAGAGAACGCGGCCCAGCCTGGATCGGGAATGTGGTGAAGCGGCTGGGCCACGGCCGCGGCCAGTGTCTCGTGGTGCCCGGGGCTTCCGCCACGTGCGAGGTTGTAAAGGATTCCCGGCACCAATTCACTGAACATATACGCGGCAATCGCATTCGATCCGAACACGATCCAGGGATACGTCCATCCTTTGCGCCAGCCCTTCTGCTCCACTGCCCAATAGCAGAGCGTGAGCAGAGCCAGGGAATACCCGCCCGCCACCAGCACAAACGAGCTGGTCCACATGTTCTTGTTCAGCGGAAACTCGAGCGACCACAGCATAGCCGATCACCAGGCTCGTCACGCATCCCGCCAGCAGACCAAGCGTCTTGGTGGAGACCGCGCGCGACGACCGCAGCCAGATCCCCGCCAGCACGCCCATCAGCGCCGTGCCCAACGCCGGAAGGTCGCTCAGCAGGCCTTCGGGGTCGCGCACATTGTGGTCGGGTGGATAAAGGTAAAGGTGATGGGGGAACAGATGCTGATCGATCCATGACACCAGGTTGCGGTTCACGTCCATGAACGGCAGATCGTGCCCCGGCGTGCCCCATCCGGGAACCGGAACCCAGCGGACCAGAACCCAGTAGCCCACCAGCGCCGTGACGAGCGCCGCGACTTTGGTCCACGCACGCCGGTCATATAGATAGAACAGCCCGACCACCAGATAGCAGATGGCAATCCGCTGCAGTACGCCGTAGAACCGCATGTGGTCCAGATGGAAGAAGGGGAAGCTATTCACGATGATTCCGAGGCAGATCAGAACCGCCGCGCGAATCACCGTATGCTTCGCCAATTGCGACTTCGCCGCGCCCTTCGCCAGCCGCGACTCGAACGCGAACACGATCGACACACCCACCACGAAGACAAACGTCGGAAACACCAGGTCGGTCGGCGTCAGGCCGTTCCACTCGGCGTGGTTCATAAAGCCCCACGAACCCGGGCCGCCGTTGTTGTTCACCATGATCATGAAGCAGATGGTGATGCCGCGTACCACGTCCAGCGACAGCAGCCGTTTCATCGGCGACGCTGCCGTGCCGGGGTTCGTCATCGTCTTGTTGGTGGAAGCCGCCAGGCCCGGTTGACTCATCTTTGCTCCGTATGGATTGGTTCGTTACCAGCCGATCTTTCTATTGCCCTTCACCTTACGCGGAATCGCCGCCTACGCCAAGAGAAACCGCGCCAGTCCTAATCCGCCGACTTGCTGACTGGCTGAAGGTCTCTCTGGCTTACTTTCCGCTCCGTCATGATCGCCACCACGCTTCCCAGCACCAGCAGCGTTCCCACCACCGTGCGTATCCCCAGTTCCTCGCCGCCCAGCCAGTGGCCGATCGCCACAGCCACTACCGGGTTTACGTAGGCATAGGTCCCCACTTTCGTAGGGGACTCGTGATGAATCAGCCACAGGTACGCCGTGAATCCCACGATGGAGCCCGCAATGATCAGATACACCAGTGCTGCCCATGCTCCTGTTGATACCGCTGAGGGATGAAACCGCGGCCACTCTCCGAAGGCAGCCGACACCGGCACCAGCAGCAACCCGCCCACCAGCATCTGCGCGCCGGAACTCACCATCTTCGACTCCGGCAGCGGCAGACGCCGCGTCAGCACCGAGGCCACAGACCAGCTCACCGCGGCCAGCACCAGCGCCACGGCTCCGGTGACGCTGATGGCTGCTCCGCCCAGTCCCCCGGATCGAAGCGTCAACACCGCTACGCCCGCCAGGCCCACCAGCAGCGCGACGGCCAGCGGCGCGGTGAATCGCCGCGTCCGCAGCAGCACTACCTCAGCGATGGCGATGAATGCGGGAATGGTCGCCAGCATGACCGCCGCGATCCCCGAAGGCACCCGCGTCTCGGCCCAGAAGAGCAGTCCGTAGTCGCACACGAAGATCAGCGTGGCCAGAAGTGCAACCGCCCCCCACTCCTTGCCCTTCGGCGCAGCTTCGCGGGTTACCCGCGTCCATCCGTACAGCGCGGCTCCGGCAATCGCAAAGCGCAGAGCGGCGAACAGCAGCGGCGGCACTTCGTGCACGCCCACCCGAATGGCGAGGAACGTCGAGCCCCACACGAAGTACACGACCCCGAAGGCCAGGAGGGTCTTCCATAACGCCCGCTCACTCATCCATCCACTCTCACCTCTCCAGTAAACACCGGGCGCGCTGTGGATGGAATGAGGATGCGGCTCGACGCACGAAGGCCCGGAGCATTCTGTCCGGGCCTTCGTCGTTACACCGCGTTTGAATTGTTATTGCACGGTCAGCGTCACCGTCGTCGTTTTTGTTGTAGTCCCGTTCTTCCCGCTGATGGTGATGGTGCGTGTCCCGGTAGTTGCGCGCCGGTTCACGGTCACGGTCATGGTCGAAGTTCCGCTGCCCGTCACCGAAGTCGGGCTGAACGAAACCGTAACGCGGCTGCCTTGTCCAGTGGCGGATAGTGCAACCGCGCCGCTGAATCCGCCCGTCCCCGTCACGGTAATGGTTGAGTGGCCAGAACTGCTGCGGGCGATCGTCAGCGACGTGGGCGATGCGCTCAGCGAGTAGCTTGGATTGATCCCCGTCACTGTCAGCGTCACCGTCGTGGTGTGTACGGTGCTGCCTGCGGTTCCGGTTACGGTAATGGGATAGGTCCCGGCAGCCACCGCTGAGCCAACCGTAATGCTCATCGACGAGGTGCCAGTGCCCGTAATCGAACTCGGACTGAAGCCCACCGTCACGCCCGAAGGCTGTCCTGAAGCGCTCAGCACGACTGCCGTATTGAACCCGCCCGACACCGTGCTGGTAATCGTCGAACTTCCCGCGTTGCCCTGCGCGACCGACACTGACGCCGGCGAAGCGGACAGGCTGAAGCCCGCGACCGGCGGTCCGGTGAGTGCCGCAATCAGCCCTGCGTTGGGGCTGCCCCATCCGGTCACCAGGTCGTAGCCTGTTACAGCCGAGTAGCTGCCCGAGGTTCCACTGGTGACGTCGTGGAAGTCCGCCGCGTACTGCGAACCCACGTTTTGCGGGTAGATGATCGGATTCAGGAACCCGATGGTCGGCTGGCTGTTGGCGGCCAGTTGCTGGTTCACCAGGGCAATGTATCCGGCCCACATGGGCGCCGCAAAGCTGGTGCCGCCGTAACTGTTCGCCGTGCAGGCCTGCCGATCGGCGCAGACATAGAACGTGAAGTTCGCGTTGGCCGACACATCCGGCCCGTTGCGCAGGGTCGTCGATCCGTGATTGCTCGAGTTGATCACGCCCGAAAGCTGCTGCCACGAAGGAATCGCGAACGAGTTCGTCGTTATGCCGCCGCCCGAGTCAACCCACGCCGTCTCCGACTGCCACGGCCCGGCTGCACTCGACGTCACCAGGTCGGTTCCGCCCACGCTCACAACGTTGGGGTCATCCGCCGGCCACGGCGCGGCGCTGCCCGTCTTCTTCCACGTTGAGCTGTCGCCGCTGGCCGCGAAGAAGTTCTGACCCTGCGCCGCCATCTTCTGGAACAAAGGATCCAGCGCCGACGGATCGACCGGCGACCAGCCCCACGAGCAGCCGATCGTCGTGGGCAGCGGATTGTGCGTGGTCATGGCGCTGATGATCGCCGTGTCCGATGTGGTGCTGACGTATACATCCAAGCTGGCGAGGCCGGGCGCCATGCCCAGCGCCTGCGTGATGTCCAGGGTCTGCTCGGTGTCATCGCACGCCGGATAGGTGCAAGCGGTGCTGCTGCCGTCGACCGAGATCAGATTGATGGGCACACTATTCGTCTGGTGGACGTTGGTGTAGTAGGTGGTCACGTCGGCCAGGTTGGTTCCAAGGAACTCGAACAATCCCACATGCTGTCCCGCGCCCGTCAGCGATCCGCTGCCGTAGTAAGCCGCGCGCATGTCGCTGCCCAGGAACGATGCTGACGGTCCCGATCCGGTGGTGGCATGCTTTATCACCTGCTCCGGATAGATTCCATGCCGCGCCGCATAATCGTCTTTCTTCACCACCAGCGGTCTCGGAAGCGAATAGTTATCGAGTCCCGCCACATGCCAGAGACTGAACGACAGATTCGGCGTCGGCTCCCGGTCGGCCGCATAGAACGTCCGGTCCTCGGTGGGATGCCGGTAGGTGACCATGTTCACGTGCATCGCGGTTTCGACGGCCTGGACGGAGCCTTTGACCGACACCAGCATTCCGTCGCGCGAGCCGCCCACCAAACGCAGGCCGTTCTCATTCGCGAAGCGCAACACCTCGTTATATTGTTGCTGCGTCGGTCCAAACCGCGCCGTGAACTGCTGCGGCGTCACAAAGTGCCGGTAATTCGGGCTCTTCGGGTTGTACACGTCGGCAATAAAGCTCTTCAGGCCTTGCGGATCCCGAAGCGGCAGCACCAGGTCGATCTGCAGCATTTGCCCTTGCGGCAGTCTCCCCACGGACCTCGCTTCGCCGTTTCGCACGGCGTCTCGTACGTGGCGGGTCATTACGCTCTGAGCCATACTCACGGCCGAAACACAGCAAACGGCCACACAACTTGCCATAACTATCAGTGATTTGAATTTCACGACGTCTCCTTGTGGACGGGGATATGGATTAGTCCGGATACGCCGATCGTGGGAAATATAGGTACGGCAGTGCCTGCATTGATAGCCGACCGCGCGTAATTTGTCCAGCACTTTTCGCGCGGCCCGATCTCCTCCGCGCCTGAAGCTACGTCACCAAGTGGCTCTCCGCGGCGCAACGTGACGTCCGCTATCGAACTTCCTCCCCTTCAACTGCTACACTCCCCCTTTCAGGAAATCGCCCCGAGACTGTATCGCAAGCGCTTTGGAGAGACTCATGCCAGAAGTCGTCGAAACACAGCAGCCCGCCTTCCGTCCTTTCATCTCCCCCGATCAGAAGCCCCCCGAGTTCACCATTCGCGCTCTCCTCCTCGGCTGCTTCTTCGGCGTCATCTTCGGAGCCGTCACGGTCTACGTCGGCCTTCGCGCCGGCCTCACCGTCGCCGCGTCGATACCTATCTCTGTCCTCTCCATCAGCATGCTCCGGTGGGTTGCGAAGTTCTTCGGAAGTAAGGCGATCCAAGCGCTTCCGATGCCTGGTGCGCTCAAACGCTGGTTAAGCACAGAAGCCTCCATCCTCGAAAACAACATTGTCCAGACCACCGGCAACGCAGGCCAGTCCATCGCTTCGGGCGTCATCTTCACCCTGCCGGCGCTGGTTTTTCTAGGATTTGAGCTCGAATACTCCCGCATCTTCATGCTGGCACTCATCGGCGGATGGCTGGGCGTGCTGTTCATGATCCCGCTGCGGCGGCAACTGATCGTCAAGGAGCACGGCGCGCTGCCCTATCCCGAAGGCACGGCCTGCGCCGACGTGCTGATCGCAGGCGAAAAGGGCGGATCGCTTGCGTCGAGAGTCTTCCTGGGGCTTGGCCTCGGCGGCGTCTACACCTTCCTGCAGAACAAGAATCTGCTCGCCGTCTGGCCGGGATCGCCCGGCTACTCGCCCGACTTCGGCCCCCAGCATGTGATGAAGGGCTCGGCCATCAACGCCGACGCCACGTCGGAATATTTAGGTGTGGGCTACATCATTGGCTCGCGCGTCGCCGGAGTCATCTTTGCCGGGGGCGTCTTCTCCTGGCTGGTCGTCATGCCGCTGATCTACTTCTTCGGCAAGGCGCTGCCCGGTCCTGTCTATCCCGGCCAGGTTCCCATCGAGCAGATGGGCCCCTCCGATCTCTGGGCTGCTTACATCAAGCCCATGGGGGCGGGCGCGGTGGCTGCCGCCGGCCTCATCACGCTGCTCAAGACCATCCCCACCATCTGGGCCGCACTCACCGAGGGCATCAAGACCATGCGCGGTGGCGCCTCCGCCGAGCGCGCCAAGCCCATCCGCACCGAAGACGACCTCTCCATGACCGTCGTGCTCATCGGCTCGCTGCTCATCGTCGCCTGCATGTTCCTTTTCCTCGAATTCAAACCCGTCCCCGGCGCCTACACGGGATGGCCTGCCAACCTCGCCGCCTCGCTTCTCGTCGTGGTCTTCGGATTCCTGTTCGTCACCGTCAGCTCGAGGATCGTCGGCCTGGTCGGGTCTTCTGCGAGCCCCGTCTCCGGCATGACGATTGCTACCCTGATGGCCACCACCGCCGTCTTCCTTGTCCAGGGCTGGACCGCTCCGGCATTCGGCGCGCTCGCCATCACCATCGGCGGCGTGGTCTGCATCGCCGCCTCCAACTCCGGCGACACCTCGCAGGATCTCAAGACCGGCTACATTATCGGAGCCACTCCGCGGCTGCAGCAGATTGCGCTGATGATCGGCGTGGTGATCTCGACCGTGGTGATCGGATTCACGTTGAACCTGATGAACACGGGCCTGCAGGAATTCCACGCCCTGGGCAAGACGTGGGACCTCAACGCGTCGCATCCAGGCATTTCGGTGCAGACCGATAACAAGCATCTGCCTGACGAGATTCGCGTCGTCAATTCCGACGGCCAGACGGCTTCCACCCACCACAAAGCCGAGTACGTGATCCTTAACTCCATCGGCTCGACGGAGTTGCAGGACGGCAAGTACCTCTACTCGCCCACGACCCAGAAGATCGAGGTTGCCTGGGTCCAGGGCATCGGCAGCCCCTCGGCGCCCGCTCCGCAGGCACGGCTGATGGCGACGGTGATCAACGGCATTCTCAGCCGCAAGCTGCCGTGGGGAATCGTACTGCTCGGCGTCTGCCTGGTCATCGCCGTCGAACTGCTCGGCATCCGCTCGCTGACCTTCGCCGTCGGTGCTTACCTGCCCATCGGAACCACGCTGCCCATCTTTATTGGAGGTGTGGTGCGCTGGATGGTCGACCGCGCCGCCAAGCGCGCCGGCGAATCGGAAGACAGCGAAATCTCCTCCGGCTCGCTCTTCGCCTCAGGCCTGATCGCCGCGGGAGGCATCGCCGGACTGGTCGGCGTAGCGCTGGCGGCTATTGAATCCACTTACTACGAGGGACGGCATCTGATCAACGTGCCTCATACGTTCCTCGACAACAACTGGGTCAGCGTCCTGGGCTTCGCGGCATTGGCGTTCAGCCTCTATCACTTCGCGCGAAAGCCGGTGAAGAAGTAGCGGCCGACACGGCCCAAAAAGCTCTTTGAAGTGAGACGGCAAACAAAGTACGATAGTTTCGACCTGATGAATTCTCGTCTTGCCGCCAAGCAAATTCGAGCCTGTAATCCTGAGATTCGACGTCTTCGGGAGGAATGAGTGCGTTCCGTGCAGTTGCCTGACACATTTCGTACCGCACTTGAGCAGGTGCCCACCGGGGTCGCGATCAACGACCTGCACGGCAAATACCTCTACGTTAACCAGCGTCTTTGCGAGATTACCGGCTACACCCGCGAAGAACTTCTTGCCGCGGACATCGGCGCGGTGATCCCTGCCGAAGATCTTCCCGGCTGCCTCGAGTTGTTCGCCCGGTTCCGCGAAGGCAAGATCGAGAGCTACTCCGCTGAAAAGCGGTACATTCGCAAAGACGGAAGCGCCTTCTGGGCAAAGCTGTCGGTGGCGCCGCTGGTCGACGGCATGATTCAGGGGCCAACCCGGCTCATCGCCATCGTCGACGACATCACCGAATACAAGCTGGCCAGGGACCGTCAGTTCAAGGCGGAAGAGAAATGCTCCAAGGCGTTTCGCCAGACGCCCATGGCGGTCATGATCGCCAGCGCCATTGACCATCGCTATCTTGAGGTTAATGAGGCGTTTGAGCGCCTGACGGGATATACCCGCGCGGAGGCCATCGGGCGCACGCCGATGGAAATGGACCTCTGCCTGGATCCGGAACAGAGGCTAGCGATCGCCCAGGCAGCCCTGGAAGGCAAGCGCGTCAGCGGGGAATACCGCTTCAGGACCAGGGATGGCAAAGTCCACACCGCCATGGGTTACGCTGAGCCAATCCATATCGACGGGGAGCCTTGTGTCCTTTCGGCCGCGATGGACATCACAGACCGCAAGCGCCTCGAAACCGAGCTGCAGGATCTCAGCGGTCAGTTGATCAAGACGCAAGACGAAGAACGCCGCCGCATCGCAATGGAACTGACGGACAGTTTGGGGCAGTCCGTAGCCGCGGTCAGCTTCGAGGTGTCGCATCTCTCCCGCAGCCTGCACGGCGAGTGCGGCAGGGAATTGCAGGCTGTCTCGGCCAAGATCCAGGACATCGCGTCAGGCATCGCTATCATCTCGCAAAGCCTTCACCCTTCAGGACTTGATTACACCGGCCTTCCCTGGGCCATCGAGGTGCTTTGCCGCCAGTACCTGCATCTCTATGGGCTTCAGGTTGGGTTCAGGCACGAGGGCGTGCCCGCATTCCTTCCCCCTGACGTTGCTCTTTGCCTCTATCGTATTGTGCAGGAGGGCCTGAGCAACGTGGTGGAGCATAGCGGCGCGCGCGAGGCACGGATTGAGCTTGCGAGCGATGGAACCGAGATCCGCCTTGCGCTATGGGACGCGGGGGCCGGTTTTGACGTTGCGTCGACGCGCTCAGGACTTGGCTTGCTGGCCATGCGCGAGCGTGTCCGGCGGCTCGACGGCGAATTCTCGATTCGAAACCAGGGTGGTACCAGAATCGATATGCGCATCCCGTTGCGTATCGCGGATGAGCTTCTGACGCCTTCTCTGGACTTTGAACAGGAAGAGCCGCAAATCACCGAAACATCGCAATTTCCAGGATTCCGGGCGAGGCGGTGATAATCTTCTCTTCGACTCATGTCAACCCCTGCGAACGTTTCTGAAGTAGTTCTGGAAGTAACACGGCCCGGCACATTGCCGGAGTTCGTGCCCGTTGCCCACAATCCTTTCCTGCTCGGCCGCAGCGCGGAGACAGGCAATCACTTGATCCTCGAAGACCCCCGCATCTCGCGCAGTTGCTGCGCCATCGTGGAGGATCACGGCGTCTTCAACATCGAAGACCGCGGCCAGCGCCACGGCATCTTCGTGAACGGCATCCGCGTGGAGCGCCGAGCACTGCACGACGGCGACGTGATCGGCTTCGGCCTGGACGACTCCTACCGGATCACGTTCCACTCGGGCCCGGGAGAGGACACGGTCGAGAGCATGCTCACCCGCCTGGGCAGCATGTCTTCAGTGAACCGGGGCGGAGGAGGCGGGCTCAGCAATCTCAACCTCCTGCTCGAAGCCACTTCGCTGCTGCATTCCTCGCTCCCCCTCGACTCCGTGCTGGCCTCCATGCTCGACCACGCCATCTCGCTGACGCGAGCGGACCGCGGCGTCCTCCTTGAGCCGGACGCGCAGGGCGTCCTCAAGGTTCGTCTCGCCCGCAGCTCCGACAAGCGCGACCTGCCTCCGGAGAAGATCTCTGCCAGCCAGACCGCGCTCCGGCAAGCCGTCCAGCAGCGCTCGCCCGTCATCACGGACGACATCAGCATCGGCGGACTCGACCTGCAGGCGGCCGAAAGCATCATGGCGCAGCAACTCCGCGCCATCGTCGCGATCCCGCTGTTTCCGGTATCCCGCGCGACGGTGAATCAGACCGACCCCTCGCCCGAAACCCAGCTTCTGGGCGCCATCTATCTCGATTCCCGCGGGCCCACGGCGTTTTCGAGCCTCGATTGCCAGATTCTGGGCGCGCTGGGAGCCGAGGCCGCCAGCATTCTCGACAACGCGCGGCTGGTCGAACGGGAACGCGAGCGCCAGCGCATGGAGCAGGAGCTCGAAATCGGCTACCATATCCAGCAAGGGCTGCTCCCGCACGGCCTGCGCGATTTCCCGCACGTCGAGCTGACCGGGAAGCAGATGCCCTGCCACTCGGTGGGCGGAGACTACTTCGACGTCTTTCCGATCGGGGATCGCACCGCCTTCCTCATCGCCGACGTTTCCGGCCACGGCCTCGGCGCCGCGCTCGTCACCACCATGCTCCAGGGAGCGCTCTCCGGCATGTCGCTGGGCGTCGATCCCGTCCAGGTGCTCAATCACGTCAACATGTTCCTCTGCGAGCACACCTCCGTAGGACGCTACGTGACGCTGTTTTTCGGCATTCTTGCCACGGATGGCACCCTCGAATACATGCGCGCCGGGCACCCTTCGCCGCTCCTGATTCGCCACGGCGAAGTTACGGATCTCTACAACCAGGGGTCTTTGCCGATCGGCATTCTAGAGGACGCCCAAGTGTCGGCGGCCAGCACGCGCCTCGATCCCGGCGACACCCTCGTACTGTTTACCGACGGCGTCACCGAAGCCACGGCTCCGGACGGCGAGATGCTTGAAACGAAAAAGCTGCGCGAGATTGTGGCCGAGGATTGCGACAAGTCAGTCGAGGAGCTGCAAAGCTCCATCTTCAAGCACGTGGATGAGTTCACCCGCGGAGCAGAGCCCTCGGATGATGTAACTGTGCTGATTCTGCGGTATCGGACACCGGTTGCCGGATGAGCGGACAGGCTGGGTCCGAGATTCAGATTGGACATTCGAAGCCCCAAGGGTCGGCCTTGGAGAGGGCTTCTTCAACATTGAGGTCAGGTAACCGCTTTCAAGGTTCCCAACGGGCTTAGGCCCCCTAACTCCGGGCATGTTAGATTGAACACGCCCCACCCCGGAAAACATCATGGACCGCAAAAAAATAGGACGATACGAGATTGTCGGCGAGCTCGGCCGCGGCGCAATGGGTGCGGTCTACCGCGCACATGACCCCGTCATGGGGCGGACCATCGCGCTCAAGTGCATCCTCTCGGCCGCGCTTTCAGGCGATCAGACCAGCGAGTATCGTCAGCGGTTCACGCGCGAAGCCCGCGCCGCCGGCGCGCTAGCCCATCCCGGCATCGTCCCGGTATTCGACGCCGGCGAAGACGATGGCGTGCCGTTCCTGGTCATGGAGTTTGTGCAGGGCCAGACCCTTGCCGACAGCATGAAGCAGGGCACGCGCTACTCCATCGACCAGGTCTGCGAGATTGGTCAGCACATCGCCGACGCTCTCGGCTACCTGCATCGCAACGGCATCGTCCATCGCGACATCAAGCCCGCCAATATCCTCATGACCTCGCGCGAGGTCTACGGCGCGGAGCGGCCCCGTATCACCGATTTCGGCGTGGCCAAGCTGGCCGGCGGCGAGGTCACCACTACGGGCCAGCTTCTTGGAACCCCCGCGTTCATGCCGCCCGAGCAGTTCACCGGCGCTCCCATCGACGGCCGCACCGACCTGTTCTCACTGGGCGTGATCCTCTACCGGATGGCGTGCGGCGAACAGCCCTTTGCGGGCGAGACGCTTACTGCTGTTTCCTACAAGATTGTCCACACCGATCCCATTCCCCCGTCGAAACTGAATCCGGCAGTGAGCCAGGCCGTCGAGGCTGTTCTGCTGAAATGCCTGGCCAAGAATCCAGCCGACCGGTTCCAGAGCGGCGAAGAGCTTGCCTCTGCGCTTTCCGCGGTCCGGTTCACCGGGCAGACAGCGACATCGGCCTCCCATCCGGCTCAGGCCACCCTGGTAGGGTTCCGTTCCGATGCCACGGTGGACGTTGCGCCGGCGCCGCCACGCGCCGCCTTTGTCTCCAATCCCACGCAGCAGCCGCCTTATGGCGCACCGCCCGCTTACCCCGCCGCAGCGCCGCCCGCTTATCCCGCTGCAGCGCCGCCCGCTCCGCGGAGTTATACCCCGGCTGCCGGCGCTGGGACGCCGCAGTATCCGCCGCCGGCTCCGCCACGGATGCCTGCGCCGCCCGCTCCGCAGGCAGCGGCTCCGGCGCCGGTCTCCAGACCTCCCATTCAGGAGCCTGCTCCGCCGCGCGTGGCCAAGCCGGTGACACCGGCCGCGCCCGCTCCGGTGCGCACTCCGGCAGCCGTGCCTCAAGCCCCGCCCGCGCCGCCGCGTGTCACGACTTCCGCGCCCGCTCCGGCTGCAAAGACCACCGGGTCGATAAAGATCAGTGCCAAGGCCGAAGAAGCCCCTCCGAAGAAGCGCGGCTTCACCATCCTGATCTGGATTGTGATTGCCGTCGGGGCCGTCTTCACAATTCGCTACGTGCTTCAGGACCGCGTGCAGCAATCCCTTGAAGATGCCGCTACCGGCGCCCAATCGCACGCCACGACACCTTCGTCCGGGCCGACTCTGGGAGCGAGCACCGCGACCACTGAGTACAATCCGCACGGGCTCGATCCAAGCCGCAGCGGCCGCCTGCGCTTTGAACTAAATGGCATTCCCTCCACCGTGACCATATCGCTCGACATCGACGGCAGGCCTTACTGGAGCGGGACTCCGGACAGCCAGCATTCCTATTCAGGATTCGTCATCCCGGCGGGACACCATCAGCTTCGCGTCACCGCTACCGCCGGAACCGGCACCGTGACCTCCAACAGCGTGAGCGCCGACCTGACTCCCGGCAGGCGCATGGTTCTAAGCACCGATGTGCGGCCGCAGCCAGCTCCGGGTGCGGGATCGCTCGACCACGGCGCGAGGATCAGCCTTTCGGTGAGCCCCGACGCGATGATGTTCTGAACAGTGGACAGAGATCGAGAACAGAGAACAGAGAACAGAGAACAGAGAACAGCCTGCTTCGGTGATCTCTGCTCTCTGATTTCCCGCGTGCCGTTATACGGACCCTTGGTTTCACCACGGCGGTATCCTGAAAGCAGCATGAGCACAGCCGTTTCCACGCATCCTGACGTTCTCCCGCAACAGTTTGGCAGCGACAACTACGCCGGCATCTGCCCTGAAGCCTGGGCGGCCATGGACGAATCCAACCGCGGCTTCGCGCCTGCCTACGGCGACGATATCTGGACCGAGCGCGCTTCGAATGCCTTTCGGGATCTCTTCGAAAGCGACTGCGACGTCTTCTTCGTCTTCAACGGCACCGCCGCCAATTCGCTGGCTTTAGCCTCGCTCTGCCAGAGCTACCACAGCGTGATCTGCGCCGACGCTTCGCACGTGGAGACGGACGAGTGCGGCGCTCCGGAGTTCTTCTCCAACGGCTCCAAGCTGCTGGTGGCGCACTCCTCCGACGGCAAGATGACCCCGGCCGGCATCCACGAGCTTGCCACCAAGCGCCAGGACATCCACTATCCCAAGCCGCGCGTGGTCACCATCACTCAATCGACCGAGACGGGAACCGTCTACTCGCTGGAGGAACTGCGGGCCATCTCAGAGGCCAGCAAGCGCCACGGCCTGCTGCTGCACATGGACGGTGCCCGCTTCGCCAATGCCTGCGCGCGCCTGGGCGCTTCGCCGGCCGAGATGACCTGGAAGAACGGCGTGGACGTGCTCTGCTTCGGCGGGACGAAGAACGGGCTGGCCGTGGGCGAAGCCGTGCTCTTCTTTGATCACAAGCTCGCCGCCGATTTCGACTATCGCTGCAAGCAGGCGGGCCAGCTTGCATCGAAGATGCGTTTCCTGTCGGCGCCCTGGGTGGGAATGCTCGAGTCGGGCGCGTGGCTGCGCAACGCCGAGCACGCCAATCGCTGCGCCACTTACTTTGCCCAACAGATCGACGGCATTCCGGGGGTTCAATTGGCTTCGGCGGCAGACGCCAACGCGGTCTTCATCCTGGCGGCGGAACGGATCCTGAACAAGCTGCGCGAGCGCGGATGGCGCTTCTACACCTTCATTGGCGGAGCCGCCCGGTTCATGTTCGCGTGGGATTCAGAGTTGAGCCGCATCGCCGAGCTGGTTCGCGACCTGCGGGCCTGCGCGGAATAAGGCGCATCAGTGCATCAGGTACAAGAGGAACCAAACCAGCCAGAAGAACAGGCCGATGGTCAGCTCGACGACCAGATGAATACGGAAGTTGCTGACGGGTTTCCTCTTCGGGGGCCGGAGCGGGGGAGCAACGGCTATTTTGGAGGGGAAAAGATAAACGCGGGCGGATTTACCCACGATCACGGGAGGGGCGACAACCCTCATCGTGTTTTCATGCTTCGAAATTTCCAATAACTGGCCCGCCAACTCTGATGCTCCTACCCGGCTCGATCGGATAGCTCTTCTACCCAGCCTCCGACCTTGCCATTGTTGACTAACTGGAGTCAATACCCAGTGACCGCAGTCACAAGACTCGTTCCCCATCCGTAAACAACCGCGACCCGGCGAAGCGGTCCTATGATGGGTTCAGGAGAACGCCCTTATGAATGCTTCCGGTAACACCATCCTCATCACCGGCGGAGGCTCGGGAATCGGCCGCGGCCTTGCCGAAGCGCTGCACAATCTGGGCAACCAGGTCATCGTTGCCGGGCGCCGCCAGAAAGTGCTGGATGAAGCCACCGCCGCGAATCCCGGCATGCAGTCGTTGATCCTCGACATCGAGCAGCCCGGCGCCATCAGCTCGTTTGCCGCCGATGTTGTGGAGAAGTTTCCCGCGCTCAATGTCCTGATCAACAACGCGGGAATCATGCGCGCAGAGAAACTCCTTGAACAACCGGGAGATTTGACAGACGCCGAGGCAATTGTCGCGACCAACCTGCTGGGTCCCATCCGGCTGACCGCGGCGCTGCTGCCGCACCTGAAACAGCAGCCGAAGGCGACGATCATGAATGTGTCTTCGGGCCTGGCGTTCGTGCCGCTGGCGATGACTCCGACTTACTGCGCGACCAAGGCCGCGATTCACTCCTATACGCAGTCATTGCGCTGGCAGCTAAGGTCGAGCAGCATCGAAGTCGTCGAGATCATCCCGCCCTATGTGCAGACCGACCTGATGGACGGCGCGGAGGATCCGCGGGCCATGCCGCTAGCCGACTACATCGCCGAAACGATTTCGCTGCTGACTCAGCCGCAAACGCCGCCGGAGATTATCGTGGAGCGCGTAAAGCCGTTGCGCTTCGCCGCTGAGAGCGGGAAGTACGATGCCATGTTTCAGGGGCTGAACTCGAACTTCTGAGACCGGTCTATCCGTGGTGCTCGCTGCGCTTGCGGAAGACGACCTTCAGGTCGTTCGCGCCACTGCTCGGCTACGGCGATCAGCTCCCACTCGATCTGCGGAGAGAGATAGCGCAGCACCGGCTCATTGGCCGGATGGATGCGCAGGGCGGGGGCGGCGAGGAGAAGGCGGGGCGGAAGGGGTGAAACTTCGGCGCCCGGGAAATATCCAGCCCGCTCGAAGGCCGAAAGACTGCGTCCGCCGTTGCCGGGGGCGCGATCGTCGTTGAGCGCCCGCACGCGGATCCAGTAGTCGAGCGCCTGCAGGGGCAGGTGCAGGTCTTCGTCGGCCTTGAACTCCATCACAACCAGGCGGCCGTCGTGGTCGAGGGTGAGCAGGTCGAGCATGCCGCGGTCGCCGCTGCTGAGAGCGCGGGCACCTGCGAGTACACAAGGTCGTTGCGGAATCCGGGCAGCAGATCGGCCATGCTCGCGCGCAAGCGCGACTCGAGCCAACGCTCCGGCTGCAGGCGGAACAGCGGATCGGCGTGGACGCCGTCTGGGATGGCGGCTGTGGAACAGCCGGGTGAGCAGGTCGCGGCAGAGCGGCTCGGTTTCGTCGTTCAGCGGAGTCTCATTGGCGCCGGCACCAAAGGTGATCTCGTCGGTCGCGGGTGAACGAGGTTGCGGAGACGCCATGACGGACGCGGGCAAAGTCCAGCCCGTGCAGCAGAAGGCTGACTTCGGTGGCCGAGTGCGGATAGAGCTCGACGCGGTTGCGAGCGGCTTCGGGGATCAGATCGAGGACGCGGTCGAGTCCGGCGCGGCAGCGATGCGATGGCGTCCTGCTGCGGAGAAGGCGTGCACCAGCCGCGACTCGAAGTTTCCGGTGTCGCGGAAATCAACCGGGGCCAGCTCCTCGGTGCGCTCATCGAGGGTGAAGAGCTGGAAGTCGGCCGCGGCGTGGTTGAGCCACGCCATGCGTTCGGCAGTCGTCCGCCACGAACCGGACGGGACGACGACTTTGAGCCCGCCGAAATGGCGGCGCGAGTCGCCATCGCTGGCGGCAATAGTCAAGCCAGAGCAAACCAATGGTCAGGACGCCGTCTATGGTGGCGCCGGATTCCGACGGAGCCAACGCCGACGACGGCTTCGGCCGCCGTGCCTTTCAGCAATCGTCCGCGCACATAGCCGGGGCCGAAGCTGTGCTCCAGGTCCATGGCCGAGCGCATGCCGTCGACCTTCCAGCCCAGGAAGTGGCGGGAGAGGATGCGTTCAAGCAGGCGTTGGTAGTTGCGGCGCTCTGAGTCGCGCGCGGAAGGCGTGCGGCGATCGCGGCTGGGGACGATCTCCAGCGACTCCGGCCGTGGGCGCGCCCAGCCGTCGCGTGGTGACGCGCAGGCATGCGGCGCGCAGCTCGACGCCCACAACGGTGCGGACAAGGTTGCGTTCCTCGCTCCAGAGCTGCAGCAGGCAGCGGCCGTGGGATTCGGTAACCGAGTACTTGGCAGAGCGCATGTCGAAGAGCGACACGGCCGTCTTCGAGCACGGCTGCTTCAGGGTGTTCCGCCAGATAGATTCGATTTCCTTGGCGAGTTGCGCGGGCGTGGGCTGGTCGGCTGCGGCGGCGGCAGACGTCCGCGCTGACAGGAGCCCTTGCCCTTGAGCACGGTTTACCAGCCCATCCGTTCGCGAAGGCGGGTGATGTGCGCGGTGTGGTGGCGCGAGTGCCAGTCGTAGATCGCGAGATTGGTAGCCAGGGTGACGGCGCCGCGCTCGGGATGACGGAAAGTCTTCTCGTAGTCCGCGTCGCTCATGGATTCAAGCAGGTTCACGAGCCGGGCATGCACCGCGTCAGTGAACGCGAGCGAGACGTCGATGGGCATGCGGCTGTCGGGCAGGTTGGCCCATGCGGCCTCGTCGTAGGCCTTGATGGTGGGATTGTCCTCGGTAAGCGCCAGCTTGAAGCGGATGTAGGAGTTGGCGTGGCTGTCGGCGATGTGATGCACGAGCTGCCGGACGGTCCAGCCGCCCTCGCGATAAGGGGTGTCGAGCTGTGCGTCGTTGAGGCCGGAGACGCGCCGCGCAGCTTCTCCGGAACTACGGAGTGTGTCGATCTGCTGATCGCGCGGGGCCGGCTGCGGCGGCATTAAAGCGGCCGATGGGATAGCGGAGGTCGTCGAGATTCGGCGTCGGGTCTGGCATGACACGAACCTATCACGCCGGGGAGAGCGGGTAGAGATGTGGATGGCGCCGGCTCACTGCGAACTTACTGGCGGTGCCGGGCGCCGGTTTACGCGGAACGATGGTGGCTGTGATGGTGTGTGCGGGTGTGGGTGTGGTGGGCGTGGGCGTGATGGCGGTGCGTCTTGGCGAATGCGGAAGGCGCAACCAGCATCAGGAGCAGGGCGGCGAGTACAATCTTCTTCATGGCTTGAGAGTAGCACCAGCCGAATTGCTGCGACAGCATCCGCACTGTGTGGAAAGTGCGACGCGAATCAAGAACGCAAACAGGGAGCGGGACTGCGGCAGCCGAGCCATGCTGCGACCGGTGGGCGCGGATTTGCGTCAAATGAATGAGGCGTAAACTGATAAAGATGACTTCCCCCGCGGTCCCTCCCGTCCCCCAGCCACAAACGCTACTTCTTCGAAAAGTTCGGAATCACGGAACGGCTGCTCGAGCGCTGTCTGGGCGAGGCGCTTTCAGCCGGCGGCGACTACGCCGATTTGTATTTCGAATCCGTTACCGCCGTGTCGCTGGGCGTGGATGAGCAGATCGTGAAGTCGGCCAGCACGGGGACCAGCGCGGGATGCGGCATCCGCGTGATCAGCGGCGAGCGCACCGGCTATGCCTATACCGATAACCTGAACGCGGACCGCTTGCTGCATGCGGCCAAGACGGCGGCGCTGATTGCGTCAGGGCCGGCGAAGCAGCCTATTCAGGGATTCACGGAAGCGCAGACGCCGGATCTGTATCCGGTGCCGCTGGGCGGGTTCGACCTGGATCTGGCGGCGCGGCTGGAACTGATTCTGCGCGTCGATCGCGCGGCAAGGGCGTTCGATCCGCGGATTGTGCAGGTGCGGGCGAGTTATGCCGAAGAGCTGCGGCGGATTCTGATTGCCGGCTCGGACGGTTCGTTTGCCAGCGATACGCAGCCGCTGTGCCGGCTGAATGCATTCGTGATCGCGCGAGACGGCGAGAACACCACCAAAGGCCAGGCGGGCGCGGGCGGCCGCGCCGGGCTGGCACAGTTCGTGGGTTCGAAGAGCCCGGAGAATCTGGCGCAGGAGGCGGCTCGCGGCGCGATCCTGCAGCTTGGGGCGATTCCGGCGCCGGCGGGCGAGATGGAAGTGGTGCTGGGCCCGGGCTGGCCGGGAATCCTGCTGCATGAGGCTGTGGGCCACGGGCTTGAGGCCGACTTCAATCGCAAAGGGACGTCGGCGTTCAGCGGGCTGATTGGCCGGCCGGTGGCGAGCCCCAAGGTTACGGTGGTCGACAACGGCACCATGGAAGGCCGCCGCGGATCGCTCAATGTGGACGACGAGGGTTCGCCGACGCAGGAGACGGTGCTGATCGAGAAGGGCATTCTCAAGGGCTATCTCACCGACAAGCTTTCGGCGCGGCTGATGGGCACGGCGAATACGGGCTCGGGGCGGCGCGAGAGCTACCACTGCATTCCGATGCCGCGCATGACGAATACTTACATGCTGGCCGGCGAAGACGATCCCGAAGACATCATCCGCAGCGTGAAGCGGGGCCTCTATGCGCCCAACTTCGGCGGCGGCCAGGTGGACATCACCAACGGCAAGTTCGTCTTCTCGGCGAGCGAGGCGTACCTGATCGAGGACGGCAAGATTACCGCTCCGGTGCGGGACGCGACGCTGATCGGCAACGGGCCGGAGGCGCTGAAGCATGTGTCGATGGTGGGCTACGATCTGAAGCTCGATGAGGGCGTCGGCACCTGCGGCAAGGATGGGCAGAGCGTGCCGGTAGGCGTGGGCATGCCGACGATCAAGCTGGATCGCATGACGGTGGGCGGAACGGGACGGTAGTCCGGCGATTTCTTTCGCGCCAATTCAATCTATTCAATCGGATAAGGTTTATCGCATGTCTGAAGTCGTTGCGCCGGACGTCGTACATCTCCTCCTCTGAACTCGATCTCGAATCTCTCGCCACCGATGTTGTTGCGCTGGCCCAAAAGGCTGGCGCTTCCGACGCGGAGGCTGCGGTGCGCGAGGGCGAGGAGTTCTCCGTCACTGTGCGGCTGGGTGAGGTGGAAAAGCTCATCGAGTCGGGGTCGCGGGCGCTGGGGCTGCGCGTGTTTCGCGGCAAGCGTTCGGCGTCGGCGTCGACCAGCGACCTGACTCCCGACGGCATCCGCCAGCTTGTCGACGGCGCCATGGCGCTGGTGCAAATTACCGAAGAAGATGAGTTTGCGGGGCTGCCGGAGGCCGCCGAGTTCGGCCGCTATCCGGGCGACCTGCATCTTTACTTCGACGACGTGAATTCATTGCCTGGAGAGGCGCGCATCGAGATGGCGCGGCGGGCCGAGGCGGCGGCGCTGGCCTACGATCCGCGCATCGGCAGCGCGCGCGGGGCGAGCTTCGAGACCTCGAACGGGCGCAAGGTGCTGGCCAATTCGCGCGGGTTTGTCGGCGCGAACCGGGCGAGCTATGTGGGCTTTGGCGTGGTGCCGCTGGCCAAGGACGGGAACGGTAACATGCAGCGCGACTACTGGGACACGAGCGCCCGGCGGCTGGCCGATCTTGACACCCCCGAGGCCGTGGGTCGGGAAGCCGCGCGGCGGGCGCTGCGGCGGCTGGGCGCACGGCGCATGCCCACGCAGAAGATTCCCATTGTGTTTGCGCCGGAGACGGCGCGGTCGTTTGTAGGTCTGGTGTTCGACGCGTCGTCGGGCGATGCCATCTGGCGGCACGCCTCGTTTCTCGCAGGCAAGCTCGGCGAGCAGATTCTGGCGCCCGGCCTGAACATCATCGACGACAGCATCATGATCCTGCCCAACGGAACGGGCGGTTACGGGACGTCTCCCTTTGATGGCGAGGGCCTGCCGTCGCGGCGCAACGTGCTGGTGGAAGACGGCGTTCTCAAAAGCTACATGCTCAACACCTACGCGGCGCGCAAGCTGGGCATGAAGTCGACGCACTCTGCCTCGCGCGGCCTCGCGGGGACGCCCGGGATCGCCGCGGGGAATCTCTATCTCGAGCCGGGAACGCAGACGCCGGAAGAGATCATCAAGGCCATTCCGCGCGGGCTCTATGTCACCAGCCTGATCGGGTTCGGCGTGAACCTGGTCACGGGCGATTACTCGCGCGGCGCGGCCGGATTGTGGATCGAGAACGGCGAACTGGCCCACGCCGTCGAAGAGGTGACGATCGCCGGGAACCTTGCTGACATGCTGCGCAACATTACGGCAGTGGGCAACGATCTGCGCTGGCGCGGCGCGGTGGTGTCGCCGACCATCCGGATGGACGGGATGACGCTGGCGGGGGCTTGAGCCACTCAGGGGCAGAAGCCCTCTTCATTTTGAGTCAATTACAGGACGAGTAAACTCGCGCCCCTCCGCGTTTCGCCCCCGGCCGAATTCTTCAGCCGGGGAGACAAACCGCGCCGGCTTCCGCTACACTTCCGGCATATCTCCCATAAAGGTCCCCGCTTCCATGCGCAATCGCTTGCAGCTGCTCTGTGCTTTTGCCGGTCTCGTTGCCACGTCGTGCACGCTCCACGCTCAGTTCCAAGATCCGACTCCTGAAGAGCTTCATATGACATCGGACCCCAAAGCGCCGGGCGCCGCGGCAGTTTATCTCTATCTCGAAGAGAAGACGGACGATGCTGTTCCTTACCACTCGTTTTACGTGCGCATCAAGGTGCTTACGGAGAAGGGCAAGGAACTTGCGACGGTTCACGTGCCTTATGAAAAGGGCCCGTTCACGGTGGCCGCCATCCGCGGGCGCACGATTCATCCCGATGGCACGATTGTTCCACTCCAGACAAAGCCGACGGACCTGATGTCGTATCGCGGCGGAGGCAGGCAGTTCAACGACATGACCTTCACGCTGCCGGCCGTGGAGGTGGGCAGCATCCTCGAGTACTACCTGCAGCTTCGTTACGAGGACTATGCGTCGCCGCCGGAGTGGTATATCCAGCAGCGGTACTTTGTACACAAGGCGCACTATTTCTTCAATCCCGTGTACAACATCGGGCGGGACGTGGTGGACAAGCACGGCCAGATTGCCGGCGGCCTGATGTACGCCACGCGCCTGACCTACGGCGGCCACATCGTTGAAGACTCGCTGCACCGCTACACGCTCGACGTGACGGACATTCCGCCCATGCCGAACGGCGATTACCTGCCGCCGCTCAATAACCTACGCGAGGACGTGATCTTCTTCTATACCACCGCCACCTCCGGGCCGGAGTTCTGGGACCGCGAAGGCAGGTTCTGGCAAAAGAATGCGGAGAAGTTCACCGCGAACTCGGGAGCGATCAAGAAGGCCGCTGCCGACCTGGTGGCATCGGGAGATTCTGACGAGGAGAAGGCGAAGAAGATCTATGCGGCGGTGATGAAGATCGACAACAGCGACTACTCCGGCTCGAAGGCTCCGCCGAAGACGAAAGGCAACAAGGATGCGGCCGGCGTCTGGAAGCAGCAGCGCGGCACTTCGGACGAGATCACGTTGTTGTATATCGCTCTGGCCAGGGCCGTGGGGCTGAAGGCATGGCCCATGCAGGTGGTGAACCGCGACCTTGCGGTGTATGAGCCTACGAATCTGTCGACCGATCAGCTCGACGATTACATCGCGATTGTCGAATTGGGCGGCAAGGAGGTGTATCTCGATCCCGGGCAGAAGATGGCCGCGTTTGGCGTGGTGCACTGGAAGCATGAGCTGGCGAAGGGCTTCAGGTTGAGCGACAAGGGCGTGTCGATTGAGGAGACGCCCGCGGGTCCGGCCAAGGCAGCGAGCGTGCAGAGGGTCGGCGAAGTGAGCATCGACGCCCAGGGCGCGGTAACGGGCACGGCGCGGCTTGTGTTCGGCGGCCTGGAGGCATTGCTGTGGCGGCAACTGGCGCTTCTGGAGGCGAAGGACGAGCTGGCCAAGGACTTCAGCGACTATCTGAACGAGAGCCTGCCCGACGGCGTGAAGGGAGAGCTCGACCATTTCGATGGCCTTGAGGATTTTGAAGGCGCGCTGACCGCGCATATCAAGCTCACGGGCACGCTGGGTTCGACGACGGCCAAGCGCGTGATCGTGCCGGCATTCTTCTTCGAGGCGCGGGGCAAGCATCCATTCGTGGATGAGGTCTCGCGGCAGGTGCCGATCGACCTGCACTACGCCACGCTGGAGCAGGATGACGTGACGTACCGGCTCCCGGCGGGAATGAAGATCGCCTCGCTGCCGCGCGACGACGATATCGCCTGGGCGGGGCGCTGGGGTTGACGGTGGCGGTGAAGGAGGCGGACGGCGCGGTGAATGTGAAGCGCACGTTTGTGCGGCTCGGCGGCAATGTTCGATCCGTCGCTCTATGGGAATCTGCGCTACATCTACCAGCGGATTTCAAATTCAGACCAGCAGCAGATCGTGCTCGAGCGAGGGACGGAAAGCGCCGGTAACTGAGGTGCGGACTCGAGGATGCGGTGGGCTATGCTCGGTGTAGTTCCTGAATCCCGATTGTGAGGGGGGATTCAGCCGAGGGATGTCGCCTGTCTGCCGAATTTCAATCCGTTCCGTTTGATCCTGCCCAGGCGCGGGAGACGCTGCGCCTAATCCCCGAGAAGTGCGCGGTGTTTGCGCTCTATGGTGAGGCTGCAAACGCGGAGCCTTACATCGGGCGCACGCCCAATCTGCGGGGGCGGCTGGAGCGGCTGCTGATTCCTTCAGCGAAGCATCCGAAGCGGCTGCAACTGGCCGGACGGGTGAGGCGGATCGAGTGGCGGCTGACGGGGTCGGACTTCGAGTCGCTGCTGCTGCAGTTCGATCTGCTGCAGACCGTCTATGGGGCGAAAGCGCTGGAGAGGATGCACCTGGGCGCGCCGTCGTTTGTGCGCTTTCTGGGAGGCAATCCTTATCCGCGGGTGACGGTGACCAACCGGCCCAGCCAGAAGGAGGCCGACTGGGCTTACGGGCCGTTTGCGTCGCGGGCGGCGGCGGAGCGGTTTGCCGACGAGGCGCTGAAGCTGTTTCTGCTGCGAAGGTGCACGGACGATCTCAATCCCGATCCGAGCCATCCGGGCTGCGTCTACTCGGAGATGAAGATGTGCCTGGCGCCGTGCTACAAGGGCTGCTCGGACGAGCGCTATGGAGAGGAGTCGGCGGCCGTGGAGCGGTTTCTGGCGACGCGCGGAGAAAGCCGGCTGGTGCAGTTGCGGACCGAGCGGGACCAGGCGTCGGCGAATCTGGAGTTCGAGTCGGCCGCCGCGCTGCATGCGCAGGTGCAGAAGGCTGAGGCGGTGCGCGCGCTGGCGCCGGAGCTGGTCAGGCCGTTGAGCCGGTTGCGGGCGGTTGTGTTACAGGCGCCGGCGCACCCGGATGAGGTAGCGGTGTTTCTTTATGAGAGAGGCAGGTTGCGCGGGCCGGTGGCGTTCTCCACGCTGGGTATGCGGATCCAGAATGAGCAGTCGGGGTCGAGTTCCTTGTTTGCCCAGCCCATGGCGCTGGAAGCGGTGCCGGAAAACAGGGAATCGGACAGCAGGCAACAGGCAACAGGGTACAGGGGACAGGAAGGCAGCGAGCCGGGGGCCGGCGAGTCTGCGAGTGCGCGGAAGGCGGCGCGGACGATGCTCGAGGCGCGGATGGAGAGCGTGCTGGCCGAGTTGAGCGGGGAGGCTGACCCGCCGAACGCCACGGTACGGCAGGGGCATCTGGCGCTGCTGAAGCGGTGGTACTACCGGCCGGAGGCGAAGCGGCCGGGCGAGGTCTTTTTCTCGGACGAAGAGGGTGCGTGGCCGGTCAGGGCGATGCTGCGCGGGGTGGGACGGATTGCGGCGAAATCACTGACGGCGGCCGCGGCCTCGTAGCAAAATGAGGGCGCCACCTGCGGTGGGAGCCACTACCGGGTGAGCAGGGCTGACGGACGAGGGTGCCTATGCCTGCAAAGGTCGATCTGCGCGCCGAGCTTGCGGTGGGAAGGAATGAGTTTCATCCGGGGCGCGTGTGCCAGGTGGTGGAGTGGATTGCCGATGCGCCGCGGCGCGTGCCCGGGCTGATCGAGTTGATGTGGGACGACGATGCAGGGGTGGCCGGCCGCGCGGCTGATGTGCTGGAGCGGATCGCGCGCGACCCTTCACCCGCGGTGCGGCGGATGGTGGAAGGCTATAAGGAAGAGATCATTGGGCTGCTCTCCGATGCGCGCTTCGCCAAGCTGCGCTGGAACCTGGCGCTGACCATCCCGCGGCTGACGCTGACCGTGCCGGAGTGCCGGAGGGTGGCGGCGGTGCTCCGGACGTGGCTCGATGACCGGAGCTCGATTGTCAAGACGACAGCGCTGCATGGGATGGCCGATCTGACGCGGCAGGACCCCGGCTCTCTACCGGAAGTGCTGGACCTGCTGCGGGTGTGCGGACGGTCGGGCACGCCGGCCATGCGGGCGCGCAGCCGGATTCTGCTGAAGGCGCTGGAGCGGCCGGAGGGGAAGCGGCAGAGACGCGGTTCACTTCATATGTTCGACTGAGGCACCCGGCGGGATTGAGGTTTGCGCGTTCCCAGGTCTCAGAAGCGAGACCTGGGGCACCCTGGTTCTGGGGGGATGCGCATCTCTCCCCCGTCCCCAAAGGCCAGGGAGAGGGGGCGCCTGGCTTCTTCCCTCGTTCCCTTGTTCCATCTTTCCCTTTGTCCCTCACTCCCTGACGGCGCGCGGGTGATCCTGTAGCATCCATTCATGATCGGTGGCGGAGAGTGGAGCTGGTGGATCGGCTTTCATATCGCGGTCGTGGCGTTATTGATCGTCGACTATTTACTTCCCGTGCACAAGCAGGATCGTCGCGCGCACGTGGTGAGCTGGATCTGGACGGTGTGCCTGGTGCTGATGGCCACGGGGTTCGCCGGCTGGATTGCGATGAAGGAAGGCCATGCCACGGCGCTGCAGTTTGTGGCCGGCTACTCCATCGAGATGTCGCTCAGCATCGATAACCTGTTTGTCTTCCTGGTGATCTTCCAGGGATTCCACGTAAGCATGAAGGACCAGCACAAGGCGCTGGCGTGGGGCGTGGGCGGAGCCATTGTGCTGCGCGCGATCTTTATCGCCGTGGGGGTTACGCTGATTCACCGTTTTGAGTGGATCACGTATGTGTTTGGCGCGCTTTTGCTGTGGGCGGGGTGGCGGCTCGTGAGCCAGCCGGCGCATGGCGTGCTGCCGGTGTGGCTGCGGAGGATGCATCCCAAGGAAGGGTCGCTGCTGCCGGTGATTCTGGCGGTGGAAGCCACGGATGTGATGTTCGCGATCGATTCGATACCGGCGGTGCTGGCGGTTTCGCGCGACCCGTTTGTGGTGTACACGTCGAATATCGCGGCGATTCTGGGGCTGCGGTCGTTGTATTTCGCCATGTCGTCGCTGCTGGACCGGCTGCGTTATCTGCACTACGGGCTGGGCATACTGCTGGGCTTTGTGGGATTGAAGATGATTGCGGCGCCGTGGATTGATGTGCCGATTGTGCTGTCGCTGGCGGTGATTGGCGGGATTCTGGCGGTGACCACGATCGCTTCTCTGATTGCGGGCAAGAAGCCGGCGGAGAGTCCGCAAGGCGGATCGGGCCAAGGCCGGAGTAGTGATTCGTCTCAGCAGCAGAAACGGAATGGAGACGGGGAATCCAGCGAGTGACGGGCAGCGCCATGGCTGACGATGCAAGCGGTGCTATGCTCGAAGGGAAAGCTGCTGTGATTCCGCATCCGACATCTCTCTCCGGCACCGGCAAGCGACTTCTTCTAGTTGCAATTTCATGCGTTCTGTTGAGCGTTACGGCGGCCGTGACGGGCTGCAGCCGCATGCGCACGCAGCATCGCGAGACGGTGTGGGTGGTGGCGCGGCAGACGTACCTGCACGATCGCGTGGCGGCGGTTTCAAACCGCGTGGCGCAGGTGAGCAATGGCGAACAGCTTGAAGTGCTGGAGCATGGCCGGCGATTCCTGAAGGTCAAGACACCGAAGAACGAGATTGGCTGGATCGAGCAGCATGCGGTGATCGACCAGGACGATTACTCGCAGTTCGCGAAGCTGGCGGAGCAGTACAAGAACGACCCGGCGGTGGCTTCAGCGGTGCTGCGCGACGATGTGTATCTGCACTCCACGCCGGGGCGGGACACGCAGCGGTTCTTTCTGCTGGCGGGCAATACGAAGGTGCAGTTGCTGATTCGTGCGTCGGTGCCGAAGCTGGCTCCGGGAGCGCATAGGCCGGCCGCGCCGCAGGGGACGCCGCCGGAGACGGCGGCTACGGCCAAGCCCCCGGATGCGAAGCCGGCGGAGCCCAAGCCTGCACAGCCCAAGGCGGCTCCCAAGGCGGCAGCGCCGGTTGCTGCGGCAGAGCCTGAAGCGCCGCCGCCGATGGAAGACTGGTGGCTGGTGAAGGATGCGCAGGGGAACTACGGATGGGTGCTTTCCGGGCGCATGGATGTGGATGTTCCCGACAGCGTGGCGCAGTATGCCGAGGGGCAGCGCATTGTGGGCGCGTATGTGCTGACCACGGTTCACGATGAGGGCAGCGACGCGGCGAACCACGAGGTTCCCGAGTATGTGATGCTGCTGGAGCCGCCCAAGAACGGGCTGCCTTACGACTTCGACCAGGTGCGCGTGTTCACGTGGAGCCGCAATCATCATCGCTATGAGACGGCGTTCCGGCTGCATCCCATTCAGGGATTTTTGCCGGTGAACATTACGCGGGTTGCGGGGCCGACGAAGGATGGGGCGATGGTTCCGGCGTTCGGCGTGAAGATCGCTTCGGGCGCGGATGTGAGCGTGGATCCGCAGACCGGGATTACGCGGCCGGCAAATACGCGGACGATCAATTTTGTGCTGCTGGATACGGTGGTGAGGCGGGTAGGTCCGGATCTTGCGCCGATTCCGGCGATGCATTTGCCGGGGGAGAAGAAGGACGCGAAGAAAGCAGGGAAGAAGGGGAAGAAGTAGCCGACACTCCCCACATTGGGAATGCTAGCCGCGGGACGGATCCCCGTGATGTCTCAGTCGAAACGCAATTTCGACCAGTACCGCCACCAGGAAAGACAGCACAACGAGCGGCTGCGAGGTGACTCTGAGTGCAGAGAGCGCCTGATCCATCCTGAAGTCGCCATCGGACCACCTGTAGAAGATGGCGAACCAGTTCATCACGAAAGACAGGGCGGCCACCAGCCACATGACACGCCGGTGCCAGCGCTCCGAAACGAAGACGATCAGGAATGCAGGGGCGGAGAGAAATGCGGAACATAAGAACAAAGGGCCGGTGACGCCGGCAGTCTCAGGATATTCAAGGTCGACTGCCCACAACATCATCCCCACTCCTATCGCGAGCAGAGCGATGCTGATCAAGGCCGCAGCGATCAACAGAGCCCACCACAAGTAAAGCCGCATATTTGGTCCGTCCCTTCCAGCGGAGTCGGGTTCGTGATGAGGACCAGAGAAGCAACCGCAGATCCTTCGACTCCGCACTGTGCTTCGCTGAGGATGACACGGTATTGCGACGGGAACTCCGGGGTCAGCCGCGGCGTTTCAGTTCGCGTTCGACGACGCGGCGCATTGCGTCTTCGGGCGGGGTTTTGCCGGTCCAGATTTCGAACTGGCGCGCGCCTTGCTGGACGAACATTTCGAGGCCGCTGATGGTGGCGATGCCGCGGGATTTCGCGAGCTTGAGGAGCGGCGTTTCAAGCGGGTTGTAGACCATGTCGAAGACGAGATCGGTGTTCAGCTCGTTTTCGGCGAGGGGCAGCGCCTGCTTCGAGTCCTTCATGCCGCAGGGCGTGGAGTTGATCAGTACATCGAAGTGCTGCTTTGCGAATTGCGCGTGCTTGAGAGCTTTGGCCTTGGCGGCGCGGGCCAGGGCGACGGCGTTTTCATGGGTGCGGTTGATGACGAAGACTTCCGCGCCCTGGTCGACGAGGCCGAAGACGGCTGCGCGGGCTGCTCCGCCGGCGCCGAGGACGGCGATGCGCGCGCCTTTGAGGCGCAGACGGCGTTCGAGCGGGCGGACTACGCCGGCGACGTCTGTGTTGTAGCCGTATAGCTTGAGATCGCCGCCCACACGCAGGGTGTTGCAGGCGCCGATGCGGGCGACGAGCGGGTCCATGCCCGCGAGGTGCGGCATCACTTCCTGCTTGAGCGGCATGGTGACGGCGGCGCCGGCCATGGGCAAGTTGAAGCATGAGGGTGAGCAGATCCTGCACGGTGCGGGTCTTGAGCGGGAGCAGGACGGCATTGACGCCTTCGCGGTGGAACGCGGTGTTGTGCATCAGCGGCGAGAGCGAGTGCGCGATGGGATTGCCGGCCACTCCAAAGATGCGGGTTGCGGCGTTGAGCTGGTGTGCGCGATAGAGGGTGCGCATGGCCTTGGCGGTGACCTGGCCGGGCGCGGTCTGGGTTCCGTCGGCAAGCGATGCGAAGGTGAACGCGCCGCCGGAGCGCGGGCCGAGCACGCGGCTGACGAGGCCTTCTTCGCCCATGGCGATGCCGAGCACGCGCGAGGATGCCGAGCGGTCTTCGATGAGGCGCAGGATGGCGAGGTTGTCGGAGAGGGTTTGCGCGGTGGAGACGACCTTGACGAAGTCGGGCGCGAAGGAGGCGATGCGATCGGCGGCGCGATCGATGGCGCGGGTGCGGGAGAAGTCGTGGAAGCTGACGATGAGTTGGGAGCCGGTTTTGTTGAGGGCGGCGCGGAATTTTTCGAGTTGCGCGGGGGAGGCTTCTTCGGCCGATTCGACTTCGAGGTCGACGATCTGGCAGCCGGCGCGTGCGGCTTTCGGAGCAATATCGAAAGCTCTTCGTCGAGCGAGCCGGTGAAGCCGCCGCTGTTGGGCTTGCGGCGGCAGGTGGCGATGGCGGTTGCGTTGTGTTCGGAGAGGAATTTTTTCAGGCGAGGGAGTGCGGACGAGGGCGAGGCGAGGGCGTCGAGGCGGAATTCGAGGAAGCGGGAACCTTTTAATGCGGACGCGGCGCGCGCGAACATTTCGGCGGGCGTGGCGGCCTGGATGGCGATGCAGATTTTTGGGATTCGCAACGGTTGCCGCGATGGCTGAGTGCTCGAATGCATAGGGTCAACTGCTGCATCTTAACGCAATTGGCGTGGGGGGCGCGCGGGCGTGGGCTGGGTGGGGGTTTGTGGTTTCCCACCCTTGCGACGGAAAGAAGTCGCAAGGATGGGGCACGGGAGGTTTGTGGTGGAGCGATCATTGGGCTGGTGGGGGTTTGTGGGTTCCCAGGTCTCAGAATCGAGACCTGGGGCACCCTGGTTCGTGGTGGAACGATCAGGGGCCAGGCGGGGTTCGTGGTTTCCCACCCTGTCGTCAGAAAAAAGACGACAGGATGGGGCACGGGAGGTTCGTGGTGGAGCGGGTTTCGCGAAAAAGGCGGGCCTGATGTGGCAACCTAGAGGTCTGAGGGGGAATGCGAATTCATGTCGGTTGATCCCATGGCGATTGTTCATGTTTGCGAGGAACTTCACGTGTGGGAAGCGGGCGGCGCCGGGTCGCCCGAGAAGCTGACGGCCTGGGTGGATCAGAGGCTGAAGACACATGAGGCGGCGCTGGCGGCGCTGCTGGCAATCGACCGGCCGCGCACGCCGGAGAATACGCTGCGGCTCTACGACGTGGTGGTGGAGCAGCTCAGCCTGGCAGGCGCGCAGGCGGGGATTCTCAATTCCGTTGTGCCGGACAAGGCAGTTCGCGACCAGGCGCAGACGGAAGCGCAGCGGGTGGGGCAGGCGGGCAGCGCGCTGAGCCTGAACCGCGGCGGTGTATGACGCGCTGGCGGCCATGGACATTGAGCATTGCAGCGCGGCCACAAAGCATTACGTGGAGCGGACGCTGCTGGGATATCGGCTGTCGGGCGTGGACAAGGATGATGCCACGAGGGCGCGGCTGCAGGCGCTGCACGAGCAGGCGACGCGGCTGTCGCTGGAGTTCAGCCGCAATATCCAGGAGGGCGGCAAGACGATTGCGGCTACGGCTGACGAGCTTGCCGGGCTGCCGCAGGACTATCTCGATCGGCATCGCGCCTGACGCTGAAGGGAAGGTCACGCTGACGACGGACCAGCCCGACATGCAGCCGGTGATGACGTTTGCCGCGAGTGCAGCGCTGCGCGAGCGGATGTTTCTGGCGTATAACACGCGCGCGTATCCGCAGAACAAGACGGTGCTGGAGCAACTGCTGGCCACGCGGCAGGAGATTGCGAGCCTGCTGGGGTTCCGGAGCTGGGCGGACCTGGCGACGGCCGACCAGATGATGGGCTCGGCGGCCAATGTGCGGGAATTTGTGCGCAAGCTGGATGAGGCGAGCCTCGACGGCGCGCGGCACGAGCACGCGATGATCATGGAGTTTGCGCGCAAGCATCAGCCGGGGCTCGAGGAGATTGACAGCACCAGCCGCGGGTACTGGTATGAGCAGTACCGCCGGGCGGCGTTCGATTTCGATTCGCAGTCGGTGCGGCCGTACTTTCCTTACAAGCAGGTGGAGGCGGGGATTCTGGACACCGCGGCGCGGCTGTTCAAGGTGGAGTTCCAGCCTTCGAATGTTCCGGGTTGGGACCCGGCGGTTACGGTGTTCGAGGTGTTCGAGCATGGCAAGCGCGTGGGCCGGTTCTATCTGGACATGCATCCGCGCGAGGGCAAGGACAAGTGGTTCTCCGCGGCGCCGGTGGTGACGGGCGTGAAGGGACGCTATCTGCCGGAAGCTGCGCTGATCTGCAATTTCCCGGGGGAAAGGCAGGCGATCCGGGGCTGATGCAGTACCACGACGTGGTCACGTTCTTCCACGAGTTCGGCCACCTGATGCACGCGATTCTGGGCGGGCACACGGAGTGGGCGGGGCTTTCGGGATTTGCGACGGAAGGGCGATTTTGTCGAAGTGCCGTCGCAGATGCTGGAGGAATTTTTCCGCGACGAGAAGCTGCTGCAGTCGTTCGCGCGGCATTATCAGACGGGCGAAGTGCTGCCGTCAGAGCTGATCCACAAGATGAAGGCGGCGAGCTCGTTTGGCCGCGCCGACGGGATGCGCCAGCAGATTTATTACACGACGATCTCGCTCGATCTGCACGATCAGGATCCGGCGGGGATCGATCTGGATGCGATGGTGCGCGCGCTGTACACGCGCCTGCTGCCGTGGACGTGGCAGGAAGGCAATCGCATGTATGCGAGCTTTCGGGCACCTGACCGGGCTACTCGTCGAACTACTACACCTATGCGTTCGACAAGGTGATTGCGCTGGATTTCTTCGCGCAGTTCGATGCGAAGAATCTGATTGATGGCGAGACCGGCGGGCGTTATCGCAGGGCGGTGCTGGAGCAGGGCGGATCGAAGCCGGGCCGCGCAGATGGTGCGTGATTTCCTGGGCAGGGATGAGGAGTTCTCGGCGATCACGCGGTGGTTGAACGAGGAGTTTGAAGAGCAGTTCGTAGTTCGCAGTTCTTAGTTCGAAGAGCAGTTCATAGTTCGTAGTTCTTAGTTCTTAGTTCACAGCGCGGGGCAGGTTAGCGGCTTCGGAACCCAACTGTGAACTGAGAACTGTGAACTCGGAGTGACGCATGGATGCGAATGATTTCCGCCGTATTGCGTTGAGTCTCGAAGGCGCTGAAGAGGGGGCGCACTTCGGGCAGGCGGACTTTCGCGTGGGCGGGCGTATCTTTGCGACGCTGGCGGCGGAGAAGCAGGGATTACGGCAACCTGATGCTCACGCCGGAGCAGCAGGCTGGGTTTGTTGCGGAAGAGCCGGAGATTTTTCTGCCGATTCCGGGGGGATGGGGGCGCAACGGCGCGACGCATGTGCGGTCTGGCTGCTGCCAATGAAGACCTGCTGCTCGGGCGCGCTGCGGGCCGCGTGGAAGCTGAGGGTGGAAAGGAACCAGAAGGTGGGGAAGCTAGGGTGTCCGCCCCTAAACGCAAAAGGCGCGTTTAGGATGGGGCACCTGGCTGGGTGGGGGTTCGTGGGTTCCCACCCTAGCCGCAAAAACAAAGACGCGGCGAGGATGGGGCACCCGAGGTTCGGGGTGAACGCGCTTCGCAAAGATGCGGGTCCTGCGTCCCCTTCGCATTTCTCAGGGTTCTCAGGATCACAAAGCGTTGGTTGGATGACAGATCGCCAGAGGCTGCCAAAAAATAATTGAGCCCGGGCTCTCGCACGCGAATCTCTCGCGCAGAGGAGATCGCGATGAGGGTAGGCGTGCTTGGTTCGGGTGCGGTCGCGCAGGTGCTGGCCGCGGGTTTCGTGAAGCATGGACATGAGGTGATGATCGGCTCGCGTGATCCTGAGAAGCTTGCCGACTGGAACACGGAGAACCCCAAGGCATCGCGTGGCACGTTCGCTGAAGCGGCCGCATTTGGCGAAGTGCTGGTTCTTGCGGTGAAGGGAAGTGCGGCGTCCGGAGCGCTCGGCCTGGCCGGTGCGCAGAATCTCGGCGGGAAAGCCTGTGATCGACGCGTGCAATCCCATTGCCGATGCGCCGCCTGTCAATGGCGTGCTTCAATTCTTCACCGGACCGAACCAATCGCTGATGGAGCAGTTGCAGCGCGAATTCCCCGACGCGCATTTCGTGAAAGCCTTCAACTCCGTCGGCAACACGCGGATGATCGATCCCACGTTCGCCGAGGGCAGGCCCACGATGTTTATCTGCGGCAACGACGATGCGGCGAAGAAGACCGCTACGGACCATCCTCGATCAGTTTGGGTGGGAGACGGCCGATATGGGCGGTGCGGAAGCCGCGCGCGCTATCGAACCGCTGTGCATGCTCTGGTGTATTCCGGGCTTCCTGCGCAACGAGTGGACGCACGCTTTCAAGCTGCTGAGGAAATAGACTGGACGCATGGCATCGACTCAGGATTTCAGAGCAGGTGGGCGCTGGTTACCGGCGCCAGTGCGGGGATTGGTGTGGCGCTGGCGCGCGAACTGGCTCGGCATGGCGCGAAGCTGATTCTTACGGCGCGCCGCAGGGATCGGCTGGAGTCGCTGGCAGCGGAACTGCGCGGGCGCGGCACGGAAGTCCGATCGTTGCCGCGGACCTGAACGATCCCGCTGCGCCGCAGCAGATTTACGACGCGACCGAGGGTGCGGGCATCGCGGTCGATATTCTCATCAACAATGCCGGGCTGGGGCTGTATCGGCGCGCTGCACTCGAACCCCATCGAGCAGGAGCTGAGCCAGATGCGCGTGAACTGCGAGGCGATGGTGAGCGTGACGCGCCGGTTCGTTCCGAGGATGGTGGAGCGCGGGCGGGGATGGGTGCTGATTACGGCTTCAACGGCGAGCTTTCAGCCGGTGCCGTACATGGCCACGTATGCGGCCACAAAGGCGTTCGACCGTTTTTTCGCGCTGGGGCTTGCGCAGGAGGTGGCTGCGCATTTCGGCGTGAAGGTAACGGCTCTGTGTCCGGGGCCTACGGAGAGCGAGTTCTTCGACGTGGCGCGGGCGGGCATCTTCCGCAAGCGGGGCATGCAGCCGGCGGACGAGGTGGCGCGGCTGGGAATCGCTGCCCTGGCGCGCGGGCAGAGAACCATTGTGCCGAATATGAGCGGACGCATGACGGCGTTTGTGGTGCGGTTTCTGCCGGTCGGCCTGATCACTTACTTCGTGGATAAGATGGCCAGGCCGAAGGCATCGCAAGCCTGATGGAGCGAGGCGGGGGCTCAGATGCCTTTGGGCGAAGCCTCAGGCAGGCGGGTGCTGACGGTGCTGGGCGTGAACGAGTTGTAGAAGCGGGTTACATCCTGCTCGCGGCGCGCGGCCATGGATGGATAGAGCGCCATCAGCGTATAGAGCCGGTCGTTGACCAGCACGAACCGGGCATCGAGGGATCCGCCGCCCGCGTTTTTCGCGGTGATGTCGCGCGCGGGAAAGCCCTGGTCGAGGATTTGGTTTCGCTGAGGAGCGTGGTCTGGGTGCGTGTGAGCATTCCCTGGCGCGCCTGGTCGAGGGTGAGATCGGGGGCGCGGTGGTTTACGCGGGAGACGGGCGGATTGTCGCCCCAGGCAAGGGCAAACATGGTGTCGGAGTCGGGCCCGGAGTAGAGCATCCGGATAGGCTCGGAGCCGCCCATTTCGTTATAGGCGGGAACCTGGGTTTCCTTCGCGTCAGCCGGCATTTCAATCTTGAAACCTTCGTCGGGCCGGTCGATGAACTGCCAGCGAATCTGCGCCGAGCCGGAACTTTCGCCGCCGGATCCTTCGGAATGCAGTCCCGGCCGGAATCCGCGGTAGAAATAGAAGTACGCTCCAACCACGGCCAGGGCCACGACAAGCGCAATGACATGCCAGCGTTTCATGGCTTAAAGTGTGACAACTCCATTGCTTTTCTGCAACTTAATTCGTTGCGTGGAACTCAGGGAAGCACGCCGTCGCGGAGAGTGGGAAATTCGCAAAAAGATTAAGCAACCGTTTGTAGAGGGCTGGCGTCCAATCTGGTAACAAGCAGAGGCTTCCTCGTATCATGGCCCACCACAAGAAGGTGTTCCATCCTCATTGAAGGTCTCAGTGATGAGATCTCTTCTCCAACCCCCCTCCAGGATCCCCTCCTATTGAAGGCCTCTCGAGCGGGCCTGCCGGAAGGCAGGCCCAATTCTCTGTGTCTAGGGATTAGGTTTTAGGGGTTAGGCGATCCCGGTAAAATTGAGTGGATGCCGTCTTCCTCCCATCCTTCCCCGCGATCCGGCCGCAAGTCCGCCAACGCCGCAAAGGCTTCGAAGCACGCTTCAAGCGCCGCAAAGACTCTGAAGGTCGCAAAGGCTTCGAGTGCGATCGAGCCGGGACAGATCTCCAGCAACATTGATGAGGTAGACGCGCTCTTCCAGATGGCGGGGCTGCGGCGCAGCCGGCGCGAAAAGCCCGCGGGCGTTCGCGACAGGGCGCGTTTTCAGGACAAGACTCCCGAAGAACTTCGTCCGGCTGTGCCGGAGGTTGCGGCGGCTCTGAACGGGGTCGAGTGGATTCCTGTGCCGGCATGGCGGAGATTCAAGTGGCTGTGGCACGGGTTCTCGACGCGGCGCGGCGGCGTGACCACGTGCTATGCGCCCGAGGATGCGGCGGGGGAACTCAACCTGACATTCACCGCGGAGGATGCGCGTGAGAACGTGGAACGCAACCGGAGATTGTTTGCGGAAGCGATTACGGGCAGTGCGGAGACGCCGCTGGTGACGCTGCGCCAGATTCACTCCAGCGTGCTGGTGCTGGCGGGGCCGGAGTCGGCCGAGCGCCGCGTCGAAGGGCGACGGACTGATGACCGACCGGCCGGGGATTCTGCTGGGCGTGCAGACCGCCGATTGCACTCCGGTTCTGGTGGCTGACCGCAAGCGCAAGGTTGTGGCTGCGTTTCATGCCGGGTGGCGCGGGACGGTGAGGCGCATTGTGGAGAGCGGCATCGGCCGAATGCGGGTGGAGTTTGGGTCGCGGCCGGAGGACTTGATTGCGGCGGTGGGGCCGGGGATTGGTCCGTGCTGCTACCAGGTGGGCGAAGAGCTGCTGTCGGAGTTCGAGTCGCAGTTTGTGTACGGGCGCGAGCTGTTTCACGAGGTATACGATTCGGATCCGGTGAAGAAGAAGTATCCGATGCTGTTTCTCACGCAGCGGGCGCCGGGGCACTCGCCGATTGGGCCCAGCCTGCATCTCGATGTGGCCGAGGCCAATCGCCGGCAACTGCTGGATGCGGGGGTCAGGGCGGAGGCGATCCAGATGACGGGCGGGTGCACCGCGTGCCATCGCGAGCTGTTCTTTTCGCACCGCGGATCGCGCGGGCGGGCGGGGCGGATGTTGAGTGTGATCGGGATTGCGGGCTGAGGGTCTAAAGGGTTACGCCGAGGGGGCCGGTTTTATACTCGCTACAACCGTGGAAGACTTGGACACACCGACGAATTCGTCCCCGAAGAAACATTCGCGATTCTTGATTCTGCGACTGGCCGCCGGCGCGATCCTGCTGCTGCCGGCGATGTGGTTCAGTTGGAAGACGGTGGATGGGCTGGCGGCGCGGCGGCTTCTGCGCACCGACCTGGCTGAGATCACGCACGCGCGCTATGGCATTCTGAGCGCGGACCAGTGGCGCGGCATTATCGGGCCGATGCTCGATGCGCAGGTGGACAAGCTCGACCTGAAGGGGCAGAGCAAGAGCCTGCGGCCCATGGTGGAGCGGTCGCTCTACTCGCTGCTGGACAACATCAAGACGCAGATGACGGCGCCCAATCCCAAGACGCCGGGCAAGCCTGGCGCCAATCCTATGATGGTGAACATGATTGTGGCGTCGCTGCGCCCGCATGTGCCGGAGTACACCACGGTGGTGATGGCGCAGTTGACCAAGCCGGACGTCAATAAGAGCTTCAAGGATTCGATTCGCGGCGTGCTGGCCGATGCGGTGAAGAACACGTTCAGCGCGACGGATATGACGACATATAACGCGATCCTGAAGCACTATGGATGCGCCAGCGGCGCGGAGTGCGAGGAGACGCTGGGGAAGCAGATCGCGGACGCCGATGGGAAGCTGACCCGCGATTATCTGATCGTGATTGCGTCGGCGGCGCTGGGGTTCGTGCTGCTGCTGGCCGGCAAGGGGAGCCTCTCGCGAGGCGCGGTGCTGGTGCTGATGCTGTTCTCGATCACGATGCTGGTGGGCGGGTTGATGAGCCCGATGCTGGAGGTGGAGGTTCGGGTCACGAAGATCGATGCCACGCTGCTGGGCACGCCGATCGAGTTCCACGACCAGTCGCTCTACTACCGCAGCAAGACCGTTCTCGAGGTGTTCCAGACGCTGATCCAGATGGACCGGCCGGAGATGAGGCTGGTGGGCGTGCTGGTGATTCTGTTCAGCGTGGTGTTTCCGACGCTGAAGATGCTGGCGCTGGGGGCGTCGCTCGTTCGGCCGAAGCTGTTGCGCACCAACCGTGTGGTGAAGGTGCTGGCGTTCGAGTTGTCGAAGTGGTCGATGGCCGACGTGATGGTGCTGGCGATCTTCATGTCGTTTGTGGCGTTCAATGGGGTGATCACCAGCTCGTGGGATGGATTGCGCGAGATGCCGAACATCCAGCAGGTCCTGATTCCGACGAATGCTTCGAAGATATTGCCGGGGTTTTATTTGTTCTTCGGTTTCTGCCTGTCGAGCATTTTGTTGTCGCGGAAGTTGGAGCGGGGGATTGGTGCGGTTGGGGATTAGTGGGGCGGGGTTGGGTTCGTGGTTTCCCACCCTGTCGCCAGAAAAAAGGCGACAGGATGGGGCACGGGGCGTCCGGGGTGTGCGCGCTTCGCAAGAAAATCTAAAAGCAAAAGCGGGTTCTTCCCCTTCGCTACACTCAGGGTCAGAATGACAAATCTAGTGCATGGTCAGGGGCCCATTTTGTCGGGGGTACAGGCGTCGTAGCCGAGGGTAGTGTTGGTGACCGGGGCTGGGGGGCTGGGGGGCGTGGCCCAGGGGATGTTGGTGAAGTCGAAGAAGTCGGTTAGGTCGGGCTGGGCGGCGTCGCGCTTGGTCAGGTGCGCGCTGGAGCCGATGAAGCGGTTTTCGACGAACTTGATGATCGCGGTGTGGTCCATGGGGATGTGCGAGACGTAGTGTTTGCGGGTGAAGGGCGAGACGACGAAGTTGGGGAGGCGGAAGCCAAGCTGAGCGGCAAACCCGTCGACCGCGGGAGCGTCCGTAGGCACAGCGCCGGGATAGCTTTTGGGCAGGTCGCAGTGGGTGGTGGCGGTGCCGCCGGATGGGACGCAGGGGTTGTAGCTGTCGGCGTTGACGGCGATGGAGTTGATATCGGGCACGGAGCCGACCGAGGCGCTGGTGAAGTCGTTGGAGTGGCCGGGGACCGGCGGGACGTGATCGTAGGGGCCGCCGCCTTCGTCGTAGCTCAAGAAGAAGACTGAATCTTTCCACGATGAGCTTTGCATGAAGGCGTTGACGATCTGCGCGACGGCGACCTGGCCGGCGAGGACGGATTGGCCGGAGCCGGGGTGTTCGTCGGTGGTGCCGTAGCCCGGCTCGATGAAGGCGAAGGAGGGCAGCGTGTTGTTGGTGAGGTCAGTGAAGTACTGCTTCAGCGGGGCGATGTGGTTGGGGTCAATGCAGAAGGAGTTGGAGGAGTCGCCGACGGCGCTGGAGGGCTGAGTGGGCGCGGTGCACGCGGCGCCGCTGGTGTTGGGGTAGTAGTACTTCGCCGAATACTGGAGATAGCCGAAGGTGGTGGCGGGCATTTTGGAGGAGACGCCGGTATTGCAGTCGTCGGGGTCGGTGCAGTCGCCCTGCGTGGTGGTGTAGTAGATCTTCCACGAGACCTTGGCGTTGTCGAGTTCTTCAAAGATGGACGGGATGTTGAGCTTGCCGAGGTGGTCGTCGGAGCCGGGATCGAGGACGAGGCCCTGGGTGGTGCCGCCGGTCATGGTGGCGACGCGGTTGGGGGTGCTCTTGGAGGAGACGGGCGAGAACCAGCGGTCGGAGAGGGCGAACTCAGACGCCATGAAGTAGTAGTAGTTGAGAAAGTCCTGGTCGTAGTAGCCCATGGCGCGCTGTCCGGCGGTGTCAGTGAAGGACTGGCCCTGGCATTTTCCGGAGTTGATGCAGCTTTTGGCGAAGCCTTCGGCGTCGTGGACGAAGCCGTCCATGTTGATGGGGCGAGTGGTGGAGAAGTTGTAGCGATTCACGTCGCCGTAGCTTTCGAGGTAGCCCGAGGATTCGTCGTCAACGCAGGAGCTTTTGAGCTTGAAGAGCGAGTAGGACTGGCCTTCGTCGTTCTCGTTGGAGATGGTGGAGAGCTTGTCGTCGATGCCATCGACGGTGTAGGTTATGCCGTCGTCGCCGGCGGTCCAGCCTTTGGCCTTGCGGTAGGTGTTGAGCATGCCGAAGTAGTTATCGAAGGTGTGGTTTTCCTGCAGCATGAAGATGACGTGATTGATGTCCTGAATGCTGCCGGCGGGCGGTGCGGGCGGGGGCGGCGGAGGCGTCGACGGCGGATTGGACCCTGCCTGGTTGGTACTGGAGCAGCCACTGAGGATGAGAGCGAGGGGAAGAGCAAGAACCAGGGCGGCAAGAGGCGCAAGGCAGCGATATTTCAGGCGAGTGGCGTACGTCATGGAAGCTGATCTCCTCAGTGCGGACAAGACGGCGGGTTATTCAGGCGGAGAGCAGCGAAAGCAAAAGCAGATTCCCTTCGGGAATGACAGAAAGAAAAGCAAATGCAGATCCTGCGGTTCTAACGGCCGCAGGCCAGTCCCCAGATGACAAGTAGGATGCGGAATGCTGTCTGGTCGTTTGTCTCCGGCGGGCAAGGAAGTCGTGACCTTGTTTTGAAGAACCTGTAAACCTATCCAGTTGCGCGGGGGTCAGGAACGGGGCATGAATGGAGACAGGGCGCCAGAACGAAGCCGACTCGGAGGGTGGCCGGTATTCCCGTAACCTGAATGGAACCGCGCGCAAGTTGCGATTCAGCAGCGCCGGGTATACCTTGAAGTCACCCTTTAACCTAGAGGAAATATCTGTGTTGCACCGCTTTTTTCGGCATTTCCTGCCTGCCATTGCCCTGACCATCGTGGCTGCGAATTCTGTTGCGCTGCAGGCGCAGCAGGCAGACACTCCATCCCCCGCGGGCCACTTTACGCGGCCGGCGAAGGAGTTGTTTGCGGCGGCGAGCGCGGTGCCGGCCGATGGGGCGAACATCGCGATTCTCCAGGACGATGACGCGTACTCGTTCGACGAGCAGGGCCGCATGACGCATGTGGGCTACACGGTCTACAAGGTGCTGACGGAAAAAGGCGCGGAGGCGTGGGACTCCATTTCAATTGGCTGGGAGCCGTGGCACGAGGCGCGGCCGGAGATCAGGGTGCGGGTGGTTACGCCGGATTTCGCGGAGCATGCGCTGGACCCGAAGAATCTGAACGAGACGCCGGCGCGCGAGGGCGACTACAAGATCTACTCGGACGGCAAGCGGCTTCATGCGCCTTTCCCGGCGATTGCGGCGGGCGTGGTGGTGGAGGAGGAATACGTCGAGCACGAGACGCAGCCGCTGTTTGTGGCGGGGCGCTCGGGATGGACGACGTTCGGTCGCGAGGATATTCCCGTCGAGCACAGCCATCTGGAGTTCGACGCGCCGGCGAGCCTGCCGCTGCGGACAGGTGTGATGCTGCTGCAGGCGAAACCGCAGCGGATTGAGGCCAACGGCCGCGTGAAGGTGATCTACGACGTGGGGCGGCTGGAGGGAGTGCCGGACGGCGATCCCAATTTTCCATCGGATGTGCCGCGGTTCCCGCAGGTGAGTTATTCGACGGGTGCTTCGTGGCAGGCGATGGCGACGGAGTACGCGAAGATTGTGGACAGCCGCGCGGAGACGGGGGCGGTGCAGAGCCTGGTAGATGGACTGATCGCGGGGAAGAAGACGACGGCCGAGAAGGAAACCGTGCTGCTGGATTATCTCGACCGGCAGGTGCGGTATACGGGCATCGAATTTGGCGGCGCGGCGATTGTTCCGCACGAGCCGGCGGAGACGCTGGCGAAGAAGTACGGCGACTGCAAGGACAAGGCGACGCTGCTGGTGACGATGCTGCGGGCGGCGGGAATTCCGGCGTATGTGGCGCTGCTGAATGCGGGTTCGCGGATGGATGTTCCGGCGGAGCTGCCGGGTATGGGGCTGTTCGACCACGCGATTGTGTATGTGCCGGAGATGGCGGCGGCGGGCTCGCAGGCGGCCGCGCCCGCGTTGTGGATTGATGCGACGGATCGCTATGCGCGGCTGGGTCAGTTGCCGATTGCGGATCAGGGAAGGATGAGCCTGATTGCGCGGCCGGAGACGACGGCGCTGACGCAGATTCCGCTGGCGAGCTCGAAGGAGAACACGCTGCTGGAGCACCGCACCATCGCGCTGAGCGAGAACGGGCCGGCGACGGTGACGGAGAAGACGCAGCCCAGGGGCGTGTATGAGTCGCGGTATCGCTCCTATTATTCGGACAAGCCGGACAAGGATACGCGCGACAACCTGTCGAGCTACGTGAAGGCGCAGTATGTGAGCGACACGCTGACGACAGTGGAACGGACCGATCCCGCCGACCTGGCGAATCAATTTGAGTTGACGGTGGCGTGCGAGAAGGCCAAGCGCGGCTATACGTCTCTGACCGGTGCAGAAGCGGCGATCCGCTATGAGGCGCTGTTCTTCCGGCTGCCGGAAGATTTGACGCGCAAGGACGACGACAAGGACAAGAAGGACGCGACGCCGCCGCGGACCGCGGACTGGCAGTTGATTGAGCCGTACGTGGTGGACCTGAACTATCGCGTCGTTCCGCCGGTGGGTTTCATTCCCAAGGAGCTGCCGAAGAACTCGACGATCAGGATGGGGCCGGCGACGCTGACACAGGAGTTCTCGACGACCGCGGATGGCACGGTGCTGGCGCACCTGGTGTTCGACACGGGCAAGCGGCGCTACACGGTTGCGGAGGGGAACGATGTTCGCAACAAGGTGACGGACCTGAGCTCGGGGCCGCCAATCTTGATTTCGTTCGAGCCGAAGGGCGAGCTGCTGCTGCGCGAAGGCAAGGTGCGGGAGGCTCTGGCGAGTTATCGCGCGCTGGTGGCGCTGCATCCCAATGAGGCCGTGCATCATCTGCAGGTGGCGAATGTGTTGTTGGACGCGGGTATGGGCGGGGCAGCGCGCGAGGAGGCGCGGCTGGCGGTGAAGCTGGAGCCCACTTCAGCATTGGCGCAGAAGACGCTGGCGCAGGTTCTGAAGCATGACCTGGTGGGCCGGAGCATGCGTCCGGGGAGCGATCTTGCGGGCGCGGTAGCGGCGTTTCGCGCGGCGGCCAAGCTCGATCCCGAGGACAACACCACGCTGGGCGATCTGGCGATTCTGCTGGAATACGACCCGGTGGGGCGGCGCTATAGCCGGCAGGCTCCATTGAAGGATGCGATTGCGGAGTACCAGAGGATTGGGCAGGACAAGCTCAATCAGCTTGATCTATCGAACAACCTTGCGTATGCGGAGTTCTACGCGGGAGATTATGCGGGCGCATGCAAGACGGCGGAGTCGCTGAACCCGGAGCCGAAGGCGCTGATTGCCGCGTGCATCGCGGTCGAGCAGGGCGAGAAGGCCGGGATGGCCGAGGTGAACAAGCGGGCAAATGATGATTCGAGCTTCAAGGACACGGCGCACACCGCGGGCGAGATGCTGATGAACGTGCGGCAGTATCCGCTGGCTGCTGACTTTCTGCAGGCGGGTGCGGCGGGGGACAACGCGGCGCAGGCCATGGGGCTGGCGTCGCTGCTGCGGGATGCGCATCATCACGAAGATTTGAAGTTCGCGAACACGCCGCAGGACCTGGTGAAGCGATTCTTCCTGCTGTCGATGGATCCGGATTTGACCGTAGCGAAGCTGGAGGCGCTGGCGTCGAAGAGCGCGCGGGCGGTGATGGCGAAGGAGGATCCGGACGAGATCAAGAAGGCGCTGGAGTCGGGGCGGCAGTTGAATTCGCAACTGGCGCGAGAAGGATCGTTTCTCGACGTGACGCTCGACATCATGGCGCAGGCATTCGATCCCAAGATCGAAGGCGACGACGCGACCGGCTACCGGCTGAAGGTGCAGATTCCCGGCGGCACGAACATGACGTTCTTCGTGGTGAAAGAGGACGGCGAGTACAAGCTGCTGGACACGTCGCAGGAGCCGAACAATATTGGGTGGGAGCTGCTGGAGCGCATCCAGAGGGGCGACCTGCACGGCGCCAAGGTGCTGCTGGACTGGCTCCGCGAGGACATGCATCTGGAAGGCGGCGACGATCCGCTGGGCGGGCCGATCTTTCCGCGCTTCTGGACGCGGGGGGCGGCGCCCGATGCGAACCGGATGAAGCTGGCCGGCGGCATCGCTTCTGGTGGTGTCGCGGTCGACTGCGGATCGCGGCATCGGCATTCTGGAGCCGGCGCTGAAGGCGGCGACGACGGAGCACGAGCGGCAGAATATCGAGATTGCGCTGAGCGTGGGCTACGCGCTGAAGCAGAACTTTGCGGCGCAGCTGACAGCGGCGCATGCGCTGCTGGAGCAGGTGCCGGAGTCGCGTATGGCGTATCTCAATAACGTTGAGGCGCTGCTGGGATTGCAGCGCTACGACGACGCCAAGAAGCTGGCCGACGATCGGCTGAAGCTGCTGGAGAACGATCAGGACGCGCTGCGGTCAAAGACGCAAATCGAGACGGCGCAGGGCAACTACGCAGCCGGGCGCGTGTGGCTGCAAAAGTTGAGCGACATGGGCCGCGAAGATGCTGAGCTGCTGAACGAGAGCGCGTGGCTTGCTCTCTATACCGGCAAGGTGGACGACAAGGACATCGCGACGGGCATCAAGGCGACGCAGTTATCAAAGGACAATCCGCACATTCTGCACACGCTGGCTTGCCTGTACGCCGAGGCGGGCAAGACGAAGGAAGCGCACGACCTGCTGTTGAAGTCGATGGACGATCTGAATCTGGACGAGCCGAACGACGATTACTGGTACGCGCTGGGCCGCATTGCCGAGCAGTACGGCGAGCGCGACATCGCGATGTTGGATTATCGCAAGCTGGAGAAGCCGAAGCAGGTTCTGCAGATTCCGACGTCGACCTATGAACTGGCGCAGATGCGGCTGAAGGCGATGAGCGCCGGGAAGCAGGCAGGGGCGACGGCGGCGGCGAACGGCAAGATGCGCTAGTCAGCCGCTTGTGTCGGGCTCAGGACATAACGCGAAGCAACCCATCCCCGCAATACGGCACCTCAAAAAACAGGGCGAACCGCGCACAAAACCCGCGGAATGAAGCATTTCCATTATGTAATTTCAAAAATAAAATAGCCCCGCAGAACGACCCCTTGCGCTTGGTTTAGGTACAAACGTGGAGGATGGGCCATGGGCCGAGAATATTGCAGAACCTGCGAAGCGCTTAAAGAATTCTATTGGCTCAAATTGAACCGGTTTGTGCTCGCTGCTCGATCCAGCTCGGCGTGGGGGCCGCGCCGGTACCGCATGGGCGACGATGAGTTGCAAGCTATTAAGGATGAGTCGCTTGTGGCGCTGCGGGAGTTGATGCGCCACGCCAAGGCTTGTTATGGGCTGGTGCGGGACGAGGCGGCTTGAGAGAGCATCTCTCAGGTGCTAAAGGCCGTTGATTCTGCGTCTTTTATGCCGGGGATGAATCCCCGGCATACCGCCCGATCGAGTTTCTCAGAAGGGAAAAAATTGACCCCGGCAAGATCGCCGGGGTCGGGGTAAAGCTTGTGTGGTGTGGGGCCTAGGCCTTGGAGGCCACCTGGCGTTCCACTTCCTTGAGACGGGCAGCCTTGCCGCGCAGTGCGCGGATGTAGAACAGCTTGGCACGGCGGACCCTGAAGCTGCGGATCTTTTCGACCTTGTCGACGACCTTGGAGTTAAAGGGGAAGATGCGCTCAACGCCCTGGCCGAAGCTCATCTTGCGGACGGTGAAGGTACCCTGGGGCCCGCGGTTGATGGCGATGACCAGACCTTCAAAAGCCTGCAGGCGTTCTTTTTCGCCTTCCTTGATCTTGACCTGGACGCGAATCTGGTCGCCGGCCACGAAGGCGGGGAGATCCGTGCGCTTGAGTTTGTCAGCGAGGCGCTGCATAACGGGATGAATTGACATGGTTTCTTCCTGCGGTTGAACTCAGAATTTCCAGTTTATCAGAGAATTGGATGGATCGCCTAATTGGGGGCGGAACGCTTGGCTGGTTGAGGTTTGTGACATCCCAGGTCTCAGAATCGAGACCTGGGGCACCCTTGGTTCGTGGTGGAACCCCAGGCGTTTCACATCTAGAGGATCTCTTCGAAAAGGCCGGTGCTGGAGTTGTAGGCGTCGACGCGGCCGGTGTGGATCTCGTAGTACCAGCCATGCAGTTCGAGCCGGCCTTCGCGGAGGCGGGATTCGACCACGGGATGGGTGTGGAGGTTGGCCATCTGCGCGAGCACGTTGAGCTTGCAGAGGCGTTCGAGGCGCTCGCTGCCTTCGCTGTCGGGATATCGGGCCTCGAGGATGCCGACGGCGGGCTTGGCATAGCGCAGCCATCGCGCGGTGGCGGGAGCGTGATCGAGTTCTTCAGGGTCGAGCAGGGCCTTCATCGCTCCGCAGGCGGAGTGGCCGCACACGACGACGTTGCGCACGCCGAGAACGAGGATGGAGTACTCGATGGAAGCCGAGACGCCGACCGCGGCGCCCTCGCTGTAGACGGGGACGATGTTGCCGGGGGTGCGCTCGACGAAGATCTGGCCGGGGTCGGTATTGGTCATGGCGCCGGGATCGATACGCGAGTCGCCGCAGGTGAGGAAGAGCGTATGCGGGTGCTGCTTCTCCGCGAGGCTCTCGTAGAGTTCGCGGTGTTCGGGGAATGTGTGGTTGCGGAAATACCGCACTCCGCGCACAAGGTCCTCGATGACCTTCACTGTCAAGTCCGGCATCGCGGTCGCTCCTGTTGGTAGTAGTGACAGGAAGGCTATTCGAGATGCGTGCGGCAGGCTACTGGCAGAAATCGCATAGGTCAGGGGAGGGCCGATTTCCGGCCGGAGGATTCCCGGGACGCGTCTGGAGCGCGCGCCGGGATCCTCCGGAGCCGGCGTCGCGGCGATCAGGGCACGGTGGCGTACACGGTGGTCTCCCACTTGGTACCGGCGGTGTTCACCGCATAAATGTCGAACCGCCACTTTCCTGAGCCGAGTTGAACCGACGCGTTCATGCTGGCGCTGGTGGTTTCGGTGTATTTCTTCACGCCGTTGACCCAGATTTCCATGCGCGCCAGCGAGCCGGTGATGGTGGCGGTGGCCGACACGTTCACCGGCGAGTTGACGGTGGAGTTATTCACCGGGTTGCAGACATGGACTCCCGGCGATGAGGGAGCGGAACACGAACTCGGCGTTCCGACCGTCACGTAGGACGTCGTCTCCCACAGGTTTCCGGCAGTGTTGGCCGCGTATACGTCGACCTTGTGATAGCCGTTGGTGAGATTGAGCGAGGTGTCGAAGCTCTTGCTGGTGGTTTCGGTGAACATCTTTGTGCCGTCCACCCAGACCTCCATGCGGGCCAGCGTACCGGTGATATTGGCGGCGGCCTGTACTTCGACGGGAGATGGCGAAGTGGCGCCGTTGGCGGGCTTGCACACATTCACCCCTGGCGACGAGGGCGCGCCGCAGCCCCCGCCGCCGCCAACCGTGAGCGTGAAGCTTTTCTGCTGCAGGGTGTTGTCCCAGCCGGTGCCGTAGATAGTGATGTTATGCGTGCCGGAGCTGAGGGTGACGGACTGATCGAGGAACGAATAGTTGGAGAAGGCGTGCGTCAACTGTTCGTCGACCTTCTGACCATCGGCCCAAACGGCGACGGTGCGCATGGGGGTTGGGCCCGATGCGCTGATGGAGAACTTGACTGGCGAAGTGGCACTTGTCCCGCTGGGCGCGCACAGGTGGATGCCTTCAGAGGCGGAGGTGGTGCCGCAGCCGGGAAACGAGCCGCTGGTGGTGTTTTCCATCAGGACGAGTTCATCAGGGGGGAAGGAGCCGGTCTGGCTCGGCAGCGTGTTCGGGAACACCGCGAGATCCGGCCTGGTCCCCTGCGTCGACTTCACGATTCCGAATCCGGTCGTCCAATACGGGTTGGAGCGAAGGGTCTGCTCGCTGCTGGAGAAGACGCCTTTGCCGGTGGCGAGATCCGCAACCACCCTGGTGGTCGCTGATCCGGAGCAGGGGGCTTCCTCATACACAAGGTCGTTGAGACCGTCCCCGTTGAGATCGGCGGTCTGGATGTACATGGGGCACTGCCCACTGGGCGTGTTCATGGTCTGGAGGGTGAGGGTGCGGTTGGTATTGCCTTTGATCATGGCGATCTGCGCGCCGTTGTTGAGGAGCATGTCGCTGGTGCCGTTGTTGTCGACATCGCCTACGCTGGGCAGGGCGCTGGGGGTTGCGCCGGGATCGGAGACCTGGGCGGGAGAGCCGAGGTTACCCTTGCCGTCGCCGTACCAGACCTGCGCCGCAACCACGTTGAATAAGGCGATGTCCGCTTTGCCGTCTCCATCGAAGTCGCCCATAAAGGCGTACGCGGGGGCGGAAATGATGCCTGAGGTGATGTGTTGCCCCCCGTCGAAGCTCACCGAGGAGGAGCAGTGCGCCATCCACGTCTGGAGCGTATTGCTTTGAGGACCGGGGGCTGAGACGGTCACGATGTCGGTGCAACCGTCGTGATTCAAATCCGCCGCAGCAATCGCCACGGGGTGATAGTCCACGCCCAGACTCAGACCGCCGGTGAAGGTTCCATCGCCGTGGCCCTGCCAGATTTCGACGGTATTGGAGTTGTAATCGATGTCCGCGAAATCGAGGTTGCCGTCATGGTTGAAGTCGCCCACGATGTAATTCGGTCCGGGGATGGAGGATAGTTTGATCGGGGCGTCATAGGTTCCATCGCCGTTGGAGAGGAAAAGGTACTCGGCCGCCGGGTTCTGGCCCTGGCTTTCCGTGACGATCAGGTCCTCGCGGCCGTCGTTGTTAAAGTCGCCGTGGGCGGCGATGGCCATGGGTCCGCTATCGGTGTAGATGGTGTGCTCAGAGAAGGATGTTTGCGTTTGTGCGCCTGCCTGGAAATGGGCGCACACAATGGCCAGCGCTGAGATGCTCAGCGTACGAAACCGCAGGGGAAACAGCATGGGGGAAACAACTCCTTTGCCGGAGATGACATACAGACGCGCACGGTTGCGGGGCAGGAAACCGGGGATTCAATCTAAATTTTTTGAACACGTTCAGATCTAGTTGGAACTATCTGTTGCGGCTGTATCGAGCGAGGTCCAGCCTCACGCATAGATGGCGGGTAGGGTTGGGTGGGTTGCCGCGAAAGACAGCCGTCAGCCATCTGCCGTCAGTCATCTGCTGGTCGTTGCGGGATCGGGCGTCGTGATAGACGGAGCGAAGTTGGTCTTTGCGAACACTTGCGAACAATCGTTCAGCCACGAGCCTACGGAACAACCGGGATGAGCTGGGGGCTGAGGGCTGACGGCTACGGGCCAAAAGCTGTCCGCTGTCCCCCGCGATTTATAGTGTCGGATATGAGCGAGAAGAGAGAGTTTATACGGCATGCGCTGGCTTCGCTGGCGTATCGGGCGAGCCGGGCGCTGGATGGCGCGCCGGATGAGTTTGGCGGCTTCAGCGGGTGCGAGAGAACGCCAGGGCAGATTCTGGCGCACATGGGCGATCTGTTCGACTGGTCGCTGAGCATCGCAGAGGGACAGCAGCGCTGGAAGAACTCGGAGCCGCTGCCGTGGGCGGAGGAGAAGGCGCGGTTCTTCGCGGCGTTGGCGGCGTTTGACGCGTATCTCGCGGGGACGGAGCCGGTGCATGCCGATTTGGAGCGGCTGTTCCAGGGGCCGGTGGCCGATGCGATTAATCATGTGGGGCAGTTGGCGATGATGCGGCGGCTGGCGGGGTACAAGATTCACGGGGAGAACTATTACGTGGCGGATATCAAGGCTGGGCAGACCGGCGCGGAGCAGCCGGCGGCGGTGAAGACGTTTTGACGGGCCTGCCGCCAGATTCCGGCCGACCGAGGCATCGCGCGAACAAGTGCGGGTGTTTGCCTGCGGATCGATACAAGCATACCGGGAGCGCAGTTACTGAACGGTACCTCTGAGAGTGCTCTCGGAGGCGCCAGTCAATCGATCTGCTCGTCCTGCCAGCCGATTCCCTTGAATGTCCGTTTTCGGACGCCGCCTTCTTCTCCGGACACCAATACCTCCCTCTGATCGACCTAAGCCTTTTCTTTTCAGTTCGATTGATTGGCCATCCAGCTGCTCTGTTACAGACAGTAACGGACATCTAAACGAGTCACAACAGAACTGCGTCATTGAACTGAAGGGCTGATCCGTGCAGTCGCCTCTGGCAGAGACGAGACCGCACGCAAGTGTCCGGGCCGTAAAGCAAATCAGACCAGGAGAAGAGTATGCAGAGCCTTCTTCAGAACATCCGTTTCAGCCTTCGCATGCTGACTCGAAAACCGGGCTTGACCCTCACGGTCCTGCTTACGCTGGCGGTTGGCATCGGCGCCAACACGGCCATCTTTACGGTCGATTATGCGACGCTTCTGGCTCCGATGCCCTATCCGCAACCGGATCAGCTGGTGATGGTCTGGTCGAAGATCCAGACCTATCACAATGGAGTCGCTGCAGGCGACTTCCTCGACTGGAAGCAGCAGAACACGGTATTCCAGGATCTTTGCGCCTGGACCGGCGGCAGCTTCAACCTCGCCACCAAAGACAAGCCAGAATATGTCAATGGCGGTCGACAGACTTACAGCATGCTCCAGATGATGGGCGAGCCGCTCCTGCTTGGCCGCTACTTTTTGCCGGAAGAGGCTGTGGCCGGCCGCGATCATGTGGTAATCCTCACCCATAAGCTTTGGGTTAAGCTCGGCGCAGATCCCAAAATCGTCGGTACGAACCTGCGCATGGATGGCGATCCCTACACGGTCGTCGGCGTGCAGCGCGCCGGTATCTTCGATCGCGGGCAAGGGCAGCTCACCGTTCCCTTGGTCTTCAAGCCGGATCAGGTTAATCACGACTTCCATTGGCTCCTCGTCATGGGCCGCATGAAACCGGGCGTCACCCTGAAACAGGCACAGCAGAACATGGACGCGGTCACCGCTCACATCGCCGAGATGTATCCCAAGAGTGACAAGGGCTGGGGCTCTTATGTGGAGGGGCTGAAGAACGATTTTCTGCCCAAAGAACGCATCAAGATGTTGTGGCTACTACTGGGCGCCGTCGGGTTTGTGCTGCTCATTGCCTGCGTCAATGTCGCCAATCTACTGCTGGCACGCGGCATGGCGCGCCAAAAGGAACTGGCTGTTCGTAGCGCACTCGGCGCCGGCCGCTCCACCATCTTCACCCAGCTTCTTACCGAAAGCCTGATCCTGGCCCTGGTAGGCGGAGCGCTGGGAGTTGGCGTTGGTTACGCCATGCTGCAGGGCCTCATCGCCGCCATGCCACCCAATACACTGCCCACCGAGGCCGATTTGCGCCTCAACATCCCCATCCTGCTCTTTACCCTCGCCGCCACCACGGTGGCTGGTCTTCTGGCCGGCTCCGCTCCCGCCTGGTATGCATCGCGCGTCGATCCCGCCGAGACACTCAAAGAAGGTGGACGCGCCGGCACCAGCGCCGGCAAGCATTTCGTCAGGCGGATTCTCGTCATCGGCGAGTTCGCCCTTGCGCTTGCGCTGCTCGCCGGCGCCGGCCTCACCATCCACAGCTTCTGGAATCTAGCCCACGTCGATCTTGGCATCAAAACCGACCACGTCCTGAGCTTCTTTCTGCCGGTGCCGGAAACCCGCTCCAAGGATCCCCAGGTGATCTCTGCCTACTACCGGGACATTCTTGCCCACATCGCTGCTGTGCCCGGCGTGCAACATGCCGCTGCGATGACCGGCCAGCCGCCCTACGGAGCGGGCTTTGGCATGCCGTTCATGCTCGAGGGCGGGCGGACCTACGCGGATCCGTCGCAACGGCCAGGCACGGGCTTCGGGATGGTGACTCCGGATTACTTCAAGGCCTTCGGCATTCAGCTCATCTCCGGACGTAGTTTCACTGATCAGGACGGGGCCGCCGCCGTCAAAGTGGCCATGGTCAACCAGGATTTCGTTAACAAATACCTCAAAGGCAAAGACCCTCTTCGCCAGCGCGTGCTGGTCGAGGAATTGATTCCCGGTGTCACCAAGCTGGGTGGATATATTCCCTGGCAGATTGTCGGGACCTATCACAACGTGCACACCGCGGATCAGCGCGATGAAAATCCGGAGATGGTCATCCCCTTCTACCAGATTCCCTGGCCGCAGGCGGGCTTTGCTGTGAGGACCTCCGAGAATCCGTCCACAATGCTTAACAGCATCTCCGCGGCGGTTCATCAGGTGGATTCCGGCGTTGCGCTTGCCGAGCCCAAGACGCTCGACCAGATCGTCGACGAATCCATGGCCAATCAGCGATTCACGCTCATCCTCTTCACCAGTTTCGCGGCCGTTGCCCTATTTCTGGCGGCGCTCGGCATCTACGGCGTCATGTCGTTCTCCGTGGCCCAGCGCTCGCATGAGATCGCGCTCCGCATGGCTCTTGGCGCCACGCGCAACCGAGTTGTCAGTCTCATTATTCGCGACGGCGTGCTCCTCGCTTCCATTGGGCTTGGACTTGGCCTGATCGGCACTTACTTCGTCGGCCGCGCCATGCAAAGCCTTCTTTTCGGCGTGAAGCCACTTGACGTCGCTGCCTTCCTTTCGGTTGCTGCCATTCTGCTCGCCACCGCGATCCTGGCCTGCTTCCTGCCTGCAAGGCGAGCTGCGTCCGTTTCACCCATGCGCGTCCTGCGGACCGAGTAGCGTCCTGATGCGATCAGTCCCTCAGAGTTCCGCTTATCGAACTCGGTCGAGAGCCAGGACTAGTCCCGTTGAAGGCGTATGTGACCAGGATTCACGGTTGACGCGAAATTGCCGAGGCGCGCTCCGGACTGAACCGGAGCGGGCATAGCAGGCGGAGTTCGTTTTTACTTGCGCAGGCCTTCGGTTTGGAAGGGGAGGCCGGTTTCGGGGGACTGCAGGGGGTCAGCGTCCTTGTTGGGAGCGATGGAGACGCCGGCGGAGGAGGCTGGGTCGACGGTGGTGTTGAAGCCGTCGAGGACGATGAGGGCGTCTTCGCCGTGGAGGTCTTTGAGGTCGGCGTCGATGTTGATGGTGCGGCTTTCGCCCGGTGCGAGCGAGACGTAGTTGCCATCGTAGTAGACGGGCAGGACGCGCTCGCCGGATTTGCGGCGGAGCTGGATGTGCGCCATGAGCGCGATGTTCTTCGAGGGGTTGCGGAGGGTGACGGTGAAGCGGGCGCGGCCGGCTTCGTCATGGCGGCTGAGATCAGACTGCAGCGTGACGGCGGGCAGCTTGTTGAGGTCGGTGAGGTCGTCAGGATGGCCGTCGACGTTGGCGCGCCAGTAGAAGTTGGTGGAGAGCAGCTTGCCGGCGGTGTCGTGCAGGTCGAGTTTGACGAAGTTGACGTTGGACGGTTTGGCAGGGAACTCGACGGGGCCGATGGAGGTGGCGAAGTCGGGCGGCGCGGTGAAGTGCCTCTGGTACTGAAACGCTACGGTGCCGTCGAGGTTATAGACCGTTACGTCGGCGACGGCGTTCTCGAGCGGCGTGGGCAGGTTGTTGATGATCTGGACTTCGCCGTTGGTCTGGTTGAACTGGATGTGGAGCAGTTCGCCGGCGCTGCGGACGCCGAAGAGCGATGCGCTGGGCTCGAGGTCGTAGTGGTAGAGCTGCCAGACGAAGCTGGGCTGCGCGGGCGCGGACATCCAGGTGATGATGGCCGTGGTCTGGTGGAAGAGCTGGGCGTTGCGGCCCTCGTACATGGCGCGGTAGGCCTCGTAGTTCATGAGCTGCGCCTTGCGGACGAAGTCGGCGAGGTTGCGGACCTTGCCGTAGCGGTCTTCGAGCTGGCCCTTGTATTTGTCGCCCCACTGCGCGCCCTTGGCGAAGTCGTGCTCGGCCCAGTCGTCGGTGATCGTCTCCCAATCCTTCTGCGGCATCATGCCCTTGATGGATTCGAGGGTGGGGACGGAGAGCGAGCCGGTTTCGGTCTTGAAGAAGTCGTCGGTGACGATGTAGAACTCGCGCGGGGTGCGCCAGTGGTAGGGGCCGTTGGAGCGGACGCCTGCGCCCGACGGTGGAGATGGGCTGGTAGCGGCGGGTGGGCTCCAGTTCGGCCATTAACACGCGGAGCTGGTCGTCGATCTCCTTGGGCGGGAAGCCCTCGTTGCGCGCGCACCACACGGCGATGGAGGGGTGGTTGCGGAAGCGGAGGATCTTGTCGCGCACGTTGGCCATGTAGGTGTCGAGGTCTTCGGGGTTGGGGCCGTCGGAGGGATTGGCCTGGAAGAACTCGTCCCAGAGCAGGATGCCGTACTTGTCGCAGAGCTCGTAGAAGTCCTCGCCGGTGGACTGGCCGACCCAGTTGCGGATGAGGTTGAGGTTGGCGAGCTGATGCAGATGGATCTCGGCGTCGAGGCGCTCGCGGGGAATGCGCTTGAGCATCTCGTCGAGACCCCAGTCGCCGCCGCGGATGAAGACGCGGCACGCCGTTGACGCTGATGGTGAGGTTTTCGGAGTCGGGGACGGAGTAGCTGATTTTGCGGATGCCGAAGGTGACGTCCTGCGCGTCGGATGGTGGTGCTGTCTGGCTTCGAAGCTCGAGGTGCAGCTTGTAGAGGTTCTGCGGGCCGTAGCCGTTGGGCCACCAGAGGCGCGGGTTTTCGATGTGCAGGGCGTGGTCAGTCTGCGGCGATCGAAGGAGATGGTCTGGCGGGCGTGCGCGTGCGAGCTGGACGGGCCGCTCGAAGGCGATGTTTTCAATGGTGCCTTTGAGGATGCCGGACTGCGGCTGGTCGGTGACGTTTTCGACCGTGGCCTGGACGGCGACATCGGAGGAGTCCGTGCGGGGCAGCGGCAGGTCCGTGGTGACGAGCGGGTCTTTGACGAGCACGGGGCCGGTGGCGGAGAGATAGACCTTCTGCCAGATGCCGGCGTCGCGGTCGCGAATGGCGGGGAGCCAGTCCCAGCCGATGGTGGAGAGGAAGGTGGGGCCGTCGAGCGCGGTGATGCCGCCGTTCTGGCCGAGGCCGTTTTTCAGGGTGTGTTCATGCGGCACGCCGGGGTGGGGCTGCGGGGAGACGAGCACGGCGACGATGGCTTTCTGGCCGGGCTTGACGCGGTCGGTGATGTCGAACTTGCCGCGGATGAAGGCGCCGCGGGTGGTGCCGACTTTGTGCGCCGTTGACCCAGATTTCAGAGGAGTAGTTGATGCCGTCGAAGTTGAGCCAGACGTGGCGGTCCGGCGTAGGCGGCGGGGATGTCGATGGCGGTGCGGTACCAGTAGGAGGTCTTGTTCAGAGACTCGGGGATGATCTCGGGACGGTTGTTTTCGCCGTAGGCGGGATCGGGGTAGACCTTGTTATTGACGAGGGTGGTGAGGACCGTGCCGGGGACGGTGGCGGCGTACCAGCCCTTGGGCTTGAATCCGGCGGCGGCGATTTTCTCTGCGGACTCTTTGACCTTGGCGACGTCCTGGAGCTGCCAGCCGGAGGAGATGGTGACTGAGGCGGGCGGCGCGGATTGAGCGGCTGCGGAGCCGATGGAGAACAGCGCCAGTGGGAACGATACCAAGGCGAGATAAGAGGGCTTTCGGATCAGCAAGGAGGCTTCCTCACTCTTTGAGATTTCGCGGGCAAGTGGAGCTGTGCGCGATGGACTCAGCCATTGTATTCGCCGCGGGGTGGGGGAGCAGCGGGGGCGAAACGGCGGATACCCGACTGTGGTAAAACCGGCGCAGCATCATGACAGACAAAATCGCGGATTTTTACGAGCCACTGACGGAGGTCTATCACCTGATCTTCGGGGACTGGGATGCGTCGATTGCGCGGCAGGGAAAAGCGATTGACCGGTTACTCGGAGCCGAGTTGGGGAAGGGCCCGCTCCGCATTCTGGATTGTGCCTGCGGGATTGGAACTCAGGCGATCGGACTGGCCCAACTTGGGCACCTGGTTACCGCATCGGATGTATGCGGCAAGGCGGTGGAGCGGGCGCGGATCGAAGCTCGGCAGAGAGCGCTTGCGATTGCGTTTCATGTTTCAGACATGACCCGGTTGCGTGAGATCGGGGAGAGCGGCTTCGATGCGGTGGTTGCTCTCGACAACGCATTGCCGCATCTGGAAGAGGATGAGCTCAATTCAGCCATCGAGGCGATGGGTAGCAGGCTGCGGGCTGGCGGCGTGCTGCTGGCGAGCATGCGCGACTACGACCGACTGATTGTGGAGAGGCCGACGGTGCAGGGGCCGGCGTTCTATGGCGGGGAATTGGACCGGCGCATCGTGCACCAGGTGTGGGACTGGATCGAAGAGGACAGATACCGGGTGCATCTCTACATCACGGTGACGCAAGGCGGGACCTGGCGCGCACATCACTTTGTGGGTGAATATCGCGCGGTGCCACGGAACGAAGTGACGGCGGCGCTGGCGAAGGCGGGTTTCGACAAGATACGCTGGCTTGCGCCGGAAGAGAGCGGGTTCTATCAGCCGCTGGTGGTTGCGCGTAAGCCGCGCGATGGAGAGACGGCAGGGAAGCACGCAGCCCGCATCGGATAATGGTGACATGGAATTTCAGCGCTCCTCGGGCATTCTGTTGCATGTCAGTTCCCTGCCTTCTTATGGCGGCATCGGCGATATGGGGCCGGCCGCTCACGATTTCGTGAAGTTCCTGGCTGAAGCGAAGCAGCATGTGTGGCAGGTGTTGCCGCTGTGCCCGACGGGGTATGGGAACTCGCCGTATGCGGGGTCGTCGGCGTTCGCGGGGAATCCATATCTGATCAGCCTGGAGTTTTTGTCGGATTGGGGATGGATCACGGGCGCGCGCATTGCGGGGCTGGCGGGGAGAAGCGGGGCTGTCGATTTCCACGAGGTGGAGACGCGCAAGCTGCAGCTGCTGCATGAGGCGGCGGCGAATTTTCTCGCGCGCGGCGCGGGCGAGATGCCGGAGCAGTGGAAGCAGTTTGAGGCGTTTTGCGTGGCCGAGGAGAACTGGCTGAACGACTATGCGCTGTATGCGGTGCTGCGCACCAAGTACAACACGGGCGCGTGGACGGCATGGCCAGAGGCGGTGCGGAAGCGCGATCGGGCGGCACTGGACGCGATTGCGCGGGAGCATCGGCAGGAGCTGGCGCGGGAGCAGGCGCTGCAGTTTGCGTTTTCTCGCCAGTGGAAGGATCTGCGCAACGCCGCCGCACGCAGCGCCATTCGCATCCTGGGCGATGTGGCGATCTTCGTGAATATGGATTCGGCGGATGTGTGGGAGCATCCGGAGCTGTTCGAGCTGGATGAGGAGTTGCGGCCGCAGCGTGTGGCGGGCGTGCCGCCGGATTATTTTTCGGCGACAGGGCAGCGATGGGGGAATCCGCTTTACCGGTGGGATGTGCTGCGTAAGCAGGGGTTCGACTGGTGGGTGCAGAGGATGGCGCGGGCGGGGCAGATCTACGACATTGTGCGGCTGGATCATTTCCGCGGGTTCGAGGCGTACTGGGCGATTCCAGCGGATGACGAGACGGCGGTGAACGGCGAGTGGGTGAAGGCGCCGGGGATGGAGTTGTTTGAGGCGCTGGAACGCGCGCTGGGGCCGCTGGCGATTGTGGCGGAGGACCTGGGGCTGATCACCAAGGAAGTGGATGATCTGCGTGTGGCCGCGGGGTTTCCGGGAATGCGCGTGATCCAGTTCGGGTTCAGCGACAAGGGTGCGCATATCCATCTGCCGCACCGGTACACGGTGGATACGGTGGCGTATACGGGCACGCATGACAACGACACCACGCGGGGCTGGTGGGAAGCAGCCGGCAAGACGGAACGCGACGCGGCCGCGGTGTATGTGGGACAGCCGCTGGTGGCGCATGACGGCAAGGGAAACCCGGTGTGGCCGCTGTGGCGGGCGGTGTCGTCGAGCGTGGCGCAACTGGCCATTGTGCCGGTGCAGGATCTGTTCGAGATGGGTTCAGAGGCGCGCATGAACAAGCCGGCAGTGGCCGCGGGCAACTGGAGCTGGCGCGCGCCGGAGGGGCGATGGACGCCGGAGCTGGCGGCGAGGCTCGCGGCGCTGGTGGAGGTGACGGATCGGGAGAATGATCCGTTGGAGCAGGGATTAGGGGTTAGGGATTAGAAGGCTAACTGGAGAGGTCGAGGTATTCAAGGGCGCGTTCTTTCCGAAACGGGTAGACTCCGAGCATCTTGTCAATGAGGGCGAAGGCTTCGGCATCGGAGATGCCTGAACCGAAGGTGCGAGTCTTGTCGCCCGATTCAAAGCTTATATGGCTGGCAGTATAGGAGCGCCCCTTTCTAACTGCCTGAGTGAAGCGGAGATTGCGGACTTCGGCGGTTGCGAGGGACCGACTTATGAGGCGGATTCCAAAGAGCTGATGTTCGATAGTCATCGTAGCGGGATCGAGGCGAAGCAATGTTTTGCCGCCAAGCGCCCAGACAATGGCGACAGTGACGAAGCATTCTCCGGCAGCCCAACCCAGAAGCCAAAGAGCAACGAACCAGTCGGATTTGCTTTCTGCGATCTCATTCAGAAACTGGCGGATCGTGGTATTTCCGGCGACGGTCCACATGGCCAGCCACACTGCAAAGAACAGGATTTTCCAATCCAGGCGCGCGGGGATACTGACCTGAATTCCATTTGCGGTTGGCTCCCATCGAAGCCGGTCTGCGAGTTTATCCATCGGAATGCAGACATAATATCTGATTCCTGTTGATGACATTTGGCCGGGCGATTCATCCTTGTTATTCTTGCCCAACATGGAAACTGCTGCGATACAGACGCACGGGCTTACACGGCGGTTTGGCGAGCTGACGGCCGTAGACAATGTTACGTTCAGCGTTGCGCAGGGACAGTTCTTCGGGTTCCTGGGGCCGAACGGGGCGGGCAAGTCAACCACCATCAAGATGCTGACGGGATTGCTGGAGCCGAGCGCGGGCTCGATTGAGATTCTGGGACAGCCGTTCGGCGCGGCGTCGCTGGATCTGAAGCGGCAGATCGGTGTGGTTCCGGAGGGCATGGCGCTGCTGGGGCGGCTGACGGCGCCGGAGTATCTGCGTTTTGTGGGGCGCATGTACGGACTGGATCGCGAGACGACCAACCAGCGTACCGATGAACTGCTGGAGTTCATGCAACTGGCCAATGAGAACCGCAAGCTGGTGACGGATTTTTCGCATGGCATGCAGAAGAAGCTGGCGCTGGCGGCGGCGGTGATCCATGGGCCGAAGGTGCTGTTTCTCGATGAGCCGTTCGAGGGCGTGGATGCGATTGCGGCGGGCATGCTGAAGACGATGCTGCATGGGATGATTCAGCGCGGGGCGACCATTTTTTTGACGACGCACGTGCTGGAGATCGTGGAGCGGCTGTGCAGTCACGTGGCGATCATCAGCCAGGGACGGCTGGTGGCGAACGGGTCGCTGGAGGAGTTGCGCGCGGGCGTGGCGAGCAGCTTGCCGGGAGCGGAGAGCAGCCAGAAGCTCACGCTTGAAGAGATTTTTCTGTCGATTGTGGGTGCGGGTGGAACGGAGCCGTCGCAGGAGTTGTCATGGCTGGCGTAGCGGAACCGTTGAATGACGGATCGTGGATGAGCGGGCCGTTCAGCGAGAGGGCGCGCGCGCAGTATGGGGCGCTGGCCGGGATGCGCTGGTGTGCGTTCCGGAACTCGATTCGCTCAACGCGCGGCGCGATGGAACTGGGTGCGCGGATCGCTACGGGGCTGGTGTTCTCGCTTGTGGGCCTGGGGATTGCAACGGGTCTGGCGGCCGGCGCATACGCGATGGCGTCAAACGCTGAGTGGAAGTTGCTGCCGATTCTGTTCTGGTCAGTCTTCGTGTTGTGGCAGGTGGTTCCAATCACGATCGCGTCGTTTCAACAGCAGTTCGACATGGCTGGCCTGCTGCGGTTTCCGGTGAGCTTTGGAACATTTTTCGTGCTGAACCTGCTATTCGGGTTGATTGATGCGTCGACGATTGTGGGCGCGTTCTGCAGCGCGGGGCTTTGGATCGGCATAGTGATGGCGCGGCCGGGCATGTTTCTATGGGCCACGGCGGCGGTGCTGGCATTCGCTATTTTCAATGTATTGCTGGTGCGCGCGATCTTCGCGTGGATTGAGAGATGGCTGGCGCAGCGGCGTACGCGCGAGATCGTGATGGCGATCTTTTTTGTATTGATGCTGAGCCTGCAACTGCTGAATCCGGCACTGCGAGCGGGCCCTGGGAAGGCTCCGTTCAATGCGGAGACACGAACGCAGGCGATGCGATGGATTCACAGGGTGGATGCGGTGCAGAAGTGGCTTCCACCGGGCATTGCGGCGTTGGCTTTGGAGGAGGGCGCGGGCGGCAGGCCGTTGGAGGGGCTGGGCGCGCTGGGCGTTCTGGGGCTGTTTACGGTGGCGACGGGCGGCACGCTAGCCGCGCGTTTGCGGGCTGAGTATCGCGGTGAGCATCTGGGCGAAGGGCCGGCGCGCGCGAAGGCGGAGCGCGGGCGGCGCAAGCGGCTGATTGATGGTTCAGGGCCGATGGCCGCGGTGTTCGAGAAGGAACTGCGTACTTTGATGCGGTCGATTCCGCTGCTCTATCAGGTTGGCTCGCCGATGATTGTGGTGTTTGTGCTGGCGAGCTTGAATCGAAATCGCAGTGGGGGTTCAACGCATCTTCCGCTGGGCCTGCTGCTGGGGCTGGCGTATGTGATCGTGGGCTTCACGCAGATGATCTACAACAACCTGGGTGCGGAGGGGCCGGGGATCCAGATGCTGTTTCTTTCGCCCACGCCGATTCGCACAGTGATCCTGGCGAAGAATTTGTTTCATGGCGCGCTGGTGATCGTCGACTCGGTTCTGGTTGGGCTGCTGGCGTGCTGGCGGTTCGGTACGCCCGCGCCGGATGCGATTGCGGCCAGCGCGGCATGGGTTCTGTTTGCGCTGCCGGTGCACCTGGCGGCGGGGAATGCGTTTTCGATCCTGATGCCGTACAAGATCAATCTCAGCCGCATTGGGAAGCAGAAGGGATCGCAGGCGAACGCCCTGCTGAGCCTGCTGGTGCAGGCGGTGACCATGGGCGTTGGCGTGGGCGTGTTTGCGTTGTGCGCGTGGGGCGGCAGGCTGTGGCTCGCGGCGCCGATCTTCGTGGCGATGGCGGTGGGCGCGGTGTTTGGGTGGATGCATATGCTGGGCCGCGTGGGGATGATGGCGAATGCGCGCCGCGATGAATTGATTACAACGCTGGTGAAGGCGGAGTAGGGTTAGAGGCGCGCCGCGCGGGCGCAGCAGCGTGTTGTGAGCGTGAGGACGGGAGCCGCGGAAATGACTTCCAGGCATTGGATTTGCTTATGGGTTCTGGGGACAGCGATCGGTTTGGCCGCGCAGGCTGTCCCTCCTGATGGAGCGGGGGCCGCTCCCGGACCGCAGTTGATCCCCCGGACGAAGTCACAACGCGAAGAACGCTACGCCGCGCTGCACCGTACTCTGCTTAACCTGCAGGTCACCGACGCCGCGGGCCATGCAGTCCCGGGATTGACTGCACAAGACTTCACACTGAGCATCGATCATCGGCCGCAGAAGGTGACTTCGTTCAGCGCCATTGAGGACGGAGCCACGGCGAAGGCTCATGCGTTTCTGCTGATTGACATGTTGAACAGTTCGGAGCCCGACCTGGCCCGTGCACGCCGGGAGATCGAGAAGTTTCTTCGGTCTGCGAAGGGGCCGCTTCCGGTGCCAACTTCGCTCGCCACGCTCACCGACAACGGAATTGAAGCGGGTAAGGCTTCGCGGGACGGCAGTGAACTGGCCAGGGAACTGGCTCTGATCCCCAAGAACGCTCATCCGAAAGATTGCACGGAGGATTGGCAGAATGCCGCACTGGGGATCAGGACGACAATCATGTCTCCGGGCGACACCACGGCGCGCAACAAGGAGGTAGCCGCGGAGCGGATAGGCAACTGCCTGAACAACAAGTTTCAGCATTCTCTGTTGGCGCTTCGGGATTTTGCGCATCATCAGCAAGCCGTGCCCGGCCGCGCCATCTTAGTCTGGCTTGGGCCCGGTTGGCCCGTACTCTCGGGGCCTGAGTTTGTCCCCGATACTCCTCATGTGCGCGAGAACAATTTTGAAAATGTTGTTGAGCTTGCGACGGAAATACGCGAGGGCCAGGTGACGTTGGATGTTGTCTCGTGGCCGGTTTCGTCTCTGGTGGCGCGGCTCGATCCTGCCGAGTTGACGATACTTATGCGCGGGACGCCCACGGCATCGCAGGCCAGCGCGAGCAGCCTGGCCATGCCGGTTCTTGCCCACATGAGCGGCGGGCAGGTTCACCTTAATCAAAAGACGCTGGCAGCAGCCCTGTCCGCGTGCCTTGTGGATGCGAGCACATACTACGTTATCGGCTTTGACTCTGTGCCCGCGGCGAAAGCGGACGAGTTCAGAACCATTGAGCTGACGGTCGACAAGCCGGGGGTCACGGTCCGCACCACCACCGCGTATTATGCTCAGCCCTAGGCGATCATCGTCTGCCATTGCAAAGCTCTTTGGAACGGCAACATCCCTGTGCAGGCATGTTTCCCATGATCATGGAAAAGGTGCTCAGTACGCTGCGGAGGTGGTTCGATCCGCGCATGGGCGCGCGCAATGCGATTGTCGCGCGATGGGTCTGGGTGCGTGCGCTGGCGCTGATTTACTTCTCCGCATTTTTCTCGCTGCTGTTCCAGATCAAAGGGCTGATAGGGCCACAGGGGATTGAACCCGCGGGGAACTATCTGCGGGCCGTGGCCGAGTACTACGGGGCCACGCGTTATTTCCATACGCCGACGCTGTTCTGGATCTCGTCGAGTTCGACCACGATGATGGCGGTGACGTGGATCGGGATTGCCGCGTCGTTGATTGCGTTCTGCAACGTGTGGCCGCGGGTGAGTTTGTTTCTTTGCTGGATCTGCTTTCTGTCATTCGTGACTGCGGCGGGCGATTTCTCGAGTTATCAATCGGACGGCATGCTGCTGGAGGCGGGATTCATTTCGCTGTTCTTTGTGCCGCTAGGGGTGTCGCCGGGATTTGCGGAGCAGCGGCCGCCGTCGCGGATCAGCCTGTGGCTGCTGCGGTGGGAGTGGTTCCGAATCTACTTCGAGTCGGGGATTGTGAAGGAGCTGAGCGGCGATCCGCAGTGGCGACACTTCACGGCGATGGATGAGTATTACCAGAACGGTCCGCTACCAACGTGGATCGGCTGGTATGTGCAGCACATGCCGCACTGGTTCCATGCGGCGAGCGTGGCGGGCACGCTGCTGATGGAGTTTGTGGTGGTGTGGATGCTGTTCTTCCCGCGCCGCGTGCGGTTGATCTGCTTCCTGATTGTGACGCCGTGGGAGATCGGGGTGATCCTCACGGGGAATTATGCGTTCTTGAATTACATTGTGCTGTCGCTGGGATTTCTGCTGCTCGATGATGTCTACCTGGCGCGGGTTTTTCCGACGCGGTTCCGGCCGGCGGCTGCGGCATGGATCGAGAGCCCTCCCGCCCAAGCAGAGCTTGGACGGGGCACCCCGGTTCGAAATGGGTTGCATGCGGCGGGGGTGGTGTTGTCGGGCAGCATGCTGTTGTGGGTGGGATATGCGACGACGGCGGAGATGGTGGACCTGGTCGCGGGCAATGTGCTGCCGATGCAGCCCGCGGCACTACTTGAACCGTTTCGAATCGCGAATCAGTATGGGCTGTTCGCGGTGATGACGCGGGGAAGATACGAGATTGAGTTTCAGGGGTCGAATGACGGGCAACAGTGGCAGCCTTATCTCTTTACGCACAAGCCGCAGCTTGTGAACGAGGCGCCGCGCATCTACGCGCCGTATCAGCCGCGTTTTGACTGGAATTTGTGGTTCGCGTCGCTGGGAAGCTGGCAGCAGAACGAGATTGTGCCGGTTACCGAAGAGAAGCTGCTGAGCAACGACCGCGATGTGGTGGGGTTGTTTCGCAGCGATCCGTTCAATGGGACTGCGCCGCGCTATGTGCGGGCGGTGCTGTGGCAGTACTGGTTTACCAGCATGGAGGAGAAGCGGCGCACGGGGAATTGGTGGCGGCGCACGATGCTGGGGCTGTATGCTCCGGCTATCGAGCGCACGCCGGATGGACAGTTTGAAATCAGCGCGCCGCCGGATGAGTTGCCGCAGCACGATTAGGGAGAGACGATGCGGGCCAACGTGATTGGCGCAGGACCGAACGGGTTGTCGGCGGCGGTGGTGCTGGCTGCGGCGGGACTGCAGGTGGAGGTGTTCGAAGCGGTGGAGCAGGCGGGCGGCGCAGCGCGCACGATGGAGCTGACGCTGCCGGGATTCCTCAACGACTTTGGCTCGTCGGTGTTTCCGATGGGCGCGGGATCGCCGTTCTTCCGCTCGTTGCCGCTTGAAGAACTGGGCCTGGAGTGGGTGCATGGCGACGCGTGCGTTGCGCATCCGCTGGACGATGGCACGGCGGTGCTGCTCGAAGACACGCTGGAGGCGCAGGAGCGCGAACTGGGCGCGGATGGAAAAGCGTGGGTGAACCGGATGCGTCCGGTGGCGGAACGCTGGTGGGACATCGCAGAGGATGTGCTGCGGCCGCCGCTGCATATGCCCAGGCATCCGTTTCTGATGGCGCGGTTCGGGATGTATGCGGTGCAGTCGGCCGATGCGCTAGCCAAGCGATTCAAGACGGAGCGGGCGAAGGCATTGCTCGCGGGCATTGTGGGGCATTCGCTGCTGTCGTTCGATCAGCCGATGAGCGCGGCGGTGGGGATTCTGTTTGGCGCGACCGCGGCGTCGGTGGGATGGCCGGTGGCGAAGGGCGGCGCGCAGGCGATTCCCAATGCGCTGATCCGCAGGCTGGAACAACTGGGCGGAGTGGTGCACACGGGAAGGCGGATTCAGTCGCTTGATGAGCTTGACACGCGCGATGCAATAACGATGTGCGATGTGACGGCGCGGCAGTTGCTGAAGATTGCGGGGGCGAGGCTGACGGCGGGTTATCGCCGCACACTGGAACGCTTCGAGTATGGGCCGGGGGCGTTCAAGATTGACTATGCGCTGTCAGAGCCGATTCCGTGGAGAACGCCGGAGTGCCGCCGCGCGATCACGGTGCACCTGGGAGGAACGTACGCGGAGATTGCGCAGTCTGAGTATGAGGTGGCGAAGGGACGCATTGCGGAGAAGCCGTATGTGCTGCTGACGCAGCCGTCGCTGTTCGATGCGGCGCGGGCGCCGGCGGGCAGGCACACGGCGTGGGCGTATTGCCACGTGCCGAATGGGTCGACGGTCGATCGAACACAGGCGATTGAAGATCAGATCGAGCGGTTTGCGCCGGGCTTTCGCGATTGCGTGCTGGCGCGGCGGGTGTGGTCGCCGGCCGATCTGGAGCGCATGGACGCGAACCTGCTCGGCGGCGATATCAATGCGGGCGCGTTTCACCTGAGGCAGGTTCTGTTTCGGCCGAGTATCCACGCGTATCGAACGGGGACCGAGGGGCTGTATCTGTGTTCGGCGTCGACTCCGCCGGGTGGGGGAGTGCACGGGATGTGCGGGTACAACGCGGCGCAGGCTGCGTTACGCGATCTGGGTCGCTGAGGGCGCGGCTACTTCTATTCGCTCAGCAGGCGCATGACGTGATTCACAATCATCAGGTCTTCGGCCGGAGGAATCACGCGAACCGTCACGCGCGAATTCTCCGCGGAGATAGTCGCGTCGCCGCGGACGTTGTTGCGCGCGGAGTCGAGCTGGATGCCGAGCGTTTCGAGGCCGGTGCAGATTTCCGCGCGCGAGGCGATGTCGTTTTCGCCGATGCCGCCGGTGAAGACCAGCATGTCGAGGCCGCCGAGCTCGGCGACGTAGCTCGCCGACCCACTTCTGCAGGGTCCAAACAAACTTGTCGACCGCGAGGCGGGCCTTCGCATTGCCGCCTTTTATGGCGTCGCGCAGATCGCGCATGTCGTTCGACAGCTCGCTGACGCCGAGCAGGCCGGACTTCTTGCTGACGAGTGTCTCCAGTTTGTCCGCGGCTTCCTTGGCGCTGACGCCGGTTTCAGCGATCTTGTTGAGCATGAAGAGCACGACGCCGGGGTCGATGTCGCCGGTGCGCGTGCCGCTGATGATGCCGCCGGTGGGGGTGAGGCCCATGGATGTGTCAACGCATTTGCCGTCGCGGATGGCAGTGATGGAGGCGCCGTTGCCGAGGTGCGCCACGATGAGCTTCTGCGGAATGTTGGGTTGCAACTGGTGGATGATCGACTCGTAGGAGATGCCGTGATAGCCGTAGCGGCGCACGCCCATGGCGGCGAACTCGGCGGGGATGGGCATGGCCTTCACGAGCTCCGACATGGTGCGGTGAAAGTAGGTGTCGAGGATGGCGAAGTTTGGCACGCCGGGGAAGAGCTTGAGCGCCTGGCGCATGATGTAGACGGCGATGGGGGTGTGCAGGGGCGCGAGCGCGGCGTAGCTTTCAATCTCGTCGATGACGGCGGGGGTGATGCGCAGGTTTTCGTTGATCGCCGGGCCGCCACAGACGGTGCGATGGCCGATGGCGGCGGGCGCGGGGGTTTTGCCGGAGTGCAGGGCGTCCGATACGAGCGCGAAGGCGACGCCGCGGTTGGGCAGCGCGGGAGTTTCATCGACGATCTTTTTGCCCTCGCCGTCCTTCATCCAGAACTTGCCGAGGTCGGTGCCGATGCCGTCGACCGCGCCTTCGAAGAGGCGGATGCGCTGATCGCCCGCGGCTTCCCAGATGCCGAACTTGATAGAGGAGGAGCCGCTGTTCAAAACCAGAACCGGAAAAGACGCCATGAATGAATGCCTCGCGCTTCGATGCTAGTGCTTTGATAGTGGATCGCGCCTTCGGGGCTTGACCACTGTTCAGGCTAACAGCGGGCGAGAGAGATGAGAGTGACTGTGGTCACGGGAGGCGAAGTGGTTCCAGTGCGAGAAATTGCCGCCTAGCGTCCGAAGTTGCGCTTGAGCTTGAGGATGCGGGACTCAAAGCCGTACCAGAGGATGGTAGCGGCGGCGGTGCAGGCGACGAGGCGGAGGGCAATGACGGCAAGATCGCCGGGCATTCCGTATTTGTCCATGCGCAGGTCGAACGAGCCGAAGTAAATAAAAACCATGATGTGCGTCATGTACATGCCGTAGCTGATGCGGCCGTAGTAAGGGAGCGGGCCGCGGCGGAGCAGGGCGTTGATTGGATTCCGGGCGCCCGTGGATGCGATGGTGAGTAAAACCGCACCGCCAAAGCCGCAGGTCAGTGCTGAATCGAGAAACGCGGTGCCGCCGGCGATGGTGGCGGCGAGCGTGAAGCCGATGGGCAGCGCGCAGACCCCGATGATGAGCCACGTGCGGCGCTGCCACGCAATCGTGTAGAGCGCGAGCGCGAGCAGGCTGCCCATGGCGATGCCGTCGAGGTGGGTGATGGTATGGGTCTTCGTGATCCACGCCAAGTGGGTCATGCGGAAGAGCGGCGAGGCGATGAGGGCAGTGGCGAGAATGGATGCAAGCATCCATGGCTTGCGGAGAAAGCGCACGAAAGGGGCCCAGAGGAGGTAGTACTGCTCTTCAATGGCGAGGGACCATGTGGGACCGAGCGCGGGCGGCAGCTTGAGGAAAAACAGGTTCTGCACGAAGAGTAGATAGGCCCACCACGGCGCGGTGCGGATGGCCTGAAATACCGGCAGGCCGATAAACCATTCGGCATTCAGGTAGCAAACGGCAAGCACGAGGATGTAGACGGGCCAGATGCGCAGAGCGCGGCGGGCGTAGAAGTTGCGGAAGTAATGCGGCTTGTCGCGCGCCTCGAGAAGGATGGAAGTGATGAGGAATCCGGAGAGGACGAAGAAGAGGTTGACGCCGGTCCAGCCCCAGAGCGATGCGTCGTAGAAGGGCGTGCGTGCCAGGCGCGGATGCGAGTGGTAGAAGACGACCAGGAGCACGGCAATGCCGCGCAGTCCCTGGAGTTCAGGGATGTAGGAGGGGAGCCAGGATGGCCGCTGGAGAGTGCAAAGCGAGACGGCTATCGAGGCTTGATTTCGATTGCGGGACTGGTCTGATGATAGCGTGTCCTTATGCGCACAGCCATTCCGACAATGCCAAGCTGTCAGCCGGAAGTGAACCATTGGCGACGTGGCGATTCGGACCAGACCCGCCAAATCAGGAATCCCGATATTGCTCGGGGTCATCGACACTTCATGTAAGTGAAGATGGGTGACGGCAAGAAGGAATATCCATTGCCCGTCTCTGATCGCAATACGCACGACCCACGGATCTGCAATCTTCATGGCTTTCCCTCCGCGAGGCGCCTTCATCCTGCTGCTAGTTGCTTGGCTCGTTCTGTTGCGCGCATCACAGCTTTGATGAGCGTGACGCGCAGGCCGCCTTCTTCGAGTTCGAGGATGCCGTCGATGGTGCAGCCGGCGGGGGTGGTGACGGCGTCTTTGAGCAGGGCCGGATGATAGCCGGTTTCGAGTACCATCTTGGCTGCGCCGAAGACGGTTTGCGCGGCGAGTTGCGTGGCGGTGTCGCGGGGCAGGCCGACCTTGACGCCGGCCTCGGCCAGCGCCTCAATGACGATGTAGATGTAGGCGGGGCCGGAGGCGGAGAGGCCGGTGACCGCGTCCATGTGCTTCTCGTCGACGACCACGACGCGGCCTACGGTTTCGAAGATGCGCTGCGCCAGTTCCATCTGCACGGAGCTTACGAAGCGGCCGCGGCACAGGCCTGCTGCGCCGGCTCCGAGTGCGGAAGGCGTGTTGGGCATGGCGCGGAGGACGGCCATCTCGATGCCCGCCGCGTCTTCAATGGCGCGCGTCTTCACGCTGGCGGCGAAGGAGACGATGGTCTTGGCGGGGGTGAGAGCGGGCTTGATCTGCTCCACCAGCTCGGGCACCTGGAAGGGCTTGACCCCGAGCAGGATCAGGTCGGCTTTGCGCGCAGCTTCAAGATTGTCGGTGCTTACGTCCACGCCCCACTGCGTGCTGAGCGCTAGGGCGCGCTCGGCGTGCGCAACGGTGGCGTGGATCTGGTCGGGCGCAAAGAGGTTCTGCTTCAAAAACGCCTGCAGCAGAATGCCGCCCATCTTCCCGGCGCCGAGTACAGCGACGGTTACATTGGGCAGTTGCGCGGGGACTTGAGTGGCCTCAACGGCAATGTCAGCCATTTCTTTCCTTGTCTCACGGTGTGAAGGTGCCAACAACAGGATACGCGCAGGATGCGACGGGGCTATTTCTGGGATGCGGACGGGGATGCGGCCTGGGATGCAATCCAGGCGTCGATTCTTGCCTCCAGCATATCCAGAGGCATGGCTCCGGCGTCCACGACCTGGTCGTGGAAAGCGCGGATGTCGAAGCGGGCGCCGAGGGCCGTCTTCGCCTTGTCGCGCAGCTCGAGGATCTTCATCTGTCCGGCTTTGTAGGCGAGGGACTGCGCCGGCCAGGCGATGTAGCGATCGACCTCCGACTGAACGGTGGGCTCGTCGAGCGACGAATGCTCGTGGAAGTAATCGACCATCTGCTGGCGGGTCCAGTGCTGCGCATGCACGCCGGTGTCGACCACGAGACGGATGGCGCGCCAGATGTCCGCATCGAGGCGGCCGAAGTCGGAGTAGGGGTCCTGGTAGAAGCCGATGTCCTTGCCGAGGCGTTCAGAGTAGAGCGCCCAGCCTTCGACGAAGGCAGTGTATTCGTTGTGCTTGCGGAACTCGGGCACGCCCTCCTGCTCCTGGGCGATGGCGAACTGCAGATGATGGCCGGGCAGGCCTTCGTGATAGGAGATGGCTTCGACATTCAGCAGGCTGCGGTTGGGAACGTTGTAGAAGTTGACCCAGAGATGCCCGGGACGGCCCGCAGTGGGCGAGCCGGGATCGTAGTAGGCCGGCGGGGCAGTCTTCTCAAGGTACTCGGGCATGCGGACGACTTCGAGCTTGCTTTTCGGCAGGCGGCCGAAGAGCTCCGGAAGCTTGGCCTGCATGTCGGTGACGTGGCCCTGATAGGCGTCGAGAAGAGCCTGCGGCGAGGCGGGCTTGAGTTTCGGATTGTCTTTGAGGCTGGCGCGAAAGGTGGCGAGATCTTTGAAGCCGAGCTTCTGTGCGATGGCCAGCATTTCGGTTTCGTCGCGCTTCACCTCATCGAGGCCGATCTGGTGGATCTGTTCGGGGGTGAGGTTCAGCGTGGTCTCGCGGCGAATGAGGAACTGGTAGTACTTTGCGCCGTCAGGGATGGACCCGATGCCGGGCTCGTCGCGGCCAGCGGGGATGTAGCTGACTTCAAGGAAGCGCGCCAGGCGCTGATAGGCGGGCAGAACCCTCTTTGTGATTGCGTTGAGGGTCTCGGCGCGGATGCGCTCCTGTTCGGGAGCGGGGATGGATGCGGGAAACTTCTTGAGTGGAGCGGCGAGCGGCGAGTCTTCGGGCTTCTGGCCAGCCAGCTCCTTCACCTGGTCGAGGGCCTGCTTGAGCAGATACTTCGGCGGGACGCGGTGATCCTGGATACCGATGGCCATGTTTTCGATGACCTGGTCGAAGGCGGCGGGAATCGCATTGAGGCGTGCGATCCAGTCGTCGTAGTCCTTCGCCTCCTTGAAGCTGAGGTGGTTGGCGAGGTCGGGATAGGTCTCGTAGATGCCGTGCATCTGGTCGATGGGCATCTCCCACTCTTTGAAGTCGGCGGCCTCAATATCGTCAGTGAATTCGCGCAAGAGGAGGTCGCGGCTCATCTTTTCGGCGTCGGTAAAGCCGGTGTCGTCAATGACGCCGAGCTTCATGAGGAAGTTCTGTTCCTGCCCGAGCCAGGCGTTGTTTGCGGCCGCGGAGTAGTCGCTGATCTTGTCGTTCCAACGCTTGTCGCCGAGGGTTGAGGCGAACTCGGGAGCGCGCTCAAGGCCGGCGTTCCAGTACTGCTGGAAGAGCGCGTTCATGGCGGCGCGGCGGTCGGCAAGGGAGGCATTGGCGGCGGGCGCGACGGGGGTGAGCTTCTGCGCGAGGGTGAAGGAAGGAAGCAGCAGAGCAGCAGCGACGGCAGGGATGAGAATTGGGCGCAACGGGCGGTCCTCGCGTGAAAATGTCTACCCGTCGAGTGTAGAGCAGCGGGCAAGGCAGTTGGCGTGGCGGGCCGGTCTAGGCGGGGAAGTACAATCAGACCGAGATCCCGACTGAAACCATCGCCTTGGGCCGCCCAGACCAACTCGCTGACACGACCTCCCGCAAGATCATCTATGACTTCGGCGCCAACAATGGCGACGATATTCCCTACTACCTGAAGAAAGCCGATCTCGTTGTCGCGGTGGAGGCGAATCCTGCGCTCTGCCGGCAGATCGAGGCGCGTTTTTCCGATGCGATCGGGGAGGGAAGGCTGCGCGTTGAAAACTGCGTGGTGGCCGGTGAGGCCAGCAGCCCCGAGGTGTACTTCTATCTCCACAAGCGCCACCACGTGCTGGGGCGTTTCCCGGAGCCGGATGCGACGGTCATTGGAGACTTCGAGAAGGTTCTGCTGCCTTCGAAGTCAGTGATGCAGATCGTTAGCGAACACGGCGCGCCCTATTACATCAAGATCGATATTGAGCATTACGAGCAGGTGATCCTGAAGGAACTGTTCAGAAACGGCATCAAGCCTCCACTGCTCTCCGCGGAAGCGCAGAGCATCCAGGTGTTCGCGCTTCTGGCCGGGATGGGCGAGTACACGGCATTCAAGCTGGTGGACGGCGAGACGGTCGCGAAGAAGTACGGGAATCACGCGATCCACGTGGGAGACGGTCTGGAGCCATATTCATTCCCAACCCACTCCGCCGGGCCGTTCGGCGACGACATTGCCGGCGAGTGGATGAATGCGGATGACCTGTTCGAGGCGCTGGCGAAAGAGGGGCTGGGGTGGAAGGATATCCACGCCACGAACCTCGTACAGCTTGATCCTGGGTCGCAAGGGCAGAAGAGGCGGCAGAGGCTGCGGCATCTCCGGGGTTGGCTGAAAGCAGTGAAACTGTGAAGCAGAGAAACAGCGAAACAGATAGCGCGGTCAGGTAGCGGCGGGACTCCTTCGCTGCATCGCTGTTTGCTGTTTCGCTGCTCAGTGGGTGAGGATCGTCTCGTTGCCGAGGATGCGGTAGAGGGTGGACCGGCTGATGCCGAGCTGTCGGGCGGCGCGGAGCTTGTTGCCGCGATTCAGGTCGAGCACATACTGCACGTGACGGTGGATCACTTCGTCGAGTCCCAGGCTGGCCGCGGCGGGCACAATCGGTTGCAGCTCGTGGCTCATTTCGCCGCCGGCGGGGATGGCAAGGTCGCCGGGGCGGATGATGTCGTTGACCGCTTCGAGCAGGGCGGACTCAAGCACGCTGGCCAGTTCGCGCACGTTGCCGGGCCACCCGTGCTGGAGAAGACGCGCCAGGGCGCCGGGGCCGAGTTCGACACGCCGGTGCTGGTAGCGCGAGCAGATGCAGTCGAGGAGCTCCTGCGCGATGGGCGGAATGTCTTCCTTGCGCATGCGCAGAGGCGGAACCGCGAACCGGACCGCGGTAAGCCGGAAGGCCAGGTCGGGCATCAGCAGCCCCTGGCCAGCCATCTGGCGGAGCGGTGTTTGCGACGAGGCAACCAGCATGGCCCGGCCGTGGGGGCGGTCCTGGAGCGCCTTCAGCACGCTGAGGAGCAGTCCCTGGCCTGGAGGGGCGAGGAGATCGACGCGGTCGAGGTAAGTGAAGCCGGCGATGGCGGAAGGGTCGGCGTCGCGCAGCAGCCATTCGCGCGCATCGCGGCGCTGGAAGGATGATCCGGCGAGGGGCGAGCGGCTCAGGAGATAACGCGCCAGGGTCTGTTTCCCTACGCCGTGCTCGCCCTCGATGGAGGCCACCTGAACGTGCGGGGCAGCCATTTCGGCCTGCAGCAGCAGCTTGCGCCAGGGAGCGCTCACACCCGCCACTGAGACCTCGGGCACATGCTCCATTTCAACCAGAGACGGGCCCGGGACCGGATAAGCGGAGGGGGGCAGGGGTGGAAACTGCGCGGCATTCTGCATGGGTTTCAACGTGCCTCGCCTCCGTGACTCAAATTCGTGCAAGTTTGCCAACAGGTGTTTCATCGGCGGGCAGGGGAAAAGCTTGAGGCGAGGGAAGGGAAGGGTTAGGGATTAGGGATTAGGGGTTAGGGTTAGGGGTTAGGATGAGGCATGAGGGATCAGGCAGGGTGCAGGCAGCAGGCGTAGAAAGCGAAACAGGGAGCCCGCCTGAAGGCTGCTCCCTGTTTGCTTTGACTCCTAACCCCTAAACCCTAATCCCTAACCCCTGTCTTACCTGAATCGCTTCGAGGGCTCGTCGGAGAAGATCTGGCCGTCGCGGATGTGGACGACGCGATGAGCGTACTCGGCGATGTCGAGCTCGTGGGTGACGAGCACGATGGTGTTGCCTTTGGCGTGCAGGCTGTCGAAGAGGGACATGATCTCGACGCCGGTCTTGGAGTCGAGGTTGCCGGTGGGCTCGTCGGCCAGGATGATCGACGGGCTGTTGACCAGCGCGCGGGCAATGGCGACGCGCTGGCGCTGGCCGCCGGAGAGCTCGTTGGGCTTGTGGTGCATGCGGCCATCGAGACCCACGTCGGAGAGGGCTTTCTTGGCGCGCTCGATGCGTGCGGCGGCCGGGGTGCCGTTGTAGATCAGCGGCAACTCGACGTTGTGCAGCGAGGTGGCGCGGGCCAGCAGGTTGAAAGTCTGGAAGACGAAGCCGATTTCCTTGTTGCGGATGCGCGCCAACTGGTCGTCATCGAGTTCGCTGACAAGCTGGCTGTTGAGCCAGTACTTGCCCTGGGTGGGCGTGTCGAGGCAGCCGATGAGGTTCATCAGCGTCGACTTGCCCGAGCCCGACGGGCCCATGATGGCGACGTATTCATTGTGGCGGATCCGGAGATTGAGCCCCCGCAGCGCGTGCACCTGCTGCTCGGCGCCCATGTCATAGGTGCGCCACAGGTCTTCGACGACAATTACATCGCCCTCGGGTGGGCTGGAGGGTTGCGCCAACTCTTCAGTGCGGGTGCTGTCTAGAGCCATTCCCATGTCATCCTCTGCCTTGCTGCGGTCCGGAAACTCCGGTGCGGGCAAGCGGATTCGCCTTGCGCGCGTATCACCAGATACGCATTGTCGAGCCTATGGTTCCCTTGTCCGGTTCGAACGCATGCCGGGTTTAGATGCTTACGAGTTGCTGCTCGCCGGAGTGATCGGTTTGGCCGTGTCTTTCTTGATCAACGCATTCTCTTTCAGGCCGCGCAGGATCTTGTAAGGACCGGTGACGATCTCGTCCCCTTGTTTCAGGCCGGAGAGCACTTCGATGTCGGTGGCGCCGGTGATGCCGGTCTTCACAAGAACGAAGTGAGCGCGCAGCTTGCCTTGCTTGTCCTTGGTGAGAATGTAGACGCCCTGCTGATCCTGCAGGCTGGTGCTGGAACCGGACCCTGAGCTGGTGGAGGCAGCTTGTACATTGCTGTTGGGGGCTCCCGGCTTGTCCTCGGGCTTGATGGTCAGCGCCTGAATGGGCAGCGAGAGCACACTGTCCTTGTGGGCGGTGGTGATCTTCGCAGTGGTGGACAGGCCGGGACGCAGCGCGTCGTCCGGCTGGTCGAGCGTGACAACCACCTTGAAGTCCTTGGCCTCTTCCGTTCCGCGTGGTGGACTGCGAGGTGGCGACACCGGTGGAGCGCAGCAGGGCCTGATCGCCGACCAGGGTAACGTGCCCTTTGAAGACCTTGTCGGAATGGCGTCGATGGTGACGTCGGCGGGCTGGCCGATCTTCACGTTCACGATGTCGGTTTCGTCGACCTTGACCTCGGCGGTGACCACGCTCATGTCGGCGATGGTCATCAGTGTGGAGCCCTCGGCGTTCTGGATGCCGACCACGACGGTCTCGCCTTCACGCACCGGCAGGTTGGTTACGATGCCGTCAAACGGCGCAACGGAGACGGTCTTGTTCGAGCGCGTCTTCGTTGAAGCGAAGCTGGGCCTGGGCGTTGGTGACGCGGGCGCGCTGCGACTCGGTCTGCGCCTTTGACTGGACGATGGTGGCCTGCATCTGGGCGATGGTGGCGACAGCGGTGTCGTAGGCCGCCTTTTTGGCGTCAAAGTCCTGCTTGGCCATGATGCCGGCCTGGTAGAGGCTCTGCGCGCGATCCCAGTCGAGCTTCTTCTGCTCGAGATCGGCCTTGGCGCGCTCCAGGTTGGCCTCAGAGGTCTTTTCCGCGGCGATGTAGGAGTTCACGTCGGTCTTGGCGGAGGCGATCTGGGCCTGCTGGGCCTGCGACGTTGGCTTCAGGCTGCACGCTCTCGACGGTGGCGATGATCTGCCCCTTCTTCACGTGGTCGCCTTCTTTGACATAGAGGTGAGTGATGCGGCCGAATGACGTGGCGCCGACGTTGACGTAGGTCTTGGGCTTGATCTGGCCGGTGCCGCTGATGACGGTGGACAGATCCTGGCGGACGATCTTCGCGGTCAGGACCTTGGTGTAGCCAGACTGTTGCTTGACCACCATAAAGGTCACAAGCCCGGCGGCGACAAGAATGGCGAGAACAATGAGAAGAATCTTCTTCATTTTCGGTGCTGGCTCCCAGGGATGCTTCGTACCAGTTTACGCAGGTTGCGGGCTTCAGGTTCCCGTGCTTTATTGCGGCTTCGCGCAGTCCACAAACTAACCATTGCAGAATCAGGAAGTTCTGTCCATTTTACCGGATTACGGCGGCAAACTCCGCGAGAGCGCTTCCTGCCGCAACCCAGGAGAAATAACCGGATTCCCCATAAACCCCCAGGGGAATCGAAGTGGATGAGGAAACGCCTGCTTAATGGACGCGGGAGTTCCTCCGGTAGTCTCAGAAATTTGTGCGTGCTCTAACGATTTTCCTGATTTTCATACGATTACCCTCGCCCTCCCATTGCGTCCAAACTGCAGTCAACTCCAGGCGGAGTCTTGCCGGGCGTTCTGCGTACCCGTAGAATAGGGCAATCCAGGAGTTCCAACCCGATGATGTCCAACCGCCGTTCGTTTTTTGCCGTCGCACTGGTTTGCGGCCTGATCCCGGTTTCGTCCAGCCGGCTTTTCTCTCAGCAGTCCGCAGGCGCCAGCGCGCAAGCCCAGCCCCCACGGCCAGGATCGAACCAGATCCGCTGAAGCGGCGAACGCTCCGACAAGGAGAAGCTCGGGCGAGGCAGGAAGTACAGCAAAGAGCTGAAGGGCGCTTACAAGACCTGGCTCGAGCAGGACGTTTCCTACATCATCAGCGACGAAGAGCGGAAAGCCTTCAGGAACCTGAGCAACGACGAAGAGCGCGAAGCCTTCATCGAGACCTTCTGGCTGCGCCGCAATCCCAATCCGGATTCGCCGGAGAACGAGTTCCGCGAAGAGCACTACCGCCGCATCGCCTACGCCAACGAGCACTTTGCCGCCGGCAAGCCGGGATGGAAGACGGATCGCGGCCACATCTATATTGCGTTCGGCAAGCCGGATTCGATTGACTCGCACCCCTCGGGCGGCGCCTACCAGCGTCCGATCGATGAAGGCGGCGGCGAAACGGCGACGTTCCCGTTTGAAACGTGGCACTACCGCTATCTCGAAGGCGTCGGCGACAACATCGACCTCGAATTTGTGGACACCTGCATGTGCGGCGACTATCACTTCACCATCGACCGCGGCGAAAAGGACGCGCTGCTCCGCGTTCCGGGCATGGGCCTGACGCAGTGGGAATCGATGGGCATGGCCAAGAAGGCCGACCGCTTCCACGGCGGGCCTGAGACGCTGGGCACCGGGCCGCTGGCCTCGAGCCAGCAGTCGAAGGAGTTCGACCGCATTGAGCTGGCCGCCAAGATATTCGCGCCGCCGCCGGTGAAGTTCAAGGATCTGGAAAGCGCGATGACCAGCCACTCGATCATGAACGGCCCGCCGTTCCCGTTCGACGTGCGCACTGACTTTGTGAAGGTGACGGACAACACGATGCTGGTGCCGGTCACGGTGCAGATCCGTAACCGCGATATCACGTTCGATGACGAAGAACGGCGTCGCCACGGGGCGTGGTGAACATTCTGGGCAAGGTCACGACGATTACGCATCGCGTGGTGCAGACCTTTGAGGACACGGTGGAAGTGGAGCAGCCGGCCGAGCTTCTCGAGAAGAGCCTCGACCACAAGTCGATCTACTGGAAAGCGCTGCCGCTGCTGCCCGGGCTCCTACCGCCTGGATATCGCCATCAAGGATGTGCACAACCCGGATCATGTGGGCCTGTATGGCCGCAGCCTGGAAGTGCCGAGGTTCTACGACGAGAAGCTGGCTACGTCATCGCTCATCCTCGCCGACCAGATGGCGGCGGTGGATTCGCACTCAATCGGCGCCGGCAACTGCGTGATCGGCAACACCAAGATCTGCCCGCGCGTGAGCACCAACGCCGCCACGCCGGTCAGTTTCACGCGCAATCAGCAACTGAGCTTCTGGATGCAGGTCTACAATCTGCGAATTAACGACGCGACCAAAAGTAACAACGCGACGGTTACTTATCAGATCGTAGAGGCTGCCACAAACAACGTAATTTTCGAAAAGCAGTTGGACTCAAAGGACTTGGGGGCACACAGCGATCAGCTCACGGTGGAAAAATCGCTCCCCATGGCAGGCCTCCAGCCAGGCAAGTACAAAGTGACGATCAAGGTGAACGACGAAATCTCAAAACAAGAGATTGCGCAATCAGCACCTTTTGTCGTGGAATAGTAAGCACGATCCCGCGCAAGCAAGGTTACCGGGCCGCAGAAGCAGGAACCTGTGCGGGACAATTTGCTGGAGTATTCCGCCAGGGACGCCGCCGGGTCACATAGAACACGTGATATTCCGCAGGCTCCATCTCGCGTTGTTGCTCGCACTCGCCGGCTTGGGCGCGGTTCCAGGGGTTGCGTCTGGACCTGTCTCAGTCACGGGCGTGGTGCGTAGCTCCGCCGGCGTGCCGCAGATCGGCGCGGTGGTCCAACTCCTGCGGCCTGACCTCTCCGTCATTGCCAGCGTCTACACCAACTCCAAAGGCCACTTTGCCTTCGCAACGGTGGTGCCCGGCCGCTATGCGGTGAAGGCGATGGGCACGTCGTTCCTTCCTTCGCTGCGCGAGAACATCCGCGTGCAGGCCGGCACGGTCGTCAATATGACGCTCAACACCTTGTATGAGGTGATGCAGTGGCTGCCGGTCCAGCCGCGCTCGGCCGATGCGCAAAAGGACGATTGGGCGTGGACCTTGCGCTCGACGGCGAATCGCCCGCTTCTCCGCTGGCTTGAGGATGGCCCGTTGATTGTGGTCTCGGACGGGCGGTCGAAGCCGAAGCTGAAGGCGCGCTTGCTGGCCACCGGCGGCGCCGGGACCTTCGGCGAGGATGGGCAACGGATTGCCATGGAAGTGGAAGAAACGCCATCCGACAGCCGCGAGCTTCTGGCCCACGTGGACTTTGCACCGGGCACGGACGCCAGCATGGAGTCGCTGCTGGGCTTCCGGCAGGAACTCGGCTTCGCGGGATCCGTGCAGTCGGTGGGCGCAGTTTCAATCCACCCTGAAGTGGAAGGCGCCGGAGCCGACGGACTGAACGAAGCTGCGGTGCGCACCTGGGAAGACATCAATCTGGGCGACGAGTTCCAGATACAGGCCGGGGGCGAGCAGATGGTGGCGCGGTTTGCGCAGAATTCGCCCAATACGGTTGCCGCGGCTCTGCCCTTTGTGTCGGTGGGCTGGCGCAAGGGCGACGGCGTAGTGAGCTATCGCTTTGCCACGGCGGTTCCGGATACGCGCGGACTGGCTGAGACGCAGGCCGGGGCATGGATGCCGGCGCTGGCGATGCGCGATGGGCGGCTGACCCTGGAACACGGAGTACATCAGGAGATCGGCTGGGAGCGCAGAACGGACGACTCCGGCTTCGCAGTATTCTTCTACTCCGACAGCCTGAGCAATCCCGTGATTGAGGGCATGGCTCACGGCCGAGCGCCGGCCGGCCCCGATGTCCTGTATGACGGCTCGAGCGGGCTGCTGCGCACTGCGGCGGCCGGCTACTCCAGCACCGGCATCGTGGCGACAGCGGAGCATCGTCTGCCTCACGGCAACCACGTCCGCGTGAGCTACGCGAACGGCGATGCGCTGGTGATGCAGGCCTCCGCGCATCCGACTCCGTTGAACCAGCTCGTTTCATCGGCGCACCCCCGGCGGGCGCAGATGTACTCGCTTTCGCTTTCCGGCACGCTCGACGGCACCGGAACGCGCTGGCGCGCGAGCTATCGCTGGCAGCCGGAAGACACCGTCACGCGCGTTGCGCCGTATGCGCTGGAAGCCGATGAGCCGTATCTGAACATCCACCTGCGGCAGCCGGTGATTGCCGGCCATGGGGGCGCGCGCAGCCTCGACGCCATGATCGACATGCGCAATCTGCTGTCGCAGGGCGAGCGCCCGTTTGTGCTCACCGACGGCTCGCTGCTGGTGTTTGCGCAGGATCAGCGCGGCGTGACCGCGGGCCTCGCCTTCACCTTCTAGTTTGCGCTTTCAAGACCCGCCAAACTTGTCCTCTCGGGCCGCCTCAGAAAGCGCCAATACGCACGCCGTGAAGCATCAAAGTGCGCCCATCTCGCGCTTTGGATTCACAGCGCGGCTGTGTTATATTCAACAAGTGCGCGGGATTCATTCTTCGCGTGCCCGTCGTGCCAGCAGTTCCCTCCGCACGGCAATCCACTCAGTGGACGCGTAGCTCAACTGGCAGAGCATTCGGCTCTTAACCGACAGGTTGAAGGTTCGATTCCTTCCGCGTCCACCAATTCAAAACTCACAGATTAAAGCAATCGCGGGTGAGCCGGAGACGGCGCAACAGCGGCTATATCCATTTATTTGCTCGCCCACTTCAAAGTGCTTCGCATTCCGTCGCAGCGATTCCCAAAGTCGCGCGGTCTGCGGAGCGCAGGAAGCAGCCACGCGATACGCAAAGTCGGACGGCTGACACAGCGGGAAGGACCGATGGGCCTCGCGTCATCTTCGAGTTAGCCATGAAGACGGCTGTGGCTCGACGATGAGTTTGCGTGGGCTGCGGCCTCAGAGCCGTCTCACTGAGTTACAAGACTGTGAATTCCACAGACGCGACGCCATGCGGCAAGAGGCATCAAGAAGCACAAAACCTTAGTCGTCTTCGACTTTTCCACACTCGATGACGACGGCCATCAAAACTCAGCGATAACTACGTTACACTAACTCGGCACTGCCACAGACATCGGGCAGACCTGGTTTGATTGCGGCTTCCCACACTGGAAATGCAGGTCAATCTGAAACTGGATCGGACCTGTCTGAATTAGCAATACGCATTGTCGCCACCCCGTTTTATTGTTATCCTCGTTGTGAACGTCGACCTTAAATTTATTCCCGGTTCTGCCGTGCAGGCAGTTTCTGCGTTACCCGAACGAAGTAGATTCGGTGGGAGACGGCCCATCAACGAATGTGCCGCCTCACGGTCCTACAGGGAATCGCAGATTTTTTAAGTTCAAAATTGTGCGCAGTTCACTTGAAGTTTTTTCTAGATAATAAGGCCCTCATGAGACCGTATTCTTCTCTGGCTGAGCCAGAACCTTGTGCAGCCGAGCCAATTCGACGAGAAGTGCATCCACAAGCCCGGCAACCACTTTCGATGAAGGCGGAATTTCCGCATGCGCGTCGCTGGAGCTTTTCGTATGCGAAGCGCTTGTTCGACAGCGTGGTTTCAGCCGCGATTCTCGCCCTCTTCTGCATTCCCATGGCCGTGATCGCTCTTTGCGTCCGGCTTTCGTCGGCCGGTCCGGCGATTTTTGTGCAGAAGCGTGTTGGGCGGCATGGACGGCTGTTTCGCATGTACAAGTTTCGCACCATGGCGGTAGCCACCCGTGAGGGCGGCTGCGGCCTCACGCACAGCGGGGACGTGCGCGTCACGGCAGTGGGCCGGTGGCTTCGCAGGCTCAAACTCGACGAGTTGCCGCAGTTTTATAACGTTTTGCGCGGCGATATGAGCCTTGTCGGTCCGCGGCCGAAACTGCCTCAGTATGCTGACCGGCTTACGCTGGCGTACCGGCCTGGTATCACCGGTGCCGCCAGCCTTGCTTTCCGTTGCGAAGAAGACATTCTGGCTTGTGTTCATGCCCATGAACTCGATGCGTTCTACCAGGAGCGGATCAAGCCAATGAAGGCGAACATCGACGAACACTACATGCGTACTGCGACCTTTTTCAGCGACGTCAAGATCGTGTTTGCCACATTGCTTGCAAGTCTGCTGCCCGATGCTTATCCCGCGTTGAAGCACCACGAAGTAAAGACCTATTCGTTCGCGGGTCGAGATCGCCAGTTGAACTCCAGGGCGGCGGTCGCACTGCCGAAGCGCGCGTACGCGCTCAGCATGACGGTCATACAAGACATCGGCCTTGCGTCTGACAGCAGCGAGAATCGCCAGAAAAATCACGGGATTCGCGTGCTTCAAGTGAATAAGCTTTACGCTCCCTGGATCGGCGGGGTCGAGGCCGTGGTCCAGGAAATAGCCGAATTCATGAATGAGTCGGAAGGCAGTTACTGCGAAGTTCTCGCCTGCCAGAGCAGAGGAAGTCAGTCCCGATCCATCTGGAGAGGCGTTCCGGTCAGGCGCGTCGGAAGTCTGGGAACCGTTCTAAGCGTGCCGCTGGCTCCCACTTATCCTTTTCACCTGCGGAGCATGGCCAGTGAGTTCGACATTGTGCATGTGCACATTCCGTTTCCTACGGCCTTCCTCTGTCAGTGGAGAGAGCTCAAAAGACAGGGCGTTCGCATTGTGGTGCATTATCACTCCGATATAGTCCGCCGGCTGCAGCGCGCCGTTCTCAAGCCTCTGGCGGGCCTGGAGAGAGGCCTGCTCGAAGCCGCTGATCGCATCATCGTGACGTCCCAGGGCCTCCTTGAACATTCACAGACGCTCAAGCACTACCGGGAAAAGTGCCGCGTGGTGCCCCTCAGCATTGATCTGACCGCAATCCGCAGCCATTCCGTCGACGAACTCGACGAGGTACGAAAGAAATTCGGAATACAGGGCCCTGAGCCCATTGTGCTGTGCGTAGCGCGCCTCGTCTACTACAAGGGAGTTCAGCATCTGATCGATGCCGCGCGGAATTTGAATGTGAGAGTGGTTGTGGCCGGCGACGGCCCCCTCAAGCGCGAACTCACCCGGCAGATTGAAGAACTGGGACTTCAGGACCGCGTCAAGCTTCTCGGCCGGGTCAGTGATGCCGACCTGTCTTGCCTCTACAGCATTGCGAACATCTTTGTGCTTCCGTCGGTGGAGCCGTCGGAAGCCTTCGGCCTGGTGCAGTTGGAGGCCATGGCGCGCGGCGTGCCGGTGATCAATACGAATCTGCCTGGCGGCGTACCCTCCGTAAGCCTGCACGGGGTCACAGGATTCACCGTGCCCCCCGGCGACTCAGAACAGCTCAGCCAGGCAATTGACCTGCTGGCTTCCGACCGCGGACTGCACGACCTCTTTTCACTCAACGCAAAGCAGAGAGTGCAGCAATTCGCGCGCCCCGTGGTACTGGGGAACATACGTGCGATCTATGAAGAATTGGCGCACGCAAGGCCACGCAGTGAGCCGGCTCGATTCGCCGGCCTCGCGGCCACGCTGAGTTCCAGATCCGAGAATTGATCAGCCCCGGCAATGCTCATTGCGGGGACGGTCGCAGAGTGGAGTCGATTGCGGCTGCGGTTTGATCCGCGGTTCTTTCCCACGAGAAATCCAACGCCCGGCTGCGCGCCGTTTCAATTCGTCGATTCCGTTCTTCGTCCGTCATTCTCGCGATCCGGATCATTCCGTCGCGAATAGAATCGACCGATTCCGGATCGACGAACAGGCCTGACTCGCCGCAGACATCGGGGATGCCACCGGTGCGGGACGCCAGAACGAGAGTTCCCGCCGCCGCCGCTTCGACCGCGGGCAGCCCGAATCCCTCATAGAGCGATGCGAAAATCAGCGCGTCGGCGGACGCCACAATCCCCTTCAGTTCGGAGTCATCCAGGCTTCCCAGGAAATGGACTCGTGGGCCCAGCGAACGGATAACATCCACCAATCCCGCATCGCCGGTGCGAAATCCCTCGTGCTTGCCGATGATGACCAGGTGATGAGGAATCTCGAGCGCAACGCTGGAAAATGCATCGAGGACACGGCGCAGGTTCTTGTGCGGCCTGAGATTTCCCACCACGACGAAATAGCGTGACGGCAGATCGGATGGGCGGGAACAGGAAGCCGCTTCGAACCAGGAAGAGTCTACGCCAAGAGGAGTTACCACGACGCTGGTATCCGGACGAAACCCGATGTGGCGTTGAAACTCCGAGCGCGTGAATTCTGAAACGCAAAGCAGCAGGGAAGCGCGCGCGCGCAGGCTGCGGAAGTATTGGCGCGCCACGGCGTGAACCGCCCTGCTTCGTCCTCCCACGTGCGGCAGCGCCAGTTGCGCGACGTCGTGCAATGTTGCGATGAGAGGCTGGCGCGTGAACAGCGGATGAGCCAGGCTGGTGGCCCAAAGCGTTTGCGAGGGCTTGAGGAGCGTGCGCAGCTCCCATTGTTCAGCGGCACTGAAGGGCTTGGCGCTCACCGATATCCATCGCGCGTTTTCCCTCGAGAGGCAGTCCTGCTGCGCCTGCAGCGCATCTCGCTGACCCAGCGAGAGTCACCCGGCAATCCGGCAAACGATCGAGCACGCGCGGCACGACATTGCGCACGTACACGCCAATTCCGGAGTCGAGCACCTTGCGCACATCCACCACCAGCTCACGCATGCGCGCCTCGCTCCGGAAGAGCTTCAGGCCGGGGCCGCAGGAGGTGCTTGAATCGAGGCAGCAGGCGGAACCGCCGGGGCTGTGCACGAGGCGTGATGCGAATTACGCCTCCTAGGCAGGCGCCAATCGCAATCGCAAGGGAAGGAGACTTGAAGTCCGACTGGAAGATGACTGCCAATAACAGCGCGAACAAGCAGAATGTGTTTTGGCGCAGCCTGGCGGCCTTGAACCAGCGCCATCCCAGCAGCATTGAAATGGAAAGCCCGATGATTCCGATGGAGCACAGCAGGTCGGGAATGAGGACCTGCACCTGTTGACGGTCTCCGAGGATCGGGAAATACTCCGACATGAAAATGCCGAAGAGCGAGGGTCCGATGCCGAACAGAAAATTCAGGAGGGTCTTCGAACTGATCCCGAGGGCGAAAACGGAATTGACGATGCGTTCGGCGCCGCTCGAACCCCACACTTCGCCATTCTCGTACGAGGAGAATTCCGTTGCTTTGCCGAGGAGACGGCTGAACAGATAAGGCGCCAGTGCCACCAGGGCCAGTCCTGCCGTTGCCCACCGCTTCATGTTGCGGCGTTTCCCTTCAGCAGCAGGCCGGAACATCAGAAGTATCAGCATGGCAAGCCACGCCTGGTCAGAGAACGACACTACGATCACCAGGATCGAGAGCAGGATTCCGTTGCGCAGCAGCCGGGGCGAGATGCAGTCGCGGCACGAATAGAACAACACGAAACATTGAACGCCATAGGCACCGAAGGGCGCGGGCTCATCGAACAGGCCAAACAGCCGAGGCACGGGAAACCCACCCAGGCGCAGCACAAACCGTTCCTGATAATCCACGAAGGAGAAGTCCACTCCCAGAAGGTTTGGGAGCAAGTGCAATCCGATCGCCGCAATCACGACCGACAGCAGCAGCGAAAAGATCATGGAGTGCAGGGCGCCGCGGCACATAGATTTCTTCTCGGCGTCGCTGGCCGAACGCGCCAACGCAACCAGCAACAGCATCGCCAGCAGGCGCAGCGTGTGGCTCCACGCATCAACCCAGCGTGCGGTTGTAAGCTGCGGAAACCGCAGCGCAAGGATGGTTGAGACCGCGAAAGCGGCGAACAGAAGCCACTCGCCTGCCCATAGCCGCGCGGTACGCCTACGCCACCACCACATGGGGAACGCCGCCAGAAATGCGGGCTCTACGAAGCCGAAAGGTATCTTCCAGATGAGCTTCAGCCCGAACGAAACGCACAGCAGCAAACCCAGCCCGTACCACACCGTCAGGGATGGGCTGAATGACTGCGCCGACTTTGGCTCGCTGCTCACGGTTCAGGCACCGCCTCCGGTGGCGAGTTCCTGCAGTCGTCCGACTGACGTCCAGAACGCGAGGCAAGCGCGCGACCAGCGTCCGGTAACCATATAGAAGACGGCTCCCAGCGCAGGCCGAACCACCGATACGGTGCGGTCCGGGAGAGGATAATTGTGCTTCTTGAGCACCCGCGCAAAGCCGCGCGCATAGGGCAGCGCCCGAAGCCGGGCGTTCTTTGCAGAGGGGGCGTTGACCTGCGGATGGCGGATCACGAACTCGGGGTGGTATTCGAAGCGAAATCCGCGATCGAGCGCGCGGATGAGCAGGTCCGTCTCCTCTCCCGAACCCCAGCGCGTTCCTGATCCCAGCCCCAGTGACTCGTCGAATCCTCCGATTGCCGTCGCGACCGCGGCTCGACAGAAAGTGGTGGTCGAGTTGGCTCGCCGCCACACGTTCCGACGGGTCAGTGGGCCGGTGTCGCTGTCGAAGGTTCCCGCGCTCTGCTCGCCTTTCTCGTCGAGGCACATGCCGGTAATCCCATCGGGCGCACCGGGAGCGGAGAAGATCGCGAGACACTGTTCGACCACGCCCGTGTCGTACCAGCAATCGTCGTCTGGAAACCCCACGATGCCGCCGCGCGCCACGCGCAACCCGGCGTTGCGTGCCCGCGCCAGACCTCTCTCTGAGCGAGCCACCGTAATATTCAGTCGGGAGACAAAGGGCTCAATTGCTGGTGAAAGATATCCTTCCGGATTCTGGTCGACAACGATGACCTCAAACGCTGATTCAGTCTGGCCGCACAGGCTATTCAACAGTTTGGAAAGCGGCGCCGTTCGCCCCAGGGTGGCGACGATAAGCGACACCGAGACGTCTTCAGAAGGCAATGCCGGATCGAAATTTGGCCGTCTCAAGCTGGCACCATCGCCGCGTGCTTCGCCGGCTTGAGGGTTACGAACAGATACAAGATGCACAGCAAGGCGTAAGAAGCCACCGTCGTCCAGGCGGCCGCCATGGCGTGCAATCTCGGAATAAGAATCAGATTCAACCCCACGTTCACAACCGAGGACACCGCCAGACAGCGAAGCAAAACAGCTTCGCCGCCACGACTGGCCAGCATAGTGCCAAGGAATGACACGATCATCTCGAACGGCAGAGCTAGCATGAGCACTCGGAACAGCGGTTGGGCGCCGAAAGTTGAACCATAGACCAGGCCGAGTATCTCTGTCGAAAACTGAATCAGACCAAAAGCTACCACAGATCCGGCGACAAACAGCAGCGCAAGAAGCGGGCCAAGAAGAGTCCTCATCCTATGCCGGTCGTCGATCCTCGCAAGCCTGGGATACAGCGAGTTGCACACCAGATAATACGCAGAGAAGATGACATACAGGAGTCGAGTTGCGGCTCCGTAGTTCCCCACCTCGGTTGCATTGGTCAAGGCAGCCAGAATCAGCAGATCGGAATTGGTAAATACCAGGTTAAGGATGTTTGAGGTTCCAAGCGCCAGCACCTTGGAGGTACGAAGTTCCGATCGCACTGCGGCAATCTCTTCTTTCGGATATGACACCGTCTTCCACTGCCGGCGGATCACCAGCCACAGGGCTGCGGATCCGATTACAGAAGAGCAGATCGTGCCGACCGAAATCGAAATCAGTGGACGCCCGGTGGTCGCCATCCCGACGATTGCCATGCCCGAAGCAATCACAGCAACAAGGGTCTTCCAGCCGGAAAGCCAATAAAACGATCCGGTACCCCAGAGCACCCAATCCAGAGCGAAAGCGGCGGGAATTGCGCATAGTGAGAACACGGCAACCAGCCCACGCGCGCCGGATGGCATTGGGCCCCACATCGCATAGAGGCATCCACCCGCGCTTGCGAGAACCGCGAGAAGAACTCGACGCGGCACAATGTTTCCGGCCAGCATCTTCGCCCACTCATGATTTCGCGCTACCAGGCGAGCGCCTACCATCTTGTAACCCTGATCGGAAAGGAGAGTTACGTAATTGGCAACGGTCTGCGCCAGGGCCAGGTACCCGAACATCACCACGCCGAAACGCCGCGTTATGTATGCGAAAAGAGCCAGCGCGCACAGGCGTGCAGCCACTTCTCCCAGAGCAAATTGGAGAATGGACTTCAATACTCTGCCCGCGCTGTGAACCAGACTCATGTGACTCGACCTTTTACTCCATCTGAAATGAATCGTCTCTATCTGGAGTGCGCATGGAACTTGCGAATCTGTTCTTCATAAATCTCGACGAGACGTCTGCTTATGTTGGCCTGATCGAATTCTCGCAGGACCATCTGCTGTCCGGCGCGCACGATCCTCTCCCGTTCCGAACGCTGTCGAGACGCAAAGCGCGATCCAGCACGGCGCACAATTGATGGGTGTCGCGCGGATGAACCAGGAATCCGGTCTCTCCGTCTCGAATGAATTCGGCGATTCCCGTACCGGCCGATCCCACCACCAGCCCGCCACTCACCGCGGCCTCCATCGCCGCGTACCCGAAGGCCTCGCTCCACGAAGGAAAGCAGCAGACCCCGGCACTTCTGAAAGCAGGAGCAAGCGATTCTCGCGGAACCGTCGATCGAATGGAAATGTGCGGAGGGGCGTTTGTTTTGCTTCCCCACCGGCGTTTGCAGTAGCGATCGAACTCCCTGGTGGATGCGCCGATCAAGATGAGCCGCCCCGACCACGTGCCTCGTTTGTGCAGTTCTGTGGCGGCCTCGATCAAATCGAACACACCTTTGAGGCGACTGAGTGATCCGACATACAGCACATCCTCTGCGGAAACATCCGGCGCTCGTCCCGCGATGCTGCGCTGCACCCAGCTTTGCCCGTCGATGCCATTGGGAATCGTAATGATTCTTTCCCTTGGAATCCGCTTCTCCACGATGCTGCGAACGTGATCGGCGGGCAGAGTTACACAGTCTGCATCGAGCAATTCCGCGGTCTCGAATTGAATCAATTGCCGGCGCCGCGGGATCCACCTGTCGATCGGTTTCTTACTGATCCAGCCCACCAGCCCGTGCATCCGTACCACCATGGGGATGCGCTTCCGCATTCGCCATTGATACGACTCGCCTCGGTACCCCGGAAACTCGACAATCTCGGCGCGGCCGGCGTCGATCAACTCATTCAGAGTCTCGGCAACTCTCCCTCTGTACGCCAGGGCTTCTGGTGAGCTACCAAGCTTGCTCCGCAAACCCTTCGCCTGAGTTTCCGGGTCCTCTAACCGGATCACCCGCACCCCTGCCAAGAGCGATTCTCCGGCAGGCGCCGACTCATCAGACGCGCATATAACTGTCACGTCGTGATGCTGCTTCGCGAGCGAGAGCGCTGTCTCCTGGGTGTATGTCCCTATCCCATAGGAGTGTCGGGAGGGTGGGTACTCTTTTGAAACCAGAACGATCTTCATGTTTTTTGGACGGCCATCAGGCGATCCTTGCGGGCCCGCGTCGCTGGAACGAACATGCCCGCCGAAGGATCCTCAGCTTCTCTTCCGTCCCCGGGTCGTTCTTCATCGCCTTAAAAATCGCTTGCAGCAATGCCCAAAGCGCTCCCACAATCAGCCCCACCAGCGTGGCGACAATCACGATGAGCCCGCGCTTGGGGAACGATCGTTTGTCGGCCGGCACGGCAGCATCCACAATTTGAACCGGAGCGCCTTCCTTCGCCTCATCGAGTTTGGCCATCTCGAACTGCCGCGCGAGGATGTCGAAGATCGTCTCGTAATACTTCACGTCTCGCAGCTTGCGCACATATTCCAGCCCCGCTCCCGGCACCTTGCCCTTCGGAACGATGAGGCCATTCTCCGAATCCTCAGAGCCGCCCAGGCGGGCAAGCTGCGCCCGCAAACTTTCCAGCTCCTGCTGGGCTTTGATGAGCTGGGCATTCTGGTCAGTCGCGAAGGTTTGCATGGAACGGACCTGCACTTCCTTGGCTGCGACCTGCGCGCGTAGCGCGGCGGCAGACTCGATAAGTGCGCGCGCCTGGCTATCCAGTTGAAATATCCCTGTAGTCTGCTCCGTCAGCTTCATGGCTTCTTCAGCACGCGCCAGGTCGTCCTTCGCCTTGGAAAGCTGCTGCTCAAAGAACAAGCGCCGCTGAGAAGCTTCAGTGATGGCGAGATGGTCGGAGAGGGCGCGAAATTCAGTTACATATCCATTGGCCAGCTCAGCAGCCCTGCGAGGATCCCGGTGCTGCACAGTAATCCGAATCAGCCCGTCTTTGCCGCTTCCATCGATGCTCACGTGGCGCTCGAGATCCAGCCTTGCATCAGAGATAAACGAGTCGTGATACTCGTTCATAAGCCCGAATTTCTGGATCATGGCATCTTCTACCGTGCGGCTCTTGAGCATCGACACGTACATCTCGTTGGGACTCTTAACGCCCAGCGACCCGCCGGCCAGCGATGCCATGCCGCCCAGGTTTGCCAGCTGTCCCGCCAGGTTTGAAGCCATCGATGTGTTCTGCTGTGGAGGCAACAAAGTTACGTTCGCGGCATATCTCTTGGGCAGAAGCAGGGAAACCACGATGGCCACCATCGCAAAGACAGCCGTGACCTTCAGGATCAGTATCTTCCGCTCCGCCAGCACGATAAGAAGGTCCAGCAGCGAGAGTTCGCTCTCACTTTCGGCTGCTGAGGTGGCTGAAGCGGGTTCGTGCAGTTCTGGGAGCGATACTTCGGATGCCATTGATGCCTGCTGGGTAACTAAAAGCAATATTTTATATGATTCTATCGTAAGCCTGATACGGCGCTGGGCGCGGCGATAAAGGACTGGGTCTGTCCAATTAGGCCTCCTCCTTAAACGGAACGGGCGGCATAGCCTGCGCCATTTCATTGAGTTGGGCAAGAGTTACAGCATGGTAAAGTGGGAACTACAATGTATTTTCTAGAAACCCTGTGGAGGCGGCTTAGTGACGCGCGCCGGCGGGTACCCTGCTCCTTCGTTCTGGCCTCTCTCTCGGTTTGTCTTGCGTGTGTTGCCGTGGCACAACAGACCCCGTCGACTCCCGGCTCTCCAGAGAATCCTGTAAGTTGTTCCGATCCCGGGGCAGATCCCGCGACGTGTGCCAACCGCCAGGCTCCAGGCCAATTCGGCGCACCGCAACCATCGCCCGGGCAAGACGAGAATTCGACGGCGCCCCAGGTGAACCCTAACTATAGGGATACCGAGAACCCGGCTCGGCAGCCCGGCACTCGAAACACGCGGCCGACCGTTTCAATCCCAGAGCCTTTGACCGAGTTTCAAAAGTTTGTCGCCTCGGCAACCGGTGAGGTTCTGCCCATCTTTGGCGCAGATCTCTTTCGTAACGCCCCTTCCACCTTTGCGCCGCTCGATATGGCGCCTGTGCCGAGTGACTATCTCATCGGCCCCGGAGATGAGTTACGCATCCGCGTCTGGGGGCAGTTGAATTTTGAAGCCAATGTCCGGGTCGACCGCTCCGGCGACGTGTATCTCCCCCGGGTAGGTCCCGTGCATGTGGCGGGTCTTTCTTTCTCCGATCTGAAAGAACACATGCGAGCGGCCGTTGCCCGCGTGTTTCGCAATTTCGAGCTGACCGTCGATCTCGGCCAGATTCGCGCCATCCAGGTTTACGTTGCCGGACAGGCTCGTCACCCGGGCGTCTACACCGTGAGCGCGCTCAGCACGCTGCTCAATGCATTGTTCGTGAGCGGAGGCCCGTCGATCTCCGGATCGCTGCGGCACATCCAGTTGCGGCGCGACGGCAAGCTGGTCTCCGAGCTCGACGTTTACGATCTGCTCAACCGTGGCGACAAAGGCAAGGATGCCAAGCTGCTGTCCGGCGACATCATTTTCATTCCCCCCGTGGGGGCGCAGGTCGCGCTTACCGGAAGCGTGCGCAACCGGCGCGTTTTTGAATTGAAGACGGGCGAGACACTCAACGATCTGTTCTCCGACGCCGGGGGCATTTCGGATCTGGCTGCCGCAACCCACATCTCCATTGAACGTATTGACCAACGCCGTGAGGTGCGCTCGATAGATGTTTCATTCGACGAAGGCGGGCTTGCCACTCCTCTCTCGGGAGGCGACCTGGTCCATGTGTATCCCGTCGTGCCGCGGTCTGTCGGCAGCGTTACACTGCGCGGCAACATTGCCAACCCCGGCCGATTTGCCTGGCACAGCGGGATGCGGATCAGCGATCTCATTCCCGACAAGGAATCTCTGCTGACCCCCCAATACTGGTGGAAGCGCGCGCAACTGGGGCTGCCGCATCCGGATTTCGAGCCGACTGACCGAACCTCGCTTTCGCGCATGCGCCAGCCGCTCGAGCCCTATCTTCTTCCGCGGAATCAAGGCCGTCAGGGGGCATCGCAGAATACGCCCGATGGCAGCTATTCCAGCAAAGAACCAGACTCGCAGTTGAGAGATCAGTCGGGCGAGCAGCAAGACAATCAGCAAGACAATCAGCCCATGAATCCACCGCCCGACCGCCAGGGGAATCCTCAGGCACCCAGAGCTCCGCGAGAGAGCAGCAGCACGCTCGCCACCGTGCAGGCCGAGGCGGAACGCGAAAGCCGGCAGCCGCGCACGGAGGTCGAGTTTTTCGCGCCGGAGATCGACTGGGATTACGCCGTGATCGAGCGGCTCGACCGCGACACGCTGAAGACCCGGCTGATTCCGTTTGATCTGGGCCACCTGGTTCTTCAGAACGACTCCAGCCAGAATCTTGAACTCCAGGCGGGCGACGTAGTCACCATCTTCTCGGGAGCGGACATACGCCTCCCCGTGGCGCAGCAGAGCAAGATCGTCAAGCTCGAAGGAGAATTCGCCCACGCCGGCTCCTACACGACGGAACCGGGCGAGACGCTGCGCGATTTGGTGCGGCGCGCCGGCGGGTTCACTCCTGGTGCATATCTGTATGGCTCGGAGTTCTCGCGCGAGTCGACACGCAGGATCCAGCAGACACGAATCGACGAGTATGTGCGCAGCCTGGAGGCGCAGACGCATCGCGGAGTGCTCGCAACCGCCGCATCCGCAACTTCTTCGGCGCAGGACATTGCCGGCGGCGTCGCAGCGCAGAACGCCGAACAGGACTTGGTCGCCCAACTCAAGCAGGTCCGCGCAACCGGACGCATTGTTCTCGAGTTCACGCCCGGGGGCGGCTCCATCGATGAGGTCCCCGATATCACGCTTGAAAACGGCGATCGCTTCGTGGTGCCTTCGCGGCCCTCGAACGTGAATGTGGTGGGCGCGGTCTACGACCAGAATTCATTCCTCTACAACCAGGGGCGTCACGTGAATGCGTATCTGCATCTGGCCGGTGGTCCCAACCGGAACGCCGACGAAAAGCACTCATTCGTGATCCGTGCGGATGGAGAAGTGCTAAGCCGGGACGCGACGGACACGGTCTGGAAGCATTCCTTCCTGGACGTTCCTCTGTATCCGGGCGATACGGTTGTGGTGCCCGAAAAGGTGTTCAAGCCGTCCAACTTGCGTGGCGTGCTCGAGTGGTCGCAGCTGTTTTCGCAACTCGCCCTGGGCGCCGCCGCGATCAACGTGATTAAGTAATCGGAAGGCCGCAGCTCCGCGACGGCGGTCGACGAGGATGATGCTCTGCACGTTCGCAGAGCGCCCTCCTGTCCCGGCTCGCATGTCAGCCGGTAGCGTGCCCAGCGCGACGATCCGCGGCGCAGTTCCAGCCGCGGCCGGCGCTGACGGCCTCAGCTCACGTCCCGATTTGAATTGACCTTCGTGTGGTCGGGTGCTAAGAAAGCCATGGGGTTCCCACACAGTATGAAAATCCCTGGCACCCGCAGGGCTGCTGCGTCCCCACTGGGAGGAAAACACCCATGAAGAGCTTTCCCCACGCGGATTTCCGGGCTGCGCGTGCCCTTCGTGCTGTCTTTCCCTTCCTGATTCTGCTCATGGTGCTCTCCGGATGTACGACCTCAGACAACATGCACAGCGGGTCTAAACTCCCCAGCGGAGCCCCTGCGGGCGTCACGCGCTTCTGGGTGAACCTGCGCAGCCGCCCGCATTTGCAGGCGGCGCCCGCCATCAGCGATTACACGGCGCGCGGCCAGTTTGTGTTCGACGAACTGCGCCGGAATGCCGCCGCCAGCCAGGGGCCCGTGGTCTCGTTCCTGCAACAGCGCAGCGCAAAGTTTCAGGCATTCTGGATCGCCAATACCATCTGGGTTGAAGCCGACGACGAAACTCGCAGGCTCGTCGCCGAGCTTCCGGAGGTGGAGTCGATCGAACCCGACCAGGTGATCGCGCTGGACGATCCGCCGGAGATTGCATCGTCAGCGCAACAGGCAACGACCGATGCCGCGGGGTTGAGCGTGGAGCAGAACGTCAACCGCGTCCACGCGCCCCAGGTATGGGACATGGGCGCGGACGGCACGGGGATTGTGGTTGGAATCATAGATTCGGGGTTCATGCCCCATCCGGCAATCAACGCGAAGTATCGCGGGTTCCAAAACAAAGGAACTACCTTCAACAACTCGTACAACTGGTTCGACGCTGCAGACGATCCAGCCAATAGCGCCTGTTTCCAAGCGCCCTGCGATGACGTCGGTCACGGAACGCATGTGACCGGCACAATTCTCGGAAGAGACGGGACCGATGCCATCGGCGTGGCGCCCGGAGCCCATTTCATCGCCTGCAGGGCGCTCCGGGGCGGTTACGGCAGTGCGAAAACGGTAGTGGATTGCCTGCAGTGGTTCCTGGCGCCTACTGACTTATCGGACAGCAACGCGAAGCCGGCGCTTCGGCCACAGATCATCAGCGCATCGATTGGAGGCGGCTCCCCTCTGACCGGGCTGGCGGAAGCCATCAGCAATCTGGAGACGGCCGGGACTCTCCCAGTGTCTGCGGCCGGCAACAACGGCGCCTGCCAGAAAATCGGCTACCCGGCTGCGCTGAGCTATGGTTTGGCCGTGGGAGCCCTCACTGTTGACTTGACGACGAACACGCTCTCCAAATATTCCTCTTCGGGGCCGATCCCGAACTCTTCGGTGATCAAGCCGGACGTCGTGGCGCAGGGAGACAGCGTCAGGTCCGCATGGCTCAACAATGGATACAAGACCATAAGCGGCACCTCAATGGCCACTCCGGCGGTGAGCGGGGTGGCTGCCCTCGTGATGTCCGCAAGGCCGCAATGGATCGGACACCCGGCCGATGTTGCCGAACTGCTGCGTGCTACGGCGAACCGCAACGTCAGTGCTCCCGAGCGCTCGAGCTGCAACCAGGGCTATCCCAACATGGCGTCCGGCTGGGGCCTGGTCGACGCCGAGGCAGCCGTCCGCAAGGCTGAAGAGCCGCCGCCCCGGCGTCAGTAGCGCGGCCAGAAAGCGCCGCCAGCTTGCTGACGGTAGGCCGGGGATTTATCCCCGGCATAAGCGATGCAGAATCATCGGGCTTTACAGGCTGCGGAAAAACTCGCTCGAAGCTGGCTTTGTAACAGGGCATGACTTTAGTCGTGCCGATAAAGCCAATAGAACCTGTGGGCTTCAGCCCCTGCAAAGGCTCACTCGCCGCAAATCTCCCCTTTTTCCGCGGCCTGTTTAGCCCCTGAGTCATGCTTTTTCGCAGGTCCCACTGGAATCCTGACTTTTTCACCAAGCTGTTCAGCCGTGCCGAAAAAGCCCACTCTACGTGAGCGAGTTTTGAGTCAGGGCACGACTTCAGCGGTGCCGAAAAAGCCCATAAAGATTGGCGGGCTTTGAGCCCCAGCAAAGGCCCGCTTACCGACAGGCTTTGTCATCACCCTGTCGGCGCAGCCCATGGACTGCGCCGCTTCGTTTTTGCTGAGACGAATGGCCTTTACGGCTGAACGCCGCTGCCCGATGTGTCGTCGTCTCCTGCATCGGGGCCGCCGCGCATCACCGCCTGCATCGCCGAGAAAGGCTTCATCTGGTATTCGACGGGCGGAATGTCGCCGCCGAGGTAGCGCACAAAGTAGTCCCAGCGGCGGCGCGTCATGTAGTTCGAAGCAGGGCCGTAGCTGTGCGGCACATTGGGAATCATCAGCAGGTCAAAATCCTTGTTCGCCTTGATAAGCGCGTCAACCAGGACCAGCGTGTTGTTGGGCGGCACGTTGTTGTCCATGGTGCCGTGCGCCAGCAGCAGATGGCCCTTCAGGTTCTTGGCGAAATTCTGGTTGGCCTGCGAGTCGTAATTGCTGGAGCCGTCGGGGTTCTTCACTTCGAGTCCGGCCCACTTCTCGGCCCAGTCGTCTTCGTAATCGCGCTGGTCATGGTTGCCGCTTTCGGCAATGCCCACCTTGACGAAATCGGGATAGTGCAGCATGGCCGCGGCCGTTGCGTTGCCGCCGCCGGAGTGGCCATACATGCCCACGCGATCCAGATCGATGAAGGGATACTGCCGAGCCAGATCCTTCATCCCGGCCACCTGGTCGGGAATGGTGTTGTCGCCGAGGTTGGCGTAGTACGCCTCGTGGAAAGTCTTGGAGCGCCACGGCGTGCCCATGCCGTCGATGCACACCACGATGAAGCCAAGCTCCGCCAGCGCCTGGTTATCGCCGTGCGCCGCGCGGAAGCTGCGATTGCCGCAGGAACCGGTCTGCGGCCCGGGATAAACATTGTTGATGACGGGATACTTCTTCGCCGGATCGAAGTGCGTGGGCTTGAACATAAAGCCGTAGAGGTCCGTCTTGCCGTCGCGGCCCTTGACCCTGATCGGTGTCAGCGGCTGCCATCCCGCTGCCTTGAGCTTCGCGATGTCCTGGTGCGCCACTTCCATCACCGTCTTGCCTTCGCTGTCGCGCACCACGGTGACCTGCGGCTCGGTGGGCGTCGAGTACGTGTCGACGAAGTATTGTCCACCGGACGCCATCTTGATCTCGTGATCGGCATTCTCAGGCGTGAGCAACCGCAGCCCCGTGCCGTCGAAGTTCACGCGATAGAAGTGCTGATAGTAGGGGTCGCGGTCGTTCTCCTTGCCGGCGCCGACGAAGTAGATCACGCGCTTCGCCTCGTCGACACGGAGCACCTGCGCGACATTGCCGGGGCCGTGGGTGATCTGGTTCTTCAACTGGCCGGTGGCGAGATCATAGAGGTATAGATTGCCCCAATCGTCACGCTCGCTGAACCACAGAATCTCGTTCGATTTCGGCAGATAGTGCCAGTTGATTTTGCCGTTGCCGCTCTCGTAGAACTTCGGCGCGGTTTCGGACATCACCTCACGCACGTCGCCTGTTGCGGCGTCGGCTTCGCGGAGCCACTCCTGACGGTGGTCGCGCGATGTGGAGACGAAGGCCAGATGCGATCCGTCGGGGCTCCACTCGACGTCGGACCACAGGTTGCCCTCACAGGCCACGTCATCGCACAGCGTGGAGCGGTGCTGATCCGGCGGCATCTTGAGCCGTATGACTTTGCGCGCGGCGACGTCGATGATCACGCGTTCGATCATCGTGACATCCTTGTCGCCCACCAGCGGATACTTCCAGGCCTTGAGTTCGGGATGCGAATTGGTGGTCGGGACCAGGTACATCATGCCGGTCTTGCGCTGGTCCTGCTGAAAGGTTGCGATCCTGGTGGAGTCAGGCGACCAGACGAGGATGGCGGCGTCAGAGGCCTTCCAGCCGGCATTGTCGGTGGCGTAGCCGAAGTCCTGGACGCCGTCCGTGGTGAGCTGCGTTTCTTCGCCGGTGGCGAGATTACGCACCCACAGGTTCCAATCGCGGATGAACGCACCGAGCTTCTTGTCGGGCGAGAGCGTCATTGGCGCATGCGCCTCGACGTGTCCCGCTCCGGGTTCGCCGTGCTCTGCCGCGACAAGCAGCGCGCACGAAGCGGGTGTCGCTCCCAGGTCGCAGCGATAGGTGTTGCCAGAGTTGGAGAAGCTCAGCACGCGATCGTTCTCGGACAACGACAGATCCGAGAGATTCAGGTGCTTTGCGTCAACGTGCATGTGCCCGTGCGAGATCGCATTGATCGCCGCGGCCAGCTTGTCGTGATCGAACGCCGGCCCGCGCGTGCCCTTCGCCGGATCGACGAGCGTATACGTGATACCGGCGTCATCGACGGCCTTGTACCAGAAGCGCGTGTCATCAAGCACCTGCGCCCTGACCTGGCCTTTGAATGCCAGCGGGCTCACGTTGTAGGCCATGAACTTTTCCGCGTTGGCGTAGTCCTGGTTGGTGTATTGGCGGGGCTGTTGCGCCGATACGGCAACGCAGAGAAAGGCAAGAACGGCGAGTGATCCCGCACGGGTCAGACATGAGCTTCCGGACATTTCGCGAACCCTCTACCCGCGCGGCAGGATGTTGCAGGGAGGCTGCGCCGGGGTGGAATGAGTGGTGCTGCAGATGATGTCCATTCTAAATGGAGGGCTGGGGGTTGATCGGCCGGAGGGGCGCCTTCCGCTGTCGGCATCAGAAGCGCGCGTATCGTGATGAACTGCCTTGCGGCTTGGAGAGTATCAAGACATCCTCTTTCAGCTTGAAGATGAAGTTCGCAGGCGTGGCATCCGGCATTTCGATGCGAAGATCTGAACCGGTAATGCTGTAGCGGCCGTGCCGGGTAACGAATGGTAGAAGGAACAGCCCCTTGCCGCCTCGGGCCAGCAGCCAATGGGCTTGGAGCTTATGACCATCCATTTCGCGGCTTTCGATCCATTCGCCGATAAGGGGGTCAGCGGGATCGCTGCGATTGCCCACGCGTGTGAGTTCAACGCCGCTGGATTCGCCGGCGGGTACAAGGTTGAGTTGGTTGTCGCCGAGCCACTTGAGAGTCATCTTCTGTTCGGGGCCGTTCGTCGTGGCAGAAGGGAATACGATCTGACCATTTTCGATGCGCCAGGGCATTTCCACAACCGCACCGGGGCTGAAATCGGCCGTGCCGTCCGAATGAAACTCGTAGATCGCGCCGATTCCGCCTTTTGATGTTTCGAGCGAGCGCCAACGCCCAACGATGGGAGCCGGGGGCGACGACTGGCAAACAGAAATGCAGGGTCGAAGGATGAAGCTGACGCAAACCAGAAGGGACACACGGGCTGCCAAGCGGAACATGGGCCTCAATCTATCAAGAGGCGTGACAGTTGGCAAAATGGGGAGTGATTAAAGCGGTTAGGGACACGACGACGGCGGAAACGCAAAGCGGCGCAGCCCATGGGCTGCGCCGCTTTTGCAAGTCAATACAGCCCGCTTTAGAAGTGGTTCCAGAGCGACTGGTTATAGACCTCGTGGTGGTACTGCACCTCGGGTGCCTTGACAAACGTGCCCAGCGCCCGCGGGCAGCGGTCCGCCGAAGCCTGCTTGAGATCGGCGATAGCGGCCCTGCACGTCGGCGCCGAGAATTTCGCCGATCCACTTTGAGGCCTTGAAGTCTTCGATGGCCGAGTAGATGTTGTCGGGCAGATAGCGCCCGCCGGCGCGCAGGTTGTCGATCGTCGCAGATGTTGCCGTCGATGCCGGTCTTGAAGATGCCGTAGAGCGCGAGGTACGGGTTGGCGTCGGGAGCCACCGCGCGCACTTCAGTCGCGCATCGAGCGTGGTTGCCGATGGGCACGCGCACCATGGCGCCGCGATCGGTCGCCGAGGCGCTGAATCTGGTTCGGAGCTTCGAAGTGCGGATCGAGACGGCGATAGGAGTTCACGCTCGAGTTGAAGATAAGGCAGAGGTCGAGCGCGTGGGTGAGGATGCGGTCGAGGAAGTCCCAGCCAGAACTTCGAGAGCTGCTCCTCGCCCTTCTCGTCCCAGAACAGGTTGGTCTTGCCCTTGGAGACGGAGACGTTGGTGTGCATGCCGCTGCCGTTGACGCCCACCACGGGCTTGGGCAGGAACGCTGGCCGTGTAACCCATGTTGTTGGCGATCTGGCGGGTGAGCAGCTTGTAGAGCTGGATCTGGTCGGCCGCCGCGACGACTTCGCCGTAGCCGTAGTTGATTTCGAACTGGCTGGGCGCGACTTCCGGGTGATCCTTCTCGTTCTGGAAGCCCATGGCGCGCTGCACTTCAGCCGACGTGTCGATGAACTGGCGGAGCGGATCGAGAGGCAGCACGTGATAGTAGCCGCCGGTGTTGATGAACTCGAACTTGCCGCGTTTCATGGAAGCGGCGCTCGGCGTCCTTGCCGGCAAACAGGAAGCCCTCGATTTCGTTGGCCGCGTTCAGCGTGTAGCCCTTGTCTTGGCGTAGAGGCTATCGGAGTAGCTGCTTCAGCACGCCGCGCAGGTCGCCGGAGTAGGGCGTGCCGTCCTTGTCGATCACGGTGCCGAACACCAGCACCTTGCCGTTGCCGAACACGTCGGCCGGCACCCAGTAGAACGCGCTCCAGTCGATGCCCAGGCGAAGATCGCTCTCCTTCTGCGCGGTGAAGCCGCGGATCGACGAGCCGTCAAAGGTCAGGTTCTCGTAGGCTGCCCAGAAGGAATTTCTTGTCGTAATCGAGCAGGTGCAGGCGGCCTTCGAGGTCAGAGAACAGCACGCGTTACGGCCTTGATCCGCTTCTCATCGGTCAGATACTTAAGCCGCTTTTCGCGGATTTCGTCGGTCGACACGCGATTGACGCGGTCGGCCTTGGCTTGCAGGTTGTGCTCTTCCAGCTCCTCATACGAGAGGGCAAGAAAATTGCGGTACTCAGTCGACATGGATCTCCTTTTGGTCGAAAACGGTTTTTACTGAAAGTCTACGGGGCGGGCCATAAGGATCACGTGAAGAATCCCTCGGACCGCGGGACCGCCTCAGTGGTCGCGAAAGCGAGAATCCATGATCAGACAGAATAACAACCGGAATCAGCGCCAATGCGGCGTAATATACGATTTTTCGAGGCAGATGCGACTTGCGCTCCTGCCATTCCTGCAATTCGGCCCGGTTTTCCACACCCACCTCGTCCAGATGCTCCAGGTCATGTGCAAACTCGCTCGCGCTGCGGGTAGCGATTCGCCGGGATCGCGCTCCATGGCCCGGTAGATCACCTCCTGCAATTGCGGGCTGATCGAGGGCTCGAGCACGCTGGGCGGCGTGGGGTAGTTCATCAGCCGGTCGTTGATCACCTGCATCGGCGAAGCGCCGGTGAAGGGCGGCTTGCCGGTGAGCATCTCGTAGAGAATCACGCCCATGGCGTAGATGTCCGTGCGGCCATCGCCGCGCTTGCCCTTCACCTGTTCGGGAGAAATGTAGTTGGGGCGTTCCCAGCGCGGCCGTGATCTTGGCGTAAGTGAGGCGGCGCGCGCCGGCATCGCCGGCGATGCCGAAGTCGATCAGCTTGATGTTGTCGTCGGCGTCCACCATGATGTTTTCCGGCTTCAGGTCGCGGTGCACCACGCCTTGGCGTGGATGTAGTCGCAGCGCTTCAAGCACTTCCACCGCGATGCGGAGCGCGCGCTCCTGCGGGATCCGGCCCTCGTCGAGGATGTCGCGCAGCAGCCGGCCCTCGCACCACTCCATCACCATGTAAACGCGCGAGCGGTGTTCGTCGCTGAAGACGCGCATCACGCCGGGATGATTGAGCTTCTCGCCGATGGCGGCTTCGCGCTGGAAACGGTCGAAGAGCACCGGATCGGATTCCATGTCGGGGTGGGGAATCTTGAGGGCGACGACGCGGTTGTCGCGTGTGTCCACCGCGCGGTAGATGGTGGCCATGCCGCTGCGCGCCACCTGGGATTCGATGCGATAGCGAGTCGATCTGTGCTCCCGGCTCCAAGCTGCCGTGAAATCCCATGGGTTGCGCTCCTGACTATGGGCTTTTACTACACTCTAACGGTCCCGGCCATACAATCGCATAAAGCGGACATAAACGGCGCATTAACCGGCTCCGCCCAGGTTCATGCACCGGCAGCCGGTAGGGCCGTCCGCGGTACATTCCTACCTGCTCCACTGAGCGCACCCGGATAACCTGCGCGGTCGTGTTGTCGTTTCCGTCCATCTTCAATGGCGCGTGCCACCAGTTCGTGTGCGATCTCATCCATGTCCTTGCTTGTCTGCGAAACGATCTCCGCCATCTCGCTTTCGCGGCAACTCGTCGTGCAGCGCCGTCGGTGCACAGCACCAGCACGTCGCCGGACTGCAGCGTAACGCGAAGTGGTGTCGGGCGAGACAAACAACTCCGGCCCCAGGCTCTTGATCAGCACGTGGCGCGATTCCGACTCGGCGACGTCTTCAGCCGAGATCAGGCCCAGCTTGCGCTGCTGGTTCACCAGGGTGTGATCTTCGGTGATCTGCCGGGCCTTGCCCGTTGCGGACCAGGTAGCAGCGCGAGTCGCCCACGTGGGAGACAACGGCCTGGTCGTGGCGCAGCGCGCAGGCCACCATGGTTGTGGCCATCTTCTTGCCGCGGTACTCGCGCTCCATGCGTGCGGTCGTGCACGGCGGCGTTGGCGTGCTGCACCAGGCGCGGCAACAGGCCGGGCAGCATGCTCCCGGCCTGCGCGTTCGCAAACTCCTCGATCACCACCTGAGATGGCGGTGGCGGATGCCACTTCGCCCAGATCCATTCCGCCCACGCCATCGGCTACTGCAAATAAATAACCCATGCGAGCGCGCCTCATGCCGCGACGTGGGGACGAACGATCCCATGCAGTCTTCATTGTTGGTGCGGACTTTGCCGGGATCGCTTGCCTGGCCAAACTGAACATCAAGCATGAGCACTGCATACCCTGCGAACAGGTTGAATCGCAGCCCTGCGTTGACGCGCGATTTGGAAAAAGGAGCTTTCAAACGCGCTCGAAGGTTGCTCCTGAAAGAACAAGGCATACGGGTGGCTCCATCGCAGCAAGCCACCCGGCAGTTGTGTTACAAGCTTAGTTTGTGACCGCCTGCTTGTCGAGCAGGATCGACTTGCCCTTCTTCCTCGAAGACTTGAGGAAGTAGAAGGCTCCATACACGCCCCAGACGCGCGGAGATGCCCAGCGCGCAGAGCGGTTCCATCTTGGTGCCGAGGTTGAAGAACGGGCCGGCGACATAGACGGCCATGCAGACGAGGTTGGCCACCAGGCCGAAGCCGGGATAAGCGTGTGCAGAAGGAAGTTGTGATCCGGCCGCTTGTGGTACGCCACCATGCACAGGAAGCAGCTCAGACCGTAAAGGATGAAGGTGCCGAAGTTGGAGGTGAGGGTGATGGTAAGAAGCGAGTTCGGCAGCTTGGCAAGCGTGTCGTGCGACAGATAACCGAAACTCGAGAAGATGTTGTGCGGCAGCGCGGCGATGGTCGCATCGGTGGGAGCGCTGAAGCGTCGGCGAACACCAGCGACACAGCCACGCACGCCGATGACGGCGGAGATGAGGCCAGCGTCCAGATGGCGCGGCGCGGCGAGAGCGACTTGGCATGCAGCATGCCGAAGTGCTCGGGGGCCTCGTCATCCTTGCCCATGGCGTAGGTGACGCGGGCGCCGGTGTTCATGCAGCTCAGCGTGGTGCCGATGAGCGCCAGGAACACGGTGAAGGCCTCGGCCAGCATGAAGTACTTGCCGTGCCCCTGGCCAAGCAGGTCGTCGCCGACGATGATCATCATGTCGCCGATGGGCGCAGCCGATCTGGCTGCGCTCTGCATGGTGTAGCCGGAGTTGAGGAAGTAGTTTGCGGCAGAAGTACTCGAACAGGTAGCAGAACAATCCCTGGATCAGAAGCGAGGCGATGACCGCGATGGGAATATGCTTGGTGGGGTTTTTGGCCTCACCGCCCATGGCGGTCACCGATTCGAAGCCGACCAGGATCAGGATGGCGACCGTCGCCTGGATGAACACCCAGCTGACCTTGTGGATGCCGACGACCGAAGCTGCATGCGGTATGCGTCAGCATGTTGCCGCTGGCGTCTGTGGCGGGGTAGTCAATCGTGAACGGAACCGGATTGCCGGCCGTGTCGAGGACGGGCAGGGGAGTGCCGCTGGCGTCGCGGATGAATCGAGCCGTCCTTGGGGCTGGTGGCGAACTGGTAGGTGTAGGTGGCCAGCGTCTGGGAGTCGTACTCGAACGCAGGCGCGCCGGCGGGATGGCTGGTGCGGTAGCCGAGCGCCAGGACGCTGAACACGATCAGCGCGGAGATCTGCACCACGTTGATGGCGATGTTGACCGCCGTCGAAGCGCCGGCGCCCTTCTGTGCGATCCATGCCGACGAAGAACGAGAAGACAATCGCGACCAGGGCCATGAACAGCGGGCCTGGATTGGAGCCGCTCATGAAGCTGGGGAAGAGGAAGCCGACCACGTAGCCGACAAAGATGCCGGTAGTGGCCACCATCACGCCCGGGTAGACCCAGTAGTAGAGATGCGAGCCCCAGCCGACGATGAACTTGGCGACACGCGCGTACTTGAACGCCTTGTCCCTGCGAGAGCATGGCCTGTTCGGCGTAGTAGTAGCTGGAGCCGGTGCCGGGATAGAGCTTGGAGATCTCGGCATAAGCCACCGCGGTGGCAAGGCACAGCAGCAAAGCCGCAAAGATGCCCATCCACATTGCTGGAGCAGTAGAAGGCTGACCGGCTACGCCGGTCGTCGCCTGAATGAAGAACGTCAGCCAAAGGAACGCGCCGGGAGCGATCAGAGCCATCGCGTTGCTGGTCAGCCCGGTCAAGCCCAGTGTGGCCTGCATCTGCGGTGCTTTCGTTTCTGCCATTGGAGATTCTCCTCAATTAGTCTTCAGACTCCGGAACTTCCGTCCGGATTAGTGGTGATGAGGGCCGTCCGGCTTGCGCCTTCAGGCCCCCTTGCTACTTGCTGCACTTCGGCTGGATTGAATGGGTTTGCTTCGAGTTAACGCTTGGGCGCGATGACGAGGATCATGCCGATGCCCACCGTGTTCTGCTGGTCGGTCATTTTGCCGTTTGCCTTGTGGAAGGTGGCCTCGCTGGACCAGTCGTGGCGGAATTCGGTGCGGCCAAGGAGACCGTACTTCCACTTGTACTCGTATGTGCCGGTGAACTCCTGAAGCGTCTGGGCGGTGCCCGTCTAGTAGCCCTGGGCGTCCTTGAATGTCTCATAGCGGACGGTGCCTGCCATGGGCGGCGGCGAACTGATCGTGCACTGCGAAAGCCACACCGTACCAGTCGTCACGAGACTTCTCGCCAAACCCCAGAGACGTGGGCTTGTTCAGTTGCTGGCCGAAATCGAAGTTTACATAGGCGTTGATTTTGGCAGTTGGGAGTGAGCAGCAGCGTCGTGTCGAAAAGGTTGCGGTAGCCGTTCTGGACCTGGCCCGGCGAGTCGGCCGCGCCGGTGTAGACGTCGGCGCTCCAGGTGAACTTGGGTTCCTGTAGTGTGCTGGTGATGCCGAAGGTGGGACCGCCCACGGGATGGCGTGATGTTGTTCCAGCCGTTGACGACCTGCACGCCGAAGGTTTCGGCCTTGCTGACCGGCATGGACGCGCGCCCGCCGAAGTGCCAGTAGGGAATGGCCCACGCGAACAGCATCGAACGCGAGTAGTTCCAGTTATCTTTTGCTTCGATGACTTCGGCGCCGGCGAAGGTTACGAACTTGCCGCCATCGATTTCGATGCCCTTCCATTGACTTGGGCTTGAAGCTCATGAAAGCCTGCTCTACATATTCGAGCTGCCCGGAGCCGTTGATCAGGCGATTGGTGCGGCCGTAGACCGCGTCGATGTGCGCGCCGATCGGAGCCGGATCGTGGTTGAGCGTGAGTTGGCCGGCGCTGAGTGCCGGGCTGGTTAGCGTCCTGATTGAAGTTGTAGTAGTCGTTCATCTTGCCGTTGGCATCTTCAGTCGGGTTGTTGTTGTTATAGGTGTAATAACCGTCGAGGAAACCCGGACACGTCCATGGGTCCGATGCGTCCAGGGCTTGGAGTCGGAGCAGCGGCCGGCTCGGCGGGGGTCGCCGGCGCGGGCGTCTGGGGCGTTGAAGAGGTGTCTGTCTGTGCCGCGGCCATAAGGCCTGCAGCCAGGGCAAGGGACGCGGTGAGTGTGCGAAGGCCTGACCTCAAATCCATAAAGGTGTTCGCTTTCTCCACCGTTGAATCCGGTGGCATCTCGATTGACTTTTTTCGACAAAGATTCCCCTGCAGCTCCCGCGAGGGCGGCTTGCGGCGGCGTTTCGATAAAGTTGGGAATCAGGCGTTGCGGAAAGGCAGACCGTGCGCGAGCTGCTTCGGTTTGCCTGTCATCATTTCACTCGAGCGCCACATCGTGTATGTGGTCTTCGTTCGATTGATCGTGCGATTACGGCTAGGTGAGTCCACCCGCAGCAAAGATTGTTCTGAATTGGCTGCGATTAGCGCAAAGTTGACCAAGACGCCCGTAAGGATGCAATGAGGATCCGGAGAGCAAACCTAACCGTCGCTCTAAGGATCAAATAAAGAATCTGTTAAAATCGCGGCATCACATTTCCTGCGCGGCTTCCGGTCCGATGGAACTCCGGTATGCAAGAGCAACAGAAAGCTGCACGCCCCGCGCTGAACCGCAACTGCACGTTCTACGGACTAAAGCACGGCGCTAAACGCCGCCGCGCGCTCCTGAAGTTCGAACGAACACAGGCTGGTGCAGGTTGTCGGAGAGTCACATTCCGCCTCAGGGATTTTCGGCGCAATTCGTCCGCGCCGGATCACGCCGGTATTGCGCCGCGCGTTGCGTGCCGCGCGCCGCGCCAATTCCTCGGCAGCGGAAATGCGCAACCTTTATGAATTCACGCGCTCAACCCTGCAGATGAACCTGGGCAACAAGCCAGGACCGCAGCTCGCCGAGCATCTGCACAAGCTGTTTTCTCCTGAAGGCGGTGGCTATCTTCGACGCCGATCTGCAGGAGGTCTACCAGGCCGGGAACTGGAGCGTCGATCCCGGCGAACTGGTTCAGAACGTCTACCACTTCGAAACCTCGGACGACGATCCGCACACCGGCATCAGCCGCCGCGTGGTGCGTCTGGGCGCGGTGCCCGTCGGCAGCCTGGTGGTGAGTGGAGAACTGGCCCGCTCACCAACAGCGCGATCGCCGCGCTGATCGCCATCACCTTCGATCGCTATCACGCCACGGCCAACGAGAGCCGCATTGAGGCCGAGCGCGAAGCCGAGCGCATGCGGCCACCGTGCTCGACAGCCTCGCGCACGACTACAAGACGCCTCTCACCGCCATTCGCGCAGCATCACAGCGGACTTGCGAAATGGGCAGGCTCTCGCCCGCGCAGGCCGAACTCGTGGAGCTGATCGACGAGCAGGCCAGCCTGTTCAACGAACTCACCACCCGCCTGCTGACCACGGCGCGCCTCGGGTCGGGCGATGGCGAGGATGCGGTGCTCCGCCGTGCGGGTTGAACAGGTTGAACGCGGCATCCCTGATCGACGAAGTCATCACGAACCTCGCCGAGCGATCATCGCCGACGCAACATCCGCGCGGAGATCGAGCCGACAAGGCCCTGGCTTTGCCGTGCGACCGCCGCCTGATTTCATGCTGCTGGCGCAGTATCTCGACAACGCCTGCAAGTATTCCGACGTCGGACTCGCCGTCACCATGCGGCGCGGCGCGATCGGAGGCGGAAATGGTGTTCTCGGTGCACAGCTTGGGCCGGTCATTCCCATGGCTGATCGCGAACGCATCTTCGATCGCTACTACCGTTCCACGGCGTCGGCGACCGCGCTGCCGGAACCGGCATCGGTCTCTCCATCGCCAAGCGCGTTGCTCTCGCCCACGGCGGTTCGGTGTGGGTGGCGAGCGACGAGGCCGAGGGAACCACGTTTTTCGCGGCGATTCCCGCCGTGACGCTTGCGACACGGATCGGCATCACTCTCGCCATGACATCCCGGACTCTGAAAGGAGCAAGTCATGACCTCGTCTGCTATTCGCGTCCTTGTTGTCGACGACGAACCCGCGATCCGCCGCGCCCTGCGCCCGCCGCTCGCCGACTTGGGATTCGAGATGATCGAGGCTTCGCGCGGCGAAATGGCGCATGAACTTGCTCCGCACGGAGCCGTTCGATGCAGTGCTTCTCGATGTGAACATGCCCGGCATCGGCGGCATCGAGACTCTGCGCCGCATGCGCACCTTCGCGCCGCGCCTCCCGGTCCTCATGCTCACGGTGCGCGATCGCGAAGAGGAGAAGGTGAACGCGCTCGAACTGGGCGCCGACGATTACGTCACCAAGCCCTTCGGCGTGCGCGAACTCGTGGCGCGCATCCGCGCCGCCGTGCGCCGCGTGCACGCGCCGGCTCCGCCTGAAGAGGCGCCCATCGAGATCGGCGAGATCCGCCTGGTGCCGGCGCGCCGCAGCGTCACCAGGCGCGGCCAGGCCATCCACCTCACCCGCAAGGAATTCGATATTCTGCATTGCCTCATGAGCCGCGCCGGCCGCGTGGTCACCTATGCGCGCCTGCTCACCGCCGTCTGGGGCGCGCGATTGCCGCGAAGAAGTCGAATACCTGCGCACCTTCGTCCGCCAGCTTCGCAAGAAGATCGAGGACGATCCCGCGCGTCCCAGGTACCTGCTCACCGACATCTATGTCGGCTATCGATTCGCCGATGCGCAGATGCTCGAAGAAGCGCGCAGTGCTCGATGAGACCGATAACCGCCCATTCGTCTACGGCGCCGAATCGCGCGATCGGACGCACATGGGCGTCCGATTCGCTGCAATCGGCACGCTTGTCTCCGCAGATAGCACTCGACCGTGTGCGCTCTCGCGGATGTGTCACAAGCGTCATCGCGCAACTGATCAGCCCTCGCGCTGCTACGCATGAACCTGCCGAATCATGCGAGACCACCTGGCCACACTGGTTCAGGACTTTCGCCGTTACGGCCGTGAGATCGCCGTAGTTCGCTACCAGGGCAATCGGCGCCGCGTTTCCACTTACGGCGATATTGCGCGGCTGGCCGGCCGTTTCGCCGCACTGCTCGCCGCAGAAACAAATCGGTCCCGGCGATCGCGTGGTGCTGTGGGGCGAGAACAGCGCCGAGTGGATCGCCGCCTTTCACGGCTGCATTCTCAGCGCGGAGTTCTCGTCGTCCCGCTCGATGCCTATGGCAGCGCCGACTTTGCCGCCCGCGTGGCCGCCGATGTGCAGCCGAAACTTGCCGTCGGCGACTGCTCTCCTGCCAGTTGCGCGCAGACGTCCCCGCCTGGCATTCCCGCGCATTGACGTTCGAGAAATGGGACTGCCGCTGCTGCCGCGCGAAGAAGCCGGGCCGGTCGCAGGGTCTCAATCGCGACACGCCGCTGCAGATCCTCTTCACCTCGGGCACCACCGGCGATCCCAAGGGCATCGTGCATACCCACGGCAACGTGCTCGCCAGCGTCGGCCCCATCGAGCAGGCCGCGCAGAAATACATTCGCTATGAGAAGTACGTCCATCCGCTGCGCTTTCTCCACACCCTGCCCCTGAGCCACGTCTTCGGCCAGACCATGGGCCTGTGGATTCCGCCCATCTTCCGCGCCGAGGTCCACTTCGAGGGCCGCCTCGTCGCTCCGCGCCTCATCGAAACCATCCACCGCGAGCGCATCTCCGTGCTGGCCGCGGTGCCGCGCGTCTTTGCGCTGCTCAAGACGCATCTCGAATCCACTCGCCCCGGGCTCGCCGAACAGCTCGAAGCTTCGCAAGGGCTCGCGCGCGTGGAAGAAGTGGTGGCGTGTTTCGCGATGTGCATCGCGCGTTCGGCTTCAAGTTCTGGGCGCTGATCTCCGGCGGCGGCGCGCTCGCCTCCCGCGGTCGAGCAGTTCTGGAACACCCTCGGCTTCGTCGCTCGTGCAGGGCTACGGCATGACCGAGACCACCGCGCTCATCACCCTCAACCATCCCTTCCACGTGGCCCGCGGCACCATCGGCAAACCGCTTCCCGGGCGCGAAGTGAAGATCGGCCCCGACGGCGAAGTGCTGGTGCGCGGCCCCATGATCTCCGGCGCAACCTGGTCGGGCGGCGAACTTCGCCAGCGCGAGGACGAGTGGCTCGCCACCGGCGATCTTGCCGAAGACGCAGCCCACCGGCGAACTGACGTTTCTCGGCCGCAAGAGCGAAGTCATCGTCACCGCGAGCAGGCGTCAATATCCACCCCGAAGACATCGAAGCCGTCGATCGAAGAGCAGCCCGGCGTGGCCGCCTGCGCGGTGGTCGCGATGGAGACGCCGTCCGGTCCCGAGCCCTGCGCCGTGCTGGCCATGCGCGGCGCGCACGATCAGGCCGCCGCCGCCATCGAACATGCCAACGCGCAGCCTTGCCGAATTCCAGCGCGTCCGCCGCTGGAGGCTGTGTCCCGAGCCGGATCTTCCCCGCACGTCGACCGGCAAGGTGCGCCGCAAAGCCGTAGCCGCGTGGCTCGCCGAAGCACAGGCCGACGATGGAGGCCGGATCGCGAGCCGCCGCCGCGCCGTCGGCCGTTTCCGCCGACTGGCTGCTCGCGCTCATCGCGCAGATTACAGGCGAGACGCCGCAGGGCAGCGGACGACGAACTGCGCCTCGCCGAAGATCTGCATCTCGACAGCCTCGGGCCGCGTGCAGTTGGCCGCCGCCATCGAAGCAGAAGCTTGGCATGCCCCGGAGAGCGGCCTTCTGGAAGAGGTCCGGACACTCGGCGAGCTGCGCGCGTCTCGTCGCGGGAAGAAGCGAAACCGACGGTCACCATCGCCGCATGCAGGCCGCCGTGACGCGAATCGTCAGCAGACCGCCCGTGCTTCGGAAACGAATCGGAAATTCCGCACCCTCTGCGGAACTCGCGCGGTCCGGCCGCCGAGCCTGAAGCGGCCGGAGATTCCATCGGATGCAAGCCTTGTATCGGCAAGACTTCAGTCCGCGCAACCGACGCCGGGTCCAGGGGCATTAGCCTCCGCGATCAGAGCCTCGCGCGCCGCGCTACATGTATCCCCACTGGCCGTGGTGCGCAGCCCGTGCGATGGATGCGCTCCGCGTTCCTCGAAGCGATCATGCGGCCCCTGGTCTGGTTCCTCGCCAAGCCTCGCGTCGTTGCCTCGCCCGAACTCGCGGCGCGCAGTATCGGCGAGCCCATGCTGATCATCGCCAATCACATCACCGCCTACGATGGTCCCCTGGTCCAGTACGCGCTGCCCGGGACGCATGCGCCGCCACGTCGCGGTCGCCATGTCCGGCGAAATGCTCGAAGACTTCCGCCACTTCCGCAACCCCGAGTGGCCCGCGAACAGGCGCGGTTTCTATCCGCTCGGCCCGCTGGCACTATCTCGCTCTCACCGCGCTCTTCAACGTGTTCCCGCTTCCGCGTCTCCGCGACTTCCAGCGCAGCTTCGCCCATGCCGGCGAGGCGCTCGATCGCGGCTTTCACGTGCTCGTGTTTCCTGAGGGCACGCGTTCGGTCTCAGGCCAACTGGCGCGTTTTCGCCCCGGCATCGGCCTGCTGGTCAAGCAATCCGGCACCGCCGTCCTGCCCGTCGCCATTCGCGGACTCGGCGAGTTGAAAGCCCGCGGCCGAGGCTGGTTCCGTTCCGGCAAGCTCGAAGTGCGCGTCGGCGAACCGATCCGCTTCGCGCCCGAAGCATCCGAAACGGACATCACCGACCGCCTGCACGCAGCAGTTGCGACACTCCTCGACGAACCGCGTCGCTCTCCGATCGGAGTTAAGACGGCTATCGCGGCTTGAAGTAGCAGGTCCCGCCGCTCAGCATCGCGCTTCCACAGCGACGGTCCGCGGGCTGCTCGCTTGTGCCCAGAAACAGCACCCCATCCGGCGCCAGCAGCCGATGCATTTCCGCCAGCACCGCGCGGCGGCATTCCGCCGCGAAATACAGCATCACGTTGCGAAGAAAGATCACATCGAACGTTCCATGAAACGGGAAGGGGATGTTGCACAGGTTCGCTTGCTGAAAGTGGCACATGCGCCCGAATCTGCGGCTTGCCTCCCATTCTTCGCCGGCCTGCTCGAAGTAGCGCACCAGGCATCGCGCCGGCAGGCCGCGGTTCATTTCGATGCGGTGGTAACCGGCCGCCTGCGCGCGCCTCACCGCGTCCTCGCAGATGTCGGTGCCCTCGATGCGCAGGTTCCAGTGCGCGAGCCATGGAAAGTGCTCGCGCAGCAGCATCGCCAGGCTCAGGCTTCCTGTCCGGTGGAACAGGCCGCGCTCCAGAAGCGCAGGGTCCGCGCCGTCGGCCGCGCTTCGATCAGCTTGCGGCAGAAGATCGTGCGCAAGTAGCTCGAAAGGACGGCTATCCCGGAAGAAACTGGTCTCGTTGATGGTCATCGCTTCGGCGACGGCCCGCTCCAGCGCCGGGATCCGCTTGGCAGCGCAGCGCACTCCACCAGTTCCTCCAGCCCGGCTCATGCCGCGATGTTCGGAGCAAGCTTGCGCCAGCCGGGCCTCGAAACATGGTAGTCGCACGATGGATCGAGCACGTTCTGCGAATGGACCAGGACAATCTTCGCGCAGAAGCGAGAAGTCCCGTGGCCTGGAGCCCGTCTGCATCGCTAGACCACCGCTTCCCGAAGCCGCATGGCCTCGCTGGGCCGCGGCGCGAGGCGCAGCATCTCGGCGCCGATCGCCGCCAGAGGAAGCAATCGATCGGCCAGGCCCGCCGCGGCCACCGCCCCGGGCATGCCCCACACCGCGCTGGTGGCCTCGTCCTGCGCCACCACCGTGCGCCCGCATCGCGAAGCGCGCGGCAGCCCGCCACCCCGTCCGATCCCATGCCGGTCAGAACCACCCCCAGCACTCCTCCTCCATACGCGGCCGCGGCGCTCCGGAACAGCACGTCCACTGCCGGCCGGCAATGATTCTCCGGCGGAGCCTTGCGTCAGGTGCAGCGTCGCCGTGCGCCGCGCGGCGCACGCCGCCAGCACCTCGAGATGCCAGTCGCCCCGCGCAATGGAGATGTTCCGGGTACTACCGGAGCCCCTCCGCTGCTTCGCGCACCCGCAGGCGGCAGCGTTTGTTCAGATCGCTCGGCCAGATGCGCGGTGAAAAGCTCCGGCATGTGCTGAACCACCAGGACCGGCAGCGGAAAGGCGGCGGGAAGCAACGGGAAGCACTACGTCCAGCGCCGCCGGCCCGCCCGTTGAGACGCCGATGGCCACCATGCTCGGAGCCGCCGGTCGGCCGCGCAAGGATGCAGCATCGCGAAACGGCTCGCGCGTGCCGCGAGCGGTTTGCCCCGGCGGCGGTCTGCGCGGTCAGCGCGTTGATCTTCGGGAATCAGTGTCCGGCCAGCGTGCGAATCGCTGCCTCGCGCCTCTCCTGCTCCGCAGGTTTCGCCACGTAGTCTGCCGCGCCGGTCGGCCAGGGCTTCGATGGTCACCCGCGCGCCCCGCTGCGTCAAGCCGACTGCACATGATCACCGGCACGCGATAGCCGCGCGCGCGCAACTTCTTCAGCGTGGTCAGCCCGTCCATCACCGGCATCTCCACGTCCAGCACCATCAGGTCCGGACGCAGGTTCTGCGATCGCCTCCAGCGCCGATGCTCCGTCCGCGGCGGTTCCCGCCACCTCCAGCGATGCATCGGTGCCGATCACCGACCGCAACAGGGTGCGCATCACCACCGAGTCGTCCACGATCAGGATGCGGGTGCGGCGTCGCGGCGCGGTCATCAGTTTCCTCCACGCCCAGCAGGGCGAGCTTTTCGGTCAATGCTCGCTCGTCGAACGGCTTCATCAGGTATTCATCGGCGCCGGCGTCGAGCGCGCGCACGATCACGTCGTTCTCCGCCTCCGTCGTGACCACCATCACCTTCAGGTCGTCGAATCCGCTCGCCCGCAGCTTCTTCACCATCTCCAGCCCGTTCATCACCGGCATATGCCAGTCCACAAACGCCACATCGAACGCCGGTCCCGCGCGCAGACGCTCCAGGCCCTGCCGTCCATCCGCGGCTTCCTCGCATTCAATCCCTTTCTCCTCCAGCAGGCCGCGCAGAAAACCCCTCACATAACCGCGAATCGTCCACAATCAGTGCTCGCATCGTCGTCCTCACGCGGCTCTTCGCCAGCCGCATCGGGTCGAGCAGGGCAGGATCCAGCATGCACCATCAGCCCCTCCCTCAGCTTGCAGGCCCCGGCGAACAAACTTGCCGCTTCTTCTCATCAATGGTCGAGGGATTCGGCTCGTAGTCGTCCGGGGAAACCACCAGAACCTCGCCCACCCCATCCACCAGCAGCCCGAAACATGCCCTCGCTCTCCACCACCAGCATGTCCTGCGGACCCTCGCGTGGCGGCAGATCGAGCAGATGGCGCAGGCTCACGGTGGTCAGCACATCGCCGCGATAATGCACCAGCCCGCCCACAAATCGCGGCGCCAGCGGCACCGGCTGGGTCCGCGCGCCGCCCACGATCTCCAGCATGTGCGGATGGGAATCCCGAACAGTCCATCACCCAGCCGCACTGAGCACACCTGGGTCAGCGCCTCGGCTGCTTCCTTCTTCTTCGACGCTTCGTTGCTGGGCCATTCTCATCTCCCCGACTCTCCGCAAACTCGCTTCCATTCAACTCGATGCGACGCCGCTCTCAGCGGCGGCAATCGGCAGCGGCGCCACGTTCAAGATCCACGACACCCGTAACCTTGTCCCGCAGCAGCGTGACGTCCGGTGCAGGCTGATTGGTGCCGGCCTCGAACAGGTCGCCGCCCGCGGCGACGTCGAGCACATGCGAATCGACCGCGATGCCCACATGGCGCTTGCCTTCGCGGCAGACCACGACGAATGATCGGTCGCCTCCGCGTTCGCCTGCGCCGCTCGATCAGCCCGCCGGCATCTTCGACCGGCAGCAGTTGCCCGCCGAAATTGATCACCGGGCGAGGCCCATCTACTCGATGCGCGACATCGGGATCTGCTCGATGCGCAACACGATCGCCAGCGGCACCGCGGCCTGGCCGTCCCGCCACCTCCACCAGCAGGTACTCGGCCGGGCCCGATCGTCCGCGCCATCCGCTTCGCACGTCGCTGGCGGAGTCGTCCTCCTCTGCCCATCGCCACTCCCGCCGCCGGCGATCGCGCCGGGGTCGAGAATCAGCGCCAGTTCGGCATTGCCCAGCACGGTCGCCCCCGAGTACAGCCCGATCTTCTTCAGCACTGGACTCAGCGGCTTCACCACGATCTCTTCGGGATCGGCCAGTCCGTCCACCACCAGCCCGAACCTGCGTCCGTCCGCATCCAGCACCGCGATGAAGTTGTCGACCTCATCGACGGCCCGCGCTGTCCGGCGCCCAGCAGCCGGTCAAGAAACACCAGCGGCAGCAAGCTGCCGCGCAGCCGATAAAGCGGCGCATCTTCAATCCACTCGATGGCTGCGGCGGCCTGCTCCGGCGACACGTGCACCAGTTCGGAGAGCGCGCCCTGCGGCAGTGCGAAACTCTGCGTCCAGGCTGCGCACAATCAGCGCGGGAATGATGGCCAGCGTGAGCGGGATCCGCAGGCGCAGCGTCGTTCCCTTGCCCGGCCGCGAATCAATTTCTACCTTGCCGCCGATGCGCTCCACGTTGGTGCGCACCACATCCATGCCCACGCCGCGGCCGCTCACATTGGTGACCTGCTGCCGCAGTGGAGAAGCCCGGCAGAAAAATCAACTGCAGCAGTTCGCGATCCGACAACTGTGCCGCGCGCTCGCGCGTGATCAGCCCGCGCTCGATGCCTTTCTCGCGAACCCGCTCGACGGCAATGCCCGGCCCCATCGTCGGAGACTTCGATGATCACGTGGCTGCCTTCCTGCAGCGCGCGCAGCTTCAGCGTGCCTTCGGGATTCTTGCCGGCAGCTTCGCGCGCCTCCGGCGGCTCGATGCCATGATCGAGCGAGTTGCGCACCGCGTGGGTCAGCGGGTCCTTGATCGCCTCCAGCAGGCTCTTGTCGAGCTCCGTGTCCTGGCCTTCCATCTCCAGGCGGACCTTGCGGCCCAGCGTCTGCGAAAGATCGCGCACCATGCGCGGCATCTTCGAGAAGATGTTCGACACCGGCTGCATGCGCGCCTTCATCACGCTTTCGCGCAGATCGGCGGTCACCATGTCGAGCCGCCGCGAAAGCATCGTCATCGCGGATCGGAGGCGGTGGCCTGCAGCACCTGGTTGCGCGTCAGCACCAGTTCGCCTACCAGGTTCATCATCCGATTGAGCAGCGCGACGTCGACGCGCAGCGTGCTTTCCGCCGCCGAGCCCGCGTCCGCGCTTCGGGCGGTTCCGTTGGCTGCGGGCGCCGGCTGTCGATTGCTCGGCACATTCGCAGGCTCTATTGCCGGAGCCGCCTCGAACGGCGAACCGCGGGCTCAAGTGCGCTCGGGCGCCGGCTGCATCCTTCGCTCGGCGTCCAGCACTGCGCCCGCTGCGCGCGCCGGCTTCCGGCCCATCGTTCGTCTGTGCATCTGCAGACTCTTCCAGCCGCCCAATCAGCTCCGCGTCCGCGCGGTACTTTCGTGCTCGCCTTCGTCGCCGCGCTCTTCAATGGTCTTCAGAATCGAGCGCAGCCCGTCCATCAGCTCCAGCAGCGCGGTGATCACATCCTGGGTCGCCGCCAGTCTTCCCGTCGCGCAGAAGCCCCAGCAGGTTCTCGCCCGCGTGCGCCAGCTTCTCCAGCCGCTTGAATCCCAGAAACCCCGTCGTGCCCTTGATGGTGTGCACCGCGCGGAAGATCTCCGCCAGCAGGCCGGTCGTCCGGCCTGACCTCCAGATCGGTCAGGCAGCGCTCCATCCGGTCCAGGCCTTCCTGGCTCTCAATCAGGAACTCCCTCGTCAGTTCGTCCATGCTCACTCTTCCGCTTGTCTGCTCTTTCGGCGCGCCGGCTGGGCCGCACGCATCGGCACTCCCCAGCCTTATCGGAGAAATGCGCGCGGGACTTGAGCGCGAACCGCGGGCACCGGAACCGTGTTGCGCTGCGGATGAGAAATCTCTGATCCGCAAGGAACTGGCATCCTGCCCGCATTTGCTTTACTCTCGACTTTCAGATCGAAACCGGCACACCACGGAATGCGCGACACTGCTTCTCCCAATTCGGAACTGCGAGCCCTGCTCGATGCGGCGCTGACCATCGCGCACCATTCCTATTCGCCTTACTCCGGCTTCAAAGTCGGCGCGGCGCTGCAGTTGTCCAGCGGCGCCATCGTCACCGGCACCAACGTCGAGAACATGAGCTACGGCCTCACCATCTGCGCGGAGCGCGCCGCTCTGGTGCGCGCCGTCGCCGAGCATCGGCCCCGCCATCCGCATCGCGCGCCGTCGCCGTTGCCAATCTCAACAACGCCGCCAGTCCGCCCTGCGGCGCGTGCCGGCAGGTGCTCGCGGAATTCATCCAACCCGACGCTGCGGTCGTATTCTCCGGCCGCCGACGGCGTGCGCATCATGTCATTCTCCGAACTCCTGCCCCTGGCCTTCGAAATGAAACTGAATAAGGCGTCCGACCATGCCCGATCGCACCTCTCGCCAGCAGCATGGCGCGAATCACCTCTGCACCCCGTCGATCTGCATCCGCAAGAAGCGCGACGGCCACGCCCTCACCGCGCGCGAAATCCGCATCCTGGTCGCGGGCGCGGCCGATCCGCTCCATTCCGCCCGAACAGCTCTCCGCGTGGCTCATGGCTCGCTGTATCTGCGCGGCCTCACCCTCGACGAGACACGCGCGCTCACCCTGGCCATGCGCGACTCCGGCGAAAAATTCGATGCCCTCGCGCCTCGGCAAGGCCGCGGTCGACAAGCACTCCACCGGCGGCGTCGGCGACAAGACCAGCTTCCTCGTCGCTCCCATGGCCGCGGCCTGCGGTCTCGCCGTGCCCATGATCAGCGGCCGCGCCCTCGGCCACACCGGCGGAACGCTCGACAAGCTCGAATCCATCCCCGGCTATCGCACCGCTCTTACCCTGGCGGAATTCGAATCGGTGCTCGCCACATGCGGCGCATCCATCGTCGGCCAGACCCCGACCCTGGTTCCCGCCGACCGCGACGCTCTACGCTCTCCGCGATCGCACCGGCACCGTCGAAAACCCCGGGCTCATCTGCGCCTCCATCCTCAGCAAGAAACTCGCCGCCGGCCTCGACGCCCTGGTGCTCGACGTGAAGACCGGCTCCGGCGCGTTCCTGCGCAAGCGCGAAGACGCGCGTATCTCGCCGCCCTGATGGTCGCCACCGCCGAAGCCGCCGGAACCCGCACCGTCGCGCTGCTCACCGACATGGGCCAGCCCCTCGGCCGCGCCGCCGGCAACTGGATCGAGATCGCCGAATGTATCGAATTGCTGCGCGGCCACGGCCCGACCGAGAGTGAAGACCTGCGCGAGCTGTCCCTCGATCTCGCCGGCTGGATGATCCATCTCGGCGGCAAGGACAGCTAGCCCGAAGTCGGGCTGCTCAATGGCCGAGGCCGCGCTCACCGACGGCTCCGCGCTTGCCGCGTTCTTCAAAATGGTCGATGCGCAGGGCGGCGATGTCTCCGTCTTCGACGATCCCGCCGCCATTCACAAGCCCGGCGCGACGCACGTTCTCGAAGCAGGGAAGCCGGCTTCATCGCCGAGATGGACACCACCGCAATCGGCTGGGCCGTGCAGCGCCCGGCGCGGGCCGCGAGCAAGGCCGGAGCGCCCGTCGATCCGCATGCGGGCATCCTCTTCCACGCCCGCCGCGGCGCTCGCGTCGAGCAGGGCCAGCCCTCGCCACCCTCTACGCCACGAATCGCCGCGCACCTCGACGAGCCCGTGCGCCGTGCTGAAGCAGGCAATCACACATCTCCGCAGAACCGCCCGCGTCGAGCCGGCGCCTGGTCGGCTCGGGTCTTCACCGCGCAGGCCGAAGCGTATCTCGCCGATGCTGATAAGGTAGGAAGAAACAGGGACTAGGGACTAGGGATATAGGGCTCTAGGTCAGCCGTTAGGCGGTCTGTCCGTCACCGGTGCAAATGCCAACGGCTAGTCTGAGCAACGCAGTACTTCGTCTGACTGCTAGTCCCTAGACCCCTAATCCCTAATCCCTGCCTTTCAGGAGCAATCGTGGCTCGATTTACCGGGATGCTTGGAATTCTTGCCGTGCTCGCCGCCGCCTGGCTGTTCTCGACCGACCGCCGCCACATTCGCTGGCGCACCATCGCCTGGGGACTGGGCCTGCAGATCACTTTTCGCCTTCCTCGTGCTGCGCTTTCACTTCGGCCAGCGCTTCATGGCGTGGGCCGGCGACGTGGTCACCAGCATGCTTTCCGCCACCTTCGCGGGCACGCGTATGCTGTTCGGCGAACTCGGCCTGCCCAACTCCGGCGCATTCGGCAAGCTCATCGCGCCCAACTCCGGCGCCATCTTCGCCTTCCAGGTCCTGCCCACCATCATCTTCATCTCCGCTTTCTTCGCGGTCATGTACCACATCGGCCTCATGCAGATCATCATTCGCGGCATGGCCTGGGTCATGCTCAAGACCATGCGCATCTCCGGCGCCGAAAGCATGAACGTGGCCGCCTCCATCTTCATGGGGCAGACGGAAGCGCCGCTCACCATCCGGCCATTTCTCTCCAAGGCCACGCGCAGCGAACTCATGACCATCATGACCAGCGGCATGGCGCACGTCTCCGGCGGCATCATGGCCATGTACATCTCCCAGGGCGTCGAAGCCACGCCATCTCCTGTCCGCCGTGATCATGACCTCGCCGGGAACCATCCTCATGGCCAAGATGCTGGTGCCCGAAACCGAAGTCCCCGCCACCGAGGGCAAGCGTCATCATCCCCAAAGACGAGCAGCACAAGGACGAGAACCTCATCGGCGCCATCGCCCGCGGCACCATCGACGGCGGCAAGCTGGCCATGAATGTGGCCATCATGCTCATCAGCTTTCTCGCGCTCGTCGCCCTGCTCGACATGCTGCTGGCGTGGGTGCACGGCGGCCTGCCCTGGATTCCCCCCAGTCTCGGCCAGATTCTCGGCTACGTGTTCTTCGCCCGTGGCGTGGCTCATCGGCGTGCCCTGGCACGATCTGCAGCGCGATCGGCAACCTGCTCGGCACGCGCATGGCGCTCAACGAAGTCATCGCCTACATCGCGCTCGGCGCGCAGAAGGCGACACTCACGCCGCGCTCCTTCACCATCGCCACGTTTGCGCTGTGCGGCTTCGCGAATCTAGGCTCCATCGGCATGCAGATCGGCGGCATCGGCGCGCTCGTCCCCGAGCGCCGCAACGACCTGGCGAAACTGGGCGTCCGCGCCATGCTCGCCGGCACCATGGCCAACCTGATCAGCGCCTCCATCGCCGGCATGTTTCTGGGATAAAGACCCCCGAGCGCGCCCCTAAGTCCCGTTAGGGACGTAAAGCCCGTTGCCCAGGACAAGTCCGAGCGCAGCGAGGATGCCGTCCTGGGATAAGCTCTGAAAATGCCTCCGCGTCCCGTAGGGACGCGAAGACTCACCCCCACACGTATCGCTCATCGTACGCGATGTCGTGCTTTTTGAGCATCGCTAGGAACTCCGCCTGAAAATCGCGCTTCTGATGATGCCCCTTCTGACCTGAGATATACGCGACGGTCGCCTCGACCTGTGACGCCCCGATCGAAAATGCACCATATCCTTCTCGCCACGCGAACCCCCGGATGCCGACAGTCTCATGCATCCATCGCGACGATCCGCCCTTGATCGCCTGCATAGCGCGCGACAAGGAGACCGGTGCGGGCAGCGAGATCAAGAGATGTACGTGGTCCTCGACCCCTCCAATCGCCATCGCCGCGGCCCCGCACTCTCGCGCCACTCCTCCGATGTACGCCCACAACCGTTCCTGCACTTCAGGCGCGATTGTTCTCCGCCGCCCTGCGGTCGAAAACACGCAGTGAAACAAAGTTGAGCAGTACGTGTGAGACATGATGAGCCCGATACTACTTGCAAAATGCGCATCAGTATGGGCGAACAAGAGGCGAATGTTTGCATAGGCATAGCAGGCATGTCGATTGTTTACCAACTGGTAACTGACGAGTAGGCGGTAATACACCCGCTATCCAATCAGCCGACCGAGAGCCCTCAGTAGCGAGCATCAGGCGATGAGAGAATCGATGCATGTCTACGGGTTTGTTCATGGGTGTTCGTAGTTCTTTCACCGAAGAATCACGAGGATCGGCAGATGTCCTGCTGAGAGAGATCAACGTTATTCTCGCGGCAGACAGCCTTCCCGCTTACGTTGATCCTGATACCCTACCGAATGTTTACCTCGGGCACTTGTTTGGGCGTTCGGCGCTCGATCATCACTCATCTCGCGTCTTGGTTGTGATCGCTGAGCAAGCCACTAACACCAAGCAAAGTCCAAACCTTGCGCTAATCCGGGATAACCCTTACCGAGTGGTGTTCGTACCTGAAAAGCTCGTTACACCGCACATAACGCAGTACAGAGAACGCATCGATGGCCGCCTTGTCCCCATTTGGGTCGGTTCGCTTGATGGGTTGCTGGAGGAACTGCGCTGGCTCGCGGACGGTCTCGGAATCCCGATGATAGACGGTCAGATTTCAGATGAAACTGCGGCAGCCATAAATGACTTCAAGCCTCTGAGCGAGACAGACACGACAGAACTCATCGAAGACTGGAGAACAGCGTGGCTGGCGTTGTATGAAGGTGCTCGGTTGGCAGACGCAAATGCAATTGCGTTAACGCTGGCGGGATGAGAATCGGCATCGTGAGTGTGTTGTGGCCTACTCGTCCCTTTGAAACCTGTTCGCCCTGTTCGACGGCTCCGGGGAGAAACGCCGTCACGCGGTTGGGGAAGAGTCGGCGGTTACTCGACCGCGATGTTGAGGAGAACGAGATTTCTCAGAAATACGAACGGTGGAACCTCGAAGATCATGACGTTAAACCAGAGAAGCTTCCACTCGTCGATTCGTAGCAGAATCGTAATGAATGTGGCGGCATGTATTCCAAGTAGCAGAGCAGTGAGAAGCCAGAACCGCCTCTCACGCAGGAACCTGCGACTAGTGTTGATGAAGAATCCAAAAATGAAGATCGTGAACAGAAACAGTCCGCCCCAACGAATGTAATCACCGGCGATGATTCCAATCGCTGCCGAAACCGCAAACGCGCCGGGGACACCAATCACATAAGGCCATGTGAGGTGGTTGGGATCGAAGCCCCATGGATGATCCCTTCTCTTCTTTGGCATGTTGAGCAATAGTATAGAACCGCCTCTGGGGCGAGTCGTGGGCAACTCGTCCCTATGCCGTCCGTTCGCCCACCGGCAGCAGCGCCGTCACCGGGTTGGGGACGAGTAGGCGGTCATTCACCCACACCGATTCGACACATTCACTGCACAGTCGCGTAGACCGTCGTGTTCCACTTCGTGCCTGCGGTGTTCACTGCGAACACTCCGATCCGGTGCCTCCCTTTCGCCATCGCAATCGAGGTAGTCAGCGAGTTGCTCAACGTCTCCGTATACTTCTTCACACCGTCGACCCACACCTCCATGCGAGCCAGCGTGCCGGCAATGGTCGCTTTTGCGGTCACCTTCACCGGCGAAGAGACCGTGGTATTGTTAGCCGGGCTGCACACGTGAACGCCGTCGCTGGTGGGCGCCGAACACCCGTTAGCCACTGAGAACTGGAAACCATAGCTCTGCAGCCGGTTGTCCACGTCGGCGGAGAAGTAGGTCGAGGTGTGGATTCCCGCCGGAAAGGTGCTGCTCAGGTTGAAGAAGATCTTGTGATCGGCCCAATCGTGGAACTGCTGGCTGATCTTCTTGCCATCCACCCAGAGTTCCAGCTTGCGGATCTTGCCCAGGGAGTTCGCGGTTGCATGGAACACCGTCGGCGAAGTCGCGGATCCGGGCACTGTGCAAGGGTGGATATAGTAATCACCCTGACCGGCAACGAAAGGATACACGCACCCGTATGTGAATACGCCGGAGGTCGCATTCAACTCGCTCACAAATTCGAGCGGCCCTTGAACATTCCCCGGATTCTTGTTGAAGGTCCAGAAGAGATCCGGCTTGGTGTCTAGGTTGAAGTCGCCTGCCACCAGCCCCACGCCAGAGTCTGGCAGAGGGACGGAAAGGGGAATGGTCTCGACCGAAAACGTTCCCGGTGTGTTATTGCCCAGGAACAGCGTCAATGCGGGTTGGGAGCTATCCGTCCCAATCGCCGCGATGTCGTTCGCCCCATCCCCGTTGAAGTCCCCGATCACCGGCGGATTTCGAAGCGAGGATGTCGAACTCAACCCCGAACTTAACGTGTGCAGAGCGAACGTGCGGCTGGACTGACCGTAAAGCGCGATCAGTTGCGGAACTCCGCCGCTTTCGCTGATGCCTGCAATATCTGTCCTTCCGTCGTTATTCAGATCTCCGGTATTGAACTGGAACACATAGCCTGTCGTGCTGTAAGGCGTAGTGTCGGTGAAGTTGCCGCTGCCGTCTCCGTATTCCACGTGCAGCGTACTCGGGCTGCAGGGGCTCACAGTACAGTTCGTCTCCGTGAATGCGAAATCGGCCTTGCCATCCGCGTCGAAATCGCCCAGTTGGGTTGACCAGCCCACGCTGTCTCCACTGTTCGGGGCTGTATAGATAATCCTGGCGGGTCCGAAGAGCGGATCCCCCTGCCCGGGTAGCAGTACCATACGCGAACCGGCTGACGTAACCAGGTCGACCTTTCCGTCTCCGGTGAAGTCGGCCATAACAGCTCCCCTTCCATCGAACGATGGCGCGGACGAGGGCAGATTGATGGTTACAAATTGGGGCTGCATGAAGCGCCCAGTGCTCTCACCTTCGAAGTACGCGACCTGGTTCGTGCCCCCAAGTACCGCAATTAGGTCGAGGTTCCCGTTCCCCAGGTCTCCAGAGGTAATCGATGGTATGGCGTTTTGCCCCGACGGGAACTGGTAGAACCAGGTCTGCTGGAACGTGCCGTCGCCGTTGGAAACCCAAACGCTAATTTGCGCCGGCTGAGCATTGCTAACATCGACGATGTAGGAGGCCCCGTTGAATTCAACACCGGCGAGGTAGAGTTTTCGGTCACTGGGAGAGTTGGTGGCGCTGGTTTTGAGGTCGAAGGCAGCAGGGTTCTGGCCAAGGGACGGCAACGCCATCGAAGCCGCGCACGCGAGCATTGCACTCGCGATTCGCTTACGCATACTGAACTCCTGTTTGTAGATGAACTACCGGGGGCGATGCTCCACAGCTACTTGGATGTACTCTCTTGTAATTCCGGTCGTCTCCGGTCAGTGTTTCCGGCCTTGAGGCAAGGCCGCTCAGGCGATTGCATTTCATCGACGGCTCTGCGAGCGTGTAGTGGACAACTCGTCACTTTGACAGATTTTCGCCTCGACAGCCTCCGGCGTATGGCTAACGCGAAACGAGTCTGGGATTCCGGATTTGTTTCACGATCACCGGCTGTGAGAACCCCTCCTTGTATGGTTCAGTAGGACAGACAGTGAAGTCCGCGAACAGAGCCTTGTGATCGCTCTCCGGGTAGTGGAGATGGCTGAGAATTAAATCGGTGGACTTTTCGTCAACCACAAAAAAAGTGTGATGGGTTCCAACGTGCCATATTTCGAGGAACCCGTCGCCGCTGTATGAAATCGCTCTTCCATGAACTTCTCGGCAAGGTTCGGCACTGGAACAGTGCTTCGGCATCAAGAGCGAAGCGATTGCAAGAACTGCAATTAGGCGCATTGCCAACAGAGCCTTTCAAGAGCCAAATAATAGCACCGATGCTGCGTTTAACCAGTAAGCGGAGCGCACTGAGCGAGTGGTGGGCTACTCGTCCCTTTGAAACCTGTTCGCCCTGTTCGACGGCTCCGGGGAGAAACGCCGTCACGCGGTTGGGGAAGAGTCGGCGGTGATTCGGGAACTAGACTGCAACGCGGGTGAGAGCACCAGCTTCCTTAATATCTTTCATTTGAAAAAACCATCTCAGATTGCTGGCCAGAGATGTCGGGCAATCGAACGAGAGATTCCTCCCGTTCATGCCCTCTTCCACGCGAATCTCTATCGTGGCCGGCTCCTCACCGGGCTTCTTTCGACCATAAGAACCGGTGAAGTAGAAAGAATGCTTGACCCCCGGCATGCTTCCGAAGGGGCGACATTCAAGAATCTTTTTTAGCGTCGCATGCCCTTTTCTCTCTATTCCAAACTCGAAGGCCGCATCGTCGCCGCCTGCCTGAACACGAACGATCCCGAAATACAGTCCACTTCGCTCGTAAGTGGCGACGATCTCTGGCATTCCTTGATGGTTGTCTCGCAACTTCTAAACTCCTCAGAGCCTGAGTTTCAGCCTATTCCAGGATTCCGGGTGTATTGTGGCCCACTCTTCCCTATGCCGTCCGTTCGCCCACCGGCAGCAGCGCCGTCACCGGGTTGGGGAAGAGTGGGCGGTAATACACCCGGAACTAGATCGCAAGGGTAGCAATTCGGAAGATCTACCGCGATTTCGCTATTCTCCGTCATACTTGCTCAGCCCGCAGTTTGCGCAGTTCCGCCCCAAGACAGTTCCCGGTCCGGCAAAGAATCCTCCAAAGAAGTTCCTACCGCAACGTGGACAAGGGAAGCTGCGAAGCCGCGAACCTGTGAAGAGATACATGGCCGCAAATAAAAAGGAGGTAATCAGAAACGCCATCTTGTCGTCAGACAACACGCGCCTCAGAACAGGTTCCACGAATGCCATGAAGGGAATGAACGCAAGGAACTCAACGCACACCAAGACACCAAGCCACATACGACGCTTCCGGTACGCTTGCCATTGGCACTGATACCGGCGTGGGCCACTGTCCCTGAGGTTATTGGGCATGATGAAAGTAATTCTATTGAACTGAGTGTGTGGTGGCCTACTCGTCCCTATGCCGTCCGTTCGCCCATCGGCGGCAGCGTCGTCACCGGGTTAGGGACGAGTCGGCGGTGACACGCCCACGAGAGGCGCGGCAACAGCTAATCTGCTCCGTGCAGTCAGTCGCACCTGTCGCCATAGATGCGCTGGCTTAGAAACTTCGGGAGCGGTCTGGGGAGGTACTGCTCAGGCGTACCGAGCCGAAGGAGAGCCAACATACAGGCCAGAACGCCGAGTGCGCCAACTAGCCCGACAGCCAAGCCGACCCAGTGCAACCCCTGTACCCAGAACAGATGTGCAACGTTTGGAGACAAAATCAACCACACGAGAAGGCTCAGCGTTCCTCCGCAGAAGATCGCGGCTTGCAGGATGAGAAATCGGCGCAGTCCGAGCCAGTTCTCAAGGAGCGGCGCAACCGTCTGGAAGACAAATCTGCATGCAAGCCCTGCGAGGTAGGCAGCTACGATTGATGCCACCGCCAACACCGAGAGGATCACTGGCAACCGGTAATCGGAACCGGGGCGCACATACCTTTCCATCGGAGAAACGGCCATCGCGAGCACGACCGCGAGCGACGTCATCGGAGAGGCGATGAAGACGAAAACGGGGGCGGTGATTGCCGAGCGTCTCCACATCGGCACGGATGCGACGATGCCGAAAGTGAGAGCCGCCGCGAACAGGTCCGCCAGGAAGATCAGAGGAATCGCGAAGGGCATTGGTTAGCGGCAATTATTGCACAGGTGTACTTGATGTGAGCCACTCTTCACTATGCCGTCCGTTCGCCCACCCGGCTGGCTCCGGCGGCAGCGTCGTCACCGGGTTAGGGACGAGTCGGCGGTAATTCGCCCCGAACTGTACATTAGCGGGATCAGTCGTGCGTCGGAAAAGTCTGAGAATCCATGAGGGTCATGCGCACGGCAGCGTCGATCCGTTTCAGTTCAAGCGGCTTGTACCTCGCAGCTTCCTTCGAAGCTTGGTCGCACGGCACCTGCTCGATAACGCTATGGAGAATGGCAAGAGGCATGACAATCGAACCGCTCTTGTAGTTGGCACTCATGCGCAGACAATAGTGGCCGCCATCCTCAACATTCAAACGCACTGCAGGATCACCGGTGTCGAGGGAGTGATAAGAAGCAGAGAACCGATGTTCTCCGACAGGGAGGCGAAAAGTCATAAAACGCCCTCCTCGCGCATGAGCCATTCTCTGGCTACCGTCGTACAGAAAACCAGCAAAGGGAGCTTTCCCAAAAGGAACAACCTCGTCGGCGATTTGCTGTCCGGCACCAGGCTGAATGGAATAGAAGGAGACCATAGCGGTTTGGGCACAGCAGGGCAGCGCAACCGTTATTAACGCGACGGCAAGCAAGTCTAGGCTTCGCAATTGCATCATTAGGAGTCGTCCTTGTGAGCGGTTGATGCCTGATAGCGTAACACCGAGTGGCATGGTGAGCGAGTGGTGGCCCACTCGGAAGTATGCCGTATGTCCCCCCCGCAAGAATCCAGCACCAAACGGTGTCACACTGTAAACACCAGTCCCGCGTCCAGACGTCTCGACGCTCGAAGCTGTCATCTACATTTTTTACAGAATATCTTTGCTATATGCTCTATTTAAGTGCCTGTTTGAGTGTTTATTTTCAAAAGTTACACGCATTTTGCCCATGGTCCCGTAGGGACGGCCACTCGGCCTTGCATGCCGCTGCAACACCCGAGAACACGCCCGTGACCGCCATCACAGACCCAAATCCAGAATTGGTCAAAATAGAAAGGCCGATTCGAAAAAGTTCCGGGGCACACCTGTCTTGCCCTTTCCGATCAGAAGAATCGATCAGGGTTAACTAGAAAACCAACAGTTATGATTTTCAAAGTTTTCCACAGGGCATGTTTATAAATCATTTAGATATATAAGTTTAGCGGAATAAACCACTATTTGGCCTCTTTCGCTCCTCCTTCGCTTTTCTCCCAGGAACTTGGCTAAAAGGCGAAAATCAATCTCGTCCGCCAGTCGCAATTCGCCACCGAAATTTACTTATCAGTTAACATCTGCCAGCGCCGGTCCTTATCCGCCGCCTCGAAGGCTTCTTCGCTGCGCCCACCACCGAACACAGTTGGTTCAACAACATCGGCTGCGCCACCGTCACCGTCTCCCCGGAGGACTGGTACCAGGCCTGAGACAGGGCCGTCCACATCGGTTGCAGGGCGCGTCAGCGCAGTGGCCGCACCGCAGGTGCCTCAGCGCGCAAACCGCGGTTGTAGGGCGCGTCAGCGCAGGTGGCCGCACCGCAGGTGCCTCAGCGCGCAAACCGCGCCGCCCCGCGAGCCCTCGCCTTCTCCGCCTCTTCCTCGCGATTGCGCAGTGGACCGCCGCTCTCCAGCGAGTGCAGCAGCCGCGACGAGGCCGCCGCAACCTCCTCCAGAGCGGCCGCGAACACCGCCTCGTTCGCCTTGGAAGGCTTGTTGAAACCGCTGATCTTGCGAACATACTGCAGCGCCGCCGCGCGGATCTCCTCATCGGTCACCGGCGGATCGAAGTGAAAAAGTATTTTGATATTGCGGCACATCGGCCGGCCTCCCATGCGGGATTTGAGCGGAACCTGCGCCAGGCACACCCACAGCATCCCGCAACGCCAGTTTACTCACGCGCGCGACCGGCGAGGCATCAGCGCCCTTATCACTCCCGACACTTCCCGCCACTGGACCGTCAGGCAACATTCCCTGCGCCACCCGCCTTCCTAGAGATCGTCATTGCGGCCCGCGTCCCCTTCAGCGGAACGCGGCGCGGAGGGTGTGGATGGCATTTGCGGCGCTGGCAAAATCGAACCCACACAAGCCGCCACCTCCTGACCCCCAACATCAGCCGCCGGTCCCACGTCGCCGTCCCCGCTGGCTTATCCTCACCGGCTGGCTCGCGCTCGCTGCCGTGATGGCCGGCATCTGGTTCACCGGCCAGAACTGGCCCTACCGCTACCGCGTGATGAAGCCCCTGCTCGAAGATGTACTGGGCTGCCAGATCGCCATCACCCGCTACCACCGCACCTACTTTCCCAACCCCGGATTCATTGCCACCGGCCTCACCCTGCGGCGCAAGTCGGCCCCTGATCAGCCGCCCATCGGAACCGTGCAGACGTTCTTCGTGCAGGGCCGCTGGATCGACCTGCTGATGCTGCGCCGCCGGGTGCAATTGGTCGACATCACCGGCTTCCACCTCGTCCTGCCGCCCCCCGGAAGCAAGGCCGCGCAGGAAGATTTCCCGCCCGGCAGCACCGCCGACTTCACCGGCCCCGACACCCCCATCGCCCGCCTCGAGATCCACGACTCCGTGCTCGACGTCCTCCGTGACAACGGCGGACGGTTCACCTTCCCGGTGCGCCAGTTGCACATCGAAAACATGCAGAAGGGCCGCGCCATGCAGTATGCCGTCGACATGGATAACCCCATCCCCCACGGCCAGATCCGCGCCTCCGGCAGCTTCGGCCCGCTCAGCGCAAACAATCTGGGGGAGACCCTTGCTTCCGGCCGGTTCGTAGTCGAGCGCTTCAACCTCGGCGATGTCGGAAAACTCCACGGCTCCCTGCGCGGCTCAGGCTCATTCAGCGGCCGCCTCGACGCCCTCCGCGCCACCGCCGACACCGAGACTCCCGACTTCGCCGTGGCTAACGGCCAGCCGACAGAAATCGCCGGCGTCATCGACTGCACCGTGAACGGACTGAACGGCGACGTTCTCTATCACCGCCTCGAAGCTCATATCGGCGCGCACATCGCGCGCACAGCGGCGCGCACACCGGTGGCCAGACCTCCGTCCGTGCCGCCGGCAGCACCCTCGGCCCCGGCGGCAAGTCCACCGAACTCGACCTCACCGTAACCGGTGGCCGCGCGCAGGATCTCCTCCGGCTCTTTCTACACAAGGATCCCCCCATCACCGGCCTGATCGATCTCCACGCGCACGCCTCGCTCGCCCCGTCCAGCCAAGGCGACTTCTTTCACCGCCTGCGCGTCGAAGGCAGCTTCGATGTGCCGCGCGAAAAGGTGACCGATACCAAGACTGAGCGCGACCTGTCCGCCTTCAGCCAGCGCGCGCAGGGCGGCAAGGCTCCCGACCCCGGCAACGACAACACCACTCCCATCGCCGACGCCATCTCATCCCTGCGCGGACCGGCGTCAATCCGCGACGGAGTGGTAACCACGCACGGCCTCACCTTCGAAGTCCCCGGCGCCCAGGCCCGTCTCGACGGCACATTCAACCTCCACACCAGCGCCGTCCACCTCACAGGCACCGTCGCCACCAAAGCCGACATTGCCAAAGACGCCACCGGCTGGAAGTCCATCCTGCTCAAGCCGCTTGCCCCGTTCTTCCGCAAGAAGCCCGCGGGCGCCGTCATCCCCATCGCCGTCACCGGCCAGCCCGGCAGCTACAAAGTCACCGAGAACCTCACCCACACCAAATAGCCGCCCCCGGCCACAGAACAGGCTACGCGCATGAGCCGAGACTACCCAATGGACGACGTTACGCCTACGCACTCAAGTTCCCAGAGGGAACGCCCGAATGCCCACAGCCTACTGAATGCGGAGGGCTCGATGCAAGGCTTCGCCCCGCGATTCATCTGCGATGCTCGTCACATGCGTGTTAAGAACTATGGGCACACCAGGTCGGCAGTATTGATGTGGATCCAGTCTGGACAACAGGCCCCCGAACCGCCGCCATGGCACTCTCCCAGGCAATCTGGGCGCTGTCCAAAAGGCTCTCATCAGAACCCACGCGGCTTGCCGCCACCGCGGCGAGGATCGAAAATAGGACCGCGACGGTCCCGACAATCATGGCGAGAATCACGAACATGACCGCGAGCCACCAGGTCTAAGTCAGCCTGTAACCAGAGGCCGCAGCTAGTGAGAGCCTGCGGCCGCTCGCCTGAGCAACAGCGGCCGCAGCGCGAATGCAGCCACGTTTGCCTGATCGCTTCGCAGCATCCCGCACTGCCGTACATGAAGGAGGAACGGGCCGCAGCGAGAGCGGGCGAGTTCAGGGCGGCATAGCAGAGTTCATTGGGGGTCATTGGGTTGACGCCAGGGGGCGGGGCAGTAGGGACGGTTCGCCACCAGCTGTGAGGGCGTGGACACCAAAATGGGTTCGGGCCGTCCGTACTCGGGTTTGTGGCGAGGAACTGGTTGCCGGGGGCACCGGCTGCGGCCAGTCTCACCCGGAGGACGCATGTAAATCCGCTGAGCCGTCAGCCCCAACCTACGCAAGCGGGACTGGGCCGCATACTACGGTCTGGGAGGGTATACATGGCTGAAAACGTCTGAACAGCGCACCGGTAGATTCCCCAAGGTGGAATTGGACACTACTTGAACCTCAACCACCTCGCCGACAATCGTGAGTAGCATCGTCTGGCCGCCGCCCAGCAGCTGGTCCAATTGCTCCAGTAAAAGCGCGTGCCATATGCCTACCCCTTCCCCCACCTGCGCACCGCATATCTCGCCGAGCGCGTTTCACCCTCATCCTGAAGGGCGATAGATGGCGCAAATTCGCACCTTTCTTCCGATTGAATATCCTTTCCCAGGAAACGGATGATCAAGGTTGGCGAACGCTCATTGAAGGTCGAAGGAATTCTTCTTGCCGCTCTTGTCAGCCGCGACACCTGCCAGAAAGCGCTAGCTCCCAGCCGGAGTTCGGAGACGCTTCGGGAAGCGAACTCCTTGGGAGCCAGATCTTCCTCTCCAGCGCCTTAAAGGGTTTTCATGATCCAACTGCTCCAACAGAGCCTGGAGCCTAGCCGCCTCCGGCGAGATGATGCGCCTAATTCCCCCCAGGTTTCGGATGGCAGGTTTTGCGTGCAAAGGGTGACAGAATTCCAGTGCAATCTCCAGCAGGGTTCGGCTGAGTGGCAGAATCGGGTAAATCTGGCAGGTGGGGGCATTCCGTTGTAACCAGCACGCAGTGCAACCCGGGAAACGCCCACCTCACACCCCGCGTCCCGGAGGGCCGCCCGAACCAGGCCCCTCTTACGACTCCCGCTCCCCCCGGATCCGCCGCAACCGGTAAAAGACGGTCAGCAAAGTCACCGTGCCGCAACTCAGCAGGCTCGCCGCCATACCCAGAATCAGCGACGGATCGCCCTGGAAAATTCCATGCACAATCCCGATCGCCTGCAGCACGCTGAACCCTCCAAAAGTGATCAGCGAGATCCCTTCATCGCTCTTCTTCCGCCATACGGCGATCACCTGCGGCACGAAGAGCAAGGCATTGCACAGCAACCCCAGCCCGAAGACGACGGCGACAAACTGCTTCATTTCCGGTGCAGACTCCTAAGGGCCACGCCCTCGGTCCATCCTCTCATCTTTCCGGCTAACTAGTTTATTTTTCAACAAACCCGTTCAAAAAGCCCCTCAAAAGCCGCACCGGACACAACTACATTGAAACCGCCTCGCATCGTATCGTTCTGTGCGTAAAATATTCTGCAATTTGGTTTTGACTGTATTCGGGTTGTCGCTGCTGCCGGCCATGGGCCAGTCAGCCCCCGATAAACAGAGCCCTCCGCCGGCCCCCCAGTCAAATCCTGAATCAAAGCCTGAATCAAAGCCCGAATCGAAGCAGGACGCGCCCGCTCCGGCCAAGCCCCTCGCCCCGCCCGCCCCGGCGGTAAAGGAGGCCATCAAGCAGGAGGCGGCAGAGACCAAGCAGGCCCAGGCGGCAGGGCAGGCTGTCTCACAGCCCGGCGCGCAAGGCCAGTCGATGGAGGTGACCCACCCCCCCGTCCCCGTCCCGCCCGGCCCGGTCCCCCCGCATGACATCAAGCCCGCGCCACCCACCCCCATCGCCGTCAAGAAGGTCGAGCTCGGCAGCGGCAACACCTGGGACCCGAAGTGGGACGTCCTCATCGAAGAGAACCTGCCCCCCGAGCTCATGACCCCCGGCATGTCCAAAGCCGTGCACCCCTTCTGCCCCCGTTTTGGCCAGCTCAGCCAGGCCGACAAGCGCGCCTTCTGGGCCTACCTGTTCCAGGCGCTCGCCGGCGCCGAGGCCGGCCTCCGCCCCACCGCCGACGTCAAACACCTCGACCCCACCGTCGCCGTGCGCGACAAGGTGAGCCGCCGCACCACGCGCCAGCAGGGTCTGCTCCAGTTGACCTACGAGGACAACCAGCGCTATGGCTGCGACTTCGACTGGGAGAAGGACAAACGGCTTCCCGCCGGCGATCCGGGCAAAACTATCCTGCAGCCGGAGAAGAACCTCACGTGCGGCATCCGGATCATGAAGAACCAGCTCGTCGATCTCAACCGGCCGCTGGTGGCGAGGAACAGCTACTGGGGTACGCTCCGCCCGCGCACCCCCAGCTACAAGGTCTTCGCGAAACAGATGGCCAACGTCCCCACCGCCTGCGGAGCGAAGACCGCCGTCCTGCGCAAGAAGCCGCTCGCCAAAAGCGTCCGCCAGGCCTCCGTAGCAGGCACGCAGCCCATAACCGGCGGCGGGGAGCAGGAAGAGTAAGCGCCTCCCCGCCCTCCGTCACACGCTTGCGTGACCGCCAGCACATCCTGAATTGCCATACCCGTCCCATACTCGAAACTGCTCAAGCTTGGGCAAGTGGAATTGTCTCCAATGTCAGCCCGCGTCACAGTTCGCCCATCCAATCGCCTCATGGCTCCGCAACTCCTCCCCCCGGTCCGGGGCGGCAGCCGTCAGGGTCGGGGCTCTGGTGCACCCCCCCACCCCCCTCCCTCGTCCCGCTATCTGGGAAACAGGCGGGTTGACGCTGGCTCAGGGGAGAGAGCGACCCCCACCCCCCCGGTCCAGGGGCGGAAGCCATCAGGGTCGGGCAAGCCACGGGGCACCCCCCACCCCCCGGTCCAGGGGCGGGCAGCCATCAGGGTCGGGCAAAGCCGGGGGTACCCCCCACCCCCACCCCCCACCTCCCACCCCCGTCCCGCTATTTGGGAAACAGGCAGGTTGACGCGGGCTCAGGGGAGAGAGCGACCCCCCACCCCCCCCCCGGGCCCAAGGGCGGCAGCCGCCAGGGTCGGCCTGGCCCTGGGGCCACCCCCCTCCCCCCCCTATACCTGCCTTTTAATCCCCTTTCTGCCTTAATCTTGTTTCAATGGCTTCTTATTTCGATCAAGTCGCAGAGGCGGCGGCGTTTGTCACCGCCCGGCTGGGCGGGCCGGCTCCGCGCGTGGGTATCGTTCTCGGCTCGGGCCTGGGAGCGGCCGCCGATGCGGTCACCGCCCCCACCGTCATCCCCTATGGCCAGATCCCCAACTTCCCCCAATCAACCGTCGAAGGCCATTCCGGCCGGCTGGTCGCCGGACAGCTCGGCGGCGTGTCCGTCCTCCTCATGCAGGGCCGCGTCCATTACTACGAGGGCTACACTCCGCCGAGGTCACCTTTCCCATGCGCGTGCTCGGCGCGCTCGGCATCCGCGCCGTAGTGCTGACCAACGCCGCCGGCGGCATCGCGGAGGGGTTGGAGATCGGCCAGCTCGTGGCGCTCGCCGACCACATCAACTTCATGGGCTGGAATCCGCTTACCGGCCCCAACGAGCCGCGCTTCGCCTGCATTCCTACGGCCGGCCTGCGCTTCTTCGACATGACCGAGGCCTACTCCCGGCCCCTTCGCGCGCTGGCAGACCAGGCCGCTGCCGAAGAAGGCTTCGAGATTGCCGAGGGCGTCTATCTGGCCACGCCCGGCCCCAGCTTCGAAACTCCCGCCGAAATCCGCGCCTTCCGCACCCTGGGCGCGACGCTGGTCGGCATGTCCACCGTTCCTGAAACCATCGTTGCCCGCCACATGGGCATCGAGGTCCTGGGCATCTCCTGCGTCACCAATCTCGCCGCCGGCCTCAGCGCAACCCAGCTCAGCCACGAAGAAGTCTTCGAGGCCGGGCGCAAAGTCGAGCAGCGCCTGGCCAGTCTGCTCACCCGGCTGGCGCCGCGGATCGCCGCTTCCATTGATGCGGCGGCAGGCGCACAACCGTGAGCGGCGAGCACAAGCCGCCAATTCAGCCCGTAGTGCTGGGCATTGCCGGCTGCTCCGGGTCGGGCAAGACCACGCTGGCCGAAGAGCTGGCCCGCATCCTCGGCGGCATTCACTTTCCCTTGGATAACTACTATCGCGATCTGTCCCATCTCGAACCGGCAGAGCGCGCCCGCACCAACTTCGACGATCCGGCGACCATCGAAAGCTCCCTGCTGGCCGAGCATGTCGCGACGCTGGCGCGGGGCGAGGCGATCGAGCGGCCTCTCTACGACTTCGCCACCCACACGCGCGTGCTCAACGAGACTGAGACGGTAAGGCCGGCCCCGTTTGTCATCGTCGAGGGGATTTTCGCTCTCTGCTACGCCGAGCTGCTGCCCATGTACAAGCTGCGCGTGTACGTCGATGCGCCCGACGACCTCTGCTACGAGCGGCGTCTGAATCGCGACGTGGTGGACCGCGGCCGCACTCCGGAGTCGGTCCGGGAGCAATACGACGCTACCGTGCGGCCGTCCGCCGACCAGTGGGTGCGACCCTCCGGCGCCCACGCCGACCTCGTAGTAGACGGCATGCTCGAGCTCGACTGGAAGGTCGAATGGGTGATCGCGGAGCTGCGGCGCAGAGCCGGACAGGCAGCCGAGACAGCCAATCGGGACGAGTGATCTGTCACGGATGGGCCTCAGGAACCACTTGAGAGCGGCAGGTTTCCAAGGTCACGCAAGCCGGCGATTGAGGAACGATGCTGCCCAACTTGGTACGCAACTAAAAGTTTCAATCGCTGTTGAATCCCAATAGGCATCTATACGCGTAAAGGTAAATAAGAGATGAAGCGCACGGCATTCACCTTCGAAAGCATGAAGCGGAAGGCAGCGGCCTGGCTGCGCGAGGGCATATCGCCCCAGCGGCTGGCGCTCACACTCGCTCTCGGCTTCGTGCTCGGCTGCATCCCGCTGGTGGGCGTGCCCACCGGGCTGTGCGTGCTGCTGGCGGTCGTCTTTCGCTTGAATCTGCCGGCCATCCAGGCAGCCAACTATGCTGCGATGCCGTTCCAGTTGGTGCTGATTGTGCCGTTCGTGAGGCTGGGCGGAAAGCTCGCCCCGGCCGCGAATGCAGCGACTGCAGATATTTCGGCTCTGACCCATTCGCCTTTGCAACTGCTGCATATCTCGGGTCCGCTCGTCACCCAGTTGGGACTGATGGCCGGCCAGGCGCTGCTGGCGTGGCTGCTGCTGGCCATTCCGGTGGTGGCGCTGCTGACCCTGACGCTCACCGGCGTTCTGCGGCGCGTTCCGGCAATCGCAGAGGCACAGTTGCGCGGTTAGCCCGACGCGGCCGCATCATCCAGGAACTTTCAAACCTGGTTCTCATGGCAAATCTGGATCGCGCTGAGAGTGGGTGTACGTCGTGGCGCGGATGTGCGCGGAGAGTATGGTGTTGTCGATGTCTTCCATGGAGGCACGATGAACCTCGCACATCGCTGGCTGTGCAATTCGAAACGCTGGAAAGAGGTGGTTGGCATGTACGCTCTGCCGTGGACGCTTGAGGGCGTCGAGCTGGGCAAACAGGTTCTGGAGATCGGGCCGGGGTTCGGTGCGGCCACCGATCACCTGATGAATCCCGCCCGCCACCTGACGTGCGTGGAGATCAATCCGCGCATGGCTAAGAAGCTGCAGCGGCGCCTGTCGGGGCATAACGTTACGGTGCTGTGCGAAGATGCGACGCGGAGTTCTCTTGGGTCCGACTCGTTTGACAGCGCGGTCTGCCTGACGATGCTGCACCATATTCCCTCAGCCGAGCTGCAGGATCGATTGCTCGGAGAGGTGCTGCGGGTGCTTCGGCCGGGCGGTGTGTTTGCGGGGACGGACAGTTTGCGGAGCCGGTCTTTGCGGTGGCTGCATGTGTTCGACACGCTGACGACGGTGGATCCGGGTACGTTTTCGGAGCGATTGACGGCGGCGGGGTTTGAGGACGCCCGCGTGGATGTGAACCCGTATGCGTTCCGGTTCCGGGCGAAGAAGCCACGGGTGAGAATGTCGGAGAGTGTACTGGCATAGGGGTCAATGTATTCTGCTGTGCCGCCCGGCCGGCAACGGCGTCATATCTAGTAGTTGGGTTGGGGAACGGGTTTGGCGCTGTCGACCCACGCCGTGTAGATCATGTCGCGGAGCATGCTGGCCCCGGCGGCCAGGCGATCGGCCGTGAAGTCCCTCGACTCCGGCGTGCCCGCGCCCGTGAATCCGCCGGCCTTCTCAAGCCGGTAGACCTTCTCCACATACGTGGAGGTGTGGCGGAGATAGGCCATGTAGCCGTCGAACATGTCGCCTTCGATCGCGTGGGCCGGCGTCATCTTCGGCTGAACGTCGGCGGCGTGCAGGTTGGCGCCCACGAAAATGCCCTCAAACTGCCAGTGGATCTTGTGCTCAGTGGTGTAGCCATTGGGGTTTGGCCCGACCCAGCCGTTGTATTTGTCGGTGGTGTGGAGCGGCTGGGAGGCGTCGCCCACATAATGTCCCAGCCAGCCGGCGTAGAAGATGACGGCCTGCTCGACGTCGTGGGTGTCCTGGTGGGCGGCGGAGAGCTGGCGGTACTCGCGCAGGGCGGCCTTCAGGCGCTCCCAGACCTCGGTGGCCTGCCACGGCTGCAGCCCGATGCGGTCCGGTTTCTGGCCGGCGGCATAGGCCTTCTGCATGAAATCGAAACGCTTATGGGGCAGGGGCCCCAGAGCGTCGGCGGGCTCGAGGTCGATAAAGTGCTCAGGAGCCTGCGCCGCGACCAGCTCGGGTTCGCCGGGGGACCGCCAGCGGTCGGGCTCGGGGCCAAGGTATTCAATTTGCTGAATCGCCGCCAGCGAGCGCAGGAAGCTGGGAATGTCCGCGGGCAAGGCGCTTGCGGCCAGCCGGTTGATCATGCGGTGACCTTCGTTACCCCAGGCATGGGCGCGGGGAACCGGGATAAGGACAGCCAACCCAAGGAGAGCGGCGGGAAAAGAGGGGAGACGCGTCGGCATGAGGCCAGTATACGAGGCCCAAAATGACAGCCGTATTACCGTTCTGCACGCCCCGAGGGGTCATTTGCACCGCATCCGGTGCGAGCGCCGCCTTTTCCCGCTGAGGATACGCCTGAGACGGCTGTTTTCCTCGGAGTAAATTATCTTGTGACGATACGAATACGACTTTACCTTAGTAAGTGACCTTTTCTCAGCAGATGTGACGGCCGTGCTTGCCAATCGTGTTTTCGCGGGCCTAGTATTCCGTACAGTTCGACCGGGTATTGCTAACCACCTAAGCCCGGCTATGTACGCCAGCATGCAGATTTTTTCCCGGGGTTTCCGAAGTTTCGCACAGGGCAGCGCTTACCGGCGTTGCAGGGAGTGTTCCAACATGGCATGGTATGCCTACTGCATTGGTGAAAAGCAAGCGTTTCCAGAGTTGGCCCGTCATCGCAAACCAGTCCCGTTAGAGACCGTCCTTGGCGTAAGTGGAAACCAGGTCTTCCTGTATCCCGCCAGCGACCTAGCCGTTATAGTCAGCGAGCATAATCCAGCAGAGAATTTGAATCAGAAGGCGGGGATCGATCACGCGCGTGTGATCGCCGACTGCTTTCAACACTCGACCGTTCTGCCATTCCGCTTTGGGACGGTATTCAGCGACGACGAATCGCTCCGCAAGTCGATCCGCTCAAACCAGCGCCAGTTTCAGACCAATATCGATAAGCTGCGCGGGAAGACCGAGATGCACCTGAAGATCTTCGTGGAGGATTGCTGCACGAAGGAACTCAGTCATCACGGACCGGCCGAGGGCGTGGGGCGCGAGTATCTTTCCAATCTTCGCGAGAACGCCGTGCGGCAGCGGGAGCGCCAGACCCGGGCACGGGCGGTCAGCTTCCAGATGCACCGGCTCTTCAATCCTCTGGATGAGGAAGTTAGCTGCCGGCTGACGGAGAGCGGCAAGATGGTCCTGGATGTAGCGCACCTGATCGACCGCAAGTGCGTGGAGAGGTATCAGAACAAGTTTCATTCAACCAGCGCCACGCTGAGGGACTGCCAGATGCAGCTCTCAGGCCCCTGGCCGCCGTATCACTTCGTCCATCGCCTCACCCGCGGCACGACTATTCCGGCGACTCCCATCACAGCAGGTCCGGTCAATCCGGCAGCGCCTGTGGTGCGGATCCCCGAAGCCGTGCATGTGGCAATGGCGTAGGTCCGACACACAAGCGGCTTCTCCACGGCAGAACGAAAAAGCCCCGGCTTGCGCCGGGGCTTTTTCGCGTCATGGTGAGAACTACAGGCGACGGAACTTCCCGGCGCGGTGCTTTAGATGTAACTCCGGCGCTGAATCTGGCTATACTGTCGGCAGCCCGGGAGGTGTCATGCGCTTCCGTCTGTGGATTTTGCCTTCTCTCATCGTTCTGATCGCGGAACTCGCGGGTTCCGCCACGGCGCAGAACCAGGCCGCTCAGCCTGCAGGTCCGCCGGTGGTGAGCTTCTCCGACGGAGGAGCCAGCCTCAGCGGAACCGGCCCCATGGAGAGCATCTACATCTCGCCAAAACGGGGCGCGCCATTCAGCATGAAGCTGGCTGCTGAGTGGTCGCACCCGCTGGCCACCGGCGGCTCTTTTACCCTGGCGAATGAGCGCGGCATTGCGCGCGACAGCAAGGGAAGGATCTACGAGGAGCGATGGATTCTGGTGCCGAAGGGCGGGGATATCAAGTCGGAGATGAACGTCTTTCAGATCGCCGATCCCGAGCAGCACATCTGGTACAACTGCTGGACGCGCAAGAAGGTCTGCGAGCTGATGCGGTATGACGGGTCAGCCAGCGCCGCCTACCAGCCCAGGCTGCGGCAGTCCGGGCCGCTGCCGGACGGCCGCGGCTTCGTGCAGGCGGAGGATCTGGGGATGGGAACTGTGCAGGGACTCGAGACGCACGGGTATCGCGAGACCACCACGTTTAATCCGGGGACGATGGGGAACGATCGCGAGATGGTGGCGGTGCGCGAGTTCTGGTTCTCGACGCGGCTGGGAATCAACCTGTCGTCGATTGTCGATAACCCGCAGACCGGCAAGCAGGTTTTCACGGTGAGGGAGCTGACGACATCGGAGCCCGAGCCGTCATATTTTGAGGTGCCGGAGGGGTATCGGGTGGTGGATAGAAGGACTCCAGTCGATAAGGATAGGAATTAGGACCGAGAAGCCGATTCCCTTCCGGAATGACACACCAGCAAAAGCGCGACACCGGGCGAAGCTCAACCTATAGAGAAGCTTGTGACGAGATAGCTTGAGGCATGTCAAGCGGGGCGAGTGTTCGTCACCTTGACGGGTCCGGTCAATGGCCCTCTGAAACTGGAGCCTTCGGCCTGACTGACAACGCAGCTTTCTTCCGTTGCTTCTCTCATAAGAGCGCTGAATAACAGAATCATCCACATGGGCAGCGAAAGATCGAAAGCTTCTGTATCAGCTACTCCGCGAATCAGCACGAAGATGAGCAGGCTAAAGAGATAACTTCGCAGAGGACTACGTGTGAGCTTGCGGACTTGCAGGAAGAAGCTGGTGTAGATACCGCAAAACAAAATGACGCCCGTGACTCCATAGGCGTAAAACTGCTGGATGATCTCGTTGTGCGCATGGCGGACTTCAAACTGCTCCGGGCCATAGGGCGGGATGACTTGCCAGACAGAATGAAAGCCATGTCCAAACAAGGGCATTTCTATGCCGTTAGAGATCATGATCAGCCATATCCCGAGACGTCCTGTGAGGTTTTCAGGCTGGTTGCTCGATGCATAGCTGTCGATATAGGACGACATCAACGTCCAGAAAGGCAGAACAAGTACCAGCGCCACCACTGCAACCCTGATTCGTTTGCGCCGAGGCATGGCGCTGTTCGCGAACAGAAGAAACGCCTGGCCGACGAGAAACGCAATGATGGTCGTTTTACTGAGGCTGCGCAGCATGGTCATGCCCAGCACTACCAGTGCGACGGGATGTTTTTCCTTGCGAACGACAACCAGGTACTGTGCGCAATAGAACGCGAAAGCACAGAGAAATCCGATGTCGTTGGTGCCGAGCAGGCCTTCGTATCCAAGCCGGCTGTCGTCGGTTCCTGGCAACATCCACGCAATGATGGCCACCATGCAAGCGCCGTGCGTGAACCCTTTCATCAGTCCGTGCGCGACAGATTTCACGGGTTGCGTGCGCATAAGAAGAACGACAACGCCGCAGTTCGAAGCCATGGCGCACCAGAAGGCCACCGCCGCGGCCAACGAGGAGGTAACGCTCCACGCGAGGCTGCAGCCCGTTGCCAGGAGGAAAAGGACTGCCCACCGAGCGGAGCTAGCCGTAAGCAAGTGAAGGTTATGCCGAGGGCTTCCCAGGCAGCAAAACATGACAACGGCAAGCAGCAAAAAGCCAATGGCAAGATTGAACATGACGCCGGCTTGCGGAGTGACTCCCACTACCACTGCAGCCAGCAGCATGATGAATATGCGAAACCCTAGATAAATCCCATAAGAATAGGCGAGAACAGACGGTTGTTCTGCCGGAATGTTGGTGGGTTCGCTCATTGCAGGCAGCCGAGGGAAGCACGCTGAAGACCTACTAAAGAAAATCTAGCCGGGACGACCACAAGCGGATGTCACCCGAGTGTCATTTTATTAATTCATTGAGTGGTACAGGCGTGTCTCTTCAGTTGGCGCTTTGGGTGCCTTTGCGGCGGCTCAGGACGAAGGAGCTGCGGCGGTCTTTGGAGGCGCGGTCGATCTGCTTCCAGAAGCCGATGAAGTAGTCGATGGCGGAGATGATCGACACCGCCGCGCAGAAATAGATGGCGGTGATGGCGGTCCACCGGACGGGGATCGTAATCAGCCAGAAGTCCCACTGATACCAGTGGTGGGCGAGGATCGCGGAGACCACGGCGACAATCTGGATGACCGTCTTGAGCTTGCCGAGATCGCTGGCCTGAATGGTGAATCCTTCTGACGCGGCGATGGAGCGGAGCCCTGAGATCAGGAACTCCCGGCCGATGATGACGACGGCGATCCAGACCTTGACCACCTGCGGCTCGTACGCGACGAGCGCGATGAGCGCGGCGGTGACCATGATCTTGTCGGCCAGCGGGTCGAGCAGCATGCCCATGGTGGTGATCTGGCCGCGCCTGCGGGCCAGGTAGCCGTCAACGCCGTCCGTGATGGACGCGAGCACGAAGAGGATGGCCGCCAGCAGCTCCGGCGCGGCGCCCGCCTGCCACGGGAAATGCGGCGACAGGATCCAAAGCATCAGCGGGATCATAACGATCCGGCTCATCGTGATGGAGTTGGGCAAATTCACTTGATCAGGCGCACCGGAGCGCAATTCCGGTTCAGTTCATTATCGCACCAAAGCAGCGGAGTCAGCCGGGGCAGGCGAGTTAGCGGGGTTGGCGCGGGGGCGAGATTATCATCCGCAATCGCATGCTATTCTCGGTCCAATCTATGTCAATGCAACGACTTTCCCGCCGCACGTTTCTGTCTACCTCCGCAGCCGCCGCCGGCGCGTCGCTGTTCTGGACGCCTGAAATCCGGGCCGCGATGCCAATGCCTGCAGCTTCAGGGCCGCTCGATGACGGGCTCGACGCGTATATCGTCGCGTATATGCAGGCGATGAACGCGCCGGGGCTGACGCTGGGCCTGACGGACGCGGAGAAGACGCTGCGGACGGCGGGGTTTGGCTACGCCAATGTGGATTTGAAGCAGGCGGTGACGACCGATCATCTGTTCCAGATTGGGTCGATTACCAAGTCGTTTGTCGCGCTGGTTCTGCTGCAACTCCGCGATGAAGGCAAGCTCGACGTGCAGAAGCCGGTGCTCGAGTATCTGCCGGGATTGCCGATTGTGACCGAGTTCGGGCTGGTGACGGTGCATCATCTGCTCACGCACACTTCGGGGCTGCCGGATAATCTCGCGATGTTCAGTGCCGATCCTGCGGCGCGGCTGGTGCAGGGATTCAAGCCCGGCGAGCATTTCCACTACTGCAACGCGGGCTTCGACATGCTGGGGCTGCTGGCGGTGAAGCTGGATGGGCGGCCGTGGCGCGTATTGCGTGGAGGAGCGCATCTTCAAGCCGCTGGAGATGAAGAGCACGCGCGGCGTGATTACGACGGCCGATCGCGCGCGGGCGGCGGTGGGATATCAGCCGTTCTGGGACGACCAGGTGTATCCGCGGCAGGGCAAGCTGTCGCCTGCGCCGAACATGGTGATGGACGATACGGCCGGGTGTATCCAATCGACTCCCGAGGATATGGCGCGGTACGCGCGCATGATGCTCAACGGCGGGAAGGGGCCGGGAGGGCGCATCGTTTCAGAAGAAGGGTTCAAGCTGTTTTCGACGGCGCACATCAAGGCGGAAGAGTTCAGCCCGACGTCGAGCTACGGGTACGGCATCGCGGTCGACACGCTGGATGGGCACAGGATTCTGCGGCACACGGGAGGGATGGTGGCGTTTGCGTCGTCGATCCACGTGGATCTGGATGGCGGCGTGGCGGCGTTTGCGTCGATCAATGCCATGCAGGGGTATAGGCCGACGGCGGTGACGGAGTATGCCGTGAAGTTGCTGCGCGCGCAACGGGAAGGGAAGACGCTCCCGGCGGCGCCTGCGATTGCGGATCCGCTGGATGTGGACAATGCCGCGGAGTATGCCGGGACCTACGCGGCTCCCGATGGGCGCAAGCTGGTGTTTGCGGCGGAGGGGAAGCGGCTTTCACTGGTGGGTGGGGAGAAGACGATTCCGCTGCAGCGGGAGGGCGGGGACTCGTTCGTTTCGACGGTGCCGGGTTCGCATGCGACGTACGCGTTCGCCTTCGGGCGCAAGGAGGATGGGAAGGGTGCACCGGAGGACGCGAAGAAGAAGCAGCCGGTGATTGAAGTGTCGTATGGGCCGGAGTGGTATGCGGGCGCGAAGTATGACGGGCCGACGGTGTTTCGCGTGCCCGCGGAGTTTGCTGCGTACGCAGGGCGCTACTACTGCGACAGCGCGTGGGGCGGCAGCGCGCACGTGTACCTGCTGAAGGACAAGTTGATGGCGGAGGGCGCTCCGTTGACGCCGATCGGAGGCGCGTTGTTCCGGTTAGGGGATGAAGCGTGGTCGCCGCTGACGGCGGAGTTTCTGCACATGTTTGAGGGAACGGCGCGGTTGATGCGGCTGGCGGGAGCGGACTATTGGCGGGTGGAAGTTGGTGATTAGTGGTTAGTGAGTAGTGATTAGTGCTGCGCCGATTTTGCCGAAGCACGATGTTTTAGGATGCGATGTATGGTTCTGGCCGACATGCAGATGACCCCGGATGACGTACTGCGCATTTTTCACGGCGACGAGCCGTTCCTTTTTCTGGGTGCTGCGTTCACGACGGTGGGACTGCTGTGCGCTTGTTTTTCGCTGCTTCGCCGCAGGTTCGATGCGATGTTGTTGTGGCTGGCGGCGTTCGCTTTTTTGTATGGGCAGCGACTGTGGCTTGACACCGGGCTGCTGGGCCTCATGCTCGCGGGAAAGGAACTGTTCGCCAATCTCCGGTGGATTACGAACTTCCTGGTTCCGGTCCCGGCGTTCCTATTCTTCGAGGCGGCAGGACTTCTGCCACGACGCGGAAAGCTTTACACGGCGATCCTGGTTTCGATCTTTCTCGGTCTCGCAACGGCCACGCTGATTGTGGGCCGGCAGCCGGTGCTTCACACCATCAACAACGTGGTTGTCATCGCGGCGCTTCCATTCATCCTGGTACGGACTTATCTGCAGGGAGCGGTGAACCGCGATTTTGTGGTGATGCGCAGGGGGCTGCTCTGCTTTGTGGTTCTGGCTCTCTGGGACAATACGATGGGAGAGCGCTGGCTCCATCGCACGGTCGAGCCTTATGGATTCGCGGTTTTTCTTGGGTGCCTGGGTTACGTGGCGGCGCGGCGCACGCTCCAGCGCGACGAAGACTTGAACGAGATTCAACGGGAGCTGGAGCTGGCGCGCCGGATTCAGATTTCGCTGCTGCCGGCATCGTTTCCTGAGTCGGCGGCGTTCAAGGTAGCGGCGCGATACGTGCCGATGAGTTCGGTGGCGGGGGACCTGTATGAGTTCCTGGTGGCAGACGGAGTGCGGGCTGGGCTGCTGATTGCGGATGTCTCCGGGCACGGCGTTCCCGCGGCGCTGATTGCGTCGATGGTGAAGATGGCGGCGATCTCACAGCGCGAGCAGGGGGCGCATCCGGGCCTGGTGCTGACGGGGATGAACCGGGCGTTGTTCGGCAACACTCAGGGCCAATATGTGACCGCGGCATATGCGCACCTGGATGCCGAGCGAGGCGAACTGCGCTATGCGGCCGCGGGACATCCGGCCATGCTGTTGATGCGCGATGGCGAAGTGAGCGATGTGGCGGAGAATGGATTGCTGCTGGCCGCGGCGGAAGACATCGAGTACAGCGAGCGGACGGTTGTGTTGGAGCCGGGTGACCGGGTTGTGCTCTACACGGATGGCATTGTGGAGGCGCGCAACGCCGGGGGCGAGATGTTTGGGGATAGTGCGCTGATGGAGGCGATCAGGACGGGCAGATCGATGGGGCCGCAAGAAGCCGCCACGGAGGTCATTCGGAGAGTGCAGGCGTGGGCTCCGAACCAGGAGGATGATCTTACGATATTGGTGTGTGATTACAGGGCTAGTGATTAGTGGTTAGTGGTTAGTGATCGGGTGGTTGGTTGTGGTCGGGTGGTCGAGTGGTCTGTGAGGGGTGATTGGTGATGCGGAGATCCCTCCCGCCCTAGCAGAGCCAGGACGGGGCACCCGCATCGATGGGGCACGCGGTGCCCGGTGAGCGCACAATCCCGCGGTCTTCTACCACACCTTGCAAATCTGGTTGGCTGGCCGGACCATCGGTTGACCGGCTTTGCAACTGAACGCCTTCTGGAATTCCGGCATGTTGACGACTACGCCGTTGATGCGGAACTTGGCGGGCGAGTGTGGATCGACGGCCGCGCGCATGCGCAGATCATCGGGGCGCTCGTTGGCGCAGTCCCACTGCGCATAGCCCACAAAGAAGCGTTGCTCCGGCGTCAAACCATCGACGGGCTGCAGATTCATGCTGCTGGTCTTGCTTTGCCACGCCATGAATGCCAGAATTTCACCGCCGAGGTCCGCGACGTTCTCGCCCAGGGTCAGCTTTCCATTCAGGTGGACATCCTCGACCGAGACATACGAGGAATACTGATCGTCCACGCACTTGGTGCGCTCGTCAAACTTCTCCCGGTCTGCCTTGGTCCACCAGTCCTTCAGATTGCCGGTGGCGTCGTACTGGCTCCCCTCGTCATCGAAACCGTGGGTGAGCTCGTGCCCGATGGTTCCACCGGTGTTGCCGTAGTTGGGCGCATCGTCGAGTTTGCGGTCGTAAAGCGGCGGCTGCAACACGCCGGCGGGGAAATTGATGTCGTTCATCTGCGGGTTGTAGTAGGCATCCACGGTCGCGGCGGAGATTTCCCACTCGCCGTGATCCACCGGCTTTCCGATCTTGTTGATCTGGCGGTGCAGCTCAAAGCTTCCCGCGCGCTGCACATTGCCCGCGAAGTCATTGGGTACAAGCTTGACGGAGGAGTAGTCGCGCCACGTATCGGGGTAGCCAATCTTATTGCGAATGCCGGCGAGCTTTACCAAGGCCTGCTTCTTGGTCTCGTCGCTCATCCAGTCGAGGTGCATGATGCGTTCGCGCATCGCGGCTTCGATACGGTCGACCATGTCCAGCGCGTCAGCTTTGAGCTGAGGCGAAAAGGCCATGGCAACATAGGCCTGCCCCAGCGCTTCGCCCAGGTTGTAATCGGTGTACTGCACGCAGCGGCGCCAGCGCGGCTGCTGCTCTTTGGCTCCGCGCAAATAGGCGCGATAAAAGTTGAAATTCTCATCCACAAACGGCTGGGAAATGAACGGCGAGTACGCGTTAGCAACATGAAAGCGGAAGTACGTTTTCCATTGCTCGAGGGGCACGCCGGACAAGGATTCGTTCAGTTGCTTATAGAATTTGGGCGACTCCACGTTCAGGGTTTCGAACTGCGGATAGTTCGAGTCGCGATAGAACGATGACCAGTCGAAAGCGGGGACCAGTCTTCTCCAGCTCGCCCATCTTCATCTTGTTTTTGAGATTGTACGGATTGCGCTGTTCGACGCGAGTCCACGAAGCCTTGGCCAGGGCTGTCTCGAGCCCCATCACGATGGCGGCATTTTTGGCGGCCGCTTCCGGCTTGTCGCCCAGCAGTTCAAAGACCTTCGCGACGTACTGGACATATCGTTCGCGAATCTCCTTCGACTTGGCGTCCTCCTTGGTGTAGTAGTCGCGATCGGGAAGGCCGAGGCCACCCTGATCCAGGTCGGCGATCACCTTCTCGGAATCGTCGGGGTCCTGGGTGGAGCCCGCGCCAAAGAGCAAGGTTCGTCCAAACGGCAAAGTGACATGCGCGACGAGAGGGGCTATATCGCGCGTAGACGTGAGTGCCGCGATGGCATCCAGTTGCGGCTGAATCGCCGCCACTCCGCGCTGGTTGACGGCGGATTCATCCATGCACGCGCCAAAAAAATCGCCAATCTCCTGCGTCACCTGGTCCCGGCCCGATTTCGCGGCCGCCGCTGTGGTCAGGATTCCGCGCAGAAACGCGAGATTCTCCCGGTAGAGTTTTGCGTAAACCGACCAGGAAGTCTCGTCGGGCGGAATGGGATTTTTCTTCTGCCAGCCGCCGCACGAGTAGGTGTAGAGATCGGTGCAAGGATCGATGCTCCGGTCCATCGAGCTGACATCGAGGCTGGGGGAATAAGGCAGCGCCGGCTCGGAGGCCGATTGAGCCAGGCACGGCGCCGACACGAGAGCCGCAAGAACACCGCACGCCAACGAACGGTTCATAATCCTCCTTAGCCGTCTACGAGGAATCATGGTCAATGGTACAGCGATGAACGGCGGTTT
>CAWFVY010000019.1:0-139044 GCA_963819365.1 uncultured Acidobacteriota bacterium
TCCCCGGTCCCCAAAGGCGAGGGACCCTTCGGCAAGCTCAGGGCCGGCTCGGGGGCACCGGGCACGCTCTGCTTTGGCTAGCGGGATAGCTCGCAGATCCAGTTGACTTCCCAGGTCTTGCCGCCGTCGGGGGAGAAGGACTGCTCCATGCGGGAGGAGGTGGGGGAGAGATTGAGCCAGAGGTAGCGGACGAGGATGGCGCGGCCCTTTAGTGCTCCTGGTCGTAGAACTCGCCGCGCGTTCCGGTAAAGGACCCGACCACGGGCGGACGTCGAGAGTGCCGTCGTTCAGGTCGACGAGATAGATGCTCCACTGGTGGGTCGCGGGGTTGTACATCCGCAGCGTCTGGGCCTTGATGCGGAGCTTCTTGTCGGTGCTGGTGACGTCGAACTGCTCGAAGTTGGCGTTGCTGTCGAGGAGCTTGTGGTGGTTCGAGATGCCGTCGTACACGACCCAGTGGTTGGAGTTATTCAGGCGGTCGGGCAGGCGGCGGACGTGGGCCTTCCAGTCGCCGATGAGGAAGTCGAAGTCGTGTGAGCCGTCGCGCTGGGGGAGTTGCGCGGGGTCGGCGGTGGGGGATGGCTGCGCGCGGAGCGGGGTGACTGGGATGGCGGCGAGGAGGGGGAGAGCGAGAAGGCTGAGTCGGAGCGCGCGCATGGTCCGAGGTTAGGGCTGATTGCTCGTGGGTTGGTAGGGAATGTTGCGGGACGGATTCGCCGCCGGGCTTGCCGGTATGAACATCTCCTTGCCGCTGCGGGGGATGTGAGCTGGATCACTGGGGGGCGGGTCGATGGCGTCAATTGCACCATTCTTGATGCACCCGGTGGGGGGGGTGGGGGGTGGGTTTGGCTGGGGCCGGCTCCCTGGTTGTTTCTGTCCACCTCGGCTTGCTCGCGCGTTCCACATCATGGGATGACGGTGGGGGGTGGTAGGGCCTTTGCAACGCTTCTGGAGCGGCGGTGGGGGGAGGGGGTAGGTTCCCCGTCCTTGCCAAGTGGCTGAGTGGCTGCGACCGGGGGGGAGGGTGGCTTTCCTGTCGAGTTGCCGTCGCTCGTGCACGCGACTTCGACGCGGGGCGGCAGGGGGTGGGGGCGGGCGCAAGCGGGCCGGGCCGGGGCGGGACGGGGTCGCGGCAGCCGGGACGGGATGTTTGGGAACGGATTCCCCACGTCGCCGGAGAGGCGGCAAGACGTTAGTCTGCGCGGTTTCGGGTGGGGTGGCTGTGCGCGCGGTCACATAAGACAGGGATCTAGGGAGCCAGGGAACAAGGGCGGCAAGTGGAGGACTTGGTTCCCGGGACGGCGTCCTAGCGTGGCTCGGACCTGTCCTGGCTATCGTCGATCCGCCCCTGCGGGGCGGTACCGCGGATTCGATGTGGGGACGGGATAGGCAACAGCAGAAGCGCGGTTGGTCGAGGGTAGAGGCTGGGTTAAGGTCCTTCCCGCCCAAGCAGAGCTTGGATGGGCACCCGGCGAATCATCTAGGAGGGCACTTCAGATCGGGTTTCTTGCCAAGCGGGTCGGTTCGCCGCGCCGGGTAACGGAGATCGTCGGTGAAGTCAAGCGTCGTGACTCTTCGATACCAGGCGTGATCCTTGTTCTCATAGAATGTGCACAGTGTTTTTGGGCCTTTCCCGACGACGCGCTTAAAATAACCTTTGGCCTGCTGTTGTCGTCACCGTTGACGCGCACCCTAGATTTCTCGTCTTGCTCTTTGATATAGATCGTCACAGGCGTCGCAGTTGCGTCCGTCTGATTCGGCCCGATATCCCACGCGTGATCAAATGAGATTTCTACGCCGTCCCCTACGATTGCTGTAGTCCTCGCTCCGCCAGCTGCGCCCTTACCCGAGTTTCGAAGTTTGATTCCAAACCCTTTAGGTAAGTCCGCCGTAATGAGATCGATATCCGGCTCGAGGTCTGCAACTGGTAGCCACCGCAGCAGAACTCTGGGGCAGCCAATGCCTGATCTTGTTGCGCTTTAAGCTGCCCATTCAACACAGTTACGGTGTGTGTGAGCGCGTCAGCTTGTTGTTGGGCGATATTCAACGCGCTCTTCTTTCGCGTCCTGTGCCCCGGACCTTATCTCTTTCAATTGAAAGTACGAAACGACCGCCATTACTATGGTGAACGCAGCGATCCAGACTGTCGCTACGGCTGTAGTCCAGCTCGCCGCCGCCGTCGGTCGATCTTTTTTGGAATGATCCATAGCCGCTAAGATCACCTCTTTTCACTCACCGGGGCACGGGTCACCCGCCGACTGGCAAAGGTAGGGGAGCAAGCCTCTTCTTCGTGTCAGGACTTGCGTTCACGAAGGATACCGATAAAAGTCAGTTTGCTCTCGCGGTTGCCCCATGTTCCTCTAACGTGTTCTGTCAGCTTTGGCCTGTCCTGAACCACCGTACTTGCCCAGAGATTCGGGTCGTACTCATAGACCCTTAACATGTTATCCACATCGAAGATCGGTGGGGTGCCTTTGGCGCGAATGATTGCCACCGGTCTTTCTTCTTGCTCTGCGATTCGGAGGCCCAACTCGAACAGTACGTTCGGATTATTCTCGGTTAGGTCGACGATCACTAGGTCGGCATCGAGAAGCTGGTTAACGATTGTCGCTTGGATCACGTCGCTGCCATCACGGTTCGCGGTGAACACAGCAAATCCGGCGTCCCTCCCTGCAGGTGCGATTAAAGATCTAAGGACTTCGTCAAAGAAGCCTTTCGGGTGGCGTTGTTCTTTGAAGGGCATTGCAACGAAGCACCGCAATCCAGTTTCATTTTTCGGTTCAGCAATAACCACCGTAGAGCCGTCTTCAGCAGGCTTACTCGCAGGAGTCCCACTGGTGGATCGGGAAAACCCGGATCCAATCTTCAGGAACGCGCAGTTCTCCTGGAAGAGTTGAGAGAACTCCTCGTGAAATGCCGGTGGTAATTGGAATTCACGAACTAAAGTGTTCCCGAGATACTGCATTTCTGGCAAATTGGCGCCCTTATAGTACTCAAGTACCCGGCGGAAAATGTCGACTTTGGTTAAGGCTTGGCGAAGTTGTTTCTCCTCCTCTTCTTTGCTTGGGGCATAGACAACATCGCGTCCAAATGTAGTCAACGAAATGAATTCGGAATCTCGACTACCCTCTGTGAGCCCAAAATCTCGTGAGGCCGCAGCGAGAAAAAAGAAATCGGGGTTTTTCGGCGAAAGCCCGATAGCATTTGCAACGTCGGCAGGTGGCCATGCATTTCCGCCATTCTTCTCCTTGAGAGCAATTGGCACCTTTAAGGCCTGTTCCAATGCGACTCGTGGATAAGGTCTCTTTGGCGGGGCCGGCTTTGCAGCGTTTTTAGCCGCCGACACTTTTCTCGATGTTTTGGTTTGTCGTGAAGCTTTCTTGGTGGCCTTTCTCTTTGGCGTTGCCCCAACCTCGGACGCTTCGGCGCCACCAGACTTCCCTTTGACGAGATTCTCGTCTTCTGTCATAGGTCTTCCTTGAAAGGATCATAAACGCCAAAGGTCGTTCCGAGGGAGATCGAATCGTGGTGAATTAAGCCTTTCAAAGACCCGGGTTGCCTGCCAAGACACTCTGGACTACCCGGACCGCTTCACTGAACATCGGTTTGCTGTTTCAACACCTGGAGAATGACGGCGAGGGAGGAAACGGGAGGCTCATTCAGCAGCAGGTGGACATGCTCCGGCATGAGAACGTATCCGAGCACCACAAACCCATAACGGCTCCGAGTCGATTCGAGTTCGTGCTCGAATACCGAGTACCCGCCATCGCAGGCCAGGAGAGGTTCTCTTCGATAACAACTGAACGTGATGAAGTGGAATTGTCCGGCGTTCTGGACTCGGATAAGGCCCTTGGGCATGGTGGGGACAGTCTAATCCAATTGTGCGAACATTTGTGGGCTCCCACCCTAGACACGATGAGACTGTGTCAAGGATGGGGCACCCAGTTTTGTGGTAGTGCCGGCAAAAGGACTGGGACGGGTTCGCGCTGGGACGGGTTCGTGGCCGCCCACCCTTGACACGATGAGACTGTGTCAAGGATGGGGCACCCAGCTTCGCGGTTTGGGAAAGATCGTAAATACGAAAGATGAAGACAGGTCAGTTGGCCAGGGCTTCTTCGCATTGGGGGGCGGGGACGTTGCTGACTCTGGCGATTTTTGCGCCTACGGCGCGGAGCTTCTCTTCGATGCGTTCGTAGCCGCGGTCCATGTGGTAGACGCGGTCTAGTACGGATTGGCCGTCGGCTACCAGGGCGGCTAACACTAAGGACGCTGATGCGCGGAGGTCGCTGCACATTACATTGGTGGCGGATAGGCGGGACTTACCGATTACTGTGGCGGTGCGGCCTTCGACTCTTATGTTGGCGCCCATGCGCGCTAACTCCTGCACATGCATGAAGCGGTTCTCGAAGATGTTTTCCTTCACAAGTGAGACGCCGTCGGCCTGGGTGGCGAGGGCCATGTATTGCGCCTGCATGTCGGTGGGGAAGCCGGGGTACTCCTCGGTGGAGATGTCGGCGGCGCGGAGGGGGCCGTTGGGGCGGACGCGGATGGCGTCGCGGCCGAGGGTGTCGATGCGGACGCCGGCCTCCTGCAGCTTGGCGATGAGTGCGCCGAGGTGGGCGATGTGGCAGTCGGCAACGATGAGGTCGCCGGAGGTGATGGCTCCCGCGACGAGGAAGGTGCCGGCTTCAATGCGATCGGGGAAGATGCGGTGGCGCGCGCCGGTGAGTGAGGTGACTCCCTGGATGCGCATGGTGGAGGTTCCGGCGCCGTGGATGCGCGCGCCCATGGCGGTGAGGAGCGCGGCGAGGTCGATGACTTCAGGCTCGCGTGCGCAGTTCTCCATGAGGGTTTCGCCGTCGGCGAGGACGGCGGCCATGAGGAGGTCTTCCGTGCCGGTGACGGTGATCTTGTCGAAGACGATGTGTGCGCCGCGGAGGCGTTCGGCGCGGGCTTCGATGTAGCCGTGCTGGGTGGTGATGACGGCGCCCATCTTCTCAAGGCCTTTGAGGTGGAGGTCGATGGGGCGGCCGCCGATGGCGCATCCGCCGGGCATGGCGACGCGGGCGAGGCCGGTGCGCGCGATGAGCGGGCCGAGGACCAGCGAGGAGGCGCGCATGGTCTTGACGATTTCGTACTTGGCGACGGGGTCAGAGAGATTGGCGCAGCGGATGCGGGTGCGGCGGGTGTCGCCGTCGTCCCATAATTCAACCTCAGCACCCATGGAGGCGAGGAGGCGGCGCTCGGTGTCGATGTCGCGGACCTGGGGGATGTTTTCGAGGATGACGTCGTCGCCGGTGAGGATGGCGGCGGCCATGCAGGGGAGCGCGGAGTTTTTGGCGCCGGAGATGCGGATGGTTCCGGTGAGGGGGCGGCCGCCGGTGATGAGGAATTTATCCATGTAGAAAAAGGTACTCCGTTAAGGACAGTTTAAAGGGGCGAGGGGCAGGGACCAAGGGAACGAGGGAACAAGGGAAAGAGGGAATGACGATGGGGCAGGCTGTGGGGTGTGTCATCGCGCGGGGGGGATTCGCGTCAAAGGTTTCAGCAGGGAGGCGGCGCGGGTTTGGAAGAGTGGAATCGCAACTTGCAGAGTTGACGCGGGTCATAGAAGCAACAGAGGAGACAGCGGAGAGAAAGCTGGTCCTCAACGGAGGAGTAGAGGGTATGAATACGAAGAAACTGGCGGTATTACTGGGAATTGTGATGTCGGCGGGCATGGTGATGGCGCAGGATCAGGCGCAGGCGCCGGCCCAGAGCAGCGGGCAGGAGATGCACGGCAGGCACGGAAGGCAGATGGATCCTGACAAGGCGGCGGCGCGGCTGGAGAAGAAGCTGAATCTGAGCGCGGACCAGGTGGCGCAGATCAAGCCGATTCTCGTCGATCAAAAGCAGCAGATGCAGGCGCTGCGGGCGGATACTTCGCTGAGCCAGGACGACCGGCGGGCGAAGGCGAAGGGGATTATGCAGGACAGCCGCACGAAGATGGAAGCGGTGATGAACGACCAGCAGAAGCAGCAGTTCGAACAGATGCTGGCGGCACGGCGCGAACATCACAAAGGGAACGAGAAGCCGCCGGTGCAGTAGCTGTCGGATCGGTTTATAGATAGAAACAACTAAAGGTCGAGCATGAGGAGCCGGGTAAATGCCCGGCTCTTTGTGTTTGTGTCGTGAGGTGAGTGCGGCAGGGGCTCGGTTATTCTCGTTTCACGATGATGGCTGATGTGATTGTGCTGGGGCTGGGGGCGATGGGGAGCGCGGCGGCGTATCACCTGGCGGCGCGGGGGGTGCGCGTGCTGGGGATTGAGCAGTTTACTTCGCCGCATGATCTGGGGTCGTCGCATGGCGGGTCGCGGATTATTCGCCAGGCGTACTTCGAGAGCCCGGATTACATTCCGCTGGTGCTGCGGGCGTATGAGCTGTGGCGGAAGCTGGAGGTGGATGCGACGGCGCGGTCCGAAGGCGAGGGACCGGTGCACATTACCGGGTGGGATGACGCTGGGGCGCGCTGGCGGCGAGATTGTGTCGCGGACGATGGCGGCGGCGCGGGAACATGCGATTCCGTTTGAAGTGCTGGACGGCGCGGAGATTGCGCGGAGGTTTCCGGCGGTACGGGCGCTCGATGGTGACGTGGCGGTGGTGGAACCGCATGCGGGTTATCTGCTTCCTGAGGAGTGTATCCGCGCGCATCTGAAGATGGCGGAGAAGGCGGGTGCGGAGTTGCGGTTCGAGGAGCGGGTGGAGGGGTGGAAGGCTGTGAGCGGCGGGGTTGAAGTGCGGACTTCGCGGGGAACGTATGAGGCTGGGCATGTGGTGATTGCGGCGGGTCCGTGGGCGCAATCGGCGCTGGCAGAGGTGTTTCCGCTGAGGGTCACGCGGCAGGTGATGGCGTGGATTCAGCCGCGCGGCGGGGTGGGGGATTTTGTGCCGGAGAGATTTCCAGTGTGGCTGGCGGAGGATCCCGAGGGCGGCGCGCCGGCGTATGGGTTTCCGGCGATTGATGGTGCGGATGGCGGCGTGAAGGCGGCGATTCATGGGAGCGATATTGTGTGTACGCCGGAGACGGTGGATCGCGCGATTCATGAAGCGGATCTAACGCGGATTGTGGAGCGGGTGAAGGTGCGGATGCCGGCGCTGGAGGGAGATGTGCTGCGCGCGAAGACGTGCATGTACACCATGACGCCGGATGAGAATTTTGTGATCGGGGCGCATCCGAGCGTGCCGAATTGCACGGTGGCGTGCGGGTTTTCAGGGCATGGGTTCAAGTTTGCGAGTGTGGTGGGTGAGGTGATTGCGGATCTGGCGATGATGGGAAGGACGGAGTTGCCGGTGGGGATATTTGATCCGGGACGGTTTTTAAAGGCAGGGATTAGGGATTAGGGATTAGGGATTAGGGATTAGGGGTTAGGGATTAGAAAGGCAAAAGCAGATTCCCTTCGGGAATGACAGAGCAAGAAAAGCAAAGGCACAGAACCAGAAAAGCAAGTGCACAGAACAAGAAAAGGAAGTGCACAGGATCAGGGCAGGGTTCGTGCCTTCCCAGGTCTCAGAAGCGAGACCTGGGGCACCCACATCTCGGAACAATGAGGGACAAAAGCAGGTCCTCCCCTTCGCGCGGCGCTACGGGAACACGGCGAAGAGGTTGCTGAGGTTGGTGGCGCTGGAGGCGTAGCGGATGTAGGGGTAGACGCCGAAGATCTGCTGGAAGGTGCGGAGCATCGAGGAGTGCGTGTAGTAGAGCGAGTTGGAGTAGTGATTGCCTTTGGCGAAGGGCGAGAGGACGAGCATGGGAATGGGGCCGTTGCCGGTTTCGGCTTCGTCCCACACGATGAAGAGCGCGCCGCCGCTGCGGTAGGCGGTGGAACTGAGGATGGCGGGGACGTGCTCTTTGAGCCAGGTGTCGCCGTGGGCGATCTCGCTGCCGCTGCAGGGGTCGTGCATGTCGTCGCAGAGGTTGGGGGTAATGAAGTTGTAGCGCGCGACCGTGTTGTTGGCCAGGTCAGCGGCAAACTGCGAGAAGGGGCGAATGTGGCTGATGCAGTTGGCCGATTTGGTGTTGAGGGTGCTGGTCACGTCGTCGAAGTAGACGAAGGGATCGTGACGCGGCGCGTAGAGGTGATTGCCGTTCGTATCCAGCGAGCCCTCGGGGTTGATGGGACAGTCGGTTCCGCTGATGCTTTCTTCGTAGGCACGCCAGGAAATCCCGGCCTTCTGCAGCAGTGTGGTGAGGTGGTTGGTGGTGGATTGATGATGCTGCTGGGGTGAGCCGTCATCCCAGACGCCCAGGGTGTCTCCAGCCTCGAGCCAGAGGTAATTGGGCAGGCTGGGATGGATGCCGGGCGGGTTGTTGTAGTTGCGCGCGTAAGACGCCTGGGGGATGAGCGTGTAGTTGATGTACGGCGCGGCAGGGTTGCCGGCGATGTTGTTGGAGGCCGAACTGCCGGTCCAGTTGTGGTTCTCCATCACGATGACGAAGACGGTCTTTATGTGGTGTACGGTCTGAGCTGTGAGAGGGAGGGGAACAGTAAGAGTGAAGGCGACGAGCAGCAGAAGCTGACGGCGGGGAGAGAGGGAGGTGACACGCATGAGCGCGCTCCTTTCGATGGTTGGGGGGGATGAAGCCCCATCGAACGAGGGCCTGAGCGGATTGTTCACGAACTAGTGTAATGAAACGGCCACGATGTGTGCGAGTGCCACCTGCGGTGGGGCTGACTGCGGCTTCGCCGCCATTCGCTCGGATGACAAATTGCTTAGAAGAGCACGGAGGGGAACCAGGCGCCGCGGGGGTCGTTGTAGAGGCCGGTGGTCATGAGCGTGAGTGGTTGCGTGACGCGGAGGCCGTTGGCGAGGCACCAGCGGAGCAGGTCGGTGTTGCGGCTGGGGATGAGAATGCCGGGTCCGCCGTAGGAGTCGGGTGAGGCGAGGAGCGCCTGCAGGTCCTGGTTGGACTCGCAGGTGGCGTGGCCGAAGAAGGAGAGATCGCTGGCGTATCCGGTGATGCGGCCGCCGCGCTCGACGACGCGGGCGACTCCGCGCTGGATGGATAGGGCGAGGTCGGCGCCGCGGTCGAAGCCGTGGACGCGCACGGAGAGTGCGTTGCAGGCGTCGATGTCGGCGGGCTGGGCGGGACGGACGTCGCATCCCGGGATGCTGCGCGTGCGGGGCGAGCCCTGCACGCAACTGAGTGGCTCGCGGACGTCGAAGCCGAGATTCGCATACAGAGACAGGGAGCGGTTGTGGAACGCGGCTTGCGCCAGGCGAATGCCGGCGGCGTGCTGGGAGTGAGCGCGGTCGAGGAGGGCCTGCATGAGCTTGCGACCGACTCCGGCGTTTTGCGTGGCGGGATCGACGGTGATGGGGCCGATGCCCATGACGATGGACCGCTCGTCAAGCACGTTGCTGCCGACGATGCGGCCGTCGACTTCCGCAACGACGGCGTAGAAGCCGGGCATGCTGAACATCATGGTGATGGCGCCAGTGGCTATGTCGACACTGGGGAAATCGGAGGGGAAACCGTGCTGGGCGTTGATGGCGGAGAAGGCGTCAAAACAGATGCGGCCGCAGATGGGGGCGTCGGCTGGCGTGGCGGGGCGCACAAGAACTTCAGTTTGTACGGATGCGGGCATCGGTTGACCTCCGGGGTGGAGTGAGTATAGCGGGGCAGGATCGTGCTTTCCCACCCTAAACACAAAATGCGTGTTTAGGATGGGGCACCCGGGTTCGCTGGTTAGGAGAGAGGTTCTCCGCTCGCGCGGGGTGAGACACGGCGCAGAACGGGCGTGGTGTACTGACAGCATCATGTTTCGTAGATCGCTTGTTGTTCGGCTGATTGTCGCTGTGCTGATTGTGGCGGCGGTGTATTTTCTGGTCATTCAGCAGGCGCGGGCCGGCGCGCGAGGAGCGTGGGGGGCGAGAGGCAACTCCGCGGGAGTCGAGGCGGCCCGAGGCGCGCGGCGGAGAGGCTGCGGGCGCGGCGGGGCGGGTGATCTGCGAGACGCAGTACCTTGCGGATTGGACCGAGCCCGGCGCGGGCAAGTGCGCGGTGCGGATGCACAATGGCTATCCGCTGCCGGACGCGAAGTGTACGCCGGGCGGGGTGAATCCGTCGGTGACGATCGATGTGTTGCACGATCCATCGTGGCGGACGAAGACGGTGCGGAACTGCGCGTCGAGCGAGGCGCAAAAGCATGAGGCTTACCGCTGGTATGACATTGAGAAGCCGCGCGTGAATTCGAACGAGAACCAGGTCTGCGAACTGGATCACCTGGTTCCGCTGGAGTTGGGCGGGGGAGATGGGCTGGGGAATATCTGGCCGCAGTGCGGGCCGGATGCGGTGTCGCTGAATCAGCGGTACTTCAAGCAAAAAGATCACGTGGAGAATTACCTGACCGAAGAGGTGAAGGCGGGCCGGATGCCGCTGATCGAGGCGCAGCGGGGGATTGCGACGGACTGGACGCAGTTTCTGAGTGATGCGGATTTGTGGTGTGGAAGGACAGGCCGGTGCTGAAGAGGCCGGGCTGGTTATGGACTCGCTCAGAAGCTGCGCAGGAGAAAGTTTCGAGCAGTGGAGAGCACGTTTGCCCGGGCCGCTTGATCAGGCAGGATGCGGGCGATGGCGATGGCTCCGATCATGGTTGAGAAGATAGCCAGGAAATTGCGTTGCTTTTCTGAGGTTCGCCGGCCGGGCATAAAGGGAAGCAGACGAGCTTTGTATTTGACCAGCTCGCCAGCAATGCGGGGCTTCATGGATTTGTCGGCGCGCGCCAACTCGGGGGCGAGGGCGGCGATGGGGCATCCGCATTCGGCGTGGTCGCAATGCTCGGGGCTGAGATAGATTTTTACGATTGCTTTCCACGCGGATGCAGGTGGATGCCGTTGCGCGGCGTGTGCCAGGCGGTCCGCTATGTCGTCAAAAGCTTTGCTCAGAGACTCGATGAGCAGGTCGTTCTTTGTGCCGAAATGCTTGTAGAAGCCGCCGTGCGTCAGGCCGGCATCGCGCATGACGGCTGAGACTGCGGTACCGGTGAGGCCTTCGGCGCGAACGCGCCGGGCGCCGTCTTCGACAATCTTCTGACGAATTGCAGTCTTGTGTTCAGGTAGGTAACGCATGGCTGGATTATAGGATGCTGACTATCATCTGAAGATCGAGAATAATCTGAGTCGATGGGATGATGTTAGTAATCCTATGCGGCAGGAGGAGATATGTCACCGCAAATCATCTTTCTGCTGCATCTCGGATTGGGTTATGTCGCGTGGCTGCTGTGTTTCGGTACGTACATCTGGCCGAGGCTGAAGCGGATGGAGACGTTTCAGGCGCAGCGCGCGATTGCCACCCTGCACAGCTTTCGCTTCTTCGGACTCGTGTTTATCCTGCCGGGCGTGATCGGGCAGAACCTGCCGGCGGGGTTCGGAACATTTGCGGCCTACGGCGATTTCGCAACTGGAGTGCTGGCGTTACTTGCGCTCATGACGGTCAGGGTGCGTCCGCTGTTCTGGACTTTCGTTGCGGCGTTCAACGTGATGGGTGCGGTGGACATCCTGGTCGACTATTACCATGGCATCTCTTTCGGGCTTCCCCAGGTGGCGGGAGAACTGGGCGCGACGTACGCGATTCCCATCATCTATGTGCCGCTGCTGATGATCACGCATGGCGCGGCGTTCTATTTGCTGCTGCGGCAGGCGAAGGAGAACCAGGAATTCGCTGGGGATGCGATGGCGCGGTAGAACTGCAAGGGCAAAAGCGACCGCAGATCCTTCGACTGCACGGGACGATACTGCGGTCCCGCTTCGCTCAGCATGACAGGGCAAAAAGCAACAGTAAATGCAGAGCAGGTTCTTCGCTTCGCTCTGAATGAGGACTGGTAAAGGAAACTGTCACAGCGTTCGCGCGGGATCGGCGCTAGAATTGCGCTGCGCCCCATCGGAGGCTGGACATGACGACTCGCGCGTTCTGCCTGAGTTCGGTTTTGTGTTTGTTTCTATACGACTGCGGTGGAAGCTCGAGGTTTGCGCCTGTCAAGGCCGATCCCACCAAGGGAACGGTTACTGGCGCGGTGACGTGTACTGACACGGGCAAGCCGGCGCGGTTTGCGAACGTGATGCTGGTGCCAGATCCGAACGCTCCGAAGCGCGATCCCGAGCCGCAGATGCAGGTGGGGGAGACAGATCTCGATGGGCGGTTCAAGATCGAGGCGGTGATGCCCGGGACGTATTATGCGCTGGCGACGCTGCCGGGATATCTCGATCCGGAGTATGGCGTGGACTTTGGGCGGATACCCAAGGATGCGAAGGAGCACGAAGACGACGCGGAGATTGTGCGCCAGTGGAAAGAGCACATGGTGGAGCTGACGGTGAGCGCGCACGAGACGAGCGACATCAGCATCGAAATCGAGCGCGGCGCGGAGATTACGGGCACCGTTACATACGATGACGGAGCGCCGGCGATTGGCGTGCGGTTTGCGCCGTATCGCAGGAACGAGAAGGGCGGCTGGTCGAATGTGGGCGAGTCAGGAACGTCAAGCTTCGCGCTTCCGGTGACGAGTGACTCGCGCGGGCATTTTGCGCTGCAGAACCTGCCGGCGGGCGAGTATGTGATTTGCGCGGTGGTGCCGGGGGATTCGCAGGAGTCGTCGCCGCAGATCTGTATGGGCAACGTATTTCGCAAGCGCGATGCGCGGTCGGTTGAGGTGAGCGCGGGCGAGACGGTGGGCGGCGCGGACATTGTGATTCCGCTGAAGGCGATTCACCCGGTGGGCGGCACGCTGCGGGAGGCGGTGGGCGAGCAGGCTCCGATCAAGGCTACGCTGCGGCTGCTGTACGCGGACGATCGCGAGACGGCGATGACCGTGAGTGCGTTCGCCGATGGCAGCTTTTTGTTTCCATTTGTGCCGGAGGGGACGTACGTGTTGCAGGTGACGGACGCTTCGTACAGCGAGGAGATTGCGGCGGGGCAGGGCGACGCGAAGGCGAAGACGAAGGTGCATGAGTTTGCGCCGCGCGAGGTTTCGGTTTTGGTGGATAAGGATGTGAGCGATCTGGCGGTGGCGCTGGTGGAGTTGCCGCCGAAGAAGGCGTTGCCGCCGCAGTAGTGGCCCGCGTCCCTGCAGGACGTCAGAGCGATGACAAAGCCTGTCTGCGGTAAGCCGGCCTTTGCAGGGGCTAAAGCCCGCCAATCTCTATGGGTTTTATCGGCACGACTGAAGTCGTGCCCTGTTACAAAGCCCGCTCACATAGAGCTTAGCCCAGGAGGCCGTCGACGAAGGCTTCGGGGGAGAACTCTAACAGGTCGGACATTTTTTCGCCGACGCCGACGAAGCGGACGGGGAGGTTGAGTTCTCTTGCGATGGCGACGGCGATACCGCCTTTGGCGGTGCCGTCCAGTTTGGTGAGGACGATGCCGGTGACGCCGGCGGATTGCGTGAAGAGGCGCGCCTGCTGCAGGCCGTTCTGGCCGGTGGTGGCGTCCATGACGAGAAGGACTTCGTGGGGGGCGGCTGGGCTGGTTGGCGTGGCCGGGACGAGGCGCTCGGCGGTGCGGCGCATCTTTTCGAGCTCGTCCATGAGGCCGGTCTTGGTGTGGAGGCGGCCGGCGGTGTCGACGTAAAGGTCGGCGATGTTGCGCGCCTTTGCCGCGCTGATGGCGTCGTAGAGGACCGCGGCGGGGTCGCCGCCCTGCTTGGTCTTGATCATTTCGACGCCGGAGCGCGAGGCCCAGATTTCCAGTTGTTCGATGGCCGCGGCGCGGAAGGTGTCGGCCGCACAGAGAAGCACGGTACGGTTCTGCGCGCGGGACCAGGCGGCGAGCTTGCCGCTGGTGGTGGTCTTGCCGGTGCCGTTGACGCCGACCAGGAATATCACGCGGGGTGGCGCCTGCGGCGCGGCGGTGGAGGCTTTCGGGGCGCTGAGAATCGCGACTAGCTGGGCTTTGAGGAGGTCGCGGAGTTCGGCGCCGCCTTCGATGGCCTGGCGGCGGGCGCGGTCGCGCAGAGCTTCGATGATTTCTGTGGTGGTTTGAACGCCGATGTCGGAGGTGATGAGGGCGGCTTCGAGGTCTTCGAGATCGCGCTCGTCGACCTGGCGGGTCATGGCGACGATGCCTTCGATCTTGGAGCTGAAGGACTCGCGGGTGCGCGTGACCGCTTCACGCATGCGGCCGAAGAAACCGGACTTCTTTTCTTCAGGTTCCTGCGATTCTTCGGGCTTCTTTTCGGGTTCTTCGTTGAGGCTGCCGAACAGGCTGATGAATTCCATGGCTCTTGTTCAGGATAAGGCATTAGGGACTAGTGATTAGTGGTTAGTGATTAGTGGTTAGGATCAGGCATTAGGGTCGGGGTAGGAGATTGATATGCGGGTGGGGACGGCGTGGATGGTGCTGCTGGTGGCGGGGGTGCTGGAGACGGCTTGGGCGGTAGGTCTGAAGTCTACGCATGGTTTTACGCGGCTGTGGCCGTCAGTGTGGACGGGGATTGCGGCCGTGGCGAGCATGGTGCTGCTGGCGATCGCGGTGAAGGTGATCCCGGTGGGAACGGGGTATGCGGTGTGGACGGGGATCGGCGCGGTAGGGACCGCGCTGATTGGAATGATGTGGCTGGGTGAGTCGCGGGATGTTGTCCGGCTGCTGTGCCTCGGGTTGATTATTGCCGGGGTGCTGGGGTTGCGGTTCGCGTCGGCGAATGGGCATTGAGAGAGCGGGGGGAACAGGGGTTAGGGGTTAGGTTAGGGGTTAGGGAGTTAGACAACGACGAGAGGTTCGTCGCGGGTCGCTAGTCGACGCCGAAGTCGAAGATCCAGGTGCTCAGGGTAGTTGTAGGCGGGGACGCGCTGGACGATGGCGTATTCGCCGGGGGGGAGCGGCTTGGCGGGTGTGATCTTGAGCCAGGTGAAATCGTCTGAGGGAGAGCAGTTGCGTCAATCACCGATTCATGAAACGGCGGGGTCTGGTGGGGGGTGGGGTTTTCGTACCACGCGACGATACGCCGGTTGGTCGCGGGACGGAGGCGAATGATGGAGAAGACAATCGGCGCGCTGGGCGGAGGCTTGTGGTTCTCCTCGTCTTCTGCCTTGCTGTATTGCACATAGAAGGCAGCGGGGCCGGTATGAATGCGGACGGCGGCACGGGGTCCGTGGAGGGTTGCGGCGTCGCGGGTTTTGGCGGTGGCGGATTGAACGGTTTTGGCGGGGTCTACGACCGTGGCGTTGTTGCGCGCCAGGGGATGGAGCGCGGGTGCTTTGTCGGGGCTTTCCAGGACCCAGACGATGGCGTCTGAGGTGAGGTGAAGGCCGGGGGCGACTTCCATGCCGGCCGGGGCCGATTGACTGGATGCCGAGACTCCGAAGAGCAGGGCTGGAGCCAGAATCGCCAAGCAAGTTGTGATGGACTTCACGGCCACCATGGTACGGCACCTAGTTGATTCATTCAATTGATTCTCCTGATGCCTGTGGGATCGACAGGTTGGAATCGGCTTGACGAAGATATATTGATATCAACTAAAATTCGTTGCGTGGCGGCCAGCGAGTGTGGAGTGACGTACGGGACGACGCTGCGGGTGAAGGACACCTGCCTGTGCCTGCATGTGCAGCGCGCGGCGCGGTCGCTGGCGCGGCGGTTTGACGAGGCGTTCAGGCCTTTTGAATTGACGAACCAGCAGTTTTCGCTGCTGATGTCGCTGAACCGGCCGGCGCCTCCGCCGATGGGGCCGGTGGCGGATCTGCTGGCGATTGATCGTACGACGTTGACGGCGGCGCTGAAACCGCTGGAGCGGCGCGGGCTGGTGAAGGTACTGGCGAATCCCGAGGACGGGCGCAGCCGGGTGCTGAAGCTGACGGCGAAAGGGAAGCAGTTGCTGGAAAAGGCGATGCCGGTGTGGGAGAGCACGCATGCGGAACTGGATGAGAGGTTGAAGGGCGAGTCAGAGAGTTTGAGAATTGCGTTGATGGCGTTGATGTAGGTGGAGGTTGGTGATTCCCTGCGGGAATGATAGAAGAAGGAACGAAGACGGCGGGGGTTCGTGGTTTCCCACTCAACGCGCGGTAAGACTGCGCGTTGAATGGGGCACCCTGAGTTGTCGCGGAACGCGCGTCCCTCCCCGGTCCCCAAATGCGAGGGACCGGGGGCACCCGGCTGGGATAGGCGAACGAGCGCCTTAGTGGTCTTTCCGCTTCATTCTGCTCGGCGTCAGGATGATGACTTTTTTGTGTGCTGCGCTCAGGGTGACATGGTAGTTGGGAATATCAGGAGGAGGTCGGGAGTATGAGTGGAGTGCGTGTGCTGGTGGGAACGCATAAGGGTGCGTTCGTATGCGAGGCGGACGGCAAACGGGACAAGTGGACCGTGAGCGGGCCGCACTTCGGCGGGTGGGAGATCTATCACATGAAGGGATCGCCGGCCGATCCGAACCGGATTTATGCGTCGCAGACGAGCGGGTGGTTCGGGCAGGTGGTGCAGCGGTCGGATGACGGCGGGAAGACGTGGTTCCAGCCGGGCGTGAAGGCGGGCGAGGAGACTCCAGCATGGCCGCCGAAGCCGAGCAACAGGTTTTCGTATGACACGAGCGAGGAGACCGGCAAGCCGCTGACGACGCACCAGTGGTATGACGGGACGCAGCATCCGTGGGAGTTCAAGCGGGTGTGGCACTTCGAGCCGGCGCCGAACAATCCGGATGTGGTGTATGCGGGCGTGGAGGATGCGGCGCTGTTCAAGTCGACCGACGGCGGCGAGAGCTGGCATGAGTTGCCAGGGCTGCGCGGGCACGGGACGGGGTCGCAGTGGACTCCAGGTGCGGGCGGGATGGGATTGCACACGATCATGGTCGATCCCAGGAATCCGGATCGGATTTACATTGCGATTTCGGCGGCGGGGGCGTTCCGCACGGATGACGGCGGCAAGACGTGGAAGCCGATCAACAAGGGTCTGCGGTCAAACTACATGCCGGATCAGGATGCGGAGATCGGCCACTGCGTGCATCACATGACGATGCATCCGTCGCGGCCGGATGTGCTGTTCATGCAGAAGCACTGGGACGTGCTGCGGAGCGACAACGCAGGCGAGCAGTGGACCGAGGTGAGCGGCAACCTGCCGACGGATTTCGGGTTCTGCATCGATGTGCACGCGCACGAGCCGGAGACGCTGTACGTGGTGCCGATCAAGAGCGATTCGCTGCACTATCCCATTGACGGCGCGCTGAAGGTGTTTCGCAGCCGGAGTGGCGGGAACGAGTGGGAGCCGCTGACCAAGGGGCTTCCGCAGCAGAATTGTTACGTGAACGTGCTGCGCGATGCGATGGCCGTGGACACTCTGGACGACTGCGGCGTGTACTTCGGGACGACGGGCGGGCAGGTGTATGTGTCGCCCAACGGCGGAGACACGTGGCAGCCGATCGCGGAGAATCTGCCGGCGGTGTTGTCGGTCGAAGTGCAGACGCTGTAAAGCAGGGAGCAGGGAACAGGGAACAGAAAGGCGGCGGCGCGGGCTGAGGTCCGCGCTGTGCCGTTTTGGGGATGGGATATGGAGAGTCAGGGAACAGCGGCGGTGCGAGTGTGTCTGCCGTTTCATCTGCGGAACCTTGCGCAGGTGGGGCCGGAGGTGACGGTAGAGGCGGCGCGGCCGGTGAGCGTGAAGTCGGCGCTGGATGCGGTGGAGGCGCGGTACCCCATGCTGCGAGGGACGATTCGTGAGTATGACACGGGGAAGCGAAGGGCGTTTCTGCGCTTCTTTGCGTGCGGGGAGGACTTCTCGCTGGAGCCGATGGAGACGGAGTTGCCGCAGGCGGTAGCGGAGGGGAAAGAGCCTCTGCTGGTGGTGGGAGCTATTGCCGGCGGCGCGGTGTAGCGACTTTATGACGGTAGCGCTTTCGGGCGTGTTACTTGCTGGATATCTCTGACTTAGCCGTCTATCTCCGCCCTTAACACTGCGGCTAACTCTTGTCTGATTTGAGTGGCCGGTGTATGCTCCGGGGCATGAGACCACCGAAGTCACTCGCCGCAATGGTTCTGGGCGCCGCCGCCATGTTTCTCTTGCAGGCTCTTGGATGGGGGCAATCGACTCCACCGAGCCAGGACAAGGGTGTCAAACAGGATGTAAAAGCTGCAGGGCAGGACACGAAAGACGCTGCGAAGGATACCGGTCAAGCTGTAAAGACAGGGACCACAAAGGCTGCCCATGCCACCGCGAGCGGAACCACCAAAGCTGCCCACGCCACTGCGAGTGGAACGAAGAAGGCGGCTGACGCGACGGTGAAAGGAACCACAGACGCTGCACATGCTACCGCGAGTGGCACGAAGAAAGCGGCTGGCGCGACGGAGAAGGGGACCACGGACGCTGCGCATGCCACCGCGAGTGGAACGAAGAAGGCGGCCGGTGCGACGGAGAAGGGGACCACGGACGCTGCGCATGCCACCGCGAGTGGAACGAAGAAGGCGGCCGGCGCGACCGAGAAGGGGACCAAGGATGCTGCGCATGCAACGTCCAAAGGCACCAAAAAGGCGTGGGACAAAACCAAGAGCACAACCACGGGCGCGGTGCACGGAGCCAAGGAAGGCGCCGAGAAGAAGCCGGACTGAGGAGCGGCTAAGTGCAAGTTATCTAACTTATTTTTAGAGAGTTTCCTCAGACGAAGGCGCGGAGCCCGCGTACATCGCCGACGCGTCGGCCCCTTCGTAAAGACTGAAGCCGATACCAAGATCGACGCTGTACCAGCGGATTGAGAGGAGTGATGCCGTCGAGCCGGCTATTTTCTGTGGCCAGCGAGAAAACGGCTGACCGCTCCGCCAAGCGTGCCTGGTTTAGCGGTCCTTTCGCCCGACGACCCTGAGATTCACGAGATTGGTGCTGAGATAAGCGAGGTAAGGAGTGAAGTCGCCGCCCGAGGTCTCGATAGAAATGTTCAGCATCGGCTGAACAACGAGATAGCACTTCTCACCCGCTTTGAACTCGAGGACGCCTCTGAAGACGTGCCTTGCTTCGTCTGATACGGAATCTTCACGCTTGGTCGTGTTTTCATCGACCTTTAGATCCCAATTCGTTTCCGCGCGATGTTCCGGCAAAGGCATATCGGCAGAAATATCGGACTGCGTGGTAGCGAACACCGCCAATCGGATGCCGAGAGAACACCCGTACTTGGTCGAGATACCGGAGATAAACCAGAGCTTGCGAGCAACCATCTTGTCGCGCAGGTCGAAGTGCTCTTTGACGAGTCGAGACTCCGACTCATGCTCCACATGCGACCAGAGCGGGCCCCTGTAGATCCACCCATCGAATTCCCTTCGGGGCTTCCCCTTGAGCAGATCGATCCAGCCGGGGGTCGGCTGCGTCGTGCTTGCCGGCTCCAGTTCTATCTCAACTTCAAACAAGCCCGACTCGGCAGCCGTGATCGGGTTCATTGTCATGAAGCGGGCGAAATGCGTGCAACCCCACGTCGATCCAATTCCGAAAAGATTCCATTCCACTTCTCCTCCGGAAGCCAACGTGGAAACAAGACCCTGGAAGAATGCTGGCTCATCATCGTCATCCGATTGAAACGCATTCTCTAGTTTATTGCTGGAGAATGCGGTATAGGTGTCGTCCACCTCCTTCCTTCGGGGCGCCGACGAGAGTTCCAGATTCTTCACTGGCGCATGCCAGCGCCCCCAGTCGCGGTTGTTCATCACGAAACCGCCGCCAATGCGATCTGTCCTGAGAAAGCTGCCGTAGTTGATCGCTTCGGGCTTATTGGACGGTTTGCCTGTGGCCTCGTCGACCCGCTGGACCGTGGCGCGAAGGTTTGGATAGAGCCTTTGGCGCGCGGTGGGTTTCAATTCATAGGTTCCGGTGCCTGACTCAGGCAGAACGTAGAACCAGGCCTCCCATTCTTTGGTCACGGCAAACTGATCCCACGAGTGGATGATGGGCGAATCGTCGTCATCAGGGTCTTTCTTAGTCTCGGTTCCGGTCCACCAATCCGTGTCGAATTCCGCATGGATAATAGCGCGGTGCGCAACGGGCGCTTCGGTTCCCGCGATGGTGAGCTTGCCGTCAGAGTTGCCGGCGATGCTCAGGACTGCGCCGCGAAGTCCATAAGGTTCGTTCAGGGCGCGTGCGGTAAAGCGCCCCACGCGCTCCAGGATCGGTGCAGCGGCGGGAGAAAGACTGTACCGCTGGTGACTGGCCAGCTCTTTGCCGCTGAGCGCCAAAATGAGCCACAGGACTTCGGCATTGAAACCGTAAACGATGGCCTTGAGCCTGGCATTCCGCTCCGCCGCCCAGTCGGCAACCGGTTTGTGCTCTCTTTTGGGAGCATTGGGACTCAATTGTGACTTCAAATCGAAGAACAACGCGGCCAGGGTATAGAGCAGGTAACCTTTCTTTATCTCCACCAGAAAACTGGTCACATACGTCTCGAAGGTTTCATAGAGACGAACCAGCTCCTCCGTCGACGTCTTCTCGGATGTAGCTCGGACGATGATCTGCTTGGCAAAGGTGCGAAAAAGAGAGTCGCTGGATGGCGAACGAAGAGTGAGAGCCGTTTTGATGACCGCGAGATGCTGCGGCAGATCATCCTTTTCGAGTACGTCAGTGAAGAAATCCGACCAGGGATCGGCGGCCATCATCCGGCGCTCGTTGCCCAGCAGATCTTTGAAAGTTTCGTACCTTGCCTGGATCTGCTGGATGTACTTGGCGGCTGCCACACCCTGCTGAATCTCATCCAGTTTCAGCGCCACTAGCTTCATCTCGACCAAGAGGTCGTGGACCGAGCTGTTGATATCGTCGAGCGTTGTCGAGATGGTATCCAGGCTCTCCTGAATCTTCTCAAGGCGCTTTGTGACGTCGCGCTCCCACGCGTCCCGCTCGGCCCCTGAAGCGCCGCCGATGATCTTGCAGAATGTCCTGGTGACGAACGGTGCTGTGTCTTTCTCCTCGCAGGTAGGGCTTTCATAGATGGCTCCCCCGAGCGCCTCGAACGCCTTCTCCGCAGCAAGCTTCGCGATCTCTGGCAACATTGGGTATCTCCTGGACGGATGCAGGGAATCGCAGGAATTCTATCTCCGGGGGGAGAGCCGCGGGAAGGAAATTATGCGTGGCAAACGCAACAACGGCCTGGGAGGAGTTTCCCAGGCCGCTGAGGGTGATCTGTTGGGATTGGACTAAGGCCATCGCGCTGCCGCGAGTCCGTTTAGCCCGCCGGAAATCGAAACAGTCTGATCCGGTGGGGACTTACAAGAAGGTCTGGGGCGCGATGCCCTAGGCCTCAGTCACCTCACGTTGGTAGCTACTGGAACAGTCAAATTTCATAGGCTGGATCAACCTCCTTTCCCGTGTACAGCCAGAGTATGACGAAAGGCAGGGAACAGGCAATAGAGAAAAGAGAACAGAGAACAGAGAACAGAGAACAGAGATCGACCGGACTGAACCGATGAGTCGTCGAGTGATTCGCAAAGACAAAAAAGAGGGACATCGCGGCAAGCCTGCGATGTCCCTCTTTGCTTTGAAGCTGAAAACTGACAACTGAAGACTGACAACAACTGTTCACTGCAAACTACGAACTGTGAACTGTCTTTAGGACAGCGCCAGGTTCATGTTGTCGATGGCTTCGTCGATTTCCTGGTTGCTCTTGAAGCCCACGGTGGCGCAGTCGATTTTGGCGGTCTGGAAGGCGAAGCGCATGGCGGCCACGCGGTCTTCGTGTTTGGTGAAGGTGCCGTCGCCGGCGAGCTTCATGCTGACCACGCCCATGCCATCCTTCTTGACCTGCTGTACGTGCTGCACGACTTCAGAGATGCTGCCGGGGTTGTTGCCTTCGTCGTAGACGGGGCCGTCCATGCGCGTGCCGTTATGGTTCATGCGGATCATGGCGACCTGGAGCCACGGGTTGCCGGGCATCTGGCGCAGGGCGGGCAGGCCGTGCACGCTGGCGCCGCGGGAGAGGATGGTCTTTTTCGTCTGCAGGTGGTCGATGGTGTCCTGCCAGTTTTTGGTGCTCTCGATCCAGCCGGCATCGTGTTGCCAGTGCAGCAGCATGATGTCGAAGTACTCGGCCTTGTGGGTGCGCAGCATGTCTTCGAAGCGCTGGTGCGGGTCGCCGCTGTTGGTGGTCACCTTGGTCATGAGCACGTAGCTGTCGCGCGGGAAGGGCTTGAGGGCTTCGCCGAGCATGGCGGGGGTCATGTAGGATTCGGCGGTTTCGAAGAAGCGGATGCCGCGCTCGTAGGCGTAGGCGACGAGCTTGCTGAAGTCCTTCTGGCCCAGCGAATACTGCACGTGCCCGTTGTTGCTGCCGGTGCCGAAGGCGAGGCGGGTGACCTGAATGCCGGATTTGCCGAGCGTGACTTTATCGGTGGCGGTGCGCTTTTCCGCGAGGAGCGGCGGAGCGACGCTGGCGACGGTGCCGGCAACGATGCCGGTCTTGAGGAAATCGCGACGGGAAAAGCCGTTCATGCGTGACCTCCGTTTGGGGAATGGTAGCAGGAAAAGCGGGGAAGAGGAAAGCAGGGACCAAGGGACCGAGGGAACAAGGGAACAGAAAACCAGCCGTGCCGCAGAAATATATTGACACGCGATGAACGGTTAGTGTTCACTTACGTAAGTGGATGCTTACCTACAGGCCGGATTGGATGCGCTGGGCGATGCGACGCGGATGGCGATTTTCCAGCGGCTGGCGAATGGGCCGGTGGCGGTGAACGAGATTGCGGGGGCGTTGCCGGTGAGCCGTCCGGCGGTGTCGCAGCACCTGAAGGTGCTGAAGGATGCGGGACTTGTGCAGGACAGACGCGATGGAACCCGGAGGTTGTATCAGCTGGACCCGGTAGGCGTGGCGCGGCTGAGAGCGCACTTTGACCAGATGTGGACCAAGGCATTGAGCAGTTTTCAGGATGCGGTGGAGAAACCAGCGAAGGAGGCGAGGCATGGAAAGCAGCGTGGAAGCAGCCGTCGTAATTAAGAGTGTGCGGGTGAAGGCTTCGAGAGAGCGGGCCTTCAGCGTGTTTGTGGAGCAGATGGAGACGTGGTGGCCGGCGACACACCACATTGAGAAGGAGCCGTTTGAACTGATTGTGGTGGAGCCGCGCGTGGGCGGGCGGTGGTATGAGCGCACGGTGAGCGGGCGGGAGTGCGACTGGGGCACGGTGCTGGGGTGGGATCCGCCAAATGGCGTGCGGCTGTCGTGGCATGTGGGGCCGGGGCATGATTCGCCGGACTGGGTAGCGGACATGGACACGGCGAAGGCGAGCGAAGTGCAGGTGCGCTTTACGGCTCTGGATGCGGGAACGACGATTGTGGAGCTGATCCACAGCAAACTGGAGCGGCATGGAGAAGGCTGGGAACAGCTGCGTGCGATCTTCGATGGACCGGGCGCCTGGGTTGCGATCTTGGGGGCGTTTGCGAACCGGATGGAGACGAGCGAGGCGAAATGAAAGCCACAATTTTTCTGCGGATTGCTTCGGTGCTGTTAGTCGTGCAGGCGGTGCTGCATACGATCGGCGGTGTGTTCGGCGCGCCTCCGCCGGGCGCAGGAGCCACCGCCATGCTGGCGATGCGCGCGAATCACTTCATGATGATGGGAATGGATCGCTCGTACTACTGGTTCTATATCGGGTTCGGACTGGCGATCACGGTGTCGCTGCTGGTGGAGGCCGCGCTTTTCTGGATGCTGTCAGGAATGGTTCGCCGGACCGGCGCGTTGCTTCGGCCCATTTTGTGGCTCTATGCGCTGGGTTACGTGGCCATGACGGTGTTGGCCGCGGTGTTCTTCTTCGCACCGCCGATGATCTTCGACGCGGTGGTTGTGATTCTTCTGGCGTGGTCAGCGATGAGCCTCAAGCCGGTGGAAGCGGCGGCGCCAGTGGCGTGATCACCAGCTATGCAGCCACTCCTCGTCGCGGCCGATGCGGATGGGCGTTTTGAAGAGCTCGCTGAGGCGCGGCTCGGTGAGCAGTTCGGCGCGCGGGCCGTCGGCGACGATGCGGCCGTCGCGCATGAGGATGATGCGTTCGACTTCAGGCAGCATGTCGCTGAGGTGATGCGTGACGAGGACGAGGCCGGTGCCTTCAGAGACGAGGCGGCGCAGGGTATCGCGGAGTTCGCGCTGGGCGGCAAGATCGAGCGCGTTGGATGGCTCGTCGAGCAGCAATTGCTGCGGCCGATGCACGAGGGCGCGCGCGATCACGATGCGGCGTTTTTCGCCCGCGGACATTTCACCGACCAACTGATCGGAGAGATGCGTGGCTTCCATGCGCTCGAGGGCTTCCCGGGCGCGAGCGCGCATTTCGTCAGTGACGTGCAGGTTGGGCCAGAGCGTGGATGCGGAGAAGAAGCCCGCGGTAACGGCATCGAGGCCGGTGGTGACGGCGGTGCGCTCTCCGGGCAGGTCGGCAGCGACCACGCCAAAGTGCTTGCGGAGTTGCGTGAGGTCCCAGCGCTCGCGGCCGAAGATGCGCACGTGCATGCCGGGCACGACCATGGGGTAGATCTGGCACGTCATGGTCAGGATCAGCGTGGATTTGCCGCAGCCGTTGGGGCCGAGGATGGCGACGTGTTCGCCGGTGCGGATGGAAAGATTCACGTCGTGCAGCACGATGCGATCGCCGCGCGCGACGTTGACTTTGCGCATTTCGAGGAAGTCTTGCGTGTGCGTTTCTGGCGCTGCTCTCCGGCATCGGGCCCCCACCTGCTAGATTAAATTGTTGAAACCCATTCATTTGCCCGTGCCGAATCAGGCCGGGAATCCGAGGGCAAGATGAGCGATATTTCACAACTATTGATTCCCCGGGGCTTCCGCTTCGGGGCGACGAAGGCGGGTCTCAAGGCCAGCGGCCGCACGGATTTTGCGGTGATCGTGGCCGATGTGCCGGCGAGCGCCGCCGCGGCATTCACGGCGAATCGAGTAAGCGCTGCGCCGCTGCAGGTGGACAAGGAACATCTGCTGGCAACGGGCGGCAAAGTGCGCGTGGTGGCCATCAACGCGGGCAATGCGAATTGCGCTGTGGGCCAGGCCGGACTGGATGCGGCGCGGGCTACCTGCGCGGCGGCGGCAGAGGTGTTTGGTTGTGCGGCGAATGAGGTGTTTCCTTCGTCGACGGGGATCATCGGCGTGCCGCTGCCGGCGGAGAAGCTGATTGCGGTGATGCCGGAGCTGGCAACGCAGCTTGGCTCGGAGCCGGATCATTTTCAGCAGGTGGCCCAGGCGATCATCACGACGGACACGGTGGAGAAGACCGCGTTTGCGCGCATCGATGTGGACGGAGGCGAGGTGCGGATCGCGGCTACGTGCAAGGGCGCGGGCATGATTCATCCGCAACTGGTGCCGCATGCCACGATGCTGGTCTACGTGATGACGGATGCCGAGGTTGAGCCGCCGTGCTGCAGACGTATCTGAATGATGCGATCGAGCTGAGCTTCAACCGCATCTCGGTGGACGGCGATACCTCGACGAACGACACGGTGCTGCTGCTGGCCTCAGGCGCGAGTGGCACGAAGATCGGTGCGGGCAATGCGGAGTTCGCCGCGGCGCTGCGGCAGGTGTGCACGTCGCTGGCGAAGCAGATCGTCGCGGACGGCGAAGGCATCACGCACGTGGTGGAGCTGCGCATGGAAGGCGCGGCCAGCGATGCCGATGCGCTGAAGGCGGCGAAGGCGATTGCGCATTCTCCGCTGGTGAAGACGGCGTGGGCTGGTTGCGATCCGAACTGGGGACGGCTGATGGCGGCGGTTGGATACTCGGGCGCGCAGATCGATCCGGAGCGGATTGACATCTGGTTCGGCGAGCAGCGCATCTGTCGCAATGGCGGGCGCGCCGAGGAGTTCGACGAGGCTGCCGCGCATGCGTATCTGCAGCAGGCGGAGTTTTCGATCACGATCCAGCTCAACCAGGGCGAAGGGAAGTGCGTGTTCTGGACGACGGATCTGACCGCTGAGTATGTGCATATCAATGCGGATTACTCGACGTAAAAGCAGAGATCAGAGAACAGAGATCAGAGATCAGCAGAGAGCAGCATGGGCTGCGTTGAGGGTTGTGCTGCATGAGTGAGACGAAGAACGGCGTGGGGGATGGGAAGCAGGAGTTCTCGTTGATTTCGAATGAGACGCTGCTGGGGCTGTATCGCGGGTTGTTGAAGGGGCGCTTGCTTCGCGGGAACAAGGGTGCGTGGGCGTTCGACGCGGCGGCTGTGGCGGTTGCGCAGGATCTTGTCGCTGAGGATGCGGTGTTTGCAGACGTGCCCGTAACGACGACGTTGAATGGGCGCGGGCACGGTGTCAGGAGCGCAAGTTTTTGCGCATGAGCTGGAGCGCGCGGTTGGGTTGGCGCTGGCGCAGAAGACGAAGAAAAGCGGCAGGGTCACGGTGGTGTTTGGAGGCGGGGACCACGGGCAGGCGTGGACCGATGCTCTGGAGATTGCGCGCGCGCACCGGCTGCCGATGATCTTTGTGGCGGAGTCGCGCGAGGAAGCACCGGCGCGACGCGGCGGACGCAAGGCAAAGGTCGCGGAACTGGAGCCGGGCACGGAGATGGCGCGCATCATCGTGGATGGTCACGATGTGGTGGCGTCGTATCGCGTGGCGCATGAGGCGATTGAGCGAGCGCGCAGCGGGCGCGGGGCCACGCTGATCGCGTGCACGGTGTTTCGTGTTGCCGGACGGCGGCGGCAGGATGCTGTTGCGGGGATGGAGAGTTATCTGCGCGGGAAAGGGCTGTTCGAGCGAGGGATGAAGCAGAAGATGCTTGGGGAGATCGCGGGCGAGGCGAAGAAACGCTAGAGCAGCAGATTCCCTTCGGGAATGACAGAAAGAAAAGCAAAGGCAAGAGACGGCGCAGCTATTTTGCGCGGGGATGGGTGCGGTCGTAGACCTGCGTGAGCTGCGCGGTGGTGAGTTGCGTGTAGCGCTGCGTGGTGGAGAGGCGCTCGTGGCCGAGCAGTTCCTGGATCGCGCGCAGGTCGGCGCCTTCTTCCAGAAGATGCGTGCCGAAGGCGTGGCGCAGCGTGTGCGGATGCACGTCGGAGGGAAGGCCGCGGAGCATGGCCACGCGCTTGACGATGCGGCCGACGCTGCGTGTGGTGAGACGCGCGTCGTGTCCGGGCTTGCTCAGTCCGCGCAGGCGCAGGTTCAGAAACAGGGCGGGTGATTTCGCCGTGGGCGATGCTGCGACAATGCGTGCGCCGCGTTCCGCGAGATAGGCGCGCAGCGCCTCCGCGGCGGCGTCGCCCAGCGGAACATAGCGCTGCTTCTGGCCTTTGCCGCGGACGAGGATGGCGTCGTTGGCCCAGTGAATGTCGTTGAGATTGAGGCCGGTGAGTTCGGCATTACGCATGCCGCAGCCGTAGAGCAGTTCGAGAATCGCTCTGTCGCGCGCGGGCCACGCGGCGGCATCCTGTTCAACCGAGTCGACTACGCGGTTCATCTGCTCGATGGATGGAACGCGTGGCAGATGTTTGGGCAGCTTCGGCGTGGAGACGAGCGAAGCGACATTCTGTTGCACGCGGCCAGTGCGCGCCAGCCATTTGAACCAGCTTCGGATGGAGGCAAGCGCGCGCGCGGCTGAAGCCTTCGACAGTCCGCGCTCATACAGGGTGCCGAGATAGGAGCGGATATGGGTGTGCTCGATGCCTTCGGGCCTCTGATTGGCGCCTTGATTCTCGATGATCCACGATGCGAAGTTGTGCAGTTCGCGGTCGTAGGCGCGGAGCGTGTGCGCGGAGGCGCCGCGCTCATTGGCGAGGACGCGAATGTATTCGGAGACGAGTTCGCCGAGCGATTCGCCCGTGGACAAGCTCGCGATCGGATCGGCCAGCGCGGCGCTCATGCGGACTCCTCGAGCGAATCGTCAGCCGGCGCATTGTTGTGCTCTTCGTGCGCGCGGGCTCTGCGGGGCGGCGTGTGGCGCGGGGATGATGCAGGCGATGCACTTCCTTGAGACGGCCGAGCGCGAGATGCGTGTAGACCTGCGTGGTGGAGATGTCGGCGTGTCCCAGCATGGTCTGCACGCTGCGCAGGTCGGCGCCGTGCTCCACCATATGCGTGGCGCAACTGTGGCGCAGCATGTGCGGGCTGGCGTTGCTGTCGGCCAGTTTGACGAGATGCCACACCCATTGGCGCGTGAGCGGCATGCCGCGCAGCGAAAGAAAGAGTCGAGCGGAATCGGTCGGGATGCGCGTTGGCGCGGCGGGTGTGGATGCGCGCCAGATGCGGACGGCCTTCAGAGAGATACTTTTCGAGCGCTTCAATGGCGGTGTTGCCGATGGGCACGATGCGTTCCTTGTCGCCCTTGCCGCGCACCTGCACGCGTCCGGCGTCGAGCGAGAGATCGCTGGTGGAGAGCCCGACAATCTCCGAGACGCGCAGGCCGCCGGCGTAGAGCAGCTCAAGGATGGCGCGATCGCGGAAAGCCGTGGCGCGGGCCTGCGGATGCGAAGCGGCGAGCGCGGCGCGTTCGAGCATCTCGTTCACTTCAGGCTCGGCCAGCGACTTGGGCAGAACTTTCCAGGACTTGGGCGAATCGATGTTGACGGTGGGGTCGTGGTGAATGCGGCGGTCGAGTAGCAGCCATTTGTAGAATCCGCGCAGGCAACTGAGTTTGCGCGCGGCGGAGCGGGAATCGATGCCATGGGTGCGGAGGTGCTCGAGGAACGCCGAGACATCCTGCTGCGCGGCGCTGAGGAGCACGCCATGCCGGCCTTCAAGGAACTCGGCGAAGGTGCGCAGATCGCAGAGATAGGCCTCGCAGGTGAGCGGCCTCAGCCCCTTCTCCACGCGGAGGTAGACCTGGTAATCCTTCAGCAACTCCTGGTTCCCGACGACATTCACAAGTCCGATTATGGCGGTGCGGCGGGGCGGGTGCGGGCCGACCGGAAGGGGTTACCGAACCACGTTCATCAAGGAATCAAAGAGGGCAATAGTACGGGAGTACCGCCTATGGGGTAACGTGAGCACGGAGCAGGCGCTGGAGATCGCGCTCTCATGGCGGCGAGGCTGGTTTCGCCTTTGTAACGCGCGGCGATGTTGCCCTGGCGGTCGATGAGGAAGGTGACGGGCAGGCCGAGGATGCCGCCGTAGGCGGTGCCGATCTGCTCGTCGCCCATGAGGATGGGGTAGTTGACGTGGCGCTTGCGGGTGAGCGCGACGACGGGCGCGGAGTCGTCGTCCATGGAGACGCCGATGATCTGCAGGCCGTCAGGGCCGTAGCGCGTTTGCCACTGCGACGAAGCGCGGCATCTCGATCTGGCAGGGAGCGCACCAGGTGGCCCAGAAATTGAGCAGAACGACTTTGCCGCGGTATCCAGCGAGATCGATGCGCTGCTGATGGATGTCATCGCGGACGATGGCCGGCGCGGGCTTGTAAAGGAGCGGGTCGGCAGGCTGCGCGCCGAGCATGCAGGCCGCGGCCAGCAGGACGGTCGCCACAATTCGGATTCGGGCTGAGCGAGAGACGGGCATGACTATTTCTGGGTGGAATAGCCTTTGCTGACCCAGTCGTCGCCAAAGTTGTTGGCGAAGTAGAGCACCTTGACGTTGGTGTAGCCGAGATCGGTGAGGCGTTTGAAGGCGGGGCCGACGTTGGGGCAGCGGTTCCAGGGACAGCAGCCGCAGTAGATCACGATGAACTTGTCTTTGGGCAGCGAGGAGACGGTTTTCTCGAGGAGGTCGAGGCCGGAGGGTTGCGAGCCAGGGCCGGCGTATTGCGAACCGGTTATGTGAGCCTGGGCGAAGAAGACATGCGAGCCTACCTGCAGGATCACGGGCAATTTGGTCTGATCGGCGGATGCCAGGAGGGTGTTCAAATCGGCGGGCTGGATGAGTTGTGCGATGCGGGAACGGTGGTTGCACTTTGTGCCGATGCCGACGGAGAGAATTGTGCGCTGGCGGCAAAAAATGCCGATAGAGCGAGTAGAAGAAAAGAGAGAGAAGTGCGGATTCGCATGCCAAGGCCCTCATGTTGCGGAAACAACCACGTATAGCAGCAGGGCAGGCTGAACGCAAACTGCGCGGTCGCGCTAAAGGTCACCGCGCCTTGATATTCAAGCATTTACGTGGTCTTCACGTGCAAAAAAAGCGGCTTTGAAAGAGAATGGAAGCAGACATAGGATAAGGAACGGCGAATTTTGACAGCTACACAATCGCAGGCGGGGCAGTGGACCCGCGCAGGAATTGGAATATAAGGTCCGGGAGATCGCGCCGGAGGTGGCCGTATTTGATTGCGACGGCACGCTCTGGGGAGGCGATGCCGGTCTCGGCTTCATGAACTGGTCGCTGGAGCAGGGGATCGTGTCGCGCAACACGGCGGACTGGATCGACACGCGGCACCGGGCTTATCGCGCAGGCGAAGTGAGCGAAGCGCAGATCTGCGGCGAGATGGTGCAGATCTATGCCGGCTTGCACCACGACGAGCTGCAGAGGGTGGCAGCGGAGTACGTGCGTGAGTTTGTTGAGCCGCAGGTGTTTGCGGAGATGCTGGCGCTGGTGAAAGAGCTTCGCGGGCGTGGGACGAAAATCTGGGCAGTGAGTTCGACCAACAAGTGGGTCGTCTGCGAGGGGGTGCGCATGTTCGGCATCCCGGAAGAGCGAGTGCTGGCGGCCGAGGTTGCGGTGAAGGACGGCATCATCACCAGCACGATCGTGGACGTGCCGACGGACGAAGGCAAGCCGGAGTCGCTTCGCCGGGTGGGAGTCACGCATCCCGATGCGGTGTTCGGGAACTCCATTCACGACCTGGCCATGCTGGAAATGGCAACGCATGCGTTCCCGATCAACCCGTCACCGGCGCTGCTGGAAGCGGCGACGCGCAACGGGTGGGGGTACTACCGGCCGCAGGCTGCGCCGCTGGCTTTCAGTGACATCACAGGAGTGTGAGGGTTCTTTCGACGCCGTAGCGGCGGAGAGAAGGTACTCATTTCGGCACTGGAATAATAGGAAGCTCCCGGCTTCGCCTTTCTTTTGGCTCCGGTAAACTAAATTCGTGGACAATCTGCCTCCCAACGGCAACCCCAAGCCCGCTGGTCCGGCGCTCCGTTTTGTCTCCGCTGCGCTGATCGTTCGCGGAGGCGAAGTCCTGATTTGTCAGCGGCGTCCAGACCAGCCGATGGGGCTGCAATGGGAGTTTCCGGGAGGCAAAATCGAGGCTGGCGAGAGCCCGGAGCAGGCGCTGGCGCGCGAACTGCGCGAGGAACTCGGAATCGAGGCGCAGATTGGGCCGCGCGTAACGCATATCCGCCATAATTACCGCCACGGCGGGGCGGTGGATCTGCAGTTCTTCGCGGTGCGGGAGTTTAGCGGAGAGCTCGAGAACCGCATCTTCGCGCAACTGAAGTGGACGCGCCTGGAAGATCTGCCGGAGTATGATTTTCTGCCTGCGGACCGGGGATTGATCCGGGATCTGGCGTCAGGGAAGCTGCTTTAGTCCGAATGCGCTACTTCGCGCGGTCCCTGCGGGACTTTCCGTGCGCAATGGACCTTGTTCCCCACGCTGAAATCGACCTCTTTCGCCCGCTGAAGCAGGCTGAAGGCGATTCAACACCTTGGATACTCAGGCTCGCCGGGGAGTTTCGTAACAGCCTCTTACGACTGGGGCCGGAGTTATGACAAAGTCTGTCGGCGGTGAGCCGGCCTTTGCAGGGGCTAAACAGGCTGCGGAAAAAGGGAGATTTGTGGCGAGCGAGCCTTTGCAGGGGCTAAAAGTGTGTGCGTGAGAACAACCCTCATCTATTCACGCGAGCGGGTTTGGAATTGAGTTCTGTTGTTGAAGGGCGGGTTCGTCGCAGTTCGCGGCCGGATCCGCCTTTCGGTTTGTGGTTATGCTGCACCGAGGGCGTGCAGGCGGGTGATGTTGTAGGCCAATGTGGCCAGGGTCAACTCATTTTGGACGTTGCTTAACCCACGGGTGCGAAACTGCCGCATGCCGCGTTGTTGTTTGAGAACTCCGAACACCGGTTCGACCACCGCCTTGCGCCGCGCATAGGCGGCCTTGCCGCCCGGACTTCGCAGCTTGGCCCGCATGCGTCGATGTGCCGGCGCCTTGGCCCGAGTGCGGCAGCGCGTGCCCAGGTTCAAGGCCCGCGCCATATTCGAATCCGGTACATAAGCATCGATGTTGCGTTCTTCCAACTGGTTGAGGTTGTCGATGGAGAAGAAGCCGCTATCGGCCAGAACCTGCTCCGGCACATCGCCGCAGTTCTGCTCTACTTCGTCGATCATGGGCGTTAGCGAAGCGTTATCGGCCGCGTTCTGGGTCACTCTCTGCGCCAGGATCAGATGATCGTCCGACACCGCGATCTCGGCCGAGTAGCCAAGCGCGAACTTGTCTCCGCGCTGGCGAAGAAAACGGGCATCCTGGTCGGTGCGCGACAGCTTCTTCAACCCGCTCTTCTTCAGCCGTTCCATGCGCCGCGGCATCTCTGCAAGTGCCTTGTCCAGTTCGGCGATGGCCACTTGCAGGCCGCCCGGCTCCTGATCGTCGCGATCGGCCGCCTTCTGCCATGTGCGCACCTGCCGGCGCAGCCGAGCTCGGGTGTCCCGCAGCGCCTGCTCGGTATCGATCTTGTCCCGGCTGGCGTTGGCCTGAATGCGCGTCGAGTCAATCGCCACCCGGCCCAGCTTCCCCATGCCCCGCGACTGCGCCCACTCCAACACTTGCGTAAAGGCGTCGTTCAAAGCCATCCGGTGCCGCCGGCGAAACGCGCTCAGCGACCAGTTGTCCACCCGCTCCCCGCCTGCCAGGTAGCGGAACGCAAGGTCCTCCACCAGGCGCCGCTCCAACTGGCGGGCGCTGGTGATGCCAAGCGCATACCCATAGAGCCACACCGACAGCATCAGTTCGGGGGCATAGAGTTCCCCGCCTTCGGCGCTGTAGCTCTGAACAAACACGCTCATATCCAATCGCTCCACCACGCTGCGAAGAAAAAAACACAGGTGATCGGAACCCAACTCATCCCGCACGCTCGGCGGAAGCAAATACGCCTGATCCGGGGTGTACTGCTTGAATCGCGACATACTTCCTTGTCGCTCAACTCTGCGCTGGATTACAAGTACCTGATTCAGTTCTCACGCAGACACTAAAAGCCCACGGGTTCTATTGGCGCTTTATCGGCACGACTGAACAGCTTGGTGAAAAAGTCCCAAGGGAGTCACTTTTTCTCCACAAGGCTTTGGTTTAAGAAGTTGGTATGCGCGGCGACGATCAGCAGCAGTCCTCGATGTTCAGTTACGTAACGATGGAACAGCGGGTCCCGGCCGACCATCCGATGCGGCGGATACGAGCGATGGCCGACCGGGCTCTTGCCAAGATGGACGCGGTTTTCGATGAGCTTTATTCGGAGACTGGTCGTCCGTCGATCGCACCGGAACGTCTGTTGCGTGCCCAGTTGCTGATGATTCTTTACTCGATCCGCTCGGAGCGGCAGTTGATGGAGCAGATCGATTTCAACATTCTCTACCGCTGGTTTGTGGGCCTTGAGATGGACGATGCGGTGTGGGATGTGAAGGTGTTCAGCAAGAACCGGGCGCGTTTGATCGCAGGTGAGGCGAGCCGGCAGTTGCTGCTGGCAGTGGTGGAGGAGGCGCGGGCGCACCAGTTGCTGAGCGAGGAGCACTTTACGGTAGACGGCACGCTGTTGCAGGCCTGGGCGAGCCGGCGCAGCTTCAAGGAGAAGTCTGAACCGCCGGACCGAGGCACCGGGACGCGGGGCCGCAAGCTGCTGCGCGACACGCATCAGTCGACCACGGACCCGGAGGCGCGGCTTTACAGGAAGAGCGGCTCAGCCGCAGTAGTGCCGAGCTATCTCGGCCATGTGATGACAGAAAACCGCAACGGGCTGGTGGTAGCAGCCATGGCCACCGAGGCGGGCAACGCAGCCGAACGACAGGCGGCGCTGAAGATGATCGAGGGCCTCAAGCGCGGCAAGCGCATGACACTGGGCGCCGACAAGAGCTATCAAGAGGAGCGATTCGTGAGCACCCTGCGCAGCCAGCAGGTAACTCCGCATGTGGCCGAGTATGAGCCCAACCCGAAGTGGCGTAACTGGCTCACCACAAGCGAACGGAACGATCCGGGTCTGATCGTGAGCCAGAAGAAGCGCAAGCTGGTGGAGAAGGTGTTCGGCTGGATAAAGCAGGACAAGTTGCGCCAGATCAAGCTGCGCGGACTGAAGCGAGTCGACTGGCTGTTTCAGCTGGCCGCAGCCGCGCACAATCTGCTGCGCATGAGCAAGCTGATCCCGATTCAAGCCCACGCCTGAGCGGGGAGACGTGTCTCTGCTGGTCGCAAAACGGCCGGCAGAGACCAACATCAACCTGATAATCCGCCCAGGCGGCGGCCGAAAAATCCGACTCCAGAGAGCTTCGGTAAGAAACAGCCAGTTTTTCACCAAGCTGTGAAGTCGTGCCCTGTTACAAAGCCCGCTTCGAGATAGTTTTTCCGCAGGCTGTAAAGCCCGCCGATATTCTATGGGCTTTATCGGCACCCTTCGACTTCGCTCAGGGCAGGCTAGAAGTCGTGCCCTGTTACAAAGCCCGTTCACCCAGGGGTTGGCGGCTGTCTTGCTTATGCCGCCAGGACGGTGGAGTGGGGAAAGCCCGCGTTGACGCTCCGCGCTTTGCGGGTCTCAAATAGCCGCTTCGCTTCGGGGCGCGTTCCGCAGGTTTCGTCTTCGTAGCCGTTCCACTGGATCTGCTGTTTTGCGGCGGACCACTTTGCGTGAACCTCACGGACGAGGAAGCGCGGAGCGGCCGAAGTGCCCAGATCGACGAGGCGGAGCTCTACCAGTTCATGGTCCTTGACGGGGAGATAGGGTGCATTCGACTTGGAGAGAATCTCAACCATGTGTCAAGGATGGCCGAGGCGGTCCGATTTGTATGTGAGCCAGCTCACACCGCGGGATCAGTGGCCTGGAAGCATGCCCCAGAGCATGAGCAGCGTCATGCCGATGACGATGATGCTGGTGGCCCAGGCGATGATGTTCCAGAGGCTGGAGTTCTTGTGCTCGCCCATCAAGTCGTGGCGGTTGATGAGCAGCAGCATGAGGATGATGACGACCGGGAGCAGCACCCCGTTGAGTACCTGCGAGAGGATGGCGAAGTTGACCAGTTGGGCGTCCGGCAGCAGGAGGACGGTAATGCCGCCGCCGACGATGAGCAGCGTGAAGAGCCAGTAGAAGAACGGCGCTGAGCGGAAGTTTTTGTCGACTCCCGATTCGAGGCCAAGGCCTTCGCAGACGGTATAGGCCGTGGAGAGCGGCAGAATGGACGCGGCGAACACCGATGCGTTGAAGAGGCCGAACGAGAACAGGATGAAGGCGTAGTCGCCGGCCAGGGGGCGCATGGCCTCGGCGGCGTCGGCGGGAACGTCGAGATCCTGCATGCCGTGTACATAGAGGGTGGCCGCGCAGGCCACGATGATGAACCAGGCGACGATGTCGGTGAAGAGGCTGCCTACGATTACGTCGAGGCGGGAGGCGGCGTAGTCCTTGACGCGGATGCCTTTCTCGACGATGGAGGACTGCAGGTAGAACTGCATCCAGGGGGCGATGGTGGTGCCGACCACGCCGATGGCGTCATACATGTAGTCGTCGGTTCCATACCGAGCGGGCGGGTGGATTGACCGTTGCCAGCAGGGCATCGTGCCAGCTTGGCTGCGAGAGCACGCCGGCGAAGATGTAGGCGATATAGACAAGCGACGCGAGGAGGAAGACTTTCTCGGTGCTCTTGTAGTTGCCCTTGACGACCAGGAACCAGACGCCCAATCCGCACAGAGGCACGGAGATGAACTTGGTTACGTGGAACAGGTGCAGGGAGCCGGCGATGCCGATGAATTCGGTAACGACGTTGGTGTAGTTGACCAGCACCAGCAGCATCATCAGGACGAAGGTCAGGCGCAGGCCGAACTCCTCGCGGATCATGTCGCTGAGACCCTTGCCGGTGACTACGCCCATGCGGGCGCACATCTCCTGCACCACGATCAAGGCGACCGTGATGGGAATGATCATCCAGAGAAGGGAATAGCCGTGTTTGGCGCCGGCCAGGGAGTAGGTGAGGATGCCGCCGGAATCGTTGTCGACGTTGGCAGTAATGAATCCGGGGCCGAGGACGGCCAAAAAGAGCAGTATCCGGGTTCGCCAGCGCCTGAGCATGGGTGCGGATTCCTAAGGTGGATTCATCTGTTTCCTCAAAGACCATAACAGGCGAGGGGTGAATGGGAAAAACGCAGGAGAACAGAGACGGCAGCTTCCAGAGCGAGGCGTATGGTGAACAGGATGGTCTATTGACAAGGGAAGTGGCAGCCAACTAGAAAACCCTTGGTTTCATTCAATTTCAGGAGAGGTGTGCATGAGCAAAGTGGACCGGCGCAAGCTGCTGGGCGGAATCGTTTCGGCAGGAGCCATTGTTGGGTTGACCGGGGCTGCGGCTCCGGCGCACGCGGCCGATGGCCCGGCCGGCAACGGCGAGATTCCCGAGGGGCTGCTGGACCTGGCGCGACTGCGCAGCTACAAGGCGCGGCGCTCATCGAGCTGGGATCGCAGCGGCGGCAATGGCGATTCGGTTCCGGTTCCGGCCGGCAAGTCGGTGACGCTGCTCGACGTGACCGGCGCGGGCGTGATCACGCATGTCTGGTTCACCATCAACTCGCCTGATCCGAATCACCTGAAGAACCTGGTGCTGCGGATGTGGTGGGATGGCGAGTCGACGCCGTCGGTGGAGGCGCCGATCGGCGACTTCTACGGGCTCACGCTTGGCGAGTATTTCACGTACCAGTCGGCGCTGACCGCGGTGGCGCCGGTGAAGGCGCTGAACTGCTACTTCGAGATGCCGTTCTCGAGCGCGGCGAAGATCACGGTGACCAACGAGGGCAAGGCAGCCCACGCACAATCTCTACTACGCGGTGGACTATGTGACGCTCGCGTCGCTGCCCGCGGATGTGGGGCGGTTCCATGCGCAGTACCGGCAGGCCGCGCCGGCGAAGGGCTGGACCAACGACTGGAAGAATAACTGGGACAAGGGCGCCGGGGACAAGCCGAACCTGAGCGGAGAAGGGAACTACGTCTTCATGGAGGCGACCGGGCGCGGGCACTTTGTCGGCGTGACGCATGGCGTGCTGCAGAACCAGGAGGAGTGGTTCGGCGAAGGCGACGACATGATCTTCATCGACGGCGACACGAATCCGACGATCAACGGGACGGGCACGGAGGACTACTACAACGGCGCATGGGATTTCGGGCTGCAGACGTTTGCGTATCCGCATAACGGCGCGCCGTACATGGTGGATCCGGAGCGGATCGGCGGGCGATATTGCCTGTACCGCTGGCACATCGAGAGCCCCATCACGTTTGAGAAGTCGATCAGGGTGACGATGGAGCACGGGCACGCCAATCACCGGTCAGACAACTTCTACACGGTGGCGTACTGGTACCAGACGGAGCCGCACATGCAGTTTCCGGCGCTGCCGAATGCGGAAGATCGGGTGCCGCGGCTGTTTGCGGTGGGCGGGCCGGGAGCGGAGAAGCCGAAAGGCTAGGGAAAAAGGGAAGGGAAAAGGGAAGAGGGAAACAGAGGTAGAGGGAAATGGCAGCCTTTGTTCCATTTTCCCCCTGTAGTTACTGCTGCGGTGGCGGGGCCGGCGGGGTTGGCTGAGGCATGATTGGCGGGGTGCCACCACCGCCGCCAGGAAGAGGACCGGGGGCGCCCGGCGGGCTGGCAATAGGCTGGCCGATGGTGCCGGTGTTGCCGCCCATCATGGTCTGCTGGTCCATCAGGGTGGAGTAGGTGAACTCCCACTGGTTGTAGTGGTCTTTCTTCTTGTAGACCAGGATCGACTTCTTGTCGGAGGCGGGGGAGAAGCCCATGATGCCGCCTCCGCCGAAGGTCTGGCCGCTGTTGTTGTCGCTGCCGAAGAGGCCGCCGTTTGCCGGAGGTGAGTTGGGGTCGCCGCCACCGGCAGTGACAATGCCGCCGTTCTGCTGGCCGCCATTCTGCTGGCCGTTCTGTTGGCCGCCGTTCTGGCCTAAGCCTATTCCGATCTGCTGACCACCGTTCTGTTGCCCGCCGTTTTGCTGGCCGTTTTGGTCACCCTGATTGGGGAAAAGGTTGCCCCCGTTGATTCCGTTGCCGCCGCTGGGACCGGTGCCGGCAAGCGGGCCGCAGCCGCTGGTGGGGCCGAGGGGCTGGCCGAAGAATCCCATTGCGATGGGCGCCTTGTTCTGGCAGTACATGATCGGCTTCCAGTCGTCCTTGCCGGTGACGGGATCGATGTAGCGTTTGCGCAGGAAGCGGATCTCGTTGGTCTTGACCAGGGCGTCGATGCTGGGCGGGTAGGCGTTGAACTTGCGGTAGTAGAGCTGGATGGCGCGGATGTACTGCTTGCCGCGGTGCATGGTTTCGACTTCGCGGTCGCGCTGGATGTCGGCGGCGATGCGCGGCGCGGTCACGGCCATGGCGATGACGAAGAGGGCGAGCAGAATGATGACGCCGAGAAGGACGTAGCCGGCTTCGCCGGGTTTACCGATGCGGCGAGCGAGGAACTCCCCTCAGGGGCTAAAGCCCAGGCCCCTGATGGAGCCCTTTCGGCACGACTGAAGTCGTGCCCTGTTACAGAGCCCCGCTCAGCCGAGGGTTCTCTCGCGGCTGTTCGAAAGGCCCCCTGTTACAAGGCCTCGTAGTGCGCGCCGGGTTGGGATGGCATTCATCACTGCTATTGCCGGGTTGGGATCGCTTTCATCCCTATTGTTAATGATGCGCTTCCTACTGCATGAGCGGCAGATTTTGCGTGTTGTTGTACGACAGGTCAGTGACCTGGATGCTGCCCGGAGAGATGCTGCCGATCTTGTAGCGGTGGTCGACGATCTCGCCGGATTTGGCCATGAAAATGTCTTCCCCGTGGACCAGGAAGGCGCGGATGTTGGACTTGTCTTTCGACTGGGAGTAACCGAAGTATTTGAGCTCGATGGGCGGGGCCGTGGGCACGGGCGGTGGTTGTGGAACCTCGACATTACTGGTATCGCGGCCGGGTGCGATCGGAGCTGGGATTGGGACCGGTGGGGCCGAATCGGCGGAGAAGATGTTGCGGCCGGTGCCGGCGTATTCGACTTCCTCGCTCTGGGCGAGCTTGTCGAGATGCAGGGTGGGGTCAAGGTTGTTGGAGCTGTTCACGCGCGGGGCTTCGGCACCGGCGGTTGTGGCGGGGGCCTTCGTCGCGGACCGGCGGGGCGCGGAGCTGCGGTGACCTGAACGGGCACGACCGGACGCGGCGTGGGGCTGGTGAAGTAGCCGCTCAACTCCCAGATGGCTGCCGGAATGATGACAGCCAGCATCGCGGCCAGGACGATGATCTTCTTCTTGTCTTCCGTGCCTGTTTTCATTGCGGCTGCGCCTCCTGCTCCGGGGGATTGGCGGTGTCCTGGTGCGGAGGCAGTCCGCTGGCGGCGGCGTCAGCGGGGCGCAGCCAGGTGGAAAGCTGCAGACGCAGATTGACGGCGCCGCCCTGCTGGCCGGTGAGGCCCATGCCGCGGATCACGAAGAGAATCTTCGAGCGCTCGAGCGAATTGACGAAGCGCATGATCTGCGGATATTCGCCGGTGATGCCGGCGTCGAGCGTGATTTCAGAGAGATTGTTCTCAGGCGGCTTTTGCGCATACTGCAGGCGCGAGAGGCGCACGCCGGATTTCACTTCGAGGTCGCCAATCTGCGCGGCGATCTCGGAGTAGCTGGGCGGGATGCGGTGCGCGTAGAAGTCCTTGATATTGGTGCGCGCCTGATCGACCTTCTTGTCGAGACCGCGCAGGGGAGCCGTCTGCAGTTCCATCGCCTTCAACTGCACCTGCTTCACGGCCAGCGCGTCGGTGGTGCGGGTGCTGGTGGCTGCCCAGTCGAGCCCAAAGCGGGTGCCGAGAACCATGACGGCAACGAGCAGGACGGCAAGGCCGGCGTAGTGCCAGGTAAGCGGAGAGGCCAGCCGCTCGCGCCAGATGTCAGCATTCTTCACGTTCATTGCGGGCCTCCGGCGGTGCGGTTGGGCATGGGGCGTCCGGCGGGTCGCTGGGCGGGGTCATGCGGAACGGGGCCGTGCGGGACGGCGGTATAGGGAGTGCGCTGGCGGCCGGGCGATCCGGTGCGCGGAGTCGCGGCCGGAGCGGGCACCGGCGTTGGTGTTTGCGCGCCCTGCTCGGTTTCAGCCTTCTTTGGGGCGGCCTTGCGTTCGCCGGGAGTGGCCGGATTGTAGTCGGCGAGGAGGTCGAAGTTCACGCGACTGCTCAAGCTGACCGGTTCGAGCTGCTGGACGCCGTTGCCGGCGCTCTCCGCGGTTTCACCGGTGATGCGCGGCTGCAGGAAGCGGCGGGAGTGCTCCAGATTCTGCACCAGCCCGACTGCCTTGTCGCGAGCTCCGACAACCCGCATGCGCACGGTGATGTGGCCGTCTTTCTTGTCGACGATGGGCTCGAGCGTGGTGACCTGAACGCCGCCGGGAAGCACCGATTCGAGGTCTTCCATGGCCAGAGTCCAGGAGAATGCCTTGGTGTCGATCAGGTGGTTGAGCGCGGTGACCTGCTCGAGCACTGCAGCGTTGTCCGGCTGCTGCATCATGACCTGCGCCTGGCGGCGCTCCTGATTGACCTTGGCGATGGCGGCGTCGACCGAGCGCTCGCGTGCGCGCATGACCTCAGCCTGATTGTGCAGGAAGTGCAGGGCCACGCCGAGCGCGATGGCGATGATGGCAAGCGCTCCGATGCCCATTCGCAGGCGGCGGAGCGCAGGGCCGAGATCGGCGAAGGGCTTGGTGGCGAGGTTGACGGTTATCCGCATCAGGCCACCCCCGCCAGCGCGCCGGCGACTCCGGCGAATGCGATGGGGCCCAGCGTGGTGACGGCGCCGGTGGCCGGCGTGGGCGCGGTTTCAACCAATTCGAGACCGGAGTCGCTGATGGCGCGCGCGAACTCATGAGCAGGGACGGCTCCGGCGTAATGCAGACGGCGTGGCGCGCTGCCCACCTTGTCCTCAAAATACGCAGCGGCCACGGCGATGTTGCGCTGCACATCGGTCACCCGCGTAGCGTTGTCTTCCGGGAGATCGAGCGTGCGGTAGAGCAGCAGGTCGTCGCCGCTGGTGATGGAGGTGGTGAGCGCAGTGCTGCTGAGATTTGCCACCAAGGCAGGCTCGGGGTCAGTGAGCGCGGCCAGCGATGCTAGGCCCGACAGCAGCACCACGCCCGGCTCGTATCCCGCGGCCAGCACGATCGACTCGTATTCGGCCAGGATGGTCTTCGGCATGATGGTGACCAGCACCTTCACGGCTCCCTCGCCCCCAGACGGGTTCTGCGACAGAATCTGGTAGCTGAGCGCGGCGTGCTCCACTTCAAACGGAACCGACTTGCGCAAACGGAACCGGAGCACGGGATAGACCACGTCGGGAGCCTTGGGAGGCAGGGTGTCAAAGTCGAGCACGAAGACGCGGGCCGCGGTGTCGGGGACTATTAACGTAACAGCGCGGCTGCGCGGCGACACCTGGTCGAGCGCGGTGCGCAGCGTTTCAACGACAGCATCGTGAGCCACGACGTTGGTCCCGCTGATGCCCGGCGACAGCGCGCCCGGGCGCAGCGAAGCGAATGCGTAGACCGGCGCGCCTCCTCCGCTGGGAATGGCGGCAGCCAGCGCGCCTTCCGGCGTGAGCTCGACTGCGGTGTGCGGACGGGCCGCTGCCGGAGCTGTGGAGAACGTGAATTTCTTCGAGAGCGATTTCAGCACTATCTTGAGGCCTCGATGAACGTAACCTTGTTGATCTCTTTGAGTGTGGTGATGCCGTGGCGCACACGGTCAATGGCCGATTCGCGGAGGAAGCTCATGCCTTCCTTCTGCGCGAGCTTGCGGATTTCGGATGTCGGTTTTTTGTCGAGGATGAGCTCGCGGATGGGGTCGGTGAGATCGAGCAGTTCGTGGATGGCGGTACGGCCGCGGTAGCCGGTGCCGCCGCACTCCATGCATCCGATGCCTTCGCGGAACTCGAAGTCGCGCCACTCCTGTGGATCGAGACCGGCGATCAGCAGAGTCTCGTCATCGTAGTGCACCGTCTTCGTGCAGTAATCGCAAACGGTGCGGACCAGCCGCTGCGCCAGGATGCAGTTGAGCGCGGAGACAAAGTTGTAGGCCTCGACGCCCATGTTCAGGAAGCGGCCCAGCACATCGACTACGTTGTTGGCGTGGACGGTGGTGAATACGAGGTGGCCGGTGAGCGCTGAGTTGATGGCGATCTGCGCTGTCTCCTGGTCGCGGATTTCGCCGACGAGGATCTTGTCGGGGTCGTGGCGCAGAATGGAGCGCAGTCCGCGCGCGAACGTCAGCCCCTTCTTCTCGTTCACGGGAATTTGCGTGATGCCGCGAATCTGGTATTCGACCGGATCTTCAATGGTGATGATCTTGTCTTCGTCGCTCTTGATCTCGTTGAGCGCGGCGTAAAGCGTGGTGGTCTTGCCGGAACCGGTGGGCCCGGTGACCAGCACCATGCCGTAAGGCTCGCGAATGTAGCGGCGGAAGCGGCGCAGATCGGATTCCGCAAAGCCCACGACATCGAGCGTGAGGTTGCGGAACTTCTCGCGACATGGACTCCTTGTCGAGCACGCGGAGCACAGCGTTTTCGCCATGTACGGTCGGCATGATGGACACGCGGAAGTCGATGAGGCGGCCTTTGTAGCGCACGCGGAATCGGCCGTCCTGGGGGACGCGGCGTTCGGCGATGTCGAGCTCGGACATGATCTTGATACGCGAAAGAATCGTGGTGTGATGTTCGCGCGCGATGGGAGCCATGGCCATCTGCAGCACGCCGTCGATGCGGTACTTGATGACGACGGAGTCGTCCATCGTCTCTACGTGGATATCGGACGCGCGGCGCTCAAGCGCGGTAAAGATGGTCGTATCCACCAGGCGGATGATGGGGCTGATGTCTTCTTCGCGGGTGAGCTTCTCGATCGAAATATTTTCGTCGGCATTGTCTTCGCTGCTCACCACGTCGAAGGTGAGGCCTTCGCTGGCTTCCTCAAGCACGCGCTGCGACTGCTCGGTCTTCTTCAGGACCTCAGTGATCTGCGAGAGCGTGGCAACGCGCGCCACGATGCGATGGCTGAGCAGCCCGGCAATCTCGTCGAGCACCATCAGCTGCGAGGGGTCGCTGACGGCGATCACCAGCGCCTCGCCCTGCTGCTCGATGGGCACGAAGTTGTAGCGGAACATCAGTTCCACCGGCACCGTGCGCAGCAGGTCGTGCTGGATCTTGAAGTTCTTCAGGTCGACGAACTCGGCGTGATAGCGCTTGGCGAGCGCCTCGGCATGGCCGCGCTCGTCAAGACCGTTCGCCAATGGAATCGCGAGTACCGTTGTATCTGCCATATGCGTTACACCTGATGCGTTACTGGCCCGTGGGGGCCTGGCCCATCGAGAAGATGGGAAGGTAAAGAGAGATGAGAATGATGACGACCACGACGCCCATGCAGATGAGAATGATCGGCTCAATGAGAGCAAGCGCGGCAGCGAGTGCGGTGGCCACGTCCTCTTCAAAGAACTCGGAAACGGAGTTGAGCATCTGCGGCAGTGCGCCGGTCTGTTCGCCCACCTGGATCATCTCGGTGGCGAGGCTGGGGAACACGGTTGTGCGTTGCAGCGACTCGGCCAGCGACTTGCCTTCGCGCACGGTGACGATGGAACTCGTGATGGCTCTGGAGACGCGGCGCGACGAGATGGACCGCGCCGCCGTTTCAAGGGACGGCACCAGAGGCAGGCCGCCGGTGAGGAGCGTGGAAAGAGTACGCGCAAACAGTGCCACCTGGTACTTGAGCCAGATCTTGCCCAGCACCGGCATCTTCACGCGCATGGACATCGATGGCGTCGCGGCCGCGGTCGGTGATCGCGAAACGCCAGGCCACGATGGCCACAACGATAACGACAAGGACGATGTACAGAAGGCTGTGCTGCAGCCATTTTCCGAATCCCAACAGGTACTGGGTGAGGGCCGGCAGCTTGTTGCCGAGCTGGTCAAACAGTTCTGCGAACTTGGGAATCACGAAGGTGAACATGAACGTCATCAGGCTGACTACCAACCCGACCAGCACGCTGGGATAGATCAGAGACGTGACCAGCTTCTTGCGGAAGGTGAGGGTGACGCGCTGGAAGTTGACGTAGCGGTCGAGCACCTCCTGCAGGTTGCCGGAGCGCTCGCCGGCCAGCAGGGTGGTGGTGTACATGAGCGGAAATCCGCTCTGCGCTTCGAATGCGCCGGAGAGCGACTCGCCTGTTTTCACGCGCGTCGCCACATCTTCGAGCTGCGCGGAAAAGTAGGCGTTCTTCTGAATCTTGCCCAGCATCTGCAGTGAGCCCAGAATGGGCAGGCCGGCGCGGATCAGCGTGAGGAACTGCTGGTTGAAGATCAGGAACGGCTCGAGCTTCACCTTGCGCCGGGAGAAGAGACCCCGGCCGCTGCGCGATTTGACCGAAAAGACGTGATAGCCGGCGTGGGCGAAGCGCATCCGCAGCTCTTCTGCTGAAGCCGCGGTCTGCACCTGCTCCGATACCCGGCCGCGCTCATCGGCCAGCTTGATGACGAATTCTGCCATGCGGTTCCGGTGGCCGGGAAGAATGAAAATTGCCCGGCAAAATGCTCTACAACTTCCTCAGTTTCAAGGGTAACAGCGCTTACATCCCTATAGACGCGAAGGGGGCGCGAAGCGTTCACTGCGGAACTACTCGTTTCGCACAGGTTCGATGCGGGAATCGGGACTAATATCCGTTAGCCACGAGCCAGGATTCGGTGAGATCGAAGGAGGGTTTCTGCTGCTCGTGCAATTGCTGCCATGCCAGCTTCACCAGGACATCGGCCTCGACATTAACCGGAGCGCCGACGGCGAGGGAATGGAGGTTGGTCCGCCAGTAGGTGAGAGGAAGAATGGCGATCGAGATCTCGCTGCCGTCTTCGTTGACTTCAGCGATGGTCAGACTAATGCCTTCGATGGCGACAGATCCTTTTGAAACCATCCACTTACGTATAGTTGCGGAACTGATACTTTAAGGGTCCAGTCGGTGGTCTGGATGTCGAACACGGGGTCATCGGGGGGGATGAGGGGGTCGAGTGCGGTGATTGATCCGGGGCTGTCGACGTGGCCCTGGACGATGTGGCCGCCGAGCGGGCTTCCGGCGGCGGTAGGGAGCTCAAGGTTCACTTTGGAGCCGGGCTGCAGTCTGCCGAGCGAAGTTTTGGCGAGGGTCTCTTGGGCCAGGTCGGCATGGAAGTAGAGCGGGTCGACGTCGAGTGCGGTGAGGCAGACGCCGGAGACGGCGAGGGAGTCGCCTTCGCGGAGGCGGGCGGCCAGCCCGGGGGCTTCGACGGTGATGCGGCGGACGCCGCCGCGGGTCTCAAGGCTGATTAAGGTGCCGGTTTGCTCGACGATGCCGGTGAACATGGATTGATTGTAGAAGCAGGGCTTAGGGATTAGGTGGTTAGGGTTTAGGCCGGCGAGGTCGCGTGCGGCCGCTGAAGATGGAACAGATCCCTAATGCCTGTTTTTTGACTAAGCCCTAAGCCCTAACCCCCGGCTTTTAGAAGTGGGTGAAGCCTTTTTCGCCCATCTCGGCGAAGATGCCGAGGAGGTTGGTGAGGCCGAGGAGCTCGCGGACCTTGGGGCCGAGGTTGATGAGTTGCAGCTTGACTCCGGCAGACTTCGAGGCCACGTAGAGACGGACCAAAGTGCCCAGCCCCATGCTGTCGACCCACTCGAGCTCCGTCAGGTCGAGAACGATGTGTTTGGTGTCGGGGATGAGGACGTGAACCTTGTTATAGAGAAAGCTGCAGACACCGGAGACCAGGCGGCCGCGGAGATGGACAATGATGCAGTCGGGTTTGCGTTCAGTCTCGACGGTGAGCGAGATGGGGGGCGCTTGCGTGGCCATGTTTTTCCTCGTTGGGGAATCCCGGAAGGGGGCGTGGGTACATTGTGCCGGAAAAAGGCGGATTAGGGAATAGTTGTCAGGCGGTCGGGTGATCCAAGGCGGTTAGTGATCCGGCGATTCGCGGGGCACGGGAGGATTGCTTATCACCGGAACAGATGCGGTACGAAGGAACTGGTGTTGGTCGTGACCGGACCGGCGGACTCGCGGATGCCCATGCCTGCGGGCTCTCCGTCGATGAGCCAGGACCCGAAGACGGCCGTCTTTCCGCCGGCTTGCGCCATCGGGGCGAGAGCCTGATAGACGTAGCCCTTCGGCGCGCTGCTTTCGAGACTGCCGAACTCCGTGACGCCGTTGCGGACCAGCGCGATGCCTGCGCCTTCGCGGCCGAAGAGCGGCTTGCGGATGTAGCTTTGCATGTCGCGCGGGCCGTCGAGATAGGCGGGAAGCAGCAGTTCGTGGCCGGGGTTCAGCTCCCACAGGATGGCCAGCAGAGCCTTGTTCGACCACATCATCTTCCAGATCGGCTCAATCCAGAGCATCGAGCCCCAGGAGCGGCGGTCCTTGCGAGGTCCGTACTCGACGAGCGGCGATGCGGGCGGCAGCGTGGAGAGCGCCTGCTGGGCGAAGGCCTCGTCGAGCAGCCATTCCCATGGGTAGAGCTTGAAGAGGGTAATGATCTGATCGTTTTCGAGATCAGCGAACCCGTTACGCCGTGAGTCCCAGCCGATTTCCTTGACGGCGAGGCGGCGGGTGCGCAGGCCTGCCTGCTCCGCGGTGTCCTGGAGGTAGGCCGTGGTCATGCGGTCTTCGTCGGTGCCGGTGTCAGCAAAGTGAACGCCGCCAGGGAGGTAGTTCTTTATGTCTTTCCACTTGGCGATCAGCTTCTCGTGCAGCGAGTTCCATTGGTCGGCGTCGGGGAAGCAGTCCTGCAGCCAGTACCATTGCGCGACGGCGGCTTCAAGCAGCGCGGTGGGGGTGTCGGCGTTGTACTCGAGGAGCTTGATGGATTGGCCGTCATAGGCGAGATCGAGGCGTCCGTAGAGGGCGGGCGGTTCGCCGTTCCAGGCGGCGCGGATGGCTGCGTGCGCCGCGGCGGGGATCCCCATCTGCGCGAGGCGGTCCTGGCTGAGGATTACTTCGCCCGCCGCGAGGCAGAGGGCCTGGATCTCGGCTGTGGCGGCTTCGAGGCGATCGATTTCGGCGGAGGTGAACTGCCAGTAGGCGGACTCGTCCCAGTAGGGCGTGCCGTCTGCAAGGGTGTGGAAGGTGAGGCCGATCTTCTCGACGCGGCGCTGCCAGTCGGGGCGGGGATTTACGGTCAGTCGACGCATCTATTCGCCTCCTGCTTCGCCGTGGGCGCCGAAACCGCCACGGAGAATGCTGTGCGACGAGGTGCTGCCGCCTAGGACGTAGTCGCCGGTGTGGCCGCCGCTGGATCCGCCGTAGATGTAATGGGCGCCACCAATGGGAGTGCCGGCGCTGCAGGCGGAGTCAGGCAGGAGACGGCTTTGCGAGTCGACGCAGTCTTTGTGTTCAGGAGTGCATGCGGTCAGGGTGACCGCAAGAGATGCAAGAAGAGTGAGGGGTACTTCGCGGGATCTTCGCATGGCTGCTGATTTGTGGTTCCAGCATACATGGATACGCGGGAATCACGGCGTTGGTTCAGAGCGCCGAGATCGCGTAATAGGGAGCAGAGGCCTCGATGGGGAACTCCAGATGCAGGAGGCGAGCCCGTTGTGTCGGAAAAGGGTGGACCAGGAATAGGGAACAGGCAGTAGGAATGGGGATTAGGCAGTAGAAGACTCTATTCGAGATGAAGGTCGGTCGAGTCGTTCTTGAAGCCCGTCGGCTCCTTTTCCGGGGTCTCGGGATCCTCGGCCGTGGCGGCAAAGTACACGGAGAGAGCGATGCCGATGAGAGCTGCGACAGCCGCCGCGATGCGGAGTGTCCACAGAACAGGTCCGGGTGTCACCGTGAAGCTCCAGCCAAGCAGAAAAGCTGCCGCCCAGAAACCGAGGAATTCGACGATGAGTACGCTCGGCCCGTCGCCTGATGGGTCTTCACCGGAGCGGAATGCGTAGCGAAGGATCGCTAGACCCGCCACGAGGGCGGACAGAAGCGCTATTCCTGCGATCTTCAGGGCAATTTAGCATAAAACGGATGCGGGTGCTTGCATGATAGCAGCGCTGTGCCACAGCGGCTGGCAACGTTAGCGTGGTTCTCGCGCTTCCTGGGGTGTCCACGGATCGCGCAATAGCGAACACAGGCCGAGGTCGTTGTCGTAGCGTTCGACTTCGACGGCTCGCCATGTGGATGGGGCTGGTGAGGCCTTTGAAGGCGGGGACGGCGTCGGAGCCCATGATCTGCGGGCTGACGAAGATGTGGACGCGGTCGACCAGGCCGGCGGCGAGCAGGGCGGTGTTGAGGCGGGTGCCGGTTTCGGTGAGCAGGGTGAGAATGCCTTCGCTGCCGAGCATGTCGAGGACGGCGCCGAGAGGTACTCGGCCGGCTTCGGCGGGAAGGACCTCGACTCGGACGCCGCGGCGGGTGAGGTCGGTGATCTTCTTGTCGTCTTTGGAGACGGTGAAGAGGACGACGTCGAAATCGGCGGTGCGCACGAGCTTGGAGTCGAGCGGCATGCGCAGGGCGGAGTCGAGGACGACGCGCAGGAGGGGGCGGCGACGGCGGAGGCCGCTGCGGTCGGTGAGGTGGGGGTCGTCGGCGAGCACGGTGTCGACGCCGACCACGACGGCGTCGGCCTGCCAGCGGAGCGGCTGCACGGCGCGCGCGGGAGGCTTCGCAGGTGATCCAGTAGGGCTCGCGGGCGCTGTGTTGGCCAGGCGGCGGGGCGATGCGGCCGTCGAGCGTCATGGCCACTTTCATCAGGACGAAGGGGCGTTTGTGCTGGATCCAGCGGGCGAAGCCCTCGTTGATGCGGCGGGCTTCAGGCTCGCAGACGCCGAGAACGGTTTCGATTCCTGCCGGGCGCAGGGCTTCCATGCCGTGGCCGGCGACGTTGGGATTGGGGTCGGCGGTGGCGGCCACCACGCGCTTGAGTCCCGCGGCGATGAGCGCCTGGGTGCAGGGGCCGGTGCGGCCGGTGTGATTGCAGGGCTCAAGGGTGACGTAGGCGGTGCCGCCTTTGAGGCGTGCGGCGGCATGGTGCTGGGCTTCTTTGAGGGCGACGACTTCGGCGTGGTCGAGGAGGTCGTACTCATGCCAGCCTTCGCCGATGACCTGCCCGGCGCAATCGAGGATGACGCAGCCGACAGCGGGGTTGGGCGAGGAGACGCCGATACCGCGGCGGGCGAGCTCGAGGGCGCGCTGCATCCAGTAGACGTCTTGGGTGGGGGGGGTGGTCATGTGAAATCCGCTGAGGGGAAGTGTAACGGATTGCGCGGCCGTGGTTTGTGAATGCGGCGGATCAAGAGAGGTGTTGGCCCTGGTGGTTGTGACCAGGAAGGGATTTGGGCAGGGATCTCGTTTGGGTGGGATGGGTGGGGTTGCGATTGGCGGGTTGGCAAGTTGGCGCGTAAGCGGGTCTGGGAGTGTGTGTGGCCGGGTTCAGCGGGGGCTGGAGTCTTTGCGGCGTGGTGGAGCGGGCGTCCTCAGAAACAGCGGCGGGTTGAGGGTTGTGGTTTCCCAGTTCTCAGAAGCGAGACCTGGGGCACCCTGGTTCGTGGTGGAGCTTGCATTCCCTCCCGGTCCCACGGCGCGTGGGTAGTTGAGGTTCGTGGTTTCCCACCCTGTCGACAGGAAAAAGTCGACAGGATGGGGCACGGGAGGTTCGCGCGGGGGCAAAAAAAATGCCCGCCGGTTTGACGCCGGCGGGCATGGGAGAACCAAGGATGCGAAAAACGGGGAGGAACTTGTTTCGGACTAGAGCTCGAGCACGTTATCTTCAATCGCCAGCCGCACGTTGCCGTCGGACTTGGCGAGGCGGCGGACAGCCTCCGGCTTGTCCACTTTGGCCTTGAGCATCACCAGGGCGACCGGCACGCTGCGGCCGGCGCTCTTGATGGTATCCACGGCGGTGGTGCGGTCGATATTGCAGGCCTTCATCAGGATGCGGATCCCGCGCTCCACCAGCTTCGAGTTCTGCATGTGCACGTTCACCATCAGGTTCTCGTACACATAGCCCATGCGCGTCATGGCGCCGGTGGTGATCATGTTCAGGATCATCTTCTGGCGCTGCGCGGCCTTCATGCGCGTGGAGCCGGAGATGACCTCGGCGCCGACCTCAGCGATGATGGCGATATCGGCCACTTCAGCCAGCGGCGTGCCCTGATTGCAGGTCACGGCGGCGGTGTAGGCTCCGCGGGCGCGGGCGTAGGCGGTGGCGGCCACCACATACGGCGTCCGGCCCGAGGCGCTGAGGCCGATGACGACATCTTTGCGCGTGGGGCGGCGTCGCGCGATGTCGCGCTGGCCGAGTTCCTCTGAATCCTCGTTGACCTCAACTGCGGAGGCGAGAGCCTTGGGTCCGCCGGCCATGATGTATTGCACCTGGCCGGGGGCGGTGGAGTAGGTCGGGGGGCACTCGGAGGCGTCGAGCGCGGCAATGCGGCCGCTCGATCCGGCGCCTACATAAATCAGCCGGCCACCGTCGCGCAGGGAGCGCGCCACCTGGTCGATCACCTGCGCAATCTCGGGAAGCGCCTTCTTGACCGCGCCGCAACCTTGGCGTCTTCATGGTTGATGATGCGCGCGATCTCGAGGGCGGATTTGGTGTCAAACCCTTGAGAAGCCTCGTTTTGGCTCTCGGTGGTTAGCTGCTGAAGCAAGGTCGCCGGATCTTTTTTGCTTGCCTCTTTACATTGGGCCCGGCGTTCCCTTGCATCGGAGAAGTAGTTAACATCAAGCTGGTCCTTATTTAGATTGTAGCTGGAACTTAGAGCAAGGGAAAATTTTTGTCGCGCCACGGAATTCCGGGGCGGCAGTCGATAGCAGGTCGTTTCGGGGCACAGAGGGATGCAAATCGATTAAGCAATGAGGTTGCGACTGCCCCGCGGATCATGGAACAAAATTCGCGACAACTGGCAATCGGGATGCGGGCGGAATCAGTTCGGTTCAGTCCGATGTGCGACGAAGCCGCAGGCAGCGCCAGCCTAAACGCCTCGCGGACAGCATCATGGAACGCCGGCCGGACCTGGCGGATCGCCTGGTTGGCGCGGTCGGGCCAGGTGCGATTGGTCAGCAGCACCACGGCGATTGCCGGCCTCGAGATCGATCCACAGCGAGCAGCCGCTGAACCCCAGATGCCCAATGGAATGCGGCGAAAAATGCCGGCCCGACGAGGAGTTCTCGCCCGGAGTGTCCCAGCCCAGGCGCGCGCGTGCTGCCTTCCGGCTCCTGGCGCTACCGCGAACATGCTCGATGGTGGCGCGCGTCGAACAGCCGGGCGAGGCTGAGCGGACGGCGGATGGCCCGCCGCGGCCAGAATCTCGGCGGCAGAAGCGAAGCAGGTCCGAGCACATTTGAGAACAGCCCGGCGTGGCCCGCGGCGCCTTGCAGGATATAGGCGTTCTCGTCCTGCACCTCGCCCTGGATGATGCGGAGGCGCAGGTTGTTGTCTTCCTCGGTGGGCGGGATGGCGTGCCGCGCGGAGAGCCGCGGCTGGAAACAGGTGGAACTCATGCCCAGGGGATCGAAGATCTCGCGGTTGACGAACTGCGCCAGCGGCTCGCCGGTGATCACCTCAAGGGCTTTGCCCAGCAGGATGAACCCCGGGTCGGAGTACTCGGCCGTGCCCCCGGGGGCGTATCCAGCGGCAGTTCCAGGCAGGCCCGGAAGAGCGCCGCCGGCGTGGAGTGCGGTGCGGAAAAACTCCACGTAGCCGGGCAGCCCGGAGTTGTGCGCCAGCAGATGCCGCAGCTTCACATGCCGCGCATCGGCCCCTGTGCCGCGGCCGACGATGAACCCGGGCAGCAGGTCGCCGACCGAGGGTGTCCGGGATCAAGCAGGCCGCGCTGATAGAGCAGCATGGCCGCGGCCGTGGTGGCCGCGACTTTGGTGATGCTGGCCACGTCGAAGACTGTATTGGGCACGACCGCGGGGCGTCCTCCTCGTAGATGAAGCGGCCCAGCGCGCCGTGGTCGACGATCCGGCCGCCGGCCAGCACGCCGAAGGCGCAGCCGGGAAAGGCGCGCGCGGCAATGGCGTCCTCAAGAACGCGATGGGCAGCGGCGAACCGGGGGATGGATTCGGCGGCACTCGGCGACGGGCAGACGGTCTCGGATGCCATGATTGCGCCATCGTACCGCGAATTCGGCGCGGAAGGCATGTGACGAAGTGTACGGAATTTGGCGGCTACGCGGAAGATTTAGGGCTATCCTTGTGTGCGAAATCCCGTCTATCGGGATGAGGCCAGCGCTCTGTGGGAGACTCGGTGCAATTGGGACCGAAGGAGAACTGGCTATGCCGTTTCGGCCGTGGATGACGTTGGCGTTGCGGGGCTGATGGCGGTGGGTTCGCGTGGGCGATGGGCCCAGGAACAGCAAGCAGCGCCGAGCCCGCTCAACAGCCAGCCCAGCAGTTGCCGCCGCAGGCTGCGCAGACCGATGCGCCGTCCGCGCTGATCCAGCCGCCATCCAGCGCCCACCCCCGCGATCCGGCGGCGTGGAGCCATCGGGCAGCGCGCCGCGATGATCATCCGGCGGCGGCGACTCCGGTGAAGAAGACCTACCTGGTGCCGGCGGGCACCAAGGTGCTGCTCCAGCTGCGCAGCTCGGTGAACACCAAGAGCGCCAAGGCCGGGCGACGGCGTGTACCTGGCTTCGACCTTTCCGGTGGTGGTGGGAAATCACGTGCTGATTCCGGCGGGCGTGTACGTGCAGGGCGTGGTGGATCGCGTGGAGCGCGCCGGGCATATGAAAGGGCATGCGCAGCTCGACATGCACTTCACCTCCATGATCTTTCCCAACGGCACGGTGGTGGAGATTCCCGGCCTGGTCAACAGCCTTCCGGGCGCCAGCAAGCAGAAGGTGAAGGGCAACGGCGAAGGCACCATTGAAGAAGAAGGCGACAAGGCTCGCAATATGGGCAAGGTTGCCGCGAGTCACCGTTCCTGCGGGAACGACCGGCGGGGCAATCGGCGGCGGGGTCAGCGGACATCCCGTTGCGGGCACATTGGCCGGCATGGCCGCGGGGCTGGCGGCGGCCGGCATTGTCGCGCTGTTCACGCGCGGCGCCGATGTGGACATCGAGGCGGGCTCGCAGGTGGAGATGGTTCTGCAGCGGCCCCTGATGCTCGAAGAAGAGAACCTTGCCGCGGCGTCGGGGCTATCCCGGCGCTGGTGCCGGCAGCCGAACAGCCAAAGCCGATGGAAAAGCCGACCGGGCGCAAGTGCTGTGCCCTCCCGGAGGACTGGGCTGCCAGTAATCTTTTTGAAGACAATATGCCCCCGAGCAATGATGCAAGGGCCTAAACCCGAGTAAGCTGGAATATAGACGAAACATGTTGCCTGAAGACGAAAACCTCTCTCCAGACCGCCATCACTCCCCAGAACGAGACCCAGGAGACGCGGCGGCTGCTCCGCTCCGCCTGTTGCTCCGCTTGCCGAGCCAGTCCGCCCGACCCTTGGACTGACTCTTGTGGCTGCGCGATATCGTGATTGCCATTGCCGCCTCGGTCCTGATCGTCCTGTTTCTCTATCAGCCGGTAAAGGTGGAAGGCACCAGCATGCTGCCTCGGCTGGAAGACCGGGACCGCCTGTTTATCAACAAGTTTGTGTATCACTTCGAGGCCATCCACCGCGGCGATGTGGTGGTCTTCCACTATCCGCGCGACCCCGAAAAGAGCTACATCAAGCGCGTGATCGCGCTGCCCGGCGACCGGCTCCGCATCGACGACGGCGAAGTTTACGTCAACGGCAGGCACATTCCCGAGCCATATGTGCCTGAGAGTATCGCGACACGAAGTCCATGCCGGAGACCGTGATTCCCGAAGACGAGTACTTCATGATGGGCGACCACCGCTCCATCTCGTCGGACAGCAGGGAATTCGGCCCCGTGGACCGCGACCTGATCTATGGCAAGGCGGTGTTTGTCTACTGGCCGACGAGGGATGCCGGCGCGTGAATTAGGACACGGCGGAGATTTGACGCGAAACTCACTTCAGCCTGTAACGCATGATCCTGGCGGGTGTCGGGTGCGAGCCCGCTTTCAACTCCCCATGATCGTCCAGCCGATTCCAGCCGGAATTCGCGATGTAGTAGAAATCGTCCCCCACGAAGACCCCATGCGTGGGATCGCCGAAATCGGGCGACGCCCTGTTCGATAACCCTGCTGGAGCGGATGCCGATGTCAAGCGACGGGTCCAGGTCGAGCAGGATCGACCGTTGCGGCGAAGTCCCGTTTTGCGTCAGGATCAGCGACCGGCCATGGAGATAGAGGCCGTCCGACGCCGTTGAGCGCGACTTTGGCTCTGACTCATCCACGAGACCTGGCCGGTTCAGACGGTGAGGATTGCGATGCCGCGCAGGTAATCGGGCACCAGAATCGTATCTACTCCTGGCACGCGCACCGGGGTTTGCGGGGAGATGAATTCGTTGCTGTCAATCGCACGCAGATCCCCGTTCAAGAGGCGATACAGCCGGCCCCCCTGGCCGTCGCTGACGATCGGGTCGCCATCCGCAGTGAGCACCATGTCGCCCAACGCGCTGTGAGGCGGTCCTTCAATGCGGCTGCAGAAGCTTGCCGGTTTTGAGGTCGTAACAAAGAACCGCTGAGCGGCCCCACGCCACCTTCAGGCGCGGCAGTGAATCCGTCGAGCGCGACTTCCGTGGCCCAGACCCGATGCCGTGGCGCATCCACTTTGATGGCCAGCATCGGCCATCCATCCGGCGAGGAAGCAAAATCGCTATCTGTCCGTCCAGCCCGGCGCGGACAATCTTGTGTTCGAGCACGCTGGTGACAAGAAAAGTGTGCGTGGACGGATCGAAGTCGATGTCTTCGGTCAGAAGCCCCGGCGTCGGAAACGTAACCACCGTCGTCGCCCAGCGAAATCGGCTCGTGGTTGCGTTGAAATCGCTCCAGCACCTGCTTGTATCCGGGTTCGGACTGCAGCGCAGCGAAGCTCTTGTCGCTTCCGTTGATAAGGCTCTCGTCTGCCAGGCCCAGATCGGCGAACTGGTTCAGGGCGTCCAGTGACTTTGGTGTGTCTCCGGCGGCAGCGTATGCGCGGGCCAGCGCCTCCAGGACAGCAGGCGAGCCATTCAGCAGGCGGATCAATTCCATGTCCGCGGCAATGCGGGCCTGCTGGTCGCCCGCCTTGATGGCGGCGCCGCACGCGTGTCTGCAGGTTCTCGAATTGCTCGCGCGCGGAAGGGGTAGACTGCGGAAGGGCGGCGAGGATGGCCAGGGTAGCGGCTGCGGCAATTCGCATGATCTACACGCCTTCAGAGAGAGGGATCGCTCGTTACTGAGAAGACGTTTGATTCTAGCAACGGTTTGCATTGCGGCCGCCTCAAAATGACGAGTCAGCGCGCGGAACGCAGGTGTGGCAGATCGTGCACGCTTGGCCGACGAAGGGCCTGGCACAGTGAAGTTAACGGCTACTCTTCGTGAGCCAGCGAGTTTCCTGTGGGGCCCACCTGGATTTCGCGGCGTTTTCCGCCTTGAGAGACCTGCGCTTCGTATGCCACGAGCACACCTTGTTTGGTGATGGATTCGACCTTTGTGATGGTGGCGCCCTTCCTCTTCGCATCCAGGCCTGAACGGACATTGGGGGAGAGGGATTCGAGGCTGACCTCTTCTTCAATCTCCAGGAGGCGGCCGTCGGGAGCAATGGTGACGTCTTTGCCGTGGCCGTTGACGGTCATGGCGACCTCATATTCCAGTTGACCGTCCTCCGTGTCTTTCGAGTAGCCACGGACCACGGCGTCCTGCGATTGTGCGTCTGCGGTCTTGCGGACGGCGGCCGGAAGCTGTTCCCGGGTGAGTTTGGTTTCCGCTGCCCAGGCGACTGAAACGGTGAGAATGGCGACTCCGGCTAGCTGGCGAGACAGATTCTTTCGCATCGTTGCGGCTCCTCGGGCTTTGGCAGTTTCTTCCGACTCGCGGCCAGACTAGCAAGCGACGCTTAAGCCAGAGTGAAGATGAAGCCGTTTGTAAAAGAGGAATGAATTACGGGCGGAGGGCGCCGTCTTCATGGTTGGTTAAGGTGGGGCCGCTAGGGTTCAAGCTGGCGGCCAGTGCTCTGTGAGGAGTTGCGGCGCCATTCCGTCGTCGAAGGAGCAATGCATGCGATCGATTCGTGGTATTTCAGGCGCTTTTGCCCTCCTGGTTGTGGCCGGGGGGTTGTCGGTTTCGGCTCAGACGTGGCAGGTAACGAAGACTCTCCCGATTGGAGGAGAGGGCGGCTGGGATTACGTTACGGTTGATGCTTCCACCCACCGTCTGTTTGTGACCCGGAGCACCCACACCATGGTGATCGACGCGGACTCGGGCAAGACGCTGGGCGATATTCCCGGACAGAAGAGGGCGCACGGGGTAGCCATCGCTCCGAAGCTGAACCGCGGATTCATTAGCGACGGCGGGGGCAGCGGGGCCATCATCATCTTCGACTTGACGACTTACGCTACGCTTGGCCGGCTGGCGACGCTGCCGGATACCGACGGGATCATCTACGACCCGGGAACGAACCTGGTGCTGTCATCGGCGGGCGACAGCAATGCCCTGATCATCGTGAAGGCTGATGTGGATCCGAAGAACGGCGGGATGGATACCCCGATCGTGCTGGGAGGCGCCCCGGAGTTTCTGGTCGCGGACGGGAAGGGCAAGGTGTACATCAATCTGGAAGACAAGAACATTGTGGCCGAGGTGGACCTGAAGTCGCGCCAGGTGGTGAATCGCTGGCCGGTTGCGCCGGGCGGGCAGCCCGTGGGATTGGCGATGGATCGCTGCGAAGCATCGGCTGTTTATTGGCTGCCGCAATCCTCAGAAGCTGGTGGTGATGAACGCGGAGACAGGGAAGATTGAGTCCTCCGTGCCGATCGGCGCAGGCGTGGACGCGACGGGATTCCACAAGGGGAAGGCGTTTGCGAGCTGCCGCGACGGTTCGATGACGGTGGCAGCGGAGAAGGACGGCGCCTTTGTGGTGGAACAGACCGTCAAGACTCCGCTGGGCGCGCGCACGCTGGGGCTTGATAAAGACAACGAGAAGATCTATTTGCCCACGGCGGAGTTTGAGGCGGCGGCGGGAGGCGCCCGGCCCGCGGCGAAACCCGGCACGTTCCAGATCGTTGTGGTGGGCAAGCAGTAGGGTAACTTCGTTAGGCAAATAGGTCGGAAGAGGGCGCGAAGAATGCGCCCTTCGCCGCTACCGGACAGGCAGAAGCAGCGCTCGGATTCCCATCGCCAGCGAGGCTGCGACGGCGGTGTCCCGCACCCAGTCGAGCACCACCCAGCGGTGTGCTTCTGCTGCCAGCGCTTCCGGTGTGAGCCCTGCACCGTGGTTAATCAGCATTCCGATGAGTACAGGACGAAAATAGACCAGCGTCGCGATCGAAACCAGGAGCATCAGGCCGGTTGCTGCGAGACGCCATGCCCGATGGCGCGGCGGAGTTCCAAAGCTGGTGAGCATCGTAAGCAGCGTGATGAGGCCGAGAACCGGCGTGAAGGACTGCCAGAAGACATGCCCTGCGCGCACGTGGACTTGCAACAGGGGATTCCCTTCCGCCAGCGAGGCCGGGGCTCCTACCGACCAGAACGGCACCACCACAAGCGTTTCATAAAGACCGGCGCCGAGGATCAATGAAGTTCCAATCACGAAGAGCCACAGCGTAAGCGAAGCCATAGACCGCACGATTTGCCTCCTCATATTCGATAGAGTTGCACTATATTTAAATAGAGCAGAGCATGCAAGCCAAAAAAACAAAGCGTGGGTATGACGCGAGCCGGCGCCGCGCCTCCTCCGACGAGCGGCGTGGACGAATTCTGCAGACCGCGCGCAATCTCTTCGGCCATTATGGCTACGGTGCTACTTCGATTGAACGGATCGCAGGCGAGGCGGGTGTCGCGGTGCCGACGGTCTACGCGATGTATCGATCCAAGCGAGCCATGCTGTTTGCGTTGCTCGACCAGGCGGATGCGCAGGCCGACGTGGCGGGTCTGCTGAGGGATTTGCACGCTGCTGCGGGACACCCACGCAAGCAACTGCGCAAGCTGGTTTCCTTTACGTGTCGCTTCTACGGGCAGGCGGGAGACATTGTCGAGATCGCGCGAGGCGCCGGCAGTACCGACGAAGACCTTCTGGCCTTGTGGCAGGAAGGAGAGGAGCGGCGACTCCGCGGCCAAAGGCCTCTGACAGACGCGTGGGACCGCGCTGGAGCACTTCGCGAGAGCCACACCGCGAAGGAGGCGCTGGATATCCTGTGGGCCATGACGGGAGCAGACCACTATCGGCTTTTTGTTGTTGACCGCAAGTGGTCCGCCGCCCGCTATGAGGCCTGGCTCGAAAAGACTCTCGAGCGGCTTCTGTTGCGGTGAAGTTTCGCGACGCTCGCTGCTGCGCAGAACTGCTCGGAAGGTGTTGAGAACCGGGCTTCACCTCCGCTATCCCGTAGGGTCAACGAGCGCACAACCGCCGAGGCGCTCATCGAGCTTTCGGACTAATACCGATATGTCGAGTCGTTGTCAGTGACTCGTCACTGGCGAGCCCGTCGCCTCCCGTCAGGAAATGCCCGGCGGTATGATTCTGCATGGCCGCTATCGAGAAGATTGCATGAATGTAAATCGGCGGAGTTTTCTGGCGCAGGCTGGCTCGGCTTCCTTCAGCCTTGGGATTCTGGCTACACCCGCATTGGCGGCGGATAGCGTGAGCGCGATTGACCGCGAGCGGATGCGATCGGTGGCCGCCTTCACCGCGGAGACGCTGAGTACCGACGATCCGGTCCCGTTCGGCGCAGAGATTGTGAGCACGGCTACCGGTGAGCGGTTGATGCGCGCGGTGAACCGCGTAGGTCCCGACCACGATCCCAGCGCCCATGCCGAAACCCTGACGATTCGGCTTGCATGCGCCAAGCTGGCCACGGTATCGCTCAAGGGCTACACGCTGTATACGACGTGCGAGCCGTGTGCGATGTGCATGGCCTGCGCTCTCTGGTCAGGCCTGGACCGGCTGGTCTTTGGCGCCACGATTGCCGACGCGGCCCGGTTCGTCTCGCAGATTACGATTGCGGCGAAGGAAGTGGCGCGGCGGACTGACCTGCATTGCGTGGTGGCTGGGCCGGTGGAGCGGGAGGCTTGCGTGAAGCTCTTTACTGATCCTCGCACGCAAAAGGCGTTTGCAATGTGGAAGAGGTCCTGAGCGAGCTCCGGGGGTCAAAAGTCAACTGTCGCAAGGAGGCCGGGATGGGTTAACACTCGCAACTGGAAATTAAATCCGGGCGTTCCTGCTCGACAAGACGTGCGCCCGTTCTGCCAAGCGATTGAGAAAAAAAGGGTTACTCGGAGAAGGGATTTTCATAAATCTTAGCGCGACCGTAAGTCTATGAATTTGCAATGCTTACAACTGCGTGCTAGAATCTATTGAATCCACTCCTCGGAGAGGCAATGCAGGCACTCCTTGCGCTCGAAGACGGGCGCATCTTCCGCGGCGAAGGCTACGGGCACCCCGGCGAATGCCAGGGAGAGGTAGTTTTCAATACTTCCCTAACCGGCTATCAGGAAATCGCAACCGATCCTTCCTATGCCGGACAGATTGTTGTTCTCACCAACCCGCAGATCGGGAACTACGGCACAAACCAGGCGGACAACGAGGCCTCGAAGCCCTACATCGAGGGGCTGATCGTGCGCGAGTTTTCGCCGATCAGCTCAAATTGGCGCTCGGAGCAGGTCACGGACGAGTACATGGAGCGTTTCCATGTGCCGGTGCTTGCGGAGATCGACACGCGGGCGCTGGTGCGGCATTTGCGCAACAACGGCGTGATGCGCGGGGTCATCTCGACAAAGAGCACTGACGTTGACGCGCTCGTCGCGAAGGCGCGCGCCGTTCGCAAGATGGATGGGACCGATCTGGCGAAGGTGGTCTCGACGAAGGCGATTTATCACTTCGACGAGAACGATCCGCGCTACCAGGCGGGCGATCCGCTGCTTCCGAATATGGTGGATAAGCCGCAACTGCATGTGGTGGCGTACGACTTCGGCATCAAGCAGAATATTCTGCGCATGCTGGCGCGCGAGAACTGCAGGGTGACGGTGGTTCCGGCGGAGACCAGCGCGGAAGATGTGCTGGCGCTGAAGGCCGATGGCGTGTTCCTGTCGAATGGGCCGGGCGATCCAGAGCCGGTGGATTACGCCGTGAAGGCGATCCGCGGCATGATGGGGCGCGTGCCGGTGTTCGGCATCTGTCTGGGTCACCAGTTGTGCGGGCTGGCGCTGGGCGGCAAGACTTACAAGCTGAAGTTCGGGCATCACGGCGGCAATCATCCGGTGCGCAACAACGTGACGGGCAAGGTGGAGATCACGGCGCACAATCACAACTTCGCGGTCGATCCTGATTCGGTGAACGCGAACGAAGTGGAACTGACGCACGTCGACCTGAACGACAACACGCTCGAAGGGCTGCGGCACAAGACGCTGCCGCTGTTCAGCGTGCAGTATCACCCGGAGGCTGCGCCGGGTCCGCATGACTCGCATTATTTGTTCCGCGATTTCCGCCAGATGATGGAGGAGTGGAAGGGATGACCTTCGCAGCGAGCGAGAGGATCGGCATTTCAAGACAGCGGGGCTTTTGGCTCCGCTGTTTTTTGGGTATTTCATTTTTGTGTGTGATGGCTCGCGGTGTGGTGTGCGCGCAGGTCGAGCTGGATAAGGCGGTTCATCTTGGCAAGGCAGAGGGAGTGGTCGTAAACACCCTGGGCAAGCCGGTGGCGCATGCAGAGGTGGTGCTGGCGCAGGACGGCAAGGCTGTGTTCACGACGCGCACGGATGATCGAGGCGGGTTCCGGTTCGATCACGCCTCAGGGCGTTACACGTTTCGGGTCGAAGCGCACGGAGTATGCGCCGGCGGCGCAGGAAGTGATTGTCGACTTTCAGATTGCAACGCTCGCTGGAGCGCAAGAAGCTGTACGTGATTGTCGGGCCCGGCGCGTGCGCGGATGCGTGCTCGTCGGTGTTTACCAGCAAGCATGAGTTTGAGAAAGCTATCAAGAACAAGAACAGACATTGAGTCAGGGAAACAATGCCACGCAGAAATGACATTCAGAAAATTCTCGTGATCGGCTCGGGGCCGATTGTGATTGGCCAGTCAGCCGAGTTCGACTACTCGGGTACGCAGGCCTGCAAGGCTCTCAGGGCCGAGGGCTATGAAGTGGTGCTGGTGAATTCGAACCCCGCCACCATCATGACCGATCCCGAGCTTGCCGATCGCACGTACATCGAGCCGCTGACGGTGACGTATGTGGAAGAGATCATCCGCCGTGAGGCCGAGATGCTGGGCGCCGGCTCTGGCAAGTTCGCGCTGCTGCCCACGGTGGGCGGACAGACGGCGCTGAATCTTGCGGTCGATCTGGCGGATGCTGGGATTCTCGACAAGTACGGCGTGGAGCTGATCGGCGCCAAGCTTGAGGCCATCAAGAAGGCCGAAGACCGCCTGCTGTTCAAGGATGCGATGCTGCGCATCGGGCTCGAGGTGTCGAAGTCGGCGCTGGTGAACAATCTGCGCGATGGGCTTGATTTTGCCGGCAAGCTCGGATTTCCGGTGCTGATTCGGCCAGTCGTTCACGCTGGGTGGATCGGGCGGCGGCATTGCTTATAACCGCGAAGAGCTGATGGAGATTCTGGCGCGCGGACTCGATCTCTCGCCGGTACACGAGTGCCTGATTGAAGAGAGCGTGCTGGGTTGGAAGGAGTACGAGCTCGAGGTGATGCGCGACCTGGCGGACAACGTCATCATCATCTGCTCGATTGAGAATTTTGATCCGATGGGCGTGCACACGGGCGACTCGATCACAGTGGCGCCGGCACAGACGCTGACGTGATCGCGAGTACCAGAAGATGCGCGACGCGGCTATCGCGGTGATGCGCGAGATCGGCGTCGAGACGGGCGGATCGAATGTGCAGTTCGCGGTGAATCCGGCGAACGGCCGCATGACGGTGATCGAGATGAATCCGCGCGTGTCGCGTTCGTCGGCGCTGGCGTCGAAGGCGACGGGATTCCCGATTGCGAAGATCGCGGCCAAGCTTGCGGTGGGTTACACGCTCGACGAGATTCCCAACGACATTACGCGGAAGACGCCGGCGTGCTTTGAGCCGACGATCGATTATGTTGTAACGAAGATTCCCAAGTGGCAGTTCGAGAAGTTCCCTGGCGCGGACGACACGCTTGGACCGCAGATGAAGTCCGTGGGCGAAGTGATGGCCATCGGGCGCACCTTCAAGGAATCGCTGATGAAGGCGTGGCGTGCGCTCGAGACCGGCAAGAAGACCGGCGCGGAAGTTGTGCTGGAGCCGCGGCGGCTGACGCAGATGCTGGTTACGCCGCAAGCCTGAGCGGCTGGCCTACATTCGCTTTGCGTTTGAACGCGGCATGAGCGTGCGTGAAGTGGCGCGGCTCACCGGGATGGATCCGTGGTTCCTGCACCAGATTCGCGAGATCACGCTGGAGCAGCAGAAGATCGCGAAGACCACGCCGGAGGCGATCGACGAGACGCAGTTGCGCAGGCTGAAGCGCATGGGGCTGAGCGACGAGCGCATCGCGACGGAGTGGAATCTCGAAGGCAACGACGGCGTGAAGCTGGTGCGCGAACTGCGCGAATCGAAGGGCATCCGGCCGGTATTCAAGCTGGTGGACACGTGCGCGGCCGAGTTCGAGTCGATGACGCCGTATCTCTACTCGACTTACGACGAAGAGGACGAAGCGCCTCCGACGGACAAGCCGAAGGTCATCATTCTCGGCTCGGGGCCGAACCGCATAGGGCAGGGAATCGAGTTCGATTACTGCTGCTGCCACGCGTCGTTCGCGCTGAAGGAAGACGGCTACGAGACCATCATGGTGAACTGCAATCCCGAGACGGTCTCGACGGATTACGACACCAGCGATCGGCTGTATTTCGAGCCGCTGGTGCTGGAAGACGTGCTGGCCATCTATAACCACGAAGCGAGCAGCGGTGCGCAGATCGGCGTGATTGTGCAGTATGGCGGGCAGACGCCATTGAATCTGGCGCAGCGCCTGCGTGCGGCGGGCGTGCCGATCATCGGAACGTCGCCTGAATCGATCGACTTGGCGGAAGACCGCAAACGCTTCGGCAAACTGCTTGAAGACCTGAAGATTCCGCAGCCCGAGGGCGGTACTGCAACCAGCGTTGACGAAGCGCTCGCAGTGGGTGAGCGCATCGGCTACCCGGTGCTGGTGCGGCCCAGCTACGTGCTGGGCGGACGCGCGATGGTGATCGCGTACGACGCGGAGGCGGTTGCGAAGTACATGCGCGAGGCGGTCGAGTACTCGCAGGAGCGGCCGGTGCTGGTCGATCACTTCCTCGAGAACGCGGTGGAGGTTGACGTCGACGCGCTGTGCGATTCGAAGGACGTTATTATTGCCGGAATCATGCAGCACATTGAAGAGGCCGGGATTCATTCCGGCGACTCGAGCTGCGTGCTGCCGGCGGTGAGCATCCGCGAGGAGACGCTGAAGGTCATTCGCGAATACACGCGCAAGCTGGCGATGGCGCTGAAGGTGGTGGGGCTGGTCAATATTCAGTTCGCGATTCAGCGCGATGCGGACGACAACGATCATGTGTACGTGATCGAAGTGAACCCGCGGGCCTCGCGTACTGTGCCGTACGTGTCGAAGGCGACGGGAATTCCGCTGGCGAAGGTTGCGGCGCGGCTGATGACGGGACGCACGTTGGCCGAATTGCTGCCGGAGCAACTGGCGGGCGGCAAGGATCTGGATGTGGGCGATCATTTCTACGTGAAGTCGCCGGTGTTTCCGTGGAACAAGTTCGCCGGCGTCGACACGGTGCTGGGGCCGGAGATGAAGTCGACCGGCGAGGTGATGGGTGTGGCGGAGACCTTCGGCGAGGCGTTTGCGAAGGCGCAGCTCTCGGCCGGGCAGATTCTGCCGCTCGAAGGCACGGTGTTCTTCAGCGTGAACGATCACGACAAGGCGGCGGTTGTGGAACTCGCCAAGCGCTATGTCGAGCTTGGATTCAAGATCATCGCAACCGAAGGAACGGCGCGCGTTCTGCAGGCCGGGCTTGGCTTTGCGATCGACACCGTGTTCAAGGTGAAGGAAGGCCGGCCCAACGTCGTGGACCTGATCAAGGGCGATCGCATTCAGCTCGTCATCAACACGCCGCGCGGGCAGGACACGTTCTTCGACGAGAAGGCGATTCGGCGGGCGACCGTGCTGGCGCGGGTTCCGACGATCACGACGATTGCCGCGGCGCAGGCGGCGGCTGAGGGGATTGCGGCGACGCAGCGGCGGCAGATTACGGCGTTTGCGTTGCAGACGCTGCACGAGGCGCGGGCGTAGGGGACTTCCCTCAGGGGCTAAAGCCCAAGCTGTTTTATTGGGCCTGGTTGGCACGACTGAAGTCGTGCCCCTCCGCGAACGCTCTTGAGGGTTTTTCTGGAACCTGTGAAGCCAGGCCCTGCTACAAAGCTCGCAATGGGGATACAGCATCTCGCGGGGATACTGCATCTCGCTCTTTGTTACAGCAAACAGAACAGAAACGCCGCATCATTCTCACAAATGAAGCGGCGTTTTTCTTGCGGTCGAGTTTTCTACTCTTCGGTTTTGCGGCGGCGCATGGCGAGGCGGGCGCCAATCGAGTATCCGATGAGCCCAGCCGCGGGCCAGGTGCAGAGGAATGGCCCGTTGTCATCGATCAGTCCGCTGGGACGAGGAACGCTGAAGAGTGTGCGGGAGAGCTTTTCGGTCGCATTGCATTCGTTGCAGGCGTTGGGACCGGTAGGCATATCGAGAATCCAGAGACTTACGATCAGCACCCAGATAAGCCCGGCGAGCCACACGTGTCCCGCCATTGGCTCGGGCCTGGCGCGCAGATAAAGAAACCCCATGGCGGCGGGCACGATCAGCGAGAGCGCCAGAATGAAAAGTTGCGACACCCTTGGCTGAATCGCGTAACCGATCAACATCAAGCCGATCCAGGCGCCCAGTCCGATCATCATGTGCAGAAAGAACGCGAATGCCTGCCGTGAGAGCTTGTCGCTGGCCTCATCTTCTTCGCTCATCACCAAATTCGTTGTCATGCAGCTACTCCTGTACTCTCGGTGCCTGGGGGAAGGCGGCCACGGTATTGGGGGATTGCCTAATAAGCTACACGCAGAGGGCGCAATCCACAATGCATACATTGTGTAAGGGCTTGGGCCAAACCCGCGCCGATGGAATGGGCGTCTTGCGGCACCCTTCGACTTCGCTCACGGTAGTCCTAAATCCGTGTCCTTCAAGGCGCGTCCCTAACGGGACTTGGGCGCATTCTTTGCTGCATTCCCCACGCTGAAGCGCGGGGCTAACAAACTTTGCGCCTACGGCGCGGTTGGCACGGCAGAAACCGCTTGAAGAAAGTCGAAACGAAGCCTAGTGGGCCAGCGATCTTCAGCGGGGGCTAAAGCCTGCGGTCAGCAGAATAAGCGACGTTCGGCACGGCTAAATCCGTGCCCTGTTACAAGGCCCTTATGACGTTTTCGGCAAGCTGTGAAGTTGTGCCCTTTCAAACTGTACACCGCAGGAATGGAACGGCTGCGCGCCTGCCGAGAGGAGGGCGGCAGGTAGAATATGCCTATGCTACTGGAAGGAATCTTTGCAGCGGTCCCCACGCCGTTTTACTCGGACGAACGCGTCTACTTCCGCAAGATCGAGCACAACATGGCGCGCTATTCGCGCGGGTTGCTCTCCGGCATGGTGGTGCTCGGATCCACGGGCGAGGCGGTCGAACTGACGGACGCTGAATCGCGTGATGTACTGCGCGTGGCAGCCGAGGCAACCGCGCCCGAAAAGGTTCTCATCGCCGGAGTGGGCCGCGAGAGCGTGCGCGCCACAGTGGAACTGGCCGAGGCCGCGGCGGAGTTTGGGTATGATGCTGTTCTGGTGCGCACTCCCACGTATTATGCTCCGCTGATGACTACGGCGGCGGTGCTGCACTATTACCGCAGCGTGGCCGATCGTTCGCCGCTGCCGGTGATTCTGTATCACATACCCAAGTTCGTGCCGTACGCGTTTCCGGTGGAGGTGATTGCGGAACTGGCGCAGCACCCGAACATCATCGCGACCAAGGATTCTACGGGCAGCGTGGAGCGCATCAAGGCGCTTGTGGAGGCAACGAAGAATGCGCCGAAGCGCACCGTTGCCGTGACAACGGTGTTCGAGGCGGTGACCGGGCGCATGCTCAAGCCGAAGACGGAGTCCACGGGCGGATTCGTTCCGGCGTCTGAGTTGGGAGGCGGCGTGGCGGTTGCGGTGGCTCCGCCGGCGGCGCAGATCAAGACGCGCACCAAGGAGGTTGGATTCCAGGTTCTGACGGGCTCGCCGGGGACGCTGCTCGAGTCGCTTGAAGCGGGCGCAAACGGGTCAGTGCTGGGGTTTGCCGCGTGCGCACCGCAGGCATGCCAGGAAATTTATCTGGCGTGGAAGGATCATGACAAGCCGCTCGCGGCGGAGAAGCAGCAGCGGATTGCAGGGGCTAGCCAGCGGATCGCGGGCGCGCTGGGAATTCCAGGCATCAAGTATGGATGCGATTTCAACGGCTATTACGGCGGGCGGGCGCGTTCGCCGCTGCTGGCGCTGACGGCGGATGAGAAGGCCGAGGTGGAGCGGCTGCTGGCGGAGATTCGGAATTAGAGCGGGCCTAAGGTAGTGGTCAAACTGAAACATTACCCGTGGTCCGGCTCTGGGCGAGTCGGCCTGATTGAGATTATGCTCATATCCGAGGATAGGCCATGGCTGAGGAACAAGTAATCAAGCTCTTGGAAGAAATCAGAGACTTGCAGAAGTTACACGTAGAGAACTACAAAGACGCACTTGCTAACCAGCAGAAATCTATCGACATTCAAAAGGCTGCGGTGAAGCGGCAGAAGATAACCCTGGCAATCGCCGCTGTCGTGCTGGCAGCCGTTTTGGCCTACCTGGTTTTTGCGAAAGGCTGATTAGCCCCTGTGGGTTTCGAACTGACCCACTATCGGATTTACAACTTCATCAGCACAAGTGGAATCACGATCCCTGCGAGGAAGACCGCGCAGATTGCGATGCGGCTGCGGCGGTACTTCCAGGCCATCCATGCGCCTGAGAAGGTTGATGCGAACAGGCTCATGCAGACCAGCAGGAAGAATATCTGCATGCCCAGCGGTTTACCGGGCGGCTGCGGTTTCGGGGGGGCTGGATTCGGAGCGGCCTGGGGGCCTGGCTGTTTCTCCTCAACTGCGGCCGCTTTTTGCGGACGCGGCGCGGCTGCGTTCTCCGGCCTGCGCTGCGGAAGTTGCGCCGATTGCTTCTTGTGTATCTGCGCGAGCACGGAGATCCAGTGCGGCGGTGCGTAGTCGGGCGAGCGGTCGTTCAGCGACAGGGTTTGCAGCGCACCCGTAAAGGCGAAGAACAGAATCGCGGGCGCAGTGAAGAGGCCGAGATAAAGGTGTGCCAGGCGAAGCCATTGTGTCAGAACATGCGTACGCATGTGGATGGGATGGTCTCCTTGGTGGAGTCAGGGAAGCCGGATGGACTGTCTCGCTCGACTATACGGCAGTTGTCTTATTGGACTGTGAATCGCGGGGGAGGGATGACAGGATGTAGCGGTTTAACTGATTTGGGTTGGGAGTAGCTAAGAGCCGCGCCCTAAAGGCAACTGCAGATCCCTCGGTCCGCTGAAGAAAGCGCGCGGCTGTCGGACGACACTGAGCGAAGGAGGTGACACCGCTTGACCGAACTTCCGGAGCACATGTGAAGTGGAGACCTAGTTGTAACGCGAGGCTGCGACAGGCTCCAGGGTGTCGGAGCCCAGGAACGTTCCTGAGTCGGTTGAGCGGATGAGGCGGTGAAGGTAAGCGCGCGAGATGCTCAGGCTTCGAGCAGCCAGCGTCTTGTTGCCGTGGTTCTCGCGGATGGCGTTTTCGGCAAGGCGAATCTTGTAGTCGCGCAACTGGCGCTCGAATGAACCTGTGGGCAGCGACTCCTCACTGATTCCACTGATCGGCGATGCTTCTTCACGCAGATGTGCAGGCAGGTGCTCGGCGCGGATCTGCCGGCCGTCCGCCATGATGACCGCCTGCTGCATCACGTTATCAAGTTCTCGCACATTGCCCGGCCAACCATAGTTCTGCATCACGGCCATGGCGGAGTTGTCGATGCCGGTAATCTGCTTGTTGAAGTTCTGCGCGTAGCGGCGCATGAAATGCATGGCGATCTGCGGGATGTCTTCGGCGTGCTCTTCCAGCGAGGGCGTCTCGATCTTCATCACATGAATGCGGTAGTAGAGGTCTTGCCGGAACTTTCCTTCGGCCACCAGCCCGGTCAGATCGCGATGGGTCGCGAACACCAGCCGCGCGCGCAGCGGGATCAGCTTGTTGCTGCCCAGACGGCTGAACTCGCGCTGCTGCAGTACGCGCAGCAGCTTGACCTGCGTGTAAAGGGAGAGCTCGCCGATCTCGTCGAGGAAGAGGGTTCCGTCGCCGGCCTGCTCAAAGAGGCCTTCGCGGGCGCCGACTGTTCCGGTAAACGCGCCCTTCTCGTGGCCGAACAGCTCGGCCTCAATCAACGTTTCGGGAATGGCCCCGCAGCAGACGGCGACAAACGGTTTGCGGGCACGCGATCCCCGGGTATGAATTGCCCTGGCGACGAGTTCCTTGCCGGTGCCGCTCTCGCCCACCACCAGCACCGATGCATCTATATTGGCGACGCAATCAATAAGGTGATGAACCTGCCGCATGGCATCGCTGGCGCCGACCATGGTGTCGCGGGTATCCTCCGCAGGCATTTCGGGCTCGGTCTCTTCGGGTGTCTGCTTGATCAGGGAACTCTCATAGGCGCGGCGCAGCATCACACGCAGCTCGCGGACCGAAGGGGGACGGCGCAGATATCCATACGCCCCCTGACGGACCAGGTCGCTGGCTGTCGCCCTCATATTGTCGTCCACCAGGACAACAACTGTGGTTCCCTCGGCGACGAGGCGCATTCCGCACTCGAGACGCGCGTGAACGCCGTCCTGGTGCGAATTCAAGTCGAGGATGACGACATCGCAGGGGCGCTCTTCGAGCAGTTCCCGGATTTCGTCTTCATCCCTGCCGAGAAAAAATTGGAACTCTTTGCCCGTCGCTGACGAAAGCAGCAACTGCAGAGCCGTGTCTTGAGAGAACAGCCCAACCCGTATCACAGGAGTACCTCTGACTTTGGAAATTCCTCATTACCTTATCGACGGATCTTTAATTGGGGAATACAACGAATTGTCCATACGGATACACCCCCGTTCATATGTTGAGTCTGGCGAAAAAGTAATGGGTGTCGTCCGGGCGTTCCACACAGTGTTCTCAGTTGTATACAGGCAGTGACACCTGGCGGGAACGCCGGCCCTCAAGTCATTGTGGCCGAATAGCTTAACTTCTTCTAATAATTTGGAATCGCAATTGCATCAGTCACGGTATTCAATTTCCCTGAAGGAGAAATTCGCATGCAGCACTTCCTTCTTTGGCCAACTCTCACCTTCCTGGCCGGGGCATCAGTGACGATCCCGATTGTTCAGAATTCGAACACACGCAACCTTCTCTACTGGCTTGTGCTCTCGCCGATTGCTGTTGGTCTGGTATCGGTCGTCTGCCTCGCAGGGATTCGGTAGGTCTCGCATGAACATGCACGCCGTCGCATGGTGGCCCACGGTAGTTGCCCTGGCAATCGCCACGTTTACCGATCTGCGCAGCCGGCGCATTCCCAATTGGCTGGTGTTTCCGTTCATGGGCGCCGGCATCGGGGTGCAGGCGTGGTTGCACGGTTGGCACGGTGTGGCCCAGAGCCTCGAGGGGTTCGCGCTGGGTGCGGTGCTGTTCGGCGTGCTGGCGGCGATGGGCGGCATGGGGATGGGAGACGTAAAGCTTTTTGCCGGTATCGGCGCCTGGATCGGACCGGGGCAACTGATGCTGGCGCTGGTGATCACGGGGGTTGCCGGTGGCCTGATGGCTTTGGGATGGGCGCTCGTGGGCGGATTTGCCGGCGAGCTGCTGAAGGGTTCGGGGGACCTGATGCTGGGATGGCGGAAACGCGGAACCATCACTCCTCCGGAATTGAAGTTGACCAATCCGTTGGCGCGCAAGATGCCTTACGCGCCGGCGATCGCCATCGGGACCTTGATTTCGTTCTTCGCGCACTAGGCGGGCTCGCAGGACAACTGCTGCATGAAGGAGACGGGCCGTTGAAGCCCGTGCAGGACAGATGTCGCATAACGCAGGGAACTACAAATTCGAAGCCCCACGCGAGCGTACCGAAAGGTCCGCCACCGATCTTCTGTCCGTTGTCGTGATCGGACCGGACGACCGCCGCCGCAGCGATGTGGTCTTTGCCCTGCAGGGTCCGCTCTGCTCTGAGCCGCACCAGGTGTCGCAGTATCCGAAGAAGCCGCAGATTGCCCGCCTGATCGAGTTCGCTCCCGACGTGGTGATGGTCGATCTCGACGGCAATCCTGAATCCGCGCTCGATGTAGTGGAACAGCTGTGTGCGGCGGGATCCGCGACAGTGATGGTCTTCTCGAACGGCACGCATCAGGAGATGATGATCCGCTGTATGAGGGCCGGAGCGCGGGAGTTTCTGAGCCTTCCCATCCAGGCATCCACAATGGCGGAAGCCCTGGTGCACGCATCCTCTCGCCGCGGGCCGCACCAGCCGGAGAAGAAAGCCTATGGAATGCTGTGCGTGTTCTGGGGCGCCAAGGGCGGGTCGGGCGTAACTACGATAGCGACCAATTTCGCCATCGCCGTAGCGCAGGAAACAGGCAAGAAAGTTCTGCTGATCGACCTCGATATTCCGCTGGGCGATGCGGTGCTGAACCTCGGGCTCACGCCGCACTACTCCACTGTGGATGCGCTTCAGAACCATCTGCGCCTCGACGCCCACTACCTCAGCAGGCTCACCCTGCAGCATGAGACGGGCATCAGCATTCTCCCGGCGCCAGGCAAGATGGTGCCGGTGCACTTCACCGCGGAAGCAGTAGACAAGCTCATCCAGGTGGCGCGCCAGGAGTTCGACTGCGTGGTGGTTGATTCGGGTTCGCGCTTCGACCTGACCGGAACCGTGCTCTTCGATCCGGTCGCCACTGTGTACCTGGTCAGCCAGGTCAACCTTCCGGAACTGCGTAATTCCAACCGGCTGGTTTCGGACTTCTTCGGCACCAAGGTGCCGAAGTTCGAACTCGTCCTCAATCGCTTTGATTCTTCGTCTCTCGACATCAGTGAAGAGCACATCGGGAAGATCATTACGCGCAGCCCGAACTGGAAGGTTCCCAACGATTACGGCGCGGTGAGCGCCATGCAGAACAATGCGGTGCCGTTAGTCATGAGCGAGTCGGAAATCTCGCGCGTGATCCGGCAGATGGCCCGGGCAGCCTTCAACCTGCCCGAAAAGGCCGAGAAGAAAAAGAAGTTGCTGAACATGCTTTGAGCAGAGGTTCCATGTGGCTATGAATTCCCCAGTTGACGTGCTTGATTTAGAAAAATACAAAACCGATATACATCGGTTGCTTATCTCCAAGCTGGATCTGGAGAAGCTCTCGCGCGTCGACACGCAGCAAGCGCGCAAAGTGGTTGCCGGCCTGATCGACGAGATCATCCGCAGCCAGGGCGTGCCTCTCAGTTTTGAAGAACAGTCGAGAATTCAGTCGGATCTTCTGGACGAGATTTTTGGTCTGGGCCCGCTGGAGACGCTGCTGCGCGACCCCGAGATCTCTGACATTCTCATCAACAGCCGCGACACTGTGTTCGTCGAACGCAAAGGCCGCATGACCCAGGTGAATGCGCGCTTCCGCGACGATGCGCACCTGCTGCAGATCATCGATCGCATTGTGTCGCGTGTGGGCCGCCGTGTCGACGAGTCGTCGCCGATGGTGGATGCGCGCCTGCCCGACGGCTCGCGCGTGAATGCCATCATTCCGCCGCTCGCGCTCGATGGTCCCTCGATGTCGATCCGCCGCCAGGGTGGCGGCCCGGTGAACGCCAATCGGCTGGTCGAGCTCAAGAGTCTTACGCCGGAGATGATGATGGTCATGGAAGGAGCTGCGCGCGCGCGGCTGACCATCCTCATCTCCGGCGGCACCGGCGCCGGTAAAACGACGCTGCTCAATATTCTTTCGCGCAACATTCCGCACAGCGAGCGCGTGATCACGATTGAAGACGCGGCCGAACTGCAGATAGCGTTGCCCAACCTGGTGCGGCTCGAGACCCGCCCACCCAACGTGGAAGGGCAGGGCGCCATTCGCCAGCGGCAGTTGCTCATCAATTGCCTTCGTATGCGTCCTGACCGCATTATCCTCGGCGAGGTCCGCGGCGAAGAAGCCTTTGACATGCTCCAGGCGATGAACACCGGCCACGAAGGATCGATGGCCACGATTCACGCCAACACTCCGCGCGACGCCCTGATGCGTCTCGAATCGATGGTCGCGATGGGCGGATTGACGCTCACCGAAAAGACGGTGCGCTCCCAGATCGCTTCGGCGATCGACATCGTCGTGCAGGTGACCCGCATGAGCGACGGCACCCGCAAGATCACCAGCATCTCCGAGATTACCGGCATGGAAGAGAACGTGATCGCGATGCAGGAGATCTTCAGCTTCGAAAAGCGCGGGATCGGCATGGACGGCAAGGTGCTGGGAGCTTTCAAGCCGACGCGCATCCGTCCGCGGTTCATTGAGCGCCTTCGGACTGCGGGCATTCTGCTGCCGTCTGACACGTTCGACAAATCCATGGAAGTGAATTGAGAGGAGAGGAGAGCCGATGACACTGGTTATTTTGATCTTTGTTGCCGTATTTGCGATCGCCGCTCCAATCCTGGTGTGGTTCAGCGGCGCGCACAACGCATCCAAGCAGGAGAAAGTCGCCGAGGTTCTGGACAACGCGCTCGGCAAGTCGTCGGACAGCGAAGTGAGCGATCCGCTGAGCTTTCGCAAGTCTGAGAACCACAGCAATATCCCTCTGCTCGACCGCCTACTCCAGCGTCTCGACGTGATCCCGCGCATCGCGATGTTGCTGCGGCAAGCCGACCTGAGGTGGACCCCCGGCGCGCTGGTGCTGATGTGCGCGGCGGCGTTCGCGATACCCGGATACATCGTCAACCTCAAGACTGGGAACTTGTTTGTCGCGCTTGGCGCCGGCGCAGCCACCGGAGCTCTTCCGCTCCTCTTTGTGTGGTTCAAACGGGTGCAGCGCTTTGGCAAGTTTGAACAGCAACTGCCTGAGGCGCTCGACCTCATTGTCAGCGGTCTGCGCGCCGGTCACAGCCTCAGCTCGGCTCTTGGCCTGGTGACCCGCGAATGCCAGGATCCGCTGGCCGGCGAATTTCGCCTCGCGTTCGATGAGCAGAACTTCGGCCTCGACATGCGCACCTCGCTCGAGAACCTCGTCAAACGTGTTCCGCTGCAGGATCTCAAGATGGCTATCACCGCCATCATCATCCAGCGCGAGAGCGGCGGCAATCTCGCCGAGGTTCTCGAAAAGACCTCGCACATGGTGCGCGAGCGCTTCCGCCTCAAGAAGCAGGTGAAAGTGCACACCGCCCAGGGGCGCATGACAGGCCTGGTGTTGACCATCCTGCCTATCGGTCTCGGCGTTGGCCTGTGGATCGTCAACCCGGAGAACGAAAGCCTGCTGTGGACGCGCGAAATCGGCGTCAAGCTCTTGATCGGTGCAGGCATCTCGCTGGTTATCGGCACCGCGTTCATTCAGAAGATTGTCCGCATGAAAGTGTAAGAGGGAACCATGACGTTTGCCATACTGGTGTTTCTTTCGATCTTCCTGCTGATCGGCAGCCTTGGCTTCCTGATGTTTTATCGCGAAGCCATGGTGCAGCGCATCGCGGCGGTGGTCTTTGACCGCCCCCAGAAGCGCGGCATCGCGGGCACCATTGAGAGGGCAGGAGAGTCGCTCGGCGTAGTTCTCGAAAAGGTCGAGAAGGTCGTACCCAAATCGCAGTCGGAGATCTCCGTCGTCCAGCAGCGGCTGGTGCGCGCGGGTTATCGCAGCGAGTCGGCGATGAAGTACTTCTACGCCAGCAAGGCCATCGTTCCCCTGATTCTGTGCGCGGCCCTGTCGTTCACGAGCTTCGCAAAAGACAGCCCCTTCATCGTTTATGTCGGCGGTCTCGGTCTGGGATACCTGGCGCCGGATTTCTGGCTGGGCCGCAAGATCAAGAAGCGCCAGTCCGAAATTCGCCGCAGCTTGCCCGACGTGCTCGATCTGCTTGTCATCTGCCTCGAAGCAGGTCTCGGCATGGACCAGGCGACAACGCGCACGGCCACGGAACTTGCCACCACCCACCCCATCATCGCCGACGAACTCGATCTCGTGGTGCTTGAACAGCGCGCCGGCCGCCCTCGTTCCGAGTGCTGGCGTCACATGGCCGATCGCACCGACGTAGATGTAGTGAGAAATCTGGTTTCAACTCTGGTGCAGGCCGAGCAGTTTGGCACCAGTATTGCAAAGACATTACGTACTCACTCTGACACGATGCGCACGCAACGAGTGCAGCAGATTGAGGAGCAAGCTGCGAAGACGACCGTGAAGCTGATTTTTCCGCTCGTTCTTTTCATCTTCCCTTGCATGTTCATCGTGACCATTGGACCGGCCATCATTGTCATTCAGGAGCAGTTCAAAAACCTTTTCAATCAATGAGGAGAAAGGAGAACGACCCATGGATACATCGACCATCATTCGCATCGTCGCTGGCGTTCTGTTCGTCGTCGTGCTGGGGCTGCTTGTGCAGCGCCGCCGCTCTCGCGTCCGCTAGTGTTTGCGGCGTGGCGGGGAATATGCCTCGCTCCGCGGCAGACTCCACAACCCGCGTGGCGGGATGACCTCGGTCCATCAGCGTCATCCCGCCCGCCGCATTTGCCCTGAATCCGCGCCTGGTGCGCGGCCGCTTCAAAGACCCCGGGTTCGCCCGTGAAAAGGCTCAGGAAAGGAGGACGAGAAATGCAACGGCAAGATTACTGTGTATACAACCAGACCAACGAATGCTTTCTCAGCCTCGGAGCGACGCTGGGCGATCGTCCCTTCATGCGTCTCAAGCAAAGGCTCAACATTGGACGTCGCCGTGCCGACGAAGGCTCCTGGTTCAAACCGTACGTACGCCAGCGCGCACTCACGCTCTTTACCACGCGCGACCTGATTTACCTGGATGCGAAGCAGCGCGTGGTGCACGTTGTCGAAGCCTATCCTGGTCTTCGCGTTGTTCCGCAGCATACTGAGGCGATCAGCCTTCTGGCGCTGCCCGTGCACACCCTCTCGTCCTCGCAGACAAAGCCGGGAAACCAGTTGCTCATCTGCGCGCCGACTGAAATGGAACGCAAGCTGCGCAAGCTCTTCGAGCCGAACCGGAACACCAGCCAGCCGCCGGCGGCATCGACTCATCCCATTCACTCTTTCATGGCGCAGCCTGAAGGGCAGTCCGCTTCGGCATCGGTCGAATCCACCGGCGGCCTCACTGTGCCGGTTGTCACCGTACCCATCCGCCGCAACAGGCAAGCCTCGGCGCCGCCGGTGGCCTCCTGCGCGGAGGGCGGCGAACTCGCTATGCATGCTATTCGCGATCTGAGCGCGACCGGTCTCTATCTCGTCACCCGTGACCGCTGGCCCATAGGTGCGGAGATCAACATGAACCTGCAGCCAGGCGGCGGCGTTGTTGCCGACAGCGCCATCAGCCCCATCACCGTGCGCATGCGCGTAACGAGCTGGGGATCGGATGGCGTGAGCCTGGAGTTTGCCGGAGCTTCCGCCGAATCAAGCGGCGCAAAGTCACTCTACGTGTGCTGAACAGAGATCACAATGCATGCCATCCGCCCCACTACCGACGCCTCAATCATTCTCTTCGGGAATGATGAGCAGTACTTCGACTGCCGTCGGTCTGCCGCGCTGCTGCGCGGGGCGGAACTGCCACTGTTGCAGTTCGTGCAGCACATAGCTGCTGTGAACGTATCCCTCGGGATAGGCGATGGCCAGGTTGACCAGCCGGCCGGATTCGTTCAGCACTCCATGCACCATCAGGGCGTCGGCGTTCAGATCCTTCGCGAGCAGGTTGGGCCGGAGAATATCGTACGGCCACGGAGCGTCAAGATGCGCCACGGTTCCGCCCCCCGCCGCATCCGCCTCACGCAACTGTGCGTACTGCAGTATCCATGCCTTGGGCGTGCCCACGTGCAGATAAGCCGTGTAGGCCACGCGATCGCTCCACACTTGCAGAGTCTCGGGATACTGGTCGGAAAGGGAAGAGCCCACCACAACCACGCTAAACTTGCCATCCTTCGGCAACTCGATGCGCTCGGCGGTTTCACTCGCAGCGGATGGGCCCTGGGCGGCGTTCGCGGGGTCTCCGACAGCGGGCTTTGCATCGGCAGGGTCGCCGATGCCGTTCTGTGCGCTGTCCTCGGGAGCCGAGGCACCCTCCTTATTGTTGTCGCCCCTGGTCTCGTTGACCGGCGGCAGAGCGACCGTGCCGTCGCTCATCTTCAGATCGCTTACGGAAAGAACCGCGGCGGGCGTGGGCTCGGCGCTGGGGGCCGACGCAGTGGCGGGCGCCATCTTTACATCGCTGGGACCCTTGACTGCGATCGGAGAACTGCTGCCGGCGGGAGGGGTCGCGATCGTCGGCGTCTGGTCGGCCGCGGTCTGCGGCAGATCAGCCAGTTGCAGCTCCTCGTTGGGAATGTTGAGGGACGTCTGCACATCGACGGTCGTCAGTTGTTCGGGGGTTGGCGGAACAATGGTGTCAACCGGCTTCAACTGCGGCGTCCACACCAGAACATTGGGCAGGGGAACCTCGGTGGCCGTCGCGATATGGGTCTTCAACTCGGGCTGGACCAGGATCTGTTTGCCCTGTCCGCCTTCGGGAAGCCGCAGAGCGGGAGCACTCTTAGGATGCGACGCAGCCCGCATGGTCTTGTTCGGGTAGAGGGCTTCGGCAGAGCGCGAAGCGGCCGTTTCAGGAACCTGCAGCTGCAGATGGCGCACCTTGTAGTTCCGGCTGAGCTGGATCCTGAATGATGGCCGGGTTGTGGAGAAGAGCCCACGACACCATCGCGATACCGAAGCCGTGCAGTGCGGTGGAGATTGCAAAGGCAGGAATTCCGCGGCGCCGCGCAGGCGGCACCTGGAAGAGACCCGTCAACTCATTTCCCGTGTACGTCAAGCCCAGAACCCTCAAAACGCTAGCGTCCGCATAACAACCGGTCGTTCCTGCGAAAAAGCTGAAAACCGTCTGAGGAAGTTCCGTTCGTTGGCATCAGGCGGATGCTCGTTTTCCTGGTTGAGCGGGTGTTTGACCAGTATATCGGTAAATCGCTCAACTTCCCCTGCGATGACTCTGCCACGGACGACGCTGCAGAGTAACCAATTCACGCACCGGAGGTACCCAGATAGTGACGTGGTACCGCAAGGTGAACACCTCTTACGCTTCTCTGACGGAGCTGTGCACACAATGAACCGCAAACTCTTGACTGTTCTACTCATTGCTTTCGTGCTGGCGGGCGGTTGCTCGCTTCTTGTGTACCGCATGGTCGGGCACAAGGTGGCCTCAAGCCATGCCTCGCAGACCACCCGCGTCGTGGCGACCAACGCCGACATCAAGCTGGGCACGATCCTGACCGCGGCGAATCTGACCACGGTCGAAATCGCCGGCTCCCTTCCCAAAGGCTCTCTCCTCAAGCCTGAGGATGCTATCGGCCGCGGGGTCATGAGCAATCTCTTCCAGGGCGAGCCCATCCTCGAAAGCCGACTGGCTCCCAAGGGCTCGGGAGGCGGCCTGGCGGCCAACATCAAGCAGGGCATGCGCGCCTGCGCCGTCAAGGTTGACGACGTCGTCGGCGTTGCCGGCTTTGTCACTCCCGGCATGCGCGTGGATGTACTCGCCTCCGGCGACCCTCCGGGCAATCCGGACCCGAAGGTGGGCACCAAGGTCAAGACGCTGCTCCAGAACATCGAGGTTCTTTCGGCGGGCACAGACATTCAGAAGGACGCGGAAGGCAAGCCTCAGCAGGTCCACGTGGTGAACCTGCTGGTCACGCCCGATGAGGCCGAGCTGCTGAGCCTGGCCAGCACGCAAGCCCAGATCCAGCTCGTGCTCCGCAATCCGCTCGATACCAATACCACCGTGGTGCAGACCACGGGCATGGGCGCTATCTTCTCTGATGGCGATGGAGCGCCCACGGCCAAGCACGCGGTTCACGTGAGTGCATCGGCTCACAAGCCTGCAGTGGTGCGCACAGTTTCCGTTGAAGTTATCAATGGCGGCCAAGAGAAGCGAAAGAAAATTCTCGCCGACTGAGGCAAGCGAATGAGAACCCAGACACTTTTTTCCGGCAAGCTCGCGGGAGCCCTTTTAATCGCTCTCTCTGCGTCGGTTTATGGCGCATCCCCCAAGTCCGCTTTTCAGGGCGCAACCACGCGCCAGGACGCAACCAATGAACTCTCCCTGGTGGTTGGCCGCTCGGTTCTGCTCGATACGGCGCAGCCTGTGCAGCGTGTGGCGGTGGGCTTAGGCGACTTTGCCGAAGCCTCCGTCATCACGCCCACCGAAATCATGGTCAACGGCAAGACGGCCGGCGAGACGACGCTGATCCTCTGGGAGAGCGGCGGCAATCGCGAGTTCTTCAATGTCGTAGTGCGCGCCAGCAACGCGCCCACCGTCGACCGCATTGAAGGCGTCCGGCGCGAAATCCACACCGAGCTGCCCAACCAGACCATCAGGGTGTCACAAGAGGGCGGATCGGTTTTTCTCCGCGGCACAGTCGATAGCCTCACCAGTTCTGACCGCGCCGAGAAGATCGCCGCCGTCGGCGGCAAGGTCGTCAACCTGCTCAACGTTGCGGTGCCGGCCTCCCGCCCGCAGATCCTGCTGAAGTGCAACTTCGCCAGCGTCGATCGCTCCAAGAGCAGGGAACTGGGCATCAACATCTTCTCCACCGGTCTCGGCAATGTTCTGGGTGGAATCACCACCGGCCAGTTTTCCCCACCCAGCGTGACCATTGGCGGTGGCGGTACGGGCGGTGGCGCGGGCGGCAGCAGCGGCGGCGGTAGTGGGAGCGGTGGCAGCGGCACGTTGCCGACCGCGGTCCTCGGCAACGAGCTGAACCTCTTTGCGTTCTTTCCCGGCCTTGACCTTGGCGCCACCATCCGCGCCCTTGAAGACAAAGGCCTCGTCCAGGTGCTCTCTGAACCCAACGTGCTTGCGGAAGACGGCAAGCAGGGTTCAATTCTTGCCGGCGGCGAGTATCCTTACCCAGTTGCACAGAGTTCCGGCACCGGCTCCGGTTCAACCATCTCCATCATGTTCAAGGAGTACGGCGTTCGCCTGATCTTCCTGCCGCACATTACTCCGCAGGGAACGATCGATCTGCAGGTTATCTCCGAAGTCAGCTCGCTCGACTTCGCCAACGCGGTGACGATCTCCGGCTTCACGGTTCCGGCCATCGCACAGCGCCGCGTGCAGACTGAGGTGGAACTTGCCAAGGGCCAGAGCTTCGCCATCGGCGGCCTGCTCGACAACCGTACCCAGGAGACGCTGCAGAAGATTCCCTTCATCTCGAGCATTCCGATCCTCGGCAAGTTCTTCCAGTCCATCAGCAAAACCAAGAACAACTCCGAGCTGATCGTCATCGTTACGCCTGAAGTCGTGCACCAGGTTCCTGAAGGAACCATCCCGAATCCAAAATTCGTCGAACCCTGGCTGCCTCCGAACTCTGCGACGCCCATGCATCATCCGGACGGCACGGGAACCGGTATCGCAGGCGCCGCGCCGTCTTCACACGAGGCGCCTGCCACAATGCCGGTCGAGGAACTCATCCAGAACATGAGGAACCAGCCTACGATCTCAGACAGCGCAGGCTCCTATGCTTCTTCGGGCTTCGCATCGTCAGGTTCAGGTGGTTCCGGTGGTGCAGGATCAACTCCAAGCCTCGGCCAATCGCAACCGACGGCTGCGCCTTCACCGTCTCCACAGTAGGGAAGTACGCATGACTCATTCAGACACGAGGCTCTCTTTATGGAGGCGTCTCTTTCCCGCGCAGGAACCTGGCCCAGCCCGGTTCCTGCGCGTTCGCAACTGCACTCGTGAGACTGAAATCGGCGGTGCGATCGAGATCGCCGATACCGCTGCCCGCCGCAATAAAGGGCTCCTCGGCCGCAGCGATCTGCAGCCAGGCGAAGGGCTCTGGATCGTCCCCTGCGAAGCCGTACATACCTTCGCTATGAAGATCCCGCTCGACCTCATTTATCTTGATCGCAATCGGCGCGTCGTAAAGGTTCGCGGAAATGTCCGGCCTGGCCGCATCTCCGGAGCCCTCCGCGCTCATTCTGTAATCGAACTTCCCTCCGGCGCCATCGCCGCCAGCCAGACCCGACGCGGCGATATTCTCGAACTCGAACCCCTGCCCGTATAAGCTGCGCATGCGTGCCGCACCATCGGCCGGCAGCGCAAACCACGCGCTCCAGGGGTGCCGGTTGCGCTCTGCAGTGCGACTCGTCTTAGCCCTGTCCGCTATTTCTTACCAGCATGGAATTGCCGCAATCGGGACGCCGTTCTGTTTCGAAGAGGGACAAGTACTAAAGTGCTGTGTACACGGCGACACTCTCTGCAAACTCGTGTATACGCCTGAGAACATCCGCAAGGCGAATACATGATATATACAACATCAAGTTGTTGATTATAAGCATGATGCGTGATTGGCAAAGCGATTGCAGCTAGGTAGGCAACCCCGGCCTCAGCCGGAATCCAAAAAGAATACCCACGGGGAGAAAAAAATGAACGATACCATGCTGAAGCTGTACATCAAGATGCAGAACCTGAAGAGCTCGCTCATGCAGGAAGAAGGACAGGACCTGGTTGAGTACGCGCTCGTCGTCGCTCTGATTGCCCTGGCTGCCACTGCCGGTATGAAGACCCTGGCCAGCGACATCAACGCCGCTTTCAACGGAATCGGCAGCACCCTGAACGCCGACATGTAGTCCGTCCCCGGGCCTTTTCACAAGGCCCAGTTCCCCAAACTCCGTGGGGGGGACGACAGCGCGTTCGCAAACACGGCGCTCTGTCGCTCCCCCCACGCAACACCGGAAGATGCGAAGCAGTTGGCGGCGGGCCTCCCTCCCCCACCAGTTTGATTCCCTCCGAATCAAGCGTGTTTGGCCGCAGCGCTTCGCATCTATCCGCAACATCTCCACAGTGCTGCCGCAGCCGGCACAATCCCGCACTCCATCTCGCGGAGAACCTGAGTTGACCACCTCAAACCCGCTCTCGCGCCGCACCGTCGTCCTCTCGCTCCTGATCTCCAGCCTGTTTTCAATCTGCCTGGGCTACTGGATCGAGCTCTCCAAAGATGCCGGCAGCCTGGGTGACTTTCGAGCGATCTACTATGGTGCGCGCGTCGTAATGGATCATCACGATCCGTACAAGAGCAAGGAATTCCTCCAGGTTTATCTGCAGGAAGGCGGTGCATTGCCCACGGAGCCAGAGCGGAAGCAAGGCTTTTTGCGCGCTGTGCCGATGTGCGTAAACCTTCCCACAACTCTGCTGGTGGTTTCGCCTCTTGCGCTTCTGCCCTGGACCGCGGCGCAATCCATCTGGATGTTGGTGATGCCCCTGGCCCTCATGCTGTCGGCCTGGCTCATCTGGGACATGGCCGGTGAACGCGCACCGCGCATCACGCTCTTCCTGCTTTGTTTCGTCATGGCAAACTGCCAGGTCCTGCTGATCCTGGGTAACGGCTCAGGACTCGCTGTGAGCCTCTGCGTTGCGGCGGTGTGGTGCTTCGTCAAACAGCGGCATGCGCCGCTGGGCGTATTGTGCTTTACTCTCGGCCTTGCGCTCAAACCGCAAGAGATTGGACTCATCTGGCTCTTCTTCCTGCTGGCGGGTGGCATATATCGCCGGCGGGCGTGGCAGGTGTTCGCAGCTATTTCCGTTCTGGCTGTCGTGAGCGTCGTGTGGGTCTCGCAGGTTTCGCCGCATTGGATTCAGGAGTGGCGGGGAAACGTTGCCGCCACTACCGCGCATGGCGACCTGAACGATCCCGGCCCCGCTGCCCTGGGCAACAAGACCGCCGGCATGATCGTCAGCCTGCAGTCTGTAATCAGCTATTTCTGGGATGATCCGCACATCTACAATCCGGCAGCGTGGCTGCTGGCGGGGATCCCCATCCTTATATGGTGCGTGGTCACTCTGCGGGCGCGGCTCTCGGAGGAAGGACGCTGGCTGGCGATCGCGTCGATGGCGGCCTTGAGCCTGCTTCCCATCTACCACCGGCAATACGACGTGAAGCTGCTTCTTCTTACCATCCCGGCCTGCGCGGTGCTCTGGGCGCAGGGAGGCGCCGTGCGCAAACTTGCCGCGGCGGCAACCACCGCCGGCATCGTGCTTACCTCGGATATTCCAGTTTCGATTCTGTTCCTGATCAACAAGAACCTCAATTTGCCGCAGGACCATTTCACCGGACAATTGGTTTCGGTGATCCTGGCACGAGCATCGACCGTTGGACTGGTCCTGGTGGGCAGCTTCTATCTCTGGGCGTATCTCCGCCACCTGTGGCTGGCCAGGGAGGTCGCTCCCGTGAAAACGGATTCGGCGCTGGAGTTGGCATCGCTCTCCGCCTGACGAAAAATTCAGACGCTTCTTGATCAATCGCTCCCGCCCGTGCTGTATTAAGAATCATCATGCGGACCTGCGAAGCCTTCGTCGACTCAACCAATAAGGATGCGCCGGTTCGAGGCTATCTGCACCAGCCTGCGGATTCGGCGGCGGACTGCCTGTTCTCACGCATAGCGCCGGGGCAAATTGCCAGTCTCCGCTGCTCATCGCATTGGCAGAGGCATTCTGCGCTGCGGGTCTCACCGTGCTTCGCTGCGATCTCCCTTTCGCCAGTCCCGGCCGCAGGCCCTCCGCCGCGGGGCGCCGCGGAGCGCGATCAGCAGGACTGCGCGCCGCTGTCAGCGGCCATGCGCAAGCTGAATCCAGGCCGCGTCTTCCTCGGCGGCCATTCCTATGGAGGACGGCAGGCATCGCTGCTGGCGGCAAGCGAACCGAATCTCGCGGACGCGTTGCTGTTGCTCTCCTATCCTCTGCATCCGCCCAAACAGCCCGGCCAGTTACGCACGGCGCACTTTCCGTCGCTGCAGGTTCCGGCCTTGTTTGTTCACGGAGTGCGCGACGGATTCGGAACCATCGCGGAGATGGAATCGGCGCTGAGCCTTATCCCTGCGCGAACGGAGCTTGCTGCCCATCGCCGCCGCGGGGCACGAGCTGATGACCAAGAGCAACCGCGACGTTCTCCTCGCGCAGGTCACGTCGAGATTATCCGCATTCACGCATCCAACTGCCTGATGACCGCGACTGCCCAATCCCGCTCCAAGTCGGCAAAGGCCGTCGATCGCCAGCTCGCGCGCTACCGCGAAATGCGTGACTTCCACATCACTGCCGAACCGCATGGAAACGGCAGCGCCCGCCGGCGGCAAGGGCCCGATGCCTTTTGTGGTGCAGAAGCACTCCGCGCGGCAGCTTCACTATGACTTCAGGCTGGGGTGGAACGGCGTGCTCAAAAGCTGGGCGGTTGCCAAGGGGCCCAGTTACTACACCGGCGACAAGCGCCTCGCCGTCGAAGTTGAAGATCACCCCATGGAGTACGGCGGCTTCGAGGGCACCATTCCGAAAGGCCAGTACGGCGGCGGCACAGTCATGGTGTGGGATTTCGGCGAGTGGCAGCCGCTTGGCGATGTCGACAAGCAACTGGCCGACGGAAATCTGAAGTTCATGCTGAAGGGGACAAAGTTAAAAGGGAAGTGGGCTCTGGTTCGCATGAAGCCTAATCCCGCGCGGGATCGCTCGGGCAAACCGAGTTGGCTGCTGTTGAAGGAGCGGGATGAATTTGCGCAAGCTGAGGAGAGTCCGGCAATTACGGATGTCGCTCCTGACAGCGCTCTCACCAAGCGAAGCATTGAAGAGATAGCCGCCAGCGAAGATCATGTGTGGGACTCCAAGGTGGGCCTTCGACAGCCTGAAGGCAATCAGCGCAAATCGCCGGCGGGAAAGGCCAAGGTTCAGGAGCAGAAACTCAAGTCGCTCGATCCGCTTCTGCGCGCTGCTCCTCTTGAAGACTTTCCCGGCTTTATTCCGCCGCAGCTTGCGGAGGAGACGCGATCGGCGCCCGCCGGCAACAGCTGGGTACACGAACTGAAGATGGATGGATACCGCGTTCAGGTGCACGTGCGCACAAGCGCGCAAGGGGATGTTCGCAAGGCGCGGTTGTTTACTCGCAAAGGACTCGACTGGACCGTGCGCATGCCGGCGCTGGCGCGCGCCGCTGCGGACCTGGACGTCGAGAGCGCTATCCTCGACGGCGAGGTCGTGGTGCTCGACCACGCAGGCAAAAGCAGTTTCGCTGATCTGCAGGCCGCGTTCCAGAATGGCAAGCACGCTCACCTCGCTTACTTCGCCTTCGACCTGCTTCACTTGAACGGACACAATCTGCGCGGCCTGCCCCTGCTGAAGCGAAAGGAAATCCTCGAGAAGCTTCTGCCGCCGCAGGACGAGGTCTTGCGCTTCAGCGAGCACCTTCGCGCAGACGGCGACCTGGTCTTCAAAAAAGCATGCGAACTGGGAGCCGAGGGAATCGTCTCCAAACTCATCTCAGCGCCTTACACTTCGGGGCGCGGCAATTCGTGGCTCAAGAGGAAGGGAACGCATGAAGCAGGAGTTTGTCATCGGCGGCTTCACGTCCGGTTGCGAAAACCGGCCGCGGAATCGGCGCGCTTCTGCTGGGCTACTACGACGGCGGCAAGCTCATCTACGCCGGCCGTTGCGGAACGGGCTTCTCGCAGGATGTAGAGCGCATGCTTCGCGTTCGCCTCGATGCGCTCGTCCAGAAATCGCCGAGCTTTTCTGAGCTGCCGCGCGAGGCAAGAGAGAACGCAACCTGGGTCAAGCCGGAGCTGGTTGCCGACATCCAGTTTGCCGCGTGGACCAAAGACAATCTGATTCGCCATTCCTCATTCAAGAACCTTCGCGAAGACAAACCCGCAGCCGAGGTCGTCCGCGAATCTTCGCTCGCGGAAGAAGCGCCCTCGGCTCCTCCCGTGAGGTCTTCAGTGAAACGCGCATTCGCTAAAACAGATCAACAAAACGTCGCCCTCGCCATCACGCGGCCTGGCAAAGTTCTCGATGAAACCAGCGGTATGACCAAGCAGCAGCTTGCCGAGTATCTGCTTGCAGTCGCGCCCCACATGCTGCCGCACATTGCCGACCGGCCCATCAGCATCCTGCGCTGCCCTGACGGCATCGGCAAACAGGCCTTCTTCCAGAAGCACATCAGCGCGGGACTCCCCGGCGGCGTGCACACCGTACCCATCGCCAACAAAAAGACCGGCAAGCGCGAAGAGTTTCTGACGCTCGACTCCGCTGAAGGACTCATCGGCATGGCGCAGTTAGGCGTTCTTGAAATTCATCCCTGGGGATCGAAGAACGACGACGTCGACAAGCCCGATCGCATCATCTTCGATCTTGATCCCGACGAGGCAGTCACGTGGCCCACCCTCGCCGCGGCCGCACAGGAGCTTCGATCGCGCCTCAAGAAACTCGAGCTCACAAGCTACGTCAAAAGCACCGGCGGCAAAGGCCTGCATGTCGTGCTCGCGATCAAGCCCGAGCACGAATGGCCTGTCATCAAACAGTTTGCCTACGCGGTTGCGCTCAGGATGGAGAAGGACAATCCAACCCTTTACACCACCAATATGTCTAAAGCTGTGCGAAGGAATCGCATCTATCTCGACTACCTTCGCAACGATCGCGAATCGACCGCCATCGCTCCGTTCTCAACACGCGCGCGCCCCGGTGTACCCGTTGCCGTCACGCTTGACTGGAAGGAACTGAAAGCCGCGGCCCGGCCAATGTTTCACGTTTCGGACTTCAGCGATTGGCAGAGGCGATTGCGCAAAGATCCATGGAAGGAAATGCTTCAGTCGCCGCAGCGGCTCACGAGTGAGATGCTCGCATCAATGGGTGTGAAGGTGGTGACATAAGCGAAGACGCGGCGAAAAAGATGCCAGCTTCAAGTGAATTTCACTTCATTTGCAGCAATAGTTGCGATAAACTCCTGAATCTACGAGGTCGAAATCGAGCACACAAACAGGTGCTCGAGGGGGTCATAATGGCGCGTCCCTATTGGACGGGAAACCTGCAGATATCACTCGTCTCTTTTGGTGTCGGACTCTATGTTGCGACCGAGACCAAAAGCCAGATCAGTTTCCACCAGATCAGCCGCCGCACCGGCGAGCGCATCCGTCATCAGAAGGTGCTGGAAAGCGCCGTCGAAAACAACGAAGCCACCACCGGCGTTGAGAAAGACGAGATCGTCAAGGGCTACGAATACAGCAAGGGCCAATACGTCATCATCGAGCCTTCCGAGCTGGAAAATCTTCGCGTCCCTACGAAGCACACCATTGCGGTTTCACAGTTTGTCGACAGGGCTGACCTGAATCCCGAATACGTGGAGAAGCCTTACTTCGTGCTGCCCGAAAACGATACGCAGACCGAGACTTTCAACACCATTCGCGAAGCCCTGCTCAAGACCGGAAAGATCGCCATCGGAAAGGTCGCGTTTTCCGGCCGCGAGAACATCATCGCAGTGGTGCCGGCGCCCGGCGAACGTGGAATGATGGCGTACACGCTTCGTTATCCGAACGAGCTGCGCAATCACAGCGACTACTTCCGCGACATCAAGGCGACGGCGATCGACTCGGATTCGCTGGAGCTTGCCGAGACGCTGATCAAGAAGATGAGCGCGAAGTTCGATCTGAGCAAGTTCGAAGACGGCTACGAAACGGCCGTAAAGGCGCTGGTTGACGCGAAGATCAACAACCTGCCCATCCCCACCGAGGAAGCGCCGAAGCCGCAGACAGGCAAAGTGATCAACCTGATGGATGCGCTGCGCAAGAGTCTTGGTGAAGACGCGCGGGGGGCCAAGAAGCCGCCGAAGAGCGAGAAAGAACCGCAGACCAGGAAGCTGGGCCTCGTCAAATCGCAAAGCAAAGCGCCCGCCAAACGTAAGTCCGCCTGACCGGAGTTACCCATGCAGCTTGTCATCAAAGTCGATCTGGATAAGGCAAAGCTGTCGTTGCCTGAGATATTCAAACTCGTGGGAGACTGCCGCTGGCGCCACGAGGTGAGGGAAGAGCCACTGCTCGGCGCCGAAGGCCCGATTCACGACGAGCAGTCTCGCGCCATCGGAGAGTGGGAGATCGAGGATGTGGAGAAGGACCGTCCGCATCCGCTCGAAACGCCCTATCGCGCCGCGGCGATCGCGAAGTATAGCCGCCCCGGACAGATCGAAGTTGACCGCTTTGCGTCTGTGAGTGCAGCGGAGAACGGCGCGTATGTGCAGGGCTGGCTGTTCGTTCCTCAAACGGAAGTTGGCTCCAGTGCGAGCGAGGTTGCGCCGTCGCGCAAGCCGCCGCAGTCCGTCCTTCCGCGGCTGAATGCTAGCCGGAAAGTGGGATAACGGCGACGAGTTCGACTCAAAAGAGCTTTTTTGATGCAGCCTGTGAAGGCCCTGCGGCTCTCGCTCATTCCTGCACGGAGTCAGGTTCACCCTTCAACTCCGCAATCTTCCGCGTGAGGGTCATGGCGTCGTGCGGGGCGCGTACTTTGACGTCGTCGTCAAAGTAGACAAACACGTCGCGCGACGACTGCTTCGGCGCGGGGTCGGGATGCACGCGCACGCCGTCCGTCACTTCTTCTCCACGCGACCACGCCAGAACCCGTTGCGCCCAGGTGTCGATGCCCGCAGCGTCGTAGCCGTTGGGATACACCTCTTCATTGCCGTGAAGGCGGCAGTAGACGAAGTCCGCCGTGATATCCATCAGGCGCGGCCACTTGTCGGTATCGGCGACCACCACGGCAACCTGGTACTTTCGCAGCAGGGCAATGTACTCGGGCGTGGCGAAGCTCTTGTTGCGAGCCTCGATGGCATGGCGGAGAGGCAGATCCTCCTCGACTTCAAGCCATGAGCGGTCCGCCATCCACTCGTCGCGCTGGCGCGCATAGGCGGCTGCCTGCTTGTGCGTGTGAGGCAGCAGGGCGAGAAATTCTTCAAGGCGCTGCGGATCGAATTTGAAGTTGGGCGGGAGTTGCCACAGGATGGGGCCGAGCTTTCTGCCCAACCGCAGCAGGCCCTGCGCCAGGAAGTTCGCCAGCGGGGTTGCTACGTTTTCTAGCTTGCGGATGTGGGTGATGAACTGCGTGCCCTTGACGGAGAAGACGAAATCGCCGGGCGTCTCGTTGCTCCAGTCGAGATAGCTCTTGGGCTTTTGCAGCGAATAGAAAGTGCCGTTGAGCTCGATGGAATTGAGCTGGCGCGACGCGTATTCGAGCTCGCGGCGCTGGGCAAGCTTTTCGGGATAGAAGGTGCCGCGCCAGTCGTCATAGCGCCAGCCGGACATTCCGATACGAATCTGACCGCGTTCACTCATGCGCCAAGGCGGCCCAAGCGGGGCCGTTCGAACATTGTCACACGGCTCGCGGGTTGCGAAGAAATCGCGGAATCGCAAGGGAAGGGAACGGGCTACGCGTTATGCTCCGCCCCCTTGCGGAGCGGGCGGCTTCGAGAAGAGCCGGCGAACTACATGCCCCTTCCACATCCACAATCCGGTTACGACCATGATGGGCAGGAACACGTAGCGCGTGGGCGGCGCGTATGCCGGAATCTTGTCGAACGGACTGTAGATGTAGCCGGCAATCGGAATGGCAAGAACGATGTGAATCCAGCGGAAGATGGTGCGCTGGGTGGCATTGCTGATCATGGAAATCCTCCGTGCGTTGATTCACGATTCTTGAGACGGCTTCGGCGTCCATTTGGGCGGCTCAATGCCGAACTGTCTTGCGTATTCGCCGACCAGTTTTTGCCACGCGCCGAACTTCGTGGCGTCGGGGCCGGCGATGCGGCCGAGCGGTTCACCGGCAAGGAGCCGATCCAGAACATCGAAGCAGATGTGCCATCCGGCCGCGCCCCACGCAATGAAGCGGCGATCGATGTTGTGCCAAAGCGTCAGGCGGGTGCCGGCTCCAAGAGGCTCAAGCTCCCAGCGGATATCGTGGAACTCCAGCAGCCGGGGAGGTTCGGCCCGCGTCACGGTTGCTTCTGACACGTTGGAGGTTCCGGTCCAGGTCAGCTTCACCGTAGCTCCGGCGGCGCCCAGGCTTCCGTCGGCGTCAAACGGCGCCCACTCGCGCAGATGCGCGGGATCGGTCAGCGCCTCCCACACCATCGCCGGGGCGTGGCGCAGCTCGCGGACGAGGATCAGCGTCCACTTCTCGCCGTTCTTCTGCACGCGCGCGCCGCTGGCCGGGCCTGGCGCATATTGCACGCTGCCGGTCATCTCTACCAGCCCTTCAACTGCGTGATTTGGATGAGATTGCCGCATGTATCCTTCACCATGGCGATAGCGGAACCGGTCACGTCCGTCGGCGGCATCGTGAACTCGGCGCCTTTCGCCTTCATGCGGTCGTATTCGACCTTGACGTCATTGGTGATGAAATTGGCAGCAGGCTGTCCCTGCTGGAAGATGGCCTGCTGATAGGCCGCGGCTGCGGGATTGTTGTTCAGAGCCAGTTGGAGCTCTGTGCCGTCCGGATCCTCGGCCGACGCCACCGTGAGCCACCGGTACGGCCCGTTGCTGAAGTCGGTCTTTTTCACAAAGCCAAGCACATCGGTATAGAAGCGCAGAGCCTTCTCCTGATCGTCCACATAAACGCTGGTCAATTTGATTTTCATCGGTTTCCTCGCAGGTTCAGATTCGCGGGCAGCGCCGCGTCACTTTTGCTTCTTCTTGTTTGTGGCGCCTGCATTCGTGCGCGATCGCTCCATCTTGTCCAGATGGCGTTCCAGAGCATCGACGTGCGCCGACCAGAACTGGCGGAACTGCGACAGCCAGGCATCCACCTCCTGAAGCGGTTCGGGCCTCAGGCGGTAGAGACGGCGCTGCGCATCGACCGTGGCCTCGACGAAGCCTGCCTGGCGCAGCACGCGCAGGTGCTTTGAGACAGTCGGCTGCGACATGCGAAGTTGACGCTCGATCTCCCCAACCGACTGCTCGGACAAGACCAGAAGACTCAGGATCGCGCGGCGGTTCGGCTCCGCAATGATGTCGAATACAGATTCCACGTTCTTGATATACCTCTAAGGGCATATACGTGTCAAGGCATATTAAGGGTGGTTTTGGCCCTTTAGATTTCTTTCTTGACAGCTTGAAGAGATCGCGTTATTTTCCCACTAGGCTAATTAGCCAGTTGGTAAATTATATGTCCAATTCTCTCAATACGACCTTTGCGGCGCTCTCTGACCCGACCCGGCGAGCCATTCTGGCGCGACTCGCTTTGGGAGGGACCTCGGTCAAAGAGCTCGCAGAACCTTTCTCCATCAGCGCGCCATCCATCACTAAACATCTCAAGGTTCTCGAACGCGCCGGACTTGATCTCGCGCAGCCGCGACGCACAGTGGCGCCCTTGCCGTCTGGAGGCCGCTCCGCTTCAGGCGGTTTCAGAATGGGTGGAGGATTACCGCCGGTTCTGGGAGGAGAAATTCGCCAGCCTGGACAACTACCTGAGCAAGTTGCAGAAAAAGGAGAAACGTCATGCCCGCACGAAGCGATAGGGAAGAGCCCGTAATGGAGAACTCCGGGCGCGCGAAGGTCACGATACCCTCGGAACGCGAGATCGTCATCGAGCGAGTCTTCGATGCGCCGCTTGCACTCGTCTTCGAAACCTGGACGAAAGCCGAGCACGTTGCGCATTGGTGGGACCCCAGCGGCACGCCGCTTGCCGTTTGCGAAATCGACCTGCGGCCGGGCGGCGCATTTCGATTTGTAAACAGCGGGCCGGAGGAGCGAAATATCCCTTCACCGGCTTCTACCGCGAAGTGACTCCGCCAGCGCGACTCGTGTTCGGGGGTCACTCCCAGCCCCGCGTCGAACGACGAATCGGGGCGACGCTCGTTTTTAGCGAGCGCGGCGGCAAAACGACGCTCACCATGACGATTGCGTGCAAATCAAAAGCGGATCGCGACGCCTTGCTCCAGGATGCGGGTTGATGTGGGACGGCGCAAGACTCTGGACAATCTCGACAAATACCTCAAGGCGATTGGATAGGTGTTTTCGATGGGGAAGATAATCAGCGTTGCGGTTGCATTAGTGTTGGTGGCGCTGGCTACGGCGTTCGTTCTGCGCCCCGACGGCCCCACGGTGAAGGAGATCGGTATGAATCGAACGACGACATCCGGCGACGGAACCACGATTGCCTACACGAAGCTCGGGTCAGGCCCGCCGCTGATCCTGGTGGACGGCGCATTCTGTTATCGCGAGAACGGTCCTCTTCGCAGCTTGCGCCGCTGCTCGCCAAACGCTTCACCGTGTTCGCCTACGATCGCCGCGGCCGTGGCATCAGCGGCGACGCACCGGTGTATACGATCGAGCGTGAGGTGGAAGATCTCCGATGGCTGGTGAGGAAGCCGGAGGCTCGGCGGTGGCGGTGGGCATTTCATCGGGGGGCGCACTGGCACTTCAGGCGGTGGCGGGGGGAGTGAGCCTGAAGGGGCTCGTATTGTCTGAGCCGCCCTTTATCGATGAAGACGGTCATCCCCGGTCGTTCGGCCGCGCAGAAGAATCGACTGGAGCAGTTCATAACGGCTGGCGATAGCGGGGGTGCTGTCCGGTTCTTCATGACCGACGTCTATGGCGCGCCGAAGCCATTCGTCGCCGTTATGCCGCTCGTCATGCGGAGTGCGTGGAAGAAGAACAAATCTGTCGCGCATACGCTCCCATACGACCTCTCATTGCTGGAGGATCGGTCGGTCCTGCGCGAGCGAAGCGCATCGATCACTGTCCCGACTCTCGTCCTGGGGGGAGAGAAGAGTCCAGCATCCTTGAAAGATGCGGTGGCAACCGTCTCCGGCGCGCTGCCCAACGCACGGCGTATGTACCTGCCTGGAGAGGATCACTACGTTCATGCGCCTGTGGTTGCGCCGGTCATCACGGAATTCTTCAGCAATGCGAGACTCAGGGAAACACATATCTCGTAACGCGACATGCTGACATTTGCGAGCACGCGGCTGCCGTCGGCGCGCTGCCCATCCCAGTCAATGCTCATGCAAAGCGGTCTTCGGATCCATGGCGGCGGCACGGCGCGCAGGCAGCCATGGGCGAGCAGCGAAATAGCCAGGAAGAGCGCGAGTGTGGCTGCAAAGGTTGGAGGATCGATGGGCCGGATTCCCACGAGCATTGCCTGAATAATGCGGCCGAGGAAAATGGCGAGCAGCACACCGGCAGCCAGGCCTGATACAGCGAGGCGCATTCCCGCGGAGATGACCATCCGCGCAATAGCGGAGCGATCCGCTCCGAGCGCCATGCGCACGCCGATTTCCGGGGTTCGCTGCTGCACCGCAGTGGAGATGACTCCATACAGGCCCACGCCGGCGAGCGTTCCTGCGACGAGCGCGAAGACGGCAATCAACAGGAGAGAGAAGCGCGTTTGCGCCTGGGCGCCCTGGAGAATTTGGTCACCGGTCTCGATCTCTGTCAGCACCAGGTTGCGGTCGACGCCAACGATGGCGGTGCGCGCCGCATTGGCAACCTCCGCGGGCGCGAGTGATGTGCGCACAGCCCATGTGCGCACCGCTCCGGAAGCCACGAATGCATCGGTGAAGTAAACCTGCTCGCGACCCGGGACGGTGAGCGATTCATTGTGCTGATGCGCGACGACCCCGATGATCTGCACCCACTCGGGTTCGGGAGTGCGCATGCGAATGAGAATGCGCTTGCCGACAGCCGACTGGCCCGGGAAGGCTTTGCGCGCCAACGCATCGTCCACCAGAACGTTGGTGCGGCCGGGGAGATTGTCGTCGGCCGTGAACGTGCGGCCTGATTCCAGCGGCGCGCGCACGGTTTCAAAGTAGCCCGGCAGTACGATCTGGAAGTCGGTGGCCTGGAACTTGCTTTGATCCTTTACCGCTTCCTCGGTTCCCCAGCGGATGGGGCTGAAGTCGCCGGTCAGCGGGAAGGGATAGGAGGCAGTGACAGCTTCCACGCCGGGAAGGGAGCGCAGTTTGTCGGAGATCTGCTGGATGAGCACAGCGCGCGAGGCAGGGTCCCGCGTGCCTCTGACGCCCAGGACCTGGAAGGTGAGCAGGTGGCGCGCGTCAAACCCGGGATCGACCTGTTGAAGTTTCTGGAAGCTGCGGAACATGAGTCCCGAGCCGACGAGCAGCACAAACGACAGCGCGACCTCGACGACCACCACTATGTTTCGGAGCGTGGCTCCGCCGGCGAGGCCAGAGGACCGGCCAGCGCCGCGAAGCACGTTCATGAGCGATGGTTGAGACGCGCGCCACGCGGGTGCAATCCCGAACAGGGCAGCTGCGGCGAACCCGGCAAGTGCCGTAAAGACCAGCACCGAGCCGTCGATTCCGATCGCATCGAGGCGGGGAAGATTGGCCGGCGCCAGGACGCGCAGCTCGCGGATGCCTGCCCACGCGAGCGCCAGGCCGAGAGCGCTGCCTGCGGCGGCGATTACGCAGGCTTCCACGAGCAGGGGCTGGATCAGCTTCCACCGGTTCGCTCCCAACGATGCGCGGATGGTGAACTCCTGCTCGCGCAGCGAAGTGCGGACCAGCATCAGGTTGGCAACGTTGGCGCAGGCAATCAGCAGCAGAAAGACCACCGATCCCATGAGGGTGAGGATAGCGGGCTTTACCGCGGCGACTAGATGCGCTTGCATCGGCTCGAGGTCAATGTAGTAGCCAGCAGTCTCATCGATGGGAAAGTGCTTACGGCCGTCGGCAGCCACAATGTCAGCGACCTCCTGGGCTCGTTGCAGGGAAACGCCATCGCGCAGGCGAGCTACCGGATGGATGGAGAAGCCGTTGCGATCGGCCGCGTCGTAGCCAAGCCGGTTGGCCATCCAGATGTCAGGCGCAGCCTCTTCGTTGGCATCGGGAGGGAAGTAAAGACGGAATCCGGGAGCGAGCACGCCGGCAATCACCGGCCCGGGGCGTCCGGAGTACTGCATGGTCTGGCCGATCACGGCCTGATTGCCGCCAAACCGGCGCATGAAGTACTCGTAGCTGAGTATGGCAACCTGCGGAAGCTTCGGCGGCTCCGTGCCCGCGACCGCACCCGCCGCGGGCTCCGGGGACGGTACGCCGTCGTCGGCGTTGAAATCGCGGCCATACATGATTCGGGCGCCGGTGAGGTTGAAGAAATTGGTGGTAACGATCGCCCAGCGGATTTGTTCCGGCGTGCCGTCGGCACGAGGAGCGATAAGGCGGCCGGTGAACACCCCCGCCATATCGGAGAATGCGGATTTTGTGCCCTCGCGGAGGTCGATGAAATCTGCGTTCGAGAAAGGGAGGTTCTTCACGTTGCGCTGCCGCAACTCCATGCCTGCGATGACGAGCTTGCCAGGATCACGATATGGAAGCTGCTTGAGCAGGACAGCATCGGCAACGCTGAAGATAGCCGTGCTGGTTCCCACGCCGAGGGAGATGGTGAGCACCGCGACGGCGGTGAAGAGCGGATTCCGGCTCAGAACCCGGACGGCAACAACGAGGGAGCGCAGGGACATGACGGACCTCACCAAGCCGCTGGGCAGGATGCCAGGCGGGCCGGGGACATGGGTCCATTATGCACCGGGTTGCATTTCATGGTGGCGACCGCCGCAGTTCGCGGGCCTGGCACGGCGGCTGGGCGTATGGGCGTCGCCAATGCTTTTTCAGGATCCCGTCGTTGCCTTGCATTCTAGAGAGTTTTTTCGGGGTGTAGGAGTAAACAGGTCTAAACTGCCCCAACGTCCGATAACGGATATTCTGTAACATTGAAGCGGATAAAGAAGTGTGGATGCGTAAATCGCTGAGTAATTGTCGCTTCCCTGCGGAAGACGCTTCACATCTTGTAGCGGCCCAGGTCTTCGTCGTTGAGGCCTTCGAGCCATCCGCGAAGCTGCTCGCCGGTCTGGCCCTCTGCCGTCACAGCCGGACCGATCCTGGCCGATTGCAGCACCTGCTCGGCGACAAAGATCGGACAATCGAACCGCAGCGCCAGCGCAATGGCGTCGGACGGACGGGCGTCCACCATGACCGTTTCATCCCCCTGCCTCAGCCACAGAACCGCGAAAAACGTGTCCTCTTTAATCTCTGTAATCACAACGCGTTCCAGCTCACCATTCAAGTGATGCACGAGATTTCTGGTCAGGTCGTGCGTCATAGGGCGCGGCGCCGACTGCTTCTCCAACTCGAGGGCAATCGCGTTCGCTTCAAAGATGCCTACCCAGATGGGCATCACGGCGTCGGAGGCGGGGTCTTTCAGAACGATGATTGGCACGTTGGTAGCCGGGTCCATCATGAGTCCGCGAATTCTGACTTCGACGTCCATTTCCTCCCCCTCTCGCCTTGCGGCGCGCTGTCGGCGGCCTAGACTGCTTCGCCTACCAGGCTGTTTGGATGCGTTGCTGTGATCCGCACCTGCACATAATTGCCGGGTGCCGGTGCAATTGGGCTTGGCCAGGTGAAATTGACGGGCTTGTTCTGGCTGCTGCGGCCTGAAATTTGGCCCCGTGCCGGATTCTGACCCTCGACCATCACTTCCATTATTTGCCCTAAATGATTGGCGTAATTAACCCTTTGAATTTCGCGCTGGCGGTCAAGCAGTACTTGAAGCCGGTGCGCCTTCTCCGTTTCCGGAATCGAATCGATCATCACCAGGGCCGGCGTATTGGGCCGCGGTGAGTACTTGAATCCGAAGACGCAATCGTACTGCACCTCAGCCAGCAGGTCCATGGTCTCGATGAACTCCTCAGGCGTCTCGCCAGGAAAGCCAACGATGATGTCGGTCGAAAGCGAAATGGGCCGCTTTGGCCGCCTTGATCCAGGAGATGCGTTCGAGGTACCAGTCGCGGGTGTACTCGCGGGCCATCGCCTTGAGCACCCGGGTCGAGCCGGATTGAACAGGCAGATGCACGTGATCGCAGAGAGAAGGATAGGCGTCGATGGCCTCGATGATGTCCTTTGTGAAATGACGGGGGTGGCTCGTGGTGAACCGCACGCGGCGGATCCCCGCGACCTGGCCGACGGCCGCCAGCAGTTCCGCGAAGCTCAACTTCCCTTCCGGGTCCTTGTAGCTGTTGACGTTCTGGCCGAGGAGCTGGATCTCCGTGTATCCCAGATCGGCGATGCGGCGCGCTTCTTCGAGAACCGACACGGAAGTTCGGCTGCGCTCCTTGCCACGGGTATACGGCACCACGCAGTAGGCGCAGAACTTGTCGCAGCCTTCGATGATGGTGATGTAGCCGCGGTACGGGTTCTGGCGGGAGGTGAACTCGGTTTCGAAGGTCTCGTCAGTCTGGCGGTCGTCGAGGCCGGTGATGCGGTGCTCGCCGGCTTCGAGCCGGGCAAGCATCTCCGGCAGCTTGCGATACGACGCCGAGCCGGAGACCAGCGAAACATAGGGAGCGCGCTCGAAGATCTTCTCGCCCTCCTGCTGCGCCACGCACCCCAGGACGCCGAAGCGCTTGCCGGCCTTGTAGAGCTTTTTGTAATCGTTGAGGCGGTTGAAGACCTTCTGCTCAGCTTTGTCGCGGATGGAGCAGGTGTTGTAGAGGATGAGCCCGGCGTCCTCCTCCGAGTCGACCTGGCGGTAGCCCTCACGCTGGAGTGTGCCAATCACCTTCTCGGAGTCATGGGCGTTCATCTGGCAACCGAAGGTCTCAAGATAGAAGGTTTTTTCGGGTGCCATAGCACCTTTGAGTATATCTCGCATCCTGTCCGTTTGCGGACGCTCCGGGGCGGCAATGAACATTTGCCAGACAGGCCAGTTCCCTTCCTTCGTTCAGAACATGGGACTTAGCCGCGGCGCGATTTGGAGGACGGCTTGCATTTGACGTGGCAGGCATTTTCTCGCGTGGAGGACTTCCCTACCCATGGCAATCGAAGTGACGGGCGTTGCGCCCCTGGTGCAGGTCTTCGACATGATGAAGTCGATTCGCTTCTACCGGGATGTGCTGGGTTTCACTGTCACCGGCCGAGCCAAGGCCAAATCGGACAACCCCGACGATGTGGACTGGTGCATGCTCGAGCTCGGCCCGGCGACCGTTATGCTGAACACCGCCTATGATCCCGACGATGTTCCGGCTGAGCCGGACGCCGCGCGCTGGGACGGACACCAGGACACCTGTCTCTATCTCGGCTGCCCCGACGTGGACGCCGCCTACCGTTATCTCGTGGAGAAGGGCGTGCATGTGGAGCCGCCCAAGGTGGCCTGGTACGGAATGAAGCAGCTCTACCTCAAAGATCCTGATGGCTTCGGGATCTGTTTCCAGTGGAAGGCGTAACAACGGCTCAATTCAGGGAGGCACCATGCGGACGATCTTGCAGGACCTGCGCTACTCATTCCGGCAACTCGTGAAGACGCCGGGCTTCGCTTTGACCGCGATCGTCTCTCTTGCGCTTGGCATCGGCGCCACGACTGCGGTGTTCAGCGTCGTCTACGCGATCCTGATGGACCCGTATCCCTATGCAGGCGTCGATCGGATGATCCATCTGCGGCTTGTGGATGACAAGAGCGGCGAGCCGCGCGGGATGGGCCTGACGGCGTCGCAGTGGCAGCAGATTCGCAAGTCGCCGGTGGTGGAGGACGCCTTTGCCGCCGATGGGTGGAGCCTGACCGTGACCGGGGCCGATGTGCCGGAGAACGTCGAGGCGGACTACTTCAGCTCGAACGCATTCAACTATTTTGGGGTTCCCGCGGCACTGGGACGCAACCTGCAGCCTTCCGACGCGATTGACGGGCAGGACCCGCAGCCAGTGGTCGAGCTGAGCTACAAGTTCTGGATGCGATATTACGGCGGCAATCCCGCGGTGATTGGCCAGACCGTTCAAATGGTGCGCAAGAATTACACGATTGTGGGTGTTGCCGCGCCGCGCTTTACGTGGGACGACGCGGACGTCTATACACCGCTGAAGATAACACCGGATACCGGTGAAGAGTTATTACGTGGGCGTTCGACTCAAGCCCGGCGTAACGCATGCGCAGGCGGATGCTGCTTTGCAGCCGCTCATCGAGCAGTTTGCCAAGGAAACGCCAAAGCATTTCCCGACGACTCATTTTCGCCTGCACGTGGAGGGGTTCAACGACGATTTCCTGAAGCAGCTTGGCGGGACTCTATACCTGCTGTTTGGATCGGTGAGCCTGTTGCTGCTGATCGGTTGCGGCAACGTGTCGATTCTGCTGCTGGCCCGCGCCACTGCGCGCCAGCATGAATTCGCGATACGCTCGGCGATTGGGGCGAGCCGCTGGCGGATTGTTCGCCAACTGTTGACAGAATCAATTCTGCTGTGCGTTCATCGGGCGCTGGACTGGGCGTTCTGCTGGCGTACAAGTCACTGAATACGATCGTGGCCAACCTGCCGCAGTATTCATTTCCGCATGAGGCGGCCATTCGCATCAGCATGCCCGTGTTGATATTCAGCGTGGTGGTGGCGGTGGGGACCGGAATTCTGTTCGGGCTATGGCCATCCATCGCGCTTGCGCGTACGCAGGCATCGGCGGCGCTGCAGGCGGGGACGCGCAAGGTGACCGGAAGCGTGCGCGGAAGGCGCATCCACGGGGCCCTGATCGGCGGGCAGATTGCGCTTACGCTGCTGATGCTGATGGGTGCGGCCGCAGCCATTGAGGGATTCCTGCGCATGGCCAACATTCCGCTGGGCTACGACCCGCACAACGTGATGTCGGTGGGAATCCCTGTGCACGACGGCACGTACAAGACGTGGGGGGAGCGGGCTGCCTACTTTGAGCAGTTGCGCACACAACTGGCGGAGGTTCCGGGCGTCACCATGGCCGCGATCTCGACGAATGCCACGCCGCCGTCGAACGGGTTTGACAGCACGTTCCAGATCCTTGGCCACTCCACGCAACAGGACCTGACCGGGCGACTGAATTTCGTGAGCCACGAGTATTTTCCCCTGCTGCATGTTCCAGCGGCGCAGGGGCGCATCTGGGGCCAGGACGAGGATCATCGCGGAGCGCCGGTGATGGTGGTGAATGAGACGTTTGCGCGGAAGTATTTTCCCGGCGGGGATGCGATCGGGCACTCGATCAAGATCGATAAATTGCAGAATGATCCCCCGTACAACCTGGTGTCGCCGGGCGGCGATGGATGGCTGCTGATTGTGGGCGTCACGGGCGACAAGCGCGACGACGGGCTGGCAAAGCCGATTCTGCCCGAGGCGTTTGTGCCGTATACGCTCTCGATGCACATGTGGACGCAGTTCCTGGTGCGCTCTGACACCTCGCCACTCACGCTTTTGCATGCGATCCGCCAGAAGATCAACTCGGTGGATCACGATCAGCAGACCTTCAACAACGCTCGGGATCTTGAGCACTGGATCCGGGATCTTCCTGAATGGGCGCGCGGTCATCTCATTTCGTGGCTATTTGCCGCGTTTGCCTGCCTTGCGCTGGTGCTGGCTTCGGTGGGGCTCTACAGCGTTGTGTCGTACGCCGTGGCTCAGAGAACGAATGAGTTCGGGATTCGTTTGGCGCTGGGGGCGCGGCGGGGACATGTGCTTGGGATCGTGTTTCGATCGATGTTGGCGAGCGTGGGCGGAGGCGTGGCGGCGGGCATAGTGCTGTCGATTGCGCTGAGCAAGGTGCTGGCGCACTGGTCGAGCGAGAGCGCCAGCTCGCGCGATCCGCTGCTGCTGCTGGGCGTGACTTGCGTGCTGACGCTGACCGCGGCGCTGGCATGCTGCGCTACCGGCGCGGCGGGCTTCGGGTGTGAACCCGATGACGGCGATCCGGTACGAATAGCGCCGACTGCGTTACTGAGCCGGGACTAATGCGGCGTTGGGCTGCTTCCAGTCGAGGTTGCGGAGAAGTTCGTCGATGCGCGATGGCGTGCCGGAGATTTCGATCCAGATGTTTTCGATGGCTGGATAGCGGCCTTTGCGCTTGAAGCGATACTTCAGGTCGTCGCCGCTTTTGGCCGCGGAAGCCCAGTCGCCATAGAGAAGCCCGACGCTGACACTCTTCTGATCGTGCCCGTCCTGCGTGCGCCAGGCCATGGCTGGGCCGGGGACGCTCAGCTTCTCGCGCGTGGAGGGCAGGCCGTCCATCGACACTGCGGCACGATTGAAGTGAACCATGATGGTGACCTCGGATTTCTCGAGCTGCCGGGCGATCTTCACCTTTTCGTTCATGTCGTCGGTCGCTTCCATCTTTGCGATGGCGGGCGCATAGACACGGTTGTAATAGTCCGAGCCGGGGCGTACGCGATAGGTTCGCTGAATCAATTCGTCCACATCGAGGGGAACGTCGGGATCGCTCGAGACCATGACGTCATCGTCGAGGTCGTACTCGGTGGTTTCGACGCGCGTCCAGTCTTCGTTGGCAAAAGAATCGAGAATGCGGTGGATGATGTTGCGGTAGTTGGTCAGCATGACGCGCTCGGCCGCGGTGGGAGGACGCTTCTCAGCACGGCACGGCGCCGCGGCTGCACAGCCAAGAACGGCGAGAAGGCACGCGACGAGGCGCAGGGAGCGAGATGGTCCGTCTACTTGGGGGGAAAGCATTGACTCGCGACTTTAGCTGCTGCGGCGAGGGAATGTAAAGCGGAATTTTTGCTTGCGCCGGCGAATGGCTCAGCGCAGTGCCGGCGTGCAGATAGGCCAGCAGTGCGGCCATCTGCTCCTGCGTGAACCGGCCGTCAAAGGCGGGCATCATTCCCTTCCCTTGCAGGATGACGCGCGTAACTTCGGCATCGGTCGCCGGCGCGCCGCTGGGGAGTTTGGAACTGCTTGAAGAGGCCGTGCAGATCGGGCGGAACCTTCTTGAGCGCCAGATCGTTGTCGCGATGGCAGTGGGCGCAGCGGTCTTCGTAGAGCATCCCTCCCAGCATTTGTTGTTTGGTCAACGGCTCGGGCCCGCAGCCCGCTAGAGACACCACAACCGCGATCAGCAGCGACAGGGCCAGACAACGCTGGGACAAAGACATGCCTCTATTATGCCGTCCTGCCGCCGATCATTTCGGCCTCCGGCGAAAGTGGAAACATGCGCGCGGTTCGTTATGCTTGATCCATGAAGCTGCCCGAGCTCGAACAGATTGAGCAAGCACAACAGCTTGTGTACCGTTACATGCCGCCGACGCCGCAGTACACGTGGCCGCTGCTGAACCAGCGTCTCGGCACCGAGGCATGGGTCAAGCACGAGAATCACTCGCCCGTAGGCGCGTTCAAGATTCGCGGCGCGCTCGTCTACATGGACGGGCTGAAGCGCTCGCAGCCGGACTTGACCGGCGTGGTCGCGGCCACCCGCGGAAACCATGGCCAGGGTGTTGCGCTGGCTGCGCGCCTGATGGGCGTGAAAGCTGTCATCGTAGTCCCGCATGGCAACAGCATCGAAAAGAATCGTGCGATGCAGGCACAGGGTGCGGAGCTGATCGAGCACGGGCACGACTTTCAGGAGTCACTCGAATTTGCGCGTACACTCGCGATGGATCGCGGGTTGACGATGGTGAATTCGTTCGACGAACGGCTGGTGATGGGCACGGCGTCCTATGCGCTCGAATTCCTGCGCGCGGCACCGCCTCTCCAGCGCGTCTATGTGCCGATCGGCCTCGGCTCGTCCATCTGCGGAGTAGCGGCCGCGCGCAATGCCCTCAATCTGCAGACCGAAATCATCGGCGTGGTATCCGCCGCATCGCCTTCGTACGCTATGAGCTTCGCGCAGCGCAAAGTTGTGGAAGCGCCTTCGACCACAAAGATTGCCGACGGCCTGGCCTGCCGCCTGCCGAATGCGCAGGCCATGGAGGCGATATGGGCGAACGTAGTCCGGATCATCGAAGTCACCGATCATCAGATCGCCGAGGCGATGCGCATCTACTATGAGGACACGCACAACGTGGCCGAGGGTGCGGGCGCCGCGTCCCTGGCCGGCGCTCTCCTCGAACAGAATCAGGGCAAGCGTATCGGGCTCGTGCTCACCGGCGGAAACGTGGATCGCGCCGTGTATCAGGCCGTGCTGGCAGGGAGTCTCTGAACGCATGAGTAAACCCACACACATTGAAAAGCTCACGCGGTATTCAGATGCCGTGCAGAAATTCGCCAGCGCCGCACAGAACTGCTGCTTTGGATGCGGAGTCGCCAACCCGCATGGACTCCATCTGGAGTTCTATCTGGCGCAGGATCTTCGCGTCGTCTGCCTGGCAACCGTGGGCGATTCATTCGAAGGACCGAAGGGGTATGTCCACGGCGGCATCATTGCGACTCTGCTCGATGAGACGATGAGCAAGGCGGTTCGCGCACACGGCCTGGTCGCGATGACGCGGCACATGGAAGTGGATTATCAGCGGCCCGTTCCCTCGTCAGAAGAGATTCGCCTCGAAGGCCGCGTCACGCGCAACGAGGGCCGCAAGCACTGGACCGAGGCGCACATCTTCAACAGCGAGGGAAAAATACTGGCCCACGGCAAGGGATTGTTCATCGAAGTCCGTCCCGCACCCGATCCCGATCCAGTGAAAGACGGGCCCACGCCGCACGGATGAGCGCCAGCAATCCCGCCGCGACGCCAGAAAAATGCCCCGGCCCGCGCAATTCGGCGCAGATATACCGGGGCCCGGAAAGTCAAGAGTTATGGCGCAGTCCTCAAGGCCTAGTGGATCATCTGAATCGTTTCCTGCGTGATGGTGTCGAAGGTGGTCACTGATTTTGAATTCGCCTCGAAGGCGCGCTGGGCAATAATCAGATTCGCAAATTCTGCCGAGATGTTTACGTTCGATCCTTCGAGCGCGCCGTCCTGCATGGTGCCCAGACCCGCGCTGCCTGATGTTCCGATGGTGGGCGTGCCGCTGGCCAGCGTCGCTGCATAATTTCCGTCGCCCATGGCTTCCATCCCCTGCAGGTTGGAAACGTTGCCGAGAGCAATCTGGCCGACATTCATCTTCTGCTGATTCGAGAACGTGACCGTGGCGGTTCCGTCGGAACCAATCGTGAAGCTCTGGATATTGGCCGCTGGTGTATCCATCCTGATTGGTGGCGCTGACGGCGGACTTGGACGCAACCTGACTGATGGTCGGAGTGCCTCCCGATCCCAGCAGGTTCCAGTTCATCGTCAGGTTCGCCGCGCCATCCGTCAGGCCGGTGAACGCGACAGGAATCGAGGAAACATCGCCCGCAGCCGTGCCAACCGTCGAAGGGGCCGCGGCACCGGTCGGCTGAATCGTCGTGAGATTTCCCTTATTGTCAAAGTTCATGACTCCGGTCACCGTCTGAGCCGCTCCCAGATCGGACGCCGGCAGTGCGATCGAATAATTCCAGCTGCCGTTTCCGTTTGCCGTATAGGTCACTGTGGCAGTGTGCATCTGTCCCAGCGAGTCGTAGATGTTGACCGTTGCCGGAAAGTTCGACGCAGCCGCAGTGGCTGAATCCAGGTTGGCCGAAATGCTGAACGAACCGGTCGCCTTTGGAGACAGGATCGCGCTCTCCGGAATATTGATCGGAGTGAGCGCTGTATTGGTGTTCACGACTCCATTCGCCGCCGGGTAACCCATCACGCGCAGGCCGCCGGTGGTGATAAGATTGCCGCTCGAATCCAGCGAGAAGTTACCCGCGCGCGTGAGATATTGATTCGTCCCGTCGCTGACAACGAAGAAGCCGTTTCCCTGCAGAGCAACGTTCGTGTTGAGGCCGGTGAAGTTGGAAGTGCCGCTCGAAAAATCAGTAGAAATGGCTGAAATCTGCGTGCCCGCCCCCACCTGCACTGGATCGCCGTTCCCCGTGGCGCCAATGTTCTGATAGAACAGGTCAGCGAACTGAGCCAGGCGGGCCTTGAAGCCTACGGTGCTCATGTTGGCAAGATTATTTGCAATCGTATTGAGGGCTGAGGTGTCGGCATTCAGGCCGGTCAGCGGAATAAAAAAACTTGGCATGGAAGATCTCCTCTTCAGTTGATTCTGGTTCTGCTTCGGGCCTGTTACACGGTTCGTGCGGAAGCCTGTTAGTTCAGGTGCGCTCTTCCGCTAAGCGCCTCGGCGATGCTGTGCGCCGCTGGATGTGCCGCAGGAACCCCGAGGTTTCCCGATGTAACGGACACCGGCTGCGTGACGGCGTTTGGAGATGCGCTCGAGTCGGAACCGGACGCGCTGCCGGAGAGATGCGTATCAAGCCCGCCCTGCACGGCGGAGGATGTTACAGGGGAGGAACCGGGCGTTACCGTGAGCGCGGTCGACAGTGTCCCGTTGATCTGGATCAGTTGCTCGAGGCTGTTTACGCTGACCAGTTGGTTAATGTACTGGTTGGGATCTGTCGCCGAGGTCGGATCCTGGTTCTTCATCTCCGTGACCAGAAGAGTCAGGAAGTCATTCGACGAGATGGTAGAGGACGAGGACGTATCGGAGCCACTCCCCGAACTATCCATAGGCCTCGCAGCGCTGGCGGACATGCTCTGCGAATGAGCGTTGTTCCAGATTCCTGCAGTTGTTGTCATCTTTCTCCTTCTTGCTTTCTCCGCTTTTTCAAGCGATCACAGAGATGTGTACTCCGTCGTGTTCATAGACATGCGCATCCGCGTGAACGAGTGCCTGCGCGCGCGTGACGGTATCGGTTGCGGGCGTCGATGTGAAAGGCGCGGCATCGCCCTGGGCCTGTCCCTCGTGCGACTGCCGCTGCGCGGACCCTTCTCCGGAATGGCCGCCGGAGTGATTGAACCGGCCTTGAGCTTGGCCCTGATCCGGCGAGGCGAGGGTGACAGTCGATGAACGGCCGTGATGTTCAGACATGAATGAATTCAATGCCGTCAGGTGGCCGCCGAGCGCCTGCGCCGCTTCGCCTGATCCCGGAAGGATGGCGGCGTGCAGCGCGCTGCCGCTGCTCTCTGCTCGCACGGCAACCCACCCGAGCGATGGATCGAGATAGCCGGCTTCCGCATGGTGTGTGCCGGCCTGCAGCCACGTGGCCGCGGGCGCCGGGGTGCGCGCGTCCAGCTCTGCAAACGGATCGCGCGCGGCGGATCCCGGCAATACCTGGGGTTGCATTTCATCGCGCGCCCCGAGATCGTTCGCACTCCCAGACCTCGTCATAGCCGCCGCAGTCAGCGGATCGGCCGCCTCAGTCTGGCTTTGATAGTGAACACTATAGGAGCCTTGCACGCTCCGGGCATCGGAAGGAACGCCCGCCTGAGCCGTGCCCGAAATCGTTGCCGTTTGCTTCACGCGAGGGGCGCTTGTATCTCGTGCGTCGCCTGCGGATACTCGCTGCGGACGGCCTCCCCCGCGTGCCGCCTGTGCCATAGCCGCGGAATCAAGCGGCGTCGCATTGGCTGCTCCTGAGAGCTGCTGGGCTCCCGGCGTAGTTGATGCTGCTCCTGATGCGCCCGCGATCTTCTGCGCGCCGGCAAATTCAGCATGGCTGACCTGCACGGAGGTTGCAGCCACAGTTCCGGTCTCGGATTGCCGCGGCGTAGTTCCGTCCTCATGAACCGGAGGATCGTCGACAGTCGGCGCCGAATGCGCCGCAAGTGCCTGCGCTGGTCTGGACTCTGCGGAACGCACATGTGCCGCGACGATGCTGGACGTTGCAGAGGGTTCCCTGACTGTCAGCTTCTCGTAGCTGGAGGCATTCTCCCCAAGCGGTTGCGGCATCCGGCCGCGTACCGATTTGTCCCCGTCACCACCATCGGCAAAATGACCGGGAGCAGAGGAAGAGTCTGTCCGCAGATCGAGGTCGGAGAATGGCTTTGCAATGTCCGTTGAGACGTTTGTCGCGGTGGATGCCGCGGGCATCAACTCTGCGCTTGTCGATTCCGGTTCACCTTCTGCGGTCGCGAAGCCTGACAGCGCAACAGAGAACGCCTTGATGGATGCGGGCAGCCACGCGCCGTCAACCGGCGCCGCAACCGATGCGGGAATCCCAATCAAACCGATCGCTGGAGTTTCCGGCGTCAATAGCAGCGGCGCGGCAGCCGCCGCCTCAGAATTTGTGTTTGCGGCGAGCTTCTGCGCATGCCCTTTCCTCGGTTCGTGCGAGGATCCTTCTGAGCGGCTAGGACTGCCTTGCTGCGCAATGGCTTTCGCGTTGGACGGCAACGAGGTTTCGCGCAACCGGCTCAACGGCGCTTGATTTGCTTTGACCTGACCCGCTCCCGCCAGGGCCATCAGAATCTCCTGCCAGTTGCTGCGGAAGTCGGCGCTCGCGCCTGCATTGGCCGCCTGCGGAACCGAACTGTTCCCCGCCGGCGCCTCTGCGATTCCCGTCGCGCCCGACGCTGCTCCCACATCGATAAATGCCGTTGAGGTCACGGCGAGAGAAGAAGCAGATGACGTGCCAAACTCGGCTGGAAGGCGGTTAGAGAGTTGTTACAGTTTGGACCTAAGTTCCTCTTCAGGAATCGCGGCCGTTTCTTTGCAATCTTTGATCTCAAGTTTCTCTTCATTCCGCCGACTCGCGCTTCGCGCATGCCGGCGCGTAGAAAACCACTCATCCACATCCTGTTGCTCGTGGCGCGCAGCCTCAGCGTCCTGCACATCTTCAGCCTCTTCAATGACGGTCTCCACCTGCCGCCTTTCCACGCGCTTCGACAAAAACTCCTCGCGCGCCTCACCGGCTCGAAGCGCTACCTTCGCGATGCGTGCCTCAAGCATGCGCGCGTTTCGCCGCGCCGACTCGCATTCGACCAGGCCGGCGATACGATCGGCAGTGTCTCCGGACCGCGAACTCATCGCCACGTGCTGTCTTCCTGAGCGTTCCCGCGCGCGTGTCGCTCCCAGCGAGTGTTCCATGCTGTGCAACTCGGCCAGCGCCGACTCGAGTACAACCTTGCGCTGCTCTTCTTCAAGAGTGCGGATGTGCAGCAGGCGCCGCAGAGAATCGGAGATAGCCATGCCTACACCGCGCCGGCCAGCGCTGCCAGCCGCCGAACCGTATCAGGAAAATGTGCGGTCTCGCTGGAATCCTGCATCAGAAACGAACGCAGCGGAGCGCGCGCCCGTAAGGCGCGATCAAGTTCCGGATCAGCCCCCGGCTTGTAAGCGCCGATCCGCACCAGGTCCTCCGACCGCGCGTAGACCGCCATCAAACGCCTCACCAGGGCAGCCTGGTCGCGATGCTCCGGCGCAGCCACCGCGGTCATCAACCGGCTGATTGAATCCAGCACCTGCACCGGCGGATACCAGCCCTCCGACGCCAGCGCGCGCGACAGCACCACGTGACCGTCGAGCAGCGATCGCACCGCATCCACCAGCGGATCCTGCTGATCGTCGCCCTCCATCAGCACCGAATAGAACGCTGTGATCGAGCCGGTGCGAAATTCGCCGGCGCGCTCCACCAACCGCGCCAGCCGCGTGAACACTGAAGGCGTGTAACCCTTTGCCGTTGGCGGCTCGCCCGCGGCCAGTCCGATCTCACGCGCGGCCATAGCAAAGCGTGTCAGCGAATCGAGCACCAACAGCACATGCTTGCCCTGCGCGGCGAAATATTCTGCTGCGGTGGTGGCGGCCAGCGCCGCGCGCATGCGCAACAATGGCGATTGATCGGAAGTCGACACGATGACCACGGAGCGCGCCAGGCCTTCTTCGCCGAGCGAGTTTTCAAGAAACTCGCCCACTTCGCGTCCGCGTTCGCCAACCAGTCCTACAACCGTAATGTCCGCTTCGGTATTGCGCGACATCATGCCGACCAGCGTGCTCTTGCCCACACCCGATCCGCCAAAAACACCCACCCTCTGCCCGCGGCCAACCGTGAGCAGCGCGTCGAGAACGCGAATGCCGGTGCCCAGCGGAGTCCTGATCGGTACCCGGTCGAGCGGCGGCCGCACCGTTCCTTCCAGCGGCAGACACTCCCGCGCACGCATCGGCCGCGCCCCATCCAGCGGCTCGCCCAGCGCGTTCAACACGCGCCCCGCAAGATCGGGCCCCACTTCCATGTCGGGATGCCTGCCCAGCGCGGTGATGGCGTCTCCGTAACGAATGCCTTCCGAAGACTCGACTGGCATCGACAACACATTGGAGCCGCGGAAGCCGATCACCTCGCCGCCATGCGTTTTGCCCATCTGATCCACAATCTCGCAGCATTCGCCCACCGACGCCAGCGGACCCGCTGATTCAATCGTCTGCCCTACGGACTCGAGCACGCGCCCCCGCCACAACCACGGTTGCCGGACCTCGAGTCGCGTGAAATACCGCTCCAACAGCGTCGTCATCGCCGCGACCCCGCCGCATCTTCGCGCCGAGCTTCAGAGCGATCGAACATGCCGCGCTCCATTTCGCCCAACTGCGCACGCACTCCGAGATCGGCCGACCCGAGTTCCGTCTCCATCACGCACTGGCCCACCTCGATGCCTTCGGCGGCGATCACTTCCGGCCTCGTGTCCCGATGGGGAAGAAGGGCCATGGCCTCGGTCCACAACTCCGCATCCGCGGCAGGAACACGCAACCGCACCTTGGTCGAATCCGTAAGCTGGCCCAGCGCCACGCGCACCGCACCCAGCAGGAACAGGGGATCCATCTGGGCCTCGCGGCGCAGGATGCGTCCCGCCATCGCCAGCGCCAGTTTGACGGCCTCCTGTTCGAGTTGCTCATAGTAGCGTTTGCGCTCTCCGGCAAAGTCTTCCGCCAGACTCCCCACCGCCGTCGCCAGCCTCTGCAGCTTCTCGGCACGTGCATCCCGCTCGGCTCCTTCTGCGGCGGCCAGGCCGTCCTCGCGTCCCTGCTCGTATCCCGCCTCGTAGCTGCGCCGTGTCTCCTCGGCAACGCGCCCCTGAAACTGCTCTTCCTGAAGCCCTGCATCCGGCGTCGAATCGCGGCGGCGAGCGACAGGATTTCCCTCGCCGTCCACCTCGGCCAGAACCCAGTCCTCGCACACGCCCGTTGCCGCCGTTTCATCGGCATAGCCGTAAGGCTCAACGTCGAGAATCCCTGCAGGTTGGTTCATGCGTTGCACGCCTCCGATGGCGCGGCTCGCTCAGGCCAGCATCTCGTCGCCCGTCTCGAGCTTCAGGATTACTTTCCCTTCCGCCTCCAGGCGCCGCGCCAGATTGAGAATCTCCTGTTGTGCCTGGGTTACTTCACGCGCCCGCACCGGGCCCAGCACTTCCATGTCTTCCTTCAACATCTCCACCGCGCGCGAACTCATCGATTTGAATACGGTGGCGCGAAGCTCTTCATTGGCGCCGCGCAACGCCAGCGCCAGTTGCCGCTTGTCCAGCCCGCTGACAATCTCGCGAATCGTCGCCGCCGGCACCGTCACCAGGTCGTCAAACGTGAACATGAGGTTGCGAATATTCAACGCCAGTTCCGGATCGCTGTTCTCCACCACTTCAAGAATGTGCTTGGCCTCATCGGCATGGAGGCGATTGAGCAGATCGGCCACCGCCTTGAACCCGGAGTAGTTCTGGCGCTGCGTGTCGCCCATGCTCTCGAGGCGGCGATGCAAACTCTGCGCAACCTTTTGCGCCATCTCCGGCGAAAACTGACGCATCTCCGCCAGCCTCTGCAGGCTCACCACCTTGTGCTCTTCACTCAGGTTGTCGACCACCTGCGACGCCCGCCGCGGATCGAGATGTGCCAGAACCAGCGCGATGGTCTGCGGATGCTCGGTGTCCAGCAGCTTGCCAAGTTGTTGCGGATCGGTGCGCTGCAGCTTGGCAAGATTGCCTTGCGCGGCCTCCTGCGAACGCCGCACCATGGTCATCAGATCCTGGGCGCGCTCTTTTCCGAACGTCTCCATCAGCAGGCGGTTGGCGAAATCCAGCCCGCCATGCATCAGAAAACTCTGCGTCTCCAAGACCTCCCAGAATTCTTCAATAACCTGCGCCGACAGTTCCGGGGAGACTGTGCGCAGTTCGGCCAGTTCCTCGGTCAGCAACTGCACATCGGTCTCGGTCAACGAGCGCAGAATCTCCTTCGCCGTCTCCTCACCCAGCGCGACCAGCAGAATGGCGGCCTTACGCACCCCGCTCATCATCGCGGTCGACCGCCTCCCTGTTCCCCCGTATTGGCCCGTCTGATCCGCCAAGGCTCTTCCCTCGTTTACATGCGCAGCGCTGCTCGCAGCCCACGTCTAATCGGAATGAATCCAGCTCTGCAGCAAACGCGAGCTCTGCGCCGGCTGCTTCTTCACCGCACCCGTAACCTGCTCCAGAATGTCCTGGGCGCGCAATCGTTCCGCATCGAGCGGCGGCGGCTCGGGCGGAGCAGCGACCGCCTTCTGCACCGCTTCCGCGGCCAACTCGGCGGGTGCCGCCGGCTTGGCGGACTTGCCCGGCTTGGCCGACTTCACTCCCGCCTTCTGCATCGCCGGCCGCACGCCCAGCGCCAGCAACACCAGAATCCCCAGCAGAAGAACCACGGACTTGACCAGCACCGGCGAACTCTCCGCCTGCTTCAAGGCGCGCATCATGGGTGGAACCGGCTCGGGCGCGCGATTGTCGTCAAACGCAAGATCCTCCACCGTCAGCAGGTCGCCGCGCTGCGGATCGAAGCCCACCGCCGCCTGGGCCAATGCGTTCAGATTGTGCAACTCGTCGGTGCGAACGCGGCTGCCACAGCGCCGGCTTGTTCTTCGACCGCGCCTGCATCAGCCGGTCGTTGACCACAATGGCCGCGGTAAGGCGGCGGATGCGACCCGGCGCCTCACTGGTGTGGCGCACGGTTTTCGAAACACCGTAGGTGCTTGATTCGCTCTTGGCCGACTGCGGAGGCGTGGTCTCGTGCGGATACACCGGCAGCGCCTGCGCGTTGGGCACATTCGATGCAGTACCGGGCACGCCCGCCGCCACCGGCTGCGGCCCCGCGGTCTGCTCGGTGCGCTGCATGGAGAGCGTCGCGGACTGATCCGGATCGTAAGTCTCGTCGGTCTGCTCCGCAGCCTTCGCATCGTAGTCGAGCGTGACCGACGCGCGCACGTTGCCTACTCCCGTGACCGGTTCGAGCGTAGCAATCAGCTTTTCTTCGAGCGCCTGCTCCGCGCCCAGACGCAAGGCATCGGCCGTCTTCGGCCCCAGCGGAAGATGCCCCGCCGCATCGACCAGCACCACGCGGTCGGGCGTGAGGCCGTCGACCGCGGCAGCCACCAGGTTGCGAATCGCTTCCGGCTCCCCATCCGCCAGGCTGCGATGCCGCAGCTTGAGAACCACCGAGCCCTTGGCCGGCCTCTCCTGTTCGCGAAACAGCGAATCGTGCGCCATCACCAGGTGCACGCGGGCCGACTCGACATCGGCCAGCGATCCCACTGTATGCTCCAGCTCGCCTTCGAGAGCCCGCTGATAATTGACCTGCTCGTCAAACTCCGAACCAACCCAGTTGGGCTTGTCGAAGAGCTCGAAGCCCATGCGCCCGCTCTTCACTCCGCCCTTTGCCGAGGTCGCCAGCCGCGCCTTGTCGAGCTGCGCCGCGGGCACGCGGACAATGCCGCCGCTCTCGGCAACATCGAAGGTGATCTGCGCGGCAGTCAGCTCCTGGATGATCTGGCGCGCATCGTCGGAGTCGAGGTCGGCATAGAGAATGCGCCAGTCGGTGCGCAGCGCATACCAGAACAGAAATGCAGTCAGCCCCGTCATCATCAGAAGCGCGACGGTAGCCCAGGTCCGCTGGCGCGGCTGCATGCCCGCCCATTGCACCCGGCCGCGCGTCCACAAGGCACTGAGTCCCGCTCCTGCCGGGACCCTGCCGGGAATAACCGGCGCGCTCTTCTGCAACTGTGTCTCCGTCGCCATGATTCCCGTGCCCTGCCCCTGGCTTTCTACCGTTGTCTACGTCCGAATCCGCTATGAACTCATCTGGACCGCGCTGCCTCAGAACTGCATGCTCATCACCTGCTGATAGGCCTGCACCGCCTTGTTGCGCACGGCCAGCGACAGCTCAAAGGCCATGCTCGCTTTCTCGGTCGCGATCATGGCGGTATGCACATCCACACCAGTACCGGTCATCAATCCTGTCACCGCCGCCTGCGCCTCGGACTGCAACGAATCCACCTCGCCCGCCGCATCCTTCACCAGGTCAGAGAACGGCGTGCTGCCTTCTGCGCCCGGCGCGGAAGGCACCATCGTATTCGTCTGTGCCGTGCCTGCCGTCGATGCGAAATTCGAGATTGCCTGGATGCTGCTAGCCATCGTTTCCCTGCCCTTCTCGTGCGCGTGCTTTAACCCTTGGCAATATCGAGCGCCGCGGTGATCATGCCCTTCTCCGCCTGCACAGCCGATCCGTTGAGGCCATAGGCGCGCGTCGCGCCCATCAGGTCCACCATCTCTGTGAGCGGATTAATGTCCGGATACGAGACATATCCGTCCGGCCCCGCATCCGGATGTCCCGGGTCGTATCGCTTCAACGGAGCCGCCGGATCTTCCACCACGCCGGCAGATGTGCACCCCGCCCGCAACCTGGCTCGGCCTGCGTGGCCAGCGGCAGCAGTCCCGGCGTCATCGCATTGCCTGCTGCGTTGCCCAGAAGGTCGGCAAACGACGCATTCCCATTGGCCGCAAAGATCACGTGCTGGCGATGGTACGGCCCGCCTGCTTCGGTGCGCGTGGTCTCGGCGTTGGCCATATTCGTGGCAACCACTTCGGCCCGCACGCGTTCCGACTGCATCGCACTGCCTGACGCTTCCATCAACCCGAACAGGTTCATCTCTCCTCCAACGCCGTTCGCCGGCTCACTTGCCGCCGTCTACACGGATCGCGTCCATGGTCATCTGATACTGCTGTTTCAAAAGCGTGATGCCGGTGCGGTATCGCAACTGCGCCTCGGCCAGATTCATGCTCTCGCGATCCATCGATACGTTGTTGCCATCGGGACGCGCCACCAGCCCGTCCTCGAGCCCCGCGTGCATCGGCCGCGTCGGCCGCGGGTCCATCGCCCAGCATGCGCCGCATCTCGGCTTCAAAGTCGATGCCCACAGCGCGATAGCCCGGGGTATCGATGTTTGCCATGTTCTGCGCGGTCAGCTTGGCCTGGGTGGTTGCCGCATCCAGATAGCGGGTCAACTGATCGCTCATTGTGGTTTCGATCTGCATCCCATCCTCAATTCACAGCGAGGCCAAAGTCTATTTCGTCGGCGGTGATCTCGGAGTTCTCTCCGGCAAGAATCGCCGCGCGCTCCAGCACATGCTCCACTTCTCTCACGTTCCCCGGCCAGGTATGTTCTCTGAGCTGCGACATCGCGCCGGCGTCGATGCGCTTCACCGGTTCGGTGCGGCCCAACCGCTCCAGAAAGTGGTTGACCAGCAGCGGCAGATCTTCCATGTGGTCTGAAAGCGCGGGCGTGCGAATCAGAAATACCGCCAGCCGGTAATACAGATCGGAACGGAATGTGCCCTCGCCGGCATGCTTGGCCAGCGGCCGGTGAGTCGCGGCCACAATGCGCACGTCCACCTTGAGCGTCTCGTTGTCGCCTACCCGCTGCAGCTCCCCGCACTCCACAAAGCGCAGCAGCTTTGACTGCAGGCTCAGCGGCATCTCGCCAATCTCATCCAGAAACAACGTGCCGCCGTCCGCAGCTTCAATCCGACCCATGCGTCCCTGCACCGCGCCCGTGAATGCGCCGCGCGTGTGGCCGAAGAGTTCGGCTTCAAGCAACGCCTCGGGGATAGCCGCGCAGTTGATAGCCACAAACGGCTTGCGGTTGCGCGTGGAAAGACGATGCAACGCTTCGGCAACCAATTCTTTTCCCGAGCCCGTCGGCCCTTCAATCAGCACCGGAGTGGAACGCGGCGCAACCAGCCGGATCCTGCGGCTGATCTCGAGCATGCACTGTGCATGGCCCACCAGTTCCGGCAGCCGTTCGACCATAGGAGCCTCGCGGCGTGGCGCGGCAACCGGAGCCGAAACCAGCACCGGGCCTGCGCTCAAAGCCGCTTCGCGATCTTCTTCCGGCTGCGCAGAGGTGTTCTCGGGAAGCACGATCGCCGGCGGCTTCTTGGTCTCGAATGTGACCTGCAGCGGCTGCGCATCTTCCAGATCGCACGCCGTATTCCACGCCGCCGTGTCCGTGTCCTGGGTCATGCGCAGCGCGTACAGCAACTCCTGCCGGTACGGACTGCGCGGCCCATCGCTCGCGCCGCCCGTCTCCGATGTCAGCACATCCACGCGCGGAAACGATCCACGGAACTCGTGCAGGAATTCGTCTACATCAAGATCAGGGAGCCAGGAGTCGACGATAACTGCCTCGGGCGCCAACGACTCCGCCGCGGCCCATGCCTGGGCGCCGGTTTCGGCTTCCCGCACCTGCCAGCGCAGCCCCGTGAGCCTCTGCTCGAGGCGTTGGCGGAAGCTGGCGTCCGCGCTGGCCAGTATGGCGGTGCGCGCCCGCATGCGGGCGGGTGAGGGAGAGAGGACGGCAGAGACAGGAATAGGAAGAGCCACGAGAATCTCCTCGGCAGCGACGTTCTAAATTAGTGAACCGGCATGATGGGAAGCCCGGCACACTCAACGCCGGACGGAAGAGAAGCAGCGATGAAAGCGGAAAGTTCCGCCTCGGACGGCACCAGGTATCCCTGGCCGCGCACCGTGCGAATCAGCTTGCCCGGCGCCGGGTCCTTCAGCTTGCGCCGCAGATAGTTGATATAGACATCCACGATGTTCGTGGTCTGCGCCGGCTCCATGCGCCACACCGAATCCAGAAGTTCGACGCGCGAAACGCATTGGCCGCGATTGAGCATCAGGTGCTCGAGCAGCGCAAATTCCTTGTTGGTAAGCGGGACAGTCTCGCCGTTGCGCCGGGCGCTGTGCTCCATGCGGTCCAGTTCGAGATCGCCGGCGCGCAGCAGCAGACGGGCTTCGCGCTTCCTCCGCAACAGCGCTCTGCAGCGCGCGCGCAGCTCATGCAGGCTGAACGGCTTGGTCATCAGATCGTCCGCGCCGCGGTCCAGGCAGCGCACCCGCGTTTCGACTTCCTGCCGCGCGGTTAGCACCAGCACCGGCAGATCGGTATCGACGGCGCGCATCTCCTCAAGCACCTGTTCGCCATCTTTTACCGGCAGGTTGAGGTCGAGAATGGTCAGATCGGGCAGGTCCTGGCGAAAGGCCTCCGCGGCGGTGGCGCCATCGAGAGCAACCCGCACGCGGTGTCCATCCGCCTCCAGCCCGCGCGTCAGAAACAAACCAAGCGCCCGATCGTCTTCAGCAATCAGCAACCTCATAGAGCCCCTTCCATCGCCGCCCTCGCTTGCTTCAATCACTCTTCATGAAGTCTTGGCCGGCGATTAGAAACGTATGCAGCAGTCTGCCCATTTCCCGGTCACTTTCATTAGCGTTTGCTAATGCCGTAAATGGGGGACCGCTCCACTCTCGCCTGCGCGGAGAAACAACTCAACAATGCATGATTGGAAAAAGCGAAGGTCAGTGTTGGAAAGGGAATGTGGGCAGGGGAGTTTCAAAATGGAAAGTCCCCTTCAGACCCACCAACAACAGATCCAAAGGGGACGTTCCCACTCGTCCGTCGTTCACACGGTGATCGTGGGAGGCCGTCCGGCCCGCTTGTTCTGATACATCGCGGCGTCGGCGCGATCCAGCAGTTCCTTCATCGATTCCGGCGGCGCAAACTCCGCGAGCCCCACCGAAGCTCCGACATTCAGCTTTACCGGCCCTTCCAGACCCGGTACCGAGTAGCTGCCGCACACCCACTTGGTCGCGCGTTCAATCTGCCCCTGCGCGTGCCCGACACCGCAATCGAGCAATATGAGAAACTCGTCGCCACCCCAGCGCGCGACAACGTCCGAGGAGCGGCAGGCTGAGCGCAACTCGGTGGCGAACTGCTTCAGCAACTCGTCGCCCATCACGTGGCCAAGCGTATCGTTAACCGATTTGAATCCGTCAATGTCCAGAATCGCCACACAAAACCGCGACCCCGCCGCGATGCGCTGCTCCACTTGCCCTTCCATATAAAGCCGGCTGCGGAGCCGCGTCAGCGCATCGCATGCCGCCGTCTCCTCCGCCTCTTCGAGCTTCGTCTGGAATGCCGTCACCTTGGCCTGCATCTGATCGAGAACCGCGCGCCCCTGCTCTGCCATACGATCGATTGACGTCTTGAGATCTGCCGCGTTTCGCTCGATCGCGCGCCGCATCGTGCTGATATCGTCGAGCGATGCAATGCGTTGCAGGCTCGCGGTGATGTTCTTCAATTGATCGGCGCACTTCTGGTCGCGCTGGCTCACCGACTCCGTGGTCTGCGCCATCGCCAGCAGAATCTCCTTCACCTCGCCGGCCTTTTGCTGAAAGTGCCGCGCCGTGCTACGCGACCACTCCTTCAGACGCGCTGCCACATCCGCCGCATTCGCCGCCACGCCATCCGCCGTCCGAGAAGAGCCGAGATTGTCGGCCGCCTTCACCAGGCCACTCTCCAGCGCGGGCCCGGTCGCGGCACAGACATCCAAACTGCATCGGCCCATCTCGGTTAACGACGAGCGGTATGCATCAAGACAAACGGCAGCCAGGTCTGTGGCGGACCGCCGGTTGTGCGGTTTCGCGGCGTCCCCGTTGGGGATCACCTGGGACCCGTCGAGGTATTTACGGATAGAGATCATAGGCACACTTCCAGATGTCGCTCTGGGTGCGCTTATCGGCGAAAATCGCCGCGGCTTGAATGTCGAATAAGAAATCCGCAGACAATCAGTAACGCGGAATGGAGGAATCCACTTCCGCGGACCATGCGTCAATGCCGCCGCGCAGCGACTGCACGTTTTCAAATCCCTGGTTGCGCAGCCACACCGTCACATTCAGCGAGCGCTGTCCGTGATGGCACACCACCACCAGCCGCTCATCGGGATCGAGCTCCTGATGAGCGCGCCCAGGCACGTCGCCCATCGGCATCAGCACGCTGCCGTCAATCCGCGCGGTCTCAAACTCCCACGGCTCGCGCACATCGATCAGGCGCGCCTGCTTGTTGCGCATCAGGTCAGCGGATTCGGTCGCGGAAATTTCGTAGTCCAGCATCTCTTCCAGTCTACCGCCGTTACGGCGCTACACAGGCGAAGTTCGCGGCGTCCGTGCTGTCGCCGGAGCCCTTGTACTTCGCCACCTTGGGATAAGCACACAACGGGCGCGTCATCACGGCCTTCGGCGCTGCGTTCGGTTGCGGCGCAAACTTCGTAGCGAAGACCGCATCATCCGGCGCACCCTTCTCCACCCAATCCACGAGCGAATCGAACAGCCCGTTTTGCGGTCCCTTGGCCGTCCCGATCCCAAACTGTCCGAACGCGCTCGCGCCCGGTCCACCGTAGCAGTGCTCCATCCCCGGAACCATGTACAGGCGCACGAACGTCTCGGCCTTGTCCGTGCCCATCTTCTCCTGAACCTGCTTGTAATAGGCGACCGTGTAGCCCGGCGCAATCGCCGGATCGTTCCAGCCGTGATACAGAATCAGCTTGCCCCCTCGCGCGGCGAACTTGCTCAGATCGGGATCGGTCGAGTCGAGAGCCTGCGCAGTCTTCTCGTGCGAGAGCTTCAGCATCGCATCCACATCGGCCGTCAGCCCGTTCCACTTCGGGTCGCCCGTCACCATGTAACGAAAATCGTTGCGCACAAAGCTGGCAAAGCTAGACGCTTCCGGATCGTCGCCCGTGACCCACTGCGCCCAGCCTCGCTCGTCGCCCATCGAGAACCCGTATCCGAATGCATGGCCGCTCTTGCCCTTCGCACCGGTATACAAGGCCCGCAGGGCGCCAATCTGTGGCTGCGTCAGGCATTCGCGCGACTCATCGCCCTTGCACAAAAGCACTTGCGGATCGAAATGACACTGCGCCGGATCGCCGACGACTCCGTCCTTCACGCCGTCGAGTTCATCGCACGCATCCAGCGCCGCCTTCTGAATTGCCGGCAGCTTCAGCGACGAAATGTAGGCCTTCGGATCGCCAAGCGCCTGCAGCGCGGACACGCCTGACGCCAGCAGCGTGGACCAGGCATACGCCGGCGCGCCCGCCAGAATGCCGTCGTAGTCGCCCGGGAACCGCTGTGCTTCCATCAGCGCCTCGCGCCCGCCGTCGGAGCACGCATCAAAATAGGCCTTCTGCTGCGCCTTGCCGTAGTAGGCGCTGACAATCTCCTTCGAGAGCTCGGCGGTCAGGTGGATCGCGCGCCACCCAAAGTCCTTCACCTTTTCCGGATGTTCATAGGCCCACGTCGCATCCGTCCCGTTGGCCTCGTGACCCGTGTCCGTGCCGCTCACCGCAAATCCGCGCTTGAGATACCCCGCAAGCTGCTGGTACCCGATCACGCCGGCAAATCCACCATTCCCCACGCCAAGCAGGCGTCCATTCCACCCGCTCTCAGGAAGCCAGACCTCGAAGCGGATCTTCGAATCGCTGGTCGGCCGCATGACACCCGCACGCGGCAGAACGCCGGCAGATCCTGCGGCTGGCCAGCTTCAGATTCCACTGTTCCCGATGTCACGGCCTCGGCCGCGACGATCTCCGTGGCCTCAAGCTTGAGGCTCTTCAAGCCCGCGCAATCCGCCGCCCACGCCGAACCCGCCGCGGCCAGCACCATTCCGCTCACTGCCATGCACGCCCGCAATTTCCGCATCGCACACTTCCCTTCGCCGATCTGCCATCCGAGCCTTTATACCAAAGGCCGGCGTACCATCCGTTAACCTTAAAGAGATGCCGCCGATTCTTAACGCACAATCCGTCACCAAACAATTCGGCGCCACGCCGCTGTTCCGCAATATTTCGTTCACAGTAGAGGACGGTGACCGCATCGGCCTCATCGGTCCCAACGGCGCGGGCAAGTCCACGCTGCTGGCGCTTCTCGCCGGCCAGGTTGAGCCGGACGAAGGAGAGCTCGCCGTCTCGCAGGCGCGCCCGCACCGCGTATGTGCCGCAGGATTCGCAATTCCAACCGGGCCTCACCGTGCGCGATGTGCTGGAGCAGGCGATGATTGCCGCGCACGTCTCCGAAAACGAGCGCGAAGGCCGTTTGCGCGAGCTCGCCGGCCGCACCGGCTTCGATCGCCTCGACGCCGAAGCCGCCTCGCTCTCCGGCGGATGGCGCAAGCGCCTGGCCATCGCCGAAGCTCTGGTCAGCTCGCCTGAAGTGCTCCTTCTCGACGAGCCCACCAATCACCTCGATGTTGCCGGCATCGAGTGGCTGGAGGAGTTGCTCAACGCCGCGTCCTTCGCGGTGGTCACCGTCAGCCACGATCGCTACTTTCTCGAGGACACCTGCACGCAGATCATCGAGCTCAATCGCGTCTACGCTGAAGGCCTGCTGCGCGTGCGCGGAACCTTCAGCAAGTTTCTCGAAGAGAAACAGGCTTATCTCGAATCGCAGAACCGGCAGATGGAGTCGCTGCGCAACCGCGTGCGCACGGAAATCGAATGGCTCCGCCGCGGCCCCAAGGCGCGCACCACCAAGTCCAAGGCGCGCATCGACACCGCCAATTCGATGATCGATCAGCTTTCCGGCATGCAGGCCCGCACCGCGCAGGGCTCGGCCGGAATCGACTTCGCCGCCAGCCAGCGCAAGACCAAACGCCTCGTCGAGTTCGAAGATGCGGCCTGCGAGATCGGCGGACGGCGTCTCTTCAGCAATCTCAATTTCAACCTCATCGCCGGAAGCAAAGTCGGCCTCGTCGGCCCCAACGGAAGCGGAAAGACGACGTTCCTGCGCCTGCTGCGCGGCGAGTTGGAACCGGCCGAAGGCCAGGTCCGCCGCGCCGATGCGCTGCGGCTCGTCTATTTCAGCCAGATGCGCGAGCTCGACACGTCCCTCACCCTGCGCCGTGCGCTCGCTCCTGAAGGCGACTCGGTCATCCACAACGGCCGCCCCGTGCACGTGGCAAGCTGGGCCGCGCGATTCCTCTTCACCAGCGAGCAGTTGAATCAGCCGGTCAGCAATCTCAGCGGCGGCGAGCGTGCCCGCGTGCTCATTGCCCGCCTGATGCTGCAGCCCGCCGACATCCTCCTGCTCGACGAGCCCACCAACGACCTCGACATCCCCACGCTCGAAATCCTCGAAGACAACCTGCTCGAATTTCCCGGCGCGCTCGTCCTCGTCACGCACGATCGCTATCTGCTGAACCGCGTCGCAACCACCGTGCTTGGACTCGACGGCCAGGGTCACATCGGCCTGTTCGCCGACTTCGCGCAGTGGGAGCAGTGGATCGCCGATCGGCAGCGCGCACCTGATCAGCCCAACTCCGCCAACGCCTGCTAACTCCGCCAACCCCGCTGTCTCCGCTGTCTCCGCTAAAAAGAAACTCTCCTATCTCGAAGCCCGCGAGTTCGCCACCATCGAGCAGCGCGTTGAAGAGTCCGACGCTCGCCTCGCTGCCGCGCGCGAGAAGCTGGAGCAGCCTGAGATCGCCACGGATGCCGCAGCGCTGCAGAAGGCGCTCGCCGAGATCGCCGCCGCAGAGGACGAAAGCCATACCCTCTACGCCCGCTGGGCCGAGTTGACTGAGAAGGCCGGCTGAACGCCGGCGGCATCGCAAGCGGAAAGCTCTTCCCCGCGCCTTGCCGCGGAGAACTAAAGAGAACACAGCCTCTCCTCTGCGCCGATACATAATAGATACTGCGTATTGGCGTCAGACACCCATGCGCCTGAGGACCCCTATGCCCCCAGGAGTCAAAGTATTAATCGTCGAAGATGAGCCCCACGCGCTGATGGGCCTCGCCGAACTCATCTCAGGATGGGGTTACCGCACTGAGACTGCGCGCGACGGCATCGAAGGCTGGGAGAAGATCCTCGCCTGGAGCCCGGCCATCGTCGTCACCGACTTGAAGATGCCGCGCCTCGACGGCATCGGCCTGCTGGCCCGCCTCGCCGAAGAAGGCCACAACTTCAAACAGAGCACCGCCGTGGTTCTGCTCACCGCTCAGGGAACCATCCAGACCGCCGTCGACGCCATGAAGCTCGGCGCCTACGACTTCCTCCTCAAGCCGGTCGACGCCCCGCGGCTGCGCAACATCCTTGCCAACGCCACCCGCCAGCGCGAAACCGAAATCGAGCTTGAAGTCGCGCGCCGCCGCCTCCGCGAGTCCGGCGTGCTCGGCTCCATGGTCGGCACGTCGAAAACCATGCGCGAAATCTTTTCGCTCATCGAGCAGATTGCGCCCTCCAACGTCTCCGTCCTCATCACCGGCGAAAGCGGCACCGGCAAAGAACTGGTCGCGCGCACCCTGCATGACCTGAGCCCGCGGAAGCCGCATCCCTTCGTTGCGGTGAACTGCGCAGCCATTCCTGAAACGCTGATCGAAAGCGAAATCTTCGGCCACGAGAAGGGCTCCTTCACCGGCGCAGTCGAGCGGCGCATCGGCTGCTTCGAGCTGGCTACCCAGGGCACGCTCCTGCTTGACGAGCTTGCGGAGATGCCCATCGGCACACAGGCCAAGCTACTGCGCGTGCTTGAAGAGCGCAAGCTGCGCCGCCTGGGCGCGCGCAATGAAGTCGATGTCGATGTGCGCGTGCTGGCCGCTACCAACCGCAGTCCCGAAGACGCCATCTCCAGCGGCAATCTGCGCGCCGACCTGTTCTACCGGCTCAATGTGTTTCACATCCACATGCCGCCGCTGCGCACCCATCTTGAAGACCTGCCGGCCATGGCCGAGGCCATGCTCGTCGAAATGAATACCAAGCACAGCCGCAACGTTGCCGGCCTGGCGCCGTCGATTCTCGACCGCATGATCGCCTACACCTGGCCGGGCAATGCGCGCGAGATGCGCAACACCATTGAGCGCGCCGTGATTCTCTGCCCTGACAACAACCCGCTCGACGCAGGGCATCTGCCGCCGGGCTTCGGCAAGCAGCACATAACCGCCCCCGTGGCCGACGACGCCAGCGCGGTTCCGGTGCGCGTGGGCAACACCGTGGACGAGGCCGAGCGCATGCTCATCGTCAAGACCCTTGAGGCCACGGGACAGAACAAGACCCGCGCTGCGGAGATCCTCGGCGTGAGCCTCAAGACCCTGCACAACAAGCTCAAGGAGTACAGCCAGTCCGCACCACCCGCCTGAGCGCCACGTCTCCAAGCCTCGAAGTGTTGAAACTGACAGATGCGCAAACCGGAGGATGTGCAATAAAACACACAACGGAGACGACCCAGTGATTACGGTGCCTCGCACGATCCGGTGGGCAGTCAGCTTCTCGATTCTCAGCGCAGCCCTGGCGACGTTTTCTTCCGCCCAGGATTCGCACTACTCCCCGCGCGGCCAGCAGATCCCTCCGCCTGAGTGCTTCAACCTCCGCGGCGCATGGGAAGGCGGTTACGTTCCCTGCAATCCCGGCAGTCATCAGCACTGGCTCAGCGACATCACGCACTGGCGCACGGAACGCCGCATTCGCATCGGCTACGATCCGGCTCGCTATCAGATGCCGGAGCTGCAGTGGGCGCAGTCCAGCTTCATGCAGCCGCAGATGATGGTGCACGACCGCTATTTCTACGATCCCGTCGCGGGCAAATACACCGTCGACCGCTATCTCGACGATCTCGAGAAGCGCTACGGCGGCATCGACGCCGTGCTCATCTGGGCGACTTATCCAAACATGGGCATCGACGACCGCAATCAGCTCGACATGGTGCGCTCCATGCCCGGCGGCATCGAAGGCGTGCGCCAGATGGTTGCCGATTTCCATCGCCGCGGCGTGCGCGTGCTCTTTCCCATGATGATGTGGGACCAGGGCACGCGCGAGCCGGACAAGCCGTGGCCCGATGCCATCGCCGAACTCATGAAGGAGATCGGCGCCGACGGCATCAACGGCGACACGCAGGACGGCGTGCCGCTGGCCTTCTCGCTGGCCGCGGAAAAGATCGGGCATCCCCTCGCCTTTGAGCCCGAAGGCGGCCCGCACGACGAAGGCCTCGCGTGGAACGTGATGACCTGGGGCCAGTACACGTTTCAGTTCGTGCCCACGGTCGACCGGTACCGCTGGCTCGAACCGCGCCACATGGTCAACATTCAGGGCCGCTGGAACCGCGACAAGACCGACGATCTGCAGTTCGCCTTCTTCAACGGCGAAGGCTGGGAGAGCTGGGAAAACGTCTGGGGCATCTGGAACGGCGTTACCCCGCGCGATGGCGAAGCAACCCGCAGGGTGGCCACCATCGAGCGCGCAGTCGCCCCCTTCCTCGTCAGCCAGGATTGGGAGCCGTTCTATCCCATGCACCACTACGGCGTCTTCGCCAGCCGCTGGCCGCTCGGCGACCGCACCGTGTGGACCATCGTCAATCGCAATGAATACGACGTCGACGGCCGGCAGATGTCGATCCCGCACAAGGACGGCATGCGTTACTTCGATCTCTATCACGGCGTGGAACTCAAGCCCGAGGTCGAAGACGGCGATCGGCCGTGCTCTCCTTCGCAGTCGAAGGCCACGGCTACGGCGCCATCCTCGCGCAATCCGCCGAGCCGGACGCCAGGCCTCCGCGCGCTGATGACGAAGATGAAGCAACTGACTGCGCAGCCGCTCGCCGGCTACTCGCATGAGTGGAAACCGCTCCCGCAGCAGCTGGTCGAGATCCCCTCCACCGCGCCCGCCTCTTCCGCGCCGGATGGCATGGTCAGCATCCCCGGCGGCGATTATCTCTTCAAAGTGGAAGGCATCGAGATCGAGGGCGACGACGATATCGGCGTCGACGTGCAGTATCCGTGGGAAGACTCCGCTCGCCGCTTCCACGAGCACCGCATGCAGATCAAGCCGTTCTACATGGACAAGTACCCGGTGACCAACGCCGAGTTCAAGAAGTTCCTCGATGCCACCCACTACCATCCCAAGGACGACCTGAATTTCCTGAAGGACTGGAAGAACGGCACATATCCCGACGGCGGGGCCAACAAGCCCGTCACGTGGGTCTCGCTTGAAGATGCGCGCGCCTACGCCAGGTGGGCCGGCAAGCGCCTCCCGCACGAATGGGAGTGGCAGTTCGCCGCGCAAGGCACTGACAACCGCATCTTTCCCTGGGGCGAGTGCGACTGGCTCGCGCCGGTTACCAGCGGCGGCCCGTACGCCTGTCCGTGGCAGAAGGACCCCGCTGACGCGCCCGCGCCTGCTCCCGACAAGGGCCGCGTGATGGCCGCCGCCAGCGATGTCGATGCGCATCCCCACGGAGCCAGCCCCTTCGGCGTCATGGACATGGTCGGCAACGTCTGGCAGTGGACCGATGAATACATCGACGATCACACCCGCGCCGCCATCCTGCGCGGCGGCAGCCACTATCAGCCGCAGGGCTCCATCTGGTACTTCCCGCAGGCCTACCGCAACTCACAGCACGGCAAGCTCTTGCTCATGGGCCCCAGCTACGACCGCTCCGGCGCCCTGGGCTTCCGCTGCGTGCGGGACGCGCAGTAGAGCTGTCCGCCCCACCGATGATCATTTATGTTTCGAAACGGCACGACTTCAGTCGTGCCGAAACTGCCAAAAAATGAGCTGGGCTTTACAGGCTGCGGAGAACACCCGTGAGCAGGCTTTGTAACAGGGCACGACTTTTAGTCGTGCCGATAAAGCCAAGAGACCCCGTGGGCTTTAGCCCCTGCAAAGGCTCACTCGCCACCAATCTCCCCTCTTTTCGCAGCCTGTTTAGCCAATGAGGGGAAGCCTCTTCTATAGATTCAAACCCTCCCCGGCCATCGATAAACGACCCCATTTTCGGCCGCCAACCCGAGCCAACCCGCATATCCCTCCAGCCGTTTCGTAACCATCCACAGCCGCGTCAACCCCGCTCTGCTCACCTTTTTGCTGGCCGATAAATCCAACACCCCGTAAGGCACGTACTTCTTGCGCCCGTTCCTGCTCAGTCGCGGCAGGAAGCTGCAAAAGATCGTCTGCTGGGCCAGGCCGGCCGGCTTCAAGCCGAGCCGGCAATCCCCATGCAGGCAACAAGGCTGAATCGTTTGGGGGTCCGGTGTGTCTCTGGCGCCGGTCCCCTCCTTTTTGTGCGCGCCACACAAATCCTCCCGCCGGATCCCCAGACAAATCCCCCAACCCGTCGGCTGCGCGAACGAAATGAACAGTATTGCGCCATCCGCCCAATGCAATACGATGGAGTGGCTCCTGATCCTCCCCATGCCTGATAGGTTCTCCAATCCGGATGTGGGTTCCCCGCGTTCCCCAAGTGGAGACGCGCAACCACGCAACTCCGCGAACGACCGGCTTCTGCTCGAACGGGTAGAGGCCCGCGATCAGGGGGCGATGGCCGAAATCTTCGACACGTACAGCCGCATGGCCTACTCCATCGCCCTGCGCGTGTTGAAGGATCCGGCTCAGGCTGAAGATGTGATGCAGGACGTATTCTTCCAGGTCTGGCAGAATCCGCGGGCATTCGCCCCCGATCGCGGCTCTCTGGGCGCATGGCTGGCCGTGGTGGTCCGCAACCGCTGCATAGACGCTATGCGCAGAAGGCGCCCGTCCGACCCAGTCGAAGACGTGGTGCTGGCCTCCGGCGCGGATGTGGCCCGCGAAGTGGAACGCTCAAGCATGATCGAACGCGTGCGCGGCGTTCTTAAAAACCTGCCGCCGGAACAGCAAGAGAGTCTGGAGCTGGCTTTCTTTAACGGAATGACCCACGCCGAGATTGCAGAGAAGAAAGGCGAGCCGCTCGGCACCGTGAAAACGCGCATCAGAACGGCGCTGATTACACTGCGAAAGGCATTTCAAACATGACGGACCGCACCCACATCCCGCAGGACGACCTCGCGCTTCACGCGATGGGTGCGCTCTCGCCTGAAGAGGCGGCGCAGGTCCGTGCGCATATGGAGGTGTGTGCCGAATGCCGCGAGGAACTGGCCGCGCTCTCGGGCGACATGGCGCTTGTAGCGATGAGCGTAGACCAGCATGAGCCTCCCGCCGGAGCCCGCGAGCGATTCCTCAACCGGATCGCAGCCGACGCCGTTGCCAACGGCGACCTCCAGCCCGCAACCGCGCCGAAGGCCGCAGACAGGGCTCCGGTTGTCTCCATCGACGCAGCGCCGCGCCGGTCGGCCAGTTGGTCCACGTGGATCGCCTGGGGTGCAGTAGCGGCCATGATCGTAATCGCCTTTGGCCTCGAGATGCGCCTCCGCTCGCTGAGCAGACAACTCGAATTACAGGCCCAACTCATTCAGCACCAGCAGCAGGCCAACGCCCGCGCACAGATGGTGATGGACCTGCTCAGCGCCCCTGACGCCCAGCATGTGATGTTGACCGCCGCAAAGTCGAAGCCCGCCCCCATGGCCAAGACGGTCTACATGGCCTCCAAAGGCGCGCTGCTCATGCAGGCCAGCAACCTCGATCCCCTGCCCGGTAACAAGACCTACGAGTTGTGGGTGATCCCCATGAAGGGCGCCCCCATGCCCGCGGGCATGTTCCGCCCCGACGCAGCGGGCAACGCCAGCGTAGTCATGCCTGACATGCCAAAGGGCATCGAAGCCAAAGCATTCGGCGTAACCATCGAGAACGCCGGCGGCTCCACCACCCCCACCATGCCCATCGTCCTGGCAGGCGCCGCCCCAGCCCCCGGCCTCTAGGCCGTGCCTGTAATTCAGTCTGCGGAAAAACGGAGGGAGACGGGCGTCTCATTCGGCTCCGGAATAACTCCATTGAGCCGCTTTCCCTGAGCCGTGTCATCCCGAGAGGCCGCGTGCTTGGGGCCCCACGCAGTGGGGTAAGCGGCCCGAGGGATCTGCAGTTGTCCTACTTCGCCGCTACGACGACAATGCTACATGCATGACTGTAGGCCGGGGATTTATCCCCGGTGTAAAGGTTGCCCGACTCAACGGGCTTTACAGGCTGCGGAAGAACTAGATGTGGGTGGGTTTCGCGGAGGGGCACGACTTCTAGCCTGCCCTGAGCGAAGTCGAAGGGTGCCGTTAAAACCAATAGAATGTGTGAGCCTTAGCCCCTGAGGTACGCTTCCTCGCGAGGCTCACTCGAAATCCCGACTCGGTCGGCCCTCATAAAGCGCCCTGACGCCCTGGCCCCTACCGCTTCGCCGGAATCGTATTCAACACCACGAGATACGAAATCACCCCGCCCAGCATGATCGCCAGCACGTGATCCACGCTGAACGTGCCCCGGCCAAGATAGTCGGCCACGTGCTCCAGCGGCCACACTCTCGGCAGCATCGGAATCACCCACGCTGAAAAGTCCGACCTCTGGCCGAACTCGTACCCCAGTTCCACAACAGCGCAAATTCCGCAGATCATGAACGCGCCGCCGCGCGCGCAGCGCAGCAGCCACACGCCCAGCACCGACGCCGCAATGGTCTGCGCGAAGATCGGGAACTCGGTCGAAATCTGCTGCAATGGGATCGCGGAAAAGCGCATCTGCAAATCGTGCGGTAAAAACCACGCATTGCCCGGCTGCCGCATGATCGCGTACTCCGCCAGCGCCGCGGTCAACCACAACGCGCCGATCGTGAGAAGCCGAAACTGTGCCCTGCGGTCGTGAAGTATAGCTTCCATCGCTTGCATAGACACCCCACCGGAACCTCAAATGCGAGACAAGCGGACACGGAGAGAGAGGGAAATCCTTCAATTTGCCCTGGGTGGATCCCAGGTGCACACTCCACGCAGATCGCTGGCTCGACAGCACAAAGCCCGGGGGACTGTGCAAATTCAACCCCAAAAAGTGTCCCAAGTCAATACACTTTAGTGCTATTTCCTTCCTGCCTTGCGTGCACCGCACGCCGAAATTAAACTCAACTGCAGCAGCGGCCTGGCCGATTTTCAACCGTCTGGCATCCGCACCCAGACCCTGCCGGGGCCTCGCGAGCCGCATCGAACCGGTGGTCAGACCGGTAATCGAGACAGGAATTCGAGAAGGGACACCACCGTGCGAGTTGGCTTGTTTACACGCGAATATCCGCCCCAGGTCTACGGCGGCGCCGGAGTGCACGTCGAATACCTCAGCCGCGAACTGGCCCGCAACATCGAAGTCGAAGTCCACTGCTGGGGCCCCCAGCACGCCGACTCCGGCAACCTCCACGTCCGCGGCGCCGAGCCCTGGCCCGAAATCACCAACGGCACCGAAGGCAAATTCAAGGGCGCCCTTGAAGCCCTCAGCCTCAACCTCACCCAGATCAAGGCCCTCGAAAACATCGACGTCGTCCACACCCACACCTGGTACGTCGCCATGGCCGGCTACCTCGCCAAAAAACTCTACGGCGTGCCCTTCGTCCTCACCACGCACTCGCTCGAGCCCCTCCGCGCGTGGAAGTCCGAGCAGCTCGGCTCTGGCTACGCCATGAGTTCCTGGATGGAGTCCACCGCCATCCACGACGCCGACGCCATCATAGCCGTCTCCCAGGGCACCCGCCACGACATCCTCCGCGCCTACCCCGACATCGACGAGAGCCGCATCCACGTCATCTACAACGGCATCGACCTCGCCGAGTATCAGAAGACCCCCGACACCTCCGCGCTGATCGAATACGGCGTCGACCCCGCCATCCCCTACATCCTCTTCGTCGGCCGCATCACCCGCCAGAAAGGCGTCACCCACCTCGTCGACGCCATCGAGTACCTGCCCGAAGACACCCAGGTCGTCCTCTGCGCCGGCGCGCCTGACACCCCCGAAATCGCCGCCGAGCTGCGCGCCAAAGTCGAGCACGCCCGCCAGAAGCACCCCCGCATCATCTGGATCGAGAAGATGGTCACCAAGCCTGAAGTCATCCAGCTCTACTCCAACTGCCGCGTCTTCTGCTGCCCCTCGGTTTACGAACCCTTCGGCATCATCAACCTCGAAGCCATGGCCTGCCGCGCGCCCGTCGTCGCCAGCTCCACCGGCGGCATCAAGGAAGTCGTCGTCGATGGCAAAACCGGCTACCTCGTCCCGTTTGAAGCCGACAGCGTCACCGGCTTCCCCGTCGACCCTGACACCTTCGCCCGCGACCTTGCCGGACGCATCGCCATCCTCCTCAACGACCCCGAAAAATGCCGCCGCTTCGGCGACGCCGGCCGCCAGCGCGTCGAAGACACCTTCAGTTGGACCGCCATCGCCCAGCAAACCATCGACCTTTACCAATCGTTAGTCAACCAACGCCAAGCAGCGCCGAAACCCTGACACTGCATCGCACCACTAACCACTAACCACTAACCACTAACCACTAACCACTGTGAACTACGAACTAAGAACTATGAACTCACCCAACAACGGCCGCCGCCGCGTCATCATCGAATCCATCACCCCCCAGGTCGACTGCGGCCGTTTTCCCGCCAAGCGCACCGTAGGGGATCTTGTCCGAGTCGAAGCCGACGTCTTCACCGACGGCCACGATGCCATCGCCGCCAGCGTGCTCGTGCATCGCGAGGATTACGGCAAGTGGATCGAAGTGCCGATGGAGCCGCTGGTCAATGACCGCTGGTTCGCGGCCTTCGGTGTCACCGAGATCGGCCGCTACGGCTACAAAGTCCAGGCCTGGGTCGACCACTTCGAAACCTGGCATCGCGACCTGCTCAAGCGCATCAAGGCCGACACCGACGCCCCGGTCGACTACCTCATCGGCGCCGACCTGGTGGAGGCCGCGGCCCAGCGCGCGGTTAGCCTCAACGGAGGAGGCGGCGATGCCGCATGGCTCCAGGCCGCGCGCCGCCGGTTCTCCGCTCCGGCGACGACCCGAAGAGCCCTCCGCACTCCACGCCACCGACCCCCTGCTCCACGAACTCGCCCTGCGCTATCCTGACAAGCGCTACGTCACTGACTCCGACGAGCTCATCCTCACCGTCGATCCTGTCCGCGCCCGCTTCAGTTCCTGGTACGAATTCTTCCCCCGCTCCACCGCCTCCAAACCCGGCGCGCACGGCACCTTCGCCGACGCTGAAAAGACCCTCCCGCGCATCGCCACCATGGGCTTCAACGTCGTCTACCTGCCGCCCATCCACCCCATCGGCCGCCAGTTCCGCAAAGGCCCCAACAACAATCCTCAACGGCCAGCCCGGCGACGAAGGCAGCCCCTGGGCCATCGGCTCGCGAAGAAGGCGGCCACAAGTCCATCCTCCCGCAGCCTCGGCACGCCTCGACGACTTCCGCCGCTTCGTCTCCACCGCCAAAAAACTCAGCCTCGACGTCGCTCTCGACATCGCCTTCCAGGCCGCGCCTGACCATCCCTACGTCGCCGAACACAAGAACTGGTTCAAGGAGCGCCCCGACGGCACCATCCAGTACGCCGAAAATCCGCCCAAGAAGTACCAGGACATCTACCCCTTCGACTTCGAAAGCGAAGACTGGCGCGGCATGTGGACCGAGCTCAAGTCCGTCTTCGATTACTGGATCGGCCACGGCGTCACCATCTTCCGCGTCGACAATCCCCACACCAAGGCCTTCCCCTTCTGGGAGTGGTGCATCGGCGAAATCAAGCGCGAACACCCCGAAGTGCTCTTCCTCTCGGAAGCCTTCACCCGCCCCAGAATCATGTACCGCCTCGCCAAGATCGGCTTCTCGCAGTCCTACACCTACTTCCCCTGGCGCAACGGCAAAGACGAGATCACGGCTTATCTGAATGAAATTACCAAGCCGCCCGTGACGGACTTCTTCCGCCCCAATCAGTGGCCCAACACGCCTGACATCCTCACCGAATTCCTGCAGATGGGCGGCCGCCCCGCCTTCGTCATTCGCCTGCTGCTGGCCGCCACGCTCGGCGCCAACTACGGCATCTACGGCCCCGCCTTCGAGCTGCAGGAGAACAAGCCTTTCAAGCACGGCAGCGAAGAGTATCTCGACTCAGAGAAGTACCAGATCCGCCATCGCGACCTCGACCAGCCCGGCACCCTGCGCCCGCTCATCACGCAGGTCAACCAGATCCGCAACACCCACCCGGCGCTGCAGAACGACATCTCCCTGCGCTTCCACTTTTGCGACAATCCGCAGATCATCTGCTACAGCAAAGAGTCCGACGACCGCTCCGACCTCATCCTCACCGTCGTCAATCTCGACCCGCATTTCACGCAAGCCGGCTTTGTGAACCTGCCCCTCGAAGAGCTCGGCATCTCCCCCGACCGCGCCTACGAAGCCGAAGACCTGTTAAGCGGCGAGCGCTACATGTGGCGCGGCCCCCGCAACTACGTCGAGCTCAACCCCGCCACGCGCAGCGGCCACATCCTCTGCATTCACCGCCGCCTCAAAGTCGAAACCGACTTCGAGTACTTCCTCTGACGACCCACTCACCCGACCACCAAGAGGTGTCATCCCGAGACGCATCCCATCGAAAAAGTGTCATCCCGAGAGGCCGCGCGCTTGGGGCCCCACACAGTGGGGTAAGCGGCCCGAGGGACCTGCAGTTGCCCTCGGAACAGATGACCCAGTTCAATCAGTGCTTAGCGTGGACAACATGAACACCGGCGTGACCGGGCGCGAGCCCTTGCACAGCGCCGCCGAACCTCGACGCGATCTCCTCATAATCGATATCTTCGATGTCGCGAAATCCGTGCGAGCGAAGAATCGCCGCAATCCCAGCCGGCTCGAAGCGGCTCCCCGAACGCTCACCAATCTTCTCAAGCTGTTCGGCCCGCGCCTTTTCTATTTGCCTCAACTCTTCTGAGAATCCCTCGGCAGGTTCCATGTAGTCGAACACTACCTCCGAGTCCTCGATTGACGACATGTAATCCAGAGTGCGGCCGATAGCGTCCTCTGTCAGATACGGCACAACCCCGAGCCAGGTGAAAAACGCGGGCGAATTCTGCTCAAAGCCTGCGGCGACGAGCTTCTCTCCAACATCGTCTCGCTCGAAATCGACTGGCACGAGAACAAGCAGCGCGGACGTGCGATCTGAGCCTCAGCCAGGCGCTCAAGTTTCCCTGCCTGCGTTGCGGGGTGGTCCACCTCATAGATACGGATCTCTGGCGCGCCATGGGGATTCCGGAGAGCGAACGTGTCGAGTCCGGCGCCAAGGATGACGATCTGCCGAACACCCCTTTCGACTGCCTTTGCCAAAGCATCTTCCGCAATCCGGCTTCGCGCGGCGGTGATCAGGCGTCCGATGCTGGCCAACGGATGTTGGTTCGCAAATTGAAGCACATCCTTTTCGTCTTCACGCAGAATCTTCATGGCAAATCGGTCATCGAGAATTGAGCCATGATCGAGCACCTGATGAGCAGCTCGTTGCCGCGCGATCATCAAGGCTGTGCGGCTCGGTTCATTTGCCTTCATGTTCGAGGTCTCCGTTCCCATCAACCGCATATCGCACGGAGATGCACGCCCTCCAGTCCCACCTGGCGGGTAAGTCTTTGCGGAAGCGATCAAATAGGCTCATAGATCTGTCCACTCACATTGTGCTGCATTCCCCGGCCGTCAACCCTCCCCCCGTCACAATTCACACCCCATCCACCACAAAAACTCACGCAACGCCTAAAGGAGCGGTACATTACCAACCATGAACAATTCTTTGCTTGAAAACCCGATCTGGAACTCATTGCGCACCGATCACGCTCATCTCGCCGAGGGTGACGATCGCGCCCGCCGCTATCCGCACGAGATCGGCCCCCTTGCCGGGATCCCCGATCAGTCGGACGCGTCCTACAACTCGCTGCGCACCCTGGCCGGCCATCATCCCATCGGCCTGTTCTCGCTCGATCCCATCCGTCCGTCGGGCAACTGGACCACCGTCCGCAGCGGCCGCCTCATTCAGATGGTCCGCACCGCCAATGCCTCCAGCAACCCGGTGCCTACGCCTGAGCACAAGCCGGTCTCCGTCCCGCCTGACACCAGCAGCAACCCAACCTCGCCCGCGCCTTCAACAGGCCCCACGTCGCCCGGCCCCGTTGCTCCCTCCAGCCATGCTGGGGGGAGCAATCCCTACCACCACCACGCCGCGGTAGCCACGCTCGATCCCCCCTGCGAACTCTCCATCTCACTTCCCGCCGGATACAGCTTCCGCCAACTCACCCCCGCCGATGCCCCCGCCATGGTGGCGCTCGCCGAACTCACTGAGCCCGGCCCCTTCCGCCGCCGCACCATCGAGCTCGGTAACTTCTACGGCATCTTCCACGGCGATCGCCTCGTCGCCATGGCCGGCAAGCGCATGCACCTCCCCGGCTTCATTGAAGTCAGCGGCGTCTGCACCCACCCCGACTTCCGCGGCCGCGGCTTCGCCGGCGCCCTCACCCAGATCGTCCTCGACGAAATCGAAGAAGCAGGCCGCACCCCCTTCCTCCATGCCTGGCACGACAATCCCGCCCAGAGCCTCTACGAATCCCTCGGCTTCACCCTCAGCAACACCTTCAATCTCGCCATCCTCCTCCCCGCATAGATCCCTCCCAAATCAGCCTGATAGCAAAAGTGCCTTGTCGCAAAGGTGCCTTATCGCGGAGGGGCACGACTTCAGCCGTGCTGTAGAGCACCCAACAAAAGATCCCGGGCTTTCAGCCCCTGCCGCGCCGCCCCTGCCTGAGATTCACCTTCCCCCACCCCACAAAAACCATGCTCTAATCTTCCTGGGTCCGCCATGAAGATTCTCCGCTCCGTAACTCGTCGAGGCTTTAGCGTTGGAACCGCCGGCTACTTCGCCGTCCTCAAACCTCAGTCGCCATAGTCCCTCAGTCCCGTATCACCGCACCCAAAATCGGCGTATCATCTTCTCAGGAGGCACCCCATGAAACTTCTCCGTTCCATCACCCAGCGCGGCGCCACCATCGGAACCGCCGGCTATTTCACCGTCCTCAAGCCCAATACCTGGTTCCCCGCCTCGCGCCTCCCTAGACCCTTCCGCTTTCACCCCAGCGAATCCTCCCAGCCTCCCGCCAAGACCACCGCGCCCAACATCATCACCCTCGCGGTCGAACGCCGCCACCCTCTGCGGCAAGCGTTGATCCTGCTCGCCTCGGCCGGCATCGGATTCGCCATGCTCATGTGGATCATCCGTCCGCGCTAGTCCTGGCCGGGTGTCCCCGGTCCCTCGCCGTTCCGTCTCCACACATCCTTTACAGTCGATCTTCTGAAATCACGCCTAGCTAGCAGCCGTAGGAGCTAGGGAAAGTGGGAAAAGGGCCTTTCTTTTTCCAAGGTTGCGCAGCAACCGCCTTTTCCTAGCCCTGTTGACTCGGCAGGACTTCTGGCTGAGGAAGTGTAAAGGATGTCATGGAACCGAACACCAATAGACCCATAAAGATTCCTTATCGTCCCGCCGTCCTCTACCATCGTCCATAGAAGTAATGCCCCAAAAGCCCAAGCTCGGTCAGAACTTCCTGCGCGACCAGACTGCCGTCCGCCGCATCATCGCCGCTCTCGGCGACATCTCTTCTCAGACCGTCGTTGAAATCGGCCCCGGCCAGGGAGCCATCACCGGACCCCTCGCCGCGCAGGCCGGCCGCGTCATCGCCCTCGAGCTCGACCGCGAACTCGCTCCCCGCCTCCACGCCTTTCTCGGCTCCGATCGCGTCACCATCCTCGAGCAGGATGTACTCCAGTTCGACTTCGCCGCCGCCTCCGCCGAAGCCCGCCAGAAACTCGCCGTCGTCGGCAACCTTCCCTACTACATCACTTCGCCCATCCTGCTCCGCCTCGCCGAATGCGCCGCGTCCCTCAACCGCGCCGTCCTCATGGTCCAGCGCGAAGTCGCCGACCGCATCGTCGCCGACCCAGGCTCCCGCGACTACGGCTTGCTCACCGTCACCGTGCAGATGTACGGCCCCGTCGAACGCCTCTTCACCCTGCCCCCCGGAGCCTTCTCCCCGCCGCCCGACGTCCACTCCACCGTCTTCCGCTGGCGCTTCGCCCCGCGTTTCCACGAGCTCGGCGTCGAAGAAATCCCTTTCCTCAAATTCGGCCGCCAGGTCTTCGCGCAGAAGCGCAAAACGCTGGTCAACAATCTCCGCGCCGCCCAGTATGCCCCCGCCGTCATTCAGATCGCGCTGGCCAACACCGGCGTTCCCCCGCAGGCCCGCGCCGAAGAGCTCTCCATCGAAGTCCTCGCCCGCCTCTTCCTCGAACTAAAAACGGGTTTCGCACCAAAACTCGATGTATAACGGTGCTAAAATTGGTGACAGGAGGAGAACATGAGAGCAACAGTCTCGCTCGATGATGAGCTCCTGAGAACGGCTCACGAGTATACCGGCCTGACGGAAAGAGCGGAGCTACTTCGCGAGGCGCTCAAGTCGCTCATCGCCCGCGAGGCAGGACGAAGGCTTGTAGCATTGGCAGGCTCGGCCCCCAACTTGCGCCCTATCCGCAGGACCCGCGTGGATGAGCAATGATCCTGGCCGACACCTCCGTTTGGATCGAGATGTTCCGCAAAGGACGGTTCAAAGCAGAGTTGGAGAGCCTCATCGTCATTGACCAGCTCTGCACGCATCCCTGCGTGGTGGCGGAGCTGGCCTGCGGTTCTCTGCCGGATCGCAAGAAAACGCTCGGCTACCTCGACCGATTAACGATGCTGCAGGTTATCCGCCTGGCTGATATTCGGCTCATGATTGAAGCGCGAGCTCTCTGGGCCAAGGGAATCGGACTCACTGACGCCCATTTGATCGCGGCATGCCTCGCCATCCCGGGTACGCGGATCTGGACAATTGACGGGCCTCTGGGCAGAGTCGCCGAATCACTCGGCATCCGGGCAACGCTGCCCTGACTCTCGGCGAGCCAGGAACGATTCAGCCTGAATAGAAAAGGCCGCCTCGTCTCCGAAGCGGCCCTCTCCAAATCACCATCACTTATGCGGACTGCCCGCCGGATGGCCTCCACCCCCACCACCAGACGGATGCGGTGCAGGAGCAGGAGCCGAACGCGGCGCGCCTCCACTCGAAGGCCGCGGCGCTGGAGCCGGACGATACACCGGCACGCTCGGCGCTCTCGGCGCGGTCACCGGGCCCGGCGTCCACACGCTGCCCGGGCTTCCCGGCCGTGGCGTCGGCGTATATCCCGGCCGTTGCACCGGAGCCGAATACACCGGCCGCGGCGCGCCCGTCACCGGAGGAGCCGTGTACCCTTGCCTGCCCGGAGCCGACGGTCCACCGCTCGACCCGCCCGGATAAAACGTCCGCACCGGGTTGGGCGAAATCGGACCCGCAGTCACTGGCCCCCTTCCAAACCCTTCCCGCGGACCCGTCGGCTTCACCGGTTGGGCGACCACTCCGCCAATCCGGATCGGATGTCCCACCTCGCGCGGCGGCAAAATCCCCGGGCCGCCAGGATCCTCGCGCCTCACCGAGATGATTGGAGCAATCGGTCGCAAACCTATAGGCGTCCTTACCGTCGGCCCGGTCCTGATGATCGGCACAGGTCCCGGCCTGAACTTCGGAGGATGCGGCCTTAACGGCAGCCGGTACCATCCGGGCATATATCCAATGTTGAAGAACCAGCCTCCCCCGCCCCACCACGGATTGCACCCTCCCGGCGCCCAGCCCCAGCCGAAGCCGTTAAACCAGTTCCACGCTCCGCACTGGTACGGCATGTAGCCCCACGTGTACGCGCTCACCCACATGTACCCATACGACGGCTGATACATCCACGAGCCGTTGCCATACGGATCCCACCCGGCATCCCCCGCTTCATAGGGAGACCACACATACCCCTGATCCGGCACGTTGTACCAGGTGCCGTTCGAATTCAGATCGTTCCACGCCGGATTGTCGCTGTTGGCCAACGCGCCCGTCGCCGGAGTCGTTCCCACATCGGCCGTCGTCAGCGCCTGGTCGCGATCCGAGTTCCACGCATCCCACGAATCCGGCTCGATCGCCTCCGACACAGTCAGATTATTCAGCGCTACGCTCTGGCCGCCCTTCACATCCATCGAAGCGCCGCCGGTCCCATCCAGGTGCGCATTGCCCGAAAACACGGACAGTTCGCCCGGCTCCTCATCCAGCTTCACGCGCAGCACCGTAAACCCGCTCGCCGACACGATATTGTCACCGAACCGCACCCGCATCGGGTTGGCCTGGTTCCCGTCCTGCAGTTCGAAGTACCCCATGCCGCCATCGAGCGTCATCTCCGTCTCGCCCGCCTTCAGCACCGTCAGCGTCAGCGAGCTGTCAGGAGGAATCCTCGCCACGCTGCCGTCCTCAAACTGGATCTCCGCTCGCCCGTCGTCCCCCGTCGAATCTGTGTGCCTTCAAACAGCGGAGTGTTCGTCAGCGCATGGTCCGCCAGCACATCCGCGCCTTGCGACACCTGCACCTGTCCATCCACGCTGCTCAGCCGCACCGCGCGTCCCGAGCCGCCGCCGTTCGGGTCATCGGCCCGCAAAGCCGCCGCGCCCAGAACCACACCGCCGACGCCGAACCAACCACCACCGCCCGCCGCAACCACGCTCCGGATCTCATGCGTTCCCTTGCCTTTCAACCGCGACGCGCTTCTCAGCCTGTCCAACATTCATTAGACACGTCCCCGTGAACGAAAGTCGCGCCCAATCCTAATCCCTAACACCTAATCCCTAACCCCTGCCCTTCCGTTCCCTGTTCCCTGCTTTCTCACGCCCCACTATCCGCCTTGGTCAACAGAATCCGCGCCCGCCGCTTCACCCGCTCCAGCACCGCCGGATCATCCGCCAGCCGCTCCAATATGTCTCGGATCGAGCAAATCTGCTGCGCCCGTCCATCGGCAGCCGACTCCACCAGCGCCTGCGTCTCCCGGTCCAGCCCCAGCCGGTCGTGCAGCAGCAGAGCCTGCAGCCTCGCGCCCTCAATCAGCGTCGTCGCCACGCTCACCAGCGAGTCGCCCAGCGCCTGAATCTCCTGATCCTTCGAAAAATTGAACTCGCACGAGCCCTGCCCGCCGGTCCCATGTACGTCAGCTTCTTCGTCCCCTGGAACGCCACCTTCAGATGGCTCTCGCACCCGCCCTTGAACAGCTTCTTTTTCTCGGCCAATTCGAAGACGTGCGCGGCGAACTGGGCGCTCAATTGAATGTCCCTGTCGACATCCGGCGCCTCAATCCCCTGCCCCGGCGCCGATCCGCGCGCTGTTTTGAAGTGACCCGTTCCATCGGGACGAAACTCCAGCTCCCACTGCGCCGGAACCAGCCCTGGGTTCGAGTAGCTCGCCTCGAAGACCGTGCCTCCTTCCGACGCCCGCGCGCCCGCCGGCCCGCCCAGCAAGGCCAGACCCAATGCTGCCATCAGGAGTGCCGACAACCTCATCGCACCACTCCCTGCAACTCCAGCGTTTGCGCGGTATGAATGTGGCAGATGGCGATGGCCAGCGCGTCCGCGGCGTCGGCCGGCGTCGGCAGCTCGGCCAGTTGCAGCAACCGCTGCACCATGAACTGAACCTGTTCCTTTTTTGCCAGTCCGTAGCCCACCACGCTCTGCTTGATCCGCAGTGGAGCATACTCGGCCACCGGCCGCCCCTCGCACGCCGCCGCCAGCAGCGCCACGCCGCGCACCTGCCCCAGCTTCAGCGCGGACTTGGCATTCACCGAATAGAACACTTCTTCCACGGCCACCACGTCCGGCTGCCAATGCGCAAACTGTTCCCTTAGCTCGCGATACACCTGTTCCAGCCGAACCGGAGCGGGTTGCTCTTCGCCAGCCGCAATCCCGCCCAACGCCTTACACACCAGAAGCGGCCCCCGCTGACCGTCAGCACTCTCCACCACACCAAAGCCTGTAACCTCGGTGCCGCAATCGATTCCGAACACGCGCATTGCGCCAAGTTTACCGCACCCCGAACCCTCCCCGCAGCCGCTTTGTAGCGCCGGTGTCCCCACCGGCTGTCGTGCGGGTGTCCTCACCCGCACCGCGCCCGCCATCGAAGCACTCGGGCCTCGGTACCGGGTGCCGAGTGCCCCATCCAAGCTCCGCTTGGGTGGGAGGCCTCAACCGAACCACCGTCCCGTAGACCCCCCAGCGAAATCTGCTATTTTCAATGCACATCCCACTCGGAACGAGACCATGTCCCTCGAACTCACGCCTCACATCTGCGAAACCGTCCTCATCGTCGAATGCGCGGGCCGCATCGCCGCCGGACCCGAAGCCGAATCGCTCCTCGCGGCCCTGCACAAGGACTCCTTCCGCAACCTCAAGCAGGTAGTCCTCGGCATGGCGGCGCAACCGTCTCGACAGCACCGGCCTCGGCCTCCTCGTCCGCTACGCCAACGCTCTGCGCCAGCGCGGCGGCGACCTCCGCCTGGCCGCCGTCACCCCCACC
>CAWFVY010000020.1:0-43397 GCA_963819365.1 uncultured Acidobacteriota bacterium
AGAAGAGCCGAAGCCTGCAGGATTCAACGGCGGCAACTTTTGGTGTGAAGCTGGACAAGAAGAAGATGCCCGAAGCGTTGAAGGACGGCCTTGTCACCGAGGACACCATCACCCGGGCCGCGGGCCGCGTGCTTTACGAGATCGTCCACTTCGGCTACATGGACGGCCAGCAGAAGCACACGATCACCGCGCAGGCGATCGAGGAGAACGCCAAGGTCATCCAGCGCACCGGCGAGGAGGCCGCGGTTCTATTGAAGAATGACGGGGTGCTGCCGCTGAAGGCGGGCGATCTCGACTCGACGGTGTTGATTGGTCCGACGGCTGCTGCAGGTGGACTCGATCGGCATGAGCGGCGAGCGCTCAGAGGGCCTGCCCGAGCGGCAGGTCGGACCGTACGAGGCGCTGAAGAAGATCACCGGGAAATTCGAAGATCCAGATTGCCGTAGGCGAACGACATGACCGGGAGCACCATTCCGGCCGGCATGCTGAGCCATGACGGGCAGCCGGGCCTGGTCCGGGAGCGACGACGGCAAGGCGGACGCGCAGATCAACTTTACGACCAGGGGCGGCAACGCGCTGCCGGCGAATTCCAGAATCACATGGAAAGGCACGCTGACTGTGCCTGCCGATGGCGAGTACTGGATGTACCTGCAGGCGCTGGGCACCAACGCCGGCCTCAAGATCGACGGCAAGCGCGCGGGCCACACCGGCGCGACGCAGGGCGGAGTGCACGGCGACATTCTGCAGGCCAACAAGGACAACATTGTTCCGACCACCGACCTGCTCGATAACGTGCGGCGGCCGCTGGAACTGAAGGCTGGACCGCACGCGATCGAGGTTGCAGTCGATCCCGACACTTCTTCCGCTCCCGTGCAGGTACGCCTGAACTGGTACACGCCCGAGCAGCGCAAGATCGACTATGCCGCTGCCGTTGCCGCGGCGAAGAGTGCCAAGGTGGCGGTGGTGTTCGCATGGACGCGCCAGCATCCGACCTTCGGCCTGCCCGGCGATCAGGACAAACTGATCGAAGAGGTGGCAGCGGTCAATCCCAATACGATCGTTGTGCTCAACACGAGTTTGCCCGTCGCGCTGCCCTGGGCGGACAAGGTGAAGGGCATCCTCGAGATGTGGTGGCCGGGCGACGAAGGCGGCTGGGCGACGGCAAACCTGCTGGCCGGCAAAGTGAGTCCGGCGGGACGACTGCCTGTGACCTGGGGCAAGGCCCTCACGGATTACCCCGCCACTAACCCCAAGTACCCCGAACGCTCGAAGAAGGGTGTAGATGGCAAGACAACTTACTCCGAGGGAGTAAATGTGGGCTACCGCTGGTTTGATAAGGAAGGAATAGCTCCGCTCTATCCCTTTGGCTTCGGCCTGAGCTACACCACCTTCGGCTATTCCGGGCTTGCGGTGAAGAAGGCCTCAGACGGTGGCCTCGACGTAACCGTGACGATCAAGAACACGGGCGCCATGGATTCCGATGAAGTGCCGCAGGTCTACTTAAGTGCGCCGAGCAACATACCCGAAGGCGTGCAGTTCCCGGTGCGGGCCCTCGCTGCATTCGACCGCGTGCATATTGCGCCGGGCCAAAGCAAGTCGGTAACGTTGATGTGCCGGAGCGCCAGTTGCAGTATTGGTCGACCAAGGATGCTGAGTGGGTGACAGTGACAGCGAAGCGAACAGTGAGTGTCGGCGGGTCGTCGCGCAATCTTCCGCTGAAGCAGGACATTAACTGAGAGCAGATGGCTCTTGAAGACAAAATGCCTGGGCGCCTGCCCCGGCATTTCTTTAGCCTGTATATCGAACCGCGCCGGCCACTATTGTCCGTAGGCCATGCCAACGCCCACAAGATTCGCGGCGATAATGATGATGATGATGCCCGCCCAGAGCATGCGGATAAGCCCGCTGCGAATGCCGGCCCACTCGCCCAGCGCCAGGCCGACAAGGCCACCACACAGAACATAAATGCTCATATGAAGCATCCAGTTCACATATGACATGCTGACAGGGATGTTCGCTTCTCCCCAGGCGTAAAAGAAGAACTGCAGATACCACATGATGCCACCGGCCGCGGCAAGCATCGCATTGGTGCGTAGCGTGGGGCCCGGTTGGCGCAGGTCATCGCGCAGGGATAGCCGCTTCACCGCTGCAAGACGAATGAAGCAGTACGCCATATTGATTACGGCGCCGCCGCCCATGATGAACACATAGCTGGGCAGCATGGCATACAGCGGGTTCACGCCGACTGCCTTTGCTGCCTCCTGAATAGGCTGCGCGGCGTGCAGCGCAAACGACATGCCCGACGAAAAGATGCCGCACATCACAGCGAGCAGGAGTCCAAGGCCAACGTTGAACTCTTCGAGATGTCCCTTGAGCTGCAACTCCTTCTTGTGCCCGGCCCACGAGACAATGGCTACGCCGATGAGCGCCACGAAAACTCCGGCCATCGTGAAGAGGCCGCCGTGTGTAGTGAACAGCATCGTCGCCTGGCCGTCCATGATGGGCGGCACCAGCGTTCCAACGATGAGCGTGACGCCGATGGCGATGCCGATCCCGAGCGACATGCCGAGGTGTCGCATGGTCAGCCCGTAGCTCACGTTGCCCACGCCCCACATCGCTCCATAGAGCGCGATCTTCAGCAATAGGTGCGGGTCGATCGACGCGTAAAAGCCGGCGAAGTCGGGAAGCAGGCAGAGGCTGACGCCGATAGGCAGCAGGATCCAGGAGAACAGGCCGGCGACGGCCCATGTAGTCTCCCACGACCATCTCTTCACTTTCTCAATGGGCGCATAAAACGACGCGGCCATGCCCGCGCCGATTACGTGCCAACCAATTCCCGCAACGATACTCGCCATTCGACCTCACAATCCAATGTTCCTCTGCTTTTCTGTCTGTCATTCCCGAAGGGTATCTGATTCTCCCCGCCAGCCTATTTCACTTCCGCAGTAAACTCGTACGTCCCCGGCCGCAGCCGAATTCCCGCCTCGCTGTTCGGCCCAGTGCCGGACTCCATCCGCCCGTCATTCTTCCGCGTGCTCGTGATCGTGCCCTTCTCCGCATCTGAAATGAAGCCCGTGGCATTCGCAGGAATCGTAACGCTCCACAACACTTTGCTTCCCTGCACCGTCCACGCCGAGTGGATGACGCCGTAACTCGAGGGATAGGTGAAATCCACTGAACCCAGCCGCTTGTCGAACTGCGGATGCAGCACCACAGTGTGGAAGCCCGCATCCATCGGCGTCGCATCCACGCCGGCCGCATAGCGATAGATCCAGTCAGCCACCGCGCCGTATGCATAGTGGTTGTACGAGTTCATGCTGGGATCCTTCTTCATCTCATCGCCATTCCAGCGCTCCCACGTCGTTGTCGCGCCGTGTTCGATGAGATAGCCCCACGACGGATATTTCGTATTCATCAAAAGCTGATAAGCAACATCGGCATGGCCGGTCTTGGTAAGCTCTTCGAGAAGATACGGCGTGCCGAGAAATCCCGTGCCGAGCAGACCGTGGTTCGCCTGAATTTTGTCGACCAGCTTCTGCGCCGCCGCCGCGCGGACGTTCTCAGGCAGCAGATTCATGTGCAGCGCGAGCACATAGCCGGTCTGCGTGTCGTCTATTCCTGCAGCGGTATCGTGGGTGCGCTCTCCCATTCGATTAGGCTCCTTGTCGGCGCCCGCCACAAAGCCATCGGAATGGACGAACCGTTTCTGAAACGCAGCGCGAATCTTCTCGAACATCGCCGCGTACTTCTGCTCGTCTGCAGTGCGGCCAGTCGCGTGGGCCATCTCGCGTAACAGCGTTGCATCGTAGGCCCACGAAGCTGTTGCGATGAGCACCTGGTTGGTACGGCCTTCTGGCGAAAGCCAGTCGCCAAATGGGGTGCCGCCCTTGTTCTCCCACAGGCCGTCGGGGTTGGTTGCGTCGATGGCAGCAACGTATTTCGTCATCGCATCCCAGTTCTGATCGATGACAGTGGTGTCGCCGGTCTGCAGCCACGAAGTCCATGGAATGATAACGCCGGCATCGGACCATCCGGGGCCGAAGCCAGTGTTCTCCGCCGCGGTCCCGGGCGAGTAGATGCCGTACATCGCAGTTCCAACCTGAGTGCCGCGCATGTCGCGCGCGAATTTACGCGAGAAGGCAGCGAGATCCATGTTGTAACTCGCGGTGCGCCAGAAGACCTGCGCGTCGGCCATCCAGCCCAGACGCTCGTCGCGCTGCGGGCAGTCGGTGGGAATGCCGACGAAGTTGGAGCGCTGCCCCCACACGATGTTGCTCCACAGCTTGTTGACCATCGCGCTGCCGGTCTTAAGTTGCGCAGCGAACGGCGCATCCGTGTGCAGGACGAGCACCGTGAGTGCGTCTTTGCCGGGGGCTGTTTTGAGGCCGGTGATTTCTGCGTAGCGGAACCCATGAAACGTGAACTGCGGCGTAAACTCCTCCACGCCTTTGCCCAGGAGAATGAAGTGATCCGTCACCTTCGCAGTGCGAAGATTGTCAACGTACATGCTGCCATCATCATTCAAGATCTCCGCAAACCGCAGCTTTACGTCAGTGCCCGCCGGCCCGGAGACGCGCAGCTTCTCAATACCGGCGAGGTTCTGCCCGAAGTCGTAGATGTAGACACCGGGGCTGGGCTGCGTGACAGCCTTCGCGCGCATCTCGCGCTCCATGCGAATGGGTTGGTAGTCCTGCGCGACGATTTCTATCAGCTTTGTTTCAATACCGATCGCAGGAGGCCAGTCCTTCGCGATCACACTGGTCACAAAACTCCCAATTGTTGGGAAAGTCCGCCGCCCATCTTGCGTCTCACCGTCATACAACTCAGAACTCATGATGTGTGACGTATTCGCTCGCCACTGGGTGTCAGTATTCACCCATTGCACACTGCCGTCCACATACTCAATCCGCAACTGCGCCCGCAGCGCCGGCGGCGTCACGCTATAGTTGTTGGGCTGCTGAAACCACTCCAGCGGGGTCGAGTACCAACCCGGCGCGAGCAACGCGCCAATCGCATTCTTCCCACTCTGCACAAGGGCGGTTACGTCGTGCGTCTGATAGACCACGCGCTCGCGATAATCAGTCCAACCCGGCGCAAAGTAGTCGTCGCCCACGCGCTTGCCGTTTACAAACATCTCGTAATCGCCGAGCGCCGTTGAATACAGCCGCGCGGACTTCACCGGCTTCGCCACCTCAAACTCATTCCGCAGAGCCTTCACGGAATCGGGAATCCACGGATTGCCGAGCGGAGATTCCTCGCCCCGCGACTGACTGAACTCGACAGCCGCCTTCCACGCCGAATCGTCAAAGGACTTCTGCTGCCAGCCGTCGGCAGCATGCGTGGCGGTCTTCCAACTGGTGCTGCTGGCAAAAGTGGCGTTAGTGCCGTCGGCGTACTGCACAAAGACAGTCGCGATCAGCGGAGGCGCGTCCTTGCCGTTGCGTCGCACGGTGTACATCACGGATTCGAGCGCGAGCGTGTTGTCGCCCAGCGCAAGCTTGCCCGTGACGTCCGCGCGCACGAACTTCTTCCACGGCATCTGGTGCCACGCTGGAAACGGCGACGGCCGCAGCACCTGCGCACCATTGATCCAGGCCCCGACGGTGTCCTGGCCGGTGGCGTAGAGCGTCGCTGATTTCACAGGCTTGTCAATGCGGATCGCCGCGCGGTATTGGAACTTCAACGGTATCTTCTTTTCGGCGATGAGCGCTTCCGCATCGGGGCTGGAAATCCACTTTGCAGATGCGTGGCGCACGGCGGCCTCTTCCGCCGTTTCGTAGCCGATCCAGTTGGCCGTCCACGCATCCTGGGTCATCAACCCTGTCTCCCACCACGTGGGTTGAGCCGCGGGATAAGCCTTGCCTCCGACTCCCCACACCGTGACCCGCCAGTAGTAACGCGTAGATGGCTTGAGCGCGGGACCGGAATAGCGAACGTTCAAGGATTGCGCTGACTCCACGCGACCGGACGACCACCAGGCCAGCTTGATGTCGGAGATGGAATCCGGGCTGGCGAAGACATCAATCTGATAGGCATTCTGCTTTGCCCCGGTAGCCGGATCGCGCAGTTCCCAGGAAAAGCTCGGGTTCGGATCGTCGATCCCAAGGGGCGTGACGAGATTATCTACGCGCAGATCGACCGGGCCAGGCGCGCCTGAGGTTACCACCCCAAATCCGCTTGCGCCCTGCAGAATTCCAACGACGATTGTGGCGGACAGCACTCCCCGGACGATCCCGCTCAACGCGCGACGATTCATAGGTTTCCTCGGCCTTATTTTCAAAACAGAAACATTGTGCATGCTGAACCAGATATTTGGGAAGCGATTTCGAATGGGTACACTCGATCCATGATCCTACGGCTTCTTGCTGCCACTTCGAGCCAGGGCAAGCTGCGCGATTTCCAGACTGCCTCCGTCGCCCACGGCATTCCGATTGAATCTCTGCCCGGCCTCGAGTCGATCACTCCGCCGGAGGAGACCGGAGCGACATTCGAAGACAATGCGCGGCTCAAGGCAGTGTATTACTCGCAGTTCGCACCGGGCGAACTGGTGCTGGCAGACGACTCGGGACTGGAAGTGGATGCGTTGAGCGGGGCCCCCGGTGTGCGCTCCGCGCGCTACGCAGCCGACGCCGGGCTGGTTGATTCTCCGGATGCGCCCGTGGACAACACCGACGTGTGGAACAACATGCTGCTGCTGCAGCGGCTGGCCACGACTCCGCCGGATCAGCGCGTCGCGCGCTACCGCTGCGTGCTGGCGGCCGCCCGAGATGGCAAGGTCCTTGAGACAGCGGAAGGTGCAGTAGAGGGCGTGATCATGCAGGCTCCGCGCGGCACCGGCGGCTTCGGTTACGATCCGCTGTTCTACCTGCCTGAACTTGACTCCACCATGGCCGAGATCAGCCTTGAACAGAAGCTGACGCTGAGCCATCGCGGGCGGGCGATCGAAGCGCTCCTCCGGAAGATCAAAGACTGACTTTCAGCGCGCCAGGCCAGACCGAGGGAGAACCGATCGATGACAGATACAGGAAGCTTGTTGAGTCGCAGAAAGCTAGCCATGGGAGCCGCAATGGGCGCGACTTCCCTTCTCTTTCCGCCGGGCGCGGCGGCCCAGGCTCCGAAACTACACGGTGCGTTTATCGATGCGCAGCAGGCTGGCGCTGCCGGCGATGGCAAGACGAATGACACGGCCGCGCTGCAGCGCGCGCTGGATGAGGCCGGTCGGAAGAGCGGCGCAGTCTTCCTCCCGCCCGGCACATATCTCACCGGCGAACTCCACGTCCCCGCCGGCGTCGCCGTGGTCGGCGTTCCGGCCTGGAACTACAGCGATCCCGGCGGATCGGCGCTCCAACTGGCCGATCCAAAGGCAGCGTGTTTGCTGAATCTGACCGATGCTCGCGGCGCGACCATCCAGGGACTTGCCCTCGAAGGCGGGAACCTCGGCACCGGCATTCACGGCATCGCCACCAAACGCGTCAAGTGGGGCGAGCATGAAGACGGCTTCCGCATCGAAGGGTGCCAGATCGTTCGTTTCAGCGGCAATGGTATCCATCTAGAGTGCGTGTGGTGCTTCAGCGTGCGCCACTCCATGATGGGTTACAACGCGGGCGACGGCCTCAGCCTGCGCGGGTGGGACGGCTTTCTCATCGACAACTGGTTCAGCGGCAACAAGCGCGCCGGTTTCGCCGCGCGCCAGGAGAACGCCTCGATAACTTTCACTGCCAATCGCATCGAGTGGAACGGCGAAGAGAATTTCGTCATCACCGGCGGCGATGGCTACCAGATCACCGGCAACTTCTTTGACCGCGCAGGAACCATCGGAATCGCTCTGCGCAAAGGACGCGGCCCGTGCACGCAGGTGACAATCACGGGAAACTTCATCAAACGCATCGGCAAGCTGGCCGATCAGGCGACCCACGACTCCGCGCAAATTCTCCTCGAAGAGTGCGAAGGCGTGACGTGCATCGGCAATACGCTGCAGGCCGGGCGCGATGACGGCGGCAACGGCGTGTGGAGCCCCGCCTACGGAATCATCCACCACGGCCTGCGTAACTGCATCGCGAAAAACAACGTCCTCCACGACAACGCAATCAAGCAATTCGTGTATTCCCAGGTCTCAGAATCGAGACCTGGGGCACCCAGGTTTGTGGCTTGAGGGTTACTCGCCGCGCTTGGAGGCGACGAAGTGGTGGGCTACGTCCTTGACGAAGGGGACGGCGCCCATGGGGACATCGACGGTACCGGTGAGGATCTGGTCGGCGCCATACTGTTGGCCGAAGTAGAGCTGAGTGTCGTCGGAGTTCTGGCTGACGACGGTGCCGTCGAGATCGATGCCGGCGAAGAGCCCCTTGCTGCGGGAGTAGGTGAGCAGCTCGGCGTTCATCTTCCAGTCGGTGGCGGCCTGTCCGTTGCGGCCCACGGGGCCGGCGGCGGCGGCGGCGTCTGCGCCGATCTTGAACTTGCTCCGAAGCAGATCCTGGAAGCCCTGCTTGTTCACAGCGATAAGGACGAGGTCAGTGGACTGCGCGCCAATCTGCAGGCCCCAGGAGCCGCCGGCCATGCGGATGAAGACCGGGGCGCTCCAGCCATGGCCGGTGCGGCAGGTGACGACTCCCTGGCCGTATTGGCCGCCGAAGACGAAGGCGCCCTTCTTGAGGCCGGGGACGACGCCGACACAGGTGGCGTGCTGCATGATGTTCGCCGGAATGGAGCCGTCCTGCGCGCCCATAATGGCGTCGAGGACGACTTTAGCCTGGTCGACGCGCGCCTGCAGGTCCTCACGAGAAGAAGCGGCGAAGGCGGCACAGGGAAGCACGAGGCACAGCGTTACAGTCGCAAATAGCTTCTTCATTCGCAAGTCCTTTCGATCCCGCGCAGAGGCGGGGATATTGCAGGTACAGACCCGAAACGGTCCTGATTAGTCGCGATTGGCGGGTGGTTTCTCACGCGGCAGCCGACCAGAAAACGCCGAATCGAGGCGCTTTCAGCTTCAGGCTACTCCAAATGGGAGGGGGGAGGGCGGGGTGGTATCTAGGGTCTAAACAGCAGGTTTTAGGGATTAGGGGTTAGGGACGGGGGAGGGCTTTGATGGACAAAAAAAAAGAGGAGTTCACCGGCGAACCGGAGAACTCCTTTCCCCAGATCTGCGTTGTTTCTGCTGTGAGTGTGGAGGGCAGGCGGGAATGTAACAAGAGTACGGAAGGACAGTGGATTTTAGTAACCATGGGATGACTGCTTAGGTAATAAGGGATTTCCTGAGGTGTTGGGGGGCGCCGGAGACTGGCTGCCCACGGCACTCAGGGACCGCATACGACGCGGGTGAGGACGGCCGCACGACGGCCGGTTAGGACACCGGCGCTACATTCTAACCGGCGCTACGTCTGAGTGCTGTATCTGGAGCGCCCGCGACGATAACAGTGCGCAGCTGCATGCTTCAGAGGGGCGCTTCGGATACAGCGACTTGAAGGAAGCCGCCCTCATGGAAGCCTATGTACTTTGAATCGGTCTGAACGGGTGCAGAGGGATGAGGGACAGGCCGAGTTGGGCAGGATCCGGGTGGCCTTGACGGCGCGGATGGAGCGGCGCGGCAGCTCGCCGAGTGCCGGATGTGGAGGCCGCGAGAGGCTGGCATCGGAGGGGTTTTGCGCCAGGCGAGACCGAGGAATCCGCGTGCGCGCCGAAGCACGAGTATAGGTCGAGGATGTGAATAGAGTTTCATGCTGCGCGCCGGTCTGGTTGAGGTGGGGAGCGAAGCAGGAGTTGCGCGGCGGAGAGCCGTTCGACGACGCGCATGGTTGCGCCGCAGACAGGACAGTTCCAGAGTGAGTGGTTCTGATCGGTGGACGGTGATGCCACCGAAGCAGGCATCTTGCTCTGAGCCGCCGAGCAGTTGGAAGCAGAGCGGCAAGAGCGTAGCGCGGTTGCGGTTGGCGAGGAAGCCGAAGTTGCGGATGCGGACGAAGCCAGGCGGCAGCAGATGGAGCAGGAAGCGGCGCAGGAACTCATCGACAGCCAGAGTCATGAGCCGCTTCTTGTTGCCGTGCGCGGAATCGCGCCAGCGGAAGGTGACGTTGCCATCGGAGAGAGCGACCAGCCTGGAGTTGGAGATGGCGACGCGATGGGTGTAGGCGCCGAGATAGCGCAGCACATGTTCCGGGCCGCCGAAGGGCCGCTTGGAGTAGACGACCCAGTCATGGCGGAACAGTACCCGCAGCCAGGCGAGCGAAGGCGCGCGGTTGAGCTAGAGGCAGAAAGCTCGCCGTGGAACTGAAGCTCACCGCGATGGAAGGCGTTGCGAAGTCCGGCGACGAACTTGCCGCGGAAGACGCGGCTGAGCACGCCGATGGGAAGAAAGAAGGAACGCCGGGCGGAGATCCAGCTTGAGTGATCCGGAGCGAGACCGCCGGCGGCAACGACGCAGTGGATATGCGGATGAAACTGCAAGCGCTGATTCCAGCTATGGAGCACGCTGAAGAAACCGATCTCGGCACCGAGGTGCCGTGGATCGCGAGCAACCTCAAGCAGGGTCTCAGCACTGGAGTGAAAGAGCAGGTTATAGATGAGCCGCTTGTTCTGCAAGGCAAGCGGGGCTAATTCGCTGCGGCAGAGTGAACACAGCATGGACGTAGCGGGTGGGCAGTAGTTCCCGTTCGCGCGCCTTGAGCCAGCGTCGGCGCGCGTTGCCCTGACATCGAGGGCAATGCCTGTTTCGGCACGAGTTGTAGGAGATCCTGGTCGTATGTCCGCAGCCGATGCAGCGGTCGCGATGCCCGCCCAGCGCGGCGGTGCGGCAGCGCGCGATGGCTAGCAGCACCTTCTGGTGTTGCCAGTTGATCCACCTGCGACTGTGTTCGATAAATGCCTGTCCGGCACAGCGAACAATGTCGGCCATCTCCAGGAGAGGCCGGTTGTTCAACTGTGTTTATGTCTTCCTTGTGAAGAGAACGAGAGAGCATCGAGCGGGCTGGCGGTCGCGCTCGAGATGCCGTTGGGAAAGATGCAGATAGATGGTCGTTACTTCGAGGTCGCGATGCCCAAGCAGGATCTGGATGGTGCGCAGGTCGGCGCCGGCTTCAAGAAGATGGGTCGCGAAACAATGGCGCAATGTGTGGGGATGAATGCACCTGTTATCGAGGCCGGCGCGTTCGGCAGCGATCTGGCAGGCAGACCAGAGGACCTTGGTGGTGACAGGGTAACTAGCTGTGTGCCAGCGGTTGCCGGGGAATAGCCACTCCTTGGGCTTGCGCCGTAGTCCGCGCCAGTAGGTGCGCAGCTCTTCGAGCAGCTTCGGGCTGAGCATGACATCGCGGTCCTTGCCGCCCTTGCCCTCGTGGATGTGAACCACCATCCGCTGGCTGTCGATATCGCTGACCTTGAGGCGGGCTGCTTCTGCGCGACGTGCGCCTGTGGCATAGAGCGTCATCAGCAGGATGCGATGAAAAGGTGTATCGGCCGCGTCGATCAGCCGCGCAACTTCTTCCTGACTGAGCACCCCGGGAAGGTGACGCAACTTCTTCGGATAGGGCGTATCGGCGATGCTCCAGCTGCGCTTCAACACGTGAATGTAGAAGAACCGCAGCGACGCCAACCGCAGGATTACGGTGTTCGGGCTGAACTTGAACTGGGTGAAAAGCAGCCGCCTGATACTTGCGTATGTCCTCCGGACCAAGCTGATCAGGCGGACGGCGGAAATACCGGCTGAAGTGCTCAACACCGTGCAGGTAGGTACGGATGGTAGTCTCGGCGAAGTTGCGGCGATGCAACTCCTCAAGCATGAGCTGACGTAGTTGGTTCACAGAGAATCCTCCTTCTCTGCGAACCAAACTACCCCGGCAGCCACAAAAGCTAGCTCTGCCGCACGCGGAAGCGTCCGCCGCCGCAGCGGCTTCGTTCAAGTCCTATTTATCGGGAGTTGGGGACTGCTTGCTTTCAGGGACGAGGGCGCGGCTGATGGCGAACATGGAGAGCGCGATGCGGTTGTCGGCGCCGGTTTTGCGCATGAGGCTGCCGACGTGGGCTTTGACGGTGCGCTCCTCGATGCCGAGCTGCTTCGCGATCTCCCTGTTGGAGCGGGCCAGCAAAATCAGGCCGAGCACCTGGCGCTCGCGGTCGGTGAATTGAACGTCGGGGGTGCTGGCGCCGCTGTCGGGGACTTTGAGAAGGCGATCGATGAGCTTGGAGAGCAGCTTGCGGGGCGCCCAGATGGAGCCGCTGACGACCACGTCCAAGGCCAGGCGGACGGTTTCAGGGGAGGCGGTGGAGTCGAGGTAGGCGCGTGCGCCGGCAATGATGGCCTCGAGGATCGCTCCCTCATCGTGCCCGGAGCCGATGACGATCTGGCGCATGCCGGGGCGGGAGCGGCGGACGAGTTCGAGGGTTTGCAGGCCGCCGGTGGAAGAGTTGAGGTCGACCACCAGGTATTCGACTTCGGGAGTTGAGAGCAATTGTTCGAGGGTGCCGAAGACGGGTATCAGCCGGGGCTGATTGGGAGGGGGAACCTGCTCGAAGATCATGTTGAGGCCCGCGAGGCGGATGGGCTCGCCGGCAAGTACGCCAATGCGAATCGGCTTTGGATCCCTATCTATGGCCACGCATAACTCCGTATCAGGTCGGAAATGAGAACCTAGGCAAGGCCGTTTCGGCCAATCCAGAGCTGGGTCAGACGGCGTAAGTTTCTATGCCTGGGAGCCTATTCGGCCGGACACTTCAGGGTCCTCGATAACAGTCAATGGCTTCTCAGGCTAAATAAACAATCGGTTCCTTCATGTTACGGGAGTTACCCGCCAAAGACAACGCGGGATTGAAGCGGGCTTACGGAGCTTGGAGGCGGGAAGAAAATACCGTGGGGGATCAAACTCGACAGTTCCCCAAATCGCGCAAAACCTGTAGCATCACTAGGGTAGAGCGCTTGAGCGGCTGCACAGATTCCGTTTTCCGGGTTTGCAAGCGGGTGCGGGGTTGGTTCAGAGCGTGGCGGGCAGGAATGGGAAGGCACATGAGCGCCGCCGCTGAAGCCTGCAATTGAAATCGTATTAGCGAGGTTCCCCTTTGATTAAGCAGGACATTGTTCATCATGTGATTGAGCGCACTGGCCTGCCGCGGACCAAGGCAGAAGCCGCCGTCGACACCGTGTTCGAGGGCTTGAAGCAAGCTTTGGCAGCCGGCGAACGAATCGAACTGCGGGGATTCGGCGTGTTCAGCGTGCGTGCGCGCAAGACGGGAATCGGACGCAATCCGCGCACGGGCACTGAGGTCAGCATCACGCCAGGCAAGGCGGTTCGCTTCAAGCCTGGGAAGGATCTGCACGCGCTGGAAGGCGACAAGGCCAGCACCAAGCCCGCGAGCGAGTGAGCCGATTGCAGTTCCAGCAAGTTGCAGGAACCGCCGAAGCGAACCGCGGCACGCAAGGAGTTGGGCTGCTGGAGACGCGCGTGGCTGCGCCGCCGAGCGGAAGTGGGTCGAAGGCCGCTCCGAGCGCGGAGGCTGCAGCCAAGGGAAAGCGCAAGCCCTTCAAGCGCTACGGGATTCCGCTGCTTCTGCTGTGCGCCAGCGTGATTACCACGACTGCGAATGGCGCGCGATTTATGGAAAACTTCATGGAAGGCATGCCGCCCGTGGTGCGCGACGGCGACCTGTGGCCGTGGGCGTGGCTGGCGGATCATCCGGAGAAGTACGTGGGCGGGTTTTGGTTTTCCGGAGCGCTGCTGTCGATCCTTCTGATTCATGAATTCGGACACTACTTTGCATGCAGGGCGCACAAGATTCGCGCTTCCCTGCCCTGGATTTTGCCGGCTCCGACGCTGAGCGGGACGATGGGCGCGGTGATCCGCCTGGGGTCGCGCATGCCGTCATTGAACGCAGTGATGGATGTGGGCATCTACGGGCCGCTGGCCGGGTTTGTGGCTTCGGCATTCGCAGTGGCGGTGGGATTTGCGATGAGTTTCCACATGCCCAGCGAGCCGACGCATGCGCTGATCCGGTTTGGCGGCGAGCCGCTGACGATCCGCATTCTGCATCATCTGCTGGTGCAGTGGGACCCGACGATTCCTTCGTTCGACAATATTGCTCCGCATCCGGTGCTGGTGGCGGGATGGATCGGGCTATTTATCACGTCGCTGAATCTGATTCCCGGCGGGCAGTTGGATGGCGGGCACATTCTGTATGCGATTTCGCCGCGCTGGAACCGCCGGGTTACGAAACTGCTGCCGTTCGCGTTGTTTGTAGCGGGCGTGGTGTGGTGGGTGGGATGGCTGTTGTGGGGCGTGTTCATGATGCTGCCGGCGCTGCGGCATCCGAAGGTGCCGGCAGAGGAGCCGCTGAGCAAGCCGCGGCTGTGGCTGGGCGTGGCGGGGCTGATTATTCTGCTGCTGACATTTACGCCGGTGCCATTTTATGATGCGTCGCTGATGCACCTGATGGGGATCAATCCATTCACAGTGACACAGTAAAGGGAGCGGGGTTAGCGCGGTTAGAAGGAGCAGCGCGGTCGTGACCATGATCACAAGTCCTGGCGGCGATTCGGCCTATGATCTTCGCGCGTTCCGATGGGGCTGCCGGGGGTGGTGATGCGAAGGCTGGTTGTACTGATCGGCGTTTTTCTGACGGCGTTTCCGGCCCTCGCTCTGGACAAGGTCACGGTTCAGCAGCTTCAGGAGCAACTTGCTTCCACGCACAAACGAGCTGACAAGCAGATCGCGACGCTTCTTTCCAATCTATCGCTCACGGAACGGCTGAGCACGGCCAGGATGGAGCGGATGAGCGTCGCACTTCCCGGGGACAAGTCGCGCACGGCGCTGCTGGCACTGGCGGACGCATCGGCTTTCCTTGCGCCGCCTGCTGCTGAGATTCCGTCGGACTCTGTTCCCGACGCGAAGATGCAGGGGGAGATTCTCACGCGCGCCGTGGAATTTGTGGGAGACGAGACGGAGGGGCTGCCGAACTTCATTGCCACGCGGAGCACGACGCGGTTCCAGGACACGAAGAACGTTCCTTTTGCGAACATTCCCCAATACTTTACGCCGGGAGTGTTTCACTTCATTGACCGCAACAGTGCGCAGGTGCGGTATATCGGCTGGATGGAAGCTGAGGAGGAACAGCGCTGGGGAGGATCGCACGGGCCTGCGAATTGGATAACAGAGGATCCGGAATCGGAAGCTACTTTTCGGCCATCGCGCATGGGGCTGACGACGCGCGGCATATTCGGTCCGCTGCTGGCGGGGGTGATGCACGACATCGCGGAATCGAAGGTGGGCTGGAGCCGCTGGGAACAGAGCGGCGACAGCAAGCTTGCGGTATTGCGCTTTGCGATCGATGAGAATGAGTCGACTTACTACGTGAAGTGGTGCTGTTATATGCGGCCCGGCGGCGGGATGAACGAGTTTGAAGCCACTCCTCCGTATTACGGTGAGCTTGCGATTGAGCCAGCGACGGGCAAGGTTATGCGCCTCACCGTCAAGGCCGAGTTAGACAAGGACGCTCCCATCGCGCAGTCGGGTATTGTGGTGGAGTATGGGGAGGTTGAGGTTGGGGGCAAGAGCTACTTTCTTCCGCAGAAGGCGATCTCGACCACGGTGGGGCCATTCAACCATGTGACGAACTGGACCCAGACTAACTATGACGTATTCAAAACGGTCGATAAGTTTATAGTCACGGCGGTGAATGATATGCGCTTCGAGAAGTACCAGGTGTTCAAGGGCGAGTTAAGGATTGTGCCGGAGGCGGTTGGGGAGCCGCCGGGGCAGTAGCGGAGTTAGGGGAGTTAGTCAAATGCAACCGCAGATCCTTCGACTTCCCCTTCGCTCCGCTCAGGGTCCGCTCAGATGGGATGAAAAGAGGCGTACCTTCCTGATACGTGCTCGAAGCACACGAAGTGATTAGGAGGAAGGTACGCCATGAAGACCCACATAGGAGTAGATCTTCACCAACGATTCTGTTACTTGACGGCGGTAAGTGCAAGCGGGAAGGTGTTGCGTCATGGTCAGGTGGCTAACCATGCGGCGGCGTTGCAGCAGTGGCTTGGCAGTGTTCCCGGTCCGCGGCAGGTGGTGGTGGAGGCCAGCGGTTTCTGGCCGGCGTTTCAGCGGGCGGCGCGGCCGAAGGCGGAGCGGATGGTGATGGTGCATCCGCAACGGGTGAAGGCGATCGCCTCGGCCAAGCTGAAGAACGACCGTGTGGATTCGGCGACGCTGGCGCATCTGTCGCGCTGTGATTTATTGCCGGAGGCGTGGATGGCCGATGAAGCCACGCAGCAGTTGCGGTTGCGGGTACGTCTGCGGATGGCGCTGGGCCGGCAACGGGCGCGGGCCAAGAACCAGTTGCAGGCGGTGCTGCACCAGGAGGGGTTTGTGAAGCCGGTGACGGATGTGTTCGGCAAGCGCGGGCGCTTGTGGCTGAAGGCGATTGCGCTCAGTCCGGCAGCACGGATGGTGGTCGATACCTGGCTGCGGGAGGTGGATCATCTGGACACCGAGATTGGGATCCAGACGCGAGAGCTGGAACAGATGGCTGCTGCCGATGCGCGGGCACGCTGTCTGCAGTCGGTGCCGGGGATCGGAGCCTACTCGGCCATGGTGATTCTGGCGGAGATGGGCGACGTGGGGCGCTTCGCCAACAAGCAGGCGCTGGCCAGCTATGCGGGGCTGGTGCCGGTGGTGCGGGAGTCGGCGGGCAAGCGCAAACGGGGTGGGATTACGCACCAGGGATCGAACACGCTGCGCTGGATCATGCTGCAGGTGGCACAGGTGGCGGCGCGGAAATCGGCTCCCGTAGGCCAGTGGTACGCGAGGCTGCGCGCACGTAAACCGGCGCAGGTGGCCAAGATCGCGCTGGCCCGCAAGCTGCTGAACGCGGCCTGGGCGATGCTGCGCCACGGAGTCTGTTTCGACGAACAGATGTTTGCCCGAAGCTAAATCGACGGGCACAACCTGGCCGGCCCGCATGGCGGTGGAAAAGTGGAAAGCCGAAAAGACGCTTCCCACTTTCCCACCGCCACGACGGCGGCTGCGAGCAGTGAAAAGGAATTTGCGACCGTTGCCTAGAAAGTGCCCGGCCAGCTCGTTCATCCTCTGTCCGACGGGATACCGCCAGGACCTCCTCAGATGGAGCGGCCGGGACTCGAATCTCCTTGTGTGCCACGAGCACGAATAGAAGTCTGTCCGCAACGATTACGCAAATTCCTCTGGACAGGTGCGCTTCTTTTCATAGAAGGATGACAAGTTCTTATAGATGAGTTGGCATCACCAACTCCGCTAGCAACGCTAGCTCCGCTAACATTGCTGCCTTCGCTACATGAGGCGCTGGGCGTCTACGTCGACGGTGAGGTTGCGGCGGGGGATGTTGGCGGTTTCGGCGTGGGCGAGCATGGCACGGAGCACGGAGTTGAGGGTTTTGCGCGAGGTGGCTTTCAGAATCAGATGAAAGCGGTAGATGCTCTTGATGCGCGCGACGGGCGCGGTGCAGGGGCCGAGGACGCGTACGCCTTGCGGCGTGGATTGCTGAAACCATTTGCCGAGGATCGTGGACCAGTTGGCGGCTTCTTCGAGCCTGGGCGACTGGATGAGTACGTTGGCAAGGACGCCGAAGGGCGGGTAGTGCATCCATCGGCGATATTTGAGTTCTTTCTCGACGAAGGTGGAGTAGTTGTGGGTGCTGGCGGAGATGATGGCGTAGTGATCGGGGTGGTGGGTCTGCACGACGACGCGCCCGCGCAGCTCGCCGCGGCCGGCGCGGCCTGAGACCTGCGTCATGAGCTGGAAAACACGCTCGGCGGCGCGGAAGTCGGGCATGGAGAGCGCGTGGTCGCAGCCGACGACGCCGACCAGCGTGACGCCGTGGATGTCGTGGCCCTTGGCGATCATCTGGGTGCCGACGAGGAGATTGATTTCGCCGGAGTGGAGTCGCGCGAGAAGGCGTTCGAGATCGTGGCGGCCGCGGACGGTGTCGCGATCCATGCGGCCGATGCGCGCGGTGGGAAAGATTTCAGTGAGGCGCTCTTCGCCCTGTTGCGAGCCGGCGCCGAGATAGAACAGGTGTTCGGAATCGCACTGGGGACAGCGCGCGGGGACGGTGCGGCGGTAGCCACAATAGTGACATTCCAGGCGCTGGCCTTCTCGGGCGAGTCCATCTTCAGCGGGCGGCTTGTGGTGGGTGAGGGCGATGGCGCAGTTCTGGCACTCGAGCTTGGCTCCGCAGGCGCGGCACATGACGGCGAAGGAGTAGCCGCGGCGGTTGAGAAGGATGATGGCCTGCTCGCCGCGTTCAAGGGCGGCCTGGGTCTGCTGGATGAGCGAGCGCGAAAAAAGATTTTCCTGGCCGGTCTGCTGGAACTCGCTGCGCATGTCGATGAGTTCGACTTCAGGCATGGGGCGTTGGTTGACGCGGTCACGTATGTCGATGCGCTTGTACTTGCCTTGGACTGTATTCTGCCAACTTTCGAGTGACGGCGTGGCGGAGCCGAGGACGACGACGGCGTTGGCGAATTTTGCGCGCATCACGGCGACGTCGCGCGCGTTGTAGCGCGGGGTTTCTTCCTGCTTGTAGCTCTGGTCGTGTTCTTCGTCGACGAGGATGAGTCCGAGGTTGGGGACGGGCGCGAAGATGGCGGAACGCGTGCCGACGACGATGGGCGCGTCGCCCGAGCGAATGCGCCGCCACTGCTCGCTGCGTTCTTCAGGCGTGAGCGCGGAGTGAAGCAGGGCGACCTTCCGGCCGAAGGCGGCGTCAAGCAGGCCAGCGGTTTGCGGGGTGAGGCCGATTTCGGGAACGAGCAGGATGGAGGCGAGGTTGAGGTCGAGCGCGCGCTGCATGGCGGCGAGGTAGACGGCGGTCTTGCCGGAGCCCGTCACTCCGTGGAGTAAGAAGGCGTGGAACGCGCCTCCGAGAGCGGAGGCGATGGAGGCGAGTGCGTCGGTCTGCGGTTCGTTGAGGCGGATGGGCCCGGCTGTATTTTCGATTCCGCCGAGGCGGAAGGCGGCGGGGCGCTCGTCAATGCGGACCAGTCCGCGGCGGACAAGGGTTTGCAGCGTGGAGCTGGGCAGTTCGCGTTTGCGGAGATCGGCGATGGGCATCTCGCCGCCGCAGGCTGCGAGTTCGGCGAGGATGGCTTGCTGCTTCGGCGTGAGCGCGGGCAGGCGCGCTTCAGGAATCGAGGACGGCGAAGCGCTCGGTGCGGCGGGCGTCGCGCTCGGCAGCGGCGGTTTCACGGGCGATCCATTTTTTGCGGACGAGCGCGGCGAGAACGGCTAGAGATGCGCCAGTGGCGGTGCGGAGAGTGGATACTTTGACCGCTTCGCCTGAGGCCAGTCTTCTCGAGAACGCGGCGGTGGATGTTCTGTTCTTCAGCAGACAGCTTCGCTTTTCGTCTTCGCGGCGAATGGAATGCCTGCCTGGTTTTCGAGGCTGTCGGCGAGCATGTCGCGGCCGAGGTCGGTGATGCGGTAGTAGACAGTGCGACGGACTTCCGCCATGAGCGGGAGCATGCCACGCAGGACTTCACCGATGGGGGCGAGATAGTATTGCGCGATCCACTCGGCGAGGGAGAGCAGGGCTTCACTGAGGAGCGGTTCCTGGGCGGGCTCTCCTTCGGGAGTTTGATCGAGGACGGCTTCGATGTTGCGGGCTTCGAAACCGACGGGAGGGGCGTCAGTGACGCTCATGACGATGCCGATGAGTTTTTCTTTGTTGAAGGGCGCGATGACGCGGGAGCCGCGCTGCGGACGTTGGCCGCCGCGGAGGGCGTAGGTAAAGGTGCGGTCCAGGGGGACGGGGAGCGCGACTTCGCAGTAGAGAGACATCGGGAGCAAAGACCAGTTTAATGGGAACCGTCGCGGTGGGGGTCGTGGTCTCCCACCCAATTCGGCGATGAAACTGCCGGATTGGATGGGGCACGGCAGGCTCGTGGCGAACGCTCATGCGGGGAAAGATCGCTTGAACAATCTGCAAGAGGATCGAGCAGAACAAAGGATCTGAACCAATGCGGTGTGGTTGCTATTCGATACCGAGTGTCATTGAGTACAATTCGTGCTGATGAAACCTAAAGCGCCGGCCAAGTCCACACCCGCCTCGAAGTCTATCTCCGCCAAGATCGTTGGACCCATCACCCTGGCAGTCGATATCGGCGGCTCAGGATTGAAAGCCATGCTTCTGGATGCGACCGGCACGCCGGTGAGCGACCGGCAGCGGATTCCCACGCCGGCGATTCCGACGGCGAATGCAATATTGAAGGGACTGGATACGCTGCGCGAGCTGCTGCCAAAGTTCGATCGCGTGTCCGTGGGATTTCCGGGCGTGGTGAAGCGCGGGGTCACGTGGAGCGCGTTTAACCTGCATCCGTCGTGGCGCGGGTTCCCGCTGCAGCGCGAGTTGGAAAAGCGCTGGAAGAGGCCGGTGAGAGTGGCGAATGACGCGGCGATCCAGGGCTATGGCGCGATCAAAGGCGACGGCATTGAGATGATCATCACGCTGGGCACGGGGATGGGGAATTCGATCTACACCTCGGGACGGCTGGTGGCGATGGAGCTGGGACATCATCCGTGGAAGAAGTACACCTACGAGGACTACATTGGGCGGCGCGGGCTGGACAGGTTTGGCAAGAAGCGCTGGAACAAGTACGTGCTGGAGATGATTAACCAGCTGCGGAACACGTTCAACTGGGACCATCTCTACCTGGGCGGCGGGAACACGAAAAAGATCGACTTCAAGCTGCCGGATGATGTGACGGTGGTGTCGAATGAGACGGGGCTGCTGGGCGGCGTGGTTCTGTGGCGCGATGAGACGCTGAGCGAACACAAGTAAGCGCGGCGCGAGGGTCAGGCCCGATGACCTTTCAAAAGAGGTCGGCGGTGGTTGCGGCGGCGTGGCTGGCGTGCTGCGTTCTAACTGCCGCGGGCCAGGCGCCAACAGCGATCACAGAATGCGGCGGGAGTTCGGTTGATGGTGGCCGACGATGCCGATCCGACGCTGCGCATTGTGGCGCCGGGATATGGCGACGACGGCGCTTTCCAGGTGATCTTTCCAGAACATGTGACGGTGCGGGCGCGCGGAAATGACGAAGCGACGCACGTTTATCTTTGGCAGCCGGGACAAGCGGGAAAGCCCCTGCTGCAGCCTAAGCGGTGGCCTTCCGCGAAACCTGCTCGCGTCGGGTTTTTCCGCAGCCGGTAAGCCCTGATCTGGCTGAGGGGGAGATCAGCTTTTTGCGGGCGGCTTGAGGCCTAGTTCGCGCATGGCGATCTGGAGGTCTGCCCAGGCTTCCTTCTTCTGGCGGGGGTCGCGGAGGAGGAAGGCTGGGTGGTAGGTCACGATCAGCTTGCTGCCGCGCCAGGTGTGTACGCGGCCGCGGAGGCCGGCGAGGGGTTGGCGCTGGCCGAGCAGATACGTGGCGGCGGTGGCGCCGAGGGCGACGAGGACTTCGGGACGGATGGCGTCAATCTGCTGGAAGAGGAATGGCGAGCAGGTGTTGGCTTCGTCGGGCTCTGGAGTGCGGTTTTGCGGCGGGCGGCACTTGACGACGTTGGCGATGTAGACCTCTTCGCGCTTGAGTCCCATGGCGGAAATCATGTTGTTGAGTAGCTGGCCGGCCTTGCCGACGAAGGGGAGTCCCTGGGCATCTTCATCGGCGCCGGGGCCTTCCCCGACGAACATCAGGCGGGCGGTAGGAGAGCCGTCGCCGAAGACGATCTTGTTGCGGCCCTTGTGGAGAGCGCAGCGGGTGCAGTCGCCGATCTCTTCGCGGATGATGCGGAGGGCGGCGGCGGGGTCAGTGACTGCGGGGGTGACGGAGGGCGGGGCGGCGATGGGCTTGCGGGGCGGAATTTCGGTCTCCTGAGGGTTGAACTGGGGGTCGTGGTCTCCCACCCAATCCGGCGATGAAACTGCCGGATTGGATGGGGCACCCAGGTTTTGGGCTTGTTGAGATTCCGCGGCGGTCTGAAGGGCCTCGAGGAGCGCGGGGTCGAAGGGGCGGCGGTAGAAGTCGGTGAGGCCGAGGTCGCGGTAGAAGCGCAGGCGGGCGGCGAGGGCCTGCTGGAGGGTGGGGTCGAGGGCGGTCAAACGGCTACTCCACGATGATGGGGCGGCGCGCGGGCGGGGCGGATTGCTGGAGCACCTGATCCTGCGCGGATACGCCTTCGAGTTCCACCATGAGCGACTGCCTGGGGCGGCGCAGGTTGAGGGTCTCGTCGAGGATGCGGTCGGCGAGCTTGCGCTTGGTCATCTCGGGCATTTCGATGGAGGTGGACGTGGTGAGGAAGGTGACGGCGTTGAGGTCGGAATCGATGCCGATGCGGTCGCCGGAGACGTCGTTAATCACAATGGCGTCAGCGCCTTTGCGCAGAAGCTTGGCGCGGCCGTTTTCGACGCGGTTTTCGGTTTCGGCGGCGAAGCCGATGATGAGCTGGCCGGGACGGCGGTGGCGCGCGACTTCAGCGAGGATGTCTTCCGTGGGCGCGAGCTCAATGGTCATGGGGCCGGTGCGCTTGAGTTTCTGGTCGGAGACGACGACGGGGCGGTAGTCGGCGACGGCGGCGGATTTGATGATCATGGTGGCTTCATACATGCGGCCGATGACGGCGTTGCGCATCTGCTCGGCCGTGGTGACCCGCACAAACTCCACATGCGAAGGGGGATAGAGGGCGGAGGGGCCGCTGATGAGGATGACTTTGGCGCCACGGGATTGGGCGGCTTCAGCGATGGCGTAGCCCATTTTGCCGCTGGAGCGATTGCCGATAAAGCGCACAGGATCAAGGGCTTCGCGGGTGCCGCCGGCGGTGACGAGGACGGTTTCGCCGGCGAGGTCGTGGCGGGGACCGAGGATGTTGAGGACGGCTTCCGCGATGGCGGCGGGCTCAGCCATGCGGCCGGCGCCGACCATGCCGCAGGCGAGATCGCCGACGCCCGGGTCGACGACCCTAACTCCTCTTTCACGAAGGACTTGCAGGTTCGCCTTGGTGGCCGGGTGCTCCCACATGTTCACGTTCATGGCGGGGGCGACGAGGACCGGCGCGTTGGTGGCTAAGTACATTGTTGTGAGGAAGTTGTCGGCGATGCCGTGGGCGAACTTGGCCAGGATATTGGCAGTGGCGGGGGCGACGACCAGGGCCTGGGCCCACTGGGCTTCGCCGATGTGCTCGATGGAGGAGTCGTATGCGCCTTCGGCGCTGCCGGTTTCATCCCACATGCCGGTGATGACTTTATGACCGGAGAGGGCGGCGAACGTTAATGGCTGCACGAACTTGCAGGCGGCCTCGGTCATGACTACATGAACTTCCAGGGCCTGACGCTGTAGTTCGCGGACCAGCTCCGCGGCCTTGTAGGCAGCGATGCCTCCCGAGACGCCAACGGTAACGCGCATGGCTAGATTCTAGCAGGCACCTGCGGTGCGGCTAACTGCGCTTGCGCTCCCAGACAGAATGTGATTTAGCGCACCAAAAAGCGGGTCAAAAATCGTGAAAAGTCTCCGACAGGGGTAACAGAATTTGGAGTCTACGGCAGGGGTAGCAAAATTTCGCGATTTGATCGCAAAAGCACCACTTTGCACCCCGGCCTGGCGGCCCGTTTACCTGCATGCGGGAGGTTCACCGGAAGGACATGAAGTTTTGTTCACGTTCGCCTTCGTTGCCCCCTGATTACGTCTATGAATCAGAGGCTAATAGTGGCATCTTCCATCCTGCTCGCGGCCCGATCCGGCCGTTCGAAATTTAAAACCGTGCTGTGGATCTCTCTTGGTCTCACTACGCTGTTCGTCTTCATCACTTCAGAGCTTCTTCTCGTCACCGATTACCAGATGTATCACGCCTATCGTCTGCAGGTTATCGCCGACCGACCGCTCCTTATCCCGCATACACTCAGCGGCATCATCGCTCTGCTGGCAGGCCCCTTGCAGTTCTCGTCGCGTTTTCGCACGCGTTACCTTACATTTCATCGCGTCCTCGGCCGCCTCTACGTGATTGCCGTCTTTGTCGGTTCGTTCACTGGAATCGCGCTGGCCGCCGGACGTCCCGGTTTGCCGGGAACCTCGATGCAGGCCGCTGCCTGGATGGTCTGCACCACCGCCGCATTTATCACCGCGCGCAACCGCCAGATTGTCCAGCATCGCCAATGGATGGCGCGTTCGTACGCCGTTACATTTACCTTCGTCTCCAGCCGGGTGCTCAACCTCTGGCCCCGCTACTGGAGCCATCTTGGCGACAGCTTCTCCGCGGTCGGCGTGATTGCCTTCACCCTGGCTTCGCTGCTTCTGGTCGAACTTGGCCTCAACTGGCGCGAACTCACCACTCGCGGCTAACGATCCTGCGACTCATACAAACTGCAGGATTGGTTACGCATGACCCATCAAGAGCGGTACAGTTGAGCGTATCGGGTCCAAACAAAAAGGAGTTTTCCGTTACAGCGCCTAATCTCAATCGAATTCCATCGCAAGACGAAGTTCTTATCCTCGGTGGCGGAGTGGCCGGCTGTGCCGCGTCGATCGCGCTGGCCCGCAAGGGACGAAGCGTTACGCTGCTCGAACGCGAGCCCAAACCGCGCCATAAGGTTTGCGGAGAGTTTCTGAGCGGTGAGGCTCTTGAGGACCTGCACGCGCTCGGCATCGATGTGGGCTCGCTTGGCGCGGTGCCCATCCAGAATGTTCGCCTTGCCGCTGCCCGGCGCGCCGCGGAGGCTCCCTTGCCTTTTCCAGCAGCCTCGCTCACGCGCAAGGCGCTTGATACGGCGCTGATCGCCGAAGCCGTGGCCGCAGGAGTCCGCGTCGAGCGCGGCCGCGCTGTACAGTCGCTTCGCCGCACGGCGAGCAACGCCTGGCAGGCTGTGCTCGACGACGGCGCCGCCTTTGAAGCTCCAACAGTTTTTCTTGCTACTGGGAAGCACGATCTCCGCGGCCATGCGCGTCCCACGGATCCGCAACGATGGGTGGCCTTCAAAATGTATTTTCGACTGGCGCCCACGCAGTCCGCAGAGCTGGCGCGCGCCTCCGAGCTGATGCTTTATCCCGGGGGCTATGCCGGCATCCAGCCGGTTGAAGACGGCCTTGCCAACCTCTGCTGCGTGGTGCAGCAGAAGTATTTTGCACGCGCGGGCAATCGCTGGGAGAGCTTCCTCGCGAAGATGCAGCAGGACTGCCCGCATCTTGCGATGAGGCTTGCCGGTGCGGAGCCGTTGCTCGACAAGCCGATCGCCATCACCCATATCCCCTATGGTTTCATCCGCCGCACTACGGAGGATGGGCTCTACTGCATCGGCGATCAGGCAGCCGTCATCCCCTCGTTCACCGGCGACGGCATATCCATCGCGCTGCATTCCGCACGTTGTGCGGTCGCTGCCTATGTCGCCGCCCAGCCTGCGCCACTCTTCCAGGCTGGACTGCGGTCCGCGCTGCTGCCCCAGATGCGCCTTGCCGAGTTCGCGGCCGATGGTTTGAACAACGCCCTCGCGCGCGCCGTATTGCCGTTCTGCCTGAGAGTCTGGCCCGGCGTGATGCGGGTGACGGCGAAGCTGACACGCGTCACCCAGCCCGCCGCTGTTGCTACCCAGGCAGTCGCCGGCTAAGCCGGGCCATACCGGGAGCCACAACCCGCCCTTCCCCTGTCGAATCTAAACAACTGCTCAGTCGTGTTCAGGGGCAAGGGAACTGTGCGGGGGATGATGGATTTCAGAGAGCATGTGCGGACCACGGGCGGGGCGCTGAAGAGTTGGGTGGTGGCCCAGTTCCTGGACTCCCTGGCGGTGGGAGTGTTGTGGCTGATCGGACTCACCATTCTGCATGTGCCGCTGGCTCCGCTGTGGGCGGTGATTGCCGCGGTAACCCAGATCGTGCCGCACATTGGGCCGATCCTGGGGCTGCTGGGGCCGGTTTTGACGGCAACCATCAAGTGGATGGATTGGGAGCATCCTCTGGGCGTGCTCGGACTGTATGCGGTGATTGCGGTGGTCGACGGACTGCTGCTCCAGCCCTACATCATGAGGAGAACGGCGAAGGTGCCGCTGTGGGCATCGGTGCTTGTGCCTATCGCGCTGGGGGTGATCTGGCCGTTCTGGGGGGTGCTGGTTGCGCCGCCGTTGCTGGCGGTGTTCTATGCGTATCGGGCGCGGCGAAGAGGGCCAGGGACGCAGTTGCCGCAGAACAGAGCGTAGGAGCCGAGAAGGATCGGGAACGGTATTCCACGCGAAACCATGGAAATAGGCCTGATTCGGGCGGCCCTCCGGGACGTGGGCTGTGGGGTTGGTGTGTCCCCGGGTTCCCCCTTCACTTCGCTCAGGGTCCACCCCGGGGCTATTTTCGGGCGTTCCCTCCGGGAACTTGAGTGCGTAGGCTGACGAGGCTAGTTGCTCGGGCGCGGACATTCCTATGGACATTACATAGGAGATACGATAGCTTCTATGCAATGTCCAAAGGAGCGGGCGATGGGCGAGGGTAAGTCGGAAGTGCTGCAGGGGACGCTGGACCTGATGGTGTTGAAGACGCTTTACGCGATGGGACCGCTGCACGGGTTCGGAATTGCGCGGCGCATCGAGCAGGTGAGCGATGGGGTTCTGGACCTGAACGAGGGAACGGTCTACACGGCGCTGCTGCGACTGCAGCAGCAGGGATGGATCGTTTCAACGTGGGGAACGAGCGAGAACAACCGGCGGGCACGCTTCTACTCCATTACAAAAAAGGGCGCCAGGCAACTGGAACGCGAGACGGAGAACTGGGAGCGCGTGGCGGGCGTGATGGAACGCGTGTTGAAGCTCGAGAGGCAGGGGTGAAGCGATGCGGAGACTCCGGATGTTGTGGGCGCGAGTGAAGGGGCAGGCGGTGCAAGGGCGCGAAGACGAAGCCTTCGACGAGGAGATCCGCGAGCACATTGCGCTGCTTGAACAGCGCTACGCGGCACAGGGGATGAGCGCGCAGGAGGCGGCACGGAGGGCGCGGCGCCAGTTTGGGAACGTGACTGGGCTGAAAGAGCGACAGAAAGCGCAGCGAGGGATTCTGTCGCCTACGGAATGGTGGAGAGATGTGCGCTTCGGGATGCGCATGCTGGCGAAGAGACCGGCATCGAATGCGGCCGTGGTGCTGGCGCTGGCCCTGGGCATCGGGATGAACACCGCGGTATTCACGTTTGTGAATGGGATCCTGCTGCGGCCGCCGCAGGGCGTGAGCGAGACGAAAAAGCTGATCGAGCTGTGGCTGAAGTTGCCCAAGAAGACCGGGCCGCAGAGTTATCTGCCCTTCAACTATCCCGACTATACGTACTATCGCGATCACGCGCGCTCACTGGATGGGCTGATGGCCTTCGATGGGGATGGCGTGGATGTGATCTGGAATCGTGCGGGGTCGGGGCAGATTCTGAGTGAGCAGGGAGTGTCGGGGAACTTCTTTTCGCTGCTGGGAGTGAATGCGGCGATGGGGCGGACGCTGTCAGTGGATGACGACCATATCGACAATCCGCGACAGGTGGCGGTGCTGAGTTACGCCTGCTGGAAGAACAAAATGGGCGCGGATCCGGCGGTGCTGGGCCGCACGCTGATGCTGGATGGAGAAGCCTTCACCGTGGTGGGCGTGGCGCCGGCGGGTTTCTCAGGGCTGATGGTGGCCACGGAGACGGACATGTGGACACCGTTGACTGCCCAGGAGAAGTTTACGCACGACAAGACGCGGCTGACGAGCCGGGATACTTATTGGCTGATTGTGGCTGGAAAGATGCGCAGCGCAAACGACACCAGGAGCGTGCAGGCGGAGATGCACGTTGTGGCGAAGCAGTTGGGGCTGGCGCATCCTGAAGAAGAAGAGGTTCCGGATGCGGAGGTGTATGCGCTGACGCTGATGCCTGGTCCTTACCGCGGATATGTCTTCGCGTTCACGGGGCTGCTGATGATCGTGTTTGTGCTGGTGCTGCTGATTGCGTGCACCAATGCGGCAAGCCTCTTGCTGGCGCGGGCGACGGGACGGGTGCGGGAGATGGCAACGCGGGCGGCGCTGGGCGCAGGACGCGCGCGACTGGTGCGACAGATGCTGGTGGAGAGCCTGATGCTCGCCGGAGTTGCCGGCGCCGCGGGAGTGGCGATCGCATGGACCACAGCGCGGCTGCTGATGCAACTGAAGCCGGCGAACTTGCCCATCGCGCTGGACATTCCGATGGATTGGCGGGTGGTGCTGTTCGCGGCGGGGATATCGATGGCGACCGGAGTGGTGTTTGGACTGGCGCCGGCGCTGCGGGCGAGCGCAACGGAGGCGGCGCGCGTGCTCCGAGAGGAGTCGCAGACCGCGGGCCGCAAGAAGGCGCGGATGAGGAATGCGCTGGTGGTGTCGCAGATGGCGATGTGCGTGGTGCTGCTGGCCGGGGCAAGCCTGTGCGTGCGCAGCCTGATGAATGCGAATGCCATCGATCCGGGATTCGATACGCGGCATATTGCGCTGGCCACACTCGATCCGGGGAGTTTGGGTTACACGCCGGAGAAGGTGAAGGACTTTTATGCGCGGTTGTTGGAGCAGGTGAAGCGGTTGCCGCAAGTGACATCGGCGAGCTACGCAGCGTTTTTACCGCTCGGGACCTCGCGGCAAGTGGGAACGGCGGGGAAATTCGTGGGGCACGATCCGAATCAGATTCAGGTGAGTGTGTTTCGCGTGGAGTCGGGGTTGCTGGGGACGATGGGGATTCCGCTGCTGCGGGGACGGGATCTGACGGAGAAGGAGGCCGAGAGCGCGACGCCGGAAGGAGTGGTGATCAACGAATACCTGGCGCGGCGGCTTTGGCCGGGCGAGGACCCGCTGGGCAAGCGGCTGGCGCTGAGCGGAGAGAAGACCACGAGCCAGGTGGTGGGCGTGGTGAAGAACGGCAAGTACCGGACGCTGGGCGAAGGGCCGGTGGCGGCGGTGTTCCGTGGGACGCTGCCGGCGGCGCGGACGCTGGTGGTGCGAACGGCGGGGGACGAGCGCGAGGTGCTGGATGAGGTTCGGCGCGAGGTGCCGGCTGTTGATCCGCTGATGACGACGACCCTGGTGCAGACGATCGGCGATTTCATGGCATTTCCGCTCTTTCCGGCGCGGGCCATGGGGTGGCTGCTGGGGGTGTCGGGGATACTGGCGGTGGTGATGACCGCGATTGGTCTCTTTGGGGTGATTGCTTATGTGGTGTCGCAGCGGACGCACGAGATTGGCGTGCGCATGGCGCTGGGCGCGCGGCGGAGCGACGTGCTGAAGATGGTGATGGGGCAGGGACTGCGGCTGACGGGGATTGGACTGGGGATTGGGCTTTGCGCGGCTTTGGGTGCGGCACGACTGCTGGCTCCGCTGCTCTACGGCATTGGCGCGAATGATCCGGCGACCATGACGGCAGTGGCCGTGGGACTGGCCGCGATTGCAATGTCGGCCTGTTATCTGCCGGCGCGCAAGGCGATGCGCGTGGAGCCTTCAGTTGCGTTGAGGTACGAGTAAGCGGCTTGCGGGCAGGGACGCTTGCCAGGGTGGCGGACGCGAGACTTGCGGTACGCGCGTGGGCCACAAATTTGCGAGAATTCCACAAGGCGTGTTGTGAATTTTGGATTTCATCCCTGAGAATAGCCAGAATCGATATTGCTTTACGGTTCGCTCCGGAAATAGAAAGGACGAAGCCGGGAGGAAGATGAGGATGGCGACACTGACGGGGAAGTCGGCGATTGTTACGGGGGCGTCGCGCGGGATTGGCGCGGCCATTGCGAAGCGACTGGCGAAAGAAGGAGCCGCTGTCGCGATCACCTACAGTTCTTCACCGGATCGTGCGCAGGGGGTTGTGGAGGGCATCGCTCAGGAAGGCGGCAAGGCAATCGCGATCAAGGCAGACGCGGCGGACCAGGCAGCCGTGCGCGCGGCCGTACAGCAGGCGGCGAAGGAGTTTGGGAAGATCGACATTCTGGTGAACAACGCGGGCGTGCTGGCCCTGGGAACGATTGCCGATTATCCGGCCGAAGATTTTGAGAGAGCGCTCTCAGTGAATGTACGCAGTGTTTTTACGGCGATCCAGGAGACCCTGAGGCACATGCCGGACGGAGGGCGCATTATCACCATCGGCTCAGTGAACAGCGAGAGGATGCCGTTCCAGGGCGGATCGATTTACGCGCTGACGAAGGGAGCTGTCGCGAGCTTTACGAAGGGGCTGGCGCGCGATCTGGGCGAGCGGAAGATCACGGTCAACAATATTCAGCCGGGGCCGGTGGATACGGAAGCGAATCCGGCGAGCGGGCCCTTTGCGGAGACCATGATGGGACTGCTGGCCATGAAGCGTTACGGGCACGCGGATGAGATTGCCGCCATGACAGCGTACCTGGCGGGTCCGGAGGCGGGATATATTACGGGCGCTTCTTTGCTGATCGATGGGGGATTTGCGGCTTGAGGGGAACTCGGCTACTAACTTGACCTCTCAGAAGGTTGTCGTGCTCCAGGGGAAGCAGAGGCTCGCGGCGGTGGGCTGGGGGCAGGTATAAAGTCCCGGGGCTCTAGAGGTCATGTCTGGCTGGCCGAGGACAGTGGTGGCATTCATGTAGTTGTTGAAGGGCGGCTCGAAGATGAGCACGCGCATGTTCAGCGCATCGCTGACCAGCAGGTTTCCCGCCTGATCGAAAGACAACCCTACACCACCATAGCCCTGTTGATAAAACGTGAAGGTTTTGGCGGATGGGGGATGCGAGGCGGGCGTGGTAAAGTCCGGCTGACCGAGCACGAGCGAAGCGGCCATGCCGGTTGCGAAGGGCGGCTTGATTTCAAGGATGCGGTTGGCGAACAACTGTGCGATCCATAGATTGCCTTTGGGATCGAATGCCATTGCATCGACCGTGTTGAAGCAGGTGCTGGAGACGTCGTTGCATGAGTCCTGCGATGTGAAGGAAGCCTGACCAAGTTCGAGGCTTGCGGCCATGCCGGTTGAGAAGGGCGGCTTGAATTCCAAAATCCTGTCGAATCCCTCGTCGGCTACCCAGAGATTGCCGTCGGGATCGAACGCGATGTCCGTGGGGTCGCAAAGGCTGGTGGCTGAGGAATCGCGGCTTGAGATATCAATCTCGCACAGCCCCTTCCCCATGACCACTGAAGGCGCCATACCGGTAGAGAACGGCGGAACATATTCAACGATCTGACTGAGTTCGACGTCGGAGACCCAAAGGTCTCCGTTCGGGTCTACTGCGACCGCAAAAGGGGAAAACAACGCAGTGGGTCCGGAAGGGTTTTCGGCGCAGGTTTCGGTGAGGCTCCGTTGCCCGAAGGCGACGCTGGCATTCATGAATGTGGTGAAAGGCGGCCGGAATTCGAGGACCCTGCAATCGACCCAATCTGTGACGAACAGATCACCCTGGGGGTCGGCGGCGATTCTGGCGGGCAGGAAGCGGTTGGGGGGCATGCTGGTGGCCCCTTTGGAAATGTCAATCGAGGTGTTCATGTCGGGCTGGCCGAGGACGATGGATGCACTTTCGCCGTCGGCCAGGGGCTCGTTGTAGATGACGACGCGGCCGAAGTTGTCGCTGACTGCGAGGCGGGTGCTGGGCTGGCCGGGCTTCACGGTCAAGGAGACGGACGCGGTGGCGGCGTTGTAGTGCTCGGAGTCCCGCGGCGTGAAGGTGGCGGTAAGGCGGTGGGCCCCGGCGGAAAGGACGGTTCCCGAGGCGGGGCTGTAGGCGAAGGAGCCGGGGACGTCGGCGGTGGCGTTGAGTTGCGCAGGGCCGAGCGGAGCGGGATTGGTGATGGGCGCGGGCTGGGCCCACGTGATGACTGGCTTCTTCTTCTCAGGGAGAGTTACAAGCCGTGGATTGAGGCTGTAGTCAGAGCAGGAGGCGAGAAACACTCCTGCTGCCGATACAGACAGCGACAGCAGCAGACGGCTGGTGGAGTGAATTGTGCGCATGTGGGAGCCCCGGACTGCCCAGATGCACACTTAGATGCGGAGTCGTCCAAACGCAGAACGCGAATTTGTCAAAGCGCGCGAAGAACGGAAATGATGAGGCTCTGGAACGCCGAAGGAGACAGAGAGCCGCGGCGAAGTGATGGTTACCGTGCCGCGGGCCGGATTTTCGATCGATGACAGCTAGCTGTGCAAGATGGGGACGCCGTTTTCGTCCACCGGGGGCTTGAGGACGGAGACTTCGTCTTTGCGGACGAAGGCGATTTTGCCGGCTTCGATTTCGTCCTGGGCGATGCGGCAGGCCTTGGTGGAGTGAGTGGCGACGAGCGCGGCAGAACCATTTTGCAACTGGCGTGCACGGCGGGCCGCTACGAGAACTTTCCTGTAGTTGGAGTCGAATTGCGTCTCAATCTTCATCTGAATCCTCGTGGAAATTGAACTGCTGCTGATTCGAGTCAAGACCAATCCCAAAAGCTTCAAGTACAGGCTTGAGCCGTTCCAGGGAATTGGACTGGCGGCAAGCCGCGGCAACTTCCAGCACACGGCGCGAACGGACGGCGATCGGTTCGCTGTTGCGATAGTATCGCTCAGCTCGCACGATTGCTTCAAGCTGGGCGACGGCGCGGTCGAGTATGTCGTTGACCAGGATGTAGGTATAGCCGTCGTAGTTCTCGATTTCCTTGCTGGCTTCGCTGAGGCGGCGGTAGAGTTCGGACTCGTTGACCTGGCCTTCGGCGCGGCTGCGGTTGCGCAGGCGGGTGCGGAGAACTTTGGGATTGGGAGGCAGGACGAAGATGCTGACCGCCTCAGGCATGGCCTTGCGCACCTGCGCGGCGCCCTGCACATCGATGTCGAGGAGCAGGTCGTGGCCCTGCTTGCGGGCATCTTCAAGCGAGTGGCGGGCGGTGCCGTAGAGGTTGCCGAAGACTTCTGCATGCTCGAGGAATGCGCCTTCCGCAATCATGCGCTCGAATTCCGCGCGATTGGTGAAGTAGTATTCGCGGCCGTTCTCTTCAGAGCCGCGCGGCGCGCGGGTGGTCCAGGAGACGGAGAAGTCGATGCCCGTGACCTGCTTGCGCAGTTCGTTGACGATGGTGCTCTTTCCGGAGCCGGAGGGAGCGGAGATGATGAAGAGAATGCCTGCCATGGTTTTCCAGTTGTCAGTGATCAGTTGTCAGTTTTCAGTGGTTAGTGGTTAGTGGTTAGTGGTTGAGTGAGCAGGTGGTCGGTGATGGTGGCGCATTGTTCTGACGACTGAAAACTGACAACTGACGACTCGAAAGCTACTCGACGTTCTGAATTTGTTCTCTTGCTTTTTCGATTTCGGCTTTCATGGCCAGGCCCAGTTCGGTGATGTGGGTGCCTTTGCCGCCGACGCCGCCGGTTTTCGAGAGCAGTGTGTTGGCTTCGCGGTTCATCTCCTGAAGGAGGAAGTCGAGCTTCTTGCCGACTTCGCCGCCGGCGGAGAGCAGTTCGCGGAAGTGGCTGATGTGGGTGTTCATGCGGGCCAGCTCTTCGGCGATGTCGCTGCGGTCGACGAGGACCGCAACTTCTTCCAGCAGGCGCTGGCGGTTGAACTCGTTGCCGACGGCGGCGGTGAGGCGCTGGGTGAGGCGTTCCTGGTAGCGCTGCTCGACTTCAGGGCGAAGCTCTGCGACCCCGGCAACGGCTTCCGTGAGGCGGTCGAGGGAAGCGTGGAGGATGGCTTCAAGCGATTCGCCTTCGCGGGCGCGCATGATCTTGAGCTGCTGGAGAAGCGGGCCAATTTCCAGCTTGGCGCTTTCGGTGATGGCGAGGAGGTCCTGGTCGGCGCTGGCGCGGTCAGAGGCGCCGCGACCATCGGACTGGAGCGCGCCCGGAAGGCGGAGGATGGCGTTGAGGTCGGGCTGGCCGGTGAGGGCGTGGTCTTCGCGCGCGGCGGTGAACGCGGCAACGTAGTTGGCGACGAGTTCGCGATTGTAACCGGCGGTGGCCTGAGCGGTGCGTTCGACGCTCAGGGTGAGATCGACGTGGCCGCGGACGAGATGCTCCTTGAGCGCGCGGCGCAGCTCCATTTCGAGCTCATCGAGGCCTGAGGGCAGGCGAAGCTGAACGTCGAGAAAGCGGTGATTGACGCTCTTGAGACTGAGTGTGTAGCCAAGTTGATCGTTAACGCGGGCCTGCATGCGGGCAAAGCCGGTCATGGAATAGAGAGGCATCTTGCTTTATTCCTCCGCCTCGCCGGAGAGGGCGGGCTCGAGAAGCTGATCGGGTTGACGGGGTTCCGGTTCGAGTTGATCGAGTCCACGATCTGGACCGCGGTCGCCGTTGGTTTCCGAGACGTCCATGAACTGGAGCTGGTAGAGGCGGCGATAGGTGGGCGAGGTGACGAGCAGCTCGTCGTGATTGCCGATGGCGGTGATGCGGCCATCTTCAACGACGGCGATGCGATTGGCGCGGCGAACGGTGCTGAGGCGATGCGCGATGACGACGACGGTGCGGTTCTGGATGAGATTGGCGAGCGCGGTTTGCACCAGCGATTCGCTTTCGGCATCGAGCGCGGAGGTGGCTTCGTCGAGGATGAGGATGGGCGCGTTCTTGAGGATGGCGCGGGCGATGGCCATGCGCTGGCGCTCGCCGCCGGAGAGGCGGAAGCCTTTTTCGCCGATGACGGTGTCATAGCCCTGCGGCATGCGCAGGATGAAGTCGTGGGCGAGGGCGTTGCGCGCGGCCTCTTCAACGATTTCGAATTTCATGTCGGGCTGGCCGTAGGCGATGTTGTGGCGCACGGTGTCGTTGAAGAGGATGGTTTCCTGCGTGACCTGGGCGATCTGGCGGCGGAGCGAGGCGAGGGTGAGGTCGCGGAGGTCGTAGCCGTCGATGAGGATGCGGCCGGAGGTGACATCGAAGAAGCGCGGGATGAGATTGACGAGGGTGGACTTCCCTGCTCCGCTGGGGCCGACGAGGGCGAGGACTTCTCCGGCGCGGACTTCGAGATCGATGTTGTGGAGGATCTGGTGCTCGCCTTCTTCCGTGGAGTAGGAGAAGCCGACATTCTCAAACCGGATGGACTTCGAGAATCCGGGAAGGGCTTTGGGGTGGGCCTTCTCCTTCACGTCGTCGCGATGCTCGAGGAAGGTGAAGATGGAGGCGGAGGCTCCGAGGGCCTGCTGGAAGCTGTTGTAGAAGTAGGCGAACTTGCGGACCGGATCGTAGAGCTTGAAGAGCAGGATGATGAAGGCGCCGAACATGCCCATGGTCATGCGGCCGTGATTGATCTGGTCGCGGCCGATCCAGAGGAGGAGGGCGATAGCGATGGCGCCTATGGTGTCCATGAGCGGGGAGCTGATGGACTGGATGCGCACGCTGCGGAGATTGGCTTTGAAGAGGCGCCTGGCGGCACTCTTGAAGCGGGTGATCTCCCATAGCTCGCTGCTGAAGGCTTTGACGATGCGATGGCCGGTGACGGTTTCGTGGAGGATGTTCTGGATTTCGGCGAGCTTGTCCTGTCCGCTGCGCGTGCGGGTGCGGACTTCGCGGCCGATCTTGCGCGAGGACGTGATGACGACGGGGACGAAGAGGAGCAGCGACCAGCTCAGGACTCCGCCGAGACGGATGACGAAGACGATGCCGACGAGGAAGGTGAAGAACTGCTGGAGGAACTCGGAGATGACGGAGCTGAGGGCGACCTGTATGCGATCGACGTCATTGATGAGCGTGGAGAGGATGGTGCCGGTGGCGTGTTTCTGGAAGAAGCTCGATGAACGGCGGAGGGTGGCTTCGTAAAGGTGATTGCGCAGGTCGGTGATCATGCCGAAGCCCGCGTAGTTGACCAGGTATGTGCCGAGGTAGTCGCAAAGTCCTTTGGCAATGGTGGCGACGACCAGCGAGATGGCGACGACGGTCCACGCGTTGTGCATGTGGATGTAGGGCTGGGATGAGCGCACGCAGGTCGAACTGCCAGCGGGAGTTCTTGAGGCCGAGGAGGATAGGGCCTTCCGGGGCGTCGGGTTTGAGGACCTGGTCGAAGATGGGCTGGAAGAGCAGGGTGCGGAAGGTGTCGAGCGCGCCGACGGCAGCGAGAAGCAGGACTCCTGGAAGCCAGTTGAACCAGTAAGGGAGGCCAAAGCGGAATAGGCCGAAGACGCGTTTCATACGCGAATGACCGCCTTGTTCCCGCTGCATTCCGGGGAATGCGGGGGTGGGTTGCCTGGCTCCATCCCCGTATTGTAATTGGTGGGCTGGAGGCGAGGGCGAGCCGGTAGCGGTAGCTCGGGGCGCGGTAACCGCAGATTCGCTGCGGGAATGACAGACAAGAAAAGCAAGGGCAAAAGCAAGAGCAACCGCGGGTCCTTCGACTGCGCAGGGCAAAAGCGCTGCTTCGCTCAGGATGACAGCGTGTGGGAAGGATGAGGCGATGCGGCCGTGCGGCGAGAGCTATTCGCCGTGGGCGAGGGGCTTCGATTTGGCAGCAGGGATGCCGTGTTCGTGGCAGTCGGCGCATTTGACCCAGTGGATGTTGTGCGGGCTCTTCGCGCTGGCGAAGGTGGTGTCCATCTTTTCTACGTCGCGGCCGCAGTTGGAGAGGGCGGGATGGCAGTTGGCGCAGGAGGCGCGGGCGTTCTCGTTGTGGCCGTTGTGGCAGGCGACGCAACTGAGGCCTTCATGGACGCCCATAGGGGTGCGGTCGTCGCCGGAGCCGGCTTGCGCTTTCCATGCGGCGGCGGCGGCGATGGAGTTGGTGTCAGGCGGGCGCGGGGCATGGCATTGATAGCAGACGCCCTGGCGCGGGTCGGCGCTGATCTTCAGCTTGTGCGGGCCGTCGTAGAGCTCAGGGATGGGCAGGGAGGCGGCGCGGAAGTGCAGCTCTTCACGGCGATCGTAAAAGGCTAACGAGTCGCGGACGGCGGGGCCGGCAACGGAGATGCGGCTGTCAGGTCTGGTCTGCGGCTGGCCTTCGCGGTGGATCCAGTGGCAGGACTGGCAGGGAATGGTGGGCTCGTTTGCCAGCTCGGGGCGAGTGAGATGCCAGGGGCCGGTTGTGTTCTGGGGCTGGGCCGTATCCATTTGGACGATCGCGGATGCCGCCGTTGAAGTACATGCCGTGGCAGCGGAAGCAGTCGTCCATGAGGCGGCGGCTGGCGTTGTGCTTTGCGTCGGTGAAGATGGCGCGTAGGTGGCGGAGTGCGGGCCGGCGTGCCAGCTTGCGTACTCATGCTGGTGGCAGGACTGGCACTTGGTCATCATCTTGCGGACGTCGGCTTCGCGGAGGCGGACGCCGTCAGGACGGCTGCCGAAGATGTGCACGCGGACGTGGCGGAGTTTGTCGCCGACGGTGGCTTCGTGGCAGTCGGCGCATTGCGCGTTGCCGTGCGGCGAGGCATGCATTCTGCTGACGGAGTCGCCCATCTCATGGCAGTCGGCGCAGTTGGAACCGTGGCCGGCGGCGTAGTAGAGAGTGCTTCCCCACGTGCCGATGAGGGCGAGGCCGGCGACAGTGAAGGCCGCGATCGCGCTGAAGATGAGTTTCGATGACCTGATTCGTCTCATGAGCGAAACCGCGTTCCTTTCCAGTTCCGCACCAGCGCTTCAGAGGCGTAGTAAGCGACGGCCATGATGGTGAGCACGGGGTTGAATCCACCGTTGGTGACGTGCACGCTGCCGTCGATGACGAAGACGTTGTCGACGTCGTGGAGCTGGCAGTCTTTGTTCACGACGGAGCCGCGGGGATCGCTGCCCATGCGGCAGGTGCCGGCCTGGTGCTGGCCCGCGCTGACGGTGTCAGGGCTCCAGTTCATGGAGGATGTGTGGATGGCTCCGGCTTCCTTGAGCCAGGCCGCGGCGCGCTGCGACTGGCGATCGCCGATTTCGAAGGTGTGCGGGTGGACGTTGCCTTCGAGGCGCGCGACGTTAATGCCGTATTTGTCGCGGACTCTAGGGTCGAGCGTGACGCGGGCGGTGGGGGAGGGGATCTGCTGGGTGGGTCCCATGATGATGATGGAGCGCTTGTGCCACTGGCGCATGGCCTGCTTGTGGGCGAGGCCCCAGGTGGGCGTGCCTTCGGGCAGACGGTCGGTCATTTGATAGGGGAGACGGGTGAACTCGTTGGCCAGCATGCCGCCGCCGTGAAGGCCTGGAGTCCCGTGGTTGTAGTCGCAGATGCCGACGCTGACGCCGGGGCCGATGTCGTCGTAGACCTCGAATGGGAAGTAGCCGGCGGCGCCGGTGTAGTGATGGCCTTGCAGATTGCGGCCGACCTGGTCATGGCGATTGCCGAGTCCGTTGGGAAAGAGGCGCGACTTGGAATTGAGCAGGAGGCGCGCGGATTCGATGGCGCAGGCGGAGACGATGACGATGTCGGCATACTGCTCGAGGGAGTTGCCGCGGGGGTCGATGTAGGAGACGCCGGTGGCGCGGCCGTGATTGTCAGTGAGGATTTCGCGAACCACGCTCTCAGTGCGGAGTTCGCAGTTGCCGGTGGAGAGAGCGATGGGAATCACGGTGTTCTGCGAGCCGTTTTTGGCGTCGACTTCGCAGGCGTATCCACAGCACCAGCGGCAGCGCATGCAGGGGCCGCGGCCGTTGTAGGGCACGGAGTTGCGCAGCATGGGAACGTTGAACGGATGGAGGCCGAGGCGTTTGGCGGCGGGCCAGAGGATGTCCATCTCCTTGTTGGGCGGCAGCGGCGGCATGGGGAGATCGCGTTTGCGCAGGCCGTGAAAGGGGTCGGTGGAGACGTCGCCGGAGACGCCGATTTCATGCTCGGCCTTGTCGTAGAAGGGCTCGAGATCGTCATAGGAGATGGGCCAGTCTTCAAGCGAACTGCCTTGAGGCGCGCCGTAGGTGGAGCGCATACGGAAGTCCTGGGGCATGAAGCGCCAGGCCTGCGCGCCGTAGCTGAGGGTTCCGCCACCTACGCAGGCGGCGTTGTTGTTGTAGCTGCCTTCGGAGGGGAGGACCTCGCGGGCGTTGCCTTTGGAGTCGACGAGGACGCGGGGGTTGCCGTCGTCGTCGGGTCCGAAGGCGTTACCGAGGACGGTGACGCGCTGGTTGCGGAGGTCGTCTTTGCGGCAATCGTGCGCGGTGTACCAGGGGCCGCGCTCGAAGAGGACGACGCTGAGTCCGGCGGTGGCCAGTTCCTTGGCGACGATGCCGCCGGCTGCACCGGCTCCGACGATTACTGCGTTGACGTGCTTCATTTCTGCCCCGCGGTGAGGTCGTATTGCGCGCGGCCGCGGAGGAGCGGAACATCGAGCCGGAGCATGCGGTAGGAGACGCCGTCCTTGTTGCCGCCATGACGCGGTGAGCCGTAGTAGCCCTGCATGGTGTGGTTGCGGACGAGGGCGAAGAACGCAGGATTTTGCTGTTCGATGGCCTTGGCGATGGCAAGCTGCTGAGCGGGCGAGGCGGAGGCGAGTTCGAGGCCGAAGCGGTCGTGGCAGAGTTTTTCGGCGACTTCGATTCCCTGCCGGTAGGCTTTGCGGTGGCGGCGATAGGGGCCGGTGAGTTGGCGGTCGATGAAGGTGAGCACGCCGGCCTGGGAGGCGCTGGGCCAGTCGTCGGCGGGGATGATCTGATCGCAGAGCGCGGTGAGGGTGCGGGCCTGATCGTCGGAGAAGACGAGCCAGGATGATCCGGCGGAATGACAGCCGGAGATGAGCGCAGCGCCTGCGGCGGCGCCGCCCAGTAATAATTCCCGCCGGTTGAAAGACACGATCCCTCCTCGCTCAGCGCGTGGCCAATTGAAGGATTGCGATTATGGTCGAAGGCGGCGGGGGTAACTGTCCGTGACGGGTGTCACGAACATGGGCGAAAGAAATGCGATATAGGATGATCGATCGGATGTAGACTGGCGGGATTGTTTAACAATCTGTTGCCGGAGCCGGTCTGGCGCGGCAGGGACTGAAGCCCGTGACTCCAGGTGGGCGCTTTTGCGGCATGACTAAAGCCATGCCCTGTTACAAAGCCCTGCCTTGGAATGAACGGATTTTGGTGTAAGCGAATTGCCTGAAGACAAAAGGGAGGAAGACTTGAAGAAGATCATTCTGGTGGCTATGGGTGCAGTGATGCTGTTGGCGGGGTGCGAGGGGAACAAGACTGCTCCTGCGCCGGCGACGCCGAAGTGGAAGGGAGCCCCGTACCGGCTCGCGTTCGATACGAAGGAGCGCAAGCCGAACCCGGCGGGGTTGACGATTCCCACCGTGAAGTGGACGGCCAACCCGGACATGCTGGAACGACGGGCGGCGTTGGCGGTGCGGTTCGACGTGTCGGGCGGCAAGAAGGACGATGCGGTGATGAACCAGATGATTATGGGCGCTACCGACATTCCGGGCGAGGAAGGCGCGCTGCCGGCAGACTACATGGACGCAATGAGCAAGGAGTTGGCGAATTACCTGGGCGCGTATTGCCTGAAGGGGAAGGTCAAGATACAGATCGCGTTCGAGCGGTCGAGCGTGAATCCGCGGCCTACGGAGTCGGAGTTGGAGAACAAGCGGCTGTCAGACTGGCTGCCGGTGGAGATCGAGTTCAAGAATCCGCATAAGGATCCGAAGTGTTGATGCGGGGCAAAACAACCGCAGATCCTTCGCTTCGCTCAGGATGACAAGTCATCTATAAGGGCTGGCGTTCAACGGCCTGAAGGCCCTGCTCCCTCCTATCGCGAAGAGAAAGCGGCGCGACCTGAAAGGCCGCGCCGCGCACGTACTGCAGTTGTGACCGATTCAATTCCCGGTTGGATTGGCCGGAGCAGCAGCCGACTGCAAATCGAGCCGGTTATCCAGGGTGAGGAGAAGGACGGTTCCAGGCTCAAGCGTGGCCTCAGAGTGCTTGAGAACGATGTGGGCGGTGACGGCTCCGGCTCCGATGACGCTGCCTGTGACTGCGCCTACGGGGCCGGCTATCAGCGCGCCGGCGGTGGCTCCGACGCCTACGGCGCCTCCGTAGAGGATGGCGTTTCTCTTAACGCGCGAGCCGGGATTAATGTAGCCTTCGCCGTTGACGCGGGTTCTGAAGCCGGGCGTGCCGGTGACCTGCGCGTCGAGATGATAGCGGCTGCCGTCGGGGAGAATTACGGTGTCAGGCCGGATGAGGATGGTTCCATGAGAACGCATGGTGCCGCTGGCGACCTGCATGACGCGGCCGTCGATCTCGGTTCCGGCGGGGATGAGCACCTGGCCGTCCTGGAGAACGTCGCTGGCCACGCGGGTGCGGAAGACTTCGCCTTGCTGGCTCTCCGTGGTGGAGAGGCGGGTGAGCAGGCGGACGCGGATGCTGGCGCCCTGAGCCAGTTGGCCGGGCTGCAGTGGATTGGGACGGACGATGTCGCCGTCAGGGTCGGCCGCGGATCCACGGGACACGAGTGCGGGTTGCGCGCCCACGGGAGCGGAGTAGGGTTGCGGCTGAGCCGCGGGCTGCGGCCTGGCGATGCCTACGATGCCGTCGTCGGTGCCATTGACGTCAGGATCAGGAAAGTTAGCCGCAGGGTCGACGGAGGTGGGACGGGCGGCGGCGGCGTCATCCTGCGTTGAACTTGACGGACCGGCCGGCGTGGCGGCGGGCGGAGCAGGCTGAGCCTCGGTCTGAGTCTGGGTCTGGCTCTGGGTCACGGGCTTGCCGGCGTGGGGTTTGGCCTTGGGGGGTGTGGGCTGATCAGGCTGCGTGGCGACGATGACATCGTCGGCAGGAGGGTTGGACTGGCCCTGGTACTGGCCCTGGTTGGGATCGGACGGGCTCGGCTGCTGCTGTTGCGCGAAGGCAGCGGTGCTGAGAACGAGGAAGGCGCAGGTAAGAATCGGCCGATGCATAAATCTCCTTGAAGGCGGGCACAGCTCACCGTACATCTTGAAAACCCCGCCTCGGGTGAGGAGTTGCTCTCCGGCGATGAGGAATTTTGACAGGAGACAACTCGCTCAAGCTAAGGCTACCGTGCTCTGAGACGCGGGAATGAGCTTTCCGCGAGCGGTGTGCCTTGCGCATCACGAATCAGGAAAGGCACTGCGTGCGGCGGCGTTCTTTGAGGTGCGTACTTTGTGACCGTTGCCACAGGGGTTGCGCGCGGTGGTTTGTTAGAATCCCTTTGGAAATATCCGACGTTTTTATCGATGGGATGGGGAGTGAATGCGTACAGGGCTAGATCTTCTGACCTCAATTCAGAGCGCCGCCGGAGAAGATGTAGCCGTCGATCGCCGTCCCAAGTTGAATGACCGGCTGCTGCACCGCATTGCGAGGACTGATATGACTGAAATTGTTGCTATTCGCGCGCGCGAGGTTTTGGATTCGCGCGGCAATCCCACCGTCGAAGCCGATGTGATTTTGGAAAGCGGCGCGCTGGGGCGCGCCATTGTGCCTTCGGGCGCTTCCACCGGCGAGCATGAGGCTGTTGAGCTGCGCGACGGTGACAAGTCGCACTACCTCGGCAAGGGCGTGCTGCACGCCGTTGAAAACGTCGAGACGGTGATCGCACCGGAACTCGAAGGCATGGACGCGGCCAACCAGCGGCTGATTGACGCGACGATGATTGCGCTGGACGGCACGCCGAACAAGAGCAAGCTGGGCGCGAATGCGATTCTGGCAGTCTCAATGGCCAATGCGCGCGCGGTGGCGCAGACGCTGGAGATCCCGCTGTACCGCTACCTGGGCGGCGTGAACGCGAGCATTCTGCCGACTCCGATGCTGAACGTGCTGAACGGCGGCGCGCATGCCGATTCGAATGTGGACTTTCAGGAGTTCATGATCATGCCGGTGGGCGCGGAGCGTTTCACCGACGCGCTGCGCTGGTCGGCAGAGACGTTCCACACGCTGAGGGGCGTGCTGAAGAAGAAGGGCTACAACACGGCGGTGGGCGATGAGGGTGGATTTGCGCCGTCGCTAAAGTCGAATGACGAAGCCGTAGAGCTGATTCTCGAAGCGATTGAGGCGGCCGGCTACAAGGCGGGCGAGCAGATCTGCATCGCTCTCGATCCGGCATCAAGCGAGTTTTACGACAAGGAAAAGCAGAAGTACGTCTTCAAGAAGAGCGACAAGCGCGAGCTGACGAGCGAGCAGATGGTGGACTTCTGGGCGGACTGGGCAAAGAAGTATCCGATCGTGTCGATTGAGGACGGCCTGGCCGAGGACGATTGGGCGGGCTGGAAGCTGATGACCGACAAGCTCGGCAGCCGCATTCAACTCGTGGGCGACGACCTGTTCGTGACCAACGTGAAACGCCTGCAGCAGGGTATCGAAGAGGGCGTGGCGAATTCGATTCTGATCAAGGTGAACCAGATCGGCACGCTGACCGAGACCCTGGAAGCGATCGACCTGGGCCGCCGCTACGGCTACACCGCCGTGATGTCGCACCGTTCGGGCGAAAGCGAAGACACGTTCATCGCCGACCTGGCCGTGGCGACCGGCGTGGGCCAGATCAAGACCGGTTCGGTGAGCCGCACGGACCGCATCGCCAAGTACAACCAGTTGCTTCGGATCGAGGAAGAGCTGGGATCGGGCGCGGCGTTCCTGGGGCTGGAAAGCTTGAACTACAACGACTAGCCACCTGCGGTGGGGCCAACTGCGCTTCGCGCCATTCGCGGCAGGGCTGAGCACGGC
>CAWFVY010000021.1:0-279646 GCA_963819365.1 uncultured Acidobacteriota bacterium
CCGGCGCCGGCCGCCTCGGCGGCCACGTCGTCGCAGAAGGCACACCGCAGCAGATCATGGACTGCCCCGAGTCGCTCACCGGCAAATATCTTGGCGGCGCCATCAGCATTCTGCATCGCGAAAAGCCACGCCCGCTCAGCGGCAAGTGGATTCAGGTCACCGGCGCGCGCGAGCACAATCTCCAGGACATCAACATCCGGATTCCCCTCGGCGTCATGACCGTCGTCACCGGCGTCAGCGGCAGCGGCAAGAGCACGCTGATCAACGACATCCTTTACAAGTCGCTCGCCAAAACGATCTACGGCTCGCGCGAAGAACCCGGCTCGCACGAATCGTTGGAAGGCGCCGATCAGCTCGACAAAGTGATCCGCATAGATCAGTCGCCCATCGGCCGCACGCCGCGGTCGAATCCCGCGACGTATACGCAGGTGTTCTCGCCCATCCGCGACCTCTTCGCGCAGCTTCCCGAGTCGCGCGAGCGCGGCTACAAACCCGGCCGCTTCAGCTTCAACGTGGCAGGAGGCCGCTGCGAAGCCTGCGAGGGCGACGGACAGAAGCGCATTGAGATGAATTTTATGGCCGACGTCTACGTGCAGTGCGAAGTGTGCAACGGACGCCGCTACAACCAGGAGACGCTGGCCGTGAAGTTCCACGGCTACTCGATCGCGGACATCCTCGACCTCACCATCGAAGACGCGCTGACCATCCTCAAAGACGTCCCGCAGGTCAATCAGAAACTGCAGACGCTGGTCGACGTCGGCCTGGGCTACGTGCATCTTGGCCAGAGCGCCACTACGCTCAGCGGGCGGCGAAGCACAGCGCATGAAGCTGGCGCGTGAGCTGTCGAAACGACAGACGGGCCGCACGCTGTATCTTCTGGACGAGCCGACTACCGGGCTGCACTTCGATGACGTCCGCAAGTTGCTCGAAGTCCTCCACCGGCTCGCGGACCTCGGCAACTCGGTGATCATCATCGAGCACAATCTCGACGTGATCCGCAACGCCGACTGGATTCTCGACCTCGGGCCAGAAGGCGGCGAGGGCGGCGGCAAGCTCGTCGCGCAGGGCCGGCCTATCAAGGTCGCGGGAACGGCGGATTCCTACACCGGGCAGTTTCTGCGCCGCTACTACACGTCGAGCGACGGAAAGCTTCAGGAGATCGAGCCAGAAGAGGAGATACCGGCCGTCGCCGCCAGTCCCAGCGCCACCACGTCAGCCTCGGGCCCCGCCACAAAATCCAAATCCGCTAAACCCTCCGCAAAGAAGGCCGCGAAGAAAACCACCAGGACGCCGGTGCGTAAATGAGTACGTCTTCCTACCCCGGCGCGAGCGATCCGGAAGGGCCAGCCCCTTTGTCCGAACCCGGGAGCCTCGTTCCCGATCCCACACTGGACACGCCGGATCTCCTCTCGTCAGCGCCGCTTGCAGCCGAAACAACGCCGAAGCCTGAATCCTACTTCGACGCCTACGCGCGCCAACTCCCCCCGCCGCCACGTTTCCCCAACCTTATTGACGTCATCCTCGCGTGCATTCTGCTCGGTGCGGGCTGGCTCGTCTCGGGAGCGGCCGCGGCCACCGCACTTCAGTTTCACCTCTTCGGTGTGCACACTGAGAAACAAGCGGCGAACGACATCCACTACACAATGGGCACGCAGACCATCTGGTATCTCGTCGCCCTGGCACTGTGGATACTGATCTTCCCCCGCATCTGGCACACCGGGTTTTTCGCGGGCATCGAGTGGCGCGCCTCCGCCGCGTTTCGCCTGCGATGGCAGCTCTTCTCGGCCGCGTTCGCATGCTTCGTGCTGGCCATTGTCGACGGCCTGCTGATCCCCGGCCCCAAAGAAGCTCCCATCGATCAGGTCTTCCGCATGCCCGGCGGCGCGTGGTTTCTCTTCGCATTCGGCATCACGCTCGCGCCCCTGATCGAAGAGACCATCTTTCGCGGATTCCTGCTGCCCGCCTTCTCCACCGCCTGGGACTGGGCCGCCGAGCATATCCAGGACCGGCCCGCCCCCTGGCCCGATGAGGATGGCAAAGTCAAGTGGTCGGTCGGCGCCATGGTCTTCGCGTCCGTCACCACCAGCGTCCCCTTCGCGTTGATGCATGGCTACCAGACCGGCTACTCCGTGGGCACTTTTGTCCTGCTCTTTTCTGTCAGCCTGGCTCTCTGCTGGGTGCGGCTCAGTACGCGCTCGCTGGCTGCCAGCACGGTCGTACACGCGTGCTACAACCTGCTGCTGTTTGCGCTGATGATTTGGGGAACGGGCGGGTTCAAGAACATGGATAAGGTGTGAACGTCCTGGTGAAGAGTCGCAACGGGAACCCAGTTTCTGCCTGGACCTCTACCTGGAACAGGATCGATGGCATCGATTGCCTGCGCGCTCTTGCGATCTTCTACGTGCTCCTGAACCACATCAACATGCGCCTGCTGTTTGCGCATGTGCCTTATACAGCCGGCCTGCCGCATCAACTCGTGACGTCGCTCGTGTGGCAGGGACAACGTGGCGTACAGATATTTTTTGCAGTTTCGGGATTTCTGATTACTTCGACGACCATCCAACGATGGGGAACGACCTCGAAGGTTCAGCCGCGAAGGTTCTATCTCATCCGCTTCGCTCGTATCGCCCCACTGCTGCTCACTCTGCTGGCAATCCTCAGCCTCCTGCACAGCTTGCAGATCAAGAACTTCGTGGTATCCAAAGAAGTGGGTGGACTGGGCAACGCACTCTTTGCGGCGCTCACACTGCACGTTGGATATCTGGAGGCATCTAGAGGCTATCTGCCTGCCAATTGGGACATCCTCTGGTCGCTATCGGTCGAGGAGGCGTTCTATCTCTTCTTCCCGCTCGCCTGCGTCTTTTTAGGTCGCGGCAAACGTCTGGTGCTGCTCCTTGTCACGTTTGTAGTGCTTGGCCCGTTTGCGCGAACCATCTTCGCGCACGGCAATCCGGTCTGGCAGGAGTACTCCTACCTCGGTGGAATGGACGCCATCGCACTCGGCTGTTTGACCGCTCTATTCGTTTCGCGCCGCCCGCTTTCCCGCCGCATCATTGCCATTTTCCTTGGAGCCGGCCTGACCCTGATGATCCTCTGTCTGGGCGCGGGTCCACAGGGAATGATGTCTGCTGTGGAGAAGCGCGGTTTGGATATGACCATTCTTGCCGTTGGCGCCTGCATGATCATTGCCGCCACCGCGCAGACAAAATGGCAAGCTCCTCGCCTGTTCAGTCCCTTGCTGGCATACGGGCGTCGTAGCTACGAGATCTATCTCACGCACATGTTTGTCGTGTTTGCATGCTTCAACTTGTTCGTTAGCGCGGGAAAGCCCTTGCGCCTGGTCCCCCTCCTCTTCCTTGTCGTCATCGTTCTATCGGGAGTGCTTGGCGAAGCGGTTGCACGATTCTATTCAGAGCCTCTCAATCGTCGGCTTCGAGCTCGCTTTGGAGTTCAATCAATGACCCTCACCTCGGCGCCCCAGGCAGACCTGAAGTGCGGCGACTGACGTCCAGCCGACAAACACTAGCCGCGGCTGATGTTCTAGGGAACGCGCGGGTTCAAGAATCTGGACAAGATGTAATACCATCACCGCCTGAGTGCTCGCGCCCACTCCGGCGGAGAACCCGCTTGATCCACGGTCCACTGCGACAGCACGGCCCCGGTGTCGATGTCGCGCAGAACGCATTCAGCAGCGCCCCCATGCGTAGGTCCGGTCGAGTAAGCAACTCTATGGCTATTGGCAAATGCCCAGTCCCAGAAGACCTGGTCGGTCGTGAATCGGCGCAGAATATGTCCCTCACGAAAGAACACCAGAGTGCCGGCAAGCGGGCTGGCGTGAACTCCAACCAGAGGATCCGGATATAAAGCCAGCCAACCGATTGTCCGGTGATCCGGCGAAACCGCGGGCGGCGAATGACACCTGATGCTTCAGGAGTGGCGCGGCCACCTGCATTCCGTTCCCCAGCACAATGTGCAGCCGGCCATTCGCGTCGATCTTTGTAGCGGAATAGTTCTGTGCCGCAGCAGCGGGCAGCAGGAAGAGCAAAACGATCGATGAAAAGAGTCTACGCATTCATGGGAAGTTTACGGCACACTTCTACGTCTGCGCCCCGACCTCCCAATCCCTTAAAATCAAGATCGATGACCACCGCAAGCTACGCCAAGCAACTGCTCTCCCTGCTCGCCCGCACCAGCTTCAAGCTCGGCCAGTTCAAGCTCTCCTCCGGCGGCACCAGCGACTACTACATCGACTGCCGCACCACCACGCTGCACGCCGAGGGCGGCCGCCTCACCGGGCATGCCATCCTTGAGCTTCTCGAAGCCAACAAGATTGAAGCTGACGCCGTAGGCGGCCTGACCATGGGCGCCGACCCCATCGTCTCGAATGTCGCCACGGCCAGCGCCTGGCGCGCACAGCAGCATCCCGGCGCTCCCCTGATTCACGGCTTCCTGGTGCGCAAGGCCGAGAAGGCCCACGGCACCGGCCGCCGCATCGAAGGCTTCTGCCGAGAAGGCGCGCGCGTCGTGATTGTGGACGATGTCTGCACCACCGGCGCCTCTACCATCAACGCGATTGAAGCCGCGAAAGAAGCCGGCATGACCGTCGCCGCCGTAGTCTGCATCGTCGAGCGCGAAGAGGCCAACGGCCGCCCGGCCGTCGAAGCCGCCGCGGGTGCCGCCCCGTTCCTGCGCCTCTTCAGCGCCAACGACGTCCGCGCCGAGCACATCAGTCAGCTCGACGCCGCCAAGGCCTGAACCGGAACCCTCGACGCGGGGAACGCCAATTGCGCGAAGTTTTGGCTTTCCAGCAAAGAAAAGGGCCGCCAGCGGCGACCCTTTCGTTTCCTAATGCCTGATCCCTGTTGCCTCGATTCCTACCTATTTACCCCGGCGGCTGCAGCAAAGCCGGCTGCCTGGCCTGTCGGGATCGAGCTCACCGGCGGTGGCGCGGGGGCGGAGGCTACGTCTTTGGCATTGATGGCTGTCGAGTAGTCGGGTCCGAGTCCCAGCTTTACCAGCGCCCGGGAGTCGGGCATCAGCCTCGTCTGCCAGCCCTGATCAGCCTGGAATTTCTGCATCGCTGCCTGGGTGCCCGAATCCCACTGACCATTGGCTTCGCCGGTCAGGTAGTGCTCCCGGATGAGCGCCTCTTGAATCTGCGTAACCCGTTCCGGGTCAATGGCTTGCTGTCCGTGGATTTTGTGGGATTTGGCCGCCTTGGCCTTATGGCTGGAGGACTTATGGGTGCTGGTAGACGCATGGTGGCTGGTGGTTGCAAATGCCGACGCTGTGGTCAGGGACGCAGCTAGAAAAAGAAAAATGCCTGCTCGAACGAACTTCATCCTGAGCGCACCTCCTGGTGAAAATAAAAACTCGGTTGTCGGGTGCTTCTCGTTCCACGCAGTGTATCGGAAGCGTCCAAACTTTACTACTGTGAAAATCTGGTACTAAATTCCTGTTGTACCAAATAGGAACACAGGGAAGGCGTATGGGACCGGAATCCCATACGCCTTGGTTAGATGCAGGCTTATTGCAGGGTTCCACCTACGTAGTTGATTCCCAGCTCGGGATGCCGCGGGTCGACGATCTCGAACACCACGTCATCGCCGGTCTTGAGCTTGTTGACGACGGCGTTGAACTGGTCGCGGTTGCCGGTGGCCATCTTGTTGATGCGAATGATCACATAGCCTGGTTCGAGTCCCTGCAGATCGCCAAACGAGCCGGTACGCACCGACTGAATGACCACGCCGGGATGCTTGATCTTGCCTGCCATCTCCGGCGAAACGTCGCGCACCACGATGCCCAGCTTGCTTTCGCCGGGGTTCCCGCCCTCTTCCTGCTGCTGGTTCTGCTGGGGGTTGCCCATGTCGGCAAACACCTTGTCGCGGTCGCCGATGGTTACGGTGGCATCCTCCGGTTTGCCGTCGCGCACGAAGCCGAGACGGATCGACGAACCCGGACGGCGGCTGGCAATTTCGTTCACCAGGTCGTCGCCGTCCTTGATCTGCCGGCCGTCAATGGTGGTGATGATGTCGCCCGGCTTGATGCCGGCCTTATCGGCAGGACCGTTGGGCTGCACCTGCTGCACCAGCACGCCGTTCTTGAAGCCGTAGACGCGGTTGACTGCGCCGCTCAGGCCCTGACGGAACTGGATGCCGATGGATCCGCGCACGACTTTGTGTCCGGGCGCGATCAGGTCGTTATAAATGTCGACCACCGTATTCGACGGCATGGCAAACCCGATGCCCTGATAGCCGGCGCTCTGGGTATAGATGGCCGTATTGACGCCGATGACTTCGCCGGCCATGTTCAGCAGCGGGCCGCCGGAGTTGCCGGGATTGATGGCCGCGTCCGTCTGAATGAAGTGCTGGAACTGGCCGCTGGCGCCGGGCTCGATGGTGCGGTTCTTGGCGGAGATGATGCCGGCGGTGACGGTTTGCGCCAGCGCAAACGGGCTGCCGATAGCCTCCACCCAGTCGCCTACCTGGACCTGTTCGCTGTTGCCCAGCTTCACGGTGGGTAGCGCCGAAGTGTGCGTCGATCTTGATGACGGCGAGGTCGGTGGCCTTGTCGGTTCCGATCACGCGCGCCGGCCGGCCGAGGTCCTGGGTGTCGGGATCGGTGGACAGCTTGACGTAGATTTTGTCGGCCTTGTCGATGACGTGGTTGTTGGTGATGATGTAGCCCTTGGAATCGACGATGAAGCCGGATCCCAGCGACTCACGCACCTGGCCGCCGTCATCTTCGCCCTGGTCGGGCATCTGCCCGCCGAAGAAGCGGTTGAAGAAGTCCTGGAATCCCTGCTGCCCCTGTCCCGGTTGTCCGGGGTCGCCGCCGCCCTGGTCATCCTGGTCGTCTTCATCTCCGGGAGGATTCTGCGGATTGGGCGCGGTCCGGCCGTGGAACTTGCGTCCCGGCCGGGCTGTCGACTGCTTGGGCAGCGTCTGGGTATTGATGTTCACGACCGCCGGGCCCACCTGCTTGGCGATCTTCGCGAAGACGCTCTGGAACTCGTTGGAAGGAAGGTTGGAGTTGGAAACCTTCAGCGGAGTGGCATCAGTGGAGCTGTTTTGCTTCTCCTGCCCACGCACTCCGTGGGCCATGAAGGACCCGCCCACAATAGCGACTGAAAGCGCGCCGAGAAGAACGAAGATCGAAGCGAGACGGCGTGTGCGCAGCCGTTCGAAAAGCAATTTCATGTATTCGTTGACCTCGTTAGATGCTGAGCGTTCGATGCCCCAACCCTCCAGTATATCTGTTTATGGATTGGGCTCTATCTGTAACAAGTTGCTGTCGCCTTTGGTTCTTGCTTCTTATTCTCACGGCGAATCCGCTGAAGCCCCGGGCCCATGTTGGAGCCGGGGCAAAGAAACACTGGTCCCTATCAATTACTTAGACGTAGATGCCTGCCGGTGGGCCGCGGGCCGCATGCTAACATCCGCCCATGGCTTCCCATCACAAGGCTTTTGCCCTTCTGCTCCTTTCCTGTTCTCTTGCCTCGGCCCAGAACGCACCCTCAAGCCAGCAGAGTTACCTTGATCGCCTGAACGCGCGGATCAACGGCGGCCCCAGCGCCTGGACTCCCGACCAGCTCGCCCGCATGCAGCAGATCCGCGACGCGGCGATGCGCGACCCTTACGCGCTGACAGAACTGCGCCACCTGACGGACAATATCGGACCGCGGATTGCGGGATCGCCGCAGGCCCAGCAGGCCGTGGAGTGGGTGGCTGCCGAAATGAAGGCGCTAGGCGCGGAGGTCACGCTCGAAAAGGCGATGGTTCCGCACTGGGTGCGCGGCGTTGAGACGGGCGAGCTGGTTGTGTGGCCCGGGCAAGCGGCGGGAACAACGCAGAAGGTTGTGCTGACCGCGTTGGGCGGGTCGGTGGCTACGCCGGCAGAAGGGATTACGGCGGAAGTTGTCGTGGTGCCGGATTTCCAGGCGCTGAATGCGCTGCCGGCAGGGGCAGCGAAGGGGAAGATTCTGCTGTTCAACCACCCGTTCGACAAGGAACTGGCTGCGGTGGGCGACGGCGGCGGGGCCTACGGCGGAGCCGTCGCCTACCGCGGCGCCGGGCCTATCGCCGCTGGTTCCGTTGGAGCCGCCGCGGTTCTGGTGCGCTCCGCCGGCGGAGCCGACTACCGCCTGCCGCACACGGGCATGACGATGTACGTGCCCGACGTGCCGAAGATTCCCGCGGCGGCCGTTACTGCGGAAGACGCCGAGACGCTGGCCAATCTTGCCGCGCAGGGGCCGGTGAAGATGCATCTCACGCTCACGCCGCAGACTCTGCCGGACGCGCAGAGCTACAACGTGATCGCCGATTGGAAAGGAAGCGAACACCCCGAGCAGGTAGTGATTGTCTCCGGCCACCTGGATTCATGGGACCTGGGGACGGGTGCGATTGATGACGGCGCGGGCATTGCGGTTTCCATGCAGGCCATTCACGTGCTGCAGTCGCTCGGTATCCGTCCGAAGCGGACTGTGCGGTTTGTCGCATGGATGTGCGAGGAGCAGGGCTCGCAGGGTGCCGCTGCCTACGTTGTCGACTATAAGGACCAGATCGCGAACCACATTGGAGCCATTGAGAGCGATCTCGGCGCCGACCATCCCACCGGCATCTCCTTTGAAGGCAAGCCGGATCTCGCCCGCTATCTCCGGCCGGTCTCGCAGATCCTCGACGGCATTGGAGCGCCGCGCGTAGAAAGCGGCGGATCGGGCGAAGATATCTCGGGCCTCGCGGAAAAGGGCGTGCCCAGCTTTGCGCCTATTCAGGACAGCCGGTTCTATTTCAACTACCATCACACGGCGGCGGACACGTTCGACAAGGTGGATCCGAAGCATCTGAACGAAAACGCGGCCGTGATGGCGGTGCTGGCGTATGCATTGGCGGATAGCTCCACAGCCGCGCCGCGATAGGCTGCGGCGCGACACCCGCGCACGAGGCTAGAATGGTCTCGTGCGATCCCCCATTGTTGCTGCAAGACTGCTCTCACTGCCGCTGCTTCTAGTTGTTTCCGGATGCGGCGGCAAGCCCACCATCGATATTCCCGCCACTCTCACCACCGTCGGCCAGGCGACACCGGTCACCGTGCGCGTGCACGATACGCATGGCTTAAGCAAACTGACCGCTACGGTGGAGCAGAACGGTGCGCAGTATCCGGCGTGGCAGAGCAGTGCCGCGACGAAAGACGCCGACTCGACGTTCAACTTCACCGTCGGCGCGAAAACCACGCCACAACTTCGCGACGGCAAGGCAAAGCTGATCATCGAGGCCACGTCCGCAGGCTTCGGCCATGCCACCGTCCGCGTCGAGCGCGAGGTGAACATTGTTACCCAGCCGCCCACGGTCAGCGCCGACTCAGACCAGCACTACCTCTATCGCGGCATGGCCGATCTGGCCACGCTGAACGTTACCGGCTCGTACACGGCGGCCGGCGTGCGCGTGGGCGACCAGACCTTCCGCGCGTGGCCCATGCCCGGCGGCAAGCCCGGACTCTTCTCGCTGTATGCCTTTGCGTGGAACATGCCGGACGGCACTACGCCGGTGGTGTTTGCCTCGAACGGCGGTGGCAATGACGTGACCACGCCGCTGACGATTATTTTTCCGAAGAGGGAGCAGCCCGTCTACACAAAGCACGAGATCCAGGTGACCGACCAGTTCATGAACAAGGTGCTGGGCGAGCTCGATCCGAACGGCACCGGCGACCCCGTGGCGCGCTTCGTAAAGATCAACAGCGAGATGCGCAAGGCCAACAACAAAACCCTCTCCGATCTGCGACTCAAGACCGCCGACCACTTCCTGTGGTCGCAGCCGTTCACGCGGCAATCGCACTCGCAGGCGGAGGCGACGTTTGCCGACATGCGCACCTATATCTATCACGGCCAGAAGATCGATCAGCAGACGCATCTAGGCTACGATCTCGCCGTCACGCAACATGTAGGGGTCGAGGCCTCCAATGACGGCCGCGTGGTGTGGGCCGCGCCGCTGGGCATCTACGGCAACTGCATTGTGGTGGATCACGGCTATGGGCTGCAGACCATCTACGGCCATCTCAGTCGGATCGACGTGCATGAAGGCGACATGGTGAAGCGCGGCGGGGTGATGGGCCTGAGCGGCATGACCGGCATGGCCGGCGGCGACCACGTGCATTTTGCGATGCAGCTTGACGGCGTCCAGATCGATCCCAAGGAGTGGTGGGATCCGCACTGGATTCAGGACCACATCGCGCGGCGCGTGGACCTGCCGGGGTTCAGCAAATAGCCTCGCGGCGTTATCATCCCAACAATCTTTTTCGCCGCTTCGTTCGTACATCCATCGGACCTCTATTCCTGCGTAAAAGGGACATAGCGCATGGCACGCATCGGAGTCTTCTGCTTCCCCGGCACGGGACACATCAATCCCATGACCGCGCTGGCCCGCACGCTGGAGCGCCGCGGCCACTCCGTGGTGATCTTCGGAATCCCTGATACGGAAGCCCGCATTCGCGCCGCCGGAATCGAGTTCATGCAGATTGGCGCCGCAGACTATCCGCTCGGCACGCTCCGCGAACTCGACGAGCATCTCGGCACCCTCAAGGGCCTGGCCACTTTCAGATTCACGGTGGAGCGCGTGCGCAACACGGCGCGCATGATTCTCCGCGATGGCCCCGATGCGGTGCGGCGCGCTGGCGTGGACGCGCTGTTGGTGGACGAAGCCGATATGGGCGACACGGTCGCGCAACATCTGCGCCTGCCCTTCATCTCCATCGCGATGTTTCCGCCGTTTATCCGGGACTCGCGCATCCCCGCGTTCTGTTTTCCCTGGCAGCCCGGCGACAGCTTATTCATCCGCGCCCGCAACACGCTGGGGTTCCGGCTGCTTTCGCGCTTCGCCGCTCCCATTCATAAAGTGGTGAATGAGCAGCGCAAGTCCTGGGGGCTTGAGCCGATTCGCCACGCGGTTGACGCACTCTCGACGATCGCCCAGATTACGCAGCTTCCTGAGGCGCTCGAGTTCGACGTTCCCGGCAAGCCCGACCTCCTTCACTACACCGGGCCGTTCGTCGATCCTCAGCAGCGGCCGCAGGTTCCGTTTCCATGGGAGCGGCTGGATGGACGGCCGCTTGTTTACGCGTCGCTCGGCACCATGCAAAACGGATCGGAGTCGATCTTCCGCACCATCGCGCAGGCCTGCGCAGCGCTGCCGGTGCAGTTGGTGATTTCTCTCGGGGGAGGCCTCTCGCCCGAGCGTCTCGGTTCCCTTCCCGGTTCGCCCGTCGTGGTCAGCTACGCACCGCAACTCGAGCTGGTGAAGAAAGCTGCCGTAGTGATCACGCACGCCGGGCTCAACACGGTTCTCGAATCGCTCGCTGAAGGCGTTCCTCTCGTATGCATCCCGCTCGGCAACGATCAGCCGGGTGTTGCCGCGCGAGTAGCCGCACGCCGCGCCGGCCTGGTTGTTCAGCGTAGCAAGCTAACCGCTGAGCGCCTGCAAAGGCGCTCAACACTGTTCTCACCGACGCCGTTTATCGCGAATCCGCCGCGAAGCTCCGCGATGCTATCCGCAGTGTTGACGGTCTCAACCGCGCCGCCGACATCATCGAGCAATCGCTGCAACTGCAGACCCACCAGGCTGCTGCCTCCGCGCCCCACACAATCTCATCGACCCCGGAAATTACTCTCGAACCGAGTTTCGAGGCAGAAGTCTGACGCGTTTTCCGCGCTTCCCTGACTTCACGCTTCATGCGCCGAAGCTACATGCTCCTGATGCGGCACCAGTTCCGTCAGGGCGATCCCGCACAGAATCAATCCAGCCCCGATTGCCGGCCGGAGCTCCGAGGCGCTCTCCCAGCACCAAGAACGACGTGATCCACGCGAACACCGGCTCCAGCGTGAGCAGCAGCGCCGTGTGTGTGGACGGCAGAATCGACTGCGCCCAACTCTGGATGGACAGCGCCGCCGCCGTCGCCAGGACCGCTGTGATCAGCAGTGCGATATCCAGCCGCGCCGACCAGTGCAGATGAGGCGGCCCCATCACCGGCAGCGTAATAGCCATGAACACCGCGCACCACGCCACCTGTAGCGCGGCCAGCGGCTTGAAGTCGATCTTCGGCGACAGATGCCCCAGCGCGAGACAGTGCAGGGCAAATCCCACCGCGCATCCGAAGGTGATCACGTCGCCCTTGTTGATTTGCGAGAAGTCGGGCATCGCGGCGGCGAGTCCCGTCGCGCCCGCGATCCCGGGAGCCGTCAGCAGCGCAATCCCGGCAAAGGCCAGCGCCGCGCCCACAAAGGCATTCCATCGCGGCAACCGCGCCCCCGGCGGCCGGAGCCCCGGCACAATCGAGAAAAGTGGCACCAGAACCACAACCATGCCGGTAATAAAGGCCGACTTCGAAGGTGTGCGTCCACACCAGGCCCAGCGTTTGAAACTGGTATCCCATCGCCAGGCACAACCCGACGATGGCGCCCGCGCCCACGTGCCACCACCGGATTCCGCGCAGAGAACGGTGATAGCCGACTACCAGGATGAGCGACGCGAATGTCATGCGCGCCAGGTTGAACGCGGCCGGCGACGCATCCACCAGCGCATCCTTGACCACCACGAACGTGGCGCCCCACACGGCAACCACAAACAGCATCAGCAGATAGGCCCTAGCTTTCATCGCTGTTTCCATTATTGCAGCGGACGCCTCGCTCTCACGACGGGGTCAGCCACCCAATGAAAATCCGCGACAAAACCACCTTTGCCGCAGACCTGCATCTCAGTAGACAGAACGATCCTGACCATCAACTTAAAGCCGACCTAACTACAAGAAAAAATCACTAAATCTATCGACCGGGTCAGGGCGTTCTATCTATCTCTGCACGACTTATCGGGGACATGAGTGATGCGTCATTTAAATGCAACCTGCTTCAGCAGTCTTCTCTGTGCAGCGGCCCTTCTTACTACGGTTCAGGCTCACACCCAGAGTTCGTCGCCCGCAGCGTGGGTCTACGTCTCCATGACGCCGCAAAACAGCTCCGTCAACGAGATCGCAGGCTACGCCGCGGCGGCCAACGGCGCCCTCACCCCTTTGCCGGGCTCGCCGTGGACCGCCGACGTCACATCGATGGCCGTCAACGGCAAATACCTTTTCGCATCGAACCGCAATACTGTCTACATCGACGCTTACCATATCAACCAGACCAACGGCTCGCTCGCGCTTTGGTCGCAGACCGACGTTGCCAGGATGAATCCAAAGGATTGCGGCGGCCCGGGCCAACTGGTTCTCGACCACACCGGCGCCACACTTTATAACTTCGAATACAACGACGATAGCTGCGCCAACAACGACTACCGCTCGCTGGCCATCAACAGCTCTGTCGGAACGCTGACGAATCTGGGCACTACGCAGGGCAACACATGGCTTACCGGGCCGCCCACCATCCTCGCCAATAACATTTACGCCTACACCGCGTCCTGCCTCGGCAATATGTACTGGGGTATCTGGGGTTACAAGCGGCAGAGCGGCGGCAACCTGACGGACTTATCCAGCTTCACGCGTACGCTGCCCACTCCCAAATCAGGCGACTTCTGGTGTCCGTCGCACGCCGCGGCCGATCCATCTGGTCACGTCGGTATAGTCATGCAGCCGGTGGTCGCAGACGGCTTTGCCTCCGACGGTGGCGCGCAGATCGCCTCTTTTACCGCCGACGCGAACGGAAACCTCACCACGACCAACACTGCCGCGCAGATGCCGGTCGGCTCTTTCGGCCAGGCACTCACCAGCAGCATGTCCCCCAGCGGACAGCTTCTTGCCGTTGGCGGTAGCGCCGGCCTGCAGATCTTCCACTTCAATGGCGCCGGGGTTCCGACGAAATACACCGGGCTGCTGGTTAACGTCGAGATCGATCAGATGTTCTGGGACAAACAGAATCACCTCTATGCAATCAGCGGGCCCGCCGGCAAGTTATATGTTTTCACCATCACGCCCACCAGCGTGGCTCAGGCGCCTGGGTCGCCGCACGCCATCACTGCGCCGCAAAACGTGATTGTGCAGCCGCTGCCGCTCTATAAGTGATTGAGTTAGTATTGACTTATCGACGGTATCGCATCCCATCCTTAGCGTTCTGTTTATGCTTCGGATGGGATAGCTATTTTGCAGCGTCCACAAGCTTTGTGGTGGCGCCGACCTGGCTGAGTTTCCACATCAAGACTGCGTCACGCTTGGTGTTGATGGCCTGCGCTTTCAGATCGACGGTCTCGCCGGGCGCGTGGGCTCCATCGCCGGTGGCGCCCACTCCCGCAAGGCCCGGCACCAGGTCCGCCACAAATGCGATATCGCCCGCGCCGCGCTTCATCGGATCCAGTTCCGGCATCTCGCCAAAGCCAAGCTCCTCGTTTGCCTGATTCAATAGCTTCAGCAGCGCGCGGTTCCCCTCGGTCGGCGCCATCGCCGGGTAGCCTTCGCCAAACTCGATGGTCGCGCCGGTCTTCGCCAGATGCTCGGCGACAATCGCCCGCATCTTCTGCTCCACGCGCTCGGTCTGCTCGTTGCTGATGGTCCGGATATCGCCGCTGGCGTAGGCGGTTGGCGCGACGATATTGTCCTTGCCGGCCGCTGTTGCGTTGTTGCCTGCGTCGTCGACGGTAATTTGCGTGCCGCCTGCCACCATCCCGACATTGAAGGTCAGACTCGCCTCCGGAAGCTTCGTGCGGAAATCATCGATGATCCGCGCCAGTTCGTAAATGGCGCCATAGCCCATGTGTTCAGAGAAGATTCCTGACGAGTGCCCCGTTTCCCCCGTCGTCTTCACGCGCCAGGTGATCGAACTCCGCCGGCTCACGCTGCCGTAAAATACGCCATTCGATCGGGGCGTGCCTTCGAACTCCAGCGCCGCATCGCTTTGCTTCGCCGCGTCGCGCATATCGCGCCGCGAGATCGAAGCCGGCTCGCCGTGCGCCTCCTCATCGCCGCTCAGCACGGCTCGAATCTCCAACTTATCGAGCACGCCCGCAGCCTGCAGCGCCTTCAGCGCATACAGCATGTCTACGAGGCCGCCCTTCATGTCATTCACGCCGGGACCGGTGGCGATGTCGCCATTCACGGTGTATTTCTGAAAGGGGCTGGTGGTCTCGAACACCGTGTCCATGTGGCCGATGAGCAGAATCCGCTTGCCGCACCTGCCCGCGCCGGCCTTGCAAAGATGCGTAGCGACCAGCACGCCGGCGCGCCCCACGTTATCAGGAGCGCGGTCCATCGGCTTGAACTGGACCTCGAATCCAAGGCTCTTCAACTCGTCTTCCATCACGTGCGCGACAGCCCGCACGCCATCGAGATTGTGCGTGCCGCTGTTGATGTTCACAATGCGTTCCAGCAGCGCATTCGCCTCCGCCTGGTGCGCGTCCACAAAAGCCACCGCAGCCCGATCCACATCCGCCGACGTCTGCGCAGAAGCACGAACGCCCGAGACTACAAAGCCTGGAGCACAACAAAGAAGAGCGCCGAAAAGAAGCAAACGAGGATTCATCATTTCAAGTGAGGATACCAAGGCCATCGCGCCGTAGGGCGGAGAGGTGGCAGAGTGTCCGGCTTGGCCTGCCCTGCCATCGCCTCAATCTGCCTGATTCTCCCTTAGAATCATGCGGCTACTGTAGGGCGCAACGCTTGCAAGACCCCACGAGTTCGTTTCTGGCAGGCCAAGGCGGCTCGCCGGTTGCTAAATATATGATTTTCAATAGAGAAGAGGTACCAGGTGAGCACGAGACGCTGATCGATTTGCCTCAGTTTTACACCGTTCGGCTATTGATTTTTGCATGAAAAATCCTTAAAATAAGATTCTAGTGACCGACCCCTCAGGACCGTGACCAGCCACCCCCAGGCGAGGCGTCCGAGGCAGCAATCGAATTTACCCCTCTGAATAAGGAAACCAAATGGCAAAGCGTCGTGGAAATCCGAATTGGGGCAAGCCGGAGCCCATCGGGCCCGTTGTGCCCACTGTGACCTCCTTCGAGCAAATCGTGAAGGAGTTCAAGCTCACACCGGACCAGTACATCCGGTCCACCCGTCTGCGCGAGTGGGCTCGCCGTAACAAGAACTCCAAGTATATTCCCGAAGCGCTTTTGGAAGCTTGGGGCTTCGAGATCGAATCGACGTTGTAGGCCCTCCTGCTCAGTTTTTTCTGAAAGCGTCGCTCTCGGGCGGCGCTTTTGTTTTTTCTTTGTACATTGCGGAAGAGCAATCTTCAGCCTGTCAATTCCTACAGCACCTGGTCGGGCACGTTCCGGGATTGCCCGCGCTTTGCTGTTGTGTGTGAATTGGGCGACAATATAGCAAACCCATGAGTCTGCCGCGCACGCCCGAGCCGCCCTTCATTGATGTTCCTGGAGCAGTCGACGAGATTCGCGCCGGACGGATGGTTGTGGTGGTCGATGACGAAGACCGCGAGAACGAGGGCGACCTCACCCTGGCCGCCGAGTTCGTCACACCTGAAGCCATCAATTTCATGGCCCGCTACGGCCGCGGCCTGATCTGCCTCACCCTCACGGAAGAACGCGCCGACTACCTCCGCCTGTTCCCGATGACGCGGCAGAATTCGTCGCGCTTCGGGACAGCGTTCACCGAGACGATCGAAGCCCGCGAAGGCGTCACCACCGGCATCTCGGCTGCCGACCGCGCCCATACGATTCGGGTGGCCATCGACGCCGAATCGACCGCGTCCGACCTGGCCCGTCCGGGCCACATCTTCCCACTCCGCGCGCGCAGGGGCGGCGTTTTGGTGCGTGCCGGACAGACGGAGGCTTCAGTCGACCTGGCGCGCATGGCCGGCCTCACTCCGGCGGGCGTGATCTGCGAGATCATGCGCGACGACGGCGAGATGGCCCGCATTCCCGACCTCATCCCGTTCTGCCGCGAACACGGCCTGCGCATCCTCACCGTTGCCGAGCTGATCCGCTACCGGCTGCGCCACGAGCGCTACATCGTGCGCGCGGGCGAAACCCGCGTGAACACCCGCTACGGCGAGTTCCGCATGATTGCGTACGAGTCGGAAGTCAACGGCGGCGAGAGCCACATCGCGCTGGTGCGCGGCGAGCTATGCCCGGGCGGGTGCCCGGCGTTCATGGGCGGCCCTGCCGGCCTGCCCGGCGAAGCGAACTACCGCCCGCCCTGCACGCACGCTGTGCTGGTGCGGGTCCATACCCGCTGCACCGCCGGCGATATTTTCGGCGCCGACTGCCGCTGCCGCGAGACGCTCGACCAGTCCATGCGCATGATCGCCGAGGAGGGTTGCGGGGCCATCATCTACCTGCACAATACCTCGCGCGGATTCGACATCGATCACTCGCCCGCGAAGGCCTTCGAGGCTGGCGGAGTGGTTGCGCCGTCCAAGGTCGATCCCGCACAGCCCGGCCGCGTCATCCTTCATCAGGAACTGCGCACAAGGGAAGCGGCACAGGACCGCTCCGGGCGCATTCTGCGCGCCATCGGCCTGGGCGGGCAGATCTTGTCGGACCTCGGCATTCAGCGCATCCGATTGCTCTCGAACACTCCCATGCACATTCCCGCGCTCGAGGGCTTCGGCCTGGAGATCGCTGAGCAGGTGCCCATTCCTCTGGACCAGAACTCAACGACTGCGGCAAAAGGCGGCTGAGGTCACAGATCCGTGGACGGTTATAGAGCCGGGACAGATATTGAGCGGCAGTGGATCGAGGAATAGCCGCGAAGCGACTTGCATTATGAGGTTGATGAGGGATCGAAGACCGCAGCAGTACTGGTTGACATCCTCAGAGAAAAGACCCATGCTGTTGAACGCAACTCCATGGCAGTGCCACAAGGCCGATTAGCTATGGAGAGCCGGATCCAGCTCCCTGTTACACCTGGACGCACCCGCAAGACCAGGCCCGTCTTCCCTTCTGCGCATCCATCGCTACTCTGGGACCTCGGCTGAACTCATTCCATCGTAGAATTCCACGCTCGAAGTGCATATGCCCTCGCGTGGATATGCGTATGACTGTGTTCAGAAACTCCACTTCCCCTTAACCGGAGGAGAAATCTCGTATGGCATCCGCAACACAGAACCCTTCTTCCACTTCAAGTATTCCCTCGGGCTCGCAGCTTGCCTGGAGCCTTTGCGCCTGGATCGACAATGTATCCAAGCAACCCACCCCGCCGGCGCCCTGGACGATCGCGTGGCAGCCGAAGGCAATCGGCGCTGATTACTCGGCCGTCCTTCAGAACGGAAGCCAATATGCCCTGGTCCTTCAGGGTACTCACGGCACGCCTGATATGCTCGAGGACTTTGCCTCCGAGTTTTGGCTCGGCTTTCAACCGGTCACCGGCGCCAACGTAGCCATAGGCGCACAGGCCGCGCTCTTCGACGTGTTAATGCAGACAAGCAGCACCAAAAGCGAATCTGCGGGAGCGGATCTTGGTTCGTATCTGCAGTCGATCGCCGGCTCCTTCAGCAGCACCAACCCTCTGCTGGTGACCGGCCATAGTCTTGGCGGGACGCTCGCCGCGCTTGCGGCATGTTGGATCGGCTTCCAGATCGTGGGCAACAGTCAGCCGATCCTGACCCTTCCAGCCAGCATCCAGGCCGTCACTTTTGCGGCATTCGCAGCCGGCAATCAGGCCCTCGCAACCTGTCTTAACAATTCAGCAAACTATACGCCCTGCTTCAACCAGAATGATGCCATTCCGCATGTCTGGGCCACCGACGCAACTGTGAACCCGACCTTCAATGTCGGCAATCTTTTCAATCTTTTCCCCAATCCTGGGAAGAGCCCCATGCCCAGCGGCAGCATGAAAGATGCGATTCAAAACAAAGTGGCCCTGATGCAGAAGAACGGGGTCAGCTATGTGCAGACAACAGGCCCGAACAGCTATCAATTCACCTATCCCTGCACAGGCGCGCTCTGGGATCTCGAGGTTTCGTATCAGCACAACAACGCTTACGCCAACACCTTTGGATAAGCCGGTGCCGCGGCCCCGGCGGCATTTGCATCGACGGTCGAAGAGACTGCGCTGGTACGTGTAACCGTTTGGAGTTCTCCGCTCGACGTTCAGAGAGTGGCAACCAGGTGTTCGCCTGTTTTTAAGCGGACACCTGTTGGATGGTTCTCATGCTCACTCGTGACGCAGGGCCTTCATGGGATCGATGCCTGCGGCCCTGCGGGCGGGAAGCCAGCTTGCCGCGAGCGCGACCAGCAACAGCACGCCCGCAGCGCCGGCCAGGGTTGCCGGATCCCATGCCTTGAGTCCGTAGAGCAGGCTTGTGATCACACGCCCCGACGCCAGCGCCGCGCCGAGGCCCACGACGATGCCGATGACGGTCATCCATCCCGCCTCGCTCAGCACCATGCGCATCACCTGATCCGCGCGCGCACCGAGGGCCATACGGATGCCGATCTCATTGGTGCGGCGCGATACCGAGTAGGCGAGGATGCCGTAGATGCCGATGCTGGCGAGGACGAGCGCCAGTACGCCGAACGCTACGGTCAGTTTGGCGAAGATGCGCTCATTGGTCAGCAGTTGGTCGATCTGTTCCTGTTGCGTCCTGATTTCGATGAGGGGCAGATCTCGATCAACCGCCTGGATGGCCCGGCGCAGCACCGGCGCAATGGTCTCGCGCGGCGCGCTGGTCCGCACCAGGAACGTCACTCCCCAGTCGATATCCTCAGCCTGCCGGTAGTCCAGATAAAACACCGGCGGTGGCTCCTCGCGAAGGCTTGCATAGCGCGTGTCGGCGCACACTCCAACGATCCGATAGACCAACTTGTTTTGCTTGAGATCGGACGTTGCAAAGCTCTTGCCGATGGGGTTCTGATTCGCGAAAAAGGTTCGCACCAAAGCCTGATTCACTACGGCTACTTTCGGCGCAGTCGCGGTATCCGCCGGGGTAAAGCCGCGCCCTGCCACAATTGGGATGCGAAGCGTGTCAAAGTACCGATTGCCCACCGTGGCTTCGTTGGCCGACTCATGATTCGGATCGGGCTTCGCGCCTTCGGGCGTGAAATCCTCGTTGTCATAGCTATTGGCAAGAGGAGGAACCGTGGAGAGAGAAACGGACTCCATCCCCGGCTCCGCAGAAAGGCGCTCGAGGAGTTGGCGGAATAATGCGGCCTGCTTCTCTCCGGTGTACAGCTTCAACGGAGGACGAATCTCGAACAGGACGAGGTTGTGCGGATCGAAGCCCGGCTTGATGCGGTTGAGATTGAGGAGCGTGCGCAGAAAGAATCCCGCCGAAACCACCAGCAGCGTGGAGAGAGCGACCTGGAAGACGACGATCGATCTTCCCGTCAGTCCTCGCTGACGGCGAGTCACCGTCTGGGCCTGGTCCTTCAGGGTGGTGTTGGTCTGGGTGCGCGTAAGCTGCCAGGCCGGCGCCGCGCCGAAGAGAAGTCCGGTCAGAATTGAGAGCGCCGCGGCGAACGCAAAGACTCCCCAATCGAAGCCGTCGCGGAGCACGATCGGGTCCGCGGAACTCGACAACATGGCGACGATCGCCTTCCTGCCGAGCCAACCCATCGCGAGTCCGGCGATCCCTCCAAACGCGGCCAACAGAAGGCTCTCGGTCATCACCTGGCGCACGATGCGCCAGCGGCCGGCGCCCAGCGCCAGGCGTACGGCGATCTCCCGCTGACGAGCCTCAGAGCGCGACAGCAGAAGGTTGGCCATGTTGGCGCAGGCCAGCAGCAGCACCAGTCCGGCGAGAGCCATGAGAGACCAGAGAGGCCGAGACAATTGTTCTTTGGCCTCATTCATCCCGTGGCTGCCGTCGTTGATTTCGAGGTCGGGCACGGATTCGTCGGGCTTGACGACGGACGTGGCGTGTATGGCGCTCTTGAGGGCTACATCGAGAGCCGCACGGGCTTTCACTTCGTCCGTACCAGGCGTGACGCGCGACATGATCTGCATCCACCAGATCCTGTCACTGGTCAGCAGAGAATTGACGGTCTGGTAGGGATAAACCGCGGCTTGAACGCTGAACGGCATGAAGAGCTCAGGGGATTTCATGGTTCCCTTGGCTCCCGTAAACAGGTGCGGATTCACTCCCACGATGGTGACTGGGGTGAGGTTCACCAGGACCGACTTGCCCAGTGCCGCGGGAGAGCGGTTGAAGCGGCGTTCCCAATATCCATCGCTGATAACTGCTACCGGAGCAGCGCCGGCCTGATCGTCGGATGGCCCGATGGCGCGCCCCAGCTGCGGTTGCACGCCGATTTGCTCATAGAAATTCCCTGAGACCAGATCGCCCTGCAGGACTTCGGCTTCGCCATCCACGGTGGCGTTGAGCGGTCCCAGGTTCTTGAACGCGAATAGGTCGTTGAGATTGTGGTTCTGGCGGCGCAACTGCTCGTACACGGGATAGGAGAACGACGTGCTGCCCGCACCGTCTCCAACTCTGCGCATGTCGCCCCACTCGCTATGCACGATGCTATTGCGCTTGGAGTGCCAGGCCAGCAGCCGCAACTGCCCCGGCTGCGGCACGTTGAGGGGGTCAAGCAGCACCTGCTTGGCCATCGAAAAGATTGCAGTGTTGGCGCCGATTCCCAGCGCCAGAGATCCCACGGCGATGGCCGTGAAGCCCGGATTTTTCGCCAGCATGCGCACAGCGAAGCGCAGGTTGCCGCACAGTTCGTCGAAGAACCGCGTTCCCCATGCGGCGCGGCAATTCTCCTTGCCCGCGGCCACACTGCCCAACTGCGCACGCGCGCGCGCGGATCGCTTCAACTCGCGGAACCCCTGCGTTCATCAGGTCTTCAGCGTAGCTCTCGATGTGAAACTCGAGCTCCTCCTGCACCTGCGCGGCAAGCTGACGCGGCTTTGATACGGCCCTCCACCATGTCTTCATACGGCTCTGCAGGCTCATAGCTCCTCCGGTACGGTGCTCAGAATCACGCCGATCACATCGGCCATCTCGTTCCACTTGCGGGTTTCGGCTTCGAGCCTGCGCCGCCCGGCCGCGGTCAGACGGTAATAGCGCGCGCGCCTGTTGTTTTCGCTCTGGCCCCAATCGCCGGCGATCCAGCCCTCGTGCTCGAGCCGGTAAAGAGCGGGATAGAGCGAGCCCTGCGGCACTTCAAGGCGGTTGCCTGAAATCTGCTGGATACGCAGCAGGACGCCGTACCCATGCAGGGGCCCCAGCGACACGGCTTTCAACACCAGCATGTCGAGCGTGCCCTGCAGCAATTCCAGACCCTGATCCTGCTTCTGCGCCATCCGGCCCTCTTCCCAGACCGTCTGGGAGAGATGATTGCGGCTCTCCCTAGACCCTCTAGGAAAGTAGGCTATCGGGACTCTCCTAGACTGTCAAGGAGAAACGCCGGAGGCTGCCTGTTCCACCTTTTGAGATCGCGGCGAGAATTTCCGGTGGCAAAACCGCTGAGCGAGTCCGCTCCAGATTTTTCTGGAACTTACCCGGCCCCGGCGTCGTATTGTTTCCGCAGAGGTACTCCTATGGCACACCTGCGCCCAGCCGCACTCACCCTTACCGCGGTTGCATTCCTCGCCCTGGCGGCGACTGCCCGCGCCGAATCCGACTGGCAGAAGTCTTATCCCGTCAACGGGAAGCCTTCCCTGAGCTTCAGCACGGGCGATGCCTCCACCGAGGTGACCTCCTGCGGCCAATGCAAGGATATCCGGATTCGCGTCCAGTGGAACGACCGGAACCCTTCCGACTACAACCTCACCGAAGCCCAGACCGGCGATCACGTCAACTTCGAGTTGCGTGAAAAGGCGCACATGCACATCATGATGGGGATCCATCACGAGCCGCGCGTCTACGTCGAGACCCCTTCGACGATCGACCTTGAAGGCCGCACCTCCGATGGCAGCCTGAAAGTCTCCGGCCTGAATGGCGGAGTACACCTGCAGACCAGCGACGGTTCTGTGGACTTGTCAGACCTCAGCGGCGAACTCCGTCTAAAAGCCAGCGATGGCTCCATCCACATGCACAACATCAGCGGCACGCTCGAATCGCGCTCGTCCGATGGCGGCGTTCATATCGACGGCCAGTTCACCGGCGTGCAGGTTCACACGTCGGACGGCAGCCTTGAGCTCTCGATGAACGAGGGAACCAAGCTCACCACCGCCTCGCGGATCGAAAGCTCTGACGGCCGCGTGACGATTAAGGTTCCACGCACGCTTGCCGCAGATCTCGAAGTGCACACCCGCGATGGGCACATCCAGTGCGATCTGCCGCTGGTGATGGATGGCTACAACTCGAAGAGCGATTCCGGGCATAACCTGCGTGGCCGCGTGAACGGCGGCGGCGTGCCGCTGAACATTCATACCAGCGACGGTAGTGTAACGATCGCGTCGCTGTAGGAGCCAGATCAAGGCGAGCTAGGCAAAGACACATCGGCCCAGCCCACACATTGTGGACAGGGCCGATTGGCGGCACTCCCCCGAGGCGCACCATGCTGCAGGAATTCGTCAGACTAAAGCGACTTCAAAGTCGCATCGTGACGGCGCCGAAGGCTGGCCGCACCGCAGGTGCTCACCAGCGATAGATCGCCAGATTGTCCAGATACACCGTCGAGCTGCCGCTTCCGCTCAGCGCGCCGTCGATCTGGAAGTTGGTCAGGATGGTTGGAGCCCAGCCGAGTTTGAACGCCGCAAACACCTTTGCGTTGATGGTCTGCACCGCGCCATCGAGCGCCACCGCGTGATAAGTCACGTACCCGGAGCCGTCGCGCGAGTACTTGATCTGCACGTGATGCCAGGTATTCTGCGCCCAGTTCGCCGGATTGCACTTCGCCGCCGAGTGGACCCAGGTGTCGACGGGCGAGCTGGCCGTGCCCTTGTTGGCCGTGTAATCCCACGTGCCCGACCACTTGTCGCACTGGAAGCCGAAGATCACGGTGAGGCCATTCGACATCACCTGGTTCAGGTCCATCTCGATGTTTGCGACGGAGCCGGCTGCGTTCTCAAGACGGATCCATCCGTCATAGAGGAAGTTCTTCGCGGCCACATCGTCGGCGATCGAAGCCTTGTAGCGCTCCCCGCCGTAGTTCTTGAACGAGGTGAGGAATTTGCGCGCGTTGCCGCTCTTCGAAGGTGCCCCCGTCATACTCATGGCGCCCGACGAGCTACCCGGCGTCCCCGCCATCGTGCTCGTGCTTCCAGTTGCCGAGCGTTTGCAGCGCGCTGACCTTGATGGCGTTGGAGGGAGCGCTCAATGCGCCGCTGGTGGATGCCGTCACAACCGGCCCATTCACTGACACGGTTACATCGGCCACGCACGCCGCGCCGCTCAGGCCCCAGGCCTTCACGTGGACCGTGTGCTTACCGGTAGAAGGAGCCGAGATGGTTTTGCCGATGGAGTTGCCGCTGGACGTCGTAGTGGTGGAGTTGCTGTCCCATGAGTAGCCCATGGTGCCCACCTGCTGGTTGCTGCATGTCGAGGCATTGGCGGACAGCGTGAAGGACGTGTTCACCGACTCGCCGGCGGTGGGGCTGGCAACCGTCACGCCGGCAAATGCGGGAACGGCGAATGCTGCGAAGAGGGCGGAGGCAAAAAACCGGTTGAATTTCACGAGGAACCCTTGGGTTACGAAATTTGGTACTGCGGGGCGAAGTCCCGGTTCCGTGCTGGCACTTCGCTTCTTTCTAATTTTCCGGTACAACGCTTTCCGGGTAGTCCGCATCACAACGTCGTATAGCGTTTTAATGCGCCTTACTGGGCGTGTGCAAAATGCCTCTTCCGCGCTACGCGTGTCTTATCAGGGATTGATCTGAGCAGTCTTGCTCTTGCGGCTCACAACCTCTATGTACTTCGATCCGTGCGGCTTGTCTAGCTTGCTGAAGCAGGGATCTTCACTTATCGGAAAGCTTTGGAACCGATGTTTCGGATCTATCTATAACTTGCGTCCGACCGGTTCGTGGGACTTATCCGCTTTGGGACTTGCAGGCAACCTTCAGGAATGTCCAACACCATCCTTGCACCTCTGTTGCGCCGGTGCAAGCGGATCGCGGAAGAATTTGCATAATTTCAAAATTTTTCAGACATCCCGGCAAAGATTACCGGCATCGTGAAAATTCTTCACTGCGGGAGAGTAACTCCTTCGTAGCACAAAGGTGGTACGACTTACCCGTTTGCATCAGGCTCGAACAGCTTCTCTTTCCTGATCGCGGCCTAGGTCTGCTCAACGTTCGTCTCCGCTTCGTTGTCGGTTTCCGCATCGCGCGCAAACAGAGTGCTCATTGGCCCGGCGGGCACGCAGCCGCTTTCTATCGTCCTGATCACGTCGTCGAGAAACCTGCAGCGCACCGTCGCCAACAGTCCTGCCCACTCCAGTTGGCCTCTCTCCGACTCGCTCACCAACTGGTCTCCGAGCACCAGGTCTTCATTCTGCTTTCCGCGGAGATTGCGCGACACTTCCTCCGCCCATTGCGCAGTCTTCTCGTCCTGCACTCCCGCATACCCGCGGTTGATGGCTTCAGCCAGGCAGCGCCCTCGGAACAGCGCGGCATCGTTGAGCGCAGCGCGAATCGTCTCGACATCGACGAGGTCGGCGCCATTGGAGAGCAGCCCTGGATCGGTCACCAGTTCATGCGCGATGGCCAAGTCGCCGTAGAGTTGCTGGCCCACGTGCGGCAGGCGGAAGTCCAACCGCAGAACCCAGCGCAACAGCCGCAGTGGCTCGATGCCGGTGGTGATCCGGTTGATGTTTTCCGTGGTCCAGTGTCCATCGGCGAGCATCACGGCATCGCGATCCGCGGAGGCCATGCGATCCCACAGCGAATACTGCTTGATCAGGTTGACGTGAACGCGGCGCGACGTGATTTCCATTCCGGGCGGCAGTTCTTTTTCTTTCAGGAATCGCTCGCTTCCCGAACGGTCAAGCAACACCGCATAGATAAGCGCCAGCTCGGCGAAGTATTTGCGCAAAGCTGCCTGGGCGTCTTCGCTCAAGCACGGCGCGGGATCCGGCGTCGGTGCGATGTGCATCGGTTCCGCCTCCTGCTTCGCGCTTCGCGCCCGCCACCACATGACCGGAATGAGAATCGGAAGGAAGAACCATGCGCCCGACCCGATGAGGAAGGCGAGATACACGATGGCGATCAGCGGTATCAGCAGGAGAAGCGCCACGCCGAAGACCTGCTTGCGTGCGCGGCTATCCTTGTGCATCCGCTTCAGGCTGCGGCCCATCTCGGTCCAGAACGACTTCTGGACAAAGAGGCCGAGCGCGCCGGCTTGTTTTCGTCTCCCGGGCATGTGCCCCTCATCCTACATGCCGCCCCATGCTGTACGCTCGAACTAGCCCAATACTTTTCAGGACATCCTCTTGCCCCGTACTTCTGACAGTTCCGCAATTGCTTTGCCGCGACCGTTCCTGCATCCAGATTCGAAGTCTCCGCTGCACTGCGGAGCAGTCTCGCTTGAAGCCCTCGCAAAGAAGTACGGCACACCGCTTTACGTCTATTCCGCCGACCAGATCGTGGAGCGCCTCGGGATGTTCAACGACGCGCTCGCGGGCCGTGACCATCTGGTCTGCTACGCGGTGAAAGCGAACTCCTCGCTGGCGATCCTGAAGCTGCTGGCTGCTCACGGAGCGGGCTTCGACATCGTGTCAGGCGGAGAGTTGGATCGCGTTCTCGCTGCTGCGCCTGAAGCTGCCGGCCGCGTCGTTTTCTCCGGGGTAGGAAAGACCGCCGCCGAGATCGATCGCGCGCTCATGGCCGGCATTCTCGAGTTCAATGTCGAGAGCGAAGCGGAGCTCGAACTGCTGGCCGCGCGCGCCGCAAAGCTCAAGCGCAAGACGCGCTTCGCGCTGCGCGTGAACCCCGATGTGTTCGCGGAGACGCATCCCTACATCTCCACCGGGCTGCGCGAACACAAGTTCGGCATCGACATCAAGCGTGCCGCGGCGCTTTACAAATCGGTGAACGAACAGCTGGCTTGAGCCGCACGGTGTCAGCGTTCACATCGGCTCGCAGATCCGTTCGGCTGATCCTTTCGGCTCTGCGCTGGAGCGCGTGAACAAGCTGGTGCGGCAGCTTCGCCCGCGAGGGAATTGAGTTGCGGTCTGTTGATGCCGGCGGCGGATTGGGCATCGATTACCACGGCGGCACTTCGATCCCGCGGCGCGCGTGCGCGAATATGCCGCGGCAGTGATGCGGCGCTCGAGGGCTTCAAAGGACGACTGCTGCTTGAGCCGGGGCGATTTCTCGTCGCGCAGGCGGGAGCGCTGGTGGCGCGCGTGCTGCACGTGAAGCGGAACGGCAGCAAGACATTCGTCATCACGGATGCGGCGATGAACGACCTCATCCGCCCCGCGCTCTACCAGGCGTACCACGAGATTGTGCCCGTCAAGCCGCGTCGCGGGACGCGCGCGGACGGTGGATGTCGTGGGGCCTGTGTGCGAGACCGGCGACTTCTTTGCGCGGGACCGGAAGCTGGCGCCTGTGGAGCCCGGGGACCTGCTGGCGCTGCTCGATGCCGGGGCGTACGGCATGGCGCAGGGCTCGAATTACAACACGCGCCTGCAGGCCGCGGAAGTGCTGGTGGAAGGGAACGGCCCGGCTGATCCGGCGGAGAGAAACGATGGCGGATCTGCTGGCGGTGGAGATGGTGTGAGGCAGGGAGTTGCATCGCGTCGATCTGCTAAGCTACTGTTCGACAAGAGCAGATTCTGTGCCGGATGCGGCACCCGAGTTCCTCAATCTTTCAAGTAATACTTGTGCCTCTCTGAAACCTTCCCGACCGGCCCGCCCGTCCTTATAAGGTTATCTCCGGAGGAAATTTCATGATGCATTTCGCTATGAAGGCAGCGTGTGCCCTTGCGGCGGCTGCGCTGCTGGGCCTCCCGCTTGATCGCCGCAGCCGATCCACTCATCGTTAAAACAGAACTGGGAAAGGTCACGGCAAAACCATCAACGAGCGGCAAGGTGCACGCCTTTCTCGGCCTGCCTTACGCGGCTCCGCCGGTCGGCGACCTGCGCTGGAAGGCTCCGCAGCCCGCTGGCCAAGTGGAAGGGCGAGCGCGACGCCACGAAGTTTGGCAGCGCACTGCGCCCAGAACCCTGTCTTCGAGGACATGGTCTTCCAGGACAGCGGTCCAGCGAAGACTGCCTCTACCTCAACGTCTACGCGCCCGCCACCGCTGACAAGAAAAGCAAGCTGCCGGTCATGTTCTGGATTCACGGCGGCGGCTTCTCCGGCGGCGGCAGCAACGAACCGCGCCACAACGGCGACTTCCTGCCTCTGAAGGGCGTGGTGCTGGTCACCATCAACTACCGCCTCGGCGTCTTCGGCTTTCTCGCCACGGCTGACCTTGCCAAGGAAGCGGGCGGCACGGCCGGGAACTATGGCCTGATGGACATGATCGCCGCCCTCGAGTTGGGTCAAGGGCAATGTCAAGGAGTTCGGCGGCGACCCGGACAACGTAACCATCTTCGGCGAAAGCGCCGGCTCCTTTGCGGTGAGCACCCTGATGGCATCGCCTATGGCGCAGGGGCTCTTCCACAAGGCGATCGGCGAGAGCGGCGGCGCGGTTGGCAATGGCGTTCGAATTACGACACCGCTGGCCCAACGCGAGACGAAGGATGCCGAGTGGGTTCCGTCCTCGAACGTGAAGTCGCTGGCCGAACTCCGCGCGCTGCCCACAGAAGCCATCCTCGACGCGGCCAAGAAGCAGCGGCGCCGGCTTCCCGCCCAACGTTGACGGCAAAGTGCTGACCGAGGCGGTGGGCGACACGTACGCGGCGGGCAAGCAGGCGCACGTTCCGCTGATCGCCGGATGGAACGCCGACGAAGGCAGCTTCTTCGCCATGCGCGGCATGACCGCCGCGCAGTGGAAGGAGCATGGCCGGCAAGGATGTTCAAAGAACGCGCCGAGGAGTTCCTCAAGCTCTATCCCGGCGACCGACGATGCGCAGGCTCTGCGCTCGGCCATCGACTTCGGCAGCGACCAGTTCATCGCCTTGGGCACGTGGCGCTGGCTCGAGGCTCATCGCAAGACCGGCAACTCGCCTGTCTACCGCTATCACTTCGAACTCGCTGCGACGCCGAGCAAGTTTCATCCCGGCACGTTCGCGTTTCACTCCGACGACATCGAGTATGTGTTCGGCACGCTCGATACGCGCCCCGGATGGAACGTGAGCGCAGACGACCGTACGCTGAGCGACCAGATGATGACCTACTGGACGAATTTCGCCAAGACGGGGGATCCCAACGGCGGCGACGCCCAATGGCCGAAGTACAACGACGACGGCTACCCGCTGATCCATCTGAACTCGACCATCACGTCGGGACCGGACGCGCTGCGTCCGCGCTATGAGTTCCTGGTGACCGACATGCCGCCGATGCGGTTCTAACTAACTGCGCATTCCGCGCGCAAGTGATAAGGGCCGCGCTCGTCGCGGCCCTTATCTTGTCAGCGTCTCCTGCCGGTAGAGTTCCGCAGTGTGCCTGACGGTTGTGATCAGCGCCATTATGGTCATGCCGATCGTCGCGATGACGCCGCCCACATCGAACAGCAGCCATGTGCGGCCGAAGAAGTGCGCATATGGACTGCGCAGCAGCGCCAGGTTTCCGACGATCAGCAAAATGCGGATCTCTGTGGGACCGAAGATTCCCTGCGACATCTCGAAGCAGCCCAGCGTATGCGTCGCCAGGTAACTCTCACTCGCCAGCAGCAGAAACGCAATCAGCATGGCTATCGCTACCTGCGGCTGCACCAGCCCTGACAGCGCCATTCCGTACATCAGCGCGACGGAACCCAACACATCCACAATGTGATCCACGTAGAAGCCATACCGCGGCCGCTGCTGGTTGCGCACGCGGGCCAGCGTGCCGTCCATGCTGTCGCCCAGCCAATTCAGAACCAGACACACGCATGCGCCTACCATCCACATCCGATCGAAACGCGCCAGAGCATAACTCGCGCCTGCGCCGAACTGCGCCGCCAGCCCCAGCGCCGTCAACCGATCTGATGTGACCCATCGCGGTGCATGCGCGGCCATCCAGATCAGCGCGCGCTTTTCGGCGGCCGCGGTGAGGGAGCGGTTTACTCGCGGCGCGGATGCGGCCGGCTGCGCCACGCCCGGCAACACCAAGGGGGTGATCATCGTCTCTCTCCTTTTGCGACCGGCTGCTTCTTCAACGCCTCGCAGGTCTTCCGCAGCGTGAACTCAAGCGACTCACGCGGCACGGACTCGACGAACGGCCGCGCCACCCACCCCAGCCCTGCGGGAATCGCACGCGTGAGCGATACCGACTCAAGTTGCAGATACAGGCCGCCGTCGCGCTCCTCGTATGTCCAGTAGGTGTTGAGGCGCCACAGGAATCCATGTTCCTCCTTCGGACTCAAAGCGCGCTCCTTATCGGTACCGGCGTTCTCGATCTCCGTGATCGCTGTGCTTTGCGATTTGCTCCATCCGCGCAATCGGTTTTGCTGCGCGAAGGTCACCTCATACGCCGTGTCCATCACCACAATGAGTACGTGCTTCTGCTTCACCCGCATGGTCACCGTGTAGCGGTCTCCGTCATGCGACACGATCGCCGCTCGCACCACTTGCGGTGAATACACCGCGGTGTAGGCCGGGAAGTCGCGCATGATTCGGTCGAAATCCGCCGCAGTCGCTCCCGGAGCGAATGCCGTGCCGCGCCAGTGGTGGAGCATGCCTCCGGGAGGATCGGCGTCTTTTTCGGGAACCAGCTTCTCGATCACCACTTCGCCCTTGCGCCGCCGGTCCCGATCCACGCTCGCCTGGGGAGTCTGGTTCGAGCCATGCTCTTCGGCGAGCCGGGTCTCGACGGTGGCTGTGTACTTCTTGAAATCCGCCACTGCCTCAGCCGGGGCCTGGGCATGTGCCGCCACTGCCGCCGCAATTAGCAGCCCCGCCCAGCCGATGCGCTCACACATCTTCCATGTCATGTCCCGATCATCCTCCCTGTCGCCCGCCCGAGCAATGCGTCACGCCTCATCTGATCGCGGCTTTGAGCGCGAATCTTCCTCACCGGCTAAGCGGCTGCGCATCAGAAGATTAGCGCGACTTCTCACCGATGCAGAGCGAGCCGGATGCAGTCCAAACTCAGGTACACTGGTGCTCACATGCCTGAAACCCCAACTCTGCGGCGCTACCGCTTCGGCACCTTTGAAGCCGACGCCGCTACCGGCGAGCTCCGCCGCAGGGGGATCCGCATCCGGCTCAACGCCCAGCCGTTTCAGCTTCTGGTGATACTGCTGGAGCGGCCCGGCGAGCTTGTGACCCGGGAGGAGATTGCGAGCGCTCTCTGGCCCGACGGGACCTTTGTGGATTTTGAGCACGGGGTGAACTCCGCCATGAACCGGATTCGTGAGGCGCTGGGCGACGCGGCCTCCAATCCGCGCTTCATCGAAACTCTGGCCCGCCGCGGTTACAGGTTCATTGCGCCGGTCGAGCAAGTCGCGGGAGTCACCGCAACCCCCAACGGGGCGAGCGCGGTGATCGAACCCAGCCCGACAGCATCGCATGCGGAACCAGAAGAGGCTTTCGCCGGCATCCTCACCACTCCGCAGGACCTGCCCAAAGCCTCGCATTCACTGGTCCGGACGCTCTTCATCGCCTTTCAGTTGATGTACCTGGGCTTCTACATTGGAGCGCTCGCCAATCTCTCCGAGATCCAGGACCTGCTCGCGCCTCTGCCGCACGCGGCGCAAATTTACCTTGCGGTGATCGTCACGGCCGCCATCCTTATGCCCGTGCGGGCCTTTCTGTTCTTCGCTGTCCTGTTTCAGGCACCGGGTTTTCGCGCACGTTTCCTGCGAATGTGGATCTTCCTCGCTGTCTTCGACGTTCTCTGGTCCCTCTCGCCCTTTCTGCTGCTGCACCACATCAATTTTGGCCTCGCGCTGGCCTGCACGGCGCTGCTGGTTTATTCGCCGTTTGTGCAGCGCTCGCTGGTGCTGATGGGGGCGGGGAGCCCGGCCCCGGCAGTCTCGTCTCAAGGCGAGTAGATGCACTGTCCGAATCCGGACGTCTGATCCCGCTCACGAACATTCGGACTTCGCCTGTCCTCATTTAAGTGCTTTAATTCCTGCGAATAATATGGCGCGGGGCGTGCAACCACCCGGGCAACCGCGATTGTGACAGGAGAAGCCCGATGATTCATCTCGCCACTGACGTACGTTACGGCCTGCGCAAGTTCCTGCGCTCGCCGCTTCTCATCTCCGCAGCCATCGCGACGCTGGCTCTCGGGATCGGAGCGAATGCCGCGATCTTCAGCCTGGTGGACGGGATCTGGATGCGCCCGCTGGCCGTCGCCGACCCCGGCCATCTGATCGCGATCCAGAGCGTGAAGACCAGCGCTGTCGCCGACTCCGAGCGCACCGATAACGCCTCGTCTTTTGCCGAGTTCGAAGATGTCCGAGCAAGGGTTCCGGCCTTTGCCGATATGGCCGCGGTGGCCGATCGAGGACTGGTGCTCGAGACCAACGATGGCATTCAACTGCTGCTGGTTCGCGTGGTCAGCGACAACTACTTCGCCTTTTTGGGCGTTCAGCCGGAACTGGGCCGCCTGCCATCAGAGAGCGAGTTCAAGAACTCGACTGCGCCGCTGGTGGTGTTCAGTCACGGCGCGTGGCAGCGCGTCTTTGGCGGAGATCCGCATCTCATTGGCCAGCCGGTCCGGCTCAAAGGCGCAGCGCAGGCCGTTGCCGCCGCGGTGATGCCGCCCGGGTTCCGCGGGACCGACCGCATGATCGATCCCCAGGTCTATGTTTCCGAGTCAAGCTGGCTCGCATTGCACCCGGATGAGCGCAACCGGCAGCGTTCCGATCGCGATTACAATCTCTACGCCCGGCTGCGGCCCGGAGCCACGCTCGCGCAGGCGAGAGGACAGCTCCAGGCGGCAAGCGCGAATCTAGCAGCCGCGTACCCGCAGGCCAACAGCGGCCGCACTTTCACAGCCGACTGGAACTCGAACGTCAGCGACACCTTCATGCGCACCGTGAGCCTGTTGTTGCTCAGCATCGCCGGGGCCGTTCTGCTGATTGCGTGCACCAACGTCGCCAATCTACTGATGGCGCTGAACGACTCCCGCCGCCGCGAGATCGCCATGCGGGTGGCGCTGGGAGCCACGCGCGGGCAGCTTCTGCGCCAGCTCGTCACGGAATACATGCTGCTCGCGGTTGCCGGGCTTGGCGGCGCGCTTCTGCTGGCCCGACAGGTGATTGCCATTGTGCCGGCGCTGCTGCCGACCATGGGATTCCCGCTGGGCTTCGATTTTCGTATCGACAGCCGCGTGATCATTTTCTCGGCAGTTGTTTCGCTCGTGTCCATGCTCGCTTTCGGACTCACGCCCGCGCTCTCCTCCACGCGCCTCGATCCGCTGGCCGCTCTGCATGCGCAGACCGTGCCGCAAGGCCGCTTCAGAACTCCCGCGCGCAAGATTTTTGTGGTCGCGCAGATCGCTATCTCCATGGGGCTGCTGATCGCCACCGGCCTGCTGATCAAGGCGCTCATTCATGTGCAGAGCATGGATATGGGCTTCAACAGCGCGCAGAACGCCGTCCTGCTCGACATTGCCGTGCCCGAAGATTCGCCGCGCTACCACCAGATGCTGGACGAGATCCGAACTCGCGCCCGTGCCTTGCCTGGAGTCACCAATGCCAGCGTGGCCCGCATCGTTCCCTTCCCCGATAATGGCGGCGGCGCAACCCAGGTGGTGCTGGCGCCAGGAGAAGTTCCATCGCCCACGGCCGGCACGTCGGTCTGGTACAACCTGATCGATAACGAGTACTTCCACACCATGCAGGTGCCGCTGCTGCGCGGCCGCAACTTTGGGAGCCAGGATGGAGCGAAGACCGCCCGGGTGGCGATCCTTAATCAGACGCTGGCGCGGCTGCTTTTCGGAACCGAGGATGTGGTCGGGAAGCACATTCGCCTGGGGCGGCAGGAGCCCGCGGATGTGGAGATCGTGGGCGTGGCCAAAAGCGGGCTCTATGGCGATCTGAACGAAGCGCCGCAGCCGTTTCTCTATCTGCCGTCGATCCAGTACGAGTGGACCGACATGATGCTGATCGCCACCACCAGGGGCGATGCCAACGCGCTGTTGCCGGCTGCGCGCAAGGTGATCCGCGATGTCAGTTCCGACATAGTGGTGCTTGAACCGCAGACGCTCACCGACCACATCCGGGTCGCGACGTATCCGAACCGCATGGCGGCGTGGCTGACGACGTCGCTGGGCGGCCTGGCGCTCATGCTGACTGGGATCGGCCTGTATGGGGTGACCGCCTACGCTGTCTCGCGGCGCACCCGTGAAATCGGCATTCGCATGGCGCTGGGGGCGATGCGCGGCTCCGTCTTTGCCGGGGTTCTTCGCGACGGGCTGATGCTCACGCTGGTGGGATCCATACTCGGGGTCGGGCTGGCTCTGCTGCTGGGCCGCGCCATGTCGAGCTTCGCCTTCGGCGTGAAGCCGATGGATCCGGAGATCCTGGGCATTGCGGCGTCGATTGTGGCAACTACATCGCTTCTGGCGCTGGTTTCGCCGGCGCGACGAGCGCTGAAAGTCGACCCGGTGCGAGCGTTGAGAAATGAGTAGTCGCGAAGCTCAGCCATACAGACACAGGAAAGCCCCGGCGGGGGGTCCGGGGCTCTCCTGTTCTGCGCATAGCTCTTAAAATAATTTAAGTCTGCGTCAATCCCACCCCGGGCTAATTACCCGTGGGTGAGGCCGACTTCGCCTGGGTGCCATTGTCGCCACCCATATTCGTCAGCAGCCGTATTTCCACGCGGCGGTTCTGCTTGCGGCCCTCCGCCGTGTTGTTCGGCGCCACTTCCTTATCCTTGCCAATGCCGATCAGGTAGAACCGGTGCGCCGGTACGCTGTACTTCGACGCCAGGTACTGCACCACCGCGTCGGCCCGCCGATTGCTCAGCGCATAGTTGTATTCGGCCGAGCCCGTCGAGTCCGTTCCGCCCGTCACTTCCAGGATGTAGCTCTTCGGACCGTTGAACTGCCCGGCAAACTGGTCGAGCTGATCCTTGTCGTCCTTCGTCAGATTCGCCTTGTCGAAGCCGAACGTCACTGCCACGTCGGCCAAAGACTTGTAGTTGTCCAGGCCTTTCACCACCTGGTCGAGCGAGTCGGCACGGTGCACCGCATCGTTCGCAGAAGTTTCAGCGTCGCCCGCCGACTTCTGCGCGCCCTGGGCGTTCTGCTGCGCGGTGTTGGCCGCGCCCTGCGCCTGCTGGATACCGCTCTGCGCCCTCTGGTCAACGTCCTTGATGTTGCGGTTGTTTTCCGCGGTCTTGTCTTCCAGAGAATTGGTGTGATCCACCAGCGGCGCGGTCTGGGTGCGAACGTAATTCTTGCTCGCGCAACCGGTCACTCCCGCCAAAGCCAAAGCTGCAACACAAAGTCCGGAGTTAATCCCGAATCGAGAAATCATGGGTCTCTTTTCCTCCTGTCGCCGTTGTGCGGATACCTTCCCCACCCGGTCGACATGTTGTCCGTCACTCCCGTTGGATGCACATCGGACGGCCAAACACGGACATCCGCAGCTAACTTACACAAAAAGCAACCCTTACGCCATCTCCGACATCCAGCTCACCCTGCCTGAACCGTGTAAACTTTACGCTTTCGGTAAGGAATTGCCACTCTCGCGTCCGACGGAACCGGGAGATTTTCCCCGGTTAGCCCCAGCCCGGCGTAACTCTTCGGAGGTCGTGCCCTGTTCCACTGCCTCCCGCAGCACCAGCCAGCCTGCGTCCTCCGCTCGCCCTCCGTTCATCCAACCTGAGTCGCCTAAAATAAAGTGCCGCCCGGTTCGCTGACCCGACTTCCGCGCCGGGCAGAAAGCTCACGCGCTCCACTCACTTGCCCCATGGACCTCATCGAGAAAATCCGGACCCTGCCCACCCAGCCCGGCGTCTATCTCTACAAGAACGCCGAGGGCGAAGTCATCTACGTGGGCAAGGCCAAGAACCTCCGCTCGCGGGTTCGCTCCTATCTGCTTGAGGCCTCGCAGGCCAACGCCAAAACCGGCTCGCTGATGCGCGAGGCCGTCGACATCGACTACATCCTCGTCGCCAACGAGCACGAGGCCCTCGCCCTCGAAAACAACCTCATCAAGCAGAAGAAGCCGCGCTTCAACATCCTGCTGCGCGACGACAAGACCTACCCCTACGTCAAGCTCACGCTCGGCGACAAATACCCCAAGGTCTTCGTCACCCGCCGCCTGCGCAAAGACGGCTCCGCCTACTACGGCCCCTACTTCCCCGGCAATCTCGCCTACCGCGTGGCCGAGCTCATCCATCGCAGCTTTCTGCTTCCCAGTTGCAAGGTCGACCTCTCCCGCATCCATCCGCGCGCCTGCCTCGAGTACTACATTCACCGCTGCCTGGGCCCCTGCGTCGAAGGCCTCACCACGCCGGAGAAGTACAAGGAAGCCGTCCGCGACGCCCAGCTCTTCCTTGAAGGCAAGCAGGCCGAATTGGAGCGCGCCCTCACCCAACGCATGATGGCCGCCGCCGAAAATCAGCAGTTCGAAGCCGCCGCGCGCCTCCGCGACCAACTCAGCACCGTCCACCAGTTGCAGGAAAAACAGCGCATCGCCACCACCGAGCAGGACGACGACGCCGACGTATTCGGCTACCACTTCGAAAGCGATTCCCTCGCCGTCAATCTCTTCCACATGCGCAACGGGAAGATCGTCGACCGCCGCGAATTCTTCTGGGAGGATCTGCCGGAGCTGATGGAATCCCTCGCCCTGGAACGCGCCACCGGCACCGAAGACGAACAGGATCCAAATGTGGGTGCCCCAGGTCTCGCTTCTGAGACCTGGGATACGACGAACCCCGACCCGCCCGGCGTCGGTTCCTCCACGGATCGCCGTGCCCCATCCTCGCGCCTTGTTTCTGGCGCGAGGGTGGGAAACCACGAACCCCGACCGGCCGAAGACTTCAACCCCGGCGCCGTCTTCTCCGCCCTGCTCAAGCAGCTCTACATCGACCAGCCCTACGTCCCGCGCACCATCCTCGTCCCAGTCAACTTCCCCGACCGCGAAGCCCTCGCGACGCTTCTCAGCGAACGCGTCGGGCGCCGCATCGAACTGGCCGTCCCGCAGCGCGGAGAAAAGCGCTCCCTCGTCGATCTCGCCGCACAGAACGCCAAGCAGTCGTACACGCAGCGCTTCCGCGTCCTCGAGCCCTCGCGCAAAGCCATTCAGGAAGCCCTGGCCGACGCCCTCATGCTCCCCGAACTCCCCAAACGCATCGAGTGCTTCGATATCTCCCACATCCAGGGCGCGGAAACCGTCGCCTCCCTCGTCGTCTGGGAAGACGGCAAGATGAACAAGTCGCAGTACCGCAAGTTCAAGGTGATGACCGTGCTCGGCGTCGACGACTTCGCCTCCATGCGCGAAGTCGTCCATCGCCGCTACAAGCGCTTGAAGGAGGAAGGCAGCCCATGCCGTCGCTCATCCTCATCGACGGCGGACTCGGCCAGCTTCACGCCGCGGCCGATGCCCTCGAAGAGCTGGGCCTCACCACGCAGCCGCTGGCCTCGATCGCCAAAAAAGAAGAAGTCATCTACGTCTACGGCAACGAGCAGGAGCCAGTCATTCTCGATCGCCGCTCGCCCGTCCTTCATCTCGTGCAGATGATCCGCGACGAGAGCCACCGCTTCGCCATCGGCTACCACCGCCAGCGCCGCGCCATGCGCGACCGCGACAGCGAGCTCCTCAACATTCCGGGCGTCGGCGCCCTCACCCGCCAGCGCCTCATCGCCCACTTCGGCAGCTTGCGCGACGTGCAGCAGGCCACTGCGGAGTCGTTGGCCTCCGTCGTCCCAAAGAAAACCGCCGAGTCCATCTGGCGGCATTTCCATGAACCGCAACCGGCAAGCTGATCCGCTCGCGGTCCGCGCGTTTCCTTCAGCGGAAGGGATCCGCAGTTGTGTTCCGCGCTCCGCGCTTAGCTGGTGATGGCTGGACAGACCCAGGATGTCGAAACACCCCTGCCATCGCAGACGTTCCCTTGCGAAACCTCGGATTCAGGGGCGATGCTGAGATCGGGTATTCATGCCACAGATCCAGTTTCGCTTCGAGTTCAACGACTATGTCCATGCGCAGATGCTGCACGGAAGACGCACCCCATTTCTAAAAGTTGCCCAGTTTCTCTCGCGGCGAATTGCACCGCCTGTTGGCATCCTCATGGTCGTTTTCGCCTTTTCTCGGATTGTCATTCATGGCTTGTCGGCGGTTGGCGCAGAACTTCCGGTCAGCTTATTTATCACCCTTGGCGTTGGAACTTCCCTGACAATCTACCGGCCGCTCGTCCGCCTTAATTGGTCGCTTTGCTATGAAAGAACCCGTTCCAACAACGGCGAAGGCACATTCGAATTCAGCGATGAAACGATACGTACTCAGACGAGCAACGCCAAATCCGAAATCGAATGGTCAGCGATCCGATCATTTCTAGAAGACAAGAAGACCTTCCTCCTGTACTCAGCGCCTGCGATGTTCTTCCCCATTCCGAAACGCGCGTGCACCGACGAGCAGGTGAGTGAATTGCGGAGCCTGTTCCAACGGCGAATCCAACCAGCCACTAAATAGCCTCTCTGCGGGCACACCAACGCAGACCCCTCAAACAACCGCCTTCCGCTGTCGCCGCATCGGACACAGTAGGCGGATAAATCAGACCATGAAACAGTTCCACACCCTATTGAACCGATTCCATCTTTTGCGCGATCTCATTTTGTGCGCAGCGGCCACCGCGGTCGCCTGCGGAGTCGCCGCAGCCTGGCGCTCCAACGCGCGTCCCGACCGCCAACTGGCGGTCCACGGCGCCCTCTCGTCGCACAATCTCAGTTCCGTCAGCATCGACCAGGACCAGGACACAGGCATCATCCGCCTCACTGGCATCGTCCCCAACGACGACAGCAAAGACCGCGCGCAGCAGCTCGCGCAGCAGGCCGCCCCCGGCTACTCCATCGACAACCAGATCCAGGTCAATCGCGCCGGCCTCTGACGTCCGGCCGGTTGCCCTTCAAGCCGGCGGCAGCACCAGGAACTGCAGCAGATCATTCTGAAGATCGATGGCGGGATTGGTCTGCGAGCAGTCGATGCTGCCGTTCAGGCAATTCTCCGCATACTGCCACGCCAGAATCGTCGGTTGAAATGGATTGGGCTCAGTGGGAGTCATCACGCTGTCGCTCCAGTCGCCCATCTCCCCGCTAACCAGCGAATTCATATACCGCGCAACCCACACGCCCGAGCAGGGCGCGCCCGCGTCCGTCGCCGTCTGCAGCGCATTCCATGTGCCCGTGTCGCCACGCGACGCATACAGGCACGGCAGCATCTGCACCGCGCCGCCGCTCATCTGTTGCGCTGTGGAAATGAGCCCCTGCGTCCAGCCCGTGTAGTAGTCCGGAGTCAGATCCGGATTGCCCTCGACGTCGAGCACCATGATGAATTGGCCGCCCTGCGCGGTCAGCTCCGGCACCCCAAAAGTCTCGACGAAATCCTGTGCATTCGCGGCGCCATCCGCTGCGCCCTGCTCCTGGCTCCCGCCCACATTCGCCGTTTGCCGCGCAACCGGCAACAGACGAATCCCGGCCGCATTGAGCGGCGGATTCTCCGTTGCGTGGTGATACTCGCCCGAACCCGCCGTCGTCACACTCGTGAAGTAGCGTCCCCAGAACACCGGTGCGGTTCCAAACAAATCCGTAGCCTGTTGAATCAGGCTGCTTGTAACGGGACTGAGGCTGTCTGCGCCAGGTTGACCTTGTGCCATGTGTCGATCTCCTCTCAAAACGCGCCGCCGATTGATCGGCTGACTCGGGAAACCGCCTGACCCAGGGAAAGGAGTTTCAAGCATACGCAACCGCATCGCGCATCGCAAATCAAACTACAGCGAATTATGCAGGCAGTCGCTGACTGAAACCGCCGCTCGCTTTTGCTATCCTCCAATCACCGCATGAGTAAAACGGTCCCCGCTCCCTCGATCACAACCGCACCCGCTGACCTGCCTCGCGTGCTGGGCGCCAGCCAGGCCACCGCCATCGTGGTCGGCACCATCATCGGCAGCGGCATCTTCCTCGTCCCCCGCGAAATGATGCTCGACGTCGGCTCTTCTTCGCTGGTTTATCTCGCCTGGATCGTCGGCGGTCTGCTGTCTCTCTTCGGTGCCATGACATATGCCGAACTCGGCGCCATGATGCCCTACGCCGGCGGCGAATACGTCTACCTGCGCGGCGCTTACGGCGACACCACCGCCTTCCTTTACATGTGGACCTGGTTCGCCGTCGCCAAGCCGGCCTCCATCGCCGCCGTCACCAGCGGACTGGCCCGCACCCTCGGCGTCTTCCCCGCCTTCCACTGGCTTAGCGACTCCGTGCCCGGCCTGCCGCTCTACTGGTCGCAGATCTTCGCCATCGCCGTCACCTGGTTCATGACCGGGCTCAACTATCTCGGCATCAAGAAGGCCGGAGACTTTCAGCTCGTCTTCACCGTTCTTAAAGGCATCCTGATCCTCATCGTCGCCGCCCTCTGCTTCGCGTCGGTCTCCGGTTCGTGGTCCAACTTCAACACATCCGTTCCGCATGCTCTCGGCGGCATCAACGGATTCATGGCCGCGCTCATCGCCACCCTCTGGGCCTACGACGGCTGGAACGACCTCACCATGGTCGCCGGCGAAGTTCGCCGCCCTGAGCGCAGCCTGCCCATCGCCCTCATCGGCGGACTGTTCATTGTCGGCGCGCTCTTCATGGCGACCAACGCTGCGATTCAATACATCCTGCCCGCCGCGCAGATTGCCGCCAGCGAGCGCCCCGCGGTCGCTGCGCTCTCCGTCGTCGCCGGTCCTCGCGGAGCCGGATTCGTGGCCGCCGCCATGGCTCTCAGCATCTTCGTCACGCTCAACGGAACCGTCATGTCCGGCGCGCGCATCCCCTTCGCCGCCGCGCGCGACCGCCTCTTCTTCACGCAGTTCGCGCACATCCATCCGCGGTTTCAGTCACCGTCCACGTCCCTCATCGTGCAGGGATTGCTCTCAACGGTTCTGCTGCTCTTCCTCTCGCAGTTCCAGCAGCACTTCGAGCTGGCCGTCTTCGCCGAGTGGCTCTTCTACATGCTCACTGCCACCACCGTCTTCTACTACCGCCGCAAGCGCCCGGACATGCCCCGCCCCTACCGCCTCTGGGGCTACCCTGTTCTTCCCGCCGTCTTTGTGGTCTCAGCCGCGGCTCTGCTTGTCTCGAGCTATAAGAGCAATCTCAAGGGCTCGCTGATCGGCACCGGCCTCATCCTTCTCGGTCTCCCCGTTTTCTGGCTGGTGCGGAAGAAATACGGTGCATCCATCCCCTATGAAAAGAGCCATCCGAGCGTTTAGGCGGGAGCTTATTTCGCCGCGCAATCGGCTCGCCCACCGTTCGGCTCTTTTCCTTCGGCCCCGAAATCCATACCATAGGAGCAGTGCTTCCCAGTCGAACCCCTGCCGTGGCGCAATATATAGTTGCTCTCATTCGACCATTTGGCTGGCCCTTGTAGATTCTCCTGGCGTATGCGACTGAAAACTAAACTCGTTCTAGCCATTACGGCGCTCGTGCTGCTCATCTCCGGGCTGCTGTCGATGGTCTATGTCAGCCAGCTTCTGCATGCCTCGGTCCAGCAGTCCTACGAAACCAATCGAATGATTGCCGACCAGGTCCGCTTCGCATTGCAGAACGCCCTCGAAGTCGGACTGAAAGACCTCACCGTCGACCCCAGTCATCCAGAACAATTGCGCGAGCTCACCCGCGACGCCATCCGCAGCAGCCCTGTCCTGAAGGCCGTCATCGATTCGGCAAACCGCTACTCTCCCACCGTTTACGACATCAATATCGGCGACAACGAGCTGCGCACTGTGCTCAGCACCAATCCCGACAACGATGACAAGCCGCTGCCGGTCCGCCCCAGTTACAAAGAACTGCTCGACGCCAATCCGGTCGACCTCATGCGCCGTGTCTTTGGCGAAGAGGCCCGGGTCTACGAGATCAACGTCCCGCTCGAACGCAACGGCGCGCCCTTTTGGACGGTCCGCGTAGGCGTCCGCACCACCTTTCTGCGCGAGGTCTATAAGCCCTGGCTTGAGGAGGCCTTTACGCTGATGGGCTTTGCCCTGGGCACTGCTCTTCTTGTCGCGTTGCTGCTATCGAACCTGGCCCTCCGGCCCCTCGAAGAGATCAGCCTGCAGCTCGACTACTGGAGCCTTGCCTCCGACACAGCTTCCGCTGAGCCGGAGCCGAATCAGGATACGCCGGAGCGCGTCTCGCACCAGATTGAGCGCATCGGCCAGCGCATCCGCAACGTGGAGGAGGTCTTCTCCGCGCTGCGCGAGAATATCGACCAGATTCTCGTCAACCTGCAGGATGGCCTGCTGCTGTTCACGCGCGACGGCCGCGCCGTGCTCGTGTCCGAGGCCGCACGGCGGTTCCTTCAGGTCGACCGTGACCGCGTGCTTGGCATGCAGGCCTCGGACATTTTCGATCGATCCACCACCCTGGGCCGCACCCTGCGCGAGGCCTTCGACGCCCGCATGGCCCTCATCAAAGAGCAGGTCCGAACCGAGAACGGCCACCGCATCGAAGTCTCTGTCGACTTCATCCACGACGACCTCACCCGCCAGGGACTGGGCGCCCTGGTCACGCTGCGCGATCTCGAATCTGTCCAAGCCATCGAATCCGAGCTCGAGCTCTCGCGGCGCATGTCCGCCATCGGCCGCCTCACCTCCGGCGTCGCCCACGAGGTAAAGAACCCCATCAACGCGATCGTCGTGCACCTCGAACTGCTCAAGAACAAGCTCGCAGGATCCAGCCCCAACGCGCACCGCCACCTGGATGTCATCGAAGCCGAAATTCGCCGGCTCGACCGCGTGGTTCAGACCCTGGTCGACTTCTCGCGACCGGTGGAGCTCCAGCTTCGCGAGCAGGATCTGCGCGCGGTCATCGACGACGTGCTTGCCCTGGCCACCGACGAGCTAGGCATGCGCAATGTGACCGTTCACAGCCGGCTTCCTTCGAACCCTGTGATCGTGAACGTGGATGCGGACCTGCTCAAGCAGGCGGTCATCAACGTCGTCCAGAATGGCGCCCAGGCCATGCCTGAAGGCGGCCGCCTCGACCTGGTCCTCGAAACCGACCGCAAAACCGCCGAGCTACGCATTCTGGATGAAGGGGTTGGCGTTCCGGAGGAGATCCGGGAAAAGATATTCGACCTCTACTTCACCACCAAGTCCGATGGCAGCGGTATTGGCTTGGCGATGACCTACCGAATCCTGCAATTGCATCACGGCAGTGTGGAAGTACAATCAAGAATAGAACGAGGCACAGAGTTCAAGTTTCGGATACCGCTCTCCGCGGTTGACTGGGGCCGCCGACCTCTACAAGCGGCGGTGATCGAACAAGATGAGGGGCTGGGGGAATGAAGTCGACGCACATGGTCCGCGCCGCTTTGCTGTTGCCGTTGCTGCTGAGTGGCTGTGTCCACAAGCAGAAGACGGCGCAGAATCAGCCTGCCCTTGCGCCGCCCATTGAAGACACGCCTCCTTCCAAGCCTGACAAGGCTCCCACGAACCTGCCGCCGCCGGTGATCACGGTTCCCACGCCGGCACAGCCGGCCGCCACCAACACTCCGCCTCCGCCCCCGGCTCCCAAGCCGAAACCGCACCACAAGCCCAAGCCGGCGCAGGGCGACGCGGGCACTCAGTCCGCCACCAATACTCCCCCGGCAGCCGTAAGCGCCGTCGGCAGCCTCTCTTCCGGAGAGCCGGCTGACCTGCGCAAGCAGACCGACACCACCATCAGCGATACCGAGCGCGGTCTCAACGGCATCACCCGGCAGCTCAGCGACCCGGAAAAGAAGACCAGCGCACAGATCCGGGAGTTCCTGAAGCAGGCCCGTGCCGCGCTGACCACCGGCGACGTGGACGGCGCGCATACGCTGGCCCAGAAGGCCAAGGTCCTCCTGGCCGAGCTCAAGCAGTAACGCGATCAATAAATAGGGGCGCTGCGAATGCGCGGCCTGCCCAAAAGCTCTGGCCGCTTCTATCTCTCTCCCCAGCTCAGCTTGGTCCGCAAGGCCTCAAAAAATCCGCCTTCCTTCAGCCGCACCAGGTTCACCGTATGCGGCGACTTGTGGCATCTGATCTCATCGTCCACGCAAAGCTCAACCGCGCGCTGTCCATCCACCGTCAGCAGAGCAAGATTCGGAATCCCCTCCGCCCGCACCGTCAGGTAAGCGTCCCCGCGCACCACGATCGGCCGCAGCGTCAGCAGATGCGGGCAAATCGGAGTCACCACCATCGCGTCTACGTTGGGCGTGAGGATCGGTCCATTCGCCGCCAGGTTGTAAGCCGTCGAACCCGTGGGCGTGGAGACGATCACGCCGTCGGCACGGAATTGCGCCACCATCTTGCCGTCCAGCTCCACCGCGAAGTCGCCCATGCGCGCGATTTCGCCCTTGGTCACAACAATGTCATTGAGCGCATCGTACTCGGAGTGCTTCTGGCCGCCTCGCCACAACTCGGTGCGCAGCATGGCGCGATGCTCGATCATGTGACAGTCCTGGCACCAGCTCTCGAGCGTTGCATACAGTTCGCTGAGCCGCACCTCGGTGAGAAATCCAAGCGTCCCCAGGTTGACGCTCAGCAGAGGCGTCCCCGTGGTTGCAAAGATACGGCCCACCGACAACAGCGTCCCGTCCCCGCCCAGCACGATCACCAGTTCCGGCGCGTGCAGCGGGAGTTCGGCGCGCGGCGCCGCCGGGGCATCGGCGGTATAGCGCGCGCTCTCCTCGTCGAGAAGCGGATCGTACCCGCGCGCTCGCAGCCACGCAATCAACTCCGGCAACAGCCGGGACAGCTCATCCTTCTGCGGCTTCGAAACAATCGCAATGCAGGCCATGCCGTCCCAGTGTAATGGATCGAGCTTGAACGAGCCGCGGTCTAAAGGTCGCGCACAAACACCGCGGTCGCCGCGCCATCGGCGCCCACGCTGACAATGCGCACGTGATCGCCCTTGTCCGCGTGAAAGCGGTCCCCGGAAACCGCGCCCGTGTTGCTCTCAGCCACGGTAGTCGCGTCCACCTTGAACGTCTGCGCCACCCCCGAACTGTCCTGCACCGAGATGGAGTGCGCGTGGCTGTCAAACTTCGTCACTGTTCCTTCCATCGAACTGAACGGCCCCGTACCAAGGCTCTTCACCGCAACCGCCGTACGCGCATCCCCCTGCCCGTAGAAGTAGAAGACGATGACGTAAGCGCCCTGCTTGTCGAAACTGCCGGCCGCTGTGCTCTCAGCCTCAATGTGCTTGTCAAAGGCGATACGCGTCTTCGGATTCGTCATCAACCCGAAATCCCGGGAAGGCCCGTTATCCTGCATGACCGAAATGGTCTTCGCAGCACTGTTGATGGAAGCGACGGTACCGGTCAGCGCGTGGATGATCTCCTGCGCGGGCGACGCCATCGGGACGGAAACAACACAGACCGCAAACACACACGTACTCACGAATCTCCGAAGCATGAGCACTCTCCTGAGCAGGATTTTGGATTGCAGATTAGCATACGATGCCGCAGATCGGTCGGCCAGGTCAGTATATTCCCGGATCGTGATTCATCGCAATGCGATATATTCCGCAAATGGCGTCTCGCCACGACTGCCCCTCGTGTTCATGACGGTCTACGAGCATAGAGCAGAAACTCATGGTTCCCTTCCGCGCCGGTAATCGGCGACGGAATCGTCTCCACGATCTCCCAGCCCAGCAAACTCACGCACGCGGCAACTTTATCGATAGCCAACAGATGCGCTTGCGGATCGCGCACGATACCGCCCTTGCCCACGTGTTCGCGCCCCGCCTCAAACTGCGGCTTTACCAAGATCACCGCCTCGCGCAGCCCTGGCGCCGCCGCAAATACGGGTTCCAGCAGCAGCGTCGCAGAGATGAACGAAACGTCCATCACCAGCAGCGAAGCCTCCGGTCCCAGCGCGCCCGGCTCCAGCAGCCGCGCGTTGGTGCGTTCCATCAGGCGCACCCGCGGATCGATGCGCAGCTTCATGGCGATCTGCCCAAACCCCGTATCCACCGCCGTCACCGTCGCGGCCCCGCGTTGCAGCAGGCAGTCGGTGAACCCGCCGGTCGATGTGCCGACATCGACGCACGCCCGGCTTTCCACAGAAATGTTCCAGTGATCGAGCGCGCCCTCGAGTTTCAGTCCGCCGCGGCTGACGTGCTTCAGATCTTCGCCGAGCAGCCGAACCGGCGCCTCTGCCGGAACGCTCGCACCCGGCTTATCCACCTTCTGCTCGTTCACCAGCACACGTCCTGCCAGGATCAGCGCACGCGCGCGTTCGCGGCTCTGCGCCAGTCCCCTTTCGACCATCAGCACATCGATTCGAACCTTTGCTGCCACAGACTTACCTTACCCTCTTCCAGCGCAAATGAAGAGGGCCGATCCCGGCGGGAGCGGCCCTCGATCTTGCTAATCGTCGTTGTTCAGCAGCTACGGCATGCGCGAGCACGCGCCGGGATCGCTGTTCAGGGTCGAGTTGCTCAGCTTCGTTGGCGGCAGGTTGCACGGCTGGCCGAACCCGGGCTTGCGGCTCACCACGATGTTATTGCCGCGGTTGGCGTCCTGCGTCGCAGTCCGCACATCGACAATGTTGCCCTGCACCAGCACCGTTGCGTCGATGATGTCCTGATCCGTCCGGACAATGGTCAGGTAGGGGCTGTCGGGCGAGGCAACGTACACCTTGCCGTAGAGCGAGTTCTGTGTTGAAGCAACGGTGCGCGGATGCCCGTTGACCCCCAGCGTCTTGATCAGCGTATGGCTGGCAAGATTCACAACGCTCACCGTGCTGTCCGCCTGATTGGCCGTGTAGGCGCGGCTGCCGTCATTCAATACAGTTACGCTTGCGGGATTGGTGCCTACAGGGATCGTGAACGTCGTGCCGAAGTTCGGGCCGTCATTCCCAAATTCGTCAAGGCCGACATCGATCACGCTGACCGTCCCGCCGTCGTAGTCCGCTATAACAATCTGGTTCGTCGCCGCGTTGTACTCGGCATACACCGGACCGGCAACCGCGGGAACACCCGCGCCGCTCAGCCCCGCTGAAGTAGACAGCGGCAGACTGGGATGGCAGGTCACCAGCCGCCCCGCCTGGTTCACGAACGGAGTGCACACGTCGAGCGTGTTGTTCTGGCTATTGATCACGGTGACGGTGTCGTCGCCGCGATTCAACACGAAAAACCGCTTGCCGTCGGCCGACTGCACGGCATACACCGGGCACTTGCCCGCCGGAATACTCGCCGAGACCGTAAAGGTGGCCGTTTCAATCGCGTCGGCCTGGCCCACGGTTGCAGCTGTGCGCGGCGACACATTGCAGGCAACACCGGTTAAGTCGCCGATACCCTGTACGATGGCGTAATTGCGCTGCCCTTGCAACGCCGGCCCCATCACCATCAGCGGCGTAGAGCCTACCGGGATCGTCAGCTTGAACGTCGCCGGAAAGCCGGCCAGCAAATCCACCACGTTACCCGTCTGGTCCGACGCCCACAGTCCGGTCGAGGGCGAAAACAGGTTCACGATATTCGAAGTCGCCGGAAGTGTGCTGTACTCCACGTTCTTCTGCTGCAGGGTTATGGAAACAGGGAAGTTAGTCAGTGTCCCGTCGGTATTGACCGTGTAGCCGTTCGAACCCGTCTGGTCGATCGAGAACGACGTTGGCCCGGGACCGATGGGGGAAGTCGCCATGATGGTGTCGCCGGCGTAGTCGATGATTGTCACGACACCCGGAGTCGTGGGAGTCGTCGCCGATACCACCGCCACAAGCGATGTGGGCTGGGGAGCCGGTCCGCTCGGATTGATGGGCGTAATCACCGGCCGATAGCCCGCGCCGCACCCTGCCAATGCGGCGCCTGATACAACAACGGCGCTCGCCTTTACCAACCGCGCCTGCGCCTGGTTAAAACGTGAGGAAAAAAGCTTCATTCAGTTTAGTTCCTGCTTACTCAGGTGATTGTAAATCAGGGCACCGCCGGATCTGGGCCGCTCTGTTCGGATGCCGTTTAGACGCAGGGTTCCCCTGGACGTTTTCACCCCGCATCCGAATCCATCCCGCCGCCAGGCGGGATCGGTTCCCTCTGTCTATTTCTGGCCCATGACCTCAACAACATCGCCGTCTGTGCCGGTCCACGCCGCTGCTCCGTCATGGCTCAGTTTCTGTGCCGCCTCGTCCCACTTGAGGTGAGTAATCGATCCGGCACCCTTCTCGTACGCGTAGGTCAACCCATCGTCGTTGAAAAGCGTGAAGCTCGCATCGGCGCCCGGATACACGCGCACCTTGGCGATGGCCTGCTTGTCGTGCGTGCTTTCCACCATCGTGCCGAACGGAATGATCGAACCCGCGCGCACAAACAGCGGAATCGTATCGATCGCTGCATCCACCTTGATCGTCTGCCCGCCCTTCACCTTCTCGTTGGTCCAGTAGTTGTACCAATCCGCGCCGGCCGGCAGATACACCTCGCGGCTCGTGGCGCCCTGCTCCGTCACTGGAGCCACCAGGAACGCCGGCCCGAACATGTACTCGTCGCGGAGATCGGCCACCTTCGCATCATCCGGGAAGTCCAGCGGCAACGCCCGCAGGAACGGCGCGCCGGTCTCCCAGGTGTGATAGCCGAGCGAGTAGATGTACGGCATCAACTCATAGCGCAGCCGCAGATACTTCTCGAGAATCGGCTCCGCGCCCTTGCCGTAGCTCCAGACTTCATTCTCCTCGCGGCTGCCGTGCGTGCGCATGATCGGCAGGAACGTGGCGTACTGGAACCAACGCGTGTAAAGCTCGGGATAGTCGTCGTATCCGCCCACCACCTTGCGCGCATCGCTCGGGTCCAGCAGCGGGGGATGCTCAGGCTTGTGCACGCGCGGCAGCCACTGCCAGCCGCCCGTGTCGTTCGACCAGTACGTCAATCCAGAAGCTGCGAAGTCGAGCCCCGTCGGAATCTGCCGCCGGTATGTATCCCACGTCGGAAAGATGTCAGACGACCAGAAGATCGTCCCATTGGCCTGCGCGCCCAGGTACGCATCGCGCGACAGGATCGCGGCGCGCTTGTTCGGCTCATCCTTGCGATAGCCGTCGTACAGCGCTTTGGTGTGGAAGTACGGATAGATATTGAAATACTGCGTGCCCGGACCCACATGATAGAACGCCCCATTCGGCGACAGATCCGGCTCCGTCTCATCGGCCCACAGCGCGTCGAAACCCTGGCTCATGATGTTGGTGTGGATGATGTTCCAGAACCACTTCGCCGCATCGGGATTCGTCGTGTCGATGTCCGAACCGGCGATGTCATAGGGCTCGCCATTCACGGGCTTGCCGTCGGCCAGCTTCTCGAACCAGCCGTTCTTGTTGATCATGTCGTAGTAGCGGTCTTCGGGAACGAACCGCGGCCACACGCTGATCATGGTCTCGAACCCCATGTCGTGGAGCTGCTTGTTCATGCCCTTCGGATCAGGCCAGTACTTCGCATCCATGTCCATCTGGCCCATCTTGGTGTAGTAGAACCAGTCCACCACCAGCATGTCCGCGGGCAGATGCCGGTCGCGATAACCCTTCGCCACCGCCAGCAGCTCGGCCTGGCTTGAGTAGCGCTGCTTGCACTGGATGTATCCATACGCGGCCTTCGGCAGCATGTGCGTGGGCCCGGTCAGCAGCTTGTATCCCGCATAGATCTCGTCCGCGTTGTTGCCTGCGATTACGAAATACGACACCCGGTTGCCCGCCTGCGACTCGAATCTCGTCTGCTCGTTGAAGCCGGGTTCCACCTTCGTCTTGGCGGGATTGTCCCAGAGAATCGCGTATCCCTTGCTGCTAAGCATGAACGGCACGCACACGCTCGGCGCCGCCGCGGCAAGATAGTCGTGCGCGCACATCAATGCATGTCCGCGATGATCGAGAAAGCCTTCCTGGTTCTGGCCGAGTCCGTAGTAATGTTCGTCGTCGCGCGATGAAAAACTTGCGCTCACCACATACGACTTCGGATCGCTGGGGCGAAAGTCGTTCGCCAGTGGCGCCGTGCCGTCCTTTTGGTTGTAGACTGCCTGCCCCCATCCGTTCATGTCGACGAGCTTCTTGCCGTCGGCCGTCGAAAAGTGGATGCCCGCCCACGGCGCGGAGCCGCGAAAGAAGACTGAGGTACCCGTGGTTCCGAAGAGCTTGGTGGGAGCCGGCCCGCTGGCATGCTGCACGGTCACGGTCATGCGGCTCGACTTGTATACGTCCTGCCCGTTCTCTTTGCCGGCGGTCCAGCCGGTCGCGTCGGACTTGCCGATGATGCCGTATCCGGGCGCAGACTTGGCTGCCGCATCATCCATGCTGAGCGTCACGCGCAGAATATTAGGCGCATACGGCTCGAGCACAATCGTCTCGCCGCCCCCCGTAAGCACGACGCGCGAATTGTCAGATTGAGCAGGCGCGGACGCCGCCAATGCCACAGCCGCAGAGAGAATCAGGGCCGTTGTATACCTTTTCATAAGCGCTCCCAGAGTGGGCAAAAAATCAGAATTGCTGGCGAGATGAGTGTAAACGGTTGAGGCTTATCCGCGCCCGTGTAAAACGATTCAGCGCGTGAGGACAGCCGTCAGCGATCAGCCCTCATCCATCAGTTCTGAATTCGTCAGCTGGTTGTCGCGAGGTTTCCAGTCACGACATGCTAACGGCGGAAAGCTGAGCGGCCGCTTCCGGCTACGATAGAACCGTGCCGCCTCAATCCCTCAACTGGCAATCGAAGCTGATTCTTCTGCTCGTGATTCCCTGGACCGCCGTGAGTGTCGTGCTGCAGGCGCGCGAGTTCGCAGCGGACGTCCCCGCGGTCACGATCTGGTCGCTCGGCCTGAGCGGACTTCTCGGCATGCTGGCATTGGCGCTCCGCGCCGGCACCCCAGCCGCAGCCGCGACCGGCGCACTGCTCACCGCCGGCATGATGTTCTCCGCGGCCAGCGACCCGTTCCAGCCCTGGCGCTCGGCCATCGTGCCGATCCTCGCGTTCATGGTGCTCACCTCGCTGGCCACCCGCTTCGGTCGCGAACGCAAGCAGCGCCTAGGAACGGCTGAGGCCAGACATGGTCGCGGCGCGGCGCAGGTGGCCGCGAATCTTGGTTTCGCCGCACTTGCGATGAGCCCATCAAAGACGGCTCTACTCGTTTACTGGGCGCTCGGCGCACTGATGGCAGACGCACCGCCGACGATGATTCTGGCACCCGCTCTCGCCGCACTTGCTGAAGCCGCCGCCGACACCGTCTCCTCTGAAATTGGGCAGGTCCTGGGCGGACGCCCATTCATGCTCACGACATTCCGCCGCGTCGATCCCGGCACGGACGGCGCCGTCAGCATCGCCGGCACGCTCGCCGGAATTCTGGCCGCGGCCGCCGTCGCAGCCAGCGGCGCATGGGCCCTCCACGGTGATATGCGCATGTTCCTGATTGCCTCGGCCGGCGGCGTCTTTGGCCTCCTCTTTGACAGCCTGCTGGGAGCCACACTCGAGCGCGCCCGCTGGCTCAACAATGACGCCGTGAACTTCCTCTCCACCGCCAGCGCCGCCGTCTTCGCGCTCGCGCTGATGGCGCTTCTTCCTCATCAGGCCATCGCCGATTTCTAAACATGACATCGCGGGCGATGTGATATCATAAATCCGTGAGGTTGGTGCTCGCGACGGACGTGATCGTTGCTGCAATGCGAAGCCCTCGGGGAGCATCTGCGGAACTCCTCCGGCAAATAGACCGGGGCGAAGCAACGATGGTGCTGACGGTTGCTCTTGCACTGGAATATGAAGCTGTCTGTCTTAGGCCGGAGCATCAACTTGCATCGGGATTATCGCCGGCTGATATCAGCACATTCGTAACGGCTTTGATCGCATTGGCCGAACCCGTGAAACCCCATTTCAGATGGCGGCCCCAGTTGAGCGATCCCGGCGATGAACTTGTTCTGGAGGCTGCAATCAACGGCCATGCTGAGGCGCTTATCACTTTCAACTCGAGAGATTTTCGTGGGACAGAATCCTTTGGTATCGCTGTTATACGTCCCGGAGAAGCTCTCAGGAGATTAGAGCCATGAAAACCCGGACTGCCACATTTCCCCTGCGCTTGCCCGTGTCGCTCAAGACGGCTCTTGAGACAATCAGTGAGCGCGATGGAACAAGCATGAATCAGTTCCTTGTCATCGCCGCCGCAGAAAAGATCGCCGCGATGCAAACGGAAGAGTTCTTCGCCGAGCGACGGAAGAACGCGGACCGAAAAGCCTTCCGCCGCATCCTGAATCGCAAGGGTGGCGAACCCCCTCGTCCGGAAGATTCAATCGACTGACCAGCCTCAGTCCAAATGCAGCCGCCACAGCGTATAGGTCACAATCTCGTGCCAGATAGGGTCCGACGGCGGCACATGCTCTTCGGTCTTCTCGCTAGGCGGCCGCGGCGAGGTCACCACATTCAGCCCATCCGCCGCACAGATGGCATGAATGCGAAACAGGTGCATGGGGTCGCTGACGACAACGATCCGCTGCAGATGATTGGCCCGCGCAATTACCGCCAGCCGCGCGGCAGACTCGGTCGTGTTGCGGCTGTGGGTCTCCGCGATCAGATCTCCCTCGGGGATTCCCGCCCCCATCAGGTATGCCTGGCCCACGCCGCCTTCAGTAAAGGCATCGCCGCCCGGCCCGCCCAGCGTGATCACCAGCGGAGCGATCCCGCGCGCATAGAGGCTCTTCGCATGATCCAGCCGCGCGCGATACACCGGCGACGGCTTCCCCGCATATTCAGCGGCTCCAAACACAGCAATTGCATCGGAAGGAGCGGCCTGGTCAGTCTGCGCGAAGTAGCGGATCTGCGCCGCCACCCACCAGCACCACAGACCGGCTGCGGTCAGCAGCAAAACCAGCGCTAGAAGGATCCAGCGCAGCGGCCTGCGTCGCCCGCCTGCTCGGCGAGGCATATCGTCTCGGGACGTGCTCATCACCGTGGCCCTAGCGCTCGAGCACCATTACGATTTCGTGGGTGGGAATCGCACCTTCGCGCAGAATCATCCATCGCCCCGGTCCGAGCGACAGGTCGACGATCGTCGTCGGCAGAGAGCGCCCCGTCGGCCCGCCATCCACAATCAGCGGGATGCGGTCGCCGATCTGGTCCCTCACGCACGCCGCGTGGGTACACTCCGATGCACCCTGCAGGTTCGCCGCAGTCGCCGTAATCGGCAGCCCGAACTTCTCCACCACCGCCCTTGGAATCGCCGCATCCGGCACCCGCAAGGCCACGTTTCCCGTGTAAGCAGTGGAGCGCAGCGGAAGCCTTGACCCCGCCCGCACAATGATCGTCAGCGGCCCCGGCCAGAACTTGTCCGCCAGCTTGTCGAACGACGTATCGAGATCCCGAGCCAGTTCATACCCCTGCGAAGCCGACGCAATCAGCAGCGACAACGGCTTGTGCTTCTGCCGGCTCTTGAGCTGATAGATCTGCTCCACCGCGCGCAGATTCACCGGATCTACGGCCAAACCGTAAAAAGTATCGGTGGGCATGGCCACCAGATCGCCCTTCTGCAGGCACGAGACGATGTACTCGATCCGGTCTGGTTGAGGCTCGTCAGGATGGACGCGCAAGATTTCTGCGGACAAGTGGTCTACCTCAATTTCCCGTAAAGTACCGTAAACACGGAAGCTATCACAGCCCTTGCGGCGGTGCAAGTCGCCCCGGCCCTTCCCCCCGCACAACGGCGTTCCCCACCCGGAAAGAATAGAATCAGGTGAAGCGTGAGGCCCGGTGAATGCCCGTTCGCATTGTACAGAGTAAGCACAACGCGCGCCTCAAAGAGCTGCGCCGCGCCTTCGTGCGCCCCGGCCGCGACACCAACGGCCTGGTCGCCATCGAGGGCCCGCACCTGCTCGAAGAGGCTGTCCGCGCGGGCCTGCGCGTGGCCTGCGTCTTTGTCGCAGAAGACGCCGCGGCCCTCGCCGGGCATCTCCCCGTCACCGCGAAGACCGAAGTCCTCATCGTCCCCCGCCCCCTGCTCAACTCCGCCGTCGAAACCGAAACACCGCAGCCTCTCGCCGCCCTTGTTGAGCTGCCTGACTGGACCTGGTCTCACGTGCTGCGCGGCCGCGGAAAGTGGGATCCCCTCGTTCTGGTTCTCGCCGCCATCCAGGATCCCGGCAACATCGGCACCATCCTGCGCTCGGCTGAGGCCTTCGGCGCCAGCGGCGTCATCAGCCTGCCCGGCACGGTCAATGAGTGGAACCCCAAAGCCGTTCGCGCCTCCGCCGGCAGCATATTTCGCGTCCCCGTGCTCTCCGCCACTCTCGATGAAACGCTGCTCAATCTCCGCGAATCCAGCATGCGTATCCTCACCACCACCGTCCACGGAGCCGAACCTGCCGACATGATCGATCTCACCGGACCGATCGCCCTCGTCATTGGCAATGAGGGCAGCGGAGTCCCCGATGAAGTCGCCTTCCACGCCGACTCGCGCGTGACAATTCCCTGCCCCGGACCAGTCGAAAGCCTGAATGCCGCCGTGGCGGCCAGCGTCCTTCTCTATGAGGCCTGCCGCCAGCGCCAGCGCTCGGCCGGCGGTCCGCACCAGCGCAGAGGGACCGGCCGATGAGCCTGTTCGACGGTGAGCTCGATTCTTCCAGGATCTCTTCCAAAGCTGCGCTCCATGCAATGGCGCCGCTGGCCGAGCGTATGCGCCCGCGTTCGCTCGACGACTACGTCGGCCAGGAGCATCTGCTCGGTCCCGGCAAGCCGCTGCGCGTTCAGATCGAGCGCGACGGGCTCGGTACCAGCGAGTTGGGATCAATGATCTTGTGGGGACCGCCCGGCGTGGGCAAAACCACCCTGGCCAAGATCATTGCGGAGACGACTAGAGCCAACTTCATCGAGTTCTCCGCCGTCATGTCCGGCATCAAGGAGATCAAGCAGGTCATGGCCGACGCCGCGCGCGCCGCCGAGCTGCACTCGCGCACCATCCTCTTCGTCGATGAAATCCATCGCTTCAACAAGGCGCAACAGGACGCGTTCCTGCCCTACGTCGAACGCGGCACCATCCGGCTCATCGGCGCCACTACGGAAAATCCCTCGTTCGAAATCATCTCCGCGCTGCTCTCGCGCTGCCGCGTCTACGTTCTGCAACCGCTCGATGAAGACCGCATCGCAGGCCTGCTGCGCAAAGCTCTTGAGGATTCGGAACGCGGCCTCGGCGCGATGAACGTCACCGCCGACGATGAAGCCCTCGTGCTCATCGCCGGCTACTCCAGCGGCGATTGCCGCTCCGCCTACAACACCCTCGAAGTCGCCGCGCAGCTTGCCGCCGAAGGCCAAAACCACATCGACAAAGCCGTCGCCTCTGAAGCCGTGCAACAACGCGTCCTCATGTACGACAAGTCCGGCGAGGAGCACTACAACCTCATCTCCGCGCTGCACAAGAGCGTGCGTAACTCCGATCCCGATGCCGCGCTCTACTGGCTCGCCCGCATGTTTGCCGCCGGCGAAGATCCGCTCTATCTCGCCCGCCGCGTTGTCCGCATGGCTGTTGAAGACATCGGCCTCGCCGCACCTGAAGCCCTCAATCTCTGCCTCAGCGCGAAAGAAGCCATCGACTTTCTCGGCTCTCCCGAAGGCGATCTCGCGCTCGCTGAAGCGGTCGTGTATCTCTGCCTCGCGCCCAAGTCGAACGCGGTCTACACGGCCTACGGCGCAGTGCAATCGGAGATCGAACACACGCGCCAGGAGCCTGTCCCGCTGCATCTGCGCAACGCACCCACGCGATTGATGAAGGAGCTCGGCTACGCGCAGGGATACAAGTACGCGCACAACGAAGAAGATCACATCGCCGACATGGACTGCCTTCCCGACTCGCTCAAGGGCCGCACCTACTACCGCCCCACGCAGGAAGGCCGCGAGAAACAGCTCGCCGCAGCGCATGGAAGAGATTCGCCGCATCAGAGCTTCAAAGCGATAACTCAGAACGCGTTCACTACCGCTTTGACCATCGCTCCATTCGTGGTGTCCTCGCTCAGTTCCCAGAACATCACGCCGCCCAGCCCCTGGCTCGACACGTATTTTGCCTTGTAAGCGAGCGACGTGGCATCGTCGTAGGTCCAGAACGTGTGACTACTCGCGTTGTATAGCCACGGCTCCTGCGTCTTGGCGTCACGATACTTCGATATAGCCGCGTCAGCAGCCGCGATCTGGCGGTAGGGATACTCGGTCTGGTCAGGCTGGCCGCTTTGAAACAGCCCGTGCGTGCGTGTTGGGCACGCCTGTCCAGCGATATCCGTAAAGCGGCATGCCGAAAACGATCTTCGATTTCTCCACGCCCATCGACACGTACTGGTTCACCACGTATGCGGCGTTATTGGCCGGATTGGGGTCGAGCGTCGCCTGCGTAAGCGGCGCAACAAATCCCGTCTGATTCGTCCACGGCCCGGCGAAGCCATACAGCGACAGAGTGAAGAAATCGATATAGTTCTGCGCGGCATCGGGGTTCATGTAATCCCACTGGCCCCACCACGTGCCGCCGTTGCTGCTGAGCACGTATCCCGTTCCCAGCGCGTTCAACTGGTTGCGGAATTCCTGCAGCAGCGCAAGGTAGTTGTTGAGATCGGCGGTCGTTTTGGGATACTCCCAGTCAATGTCGATGCCCGTGAAGATGCCCGGCTTGGTCAGGCCCGGCGCGAAGTTGCCCTTGATGTACATGTTGATGCAACTGGCCACAAACGCCTGACGGTTGGCCGGCGCGGCCGCCGCGCTGAAGATCGCCGGATTCATGCCGCCGCCGCCGATCGAGATCATGATGGGCAGTGAAGGATACAGCGCCTTGAGCTCCTGCAACTGGTGGAAGTTGCCCGCCAGCACGCCGGTCGCCTCCACATCCGCCACGCCGTTCACCGTCAGATTGGCGGGCAGCGGTTGGCGATAGTCGGCCCAGTCGTCGTACGTGGCGCAGGTGTTGTTCTCAATGTCAGAGAAGGCATAGATGAGATGTGTAAGCAGCGGCGCCGTGCCGCTGGTGAGCAAGTTCTTCACGTTGTAGGCCGGCGTGTTGAACATGCCCCATTGCGGAAAATAGCCCACCACCTTCGGCTTGGCGGGACTCGTCGCCGCCGTCGCGCCCGCGCAAAGCAGAAACCAACCCAGAAAATACAGTGCAGCCAATCGACACACGAAACGCATGCGTACTCCTCCTTGCAACGTCTGGAGAACGCATCGACAGTAGACCCCAAAAGTAACCTACGTCAACCTTGTCAGATGGTTACTAAAGGACTTACTCGTAACCCATTTAGGCTCAGGAGGAACCGCACGGCGCGCCGAACCGCTGAAAAACTGAAAACTGGCTCACTGATATTTCACCGAGCATCCATACGGCCGCGTATACGCCGGATTCACCGCCTTGCCCGCCATCGACGCCAACAGCGCATCCGACACATAATTCTCCGCGCCCTTCACGTCATCGGGATCCGGCGTGGGCCGGTTGTCGATCGCGCCCTCATAAATCACCTTGCCCTCGGGATCGATGACAAACATGTGCGGCGTGGTCTTGGCGTTGTACATGTGTCCCAGCTTCCCATCGGGATCGAGCAGCACCGCCGACGGCGCCGCATGCACCTGGCTCACGTAGGCGTTCTCCTCGTCCGCCGTCACATAGCCATCCGCGCCGGGCGCGGACGAGATCACCGTGAACCACACCACGCCTTTCGCGGTCCACTCCTTCTGCAGGCCCTGCATGTTGCCGGAAGAGTAGTGCTTCTTTGTAAACGGGCAGTTGTGGTTATGCCACTCCAGCACAACGTATTTGCCGCGATACTGCTCCAGCTTCTGCGTCTGTCCATGCGAATCAGCAGCCGTAAACGCCGGCGCGGCGTCGCCCACCTTCACCTGGGCCGAGGAAATGATTGGAAGCAGCGCGGCCGATGAAACCGCGAGGATGAAACGGGAACGAAATGTCATGATCGACCTCCTCAAGGGGAATTGAGAAGAGAGCCCTAAGGTAGGTCAGGGCTTTAGCCCTGACAATGATCTCGACAGAAAATCCTGGGCTTTACAGGTTGCGGAAAAACTCAATCCTGCAGGCTTTGTAACAAGGGCGCGGCTTCAGCCGGGCCGATAAGCCGCCCATTCTAAAGAGCCGGGCTTTAGCCCCTGCTAAGCTCCGGAACCCATCTCAGCTTGCTTTGGGCCTCTTTCCGTAGCCTCTTTAGCCCCGAGGCATCGTAGCTTACGACAACCCTTGGGCTGGATACCCGTCGCACACGCCTGCTACCTGTTTGACGAAGCAGCCGCCGCCTGGGTTGAATTGCGCGGCAGAGAATTCAAAGCATCCAGCACAATCCCCGGCGTCAGCGCCTCCGGCAACAGCCGCGGCGTCGCCTCGCCCGGCACATACAGCGCATACACAGGCACCCCGCTGCGGCCCAGCTTTTCAAGCGTCTGGGAGATGGCGTCGTCATGCTGCGTCCAGTCGGCCTTCAGCAGCGCCACGTGGTGCTCTTCGAAAGCCTTCCTGACCTCCGGACGCTCAAGCGCGACGCGTTCATTGACTTGGCAGCTGAGGCACCAACTGGCGGTGAAATCAACAAAAACAGCATTACCTTGCGCCTGATACTGGGCGATCTTCTGTTCTGACCAGGGCTCCCAATGACTGCCGACCGGCAGGCGCAGCGAAACAGTCAGCACCCTGCTTGGGTCGAACCGCGGAACCGCCATTGCTTTGGAGTAGACACCTAATCCAACAACGCACAGCACGATGAGTCCCGCCACCGTTGCCGACCATCCCTTCGCCGGCCACCGGCCCAAAAACCATCCCGCAATCGCCAGCAGTAGGAACCCGACCAGAAGCGCCGCTACCATGGTCGCGCCGTAAGCATTCGCGATGACCCACGCCAGCCAGATCGCCGTGCCGAAGATCGGCACCGACACCGCCTGCCGCAGAACCTCCATCCAAGCGCCCGGCCGCGGCAGAATCCGCGTCCACGCCGGCTGCAGTGTCAGCGCAAGATACGGCGCAGCCAGTCCCAGCGCCAGCGCCGTAAACACGGCAAACGTCGCAACCGCAGGAGCCGCCAGCGCATACCCGATTGCCGCTCCCATGAACGGCGCTGTGCACGGCGTGGCCACAATCACCGCCAGCACGCCCGTGAAGAAGCTGCCCGTATAGCCCTGCTTCTGCGCCAGCCCGCCGCCCGCGCTTGTCAGCGTCAATCCAATCTCAAATTGCCCCGCCAGCGACAGCCCCAGAAAGAACAGAAGCCCCGCCATCAGAAACAGGAACACCGGCGACTGGAACTGGAATCCCCAACCGAGCCGCGAACCCGCCGCCCGCAATCCCAGCAGCACGCCCACCAGCGCCCAGAACGACACCACGATTCCCAGCGTGTAAATCAGCCCGTGCGCCCGCAGCCTGTGCCGCTCTTCGGCGCCAGAATTCACCAGCGCCAGTCCCTTCAGAAACAGCACCGGAAACACGCAAGGCATCAGGTTCAGAATGATCCCGCCCAGAAACGCAAGGCCAATAACCTTCGCCAAGCCCGGCTGAATGGCCGCGCCCGCACCCTGCGCGTTCGCCTGCGATCCTGGAGCACCTGCCGCCGGCGCGCTGGTCCCCTGCGATCCTGACCTACTCGCATCTGCGGATGCCGGGGCTTCAGCCCCTGCGGTATCCGACGCCTTCGCCGCCACCGGCGCACCCTGCGCCGCCGCAATCTCATACGCCCTTCCGCCGCTCAGCTCGATCACGCCGCGCAACTGATCCGGCGCCTTCGCCAGATTCGCGTCCTTCTTGATCTCGAGCGTGAATCCCTTCGCCGTCGGCGTCACCTTCTGCGGCGCGGGATTGTCCATCACATCCTGATCCGCCGGAAAGAACGCCGCCTCCGCCTCGCGCTGTCCCGTCTCCACCGTCAGCCTGAAGCCGGCAGCCGCTGAGACAAACCCCAGCTTCGCACCAGCAGGCAGCGGCTTCGGCAGCCTGCCGCCAAGCCGCGCGTAAAGGCTCGCGTCAGGTTCCACCGCCGCGCCCGCCGCATCCGCCACGGTTCGCGTGATCTCCAGATCCGCTTTTCCCGGAATGCAAACTTCCCGGCACACCAGCCAATCCGCATGCGCGTGCAGCGTCGCCGGCCCGGGCCTGGCACCCGAACCCGCACTCAGCGTGAACGGAAACAGGACCTCGTCCTCATACCCGAAATCCATCAGCGGGCCAACCGGCAGCCGCTTGGGCACGGGGAACTGCAACGCGCTCGCCGTGATTCCCTGCGGAAGCGTCCATTTGATATGCGGCGGCTCTCCGGCGTCACCCGCATTCTTCCAGTAAACGTGCCATCCCGGTTCGAGCTTGAAATAGAGTCCCGCCTTCGCACCCTGCCCATGCGCGCCAATCGACGGATCGGGCGCTACGAGCTGTACATGCACATGAGGCCCGTCTGCCGAGTTCGACACCGCGAACCCCGGCACACCCGCCAGCAGCAGGATTGCACCGAAAAGAAGTAGGACTCTGAAGAACAAGCGCATTCGGTCGACTCTGATCCCTTTGACTCAGTCTATCGAAGCCACGTCGCAGAATCTGCCGCTCGCGCCTAGAGTTGTTCTATTCAGGCTTTTGGCAACTTCGAGCTGGATGCACTGTAACCAGCACACCGGCAGCTTTCTGTTCCCTGTTCCCTGTTGCCTGTTCCCTGCCCTTAGACCATTTGCGCGTGCCGTCTATAAATACAGTCATTCTGCACGCACTTCACACCCGCGGCTTCGGCCTTCTGCACCGCGTCATGCGCCGTCACACCATCCTGCAGCCACAAATACTTGATCCCCAACCGCATCACATCATCAATAATCGGCGGTACAAACTCCGATGCGCGAAACACATCCACCAGGTCGATCTCACCGCCCTCCGCCCGCACCGCCTCCACCGCCGCATCCAGATCGGGATAGCACGTCATCCCCAGCACCGACTTCAGCGCCGGATTGACCGGCGCCACGCGATATCCGTTCGCCGCCAGATACTTCCCAATGTGAAAACTGGCGCGCGACTCCTTGTCGCTCATCCCCACCACGGCAATCGTCTTCGACTCCCGCAGCATCTCTTCAATTACCGCCGGCTCATTCATCTGCTTTACCACTCCCCTAAACCACCCCGACCCGCTACCTCTGAGGCTGACGGCCGCAAGCTGAGGGCTGAGCTAGGCTGTCTTTACACATCCAGATCATCATCGCCGCTCGTCGCCACCGCGGTCCCGCGCCGCTTGGCCAGCAGGTACCCGCGCAGAAACGGCTCCAGATACCCATCCAGCACCTTATCCACATCGCCCACTTCCACCTTGGTGCGATGATCCTTGGCGATGCGGTACGGCTGCAGCACATACGAGCGAATCTGCGACCCGAAGTTGATCTCCAGCTTCGAGTCTTCCAACTTCTTGCTGACTGCCTTCTTCTTTTCCAGCTCGTATTCGTACAGCCGCGACCTCAGCATCTTCATCGCCTTCTCGCGGTTCTTATGTTGCGAGCGCTCGTTCTGGCACTGCACCACGATCCCCGTAGGCAGGTGCGTCATGCGCACAGCGGAGTCGGTCGTGTTCACGTGCTGCCCGCCCTTGCCGCCCGAGCGATACGTATCGATGCGCAGATCTTCCAGCTTCAAATCGACATGAATGGTCTCGTCGATTTCAGGCGACACATACACCGACGCGAACGACGTATGCCTGCGCTTGGCCGAGTCGAACGGCGAAATCCGCACCAGCCGGTGCACGCCGCTCTCACCCGCCAGCAGCCCGAACGCATTCTCGCCCATGATGGTGAACGTGGCCGACTTGATGCCCGCCTCTTCGCCGTCCTGGTAGTCGTTCATCTCTGTCTTGTAGCCCTGCTGCTCGGCCCAGCGCAGATACATGCGCAGCAGCATCTCCGCCCAGTCCTGGCTCTCCGTTCCGCCCGCGCCCGGATGCACCGTCACGATCGCGTTCAGCGGATCGGCCTCGCCCGAAAGCATCGTCCTGGCTTCCAGATCTTCAGCAAACGCGGCCAGCGATTTGATGTCGCGCTCCAGATCCGCAAGCACGTCCTCGCCTTCGCGCGCCAGCTCGAAGTAGGCGTCGATGTCGCCGGTTCGGCGCACCAGTTCCTCGTCGCTCGCGATCTGCCCCTCCAGCCGTTTGCGGTCGCGCATCAGCGGCTGCGAGGCCGCGGGATCGGTCCACAACGCCGGATCGGCTAGTTTCTTTTCAGTGTCTGCGAGTTCCCTGCGGAGACGGGCAGGGTCAAAGATACTCCCGCAGGTCGCGCACCTGATCGCGCACGGGAGCATAACCGAATTCAAGATCCTGTAAGGATGCCATCGTTTGCTCTTTAGACCTGACTTGAATAACGAATTGGCGCGTCAGCCAGTCGCACCTGCGCCGGCCATCGCGCCTGTGCAGATTATAGCGGAGCTAGCGTTGCCGCTGGAGTAAAGCGGAACCGCCGTGGGCTTCCAGGAATGCCGTTTCACGAGCACTTTCCGCTCCCTATTGCCTACCCCCCACTCCCTGCCGTTACACTCCCGCCATGACGTGCAAACAGCTTCCCACGTTCCTTGCCGTTGCGGCCCTCGCCTCCCTCAGCGCTTCGCTCCTTGCCCAGCAGCCCGCCCAGCAGCCTTCTGAACAGAAGATGAAGCCGGAGGAAACCGAAATCTGGCAGCCCGTGCCGCCTGTCGTTACACCCGCCGCCGCCAACGGCGCGGCTCCTTCTGACGCCATCGCCCTCTTCGACGGCAAGAACCTCGACGAATGGGTCAATGTCTCCGACCAACAGCCCGCAAAATGGGATCTGGTCGACGGCCTCATGCGCGTGAACAAATCCGGCGGCAGCATCGAAACCAAGCGGAAATTCAAGAACTACCAGCTCCACATCGAGTTCCGCATTCCCGAGTCCATCACCGGCTCCGGTCAGGCCCGCGGCAACTCCGGCGTCTTCCTCGCCTCCACCGGTCCCGGCGACAGCGGCTACGAGCTCCAGGTCCTCGACTCCTACCAGAACTCCACTTACGTCAACGGCATGGCCGGCAGCCTCTACAAGCAGTCCATCCCGCTCGCCAACGCGGCCCGCAAGCCCGGCGAGTGGAACGTCTACGACGTAGTCTGGACCGCGCCAGTATTCAACGAAGACGGCTCCGTTAAAACCCCCGCCTACGCCACCGTCTTCTGGAACGGCATCCTCGTCGACAACCACTTCGAGCTCAAGGGCGAAACGCTCTACCGCGGCAAGCCGTTCTACAAGGCCTACGACACCGCCCCCATCAAGCTGCAGGCTCACGGCGACAAATCCGAACCCATCAGCTTCCGCAACATCTGGATCCGCAATCTTCCATAGGGCAAGAAGACCGGAGAGACCGCATGCAGGGTCGAATCGCAGCACTCCTGATCGCACTTTGTGCATTGCCGTCGCTGGGCATGGGTCAGGACCAGTTACCGGTCCTGAAACTGCACGTGGACACGGAAACTCCAATCACTTGTATCCATCTGGACTCGAGCGTATGGCGCGATTACCCGGGAAGAAACGACTTCTACGTCCAGGAGGCATTCGATCGTTACATTGCTGTGTCCCTCAAAGGGCTATGCCGGCCTGCTCTCGACATTGCTCTTGTGCCCTCGACCTCATCCTTCAAGTCCTCTGATCTACATATCGTTGATCTGGCGGATCGGGAACGCGGTGGAGTGATCGCGACAGCGGTTTGGAATCCCGATGAGCATACCCAAAAGCCGGCTATCCTCGTTTTCAACGACGATGGCACATTCAACAAACTGGTCTTCATCGACACGGCGTTCTTTCCCGTCCACGTAGCAGAGTTCAGTTCCGGCAGAGGTTATGTCGTGGCTGGCTACAGCTACGACGGCCGCATCTTTCAGGCGCTCGTGACCTCAGAGGGCAAGGTTCTAAAGCCAAATGTGCTGGAAGCTCCGGTTGAGACATCGACCGCGCAGGAAAAGAGCGGTGCATCAAACCAATCCACCATGCAGGCGGGCCTGATTCAGCTTGTCAGCGGCGATGACGACGCGGTCTACCTTTACAACCCATCGAAGGGACGAAGAGTCTTTCGCGTTCGGCCCGACGGAACATCCACTGCGATTGATCTTGCCGCTTCCGCCGCTCCGAAAGGTGAGCGGACACTGCCCCTGCGAATGTTCATCTCGCACAGCAATCTCTATCTCCAGGAAGCCCTGGTCTCTGAATCGAAGAGCAATGCAGAAGTCACGGCGCTGAACCGGTTTCTCCTTTCGGTTTACGACCGGTCCACCGGAGCGCTGGATCATGCCTACCTGAACGACGGATCCTTCGGGGGAACTCCCATCTCCATGGCGCCGCACGAATTCTACTTCCTGAAGGCAAACAGTCTTCCCAACGGCACATTGAGCTTCTCTTTGATTCGTGCCGTGCCGTGATCCCCCTCCCGTAGCAAAGCAACGAAATAGCGAAGCAGCATTGTTTCTCTGTTTCGCTATTTCTCTATTTCGCTATCTCGTGAACCATCCCCGTTACTAATCGTTCCCAATCCGGTCCGCATTTCCCCTTGCGGTTCGCTTTTTATTCGCTATAATCCACCCATGGCTGTCACCCGGCGACAAAAAGAAGTTCTCGACTTCCTCGATTCCTTCGTCACCCGCAACGGCTATTCCCCCTCCTTCGAAGAGATCGCGCGCGGCATGGGGCTCAAGAGCCTGGCCACCGTGCACAAGCACATCACCAATCTCGAAAAGAAGGGCATGCTTGACCGCGTGCATAACCGCAGCCGCTCCATCGACGTGGTGCCCCCGGGAACCCGCACGCGCACCAGCGATCGCCTCCCGCTCGCCGGCCGCATCGCCGCCGGCCTGCCCGTTGAGACCAGCGAAAATGTCGAGACCATCTCGCTGCACGACGTAGTCGGCAACCGCGATGTCTTTGCGCTCGAAGTCCGCGGCGACTCCATGCGTGACGAGCACATCATCTCCGGCGACTACGTCCTGGTCGAGCGCACCAAGACCGCGCGCCAGGGCGAGATTGTCGTCGCTCTCGTGCACGGCTCTGAGACCACCCTCAAGCGCTTCTACTCCGAAGGCAGCACCATCCGCCTGCAACCCTCCAACATGGAGATGGAGCCCATCTACGTTCCCGCCAGCCAGGTCGCCATCCAGGGCCGCGTCCTCGGCGTCCTGCGCAAGTATCACTAGAACTCAGCCCTGGTTCCTTACAAACGAAAATCCCCGGCCCTCTTCAGGGGCCGGGGATTTTTGTTTGCGTCGGACTTGTCTAGTAGAGGCGGAAATTCACCGCAATCGTCACCTGAACCGGAACCGGTGTGCGCCCATCCTTGAGCGCCGGCTTGAATTTGTACTTGCCGCACCGCTTCGAGCGCTTTCTCGTCAAGGCCCATACCCAGCGGCCTTACTACATGCGGGTTCTGCGGATTGCCCTGCGCGTCGACAATCAGGCTGATCATCACTTCGCCCTGGTATTTGGCGCGCCTGGCTTCGTCGCTGAACTCGGCTTCAGGCGTAAACAGCGGCTGCGGGAGCTGAAATACCACCGCCCACCCGGTACACGCCTCCACCGGTATTGCCGCCGGTGCCCGGTCCATAACCGTTGCCGTTGCCCGATCCCAGACCGCCGCCCGAACCCGTGCCCATGCCGCCGCCCGTTCCCTGCCCGTTGGAGTCAAGACTCACATTCGGGCGACGTGTGCACGCCGATCATCGGCAGCAGCGGGTTGTCAGGAAGCTTGATGTCCTTCTGGACATTGATCGCCGAATCCACCGCCAGCTTGGGCTTCTCAACCAGAGGAATCATCGGCGGAGCCTGCGGGTGTTGATCGATCTTCGGCAGATGGCCCTTGAGCGGGTCCACCAGGTCATGCGAGCCGCCGCCACCACCGCCGCCGGCCTTCACAGCCGCTTTCGGAGCCTTGAAGTCGGAGATGTCGATGTTGGTCATGCCCGTGACTTGCGGCTTTTTGATCTCCTGATAGATCTTGCGCGCGCCTAGCACCAGCACGATCAACAAGAATCAGACCATTGACCACCGTGGCCGTTCCAACTGCCCATGGATTCGTCTTGACCGCCATGCGGTCCGGGACCGGGATCGGCGTCGAGGTCAGCTCGAGCGGCGGAAGCTTCGGGGGAAAGAAGAGCGTCGCGTACGTTGTCGTAGAGTTCCTTCCAGATGGGCTTCTCTTCAAACGCGCGTCCGAGGAAAGCATCGAGTTCATGACCTTCCGACGCGGGAACGTCGGACGGGGTGACTGTCTGTGTCATAGATGTTATGCCGGACTGGCCGCCGGCGTCTTTTCCCCTTCGATCTGGAGGGCCGGTGGCCGTTGCCGTTTCCGCCCAGTGATTCATTATGCTCGAACGCCGTGAGTCTTGTCGCGGCAGCCGAGTTGGAAGTCTCCGAGTGATTACTTGAGTCTACCGGACGCGCGGGGGGCTGTCCGGGCTCCAGAATCTCATATTCTGCAGGCTTTGGAACTCCCATAAAACAATAGACGATTCCCCTGGTCAGTTGGTAAGGTGCAAATCCAAAAACAATCGTGATTTACATGTCGTTTCCGCCGGAACTGGCCGTTCTGCCAGACTGCCGTGCCGGGTCCGACCTCGCCCCGGCCGGACCGGATCGTTCCAACCCTTCCGGCATCAAAAAAACACCACCTGCGCCAGTTACACTTGGAAGAGACCGATTCTGCTACGACTTTACGGAGAAACAATGCCCGCAGCGCCGGAACTCAAGGCGACCCTGAACCTGCCTCAGACAGCCTTCCCCATGAAGGCCAATCTGCCTCAGAATGAACCACTTCGCCTGGCCCGCTGGGCATCCCTGCGCCTCTATGACGAGCTGCGGAAGGCCGGTCAGGGCCGCCCCTCCTACATCCTCCACGACGGTCCCCCCTACGCCAACGGACCCATCCACCTGGGACACGCCCTCAACAAGGGCTTAAAAGACTTCGTCGTAAAGTCCAAAACAATGGCCGGATTCGATGCCCCTTACGTGCCGGGGTACGACTGCCATGGCCTGCCCATTGAGATCAAAGTCGACGAGCAGCTTGGCCGCAAAAAGCTGGAGATGCCCGCCGCTGACGTATTGGATGCATGCCGCGCCTACGCGCAGAAATATATTGATCTGCAGACCTCGCAGTTCGAGCGCATCGGCATCTTCGGCCGCTGGGCCACGCCGTACAAAACCATGTCCCGCGACTACGAGGCCCGCACCCTCGAGGCCTTCTACGGCTTCCTCGAGAAGGACTTCGTCTACCGCGGACTCAAGCCGGTCTACTGGTGCATCCACGACCGCACCGCCCTGGCCGACGCCGAAATCGAGTACGAGAACCACACCAGCCCGTCCGTCTACGTCCGCTACAAGCTGACCTCGCCAGCCGAGGCCCTCGACCCCGCTCTCGCCGGCCGCGAAGTCTACACCATCATCTGGACCACGACCCCCTGGACCCTGCCCGCGTCCCTCGCCGTGGCCTTCCATCCCGACTTCGAATACGTGGCCCTGGCGACAACGGTGACGAGCAAGTGGCGAACCGGCCCGGTCTACATCGTCGCCGCCGAACTGGCCGCCAGCGTCATCGCCGCCTGCAAACTCCAGGACGCGCACGGAGATCGCGCGTTTCAAGGGTTCGAAGCTCGAACACCGACCTTCCAGCATCCGTTCCTCGACCGCAGCATCCTGGGCGTGCTCGCGCTATACGTCACCGCCGACACCGGCACCGGCGCAGTCCACACCGCGCCCTCGCACGGCGCAGAAGACTTCTACACCGGCAGGTACGGGCTCGACCCGACCTGCCGCGTGGACTCCGACAGGCCGCATTCACGTGGACGCAACGCGTGGCCGCACGCCACGCCCCCCGCCGTACGACGGGCTCACAGTCTGGAAGGCCAACCCCGTCATCATCGCCATGCTGACAGAACGCGGCGCGCTGCTGGCATCGGGCACTCTCGAGCACTCCTACCCGCATTGCTGGCGCTGCCACAACCCGGTCATCTTCCGCGCCACCGAGCAGTGGTTCATCTCGACTTGAAACCCCGCGATGAAGCGCGCGGACGGCTCCGATACCACCTTACGGCGACTTGGCCATCGAAGAAATCGAAAGGTCGACATGGGATCCCGCGTGGGGCAAGGAGCGTATCACCAACATGATCGCCACGCGCCCCGACTGGTGCATCAGCCGCCAGCGCATCTGGGGCGTGCCAATCGCCGTCTTCATGTGCAAGGGATGCGACAAGCCCATCATAGACGCCGCGCCTCAACCGCAAGATCATCGATCTCTTAGAGAGCGATGGCGCCGAAGCGTGGCAAGCCAAGGAGGCGGACAAACTGTTACTTGGCCCGCCGGCATGCGGTGCGCGCATTGCAGGCCAGCATGGAGATTCCGCAAGGAAACCGACATCCTCGACGTCTGGTTCGACTCCGGCACAAGCTGGTTTGCAGTGTGCGAATCCGACGCCGAACTGAAGGAACCGTATGCGCGCTTCCAGCGGTCCCCCAGACGAGAAGGCATTGACCAGAGATATTGGAATCGTGGACGATGCCCAGCGAAACGACGGCCCACCTCAAGTCCTCTACCTCGAAGGCGGCGACCAGCATCGCGGCTGGTTCCACTCTTCCCTGCTCACCAGCGTTGCCCTCCGCGGCCGCGCGCCGTACTCGCACGTGGCCACCGCCGGCTGGACCCTCGACGAACAGGGCCGCGCCATGTCCAAATCCCTCGGCAACGGCGTCGATCCCGTCGACATCGCCCAGCGCATGGGCGGCGAAATCGTCCGCCTCTGGGTCGCCTCCATCGACTTCCGCGAAGACATGGCCGCCAGCGAAAACCTGATGGCCCGCTGCGCCGAAATCTACCGCAAGCTGCGCAACACCTTCCGCTTCCTGCTCGGCAACCTCAGCGGCTTCAACCCCGCAACCGATGCCGTCACAGAGGCCGGAACTGTTGCCCCTCGACCGCTACATGCTGGCCCGCACCCGCGAGCTGACCGAGAAGATCCTCGCCTGGTACGGCGCGTTCGAATTCCATCGCGTCTATCACGCGGTCAACGAATTCGCCATCGTCGACCTCAGCTCGTTCTATCTCGACGTGCTGAAGGACCGCATGTACACCTTCGCGCCCACCAACCCCGCGCGCCGCTCCGCCCAGACCGTCCTCTGGAAGATCACCGAGACGCTGGTCCGCCTCCTCGCGCCCATCCTCAGCTTCACCTCCGACGAAGTGTGGGAGTATCTGCCCCCCGTCGAAGGCCGCGAAGCCAGCGTGCATCTTGCGCTCTTCCCCAAGCCGGAAGAGGTATTCGCCGAAGATCCCAGCTCCGGTGCTCGATGAATGGCGAACGTACTCTTCGAAGTCCGCGATCAGGCGTCTGCGGGTGCTCGAAGAAGCGCGCCAAGGCAAGCGCATCGGCAAGGGCACTTGAAGCGGAACTTGAGATCTCTCACTCGGCGAGCACCGCTTGAACTGCTCCGGGCACACGGCGACAATCTAAAGGAATTCTTGAATGTCTCGCGTGTACACGTCACGAGAATTGCCTGAAGCATGAGAGGAAGTCCATACCGAAGGCGGCGTAGTTAAACTCTCTGGTCAAGAACTGGGATTTGTGATTCACGCAGCCAGCGGCCACAAATGCGCCCGCTGCTGGAACTTCATGCCTGAAGTTTCCAACTACGGCATCTGGCAGAACGTCTGCACCCGCTGCCACAACGCGCTGCGAGAGATGGGAATCGAACCACCGAAAGCCGAGGACGCCGCGTGAGCCTCACTCCGCAATCCGGCTTCCCTGGCTGCTGCTCATCTCCGTCGTCGTCTTCACGCTCGACCGCTGGACCAAGACCTGGGTGGCGGCGCACATCGCGCTCGGCAACGCCATCCCCGTCATCGATCACGTCTTCCGCATCTCGCACTGGACCAATGAGGGCGCGGCGTTTTCGATGTTTGCCGAATCAGCTTCGCCGCAGGTGGTGCGCTGGGGACTGATCGCGTTCACCATCCTCGCGTCCATCGCCGTGCTCATCGCCATGATCCGTCTCGGCCGCCGCTTCACGCTCACCACCATCGCCCTCGCCCTGATCTTCGGCGGAGCGCTCGGCAATGTGCATGACCGCATCCTATACGGCTCCGTCATCGACTTCCTTGAAGTCCACATCTTCAGCTACCACTTCCCCGACTTCAACATCGCCGACAGTTGCGTGGTCATCGGCGCGTGCCTGCTGGTGCTCGACTCCATGCGCGCCCACCGCCGCGAAGTCGCCGCCGCCGAGTAGTGCCCCACGTTTGTCATCCTAAGCGCAGCGAAGGATCTGCTTTTAACTCCGACAACACCTTCCGTGAGCGCATCGCTGCGACTTTTTGCGCTGTCGACAGGGTGGGAAACCACGAACATTGCCCCCCGCTCTCTGTTTTTGCCCTTCCTTTTCTTTCTGTCAATCCCGGAGGGAATCTGTTGTGAACACTCAGATAGCTGAGTGTCATCTCGACTAGCCCGCGTGCGGTCGGGGTCCCCGCGAACTGGTCTTCGTTCGTGGGGCGACTTGGCCCCTCTCACAGCCTTACCGTGAGCAGGGTAAGCGGGCCGAGGGATCTGACAGTTGCCTCTAGACGGTTTCTGAGCTTGCCGTACCCACACCTCACAGCTGTGATGGCGGATACATACTCTTCCGCGTCTCCCGCTCCATCATGATCCTATGCTACGCCAGCGCAATATCTCGGCGCCCAGATCTCAATACCGTTTTCGCGGTCCCCAATAGATTGTCGATGGATATTAACCAGAAAACTAACAGTTATGATTTCGCATTTATGACGGATTTCTATAACATAATAAACAAAACTATTTTACGCCGTTTCTTCGCTTTTGAGCCGAATTCCAGCCCTATTCCGCACCTTCGGCTGCCGTCGCACTCTCGTCAGAAAGTAACTTATTTAATTAACAGACGCGCACTCTGGCTAAAGCACCTTCGCCAGCCAGTGCCCCGTATGCGAATGCAGGTTTCCCGCAATCTCCTCCGGCGTGCCCTCCGCCACAATGCGCCCGCCGCCCTCGCCGCCCTCCGGTCCCATATCGATTACCCAATCCGCCGACTTGATCACATCGAGGTTGTGCTCGATCACGATCAGCGACCCGCCGCCGTCGATCAGCTTCTTGAAGCGCCGTCAGCAGCTTCGACACATCATCGAAGTGCAGCCCCGTCGTCGGCTCATCGAGGATGTAGAGCATCGCGGCTGGCCTGCGACGGCTTGGCATTCGCATTGGCCGACCGCACCGCCGCCAGGTGCGCCGCCAGCTTCACGCGCTGCGCCTCGCCGCCTGAGAGCGTCGTCGCCGACTGCCCCAGCCGCAGATAGCCCAGCCCCACTTCATCCAGCACCGCGAGCTTTTCCAGCAGCCGCGGATGCCCCACAAAGAAGCGCAGCGCCTCCTTCACCGTCATCTGCAGCACTTCGTGAATGTTCTTGCCCTTGTACTGCACCTCGAGAATGCGCGGCTGGTAGCGCGTGCCGTTGCAGTCCTCGCACGGCAGCTCGACATCCGCAAGAAACTGCATCTCCACCGTGACCGTGCCATCGCCCTCGCAGGTGTTGCAGCGGCCGCCCGGCACATTGAAGCTGAAGTGCCCCGGCGTAAGCGACATCCGCTTCGCATCCGGCTGCGACGCAAACAGTTCGCGGATCAGGTCGAATCCCTTGATATACGTGATCGGGTTCGACCGCGGCGTGCGCCCGATCGGCGTCTGATCCACCAGCACCACATCATTCAGCCGCTCAACTCCGGTGAGCGACTTGAACACGCCGGAAGGATCGCTGCCGTCGCTCTGCCCCAGCGCCCGCGCCACCGCGCGATACAGCACCTGGTGCACCAGCGTCGATTTGCCCGATCCGGACACGCCCGTGATCGCCACCAGCATCCCCAGCGGAATCTCCACATCGAGACCGCGCAGGTTGTTCGCGTATGCGCCCTTGAGCACCAGCTTCTCCCTGCCCGGCTCGCGCCGCCGCGTCGGCACAGGAATCGTGATCTGGTGCGAGAGATACCGCCCCGTCAGCGAATTGGGATTCGCCTCAATCTCCGCCAGCACGCCCTCGGCCAGCACCTTGCCGCCGAACTCGCCCGCGCCCGGCCCCAGATCGAGCAGATGATCCGCCGCGCGCAGCACATCCGGATCGTGCTCGACGACCACAATGGTGTTCCCAGATCGCGCAGGTCCTTCAAGAATCCGGATCAGCCGCTCCGTATCGCGCGTGTGCAATCCGATCGACGGCTCATCCAGCACGTACAGCGCACCCACAAGCTGCGATCCCAGAGACGTTGCCAGTTGAATGCGCTGCGCCTCGCCGCCTGAAAGCGTCGACGCCAGCCGATCGAGCGTGAGGTACTCGAGCCCCACGGCATCCAGGAACGTCAGCCGCTGCCGCACCTCGTGCAGAATCTGCCCGGCGATCTCTTCCTGCATCGGCGTGAGCGTGAGATTCGAGAAGAAGTCCTTCGCGCGCCTAACCGTCAGCGCCGTGGCCTGGCAGATGTTCAGCCCGTTCAGCCGCACCGCGCGAGCCTCAGCGCGCAAACGCTGGCCGCGGCACTCGGGGCACTCGGCATAACCGCGATACTTCCTAAGCATCACGCGCACATGCAGCTTGTATTTCTTCCGCTCCATCTGCGCGAAGAACCCGTACACGCCTTCAAAGCTGCCCTTGCCGCGCAGAACAATCTCGCGCGCCTCCTCCGCCATCTCGCGCCAGGGCACGTCCATGGGGATGCCGAGCCCTCCGGCCTGCTTCTTCATATCCGTAAACCAGGTCCGGTACTTCGGCCGGTTCCACGGATCGATCGCCCCGTCGTTCAGGCTGAGCCCCTTGTCCGGGATGACGAGATTCAAGTCGAAATCGACAGTGTTGCCGAATCCCTGGCACCGCGGGCATGCGCCAAACGGATTGTTGAAGCTGAACAGGCGCGGCTCCGGCTCGCGGCCCGGGCGATGGCAGTTCGCGCACTCATAGGCCGCGGAATAGCGATGCATTCTGCGCTCGGCGCTTTCGTCCCGCGGAACCTCTTCGAAGATCACTTCGCCGCCTTCGCGGTAAGCGATTTCGGCAGCGTCCACGATGCGCGCGCGGTTCTCGGCGTCGACCACGATGCGATCGACCAGCACGAAGACCGGCAGCGTAAAGTCGACTTCCAGAAGGCACTCCGGCGTGGAGAATTCGAAGATGCGGCCGCGCTGGTAGAGCCGATTGAAGCCACCGCTGCGCAATTCGTTGAGCCGCGCCTTGAGCGCGTCGGTCATCGGCGATTCAACGGCGGCTTTGGCGGCGGCCTTCAGCGGCTGCGGCTTTGCCTCGCGCTTTGTCGATTGCTTAGGCTCTTCGGCCGCATGCAATGCTTGACCGGAAAGAGCGCGTGGATGCGGGTTCCGTCGCCCAGGGCGAGGATGGCTTTCGGCGATTTCGTCGACGTTGTCGCGGCGCACAAGCCCATCGCAATGAATGCAATGCACAGTGCCGCAGCGGGCGTAAAAGAGGCGAAGGTAGTCGTAGATTTCGGTCGCGGTGGCTACGGTGGAGCGGGGGTTGCGCGTGGTGTTCTTCTGCTTGATGGCGATGGCGGGGGCGAGGCCGTCGATCTCGTCCACGTCGGGCTTTTCAATACGTTCGAGGAACTGCCGCGCGTAGGCCGACAGCGATTCGACATAGCGCCGCTGGCCCTCGGCATAGATGGTGTCGAAGGCGAGCGAGGATTTGCCTGACCCGCTTACTCCGCTGATAACGGTCAGCTTACCGTGCGGAATCTCGCAGGAGATGTTCTTGAGGTTGTGGGTCCGCGCACCGCGGATCACGATCGCTTCGTTCGCAGAAATCAAGAGAATGGCACCATCAGCACAGCTGAGATATCGGCCAGATGTGCACGCATAACCACAGCGTTTCAGGCGCACATTGGGCCATTCTCCATCATAAAGCAGGGAGCAGGAAACAGCGACGAGGGTGCCAGCCGACCCGCGACCAGCGAGTGGGAATCACCCGCCGGGAGGGCGGAACTGGTATCGTAGAGCGGCCGGGACCAGCAAAACAGGAACCGAGGACCTTGAAGCGCTACCCCGGTTTCTGTTCCCTGTTGCCTGTTCCCTGCTTTTCTAATTCAGATCGTCGTTCTTGTAATACTTGGTGCCTTGCAGAGTGAGCTGGAGGGCGACGCCGTTCTTGGTCATCTGGTACACGTAGACGTCGGGAGCAACCTCAACCGCACCTGAAACCGCTCCACCCTTGCTTCCGCCCTTGGCAGCCGCGTCCGTCTGCGCCGAACCCGACCAGCCCGAGCTCAGAAAGTTCGCCAGCGCCCCGGGTGTCTCAAACACGAAGATCACTCGGAAGTCCTTAACGCCCACGCCCAGCCCGGCGCCGGCCGAGACCATCTTCATGAAGGTCTCCTGCTTGTTCTTGCTCACCGCCACGCCGGCGCCGCGCGCCGTGCTCAGCACCAGTACATTGGTCCCGAAGTTCTTGAACACCGCGTATCCTGCGGCATTTTGAATCGCAGCCTGGGCGCCGGGTTGCGCCTTGTACAGATCGTTGAGCGTCTGCGCAGCTGCTTTCCGGATCTTGGCCTGCTCATCTTCCTTCTCTCCCGCGCCGCACACAGTACCCACTGACAACAGTGCAACCACAATCGCCGATGTGATCAATCTTGATTTCATTTGACTTCCTCCACCTTGAGAGCGCTGATTTCCCGCGACAGCGTACCAAGGCAAATCGCCGCTGTGACCTGTCAAATCAAGACATCGCTATACTGAAGCCCTCACAAACACTGGTACAGAATTAGTCGGACACTCAGCCTGATATAGTGAGGTGGGTCTATGGGGAAACGTTTACTGCATGGGCAGACGCAGGCCGCGCGATTCGAGCTGCGGCAGGTCGAGGGACGACAGACTATGGCGATTGTTGCGGGTGTGGACTTTGGAACATTGAGCGTGCGCGTGTCGATTGTGGACAGTACGCGCGGACGGCTCGGGTCGGCGGTGGAGGACTATCCCCTGCACCGCAAGCGCGAGGATCCGGATTTCGCCACGCAGGCGCATGAGGATCACATGCGCGCGTTGGCGGCCGCCACGCGCAAGGCCGTGACCGCAGCCGGCATCATCAGCGACGACGTGCAAGCCATCGCTCTGGACACGACCGGCTCGAGCGTCGTCCCGGTAGACGCGCAGATGCAGCCGCTCAACGAGTACTACCTGTGGTGCGATCACCGCGCAAAGAAGGAAGCGCAGGAGATCACCAGGCTGGCCCACGCAGACGGACTCGAGGCGATCGAGTGGTGCGGCGGCGTGTACTCGCATGAGTGGGGCTTTGCAAAACTTCTGCACTGGCTCAGGAACAATCCGGAAAAGCGCGGACAGTTTGCATCGGCCTTCGAACACTGCGACATGGTGGCGGCGACGCTGTGCGGCATCACCGATCCGAAAAAGGTGAAGCGCAGCGTGTGCGCGATGGGTCACAAGTGGATGTGGAATCCCAAGTGGAGCGGGCTGCCGCCACAGGAGTTCCTCTCGAAGCTCGATCCGCTGCTCGACGGCGTGCGCGAAAAGCTCGACGGCGAGTACGCAACGAGCGAGGCAATCGCGGGACATCTGAGCGCACACTGGGCGGAGAAGCTCGGTCTGCGCGAAGGAATTCCGGTGCCGGTGGGCGCCTTCGATGCGCACTGGGATGCGCTCGGCGCGGGCTGCCGCGAAGGCGACGTCGTCAACGTGGTGGGCACGTCGACATGCATCATCGCCATGGCGAAGAAGGCGGAGCTGGTACCCGGCGTATGCGGCGTGGTACCGGGCAGCGTGCATCCGCAGTACACCGGCATCGAGGCAGGCCTCAGCGCAACGGGAGACATCTTCGAAGCGATTGCGCGGCGCGCCGGCGTGAAGGTGTCGGAGCTGGCGAAGGGGCTGGAGAGCTATCGCGCGGGACAGACGGGCCTGCTGCGACTGAGCTGGGACAACGGCGACCGCACGGTGCTGGTGAATCCCGAACTGGGCGGAGTCACGCTGGGCTGGAACCTGGTGCACACGGCGCAGGACGAGCTGTTCGCGGCCATCGAAGGCACGGCGTTCCACACGCGCATCATTCTGGAGCGCATGGCAGAGCACGGCGTGCGCGTGGATCGCGTCATCAACGGCGGCGGCATTCCGCAGAACAATCCGGTGCTCAACCAGGTGTATGCCAACGTGCTGGGCAAGCCGGTTCTGGTGCCCTCAGGAATGCCCACAAGCCTCGGATCGGGGATCTTCGCAATGCTGGCGGCGGGCGTCTTCAAGACAGTGGAAGAGGCGCAGGATGCGCTCTGCCTGGATCACACCACGTTCGAGCCGCAGGCAGATGCGGTGGCCATCTACGAGCGGCTGTATCCGCTGTATCGCAAGGTGTACTTCGCGCTCGGCACACGCGACGCGGACGCTGTTGCGCTAGGCGATGTGCTGCCGGAGATCCGCAGGATCGCCGCAGAACAGCAGGGCAGTTAGCGAAGCCGGCCGTTAGTTCACACTCCTCTCCGGGTGCCATGTCGTATGATTCGGCGCGGCACCCTGGGAGGAGTTTTTCATGCGCAGTTCTCCGTTTTCGCGTAAAGCAGTTTGGGCTCTGCTTGTTGTCTGTGGGTTCCTTGGAGAGACGATTACCTTACAGGCTCAATCGGCCGCGCCGAGTCCGTACGATTCAGTCGACACGCGGATTGGCACGTCGGGTGGCGGCAACACGTTTCCCGGCGCAACGCTGCCGTTCGGCATGGTGCAGTGGAGTCCCGGATACCAACCAGGATGCATGGTACCGGTACGACGAAAAGGCGATCCTCGGCTTCTCGCTGACCCACATCAGCGGCGCGGGATGTCCGCTGTATGGCGACTTCGGTGTGCTGCCGCTGAGCGGCGAACTAACGGCCAGCCCGGGCAAGGATCTGAAAGCGTATGCCGCGGAGTTCGATCACGCGAAGGAAGAGACGCATCCCGGCTACTACGCTGTGACGTTGAACAATGGCGTACGCGTCGAACTCACGACAGGTGATCGCGCAGGCATTGCGCGGATCACATTTCCTGACGGTGTGCCCGCGCGGCTGCTGGTGAATTCCGGCTCGAGCGCCGAACCAATTCCCGGCGATTCACACGATTACAATCACAACTCGATTGCCATCAACGGCAGCGATACATTCTCGGCTGTATCGCGCGCCGGTCACTTCTGCCAGTCGGATTCACACTACACCATCTATGCTCTGGGCCGGTTCAACAAGCCAATCCGAAAGAAGACTCTTTGGCAGGATGATGCAGTGACCGCGGATGCAAAGTCCGCCGAAGGCCGTCACACCGGCGCATGGCTCGACTTCGGCAACGAACGCGAAGTGATCCTGAATGTCGGCATCTCCTTCGTCGGCAGCGAGGGCGCGCTCAAGAACCTGAAAGAAGAAATACCGGGCTGGGACTTCGATGGAGTACGCGCGAAAGCGAAGTCAACCTGGAGCGAGTTACTCAACCGTTTCGCGGTGGAAGGTGGAACCGACGATCAGAGGAAGATCTTCTACACCGGCGTCTATCACTCGTTTCTCTCGCCCAACCTGTTCAGCGATGCAGACGGGCGGTACATCGGCTTCGACAAGAAGGTGCATTCGGTCGCCGGCAAGCAAAAAGCGCAGTACGCAAACTTCTCTGACTGGGACATCTATCGCAATACAGTGCAACTGCAGGCCCTTTTCTTTCCGGAACGCGCCAGCGACATGATGCAGTCGCTGGTGAACGACGCCGAGCAGGGCGGTCAGCTCCCACGGTGGGAAGCAGCCAACGACGTGACGTATGTCATGGCCGGCGACTCGCCTGCGCCGGTAATTGCCTCGTCCTACGCATTCGGCGCGCGAAACTTCAATGCGCAATCGGCGTTGAAGTGGATGGTGACGAAAGCCACGCAACCAAAGGACAACAAGGAGCGCCCGTTCCTTGAGGACTATCTCAAGCTGGGTTATGTGCCGGTGGATAAAGACGAAATTGCGGCGTCGCGCACGCTGGAATACGTGAGCGACGACTTTGCCATTGCGCAGTTTGCCAGAACCTTGGGAGACGAGCGAACGGCGAAGCGGTTCATGAATCAGTCAGAGTTCTGGAAGAGACTCATCGACCCGGAGACCAAGTGGATCAGGCCGCGCAACGCCGACGGCACATGGCTTGCGGGATTCGATCCGCAAACTTCGCAGCCCAAGCGGCGCAATTCTCCGGTAGCGGGCGACCAGCGAGGATTCGAGGAGGGCAATACCTGGCAGTACTCCTTCATGGTCCCATTCGACTACCCTGCCCTGTTCGACGCGATGGGTGGAGTCGACAACGCCACCGCGCGGCTCGACAAGTTCTTCCTCAAGCTTCGTTGCTGGGGCGAGCCCTGCTACAACATCGAAAACGAGCCCGACTTCGTGGTGCCCTATGCGTATGTGTGGGCCCGCCAGCCTTGGAAGACGCAGGAAGTCGTCACGCGCATCGCCGCCATCACATTCAAGGCGGCGCCCGACGGAATTCCTGGCAATGACGACCTGGGCGCAACCTCGGGTGTGTACCTGTGGAATGCCCTGGGGATGTATCCAGCGGTGCCGGGAGTCGCTGGCCTGGTGCTGGGAACCCCGATGTTCACGAAAGCCACCCTGAAGCTGGCTGACGGACGCACGCTGGAGGTCACGCGCGCCGGCAACGGCATTTATGTATCGAGAGCAAAACTGAACGGCACGCCCATCGCCGGCTACTGGCTGCCCGTCGCCATGTTGCACATGGGTATGAATCGGCTTGAATTCACCATGCAGACAACGCCCGATACCAAGCCGGAGATGGCTCCGCCTCCAACATTTCGATAAGAAGGTGAATCGTCCGCGGTGAGAACTGAATCGATAAACCAGGCAGTAAAGCATTGTGCCGGGCGCAATCCTTTGCTACTATGAACCCACAGATGATCCGCGCCGCCCAAAGCCGCTTCTGTTGTCGCCTGTCGAACAAATTCGACGGGTGTCCCCGCTAGTCTCTGATCTCCATCACAAATTGATCAAGACGCACCCGTAGCTGTAGAGCCGGGTTTGTCTTTGCTGCACCGGCCTCAGCGCATCCCCAAAGCCAACGAGGTCGAAATGCCGGTGCGCAAGCGAAATCCACTCAAGCATTCATACAGCCAGAGCGAACTCGCGCCTGAGTCATCTGCAACTGCTTGAAGCTGAGAGCATCCACATTCTGCGCGAGGTCGCGTCAGAGTTCGAGCGCCCCGTGATGCTCTACTCCATCGGCAAGGACTCGTCTGTCATGCTGCGCCTTGCGCAAAAGGCGTTCTTTCCGGGGCCGATCCCCTTCCCTCTCCTGCACATCGATACGGGATTCAAGTTCCGCGAAATGATCGCATTCCGCGACGAGATGGCGCGACAGGTCGGCGCCGAGCTGCTGGTGTGGCGCAACGAACCGGCAATCGCGGCAGGCACGAATCCCATCGCGCTCGACACCAAGCGTTGCTGCGGCCTGCTGAAGACACAGGCGCTCCTCGACGGGTTGCGTCACTACAACTTCGACGCGGCATTTGGCGGCGCGCGGCGCGATGAGGAGAAATCGCGCGCCAAGGAACGCATCTATTCGTTTCGCGACAGCAATGGGCAGTGGGATCCGAAGAATCAGCGTCCGGAGCTGTGGAACCTCTACAACGCGCGCATTCATCCCGGCGAGAGCATCCGCGTATTTCCGCTCTCGAACTGGACCGAAATGGATGTGTGGCAATACATCCACGAGGAGAAGATTCCTGTCGTTGACTTGTACTTCGCGAAGGCACGGCCGATGTATGTGCGCTCCATGAGTGCGGGCCAGGAGGCCCTGCTGCCCATTGAACAGGACTTCGTCGCGTGGCCCGGCGAGAAGGCGCAGATGGTGAAGTGCCGCCTGCGCTCCCTGGGATGCTCGCCATGCACGGGCGCCATCCGGTCCGACGCCGAGACCATTCCCGACATCATCGCAGAGCTGATTTCCTTCCGCTCGTCTGAGCGCGCAAATCGCGTCATCGATCACGACCAGGAAGGCTCCATGGAAATCAAGAAGCGGGAAGGATATTTCTAATGGCAACGGCAACCATCGAACGCTTCTCGATTGAAGAATTCCTTGAGCGCGAGCGCAACAAGGACTTGTTGCGTTTCTCGACCGCAGGCAGCGTAGACGACGGCAAGTCGACGTTGATCGGCCGCCTGCTCTACGACACGCAATCGGTATACGAGGACCAGGTGCGGTCCATCGAGGGCAAAGGCACGACAGCGCCTGGCCAGATTGATTTTGCGCTTCTCACGGACGGCCTTCGCGCCGAGCGCGAGCAAGGCATCACCATCGATGTTGCCTATCGTTATTTCTCGACGGCAAAACGCAAGTTCATCATCGCGGACACGCCAGGGCACGAGCAGTACACGCGCAACATGGCCACCGGTGCGTCAACGGCAGATGCAACCGTAGTGCTGATCGACGCCAGCAAAGGCGTGCTGGTGCAGTCGCGGCGGCATGCCTATATCGCATCGCTCCTCCGGGTGCGGCACATGGTTGTCGCCGTAAACAAGATGGACCTGATCGGCTACGACGAGACCACATTCCGTGCGATCGAGAAGGACTTCCGCGCTGTGCTCGCCAGGATCGCTCAGAACACCGGAACCGCTGTCGATGCGATCTTCGTTCCGGTCAGCGCGCTCGCGGGAGATAACGTAGTTCATCGCACCAATTCAATGCCGTGGTACCACGGACCCTCTCTGCTCGAAGTGCTGGAGTCGCTTCCCTCTTCACGAACGACTCAAGACGAAGCGTTCCGGTTTCCCGTACAGCGAGTGGTCCGGCCCAATCACACGTTTCGCGGCTTTGCGGGCCAGATCGCATCAGGCAGCATTCGCGTGGGCGACGCGATCACGGTTCAGCCCTCTGGGCGAACCGCGAACATACAGCGCATTGTCACGTGGGACGGCGATCTGAAGGAAGCGCACGCGCCGCTGTCAGTGACGCTCGTGCTCGACAGCGAAGTCGACATCAGCCGCGGCGACCTGATCACCACGGCGCAGTCTCCGGCGCAGGTGAGCAGCAATGTAACGGCCTCTGTTGTCTGGATGGACGGTCGCGCGCTCGAAATCGGACGCAAGTATCTCATCAAGCACACCAGCCACACTGCGCCCACTGTGGTCACGGCGCTCGAGCACCGCACCAATGTCGCAACGCTTGAGCACGGACCGGCCGCAACCCTCGAGATGAACGACATCGGGACGGTGCGGCTGAGACTGCTGCGGCCCATGGCGCTCGATGCGTACGCAGAGAATCGCGCGACCGGCGCCTTCATACTCATCGACCCGCAGACCAACGGAACAGTTGCGGCCGGCATGGTGACGGGGATCGCGCTATCCGACCAACCCGACGATGCACCCGACGCGTGGGGCCAGGTAACTGCGGGTGAGCGCGAGGCGCGTTGGGGACATCGCGGCGGCGTGCTTGAGCTAAGTGGATCCGCAATACTGATTCACGTGATTGAGCGCTCCCTCTTCACCATCGGCGCGATTTCGGCGCGCGTGAACGCGGAAAACGACCCCTTCCTGCTGCATCCATCGCTGGTTGAAACATTGACCAGTGTGCAGACACAATCGGGGCTCCTGACGCTTCTTGTCCGCGAGAGCGATAGCGATGAACTGATTGCCCGCGTCGAGAACCAATCAATCACCGTGGATGCGAGCGAGCCGATGCGTGCCTTGTCTGAAGTTCATCAGTTGCTGCACAGAGCGGGGATCTTCGTGTCCGCGGAAAGGGCGAATCTGTAATGAGCGTTGCTGAGATCGCAAACGAGGTGGCCTCGAAGCTGGCAAGCGTGCGTCACGCACTCGCCCAGGAGATTACTGGCGCAGGCGATGTGTGCCTCACCTGCAGCTTTCAGGCCGAGGACGTGCTTCTGACGAAATTAGCCACTGAGATCGACCCGGCCATTCCCGTCTTGTTTCTTGATACCGGTTATCACTTTGCGGAGACTTACGAATACCGCGATCGCATTGCCCGTGAGTGGAACCTGAATCTTGTGAACCTCATCCCGGCCCAGAGCGTGGCAGAACAGGAAACGCAGTTCGGAATCCTGTACCAGTCGGCGCCCGACCAGTGTTGCAAACTGCGCAAGGTTGAGCCGCTGTTCAAAGCCGTCGCCGAGTATCGCGTCTGGATCACCGGTTTGCGGCGCGAACAGGCGAAGAGCCGGGCGGCCCTGGAAGAGCGCGCACTGTTCACGCTCCCTGCCGGAAAGCAGGTCCTCAAGCTCGCGCCTCTCACCGAGTGGACGACGCGTGACATTTGGTACGCATGCGAGCAGTTGGGAATTCCGCTGCTGCCGCTCTATGAACGCGGCTACTCATCGATTGGCTGCGAGCCGTGCACAACGTTGCCGCTTGATCCAAATGATCCTCGCTCAGGACGATGGGGCGGACACAAAGTCGAGTGCGGCATTCATATCGAAGCGCAGAAGTAGCAAGGTCGGCGAGGATCGATTGGAATATCTGATTGGATTTTTGATTGCGCTCTTTATTGCGCTAACCGGCGTCGGCGCCGGAACCATTACGGTGCCGATCCTTGTGCTGTTTCTTGGCGTGCCCGCACCCGTCGCCGTCGGAATTGGCCTGACTTTTTCCGCTGCCGTGAAACTGATCCTCGTGCCCGCGCAGATCGCGCGCAAGAACGTGGCGTGGCGCACGCTCGGATGGATGCTGCTGGGCGGAGCGCCGGGCGTGCTTATCGGATCTTTGTTCCTGAAGCACCTTGTCAGCGCAGGGTCGCAGAACCTTCTTAACGGCCTGCTTGGCGCAATCCTGGTCACAACCGCAAGCTGGCAATTGCTGTTCTCGTTCCGCCCGATGCACCAGAAGCTGAACGCTCCGGACCGCACACGCTGGCTTTCATGGCTTATGCTGCCGGTCGGCGCGGAGGTGGGATTTTCATCCGCCGGCGCAGGCGCGCTGGGGAGCGCGGCCCTGCTGAGTCTAACGCCTCTGGAGCCCGCTCAGGTGGTGGGCACCGACATCGCATTCGGCTTTTTCGTATCGCTGCTGGGAAGCGGAGCGCATTGGTTCGCGCAGGGAGCCGATTCAGGCCTGCTGCTGCGCCTGATTGCAGGCGGCGCAGCAGGAGCAATTGCCGGAACCATGCTCAGCACGCACGTTCCGCGCCGGCCGCTGCGACTCGCCTTGTGGATCTGGCTGCTGATTCTCGGCGGTCAGTTCCTGTTCAATACCTATGAAACACACGCCGCCACCGAGCGACAGGCCGCGAGCAAAGTCTACGTCACGCCAACCGTAGAGTCTCAGCCGGGTAATTCACGGCACCCGGAAACTGAGGCACCACCGGCAAAGCGCCAATGAGCCTTTGCGTGTATGCATGCGCGGGACGCGTGAAGAGCCCCGCGGTTGGCTGGCACTCCACAATCTCTCCGTGATCCATAACAGCAACGCGGTCACTGATTGCAGCCACCGAGAGCAGATCGTGCGAGATGAACAGAATACTCATCTGGAATTCGCTGCTGAGCCTTGAGAACAGCTGCAGTATTTCTGACTGCGTGATGATGTCCAGCGCGCTTGTTGGCTCGTCCGCAATCAGCAACAGCGGCCGATGCAGCACGGCCATCCCGATAAGCACCCGCTGCGCCTGCCCCACGCTTAGCTCGCTTGGATAACGTCGAAGGAAGGCAGCTTCCGCAGGAAGACTGACATGCCTCAGCGTCTTGTAGAGCGCATCGATTCGCTCGTCACGTGAAGCATCGCTGCGATGCGCCTGCCAGGCCTCATCCAGTTGCGTGCCGATGCGCAACGCCGGATTGAGCGCCGAGACGGGACTCTGCAGTACTAGCGAAATCTCCTTTCCGCGCAGAGCCCGCATATCCCGCTCTGAGAGAGCAGCCAGATCGCGCCCATTGAAGTGAAGGCGGCCTTCGGCTCTGCCGTGCTTCAAATGCAGAAGCCGCAGAATGGCGAGCGCAAGCGTGCTTTTGCCGCAGCCGCTCTGGCCCACGAGACCCAGCACCTCGCCGCGCTTCAACTCAAGTGAAACATTGCGCAAGATGCTCGCACCACCCCGATATCCCGCCGAGATATGCATCGACAAGAGCGAATCCTTCATCGTCATTTCCCCGCGATCTGCGTTCCGAGCATCAGCCGGTCGATGTTCCAGTAGACCTGCGGGCGCAGCGCCACGGGACTTGCATTATGCACATTCGGAGAAACGGCCGAGAGAACTTCCTTGTTGACGAGGTAAATGAACGGCTCCTGCTCCCAGACGATCTGCTGCACGCGGTCGACGGCCTGCTTGCGTTTCTTGAAGTCAAACGTAGTCGCCTGGGCACGCATCAGGCGATCGATCTCCGCTTCCCATGCGGTGGCGGGCGTCTTCTCGCTCGGATTCCACTGATGATTTTCAGATGAGCTGACCCAGACGTTCATCTGCGAATTAGGATCGAGGTCGTCGTTCACAAGGCCTAGCAGGCATGCCTCATAGTTGAATGTCCGCGTGATGCGCTCGATCAGCGACGGAAAATCGAGGGTGACGATATTCAGCCGAATTCCGATCTGCGCCAGGTCCTGCTGAATCATCGTCGCCATCTTTTCACGGCTCTTGTTGCCCGCGTTGGTGATGACTGAAAACTCAACCGCGTGTCCTTCGCGATCACGCAACGTGCCGCTCTGCCACTGGAATCCATCCTGGCGAAGGAGGATCAGCGCTGTCTTCGGATCAAAGCGATGCGCTTGCAGCTTGTCGTTGAACCAGATCTTGTTGGCGGGAGACACCCAACTGACGGCGGGACGCGCGTGGCCGCGAAACACAACGCGCGCAAGATCGTCGCGGTTAATCGATTGCGAGATTGCCTGACGAAAGCGCGTCGATGCAAACCACGCCTTCTTATACGCGGGAACCGGCGCTGACGACACCTGGTTGAACCACATCTGCTCACTGTCGAGACCGACGCCGGCGTCAACAGCCATCTGCGGCGCGCGCTCGCGGAGCTTGTCGTAGTTGTCCGGGTCCAGCGTGTTGATCAGCTCGATTTCGCCGCGCGTGAGGCGCAGCATCTCGATGTCGCGATTCTGTTGAATATCGAGACGGATTGAGTCAATGTAAGGAAGCTGCCGTCCGGCCGCATCATGCTTCCAGTAATTCGGATTTCGCTTGAGCAGTAGATAGGAGCCCGACTTATTCTGGGCAAGATAGTACGGTCCGAGTACAGCCGCCTCTTTTTGACCCGAGTGTGCGGAGAGGATCGCAACCTGATCGAAGAGCTTATCGAGACCGACAATCGGCGCCGGAAAATTCAGCGTGATTCTATTCGCGGTCACCTGCGTCGTCATCTTGCCTTCGCCCACGCGGAATGCGTCGCCGCTGGGCGAATGCAGCGCCGGATCCATCAGGCTTTGCATGGTGTAGTTAACATCGTCCGCGGAAAACGGCGTGCCGTCAGAGAAGCGAAGGTTATCTCGTAGAACGAAACTGATGCTCTTGCCCGTCGCACTGACCTTCCACGACGTTGCCAGCTCTGGTTCGAGTTGCTGTGTTTTGCGATTCAGCCGCATCAGCACGCCGCCCGTCAGGTAGCGCACGGTATCGGATGCATCATCTGCCACAAGTAACGGGTTGAATGTCTTCGGCTGCGAACTCAGGCAGAACCGCAACTGGCTGCCCGGCTGCGCATAGGCCAGCGGGAACAGGCCAAGACCAAGGATGGCGCTGATCAACAGACGGTTTTTCATGCGCGTATCTCCTCTCTTCGAACGGCGAGCTGAAAGCAGCTCACGGTGATGATGAGCAGAATGAGCGGAGCGAATACTCGCGGCTGCGATGAACCGGCCGAATAGCTCTCCAACTCGCGAAGAAGGCTTCCCCACGATGGCAAAGGCTCTGCCACTCCCAGACCGAGCATGCCGAGGTTGGCCTCCGTGAGGATGAAAATGGGAACCGAGATCCAGAACTGCGCGTACAACACAGGCTTCAGGTTCGGCAGGATGTGACGCCACAGGAGCCGCACCTCACTTGTCCCGCATGCCCGGGCGAGCAGCACAATGTCCGAGCCGCAGAGCGTGCGCGCGTCCGCGCAAACCACCCGCGCGGCGCCTGCCCATCCAAGGCATCCCAGCAATGCGAACGTAATGGTCACAGACGTGAGCGGTGCAACATTCAACGGCATGAGAGCTCGAATCGTGATGAGGAGAAAGAACCACGGCATCGCGAGCACCAGGTCAGTGATGGCCATGACGCAGCTCTCAAATCGTCCGCCGAAGAATCCCGCTGACGCGCCGATGAGTCCCGCGAGCAATGTGGCGAGCAGCGCCGCCGTGGGCGCAAGGATGAGCGAAACCCGCGTGCCGTAGAGCAGGCGCGCCAGGCGATCGCGGCCCAGGTCATCCGTGCCCAGCGGATGCGTGCGCGTACACTGCGCATCCGGCATGTCGCGAAATTGCTCCGCATACGAAGCAGGCGCGAAGCGGCCGGCGAACACGCAGGCAACTGCCAGCGTCGCGAGAAACAGAATCGCAGCCATGCGGATGCTCTTCATGCTTCCCTCCCGTGCGTTGCATCCGCCAGCAGGTCTGAGCCGGTGTTGGCCACCAGCGTCACCAGCGTGACGAGCATCGTGAGGTTGACGAGCAGCGGAAGATCGCGGCTCAGCGCAGCCTTCCACGCCAGTTGTCCGATCCCCGGCAGATCGCAGAGAACCTCCACCGGAATGCATGCACCCAGCGCAAGACACACCGACACGCCTGCGAGCGCTAGAAGTTGCGTCGCAGTCACCGGAAGAATGTGCCGGAATACAATCCTCATCTCGCCCAGGCCCTTCGCTCGCGCCGTGAGCACGTGCGGCATCGACGCGCTGCGCACCAGCAGATTGCGCGCAAACTGAAACACTTTCGGAAACACGATCAGGCCAACTGCAAGCCTCCCCGGCGCCTGCGTCAGCAGAAACGCAAGCGCGAGAATCGCAGCGGGGATGCAGACGATCACGCTGGACACGGCCATACCAATCCATCCCATCGCGCGAGTCTGCGGCATCACTGAGAGCACCGCCAGGCCGAGCCCGAGCGTCCACGCAACCGCCAGGCCGGCTCCAATCGATTTCGCCGTCTCGGGAATTCGCTCCGCAAGCAACTGGCGCACCGGCTCGTTCAGTGCGGCCGACGTTCCGAAATCGCCGTGCAACATGCGCGTGCAGTAGTCAATGTAGAAGTGGACAAGACTTCCCTGCTGCGCATTCGCTGTGCGAAGAGCCTCCTGGCTCGCGCTGTTCAGACGGCTGTCCAGTTCTTCCTCGTCGATGCCGAAACCCGGTGCGATGCGCACAAGCGTGGCCCCCGCCAACCCGCCCAGCAGGAGCACCAACACGATCCGGATTGCGTGCTTCATGATCATTCGCATGACGATCCTCAACTGACAGTCGCCAGTTCGACTGGTCCGAACCCATTGCGCCCGCGCGCGCCGGTTAGTTCGTAATGGCGCTGTTTTGCCGCATACATGGCGCGATCCGCTTCCGCCAGCAACTGCTCCGCGTCGAGGCCATCCTTCGGATAGAACGCAGCGCCAAGACTCAACGAGAGAAAGTCCGCACCGCAGACTTCCACTCCAGCCTGCTTCGCAATATCGCTGAAAAGCACGGCCCGCTCGCTGACCGCCTCGGGAGTCATATTCGGAGCCACGATCACGAACTCGTCCCCGCCCATGCGTGCTGTGTAGTCGTATTCGCGACAGAGCGAAGTGACCGCAGCGGCAAACTGCTTGAGGACTTTGTCGCCTGCAAGATGGCCGTAGCAGTCGTTGATCTGCTTGAACCCATCGAGGTCGCATACCATCACGGCCATGGTTCCCGATTCGCGATTGCAGCGTGCCAGTTCCTGCTCCAGATGCAGCGAGAGGGCGCGAGCATTGGCGATGCCGGTCAGGTAGTCGATGGTCGCGGAGGTCTCGGCTTCACGGTACTTGAGAGCGTTCTCGACGAATAACGCGACACGCGAGGTGACTACCTGCAGGATGCGCAAATGATCGCTGGTAAAGGCATCTGCGGTGGCCTGATAAAGCGCCAGAACACCCACCAGCCCTGTCACACCTTCAAGAGGCACCACCAGCGCCGACTTGGGTTCACGAGCGTCCAGCGGATCATGCACAAAGCCCGTCTCCACTGCCGGATTGCCATTCACGATGGGACGCGCGTTCTGCGCCACCCAACCGCAGAGCCCCGTGCCAACCGGGATCTTCAGAGCCGAGAGCAGCCGGAAATGATCGCCCGTCACAAATTCGGGCAGCAGCAGATTGCCTTTCCTGATAAACGCGACGAACGAATCGTAGGGAACGAGCTTGCGCAGGCGCATCGCAACCAGCGACAGTGTTTCGTCCAGGCTCAGGGAATTTCCAATATCCTGGCTGAGTTCGAACAGCGTGTGAGCTTCCTGGCGCGCGGAGGCAATTGAACTCAGGAAATCGGTCTGGTTGCGGTGACCTCCATCCATCGCAAACCCCGCGCCCGGCCGCTCGCCTCGCTCGATGATCTGCTGAAACGAAAGCTGCGCCTTGACCTTCTCCTCCATTCCCTGACACGCCATCTCTTCCAGTTCGAGATAGCGCCGCTGCAATACTTTGATCACCCGCGGATCAAACGACTTGCCGGACTCCGCCGCCACCGCTCCCATGGCCTCTTCGAGCGGCAACGCCTTGCGGTACTGGCGATCGGACGCAAGAGCATCCAGGCAATCGACGGCGGCGAGAATGCGCGCGCCGATGGGGATCTCTTCGCCCTTGAGGCCGTCTGGATAGCCCTTCCCGTTCCAGCGCTCGTGATGTGCGCGCACGACTGGCGCCACCGGATAAGGAAACGCGACCTTTTCCAGAATCTCCGCGCCCACCACGGGATGGATCTTCATCTTCTCGAATTCTTCGGGGGTCAGGCGTCCGGGTTTGTTGATGATGTGGTCGGGAACGGCAAGCTTGCCGATGTCGTGCAGCAGGGCTGCGGCGCGCAGCGCATCCAGTTCCGCGTCGCTCAAGCCCATGTCGCGAGCAACCTCCACCGCGTAGGTGCGCACGCGATGCAAATGCGCATGGGTGGTGTGATCCTTGGCATCGATCGCCAGCGCCAGGCCTTCAATCGTGCGCAGGTGCAGCGCGCAAACTTCCTCCACATGCCGCTTCTCGGCCCGCACATGCATCTCTTCGATCTCGACGCGCCGCTTTTCATCCTGCAGGCGGCCAAGATAAAGATGATAGGAACGATAGATCCAGTACATGATGGGCAGCACCAGAAGCGCGCTTTGCCAGCCAATGTACCGGTTACAGAAACTGATCAGCCCAACTACCGCGGCTCCGGCCAGATAGTACGGAAACGACCAGAAGTACGTCTCTCTCCAGATACCCCGGAGCGGGCGCCGCTCAGCAAGCGCGATCACCAATGCGAGTGGCGCTGTATTCGAAATAAAGCACGTGCATGCGGCGGCCACCAACAGCAACGGCGTGCTGTTTCTCAACAGGCCCGAGGCCTGATGGTATACGGTGTACGTCGCGTAGATGGCCAGTGACGTCAATCCCAGGACATTGAACGCCACCTTCACCAGCTCGGGCTTCTGTTTCCAGAGGCATTGGCTCAGCGCAGCCGTGCAACCGATCACCATCGTCTCGGAAAGAGACAGCTCCAGCACGCTCAACAGAACAAAAAGAAAATGGACTGACATGGTGCTGTCCATGCCCGGCAACTTCACCTTCATGGTGGATCCGAGAATGGCAATGACCAGATAACAGATGAACTTCAGCAGATCGTGAGATTCCCAGTGACAGAGACTGGTGCCAAGCGCGGCAACGCCCGCCGAAATTACGAGCGTAACGAACAGAACTGCTCGCCTTGGCATGGAATCTTCCACCGACCGGCCCTCCCGCGGCGCGCGCCCCGCCCCGATCCTGCTGTCCGCAACCACGCGGACTCAGGGAATGCGCGATATCCCTCTGAACGATTCATCGGCCAGAGCTAACAGTGCTTTAGGCGTCAGTTAGAAGGACCTCAAGGTGCCCTATCTTCAAGCGCCGCAGAAGGTCTCCCCACCTATTCGCCGGAAGGTTACTTCCGTATCTAAAGAGTTTCTAATTCTCCGCCGATGACGGGCTCAGTTGCATGAGAAGCCTCTCATCAGGCCTCTCCTGCCACACGGCGGGGCTCCGAACATGGTCGCCTCACGACCCTGTCGTCGATGAAGCACCACCATGTTGCCTCAGCATCGAATTCCGGATTGTTGGCGGTCGTTCGTTCATCCGCGATTATCGAGCGCGTGCAACAGGAAGAGAAAGGCCCGGATCGCGGATGCGACCGAAGGAGAAACGATGATCAAACGAAAAAGACCACAGAGCGCCATGTGGGGTAGATCGATCCTGATTGCATGCGCGCTATTCCTGTGCACTGGCTTGGCAGTGTCCGGCCAGACCAGAAGTAAATTGGCCTCCGATCTGCAAAGTCTCAAGTCCTCTGACAAGGTCGACCTGATTGTGCAGTTCAAGAGCATCCCCAACGCTGCAACTCACAAACGAGTCCTGCAGTTCGGCGGCAAGATGCGGCGTCAATACACGAGACTGGGCTTCGGTGCGTACCAGAAGGTCCCGGCCGCAGCATTGGCTGTCTTAAGCAGGGATTCCGCGGTGGTGCACATCTCCCGCGACCGGGCATTGCACGCGGCCGGCACCTCAGTCACGCCGTCTACCCTGGACTACCACAACGAGACTATGGGCACGGCCAACGCCTGGGCGCAGGGCCTCGACGGCACAGGCATTGGCGTCGCAATCATCGATAGCGGCGTATCCGCCGTCGACGACCTGACCGCATCCCGCATCGTCTACAGCCAGGACTTCTTCGCTGCGGGCGGTAATGGCAGCGACCAGTATGGGCACGGCACCCATGTTGCCGGCATCATTGGCGGCTCCGGCGCTGACTCGGCCGGCCCCAACAACAGCTACACCTTCAAGGGTGTTGCTCCCAACGCAAACATCGTCAACCTGCGTGTCCTGGGGCCAGACGGCTCAGGCATGGATAGCGACGTCATCGCCGCAATCGACACCGCCATTCAGCTCAAGGACACTTACAACATCCGCGTATTGAACCTGTCGCTGGGCCGGGGCGTCTTCGAGAGCTATGTTGACGATCCTCTTGACCAGGCGGTCGAACGCGCCTGGAACGCCGGAATCTTCGTGGTCGTCTCCGCCGGCAACTATGGCCGCGACAACGATGCAGGCACCCACGGTTACGGCACTATTACCGCGCCCGGCAACGATCCGTATGTAATCACGGTCGGAGCCATGAACGGCGTCGGCACCGCTGATCCCACTGACGACATCCCGGGCAGCTACAGTTCCAAGGGCCCGACGCTGTTTGACCATTTCATCAAACCGGACATTGTCGCCCCCGGCAACCAGATCGTCTCGCTCTATACGCCGCAGGAAACCATCAACTCCGAACATCCTGAGAAGGAAGCTCCGAATTACCTCTACGTCGCAAACGGCGACAGCAACGGGTCCCCTTCGTACTACATCCTGAGCGGAACCAGCATGGCGGCCCCCATGGTCAGCGGCGCCGCTGCCCTGCTGCTCCAGCAAAACCCGGCCCTCACCCCAGATCAACTCAAGATCCGGCTGATGAAGACCGCCTTCAAAAATCTCCAGCAGGCCAGTTCGGTCACCGATGCGACGACTGGCACAACCTACAACATGCAAGCTGATGTCTTCACCGTGGGCTCAGGCCTTCTGGATGTCAACGCTGCCCTGAACGACGATACGGTCGCACCGGCAACTCTGGGCGCAGCTGAATCTCCTTCCGCAGCGGTTGACGCGGACGGGAACGTCGTAATGCAACTCCAGCCCAACTTCGTGCTCTGGGGATCCGGCGCCACTGACACCGAGATGGTGCTTTGGGGATCCATGGTCCTCTGGGGTTCCAACACGCAAGGCGAGATGGTGCTCTGGGGTTCCAGCTCGCTGAGCAGTGAGATGGTCCTGTGGGGCTCCAACACTGACAACTCGCAGATGGTGCTCTGGGGATCCATGGTCCTCTGGGGCTCCAACAGCAACAACGCGCAGATGGTTCTGTGGGGCTCCTCTCAGTTCAATGGCGACCCCGTATCAGTGCACTAGGCTCAACCCGAGTAGCCGATCTCGATCGGTCTGGATTAGCCCCCATCCGGCGCCCCTTGCGGGCGCCGGAACTCGTTCCGGAGCTGGATCTTTACGGCTACGCGACGCCTGGCTCGATCCCGGCTGGTCTGGCACGCGTCCTACCGCATCGACGTCACCTCGGCGCTCGAGCCCGGCAACAATAATGTCGTCATAAAGGTGATCAACGCCCTGGGCCAATCGCTCATCGGCGACGAGCAGCCCGGCCCCACAAAGATCACCTTCGCCGACGTAAAGCCCTACAAAGCAAACTCGCCGCTGCCAACCGGCCTGCTCGGCCCGGTCGCCGTGGTTCGCCTGGCCGCGCAGTAGCCCCGCACGTGTTAGAGGCGGACTTCGCGCGCCAAGCTCGCCTCTGTCCCGAGGGTCGCCGCGCAAATCGCCTTTATGATTGTCCTGAGCCAAAGTCTCAAGGCAATGGATGGCCCCAAGGGAGGAATGGCGGTTTTGTCGAAAACGAAGATCAAACGGCTCTACCTGATTCCCATTCTTTCCAAGGCGCTTGACGTCCTTGAACTCCTCGAGCAGATCAACGCCCCTGTCGCCCTCGAAGACGTCTACCAGCAGACCAAAATCTCCAAGACCAGCGTCTATCGCATCCTCAAAACACTGGTCCATCGCGGCTATGTCGCCCAGGGACAAAACGGCCAGTATCGCCTCGTCTCGCGCCCCCGCCGCCTCCGTTTCGGCTTCGCCGCGCAGAGTGGCGAAATGCCCTTCTCCGTCGCCGTCGCCAACAGCGTTGCACAGGCTGCGGGAGCCGCCGGCATCGAGCTCTTCATGCTCGACAACCGCTACGACCCTGACGTCGCCATCAAGAACGCCGAGGAGTTCGTCAAGCAGCGCGTCGATATCGTCCTCGAATTCCAGGTCGAGGAACATGTCGCGCCGCACGTCGCTCACATCCTCACAAAGGCCGGCATCCCTCTCGTCGCCATCGACGTTCCCCACCCCAACGCCACCTACTTCGGCGTCGATAACTTCGAAGTCGGCTACGAGGCAGGCTTGCTGCTCGCGCAATTCGCCTGCAACAAGTGGAAGGGCAATGTCGACTGGGTGCTCGGCATAGGCTTCAGCGAGGCCGGCTCATTCGTGCAGAGCCGCATCACCGGCGCGTTTGAAGGCATCCGCGAGCGCCTCGACCTGGTTCCCGCCGACCGCTTCCTTCGTCTCGAAGGCCGCGGCATGCGCCAGCCCAGCTTCCTCGCCGTCTCTGACTTCCTCCGCAACCAGCGCAAGGGTCAGCGCATCCTCGTCGCCGCCGCAACCGACTCCAGCGCCCTCGGCGTCCTCGACGCCGCCCGCCAGGCCGGCCGCGAACAGGACTTCGCCATCGCCGGCCAGGACTGCATCCCTGAAGTCCTCGATCAGATGCGCAGCGGCAAAAGCGCCATCATCGGCTCCGTCTCCCACGGCGCTGAAACCTACGGCCCGCGCCTCATCCAGCTCGGCATCGCCCTGCTGCGCGGGCACATCGTCCCCCCGTACAACTACGTCCGTCACCACGTCGTCACCCCGGAGACCCTGGCCGAACCCGACGCCAAGGCCAACGCCAGCGACAGGGCCTCCGACCGCAAACCCGAGCCATCCTCTCTCTGATCGAAAGGCGAACTCTCGTGGATCTAAAGTCCAACTCTTCCACCCCCACGAAGCCCGCACGCATCGCCATCGACCTCGGCGCCGAAAGCTGCCGCGTCTCGCTCCTTAGCTGGCATGGAGACACCCCGCACATCTCCCTCATCCATCGCCTCCCCAACGGCCCCATCCACGACGGCTACTCACTTCGCTGGCCCTTCGACCGCATTCTCGCTGGCCTCGAGCACGGCCTTCGTCTCGCCGCCGCTCAGGCCCCTGAAGGCATCGCCTCCATCGCCGTCGATGGCTGGGCCGTCGACTACGTTCGCCTCAACTCCGGCGGCGATCCCCTCTCAAACCCCTTCTGCTATCGCGACGAGCGCACCATCGCCACAAAGGATCACACCGACCAGCTCATCTCCGCCTCAGCTCTCTTTCAGAAAGCCGGCGCGCAGCCGCTCCGCATCAACACCCTCTACCAGCTCCTCGCCGATCCTGACCCGCACGCCCCCTGGGTCAACCTGCCCGAATACGTCCTCCACCGGCTTGGCGGCCGTCGCGTCGCCGAGTACACCAACGCCACCCACACCGGCCTCGTCGACATCGCTACCGGCGACTGGTCGCATGAACTGCTCGACCTCTTCGACATCCCCGCCGGCGCCCTGCCGCCCATCGTCCCCACCGGCACCGTGATCGGCCAACTCACCGGCCCCCTCGCTGAGCTGCCCGCCTTCCGCGACACGCAGCTCATCGTTCCGGCCTGCCATGACACGGCCTCGGCCATCGCCGGCATTGCTTCCCCTCTCGACGGAGCGGCCTACATCTGCTCCGGAACATGGTCTCTCGTCGGAACGCTGATCCACCAGCCCATCACCAGCGGCGAAGCCTTCGAGGCAGGCTTCACCAACCAGGGCGCGGCCGCCGGCGGATTCTGCTTTCACACCAACGTCAACGGCATGTGGATTCTCAAGCAATGCCTCGAAAGCTGGAAGCAGGCCGGCCGCGCATGGGAGATCCCCGCACTCATCGCCCAGGCCGAAAACTGCGACTGCCCCGGCATCATCCCCGTCGACGCCCCGCCCCTCCTGCTCGCCGACGACATGCCCGAGCGCCTGAACGACGAGCTCCGCAAACTCGGCTGCGCGCCCATCGAGAACCGCTCGGGCAACGAGCCCCTCTTCGCGCGCCTCATCTTCGAGAGCCTCGCCAGCCGCTACAAATCCGCGATCGCCAGCCTAGAAAGCATCCTCGGCCGCCCCATCCGCCGCATTCACATTCTTGGCGGAGGCAGCCAGAACCAGCTCCTCACCCGCCTCACCGCCCAGCACACCGGCCTCCCCGTCGAAACCGGAAACGTCGAAAGCTCCACCATCGGCAACTTCGCCGTCCAGCTCGCCGTGGCCAACGGCAGCAAGCTCATCACCGACTCCCTCCGCCACTGGGCCAAGTCTCTAACGCCCTAACCCCTAATCCCTAACCCCTAATCCTTGTCTCTCTCACGCCTCCACCGGCACGTTGATCTGCCCTTCCGTCCCAAACACCCGTCGATACCGCTCCACTTCCTCCGCCGGCCCCATCGACTTCGCATAGTTGTCTGAAAGCTTCGACGCCGGACACCCATCCACCTCCACCAGCTTGCACACCAGGCTGATCGGATCGAAGCTTCCGTCTCCTTGCGGATCGCAATTTCTGAAGTCGTTCGTCAGGAATGTTCCCCATCCCGAGCTGAACCGTATCCGCCGCTCCGGCTTCCACCTCTTCGCATCCTTGAAGTCCGCCGCTGACCGAAAATCCCACGGATCGGTCCCATCCAGAATCCTGCCCGCGAAATACGCATGCAGCGCGAGGATCTTGTCCACATCCAGCGCATCGCTCGCAATCAGCCGCTTCCGCCGCGGATCGCGCCCCCTCTGCTCCAGCCACGCAATATACTCATCGCCCGCGACAAAAGGATCCTTGCTGTCGATCCGCTGCCCCGTCCAGTCCGCCACCCAATCCGGAGCGTGACGCAAAAACTGCGTCGTCCCAAACGTGTCCGGCAGCAGAATTAGCAATTCACCCGCATACGTCTGCTGCCACAACTCCAGCAGCCGGTACTGCGCGCTCTTCAGCTCCTCATCCGTATTGGCGAGAGCCGCCACCGCCATGGGCAGCTCGTGCGCGTTGGTTCCCATCGCTTCCAGATCGTGCTTGTACGCCAGGTACGTATTCGAGCTGCCCGTGAACGACTCGCCCAGCACATCCCGCATCGCCAGCACCACGTACTCATGCCACAGAAAGCTGTGCCGCCGCCGCGTCCCGAAGTCGCTCACGCTCATCCCCGGCACGTCCCTCAGCCGCGCCATCTTCTCCCACAGCCGCGACTTCGCACGCGCATACAACACGTCCAGCTCGAACTCGCTCAGCCGCTTCAGCGCCGTCCGTGTCTTCAGCTCATCCACAATCGCCAGCGCATAGATCTCCCACATCGTCGTCTCGGTCCACAGACCTTCGAACCGCAGCTCGATCTGCCCGTCCGCCTCTGACAGCTCGAAATCCGACAGACGAAAATCCTTCTCCAGCCATTCCAGAAACGCCGGCTCGAACATCCCCCGCCTGCCGAAAAACGTATTGCCCGCCAGCCAGATCATCTCCGACTTGTGGAACCGCAGCCCCCGCGCATGTTCAAGCTGTTCCCGCAGCTCATCAAGATGGACAATCTCCGCCAGCCGCACCTGCGTCGTCCGGTTCTGCACCGCGAACGTCGCCCGCGTCCGCGGAAAGTGCTTCCAGATGAACTGCAGCATCAGCAGCTTGTAGAAGTCGGTATCCAGCAGCGACCGCGTAATCGGGTCAAGCTCCCAATTATGGTCATGCGCCCGCCGTGCAATGTTGATAATCACCCGTTCACTCTACAGCACGTCGTCCGCCTGAAGAAGGTCCTTGCGAGACCTCATGTTTGCCTTCATTGAGCGGGCAGTCTTAGAATCGCTTCCCAAGATCCACCTGTAACAAAGCTGACCCATCCGGGGGTGTAACTATGACTCCGCCATCAGTGCTTCACCGCGGTTCGCGTGGAATCGCCGCGCTCTTTGCCAGCCTTCTTATCTTGATTGTGATCGGTTGTGGTGGAGGCACCACGAGCACGGGTGGTTCGGGAGGGGGAGGAGGCACGCCGCCCCCTTCAGACGCAAAGCAGTGGACCTGGGTCAGCGGCAGTGACCAGGTCAACTCTTCCTCGAGTCTGAACGGCAGTTACGGCACGAAGGGCGTAGCTTCCGCGGCCAACGTACCCCCGGGGCGGGATGATGCAACTTCCTGGATGGACGCAGGCGGCAAGCTCTGGCTCTTCGGCGGCGGCGGCGTCGACCCACTCGCAACCAAAGGACCGTTCAACGATCTGTGGAAGTACGACCCGTCTTCGAATGAATGGACATGGATGAGCGGAAGCAGCTCAGTGCCGGGGAACCAATTGGGCATATACGGGACAAAAGGAACGGCAGATCCTGCAAACGTACCAGGGGGACGTGTCACATCCGTCTCGTGGGTGGATGCGAGCGGCAATCTCTGGCTGTTCGGAGGCTCCGGCTTTGATTCGACTGGACGAGACTACCTGCTGAACGATTTGTGGGAGTTCAATCCGTCGACAAGCGAATGGACCTGGATGAGCGGCAGCAACACCGTAAACGGGACAGCACAGTACGGCACCCTGGGAGTTGCGGCGGCGACGAACGTTCCCGGCGCGAGGGAGCGCGCAGTATCCTCGACCGACCAAAGCGGCAATTTCTGGCTATTTGGCGGCGACGGGTATGATCCTGCCGGTTCGGGAGCCAACGGTAGCTTCAACGATCTGTGGGAATTCAGCCCTTCAACCAAAGAGTGGACCTGGGTAAGCGGGGGGAACGCACTCAACGCTAAGGGAGTCTATGGCACCGTGGGCGTAGCGGCATCCGGAAATGTGCCGGGCGCGCGTGTGAATGCTGATTCCTGGGCAGATCGAAACGGCAACCTGTGGCTCTTTGGTGGAGTGGGATACGACTCGGCGGGCGCGGATTACGATCTGAACGATCTGTGGGAATTCAACATCGCCAGCAAACAATGGACATGGGTCAGCGGGACCAGCACGGTCAACGTCCCAGGCGGCAACCTGTGCGTGGCCGGCATTTACGGCACGCAGGGAACCGCCGCAACAGCCAACGTGCCTGGAGGACGTAACGACGCCACCGGTTGGATCGACTCGAGCGGCAATCTCTGGCTCTTTGGTGGACTAGGTTGCGACGCCAGCGGCACCGCGGGTGCACTGAATGATCTCTGGGAGTTCAACACCGCCACCAGGACCTGGACCTGGCAAAGCGGAAGTGATTCGGTCGGTCCTCCTCGGGGCGGCACTGGCGGGCAATCCGGCACATACGGAACCATGGGGACACCCTCAGCAGCCAACACCCCCGGAGGCCGCTCCGCAGCGGTGCCATGGATTGACGCCAAGGGCAATCTCTGGCTCTTTGGGGGCTCCGGCCATGATTCCACCGGCGCGGATGGCTACCTCAATGACCTGTGGCAATACACACCCTAGCGGCCGTTGCCCGGCCGCTCAGCCTGTTGACAAACTATCCGTGTCAGGGCACGACTTCACAGCTTGGTGAAAAACTCGCTCGAAGCGGGCTTTGTAACAAGGGCACGACTTTCACAGTTGGTGAAAAACTGGCTGTTTCTTACCGAAGCTCTCTGGAGTCGGATTTTTCGGCCGCCGCCTGGGCGGATTATCAGGTTGATGTTGGTCTCTGCCGGCCGTTTTGCGACCAGCAGAGACACGTCTCCCCGCTCAGGCGTGGGCTTGAATCGGGATCAGCTTGCTCATGCGCAGCAGATTGTGCGCGGCTGCGGCCAGCTGAAACAGCCAGTCGACTCGCTTCAGTCCGCGCAGCTTGATCTGGCGCAACTTGTCCTGCTTTATCCAGCCGAACACCTTCTCCACCAGCTTGCGCTTCTTCTGGCTCACGATCAGACCCGGATCGTTCCGTTCGCTTGTGGTGAGCCAGTTACGCCACTTCGGGTTGGGCTCATACTCGGCCACATGCGGAGTTACCTGCTGGCTGCGCAGCGTGCTCACGAATCGCTCCTCTTGATAGCTCTTGTCGGCGCCCAGTAGTCATGCGCTTGCCGCGCTTGAGGCCCTCGATCATCTTCAGCGCCGCCTGTCGTTCGGCTGCGTTGCCCGCCTCGGTGAGCCATGGCTGCTACCACCAGCCCGTTGCGGTTTTCTGTCATCACATGGCCGAGATAGCTCGGCACTACTGCGGCTGAGCCGCTCTTCCTGTAAAGCCGCGCCTCCGGGTCCGTGGTCGACTGATGCGTGTCGCGCAGCAGCTTGCGGCCCCGCGTCCCGGTGCCTCGGTCCGGCGGTTCAGACTTCTCCTTGAAGCTGCGCCGGCTCGCCCAGGCCTGCAACAGCGTGCCGTCTACCGTAAAGTGCTCCTCGCTCAGCAACTGGTGCGCCCGCGCCTCCTCCACCACTGCCAGCAGCAACTGCCGGCTCGCCTCACCTGCGATCAAACGCGCCCGGTTCTTGCTGAACACCTTCACATCCCACACCGCATCGTCCATCTCAAGGCCCACAAACCAGCGGTAGAGAATGTTGAAATCGATCTGCTCCATCAACTGCCGCTCCGAGCGGATCGAGTAAAGAATCATCAGCAACTGGGCACGCAACAGACGTTCCGGTGCGATCGACGGACGACCCGTCTCCGAATAAAGCTCATCGAAGACCGCGTCCATCTTGGCAAGAGCCCGGTCGGCCATCGCTCGTATCCGCCGCATCGGATGGTCGGCCGGGACCCGCTGTTCCATCGTTACGGAACTGAACATCGAGGACTGCTGCTGATCGTCGCCGCGCATAGAAACTTCTTATACCAAAGCGCTGTGGAGAAAAAGTGACTCCCTTGGGACTTTTTCACCAAGCTGTTCAGTCGGGCCGATTAAGGCTAATAGAATCTGTGGGCTTTAGCCCCTGCTGAACTCGACTCACCAAGACCCAGCTTTGTCATCAGTCCCTAGCGGCCGTTGCCCGGCCGCTGTCAGTCGGCATGCAAACTTGATTCACACCAGCGGCGCCTCGATCGCATCCGTTACCCGCGTCCGCACCGCGTCCGGCAGCAGCGGCATCGCTCCCTGCTGCGACGCCATCCATGCGCCCCATCGATTCCCTGCCTCGTTCAGCGTCTCCAGCCCCACCCCGCGCAGCAGGTAGTGCGTCAGTGCCGCGGTAAACGCATCGCCCGCGCCAATCGTATCCGCCACCTTCGTGTCCACGCCCGGATGCTCGTGAACCCCTTCGCTCGTCGCCAGCAGGCTTCCCGCGCCGCCCCGTGTCACCGCCACCATCCGCAGCGTGGGGAACTCCGCCAGAAGCCTCTCCGCCCCGACGCGTAAACCCATGGGGTCCACCGGCTCCGCCGCCGGCAATCCCAGCAGCCCCAGCACCAGCGGCATCTCCGCATCATTCAGCTTCATCACCGTAGCCAGTTCCAGCGACTCCTGCAGCACCTCGCTCGAGTAGAACGGCGCCCTCAAATTCACATCGAACACCCGCACGCAATGCGCTTGCGTCTGCGCCGCCAGCGTCTGAATCGTCTGCCTTGATTCCAGGCTCCGCTGTGCCAGCGACCCGAAGCAAATCGCATCCGCGCGCTCCGCCAGCTTCACCCAATCGTCCGTCAGCTCCATGAAATCCCATGCCGCCGGCTCGTGAATCACGTACGACGGCTGTCCGTTCTTCAGCTCCACCGTCACGCGCCCCGTCTCATGCGCCGTATCAATCTGCAGATATTCGGTGTCGGCAGGCATCGGATCGAGCGTGTCCACGGCTAGCCTGCCCAGGTGATCGCGGCCAATACGGCTCAGAATCGCCGCATGGCTCCCCAGCCGTCCCGCCATCACCGTAAAGTTTGCCGGCGCGCCGCCCAACACGGGCCCGGACGGCAACAAGTCCCAAAGCAATTCGCCGATCCCGAGAACAAAATGCGGTTCCATCAGACTTCACTCCCGAGCCGGTCTCGTTCCAACCCCCGCCGGCTGCAGCAGACAGCTTTCTCTCTCCACCCCTCATTCGTCAACTGGAAACATGAACGGGTGGTGGATCAATTTGAAATCCATAGGTGGCTCTTGTTGTGTTGGCCCTTAGTGATCATGCCTGATAGAATCCCGCGATGAATCGACTGCTACTAGGACTCTTGCTGGGGCTGGCCGCTGGCATCGTGGATGTCCTGCTCATGCTCCCGATGAAATTTCCCGATAGGCCCACAGCCTTGGCTGGTGCGTTCTTCAGCCGCTTCGCCATCGGATTCCTTGCGGCAAATGTGACGGTGCCTTTTCATCCTGCATTGGCTGGGGCACTTGTCGGACTACTCATCAGCATTCCAGACGCGATTATCACGAAAGCCTATGCCCCGATCCTGATTACTGGAGTGATCTTCGGCGTTCTGTGCGGATGGGCCGCTCATGCTTGGGGGGCAACGATTTCAAACTGACCCACTACCGCTGAACACCCATCCACCGCCAGATCGAGCAGTCCTCATGAGGCGCCGATGCATACTCCCCATCCGGCTGGTTATCGAGGATTTGCTTGTCTGCCACGGCATCCGCGCGCGACCGCGGCACCTTGCCGGCAAACAGCCTTGCGAATCCCTTCTGCTGCTCCAGCACAAAGGCCTGCTCATCGTTGACATAAAGCACATCAAGCGCGCCGGGCCGATCCGCGAACACCGCAGCCAGTCTCTTCAACAACCGCCGCATCACCACCGCGCCAAACGGATTGAACAGAAACAGCACCGTCGGCCCCTCCGGAAACGCAAACTCTACCGCATCCGCCTCGACCATCCGCACCGGCGCATGAACCCGTCCCGCCTTGCGCCATGCCGCAACATTCTTCCGCGCCACGCGCACCAGCGACGCGTGCAGTTCGACGCCAATCACCTGTCGAAACGGCATCTCCGCCGCCAGCAGCACCGCGCGCCCCATCCCCGCGCCGGCATCGATAAATACGGTCTGCTCAATCGCCGCCGCGGGCCGCGTCCGGGGCCAGCGCTCCATCAGCTTGTGAAACACCGAGGGCGCCACGCCGTAGTAAGCCGTCGCGTGCCGATCATGCGCGTGCCCTGACTTGAGATGCCTTCCCGCCACCAGGCCGCTCGTGCGCACGCCATTCTCGCGATCGAACGGATGCTCGATCAGCCCAGTTGTTTTAATGAGTCCGGGAAGACGGCGTGGAGTAGAAGAGCGAGGCACAAATCAGGTTAGCAGCCGCCTCTGTGCGAAGGAGCGCGAATCAAAAATCGTGATGATCGTCGACCAGTAAATCCACAGCCGGGCCCCGGCCCTCGCCGGCAACCTTGTTGGCCGCAACTGGATTCGCCTTCTCCGCGCCTGCCCGTACCCTCGCCACCGTCAGCCAGTTGTCCTTGTGCGGCTTGTCTGAAATCCAAGGCGGCAGCGGCATATGGAAATGCGCGCTCAGCGCTTCGGCATACGGCTCGTAGAGACGCCTCATCTCGCGCAATCGGTTCTCGCTGTTGTCGTCGCGGCACACGCTCACGCCGCCCTGGCACAGCAGCCCGTAGAGCTGTTCGTACCGCGCATGCGGCAGCCGGTCCGGCGCATCCTCCACCGGCCGCAGCGACACCACCTGCGACAGATCCACCAACGCATGCCGTGCCATCGCAAATGTCAGTTGCGCCTGCCGCGCCTCGTGTCCCTGCACGCCCGCGATCAGCAGCGCGCACGTGTCCAGAATCGACGTCAGCGCGCCGAGCCAGCTCTGGTTCGTATGCTGCGAGCGGAAGTAGCACAGCAGCGGAAACGAAATGTGGCTCTCCAGTAGCTCCGCCGACCACCGTTCCCACTCCACCAGCAGAGTCGTCAACGACTCCTCCGCGTCGTCGTGCGCGTGGCGCCGCATCAGCTCTGCGGCGGTCGGCGGCGAGCCCGCCCTCGCGTCCAGCAGCGAGATGTTCACCTCGCGCCTTGAAAACGCGCCGTACAGCACCGGAAAATAGCCCATGATCACGGCCAGGAATGCGAAACCGGTTCCCGCTTCAAGCACCACCAGCATGCGCGCCAGGGGAGTGGTGGGACCAGCGTCCTCAGGCCCCAGCGTGAAGATTGCCGCGCCGCTCATATACAGATCCGACAACAGTCCGGCCCGTTCCCGCGAATCCCAGAACGACGAGCCCAGCGAAAAGTAGATCAACCCGAATCCAAACAGGATCGCCGCCGCCCAGAACGCCAGCAGCAAAATCAGCGACATCGGCCCATAAAAACTGAACGCCGTCTCCCGGGCACGCGGATTGCGAACCCGCCGTGCAAAGAATGCCCATGGCTTCCACGTCGCGATGTAAAACAGCCGCGTCAGCCGCACCGGCCCTGTCGCGCGCCGCGGCAGAATAATCGTCTGGAATGCGTCCAGCAGCACCACAAAAATGCAGACCACGCCCAAGATGAGAGTGATAATCCGCAATACGGCCTCCGATCGGGGTGCGGCAATCGCCCAGCGGCGTCGCCCGTGTTTGTATTTTAGGGTCTATCGGCCGCTCCGCCGCGCCGTGACAATTCCGGTCCAGTTGGGCTATGCTTTTGGCGGATTGTTGCAAGGCTGTGGTTCCCCAGGTCAGCTCCGGTGTTTACAAGGAGGAGATCTTAATGGCTGCCCAGACCCCGAAAAAATGCGGCAACGCCGCTTGTGTCTGTGTTCCCCCCGCCAACGCAAAATACTGCAGCGCTCACTGCGAGGGCGTCGCAACCAAGGTGGAGATACTCTGCACCTGCGGCCACCCAGGATGCGAGATGGGTTCCGTTCGCGCTTAACCTGATTACTCTATTAGCTCCTCGATGCATGGCCGTCCCAGGTTCGAGTAGATAGAGTTGTGCACCGTCATGATCCTGGGTGGGTGAGCGATCAGAAATTCCAGTTTCACCTGCGCGCGTCGCCCCCAAACCGCGGCGTTGACAGTCAAGGTGCGCGCGGATGACACGTGTGCCCTGGTCGCGGTAGGCTTGAGACAACGCGCGGGGTTCGCGCGGCAAGGAGTCTCATGCCCATCCAACCCACCTCGAAAATCTGGCACAACGGCAACCTGATCCCCTGGGAGAACGCGACCATCCACGTGATGAGCCACGTGGTCCATTACGGCTCCAGCGTCTTCGAAGGCATCCGTTGCTACACCCAGCCCCACGGCGCGGCCGTCTTCCGCCTGCCTGAACACATGCAGCGCCTCATTGACTCGGCCAAAATATACCGCATGCCTCTTCCCTACTCGCTCGACGAGCTCTGCGCCGCTGTGGTCGACACCATCGAAGCCAACGCCATCGCTCCCTGCTACATCCGCCCCATCGCCCTGCGCGGCTACGGCGAAGTCGGCGTGAACCCCAAGGGTTCGCCCGTCGAGATCTACATCGCCAACTATCCGTGGGGCAAATACGTCACTGGCGGCGACGCCGCTGACGTCTGCATCTCGAGCTGGAATCGACTGGCGCCCAACACCCTCCCCGCTCTCGCCAAGGCCGGCGCCAACTACATGAACTCGCAGCTCATCCGCATGGAAGCCGATATCAACGGCTACGCCGAAGGCATCGCCCTCGACGTCACCGGTCTCGTCAGCGAGGGCTCCGGCGAAAATGTCTTCATCGTCCGCAACGGCGTCCTCTATACGCCCCCGCTGTCCAACTCGGCGCTCTCCGGCATCACCCGCGACTCCGTGCTCACCATCGCCCGCCACCTCGGCCTCACCGTCATTGAGCAGTCGATTCCGCGCGAGCTGCTCTACATCTCCGACGAGGTCTTCTTCACCGGCACCGCCGCGGAAGTCTCGCCCATTCGCTCCATTGACCGCATCGTCATCGGCGACGGCAAGCCCGGCGAGATCACCAAGCGCATCGCCGACGAGTTCTTCGGCATCGCCAACGGTCTCAAGCCCGACAAGTTCGGCTGGCTCACCCCCGTCAAGGTCGGCGCCAGCGAGCCGGTCACGGCCTGACGCGCGAACCTTGGCAGCATCCGGCACGAATGCGGCGGGCGGCTCATACGAGCCGCCCGCTGTGTTTTTGCAGCATGCGCGAGAGAACTTACTGGCACACGAAGCTGGCCAGAATGCGTGCGTTCTGGTAGTCGGACGGGTTGCTGAAGCTGATAAGCGCCATGCTGATGTCCTGTCCGGCTGTAAGCGCAGTGGGGCCGCCGGAAGTGCAGGAGGAGAATCCGCCGCTGGCCGCGGTCAGGGTGCATTGAAGGTTTGTGCCAGAAAGCACATTGCCCGCTACATTCGAGGGAGAGCCGACCCCCAGAATCACCAGCACGGTCGATGTCCCGGCCGCGCCGAACTGTGTCACCTGAAGCCCGGTGGCAGTGCAGCTGTGGGGAACCTGCAGAACAGATGCAGCAATACTCTGCGAGGCAGTGCCGCCATTGCCGCTGGGGAGAGCCACGATTCCGGAGGCGGACATTCCCGGCGTAATGGTGGCTGGAAGCACGAAGTTGGAGGACCATATTTGCCCCCCCGGCAGACCGGCAGGTCCCGCGGGTCCGGCAGCCCCCGTAGCTCCAGTGAGTCCCTGCGGACCCGCAGGGCCTTGCGGTCCCGTGGCGCCAGTGGGACCGGCCGGTCCTGCGGTTCCTTGCGGCCCTTGCGCTCCAGTCGGGCCGATGGGTCCCGTTGGTCCGGCGGGCCCGGCGCCCCGGCGAGGTCCCTGGCAGGCCCGGCAGGCCCGATTAATCCCTGGGGTCCTTGCGGCCCGGCAGGGCCAATGGGGCCAGGAGGTCCAACTGGTCCGGCAGGTCCCTGCGGTCCGGCGGGGCCAACCTGCCCGATATCGGCTGCAAAGAATCCCGTCAGGTGCGGGTGATCCCTCTCAACTCGGAGCAGGTAGGCTCCGGGGTTCAGTCCCGAGGGCAAATTCGCGGTGATGCTGGAGTTGGTGGAATTGGTAACGGTCAACTGCGTAGTGGCGAGCCAAACCTCGGGAAGGCTGGAACCGAAGTTCGAGCCGTTGATGGTGATCTGTGTTCCGGCGCCATTCTCCGTCACGTTGAGAATGAGCAGACGCGGATCGTGATCCTCGGCGGCAAGCAGAGTTGAACAGGCAAGCAGAAGCGGAATTGCAAAGATCTTGCGTAGGGACATAGTCGCTCCTTCGCCGGGGTCCGGCGGGGATGGGGAGACCGCGACCGCGCAGACGATCGTCGAATCTCGGTGCACCAGTTGATGCGGGCTCAGGGGGCAGCCCGGCGCCGATCCGCTGAAGACTTGGTGAACGATCCCTGGGGGAGTTTGCGGACGTTAAGATGCCCGTCGTTTTTCGTGGGAAGAAGAGTTCCGGGTGGGGCGAACCGGAAAACGCTGCTGAGTATCGCTTCGCCGCCGCGAAGGTGTCAAGAGACTTTGAGATTGGTCGGACCAGCCAGGAACCTGTCAGCGCCTGACACCCCATCAGCCTCACACACAATGGGCGGCTCATCGAGCCGCCCATCTTTTTTCAATCAGAATTGTCCGCCGTCACTGGCAGACGAAGCTGACCACGAGCCTGGCATTCTGGAAATCGGGCGGGTTGGAGAAGCTGAAAACTGCGATCGAAACAAGCTCTCCCGCCGTCAGAGAAGCCGTGCCCGAGGAGGAGCAGGAGGTGGGCGCACCACTGTTCGCCGTGAGAGTGCACCCCAGCGAACTTCCGTTGATGAAGCCTGATGCAATCAAAGAATCCGTTCCCGTCACCAGCATCACTTGTGTTGTGGAGGCGTTGCTGGCGCCAAATTGGGCGACACTGAAACCGGATGCCGTGCAATTCTTCGGAACCTGAAGCACCATTGCTGGCACATTCTGCGAAGCCGTTCCGCCATTGCCGCTGGGAAGAGCCACAATTCCGGAACTCGACATTCCCGACGTGATCGTGGCGGGAAGGACGAAGTTCGAAGACCAGATCTGGCCGCCCGTCGCTCCCGTGGGGCCGGTTGGACCTTGTGGCCCCGCCGGTCCTGATTGGCCGGTGGCGCCCGTCGATCCGGGCGATCCCTGAGCTCCGGTCGATCCTTTCGGTCCCTGATCTCCGGTGGCTCCGGTAGCGCCCGTCTGCCCAGTGTCTCCCTTCGGCCCGGCAGCCCCCGTCGGTCCGGGCGATCCTTGCGGTCCAGTCGCTCCTTGCGGTCCGGTACCTCCCGTAGCTCCGGGCGGCCCCACTGCACCTTGCGGCCCGGTCGGACCAACCTGGCCGAAAGCCACCGTAAAGGTCCCGATTTGGCGCGGGCTGAGTATTTCCACGGTCAGCAGGTAGACTCCGGGATTTATCCCTGCCGGCAGGTTAGCGGTGATGCTGCTACTGCTGGATTGCGTAACGGTTAACGTCGTATTCGCAAGCATGACCCTTGGCACGCCTGTGCCCAGGAACGTCCCACTGATAGTGATCTGCGTGCCAGCGGAATTCTCAGTCGCGCTGACAATCATCGGCACAGGACTCTGCGCCATCAGTAGAGTGGAACAGGCAATGAGCAACGAACCAGCGAGCCTTGTTCGTAACGACATGAGAACTCCTTCGCAGAATCTGAAGTGTGATCGAACCGGGGGAGGCATTTGCGCTCAGGTGACGCAGAGTGACGCCTGCCATTAAGGCATTGCGCAATAGATACAAAGCTGGAAGCAGTGCAAGCGGCCGAGAGGCTCGCCTTCAAACTGAACGCCACGGCAAAAATCCAGGGGAAAAATAGCGGACTGAACGAGAGTATCGCGTTCCCGAAACGCGAGTGTCAAGCAGTATCAAGCTGCGTCTCCCGCGGAATGGTACCGTCGTCACTCTCTGCAACAAGCCTGTAACCATCCCTTCTTTATCATGGATGCCATGTCCGATCGCAGGCGTCCTGCCCTTGCCCAATTCCTTGCTGTTGTAGTCCTCTTATTCCCGTCATTCCTCTCAGCACAGGTCTACTCCGGCAAGCCCAAACTCATCGTCATCGTCATCATTGACCAGTTCCGCGGCGACTATCTGAACCGCTTCCACGACGAATTCAAAGGCCGCGGATTCCGCCTCTTCACCGACGAAGGCGCCTGGTTCACCAACTGCTATTACGACTACGCCAACACCAAGACCGCCCCCGGCCACGCCACCCTCGGCACCGGCGCCTACTCCGACGGCCACGGCATCGACACCAACGAATGGTGGGACGTCAGCCGCTCTGAGACGCACGCGGTGAGCTCTGTCGAGGACGAGCGTTATCAGATGGTCGACGTGCCCGACAACGTGATCCCCGCCAATCTGCCCAACGCCCAGCCCGGCGCCTTCAAGTACCTCATCGGCTCCTCGCCGCGCAACCTCCGCGCCACCACCCTCGGCGACGAGCTCCGCCTCGCCACCCAGGGCAAAGCCCGCGTCTTCGGCATCTCACTCAAAGACCGCGCCGCCATCCTCCCCTCAGGCCAGTCCGCCAACGCCGCCTATTGGCTTGAGCCCTCCAGCGGCCAGTTCACCACCTCCACCTATTACATGGAACATCTTCCCGAATGGGTCCACGCCTTCAACGCCGGCCCCCGCCGCCAGCAGGCCGCGCACGACGCCCTCGCCGACGGCACCGATCAGTTCTTCGAGCAGGTCGGCCACATGCCCGCCGCCAACAGCTACGAGCTCGACTTCGCCCAGGCCCTCATCCAGAACGAACACCTCGGCCAGAACGGCGTCACCGACGAAATCACCATCTCGCTCTCCGCCAACGACATTGAAGGCCACACCTTCGGCCCCGACTCTCCCGCAGGAGAAGCGGATGGTCCTTTCCCTCGACCACGACCTCGACACCTTCTTCTCCTGGCTCGATCAAACCATCGGCCTCAAAAACGTTTGGCTCGCCCTCAGCGCCGATCACGGCGTCGCGCCCGTTCCAAATGAAGCCGCCGCTCTCGGCATCGCCGCCGCCGCCATCGACATGACCGCCGCCTACGCCACGCTCAATGAAAAACTCAATGCGCGTTTCTCGCCCGGCGCCGCCACGCAATACCTCATGCCCGTTCCCGATCCGCCCTACATCACGCTGAATAAGCAGCGCATTCGAGAAGGCCAAAATCGACGAAAAGACCGCCGAAGAGGCCGTCGCTGCACTCCTTCCTGAAGCCGTTTCCGCGTCGGGCCCGAAACCGCCGGCTGAGATCCCGGTCCAGCATCGCCTTCCGCCGGCGCCGCGCGTCCAGGCCGTCTACACCCGCCTGCAACTCGCCAACTCCCAACTCCCGCCCACCGAGCGGGGCCGCCTCATCGCCCACAGCTACGCCGATCACGGCAACTGGTTCGTCATGGCCGTCTTCGATGCCTATCAGATCCCGGCCAGCGGCTCCGGCGGCACTACGCACTTCAGCCCCTGGTCGTATGACCGCCACGTTCCCCTCGCCTTCTACGGCGCGCCCTTCGCTCCCGGCGAGTATCGCAACCGCGTCGCTCCCGTCGATATGGCTGCCACCTTCGCCTCCCTCGCCGGCGTAAACCAGCCCTCAGCCTCAGTAGGCCGCGTCCTCACAGAGGCGCTGAAGCCGGCGGCCGGCAGCAAGCAGTAAGGACCTCCGCAGGAAGGCTCCCCGGCCTTCCCAACGGAGTATTCTGGATGCAGCGAGGCCAGACCGCATGACCGAGATCGCCTACACCGTACACACCTTCAAAGAGGATGCGACCTTTGTAGCCTATGTGCCCGAACTGGACCTTTCCAGTTGTGGGGCCACGCGCGAAGACGCAATGCGCAACATCGGAGATGCGGTGCAGGGTTTCCTTGAGTCGAGCGCGAACCATGGCTCTCTCGATTTGATTCTTGAGGAATCCGGCTACCGCCATAACGGCACCGCGTGGGAATCACCGGAATATGTTGGGCTCGACAGGCAGACCGCGCGAGTCGCCTGATGCCGCCTCTTCGTCCCGTTCATTATCGGCTGTTGATTGCGCTCTTTGAACGGGAAGGTTACGTCTTCGACCGGCAACGGGGCGATCATCTCATTTACGTCAAAGCAGGAATCGCGCGGCCCGTAGTCATTCCGGCTTACTCTGAGGTTCCGGTCTTCATCATCAAGAACCTGCTTCGCACCTCTGGAATCAGTCGCGACCGATACTTCGAGCTTCTTCAAGGCCTCTGAGGCCGCCCGCGCATCCACTAAACTATAGGTGTGAAGCCCGATATGAAAGTCACGTTGGCCGGCATCACCCTGGCCAACCCCGTCATCGCCGCCAGCGGCACCTTCGGCTACGGAATCGAATTCGAAGAGATCGTCAACCTCGAGCATCTCGGCGCGTTCGTCACCAAGGGCATCTCCCTCGAACCCATGGAGGGCAACCGCGCGCCGCGCCTCATCCAGACCGCCGCCGGCATGCTCAACGCCATCGGCCTCCAGAACGTCGGCGTCGAAGACTTCATCGCCACCAAGCTCCCCGCGCTGAAGAAGTACCCGCGCGCCAACGTCATCGTCAACGTCTTCGGCTACACCGTCGGCGACTACGTCGCGGTCGTCGAGCGCCTCAACCAGGCTGAAGGCATCGCCGCCTACGAGATCAACGTCTCCTGCCCCAACGTCCACGCCGGCGGCATGGCCTTCGGCTCCGATCCCGGCTCGCTCGAATACCTCGTCGGCCGCGTCCGAGCCGTCAGCAAGCGCCCCCTCATCGTCAAGCTCTCGCCGAACGTCACCTCCATCGCGCAAATGGCGCAGATCAGCGAAACTTCCGGCGCCGACGCCGTCAGCCTCGTCAACACCTTCATGGCCATGTCCATCGACGTCGAAACCCGCCAGCCGCGCCTGACCAACATCACCGGCGGCCTCTCCGGCCCGGCCATCAAGCCCATCGCCCTGCGCATGGTCTATGAGACCGCCCGCGCCGTGAAAATCCCCATCCTCGGCATGGGCGGCATCATCACCCCCGAGGACGCGGTCGAGTTCCTCCTCGCCGGAGCCACCGCCGTCCAGGTCGGCACCGCAAGCTATGCCGATCCGCGCGCCACCGAACGCCTCGTCAAAGAACTCGAATCCTGGTGCCGCGGCCACCACGTCGAATCGGTGGCCAGCCTCACCAAAGCCCTCGAAATCCCGAAACCCTGAGCCGCAGAGCAGGGCTGGTAGCTCAGGGCTTCGGCCCTGACACCCTGCTCGGCATCCCGGCACGGGGCTTTAGCCCCTGGCAGCAACACGCGCCGGATCATTTCCGTTTCCGAGAAATTGTTTCGGTTGACCGCAACGAAATCGACAATTCAACATCAAAAAGCACGAGAGAAAACCCATGCCATTCCCGATCAAAACCTGCGTCGCCTGCGGAGAAGAATTCGAACTCCGTCCCGGCAAGCCCGGCTTCGCCAACCGCTGCCCAACCTGCAGCGAACCTGAAGAAGACACCACCAAGCCGAGCGCGGGCGACTACCGCACCGACAATGCCGAGATGAATGAAGCCCGCCGCAAAACCATGCGCGACATGCTCTACCGCAAGGAGAGCTGACGCTCACCGCCCACTCCGCAGCAGGCCGGAGACCGCACCGGCCTGCATGCTTCTGTGAGCTTAGCCGCTCGCCCCGCTCGCCCCAGCCCGCGTTAACTAACTGATTCCATAACTCCGCAATCAATGCCTCCGCAGCTCTTCTCTTCTATTCCCTAAAGACACCTTGACACTCCTCCAATTGCGTGTCTATACTCCCGCCGAACTTGAGTAAATCGAATTACTCAAGCTGAACTTCTGGCGCCTCCCGATATTCACGGAGGTGCGCACTGGCTTATCCCCGTCGCCTCAGGAGACTCCCCATGCTTCATTTTGTCAGTGACTCGCATTGGCCTCTGCCAATGAGACGAACTCTCCCGTCTCATGGCACTTATCGTGGCCATCCCCCTCCTCGCATCGCTCGGCCTAAACGCGCAGACCATCGCCACCTATGACTTTGAAAACGGAAACGCGCAGGGCTGGGGCTCGTTCTTTAACGCCTCCGCTCCGGTGTCCACAACCGCCGCCGCTTACACAGGCTCCTCCAGCCTGCTCACCACCACCAGTTCCAGCGGCACCGGCGGCCCGTCCGATCCAGCTCGGCGGCGTCCTCCTTCCCGGCGCGAAGTACACCATCACCGGGTATCTACGCCTCACCAGCGGCGAGGGAACCGCGAACGCCAACTTCACCATCGCGCGCACTGATCCCTCGTGTTCCGGCGGAACCTGCTACGACACCATCGGCACCTACCAGGTTCCCGTCAACGACTCAGGATGGGTTCAGATCGGCGGCGCTTTCAATGCCTCCGCGACTGAGACCGGCGCCCTGCTCTATGCGCAGCTTGTCGGCGCATCCAGCGCCAAGTCGTTCTATCTCGACGACGTCGTCATCACGCAGACCGCGCCGCCTCCCGGCGGAACCCCCGTCGCCACCTACACCTGGTCCGACGGTGGACTCGACGGATGGTTCCCCTTCGGCTCTGCGACGCTGACCAATGCGCCCATCACCGATCCCGCCGGCAACCAGCACGCTCTGCTCACCACCAATCGCACCGCCACCTTCATGGGTCCGGCGCTCGACCTGCTCAGCCTGAACAAACTTAAGGCCGGAGCCACCTACCAGGTGAGCGCCTATGTACTCACCGGGGCAAATGACAGCCCGACCGTGACCATGTCCACCAAGCTCGCTGACTGCGCAACGTCCGCAGCGTTCAGCAATCTCGCCACATCGGCCGCGCTATCCAGCAACACATGGACCAAGGTGCAGGGCACGCTCAGCTTCAACAATCAGCCTGGCCCGCCCACCGGCCTCACGCTCTACTTCCAGTCGAGCAGCGCCACCGATTCCTTCTACATCAGCAACGTCGTCATCAGCGAGCTCTCACCGCCGCCGCCCGACCCCAGCCAGCAGGACAACTCCGGCATCAGCACCAACTTTGAAGACGGCGGCACCGACGGCTGGACCGGCCGCGGAGCCGCGACCGTCACCAACACGGCCAACGTGTCGCACAGTGGAAACAACAGCCTGCTGGTGTCCGGGCGCACGGCCAATTTCAACGGCGCGCAGATCAGCATCAGCAACAAGATGTATCCCGGCTCGGTCTACAACATCAGCGGTTGGGTCATGCTCGTCCCCACCGACGGCACAAGTCACAACATCAATGTAAGTCTGCAAGTCACGTTGAACGGCACCACGAGTTTCCCCGGAGTGAACGGATATCCCGGCACCGCCGTACCAGCCGATGGCCAGTGGCACCAGATCAACGTGATGAACTACAACATGTCCAGCCCATACGATCAGGGCCAGGCGTCCCTCTACTTCCAGACCTTCCCCGCGTCCGGCAACGACCTGGTTTCGTTCTACATCGACGACTTCCAGCTCAGCTACGTTGCTCCGCCGTCGATCCAGACCGACATCCCGTCGATCTTCCAGGCACTGTCGCCCTTCTTCCCCATCGGCACGGCAGTGGATGCAACCGACCTCTCCGGCGCGCATGAACAGTTGATGACCACGCACTTCAACAGCATGACGTCCGGCAACGACATGAAGTGGAGCTCGGTTGAGAACACCAAGGGAGCCTTCACCTACGGTGCGGCCGACAACGAAGTCAACGTCGCCGTCTGCAACAACATGCAGGTGCGCGGCCACAACCTCGTCTGGGCCACCGGCGCGCAAACTCCCTCTTACGCCACCGGCGACGGAACCAACTCGCCCGCCAACCAGGCAGTTGTAACCGCCAACATCCAGGAGCACATCCAGAACGAAGTCCAGCACTTCGGCGCCAAGGTCACGGTGTGGGACGTGGTCAACGAGCCGCTCGATCCCAGCCAACCCGACTGCCTCGTGCACGGCCCGTTCTACCGTGTCCTCGGCAAGAGCTACATCGATGTCGCTTTGCAGGCCGCGCGCCAGTTCGCCCCCGCGGGCACAAAGCTCTACATCAACGACTACTCCACCGCCGATCCCAATCGGCTCGCGTGCTTCGTGCAGGTGGTCAACGACCTCCGCTCGCGCGGCATTCCGCTCGATGGCGTCGGCCACGAGATGCACAACGCCATCAACTACCCGTCAGTCAACGCCATGGTGAATGCGATCAACACCATCGCCGATGACTTCCCCGGCATCGAGCAGCAGGTCACCGAGTACGACGAGAGCGTCTACAACGCCGGAGACTCGCACTCCAACTACGGCAACAACATTCCGCCATCGGTACTGGCCGAACAGGGCTGGCTCTACGCCGACACCTTCGACGCCTTCAAGTCGCTGGCCGGCAAGATCAACCGCGTTACCATCTGGGGCATGGCAGACGATGACACCTGGCTCGACAGCTTCCCCGTCAACCGCACCGATTATCCGCTGCCGTTCGATCACACCCTGCAGGCCAAGCCGGCTTACTGGGGCATTGTCGACAAATCCCAGTTGCCCGGCTACGGCATGACCATCACATCTTCGGTAGTCGCCGGCAAGGCCGACACCCGGACCATCACGCTCACCGCAACCAACGGCCACGTGGGCACCGCGTGGGGAATGCAGATCAACAGCCTCACGCTCACCCAGGTCTCCGGCCCGTCATGCACGCCGCACATAACCGCCGGACCGAGCTTCCCCGTCGTGCTCGGAGACATGCCTGCGGACGGCACCGCGAGCGCGAGCGTCACCTTCAGAATCAACGGCTGCAATCCCAACGCGAAGTGGACCCTCACCGCGCCATGGACAGCCAACGTCTACGAGAACGGAACCTTCACCACCACCATCGACTTCAACCGCGGCAACGGCGGCAAATAGTCTCAACGCACCAACAACTGAGGCCCGCCAAACCTGGCGGGCCTCAGTCTTTCCTAATCCCTAACCCCTAACCCCTAAACCCTGCCCTTCACCCCTTGCCCCTGAACGCGTAATACAGCTCGATCAGCAATATCAGCACCACCACAACCTCCAGGAAAAAAGCCCGGCTCTCGTTGAACTGCTCCGTCATGTCCTGGTGCAGGCTCTCTGCTGTCTTCAGCTTCTCCGCCACAAGATCCTTATAGTCCGGCACGCCCACCTTGGCCGCCGCCAGCCGATACAACCGCGCCGCAAACATATCGCTCAGAAACTTGATCGCGTTATCGGCATGCTCTGTCAGCTCGCCAATCTCCAGCAGCACGCGATGCAGTTCCCGCGCCCGCTTCGCCATCCGCCAGCGAGCAAACTGCCCGCGCTTCTCCGCGAGCTGGTCATACACGCCGCCCAGCACATCGCTCAGCAACTCGTCATAGTGCCGAAACTCCAGCAACTGCGAGTTGGCATACTCCAACAGTTGCACCGCGGTCTCGGCTCCGGCATTCGAGTCATACACAAATGCCGCGTTCCAGCCGATCACCGCCAGGTCATGCGCATAGTACGAAACCTGCGACTGCAGCACCTCGTGGCATTCACCCTCCGCCAGCACCACGCGATCCCCGCGCACCACCTGGGCAATCTTCTGCCCATGCGACCGCACCAGCTCAGCGGCGCTTGGAGCCCCCGCGGCCACCGGCACGCCCCCAACTTCCTTCACATGAAAGATGAAATAGTCTTCGCTCGGCCAGCGCTCGTAGGGCTTCACAAACGCCGCCTCTGACCGCTCCAGCGTCCGCCGGATCATCGGCTCGATCCGCGATGCGAAATCCACGTCCCACACCCACCGGCTCGACAACCGGATCAGGCTCTCCCAGTCGCCCGAGAACGGAAGCTGATACGTGACGCTCACCACGCCGTAATCGAAATACTTGATCGCCCCTTCAAGCCGCTCGCCCGACTCCAGCGTCAGCGGTTCCAACCGCTCCAGCACCGGCGGCCGCTCATATCTTACGTAGGAAGGCGCCGCCTGCTTCGTGCTCGGCTGCTTGAGCGTCCGCGCGCTCACCGACTGCTGCAGCCTGTCCATCCGAATCTCTTCGCACACGTCAAACTGGATCAGCACCAGCACAAACCCGCTCAGCGCCGCCACAGACGTCGATGAAACTTCGCTCGACATGACCTTCAATGTTAGCCGAACGAAATGATCGACGCATGACCAGACGAGTCTCGGGCGATTCCCAGCGGGTGCCCCATCCTAAACGCGTTTTTTGCGTTTAGGGTGGGAGACCACGAACCCAAACGTTTCTGTTTTTGCTTTTCTGTCTGTCTTTCCCGGGGGAATCTGCTGTCCGTTGCGCCCTACTTCGCTGCCGGACCGCCCTGCTGCGCCGCCTGAAGAGTCTGCACCGAACCCAACGGCAACTCCATCGTCCCCACCTTGCGCGACTGCTGATCGTAAACCCCCGTCCGCAGCCAGTACTGCCCCTTCGGCACCGCGATATCCGCATGCAGTTGTACGCCCGAGTTCTGATACACCGCCCAAACATCCGGCTTGATCTGCAGTTGAACGACATGATCCTTGCGGCTCATCACGTTGCCGTACCGGTCATACGCAATCAGCGAGATGTTCAGCGTCCCCGTGCGCACTCCGTCCGGCCCCTGCGGCAACCGCAGGTCCTTCGCATCCACCGCGAAATCCACCGTATACCGCGCCGCCGTCGATTTGGGATCGCCTGGCTGCGCCGTATCTCCCACCGGAACCGGCTGAATCTTCGCCTCGTACAAAATCTGCTGGCTCTGCGGCATGCCCAGGTCCATAAACGGCAGCAGCGGATCCACCGCCCCCGGATTCTTCTCCGCCAGCTGATGAATCGCCTTCTCGCGCAACATCTCTCCCGAGCCCGGCAGATTGTCGTCCAGCGCAATATACCCGCGCCGATACGAAAGCCGATAATTCCCGCCCTTCACCTTCACCTCGACCCGCCGGTAACTCCCGTCCATCTTCGTATCGGTAGGCGAGTACGAGAGCGAATAGAAGTTCGCGCTCGTCGCTGCAATATCGCCGATAATCTGCGCCAGCCCGTTCCCGTTCGTGAACGCCTTCCCGCCCGTCGCCTCAGCAACCATCTTCATCGTGGTCTGGCTCGCGTTCCGGTCTGAATCCTCGCCGAGCCGTGAGGAGTTCTGAGCATTCAGCATCGAGACGGGGTCGTGCATGGTTGCCGGCAGGTTGGTCTGCGCCTGGTAAATCGCCAGCGGAGCCGACCCGGCTGCGTCTACGGGATAAATCGCGACCCGCGCGGCCGCCAGCATGTCCATCGTCTTCGCGCCCACATCGCCCAGCCGCGGATCGAAGGCGCTCCCGATCACCAGCGGAAACGCCTCGGAAAACCAGATCACGTTCTTGCGCCCCGGAAAGCTGTTCAGAAATATCGCCAGCCGCTGAAAATTCTCCAGCGTCAGCAGGTCCCGATCCACCGTCCGCGAATTGTCGTTCTCCTGGAAAAAATTCTGCAGCGCGGCAATCGACCCGGCAGAGGCTGCTGTCGCTCCGTTCCCCATCGACGACGACATCATCGACACCACGTTCGCCTGGGCATTCGACTCGTCCTGCCCCTTCAGCATCACCGAGGGTTGCACCTCGTTGTTCTTCTTATCGTTCAGGGCCGCCGCCAGCAACGCCGGATCATCCGTGAATCCCTGAATAAAGTGCAGGCCCAGCCCCATCGCAAAAATCGCCATCCGCGATCCCGGCTTGGCCGTCTTCAGGAACTTCATCGCCTGCGAATGCACGTAGCTCTGGTTCTCCATGTGCGTATTCAGCGAGTCCAGCAGCAGCACCGTCACCGCCGGCGGCCGCGGAAATGGCGAGAAATTCGTAAACACATTCGGCGGCAACTTGGGGAACTCCGCCACTTTTGCCGCGTCGCCCGCCTTGTGCTCTTCAAAATAGGAGACTGTCTGCGCCTTCCCCTGGTCCGTCAGCGAAAACGCGTCCTGCTTCAGCCCCGTCACCGGATTTCCATGCGTGTCGGTGACAATCACGTCCACCAGCACCGCGCGGCTGTTAATGTGCAGCGTCGCGTCCGATTCCGGCGTATCCGTACCGGCTTGCGCGAGCAATATAGACGAACCAATCAGCAGCGTAGAAAACAGCGCAACAGTATGACTCACAGGGACCCTCCCGAAGACAACGCCAAGCTTACCAGACCACCACAACGCCGGCCGGAACTGAGCAACGTCACTCGTCTCCGCGGCTATCCGTACAATCACTGCACCGAACTCAGCGGCAACTCCATCGTTCCCACCTTACCCGATTGCCGATCGTAAACTCCCGTTCGCAGCCAGTACTGTCCTATCGGCACCGCGATACCCGCATGCAGTTGCACGCCCGAGTTCTGATACACCGCCCAAACGTCCGGCTTCACGCGCAGCTCCACCATGTGATCTTTGCGCGACGCGATGTTGCCGTATCGGTCGTATGCGATCAATGAAATGTTCAGCGTCCCCTTCCGCTCGCCGTCCGGTCCCACTGGCAACCGCAGGTCCTTCGCGTCCAGCGCGAAATCCACCGTATACCGCGCAGCCGGCGATTTGGGATCGCCCGGCTTGGGCTTGTCTCCAACCGGAACCTGCTGAATTTTCTCCTCGTACAGAATCTGCTGGCTCTGCGGCATGCCCAGATCCATGAACGGCAGCAAAGGGTCCACCGCGCCCGGATTCTTCTCTGCCAGCTGATGAATCGCTTTCGCGCGCTGCATCTCTCCCGAACCCGGCATATTGTCGTTCAGCGCAATATACCCGCGCCGATACGAAACTCGGTAACTCCCGCCGCCCTGCACCTTGACCTCAATCCGCCGGTATGCCCCATCCATCTTCGTATCAGTCGGCGAGTACGAGAGCGTATAGAAGTTCCCGCTCGATGCCGCAATATCGCCGATGACCTGCGCCAGCCCATTTGTATTGATGAATGCCTTCCCCCCTGTCTCTTCGGCCAGGTGCTCCATCGTGTACTGAGCTTTGTTTCGCCCGATGCCCTCTGTCTCCAGCGAATTCGAAAAGGCGCCAGTACCCACATTCGGCGCGCCTTGAGCCAAATTCACCGACGGCCCACCCAGCAACTGCGAGGCCTGATGAATACCCGCCGGAAGATTGGTGCTCGCCTCGTAAAGGGAGTAGTTTGAGACTCCACGTGCGTCCACAGGGTAGAGCGCAATGCGGGCCGCCGCCATGATATCCAATGTCTTGGCGAGTTCATCGTCCAGCCGCGGATCGAACCCGTCGCCGCTCACCAGCGGAAACGCTTCCGAAAACCAGATCACATTCTTGCGCCCGGGAAAGCTGTTCAGAAACCTGGCAAGCCGCTGGAAATTCTCAAGCGTCAGCAGCACACGATCGACCGTCTGCGACTGGTCATTCTCAGCGAGAAAGTTGGCGAGCGCCGCAACCGCCCCCGGCGACGCCGCCGTCGCGCCGTTGCCCATCGGGTCGGACATCATCGCAATCACGTTCGCCTGGGCGTTCGATTCGTCCTGCCCCTTCAGCATCACCGAGCTTTGCACATTGTTGTTCTTCTTATCGCTCAGCGCCGCCGCCAGCACTGCCGGATCGTCCGTGAATCCCTGAATGAAGTGCAGCCCCAGTCCCATCGCAAAAATCGCCATCCGCGACCCTGGTTTGGCCGTCCCCAGAAACTTCACTGCCTGCGCATGCACGTCGCCCTGGTTTTCCATACGCGTGTTCAAGGAGTCCAGCAGCAGCACCGTTACCGCCGGAGGCTGCGGAATCGGCGAAAAATTTGTAAACACATTCGGCGGCATTTTGGGGAACGTCACCGGTCCCGCCGGCGCGCTGCCCGCCTTGTGCTCTTCAAAATAGGAGACAGCCTGCGGCTTGCCCTGCTCCGTCACCGTGAACGCGTCCTGCTTCAGCCCCGTCACCGGATTCCCATGCGCGTCGGTGACGATCACATCCACCAGCACCGCGCGGCTGTTGATGCGCAGCGTCGCGCCCGATCCCGGCGCATCCGTGCCCGTTTGTGCAAGCAATAAAGAAGAACCAATCAGCAGCGTGGAGAACAGCACAACCGTACGATTCACTGGGCCCTCCCGAGACAACGCGAAGCTTACCAGACTCCTGATACGCCCGCCGGAACTGTGCGCAACGTCACTCATCTTCGCTGTGCATCCGCTCAATCCGTTGGACCGCCATGCTCATCCGCAGGTTATGAACAAACACCCCGCAACCGCTGCCCATCCTCCATTTCTTAGATAAACCACACAATCTCGCGTCACCCCGCGCCCATCGGCCACGCCATTCCCAACAAGGACCAACTTGGTCGCATTAACTTGACCAAACAATTGTGACGCCGCGCACAGTCGACTGTGTTTTATATCGCGTACCGTCGCAATGTCATTGGCGGTAATGTGTGCTGAATCACACACCCATCCCGCCAGTCGGAATCGCAAGTGAGGTGGTCATGGGCAAAACCGTTTGGCAATCCATGCAGGAGAAAGGCTACAGCCGCCGCCAGTTTCTCCAGTTCTGCGGCGTCGCCGCTACCACAATCGGGCTCCAGAAGTCCGGCGTGGCGCAAGTCGTCTCCGCCTTTGAAAAGAAGGAAAAACCTGCCGTCATCTGGCTTCATTTCCAGGAGTGCACCGGTTGCAGCGAGTCATTCATCCGCGCATCCCATCCCATCGTGGCAGACGCTCTTCTGGATGTAATCAACCTCAACTACTCTGAAACCCTGATGGCCGCCTTCCGGCTTCCAGGCCGAAAAAAGCCTCACCGACACCATGCGCGACCAGAAGGGCAAGTACATCCTTCTCGTCGAAGGCGCCGTACCCACCAAGGACAATGGCGTCTACTGCATGATTCGCGGCAAGACCGCCGAATCCATCCTCAAGGAAGTTGCAGCCGATGCCGCCGCTGTGATCGCCTGGGGCGCCTGCGCCAGCTTCGGAGGCGTGCAGGCCGCCAAGCCCAATCCCACCGGCGCGCATGCCATCAGCAAGCTCATCAACAAGCCGGTCATCAACGTGCCGGGCTGCCCGCCCATCGCTGACGTCATGATGTCCGTCGTGTCGCATCTGCTCGTCCTCGGCCAGACTCCCGAGCTCGACTCTCTCGGCCGTCCCAAGGAGTTCTACGGCCGCCGCGTGCACGACACCTGCTATCGCCGTCCCAACTACGATGCCGGCCTCTTCGTCGAGTCTTTCGATGACGAGAACGCCAAGAAGGGCTACTGCCTCTACAAGGTCGGCTGCAAGGGACCCGTTACCTACAACGCCTGCTCGGTGACCATGTGGAACGAAGGCACCAGCTCGCCCGTCAAGTCAGGCCATCCCTGCCTCGGTTGCAGTGAGCCCGGCTTCTGGGACAACGGCCCGTTCTATCAGCACCTGGCCTCGTTCCCGGGCTTCGGCATTGAGAGCACCGCCGACACCATCGGCACCGCCGTCGGCCTCACCACGCTCGCCGGAGTCGCCGCCCACGCGGTCGTCACCAACGTCCGCAAGCACAAGGTCATTGCGGAAGTTCACGCAGAAGAGTATGAAGGAATCGTGAGGAACTATGCCACGAATTGTCGTTGATCCCGTAACTCGCATTGAAGGCCACCTGCGCATTGAAGCGGTGGTTGAAAACGGCGTCATCACTGACGCCTTCAGCGCAGGCACCATGGTGCGCGGCCTCGAGAAGATCCTCATCGGCCGCGATCCCCGTGACGCCTGGGCAATCACCGAACGCGTATGCGGCGTCTGCACCACCGTGCATGCGCTCGCCAGCGTCCGCGCCGTCGAAGATGCTCTCGGCATCTCCGTCCCACCCACCGCCGAGCTCATCCGCAACATCATGTCGGCCACCCAGTACGTGCAGGATCACGTGATCCACTTCTACCACCTGCACGCCCTCGACTGGGTCGACATCGTCAACGCCCTCAAGGCCGATCCCAAGAAGGCAGCCGAGATCGCCCAGTCCCTCTCCAAGTGGGACAAGAACACGCCCGGCTACTTCTCTGATGTGCAGGACAAGATCAAGGCCTTCGCCGCCAGCGGTCTCGGCATCTTTGCCAACGGCTACTGGGGACACTCCGGCCTACAAGCTGCCCCCCGAAGTCAACCTCATCGCCGTCGCGCACTATCTCGACGCGCTCGAGTGGCAGAAGGAAATCGTCAAGATCCACGCCGTCTTCGGCGGCAAGAACCCGCACCCGAACTACCTCGTCGGCGGCGTTCCCTGCTCCATCGACGTCGATGAAGTCGCGGCCATCAACGGCGAGCGCCTCAACCTCGTGTCACGCCTCATCTCTCAGGCCGACGAGTTCGTCAACGAGGTCTACATCCCTGACCTGCTCGCTGTCGCCAGCTACTACAAGGATTGGGCAAGCTACGGCGGCGGCCTCAAGAACTACCTCAGCTACGGCGACTTCCCGACCCGCGGCTACAACCAGCCCGAGTCGTTCAAGTTCGCGCGCGGCGTCGTGCTCAACCGCGATCTCAGCCAGGTCTATCCGGTCAACGCCAAAGACACGCAGGAGATCAAGGAATACATCGCGCACTCCTGGTACGACTACGAGGAAGGCAACAACCAGGGCGTGCACCCCTTGGCCGGCGAAACCAAGATCAACTACTCCGGCCCGCAGCCGCCATTCGAAACCCTCGCCGGCTACGAAAAGTACTCATTCCTGAAGACCCCGCGCTGGAAAGAGAACCCCATGGAAGTCGGCCCGCTCGCGCGCGTCGTCGTCGGACTCGCCGCTGGCCACACCGACGTCAAGGAACTCGTCAACATGGTGCTGGGCAAGCTCAACGTGCCCGTCGCCGCGGTCTTCTCTACGCTCGGCCGCACCGCCGCCCGCGGCATTGACGCGGCACTCACCATGGCCTGGCTCAAGGAATTCAACGGCGAGCTGGTGCAGCGCGTCAAGACCCGCGAAGTCTCCACCTTCAACAACTCCCGCTGGGATCCCAAGACCTGGCCCGAGGAAGCGGAAGGTGTCGGCCTCGTCGAAGCTCCGCGCGGCGCCCTTGCCCACTGGATCAAAATCAAGAACGGCAAGATCGACAACTATCAGCTCGTGGTTCCAACCACCTGGAACGGCTCGCCCCGCGATGCCAAACAGCAGCGCTCCGCATTTGAAGAGTCGCTCATCGGTACGCCCATCGCGAAAATCGAGCAGCCGGTCGAGATCCTTCGCACCGTCCACTCCTTTGACCCGTGCCTCGCCTGCGCCGTGCACCTCTATGACCCGCAGGGTCGGCACCTTCACCAGATCTCCTTCGAGTGAGCCTATGAGCACGCCATCAGCTTCAATCAAAGGCAAAGGCCGCTTCAACGGCTGGGGCAACCACAACGGATGGGGCAGTCACCCGGTTGAGTATCGCCGCGTGTACGTCTGGGAACTGCCCGTCCGGGCCTATCACTGGATCAACGCCATCTGCATGGTGTTGCTCTGCGTCACCGGCTACCTGATCGGCAAGCCCATCCGTGCATTCGCCGCGGTCGAGGCCTATCAGCAGTACTGGTTCGGCTGGATCCGCTTCGTCCACTTTGCCAGCGCTTACCTCTGGGCATTCAACTTCCTGGCCCGTATCTACTGGGGATTCGTCGGCAACAAGTATGCGAAGTGGAACAACTTCTTCCCGCTCACCCGGAAGCAGCGGCAGGAAATCGTGGATGTCGTCAAATCCGACGTGCTCCAGACCAAGCTGCACGGCGGAATGTCCACCGGCCACAACTCACTCGCCGCCTTCATCTATTTCATGACATTCCTGGCGTTCTGCGTGCAGTGCATCACTGGCTTCGCGCTCTACTCCAGCATGAGCCACTCCTGGATCCCGCGCATGTTCACCTGGATCGTCCCCCTCATGGGCGGCGAAATGGGTGTGCGCCAGGTCCACCACATCTTCCTGTGGTTCTTCGTCACCTTCATCGTGGTCCACATCTACCTCAGCTTCTACCACGACTACATCGAAGGCCGCGGCACCATCTCCTCCATCATCGGCGGCTGGAAGTTCGAACGCGAAAAGAGCGAAGAGTAATCCGCCGGGTGCCGTGCCCCACCCTTCGCGCAGTCTTATCGCGCGAAGGGTGGGAAACCACAAACCCCAATGCCGGGTGCCGGGTGCCCCATCCTCGCCGCGTCTTTGTTTTTGCGACTAGGATGGGAAACCACGAACCCCGACCCACCTCTGTTTTTGCCCTTGTTTTTCTTGTCTGTCATTCCCGCAGGGAATCCGCTGTTGCTTTCTGTTCCCTGTTCCCTGTTCCCTGTTCCCTGCTCTTGTACACTCGACACCATGACTTCCCCTGCCCCCTCGTTCTCCCCCCTGCCCGTGGCGCGCGTGATCCTGTTCACAGGACAAATGGAAGCCATGTCCCACTTCTATGGAACCGTCCTCGGCCTGAAATTGATCTCTGAAGAAAAGGGCTGGCGCGAGTTTGCCGCCGGCGCCGTCAGCATCGGCCTGCACTCCGGCCCGTCCTCTCCCGGCCGCAAGGGACCCAAGATCGCCTTCAAGGCCAACAATGTCGCCGCCGCCCGTGCCGCACTCGTCGCCCGCGGTGCAAAATTCGGAAAGGTTCGTGAGGGCGAAGTCATCACTCTCTGTGACGGCAAAGACCCTGACGGAAACCCGATTCAACTCTCCAACCGCTGATAACAACTTCGGAGGCCCACCATTTCCGCGTCAACCCCTAAAACCCTGGTCCTCGGCCTCGGCAACGTCATCATGGGCGACGAAGGCGTCGGCGTCCACACCGTCCGCGCCCTCGAACAGCACCCCCTCCCCCCCAACATCGAATGCCTCGACGGCGGCACCGGCGGCTTCATCCTCCTCGAACCCCTCCAGCAGGCCGACCGCATCTTCCTCATCGACGCCACCGCCGACGAAAATCCCTACGGCACCGTCACCCGCACCACCCCCAAGTTCGTAAAGGACTACCCCCCCACCCTCACCGCCCACGACATCGGCGTCAAAGACCTCCTCGACGCCTTCTATATTCAAGGCGGCAGCCGCGACGTCATCCTCTACGCCATCAGCATCGACCCCCGCCAGCCCATATCGATGGACTTGTCGGAGCAATGCGCCCAAGCCCGCGACGAAGCCGTCCGCCTCATCCTCGAAGAACTCAACACTCTGAGTTAGCCCGTAAAGAAATACTTGTCATCCTGAGCGAAGCTGCGCAGCTTTTTCGCGCTGCGCAGTCGAAGGATCTGCGTTTGCTCCATTGAACTACAATCCACTCCATCGCCATGAAGAGTCTGATCGTAATAGCTTCATTTCTGACCATTCTCCACACTGCCCCTCTGATCTCAGAGGCCCAGCCTCCGATCGACACGACTCTGTGCGCAATCATCGCCAATCCGAAACACTTCGATCACAAACTGGTCCGCTTTTCAGCACACTACGAGAGTGATGGCATGGAGCATTCAGCGCTCGTAGACGAAGCTCATTGCAAGTGGGGGATTGCACCGCATTTTCCGGAACAACTCAAAGGCGGAGACCAGCTGGACCGTGCTCTCTGGATGGACCATCCTGGCACAGACGACAAGATCATCTCCGCGACCTGGACCGGCGTGTTTCGCTACCACCCTGGACAGATACCCAGCAGGACTCTCAACATTCGAGCAATGACAGATTTCGCATTTATCTGTGACACGTGCGCGGAACTTCACAAAGATGATCCGATTCACATGCCGGAACCACCACTCCCAAAGCTCCCACCCACAGCGCGACATCTGTAGAGTCTTTGATCGTGGAGGATGTTAGGTAGCACGTGTCTCGCCTTCCTTCATCAACGGCTCAACCCGCACCTTGCTGATCCGCCGCCCATCCATCTCCGCCACTGTCAGCCGCCGCGTCTCGAAATCCACAAATTCCCCCGCCACCGGAATATGCCCCAGCCGCGTCAGCATGAACCCCGCCAGCGTCTCCACGCCCCCATCGCGCGGCAGGTCCCACTGCATCTGCGTCTCCAGATCGCGCAGGTTCGCGCTCCCATCCAGCATGAACACCCCCTTGGCTCCCGTGATCAACGGCCGCGACGGATCGTCGAACTCATCGTCGATCTCCCCCGTCAACTGCTCGATCGCATCCTCCGCCGTCACCAGTCCCACGGTCGAACCGTACTCGTCCACCACGATCGCAAGATGCCGTCGCCGCTTCTGGAACTCCCGCAGCAAATCCAGCGCCGACTTCGTCTCCGGCACCACCAGCACCTCGCGCATGATCTGGCTCAACCGCATTTGCACAAACGGAGTCGACCCGCGCCGGAAAAACATCAGCCGCGAAAGGTCCTTCGAATAAACCACGCCCACAATATGTTCCGGCCCGCGCGCTTCGTCATACACCGGCACCCGCGAGTGCAACAGCTCGATCACCTTCGCCGCCGCATCCTCGATCAACATTCCCGAGGGCAATGAGAAAATCTTCTGCCGCGGCGTCATGATCTCGCGCACCGGCACATCGTCCAGTTCCAGCGCGCGATGCACCAGCGTCTCCTGGTACTTCGGCAGAACCCCCATCCGCCGCGCCGCCGTCGCCAGCAGCTTCAGCTCCTCCGGCGAGTGCACCGAGGCCCGCTCCGTCATCGGTATATCGAATCCGCGCAGCACCACCGCCGCTGACCGGCTCAGCACCCGCACCGCCGGCCGCGCCAGTTTCATGAACAGCAGCATCGGCGGAGCCACCGCAACCGCCAGCGCCTCGGCCCGCCGCAGCGCCAGCGACTTCGGCACCAGTTCGCCCGCCACCACATGAAAATAAGTAATCGCGCAGAATCCCAGCGCCACCGCTGTCAGCGCCAACCCATGCGACAGCAGGGCAGCATGCGCCGGCGGATGCGGCAGCAGCGCGAACAGCGCCTGAAACCCCTCTGCCGCCAGCGGCTCGCCAATCCACCCCAGTGCCAGCGAGCACAGCGTCACGCCCAACTGCACCGCGGGAAGAAAGTCGTCCAGGTCGTGCAGCAGCAGCCGCACCGCCCGCGCTCCCGGCACGTGCGCGTCAATCAATTGCTGAATCCGCGTGTCCCGAACCGAGACAAGCGCGAACTCCGCGGCCACAAAAAATCCATTGGCCACAATCAGCATGGCAACCGCGACGCATTGCAACAGCACCGGCCCGTGCATCTCCTTCAGAGAATAGCACTTGCCCAGACTCACTCCGCGCGCCGCCTGAAACCCGCAGAATCGGCCATCCGAACCCGCCGATCTGCAATCGGCGAGCTTTCCATCCCACGCGGGAAGAGGGGCGTCTGTCAGCCTCGCCTCCCCCATTCCCTTCGGCCCAGCGTTCACCCATTTTGCTCCACCCGCACCCGAGACACAGCGTTCACTTGGCACCGCCCCCACCGTGCCGGAGGCGCAGCGTTTGTTAGCCCCGCGCTTCAGCGTGGGGACCCGTGCCCCCACCCCCCAAAGCCCCGTAGGGGCGACGGAATCCCCGCACCGTGGAACCGAACACGCCGAGCCTGCGTATCTGGCTCCATACGCGGCGACGCATCCGGACCGCCCGCCGCACACTTTGTTTCGACGTTGACGTCCGGCATGCGCCATCGTCATTCCATCATCGTCATGGGCTATTAAAAGTGCGGCCGTGCGCCGCCGGGAGGTATCCAGTGGCTGCGCGAAAAAGCAGGAAGATCTGGATCTGGATCATCGTCATAGTTGTAGTCGTCATCGGCGCCGCCGGAGTAGCGGTCGCGCGCATGGTCTCGGGCGGATCCATCGATCCCAACAAGATCGCCAAGGTCACTCGCGGAGACGTTGCTCGCTCCGTCATTGCCACCGGCAAAATCCAGCCCATCACCAAAGTCGAAGTCAAATCCAAAGCCTCCGGCATCGTCGAAAAGCTCTACGTCGACATCAATAACACGTCCACAAAGGCCAGCCCCTCGCCCAGCTCGACCAGGTGGAGATCCTCGCCCAGGTTGAAGCCCAGAAGGCCGCACTCGCCTCCGCGGAAGCCAATGTCGGCACCTTCGAAGCCAACATCGAGCAGGACAAAGTGAACGCCGCCGCGCCCGACCTGCCCATGTACAAGCAGACCCTCGACCGCAACATGCAGATGGCCAAAGGAAGGCGTCGTCAGCCAGCAGGCGCTCGACAACGCCAACAAGGACTACCTCGCCGCTCTCAACAAGCGCGACGGCGCGCAAGGCCCAGATCCACGTCGACAACGCCAAGCTGAAGCAGGCCGAAGCCCAGGTCATGCAGAGCCAGGCCAGCCTCAAGCAGCTCCAGGAGCAGCTCAGCTACACCACCATCGTCGCCCCCATGGACGGCGTCATCCTCTCCCGCGACGTCGAAATGGGCGACGCCGTCAGCTCCATCCTCGTCCTCGGCTCCACCGCCACCCTCGTCATGACCGAAGGCGACACCACCCAGGTCTACGTGCAGGGCAAGGTCGATGAGGCCGACATCGCGCACGTCTATATGAATCAGCCGGCGCGCATCAAGGTTGAAAGCTTCCGCGACCGCATCTTCAACGGCCAGCGTCACCAAGATCGCCCCCCTCGGCGTCGAAAAAGACAACGTTACCACCTTCGAGGTGCGCGTCTCCATCGACAACCCCGGCGGCGAGCTCAAAGCCAACATGACCGCCAACGCCGAAATCCTTCTCGACGAACACAAGGGCGTCCTGAACATCCCGGAAAACGCCGTCATGTACGACAACCAGAAGAACGCCTCCGTAGAGATTCCCGACAAGAGCCAGAAAGAAGGCAAGCGCAAAATCTCCGTCAAGGTCGGCCTCTCTGACGGCTCCAAAACCGAAATCCTCAGCGGCCTCAAAGAAGGCGACCAGGTCATCTTGCAGCAATAGCACGTCGGTCAGGCCCGGGCTTTAGGTAGGTCCGGGCTTCAGCCCGGACAATAACGCAGCCAAAATGCAGTGGCCTTTAGACCCTGAGGTATCGATCTTGTCGCACTATCCATCGCCGCGGAGTTCGTCCCCCTCACTGGCCGTCCGGCTTGTCCGGCCCTGTACAGAACTGTCCGAAACTGAACACGGCGGCCGTTCCGAAATGCCCGGCCGCTCCGCTCAACCCGAAACAATCTACAGCCATTGTTCACATTTTGTATTTGGCAACCCCTTTGCATCCACATATCCGGAACAACCCGCCCCGCTAAGGGCGCCGAACTACTGTCCACTGATCACTCGTCCACCTGACCTAACGAGGAACACACCATGAAACTTGCAATCGCAGTAGCGGCGTTGGCACTGGCCGCCCTTCCCGCGCTGGCCGCGGAAGCCACCTTCGATCGGACGCTCACGGTGAACGGTCGCGTCGAACTCACCGTCGGCACCGGCTCCGGAAACATCCATCTCACCCAGGGCTCGGGCTCGCAGATCAAGATTCACGGCCGCGTCAAGTCCAACTGGGGCGGCAGCGAAGAACGCGTCCAGGAAATCGCCAAAAATCCGCCCATCGAGCAGACCGGCAACATCGTCCGCATCGGCGGACACCACGAGAACCTCCACAACATCAGCATCGACTATGAGATCGAGGCCCCCGCGGATGCCTTCCTTGAGGCCAGTTCCGGCTCGGGGAATGTCACCGATGACGGCGTCGGCCAGTCCGCCAAGCTCCAGAGCGGCTCCGGCAACATTCACGCCACCGGCCTCAAGGGCAGCTTCAGCGTCGGCACCGGTTCCGGCAACGTCTACGCCACCCAGACCGGTTCGGGCGACGTAAAGGCCGAGACGGGCTCCGGCAACATCGAACTCAAGGACCTCCACGGCGCCCTGCACGCACAAACCGGCTCCGGTGATATCAAGGCCTCTGGTTCGCCCAGCTCCGACTGGAAGCTCGGAACCGGCTCAGGCACCATCGAGCTCTGGCCCGGCAGCACCGGATTTACCCTCGACGCCTCCACCGGCTCGGGCAGCATCCACACTGATAAGGAAATGGCCGTACAGGGATCGTTCGATAAGCACCACATCACCGGCAAAGTCTCCGGCGGCGGACCCACGCTGCGCGCCGAAACAGGCTCCGGCGACATCCGCATCCACTAAATCGGCCTTTTGACGGTTCCACCACCGAACCCGGGTGCCCCACCCTCGCGGCGTCTTTGTTTTTGCCGCTAGGGTGGGAACCACAGACCCTCCCCCGCCCCACCTTGTCATTCCGAGCGCAGCGATGAATCGCCCTTAAAGCCGCTCGTACCAGCGCACCTACCCCATCACGGCCGCGTCACCAACTTCGCCGGCGTAGCCTGCCCCGGACTCCCCGGCACCGCAAACGGCTTGTACAAACTCCCCGGATCGATCTCCCCCGGCATCCTGCTCACCACCGGCCGAACCATCGCCCGCGACCCATCCATCGCCGACCGGACCGCCTCAAACGCCGGCGTCGGCTCCAGATCATCGTCGAACGGCAACGGCCTTTGCCGCGCCCATCCTTCCGAACCACCCATTCCGCCGTGCTGTTATTCATCCACGTGTGCTTGTCCGTAATGCCCCACGTCAGCGCCGCCGTGACATTCGGCTCCGGCAAAACCAGCCCTAGATACTCTCATAAACCTGCGCGACCGCCTCGTCCTGCACCGCCGGACCGCCGTCCACTGCCGCGCGAATTCACGTCCAGCTCGGTTATGTAGACCTCGAGCTCCAGTTTCTTCAGTTCGCGAATAAGGTGCGCAGCCCCACGCCAGCGCTGCGGCCCATCCGCCTGCAAATGGCTCTGAATCCCCACCGCATGAATGGGAACACCGCGCGCCTTCAGCCGCCGCACCAGCATCAGCACATAGGCGCGCTTCTCGCTCTGCTCAGGCGTATCCAGCTCGATGGCATAGTCGTTGTAGGTGAGCTTCGCTGTCGGATCCGCCGCGGCCGCCGTCTGAAACGCCAGCTCCACATACTCGGGCCCGATCAGCTCCAGCCACGGCGTCTTGCGCAGCCCATCCGCCCGTCCGTCCGGCGGCTGAACTGCCTCGTTCACCACATCCCAGCTATGCATCTGGCTGCGATAGCGCCCCGCCACGGTCTGAATATGATTCACCAGCAACTGCCGCGCATTGTCCTTGGTCGCCGTCGTCGCAAACCAGTCCGGCAGGCTCTCATGCCAGCACAGGCAGTGTCCCCGCACCTTCTGACCGGCCACCTGCGCAAACCGCATCAACCGGTCCGCCTGCGTAAATTCGAACGTGGTCGGCGAAGGCCGCAGCGGCCCCCACTTCATCGCATTCTCAGCGACCACAATATTTGCCTGGCTCAAAACCAGTTGGGTATAAGCATCGGCCGTATTCCCCGCCGCCGCGCCGTCCACATCCAGCAGCTCCGTCGCAACCGCCGCGCCGTACAGAAACCCCCGCGCCTCGGCATGTGCCCGCAGCGATTCGGGCCCGCTCGCCTTGAATCCGCCGCCAGGCGCATTCCACGCCCCGGCACCCCGGGCCATCGCAACCGCAGCCGACGCCGCCAGCCCCGCCCGCATGAACTCCCGCCGTGTCCATTCAGGATTTTTCATGACCGCCTCCCCACCCGCTCCACCGATCGCAGACGGCACTCCCTCAAGGATCAGGGCTTCCTTCGCGCGTCCCGCTGCACCTCGCCGGTCCACACCAGAAACTTCAGCAGCTCCCACCGCGATGCCCACATGAATCCGAACACCTCGCGCATCGTCAGCTTCTCCGCCCACTTGCCGGAATAGGTCTCGATGCGCCAGCGCAGATACTCGCTGCGCCACGGCCTGAGCCGCGACCCACGCGTCGCATTCCACAGAAAACGAATCGGTTCGAACAAGGTCAGTCCTGTTCCATCCAGTATGCCACCGCGCCGAGGCCCTGCGACGCCGGGCGGAGGGACAAAAGGGGCAGATCAGAACCTGAAGGTGCGTGTGTTTACTGATTGGTAACTTATCGGTTTCGTGCGGTTAAGGGTCTGGAAGCTGATTCTGAGGTTTCCAGGCGGTTTTGCGAAGAAAGGGCGAAAGAATGAGGAGTGAACTTGTCTAAATATAAGTCTATTATTATGAGGTTATTAACTCTATTTTTGGGCGAATTGTGGAAAACCCAAAAAATCGAAAATTGTTAATTTTCTGGTTAACACTGTTGCTGCTCTCGAAAGTTCCGCGGAGGGGCTGGATGAGCGATGCTCGGAGAATTGCGCGAAGGAATCACGGAGTGATTGTGGCGCAACGGCTCCGGGCGAGGATGTGCCGGCGATCACAGATGTCGCTTGCCACCGTGCGACTCTGCCACTCGGCCTCGAAAAGGCTTACAGCTTGTCGAACAAACTCCCCGACCCCAACTGCGCAATCACTGACTCCAGCGCCGTCTGCTGCGTCTTCGCCATGGCAAGCTGGGTCGAAACCTGCGCCACATCGGCCTGCATCAGGTTCGTCTGCGCCGCCGTCAATTGGCTGAGCTGGCTGCCCACCGCCGTAGACGCCGAGCTGAGCTGCGTAATCGAGTTATCAATCGTCACCCGCTGCTGCGACACCCAGCTCAGAGCAGTGCTCAACGCCGTCGTATCGCCCACCGCATTGGCCGTGTTCAGCGTGCCAGCCGAATAGTCCGCCACCAGGTTGTTGAGCGCCGCAAACACATCGTTTGATCCGCCTCCGGAAAAGATCTGGTTCCCCGGAACATTCAACTGAATCTGCTGCCCGTTCGGGCGACTCGAGATAATTCACATCCGCATCGCCCGCCGTAGTTCACCGTGGCCGGCACAGTCGCCGTCGAAAGCGAAAACGGCGCATTCGCGGTCTGCCCGCCCCAAAGATGTACTGTCCCTGGTAACTCGAATTCGCCAGCGTCAGCACCTCGGCCCGGATCCCCGCAATCTGCATTGCGCAATCGATCCCCGATTGTTCGCGTTCATCGTCCCGTTGTTCGCCGCGGTCGCCAGCGAAATCGCCTGCGTCAGTTGCGCCACCACCTGCCCCAGCGCCGAATCCGCCACCTGCAACTGCCCCGTCAGCAGGTTCGACGACTGCGTGAACGAGTCATCCTGCTGCATCTGGTTCAGCAGCAGCACATTCTGCCCCGCCGCCAGCGGATCGTCGCTGAGAGAGTTCACCCGCGCCCCGCTCGACAGCTCCGACGTCAGACTGCTGCGTGCTCGCCTGCGTCTGGTTCAGCGCACCCACAAGATTCGTTGACATAACTCGGATCCACCCGCATCGTCTACTCCCTAACCCCTAGCTAACCCCTAACCCCTAAAACCTAATCCCTGCCCTTACGACACCGCCGTCTGCTGCCCCAGGTTGATGGCCGACGCCATGATCGTGTTCAGCAATGCGAACACCTGCGACGCCGCCTGGTAGCTGCGCTCGAGCGTGGTCATCGCCGCCGCCTCGTCGTTCAGGTTCACCTGCGACAGCGATTGTTCATGCGTCTGCAACTGGCTCACCGACGCGTTCTCGCGCCGTATTCTCGGTATCCACCTGCGCCACCATCGACCCCAGCGACGTCACAAAGCCCGAGTAGTAACCGCTCGGCGTCTGGCCGCTCAGCAGCGTCTGGCCTGCCGCCAGCGTCGTTCCGTCCGGCAGCACAAGACCGCTCAGAATCGCCGGGCTCGCCTGCGTCGCAAGCTGGGCCAGCACAATGGCGTTGGCATTGTCGCCGCTTCCCTGCCCGGCCGCCGCCGCCGCAATCTGGTTGGGATCGGTCATCGACCACCTTCATGTTCACAGCGCTTCCCGCCGCCTGCAGGGACTGCGCAAAGATCGCCCCTCCCGCATTTCCGTTCAGGTCGAGCCCCTTGGCGTTCTGCGCATTCACCTCGACCGATAGTCCGAAAGCCAGTTGATCGAGCGCACCCATCACCTGCGGAATGTCCTGGTCGCGCGCCGTCAGATATCCGCCCAGTTGTCCGCCGCCTGCCGGTCAGATCCGTGGTCGCATCCGTGCCGCCGACAAAGAAATGCGTCACCCCGTTCACCGTGCCCGTGGTGAGCTGCGTCGCCACGCCCTCTGCGATCAGCGTCTCTCCGGACGTGGTGGTAATGGTGAGCCCGTTGTTCTCCGTGGTGATCTGGTTGATGCCCACCAGCTGCGACAACTTGTTCAGGTCCTGCTGCCGCTGGTCTTCGAGCGCGCCCGCATCGCTGTTCGCCGAGGTGGACTGAATCTGCCGGTTCAGGCTGGCAATCGACGCGGTGAGCGCATTCACCTGGCTCGCCACTCCCGACGCCTCCTGGTCCAGCGCCGCCCGCTGCGCGTTCACGCTCGCGGCAGCATTCGAAACATCGCCCGCCAGCATCTTCGCCGACGACAACACCTGCTGCCGCAGCGCATTGCTGCTTGGGTTGGCTTCGAGCGACGAAAACGAATTGAAGAAACTCGGTGATGATCACTTCCAATATCGCCCGCCGTCGATCCGTTCGCCCCCGACGCCGGCATAAACAAGCTCTGCAGCAGATTGAGCGCCGAAAGCCGCGTCCCCGAAGCCGATGCCAGTTGCTGCTGCTGGTCCAACCGCTCCATCAGCACGCGGTCCCGGATCGACTGCGCGCCGGTCTCCGTCACGCCCGTCCCATAAGTCCGCCCGTTGATGGTGACCGGCGAATTCTCGCGAAAGGTCGGCGTCTCGCGCGTGTACCCCGGCGTATTGGCATTGGCCACGTTCGCGGCAACGATGCTCAGCGCCGGACTGGTCCGCATTCAGGGCTCCGGAGATGATGCTGAACGCGCCGTTAATCGTTCCCATGACTGGTCTCCGGCAGCGCCCAGCACGAGGCCTGCTGCGGTGGCTTCTCATACGAGGCCGCGCCCATGCGCAACTCGCGCAGCCGGGCATCACCTGCAGATTGCCGCGCGTCGCATCCAGCACCCGCGCAAGCACCGCCATACTCGCCGGCCGCCTCGCGCGCCTGCCGAGCCCGTTCGGCACGTTCCAGATGATCCAGCTTCAAATGAACCGGGTTCAGGGAATCCCGGTTCAGCGCCTGGCAAGCCCGCGCCAGTTCCTCAAGCCGCTCCGCATCGAGCAGCGCCAACGCCCGCGAAGCCTCAGAGACGATCTGTTTCAGCTCCGGATCGAACCGGCGCGCACCCAACCCGTACATGACTCCCTCTCTCCGATCCGGCCCCACGTCAGCCCGAACTTACCGGCTCGCGCCAAGCATGGAGTCCACCATCCGCGAAGCCACCGCCGACGCCGGAATGTTATAGGTACCCGCAGCCAGCGCTGCCTGAATCCGCGGCCACCTTGTCCATGCGCACGCCGCCGTCGGCCTGCCGTCTGCGCGACTTCGCTGCCCGCGCTGCTCAGCGTGGCTATATCGCTCGATACAGGGTTGTTCTCCCGTGTCGCGCCGTTCTTCGCCGGCGCCGTCGCCGGAGAGTTGGGTTGCGACACGCCAAGCAGCGATCTCAATCCATCAAAGCCAGTGCGAATGTCCATTTTTGGAACTCCTCGCTGCATCTATCGGCAGCACCGCTAATCACTCTAGTGATTTGAGCCTACTCATGCCGGTATCGAAGTGCGCTTTCCCGGTTACCGCTTCCGTTCCGGGTTGATTACCGGTTCGGGAAACATCGTGCAGAATCCGGCCGGCAATTCCGAACCCGCCCTGCTCGCTCAACGCCTTACCCAAAGCCTCCGAGGCAAACTCGCCCAGAATCCCGCTTCGAGCCCTCTTCTGACTCCGCGCCCGTGAGCCCGTCCGAAGCCGTCATCGGCTTCAACAATTCCTTTAGCATTTGTCCTTCAAATTCATGGGCTGCGCGGATTAGACGCGGCTCAGAATTGACGCCCGCGCCTGGATAACCCGCCCCACCGCCCGCCGCATGCACCTGCATCACAGCACCTCCAGGTCGGCCTCGAGCGCGCCGGCCTCTTTCATCGCCTGCAGAATCGAGATCACATCGCGCGCTCCGGCCCCGGTCCGCTGCAGCTCCTGCACCAGGTCCTCCACCGTTGCGCCTTCCTTCAGATCGATCCGGTTCACCGGCTTGTCCTCGGCCTGCACCGTCGTCTGCTGCACCACCTGCGTCGTTCCCGCCGCCAATGGGATTGGGCTGCGAAACCTTGACCTCCGAGATCACATTCACCGTCAGCCCGCCATGCAGAATCGACACCGGCTGCAGCCCACTGTTCCGCCAATCACCACCGTCCCGGTGCGCTCATTCACCACCACGCGGGCGCGGGGTGAGACCTCCACCTCGACCGATTCAATCCGGTCGAGCAGCGCCGCCCGGTCCTCGTCCGTCGCCGGCGCAATCTCCACCCGCCGGCTGTCGACAGCATGCGCCCGCGGCGACCCAGCGCGCGATCGATAGCCGCCGCCATGCGCTCCGCGGTATGAAAATCCGCGTCGTTCAGAATCACGTTGAGCGACTGCATCTGCTTGAGATCGAAAAGCACCGGCCGCTCCACCAGCGCCCCGCCGGGAATCCGCGCCGTGGTGGGATGGTTCATCTGCCGCGCATTTCCACCGGCTGTCGCCATATATCCGCCCAGCACCAGCGACCCCTGCGCCTGGGCATAGATCTGCCCATCGGGCCCGTAGAGCGGCGTCATCAGCAGGATGCCGCCTTCGAGCGAGCGTGCGTCGCCGGCCGACGACGCCGTCATGTCCATCTTGTAGCCCGGCCGGCTGAATGGAGGCAGCGTGGCCACCACAAACACCGCCGCCATATTCTTCACCTGCATGTTGCTGGCGCGAGTTCGACCCCGTCTGCGGCACCGTGATCCCCATCCGCTGCAGCGCCGAAATCAGCGTCTGCGCGGGAAACACCGTCTGCGAGCTGTCGCCGGTGCCGCGCAGCCCGACCACCAGCCCATAGCCCACCAGCTGGTTGTCGCGAATCCCCTCGATGGTCGCCACATCCTTGATCCGCGCCTGCTCCGGCGCAGCTCTCGGCAACCGCCATCAGCGCCCCCGCCAGCACCATCCACACCGCCACGCATTGTCCGACCACTCTCGTCATTTCATCTCGGTTCGCAGTTCCTGGTGCCTGTCATTCTCGCTTCAGTCTGTCGATCCCTGTTCCCTGTTCCCTGTTCCCTGTTCCCTGCTCTTAAAACACCACCAGCCTCTCCAGCCACCGCACCAGCGGATTCTGCCGATAGGTCGAATCGTTCACGATGCCTTTGCCTGTCACCTCAAGCTCGAGATCCGTCATCGCCGTCGACAGCATCTGGTTCTGCGCGCTCACATCCTCGGGCCGCACCAGCCCGCGCAGCCTGATCAGCTGCGTCTGCTGCGAGAAGGTCAACTGCCGCGTCGCCTGCACCACCAGCATCCCGTTCGGCAGCACATCCACCACCTCGCCGCCAAACGGTCGTCGCCAGGCTGGAATTGGTGGTGCTCTGCCCCTGCGCCGTCAGCCCGGAAGACGATGTCTGGTTCACCAGGTTCTGCAGCGCATTGCTGGGCTTCAGCGCGCCGAACAGCGCCGTAATGCTGGAACTGGCATTCGAAGCCCGCGAATTCTTGACCTGCCCGTCGGTCGATGCCGCCAGGCTCTCCGTCACCACAATCGAAACCACGTCGTGCAGCCGGAACGCCTTCACATCGGTTCCCAGCCGCACCAGCTGCCCGTTCGGGGCTCCAGATCGACCCCGGGGTCCGCACCTCCGCCGCCTGCTGCGCCCGCACCCGTTCCACATAGGAAGCCAGCGCTGCCTCGGGCGGCGTGGCACCCGGCCTGCGAGCAGCCTTGGGCTTCTTTCCGGCAACCGGCGCGGCACAGTGCGCTCCCTGAAAGCGACAACAATGATGGCAACAGCAACCCAGCTCCGACGCTTCATGGTCTTGCCTCCCCTTCGGCCGCCAGCCGGCGCGCGCCCCGGCGCAACGGCGACGACCCGCACCACCCGGCCGCCAATCTTCAGACGGACGCTGAGCGCCGCCCTGTCCACGGCGGGCCCCAGAGCCACCGCCTCCGAGCGCCGCATCCACCACGGCGGTATGCTCTTCAACAACGATCCGGTCGCCGGCACGGATCACCGGCGCCGCCGCCGCAAGCTTCGCTGCCCTAAGCTTTGGTGCACGGAGCGGCAAATCCCCACGCTCCCCGGCCGCCCAGCGGAACCACGCGCCCGGTCCCCCGGGATGCTCCGCGATCCCTCACCAGCAGCCACCGCATGCCCGAGTGAGGATCGTCGATCTCGCGAAACGCCGGAGCCTCAGCCGGAACCGTGAACCGCAGCCGGCCCTGCGCAGTCGCCGCCGGCGCCTGCGGCGTCAACCCGGCGCCCGCCAGAACGAACCCAGTACAAGCCGCAGCTTAAGGGCAACTGACAATATCTCATGCGACAACTTCACCGTTACCGTGTCATGTTATTGACTTGCGAATACATGTCGTCCGCAGCCTTGATCACCTTGGAGTTCGATTCGTAGGCCCGCTGCGCCAGAACCATCTGCACGAACTCGGTCACCACATCGACATTCGAGTTCTCGAGATACCCCTGCTGCAGCGTTCCCAGACCTTCCGTCCCGCCCGGATTGCCGAGCACCGGATCGCCGGAGCTGAGCGTGGCCTGCAGAAGATTCGCCCCCATGCTTTCGAGGCCGCCGGGATTGGGAAAGGTTGCCAGCTGAAGCTGCCCCAGTTGCGACGGATTCTGCTGCCCGGGCAGCGTGGCGTTCACCACTCCGTACTGCGTAATCGTCACCGCGGTCGCATTAGGCGGAATGGTGATGCGTCGGAATCAGCGGATCGCCGTCGGTGGTCACAATCGTTCCCTGGTTGTTCAGGTGGAACTGTCCGGCGCGCGTATAGGCGATGGTTCCGTCCGGCCGCTGCACCTGAAAGAACCCCGGCCCCTCGATCGCCACATCCAGCGGATTCGAGGTCTGGTTAGCGATCCCTGCGTCATGATCACTTCGGTCGCCGCCGACTTGGTTCCCAAACCGATCTGCAGCCCCGCAGACACCGTCGACTGGCTCTGCGCCGCTCCCGGCGTCACCAGGTTCTGGTAGACCATGTCCTGAAACTCGAGGCGCAGCTGCTCGAAAGCCGGTGGTCGACGAGTTGGCCAGGTTGTTGGCGATCGTGTCCAGATTCATCTGCTGCGCGCTCATCCCGCTGGCCGCCGTATATAAGGCTCGAATCATTGCTGCCTCCTCGTAATCCTTAATCTCTGATGCTTGTCCCTGTGCTACTAGACCCTCGGCAGATCCTCGCTGGCAAACTTGTTGAACTCGGTGTGGAAGACCGTCAGCGCCTTCTGCATCATCTCGGCCTGGCGCTGCATCACGATCAGGTCCAGCGTGCCCTGGATCGCATCCTCATTGGCCGACTCGAGCGCGCCCTGGTGAACGGCCGCGTCCTTCGACGCCTGCGGGACTGCGTCCTGCGGCGCGACGTAGCGGTTGGCTCCCTCGGGCGTGAGCTGGACGCCGCGGGAAACGTGAAGACTCCCACCGTGTCCACCGCGCCGCCCGCCACCGACACCACGCCGTCGGCTCCCACCGAAACCTCGCCCGGCGGAATCTGGATCGGCTTGCCCGCAGCCGAAAGCACCGGCTCGCCCTTCTGCCGTCACCAGCGTTCCGGCCTGGGAGCGATGAAAGCTGCCGTCGCGCGTGAACCGCACGCCGTCCGCGGTCTGAATCTGAAAGAATCCCTGGCCCTCAACGGCCAGATCGAGAGGATTGCCGGTCGGCTGCAATCGGCCCCTGGCCCATGTTCAGCCGGTCGCCGCCCAGCAGGCCGTAGTTGTTCACCGCCTGCCCGAGTCTGCGAGTGCCGGCGTCCGGACCCGAGCAGCACGGAACGGAAGTATTCCCGCTCGGCGCGATAACCCGGAGTCTGCGCATTGGCAAGATTGGCGGCCGCCGTGTCCAGCGCCTGGGTGCGCGCCACCAGCCCGGTCATCGCCGCATAGTATCCGCTGTCCATTCGCCCGATCCTCAGTGACGATCGGAGAATGCATGCAGATTGAGGACCAGACGGAGAGACGGGGGAGATTAGAGGGAGACATAGAAAAGCGGAGGTCGAAATGAAACACCGGCGGAACCGAACAGAAAAGGGGGCCGAGCACTCACGCCGAAGCGCAGGACCGGCCCCGGGCGGGACCTACTGCAGGCCGTCGCAGACGAATCGTGACTTCGAAGCTGCATGCCTTCGAAGCGCATAGACATGCTGCAGCTGGAACTCCGGCGCCTGCACGTGCAGGTTGTAGTCGCGGCCGGTGATCACCGCGGGCACCGACAGCCCGCAGTTGGCGGCCAGCTCCGGCACCTTGCCCTTCCACGCGCCGGCCAGCATGTTGCAGATCTCGCCGATGCCGTCCTTCACCGTGTCGTCCACCTCGTCGAATTCCATGCCCGTCATGTGCGCGGCCAGCTGCGCGCGCCGCGCGCGCCGCCGGAACGGAACACGCAGGCGCCGCTGAGCAGCCCGCCAAACCCCACCACGGCCGTCACCGACTCTTCTTCGTCCGGCACGGCGGCTCCGATCGCGCCGGCAGTTCGACGCCCAGCATCATCTGAAAGACCTCCTCGACGCTCGCATCCAGGTTGCGCGGATCGGAGATCTCGCTCAGCGATTCACGCAACGATACCGCCATTCCACTCTCCATTTCCCTGCCGGGCCCGCCGCCGTCGGCGGCATTCGCGTACTCCATTCAGTCGCATCATCAGTCAGGCCACCTTCACCAGCGGCAGCACCCGCTCCTTCACCTGCTCGGCAGTGAAGGGCTTGCGGATGTATCCGCGGGCGCCGGCCTGGATGGCCTGCTTCACGTGCTCTTCGCTCGATTCGGTGGTGATCATCACCACCGGAACGCCGGGCGCCAGATTCTGCGCCTTGATCTGGCGCAGAAACTCCAGCCCGTCCATCGACGGCATATTGATATCGGAAAGAATCAGGTCGACCTGGTTGTCGACGCAGGACCTCCAGACCTTCGGTCCCGCTGCCCGCTTCGTAGCACCACCATCGAATCCAGTCCCGCCTGGCGCAACGCCCGCTCCACGATCTTCCGCATCACCGAGGAATCGTCGACGATCAGACGCTCGAATCTCCCTCATCCCGCAGCTCCCCTCCTCTATGGCTGTATCGGCGCTTCAAGCCTCGAGGTCATGAGCGCCGCGAGATATCTCCCGAGTCATTCGAAGCGTCACTCAGGAACTCTCAGACCGACCGTCATCGGCGATCGTGCAGATCAGGTCCTGCACCGATCGCCGTCTCCGGCAGCGGCCCGTCTGCGGCCTGCGTCCACATCCGCAGCCAGAGACAGTCGTGCACCCGCACCAGCCGCGACTCGACCGGCTTGCGCCCGCTCGATGGCCTGCGTCAGACCCTGCACCAGCGCCGGCTCCGAAGCAGCTTCCAGCAGTTCCACAGGGGGAAACTTCGCCTCCAGCATGCGCGCATGGGCAGGCCGGAACTGCGAGCTCCTGCACCAGCCCGCACTCCACCCTCAGACCCGACATCCGCTCGAGGGCCAGCGCCAGCACCGGGTCAAGACGGTCTTCAAATCCCAGGTAGACCAGCTTGCCCGCCGCCACCCGCAGCGGCAGCGCGCCAAATGCATCCACGAACAGGCGCGGCAGCAGCGGCGCTCAACGCCTCCGGGTCATGAAATTCGAGCGGCAGCACCGGACAGCTCCACTGCAGCCCCAGCGCCCGCGTCACCAGATGCTCGCTCACGCCCTCCTTGGCGCATCAGCCATTGCCCGAGCCGTCCCGCCCGGTGCGCTCGCTGCGCCTCGAGCGCCCCGCGCAGCTGCGCCGGCGTGATCCAACCCTGCTCCAGCATCAGCAGGCCCAGCGGCACGCGATGGCGGTGCGTTTCCAGCCGCGCCACCGCGCCCGTCCAGTTCCCGGCGCACCGCGGCCTGCAGCCGCTGCCCGCGTGCACTCCGGCCGAACAGCTCCATCCGCCTTCAAATACCGGCGTCGAGCGGCTGCGCCAGACCTGCAGCCAGCCCGAACGGCAGGCTGGATTGGCGCAGGTCTCGAGAAGCCCGTGCCCGATACGGCGATCTGCCCGCCGGATCGCGCGGCCACGGGAGACCGCTCCGCCTGCCGGTTCCGACGTCCAGCGGCGGAGCGGGCAGGCAACGCTGCGCGTTCGCGCTCTGCGTCTTAAAAGAGGCATCGTATGCTCTCCAGACGCTTGCGCGGCGCTGCAACCTCGGTCACCCGCAAGCCGAAGTTGCCGTTGACCAGCACCACTTCGCCGCGGGCCACGATCTTGTCGCCCACGATCAGGTCGACGGGGTCGTGACAGTGCCGGTCCAGCTGCACCACATCGCCCGGGCCCAAGGTCGAGAATCTCGTCCCAGCGGCATCTCGCGGCAGCCGAAGCGCAGCGTCGCTTCGAGCTCCACATCGAGCAGCAGCTCGAGCCCCGGCGAAAGCACCGCTGCGGTGTCGCGGCAATGCTCCGGTGCCCGATCGGCAGCGCTTGCCGCGGGCTGCGGACAACGGCGGCCTTCTTCTGTTCCGCCTTGGCGGCGTCTGCTTCGGGCGCATCTGCTTCACCGCACCTCATCGCGCACCAGGATCGTCCAGGCGCGCTCGCGCGGATTTGAGCTGAAACGCGCGGCGTGACCTGTGTCCTCTCCGCTGCTGCTTCAAATGCTCGACCCGGCACTTCTGTCCGGTCTTGGCCAGCAGCTCGCCGCACCGCGGCATCGGCCACTTCCCGCAGCAGTTCGGCCCAGGCGGCGCTGCTGATCCACTCCTTCGCCCAGCAGCGGCGACTCCAGAAACCCCGCGGTCCAGCATCACCGAGAAGCGGCCCTCCTGGTCGCCGGCCGACGGTCGCCGTGCAACGCCGAGCGATCCCGCCTCCATCGGCCGGGGCAGCGAATCGACCAACTCCGGCTCGCCGGCCAGCGCCTGCGAAAACAGCGCGGTGGCGACTGAGATCCAGCAATCAAGAGTAGGTCATGCGTTCGTATCCTCGCTCGGTCGGCAATCGCCTGCTCAATCCGGGCCGCCGCGATGCGTGCCCTGGCCGAACCGCCTGCGCCGGCGGCCAGCACCTGCCCACCGGCGCACCATAACGGGAGACGTGCTGCGCCGGCAGGTCGAGACGGAGCACGCTTCCCGGCTGCCAGGTTCTCAATCGACTGCGCCGGCACCCGCACCGTGGGCAGTTGCAGGCGCGTGCCGAAGCGAATCCGGCGCGCGCGGTCCTCCATGCGTCGCGCTGGTGTCCGGCGGGATGCCGGCTGCCGCGGCCCCAGTCGGACGTCAGGCGGCGCAGAATGGTGTTCGCCACCACCGCCGGAAACGCCAGGTTCAGCAGTCCGGAGCTGTGCGGCATGCGAATCTCAAAGCTCAGGCACAGCGTCTTCTCATTCACCGACGATGATGCGCGCCACCTGGGTCTGCATCTGGCGGCGCTCGAAATTGAAACTCAGGCCCACCGGCTGCCAGGCCGCGGTCAGCTCGCGGCAGATGATCTCCACCACGCTGCCCAGGATCGACTCCTCGATGTCGGTCAGCTCGCGCAGAGGGCCTTCCTTGCCCTCCCCGCCCAGCAGCAGATCGATCATCGGCGGCGCCAGCGCCAGGTCAAGCTGCAGCACCGACAGCGCGCCCAGCGGCTCCAGCCGCACCGAGGCCACATAGCTGATCTCCGGAATGCGCAGCAGGAACTCATTGAACGGAATCTGTTCGGCCGAAACCAGGTTGACCTGGAAGCGGGTGCGCAGCCACGCCGCAAGGTTATGGGTCAGGTTGCGCGCGAACAGATCGTTGAGCATGCTGATGGCGCGCAGTTGCTCGGTCGAGATCTGTCCGGCCGAGGAGAAGTTGTAGGGCACCACCCGCGCCCGGATCTCTTCCTTCGCTCTCCTCCGGCATCGGAGGCTCGCGCCGCTTCGAACAGCGCATCGATCTCGTCCTGCTTCAGCATCTTTTCCATGGGCTTACTCCTTGGCGACCGTTCAGTCATCTCGCACCAAGCAGCTCCCGCATCCTGTTCGCTGCCGGCTTGCGCTGCGCGCACTGCTGCTCGAATGCACCCTCGGCCGCCAGGTCCTTCAGCGACGCCGCGCAGGTGCACCACCGCCGAGGCATGCACCTGCGAGACTCGCGACTCGACCACCCCCAGCGCCAGGCCGATCTCGCGCATGGTCATCTCCTCGTAGTAGTAGAGGGTCATCACCAGGCGTTCGCGGTCGGGCAGATTGCTGAATGGCGTCGGCGAGCCGATCTTCCAGCTCGCCCCGCAGGCAGCAGAACAGCGGGATCTTCTTCGGGCCTGCCGGGAACATAGGCCAGTTCTTCTTCGCCCGAATCCTCATTGCGCTCCATGTGCAGCGTGCCGATCTCAAGGCCCTTCAGATCGCCGAGCAACTGCTGATACTCGTCGAGCGTCGAGCTCCATCTCCGTCGGCGACTTCGTTCTCGCCCGGCGGCGCGGCCCATCCGCGCCGTCAGCACCCGGATCGCTTCCTCGACCGCGCGGCCCTTGCGGCGCAGCTCGCGCGGGCTCCAGTCAAGCGTGCGCAGGCTGTCGAGAATCGCCCCGCGAATGCGGAACTGCGCGTAACTGCGGAACTGTACCTTCTTCTCGGGATCGAACTTGGCGAAGGCATCCATCAGCCCCACCACGCCGGCCGAGACCAGGTCTTCGATATCCACATGCTGCGGCAGCCGCTCGTGAATGCGGCGCGCCAGAAACCGCACCACCGGCAGATGCTCGAGCAGAACCCGTTCCTGCTCCGGCGGTCATTGCGGAATCTGCTGCCTGACGGCGGATAGCCGCCCCGTAGGCGGCATGCCGCGACGAACTGCCTGTCCTGTACCTGCACCCTGCCACACCGCTGATGTCCAGCATCCTGTTCCCTCCGATTTCCTCGCGCCGCATCTCTGTCATCCCGAACTCGCTCTGCCTTCACCGCACCGTTCCCACCGGGCGCAGCCTCACCTCCGGAGGAATCTCCCCGGCCGCAACCACCGCCAGACGCGGCAAGATCGGCTCCAGCCAGCGCTTGACGTAATAACGGGCCGGACTCGGACAAAGGAGCACGGGCGGGGCCGCAGGCGGAGGCGGAAGCCGATAAGGGGTTTCAAAGAATCGACCAGCCGGCGCACCAGGGGCGTTCCCGGAGCCGACGTCGAGGCGAGCAGGCGCTGGCCGGTATCGGGCGAGACGGTGGCAAGAATCTCTTCTTCGAGCGCCGCATCGAGCAGCAGCACCGGAAGCAGCTGCCCGTCGCCATCGAGCAGCGGCTGCACCAGCCGCCGGCCCATGCGCCTGCCGCGCCGCCTCGACCAGCACCTCGGTGCTCTTGTTCAGCGGCGCGGTCTCGAGCAGCGCCTCCAGAATCGCCCCCAGGTCGCGGATCGAAACCCGCTCGCGCAGCAGCTGCTCGAGCACGCGGCCGACTTCGCCCAGCGTAAGCAGCTTGGGCACCAGCTCTTCCATCAGCTTGGGGTGCGAGTCGTTGAGCGAATCCATCAGACGCTTGATCTCGGCGCGACCCAGCAGCTCCCACGCGTGCTGCCGGATCAGCTCGCCCAGATGAGTCGTGATCACCGTGACCGCATCCACCACCGAGTAGCCCGCGGCAATGGCCTGCTCTTCAAGCTGGGGCGCGATCCACAACGCCGGAACGCCGAAGGCCGGCTCGCGCGTCTCGCTCCCCGCCAGGGGCCGGCGTCGCGGGTCTCCCGACACCGCCAGCAAGCTGCGGCCCTTCGGTCTGCCAGCGGCCGATCTCGATGCCGCGCAGAGAGAAGACATACTCCCTCGGCTTGAGGCGGAGATTGTCCGAAATGTGCACCGGCGGAATCAGAAAGCCCAGCTCTGCCGAAAGGTGCCGGCGCAGGGTGCGGACCCGCGTCAGCAGCTGTCCGCCCTGCTTCTCGTCCACCAGCGGAATCAACTGGAAGCCGATCTCGAGGGTCAGGTCTTCAAGGCGCAGCAGCTTGGCGAGATCGCTCGCCTGCGCCTGTTCCGCCTTCTTCTTCTCCGCCGGTCCGACATCGGCCGGCTGCACGGCGGCGGCCGCGGCCGCAACCCTCCGCGCCGCCAGAGAAGAGTATCGCCGACACCAGCAGAAACGCGAACTTCGGCAGCCCGGGAATCAGGCACATCGCGCCGGTAACCAGGCTGGCCAGATAGAGCGTCGACGGGCCGACGCCAGCAAGCTGCTGGCGGATCTCGCCGCCCAGCATTCCGGCGGAGTTGGCGCGGGTCAGCGTGATTCCGCCGGCCACCGAAACCAGCAGCGACGGAATCATGGTCACCAGTCCATCGCCGACGGTGAGAATCGTGTAGGTGCGCGACCGCCTCGCCGAGCCCGATGCCCTGCTGCAGGGTTCCAATCAGCAGTCCGGCAATGATGTTGATGGCGGTAATCAGGATGGTGGCCAGCGAATCGCGCTGGTTGAAGCGCGCCGCGCCGTCCATCGCGCCGTAGAACTCGGCTTCGCGCGCAATCGCCTGCCGCCGGCGGCGGGCCTCGGCTTCGTCGATCGGGCCGGCATTCATGTCGGCATCGATCGCCATCTGCTTGCCCGGCAACGCATCGAGGGTGAAGCGCGCCGTCACTTCGGCGGTGCGGACCGCGCCATGCGAAACCACCAGGAACTGGATCGCGATCAGGGCCAGAAACAGCACGAAGCCGACCACATAATTTCCGCCCACGACAAACTGCCCGAAAGCTTCAATCACCTTCCCCGCGGCGGCCGTGCCTTCCGATCCGTGCAGCAGAATGCGGCGGCTCGAGGCAATGTTCAGCGACAGCCGGAACAGCGTAAGCAGCAGCAGCAGCGTGGGGAAGACGCTGAGCTCGACGGCGCGGCGGATCTGCACCGCGGCCAGAAACACGATCATCGACGCGGCCATCGAGCAGGCCAGCAGCAGGTCGAGCGCGGCGGCCGGCAGCGGCACCAGCATGACGAAAATCACGCTGATGGCGGCAAGCGGCAGCGCGTACTCCCTCAACCGTGCGAACGAACGAAATACAGCGCGGCGAACGGCGGCACAGGTGCGACGGCAGTGGTGCTCATTGCGGACCTCCCTGAGCTGGATCCGGATTGCGGGCATGACGGATTGGTCGGGCGCGCGTCTCCGGAAAGCCTGCGTACGCGCATTGGCGGCGGTGCGCGCGGCAGCTTCGCGAGCGCGGCGGTCGCGCACTTCGGTTTCCACCCTCTGCCGGTAGAGATAGGCGAGAATCGCGGCCACCGCCGCGTAGAGATCAACCGGAATGGACTGGCCGACTTCGACCGAGCGATAGAGCGAGCGCGCCAGCGGAGGATTCTCGATGATCGGCACGCCCGCCCAGCGCGCCTCGGCCTTGATCTCCTCGGCCAGCAGGTTGCGGCCCTTGGCCAGCACCTTGGGCGCGTCCATGGTGTTGAAGTCGAAGCCCAGCGCAACCGCGTAGTGGGTGGGGTTGGTAGCACCACGGCGGCCGCGCGATCACGTCGTCCTTCACCTTGCGGCGGCGCATCTGCCGCTGCAGTCCGCGGATGCGGCTGCGGATCTGCGGCGAGCCTTCGGTCTCCTTGATACTCGTCGCGCAGGTCCTGCTTGCTCATCTTGAGGCGCGATTCGCGGCTCTGCCATTCAACCAGGTAATCGACCGCCGCCCAGGCGAACAGCAGCCACGCCGCGGCCTGCAACAGCCCGAAGACATCGGAGCCCAGCATCTCCAGGCGCGCGGTCGAAAACGGCGGAATCGTCAACTGCTGCGCGATGCGCTGCACCGCGAAGATGCCGAGAATGGCCGCCGGAATCAGCGACTTGCCCAGGCGCGCCGCGGCCCGCAGAGAGAAAAGGTTTTTGGCATTCGCAGAGCGGATTGATGCGGTCGAGCTTGAATCCCGACCGCTTCGGCATGAAACGATGAGCCCGCCGGTCTGCACCAGCCCTACGGCAAGCGCGGCCGCGGCCACAGCGGCCATGATCATGGCGACCGGCGCTGAAGCAGGCGAGCGCCAGCCGCCGCAGCGCTGACCATGGTGGGCGCAAGCTGGCTCGGCTCCCAGTGCGCCGGCTGGCCCAATGTCGAGAAATCCCGCAAAGACGCTGCCGCCACGCCAGCAGCGAACGGCTGCCCAGCAAACCCAGAGCCACGACTCCGGCCAGCGTTCCCGCCGCCGCCGTCAGTTCGCGGCTGTGCAGGATGTCGCCTTCCTTGCGCGCTTTGTCGCGGCGATGCTGGGTTGCCTGTTCGGTGCGGTCTCCGGGCATGGGCTAGCCTCCAAGCCGGCGGCCGGGCGGCCCGCGATCAAGCGCTCGGCCAGATCGAGCAAGCCCAGCAAACCGCGCCTTCGATGAAGCGCGGCCAGAGCGCCAGCGATCCGGCCAGAATCGCGAAGCCCGTGAGCGTCTTGATGCGGAACCGTCAGCGTTCATGACCGGCAACTGCGGGCTCAGCTTGCCCATCAGCGCCACGGCAGATTTCGACCAGCATGGTGGCGGCCAGAACCGGCGCAGCCAGTTCGACTCCGGCCACGAAAACTCCGCCCGCGGCGCGCACGATGGCCAGGCGCGGTCACCGGCGCAAGCGCATAGCTGCCCAGCGGAACCGCGCGAAAGCTGCGCACCATCGAAGCCAGCAGGATGCGATCCAGCCCGGCGGCGATGATCACCAGCGTGCCCATCAGCTGGAACAGGTCGCCCAGCAGCGGCGTTTCGATGTGCGAGGAGGGATCCATCAGGTTGACCAGCGAAAAGCTGAACTGCACGCCCGACGATCTGGCCCGGCGAACAGGAGCATCTCGTTCAACAGCGCCAGCGTGAGCCCGTAGACCAGGCCCACCGCGAGTTCGCCGAGCAGGGCGGCAAAGCTGATCTCGGCGTGCGCATTGGGCAGCGCGGCCACCAGCGGCGCCAGCAGAAAGGCCACCGCCAGCACGAACACCGCCTTGGTCCGCATCGGCAGCGCATTCGAAGAGAAGAACGGCGCGAAACACACCATGCCGCTCACCCGGACCAGGGCCAGCGTCATCGCGCTCAGAAATGTGGTCCAGTCAGTCATTGCGAGTCGTCAGTTCACAGTCGTAGTTCGCAGTTCTCAGCCTTCAGCCGTTAGCCCTCATCCGTCGCTCAGGCGGGATGCTGAGAGCTGATGGCTGAAGCTGAGCTGCTTTCTTCACCCCAGGTACTGATGCAGATCCATCAGCAGCATCCGCGTGTACTCGGTCATGCGCCCCAGAAACCACGGCATGCCGACCAGCAGGATCACGGCCACCGCCAGCAGACGCGGAACCGAGGTCAGCGACTGGTCCTGCAGGCTGGTCAGCGTCTGCACCAGGCTCAGAACAAAGCTCAGCAAGCGCCGCCGCCATCAGACATGGGCGCGGCCAGGATCATCGCTTCCTTCATCAACTGGCGCAGCAATTCGGCAACCATGTCGGGCGGTCATTCGAATCTCCTTAAAAACTCTTCAGCAGCGAGCTGGCCAGCAGGTTCCAGCCGTCCACCATCACGAACAGCAGAATCTTGAGCGGCGTCGACACCACCACCGGCGGCAACTGGAACATGCCGATCGAGGTGGTGATCGAGGCGGTCACCATGTCGATCAGCAGAAACGGCAGAAACAGTACCGCGCCGATCGAGAATCCGGCTTTGAGTTCGGACAGGATGTAGGCCGGAATGACCACGCGCATGGGCAGGTCGTCGGGCGAGTTGGGGCGCGCGAATCTGTCCGGCCGCGGTGAACAGGGCCAGGTCCTTCTCGCGCGCATAGTGCAGCATGAAGTGCTTCACCGGCTGCGCGCCGCGGTCGATAGCTTCCATCCCGGTGATCTGCCCGGCGCGGTAGGGCTCGACGGCCTGCTGATCCACCTGGGTCAGCACCGGCGTCATCAGGAACCAGGTCATCATCAGCGCCAGCCCCAGCAGCGTGGGATTCGAGGGCGCGGTCTGCGTGCCCAGCGCCTGGCGCAGAAAGTGAAACACCACCAGGAGCCGCACCAGCGGCGTCATGGCCATCAGGATGGCGGGCAGAAGCGTGATGAGCGTCAGGACGAAGACGATCGTCCAGGGAGTCGAGTCGGAGGCATGGAGCTTCGCGTTCAGATCGGGCAGCAGCGGCACCGATGCGGCCGACGCGACTGCGCGCCGCGGCGAGGAGAACTACCACGAGACCCTCCTCGCTGGTTCTGTCGTTTGCCGAGCGCTCCGGTGCGCCGGCCGCGTCAAGCGGGTAGAAAGCCGGAGCGCCCTCGGGCGAGCTGGCGACCAGAAAACGCCGGCCCTCGGCTTCCACCAGCGCGAGCGTTGGCGGGGGGCGAGGCTGATGCGTTCTAGCAGGGCCAGGTCGCGGCTGCGAGCTGCCTCGCGCATTCCGCCAGCCGCGCAAGGCATCCAGCCGGCCAGTCCGCCCGGGCGCTGCACGGCCGTCTTTCCGGTCTTCATCCGATCGCGCTCCTCTCACGCGTCTGTCCATTCAGGCGAGCGCGTGATGCGCGCGGCCAGGCTGTTATCGACCACTTCAAATTCGGTCCATGCCAGCTGCACATCGCCGGCGGCCAGCGGCAGGTCCTCGCCGTGGCTCCACTGCGAGTCGACGATGGATGCCCGGCTCGAGCGTCAGCAGATTGCGCACCCGGAAATCGCTGCACGGGCACCGCCGACCTCCAGCTCAACCGGCAGCCGCGCCACCACAGGCATTCGGGGTCAATCGGCAGCCGCACCGAAGCCGGTTTCCCGGCGGGCACCAGGGCCAGTTCCCTGTTCCGGAGCGGCAACAGCATGGCGGCGCCGGCTCAACGGCGGAGGAGGCGTAACGGGATGAGCTGCTGTAGCCATGCGAGACGAAAACATGCAGGAGGCGTGACCAGAAGCAGGACATATCTCATTGGAAAGGCTTAAGAATTGCGATCCCGTCGGTCGTCCGCCGCGCATCGCTCAACAGAGCACATCACTGCTACACTGGGTATTGATCTCCAATGCCGCTGACGACCCTGGCTGCGTGCGCGGCGTATATCCGGAAGAGGAAGTCGACATGTCAGAACATGAATGGAAACAAGAGCTTTACGTGGCACGAGCCTGCGCCTGAAGGTGGGCCTGGCCGAGATGCTCAAGGGCGGCGTCATCATGGACGTGATGAACGTCGAGCAGGCCCGCATTGCCGAAGAGGCGGGCGCCGCTTCCGTCATGGCGCTGGAGCGCGTGCCGGCCATGATCCGCGCCGAGGGCGGCGTGGCCCGCATGGCCAACCCCAAGCTGATCAAGCAGATCATCGAGCGCGGTTTCCATTCCGGTGATGGCCAAGGCGCGCATCGGCCACTTTGCCGAAGCGCAGATTCTGCAGGAGCTGGGCGTCGACTTCATCGACGAGAGCGAAGTCCTGACCCCGGCCGACGAGGCCCACCACATCGACAAGCACGCGTTCACCACGCCCTTCGTCTGCGGCGCGCGGAACCTGGGTGAAGCCCTGCGGCGCATCGCCGAGGGCGCGGCCATGATCCGCACCAAGGGCGAGGCCGGCACCGGCGACGTGGTCCACGCCGTCCAGCACATGCGCCAGATCGTCAAGGAGATGAGGGCCCTCACCGTTCTGAGCGAGCAGGAGCTCTACGCCGCGGCCAAGGAGCACCAGGCTCCCTATGAACTGATCCGCATGGTGGCGCAGGCCGGCAAGCTGCCGGTGCCCAACTTCTCGGCGGGCGGCATCGCCACCCCGGCGGACGCGGCGCTGATGATGCAGCTCGGCGCCGAGGCCATCTTTGTCGGCTCCGGCATCTTCATGAAGGAGCGCGCGACTCCGCTCGATGTCGAGAACGACCCGAAGGAGCGCGAAGAAGCCGTGTCCCGCGCCAAGGCCATCGTGATCGCCACCACGCACTACAACGATCCCAAGATCCTGGCCGAAGTCAGCGAGCAGGTCACCGGCACCATGAAGGGCCTGGCCGCCGCGGCGATCGAAGAGAAGGAACTGCTGCAAACCCGCGGCTGGTAGGCGCAGTCAAATGCATGCGACTCTTGAAAGCAGTCGGTCAAGCCATAGCGGCTTTCCTGATTGTCGGCGTTTCCTCGTGCACTCTGGCCACCTGGATGGTGCGCAACTCGAGCGACGGTCAGTCTGGAATGGGAGCCGCCGTCGGCGGATTCGATGTGGCATGTCTTGCCGCCATCACCGTGTTCATTGTGTCTCTGGTGAGAAGCAGGCGGGGAGGCCCTCCGAGGTAGCGTCGCATCTCCGATTTGTTTTTTGGGAACGACAGGGGAAGGGATTGACGGAAGACACGAAGCGGCCGCGCATTGGCGTCCTCGCCATTCAGGGAAACTTCGCAGCCCATGCCGCGGCTCTGACCGAAGCCGGCGCGGAGCCGGTCGAGGTTCGCAATCCCGAAGAACTAGCCAATCTGGACGGGCTGATCATTCCCGGCGGCGAGTCGACCACCATGCTGAAATTTCTGGAGCGGCGGCATTTCTTCGATGCGCTCAAGGAGTTTGCGCAGAAGCGGCCGACGTTCGGGACGTGCGCGGGGGCGATCCTCCTGGCGCGCGAGGTGCGGCGCCCGGCGCAGAAGAGCCTGGGCGTGCTGGACGCCGTTGTCGAACGCAATGCCTATGGCCGGCAGATCGACTCGAGCATCCAGGTTGAGCCCAGTTCCCTTCCCGGCGATCCCCTGGAGATGGTTTTTATTCGCGCGCCGCGCATCGTTGAGGTGGGTCCGAACGTCGAAGTATTGGCACGCCGTGAAGGATTTCCGGTTCTGGTCCGGCAGGGAAAGTTGATGGCGGCCACGTTTCATCCTGAGATGTCGCAGGATCGCCGCGTGCACCGTCAGTTTGTCCAGATGACGATGCAGGAGAAACAGACCTAAGATATCTCTGTCGAAGAGATGAGGTTCCGGTACACAATCGACCATCTCATGCTGTAGTCCGTGCGTCCAAGCATGGGTGGGACCAATTCTCACAGACACAGAGGCTTCCCCAATGCCTATCGCCTTCAGCAGCCGTGCTCCCGCCGAAATCGAACGGAAAGAACCTGGAATCGGGGGAAAACCCCCTGTAGACCGCCGGCCCACCGGTGGAGGAGGCGGCGGCGGCGACGACGACTGGCAAAGTCCTCGCAAAGGACCGAGAGAGCGGCTGCAGCGTGTCCGGTTCTTTGTTTTTTTTGCGCTCGCCGGCGACATGATGTTCTTCGCGGCTCTGGTGGTGCTGTTCTTCGCGCGGCAGGCAGGAATGCACATGGATCCGCGCAGCCACGAGATGATCGGCGACTGGCGCCCCATCGACCTGCCTCCCATTGTTTACCTGAACACGGCCATCCTTCTTCTGAGCAGCGTGACCATGGAGTTCGCGCGGCGGCACATCTTCCGCGAGATCGATGTGCTTGAAGAGTGGCTGGGGCTGGGACGGCCGGCAGTGCGGCGCGCCCTGCCGTGGCTGGCAGCGACACTGGTGCTGGGAGCGCTGTTCGTAGCCGGCCAGGTGATCGCGTGGAAGCAACTGACCGCCGAGGGCTTCGCGTTCGACCGGTGGTCGACTCCAGCAAGCTACTTCTTCTATATCGTTACGGGATTGCATGCGGCGCACCTGGTGCTGGGGGTGCTGGCGCTGGTTCTCTGCGTGACGGCGCTGGGGTGGTTCAAGCGGGTGGAGTCGCGCCAGATTGCCGTCGACGCGACGGGTTGGTACTGGCACACGCTGGGAGTGGCCTGGATTCTGCTGTTCGCGGTGCTGGCGATGGGCCAGTAAGGCGGATCCCCAAGGATAAGGAAATCATGACAGGCATTTTTGCAGCGGCCCCCCACCCGCCCAACGGGTGGGTGGCTTCAGAAGGCCTTTTGTCTCTATCAGTTTTGCAGTAGACGGCCCCGCGCCTGGCTGGAACGAAACCCCCTCGCCGTCAGATCCGGTTGACTTTCTATTCTTACTTGTTTACTCTAGGCATGTTCAAACAATGCCTTATGGAAAACAGGGAAAACACGGCCCGCGATCTGTTTCCCGGCGCCCTCGAAATGATGGTCCTCGAATCGCTGCGCCGCCAGCCGGCCCACGGTTACGCCCTCGTCCAGCACATCCAGCAACGCTCGAAGAACCTGCTTCAAGTGGAAGAAGGTTCGCTCTATCCGGCCCTGCAGCGATTGCTGAAAGGCAAGCTGGTCAAAGCCGAGTGGACTGTTTCGCCCGCAACCAACCGTCGCGTGCGCGTCTACGAGATCACCAGAACCGGCATACGCCATCTGGAGCACGAGATATCCAGCTTTGACCGCATGTTGGAAGGCATCCAGATGGTGCTCGGACCGAACAGGGGCGAGACGAATTCTTAGGAGGATCTCAACCATGAGCTGGTTTCAAGCAATCTTCCGTCGCCGGCATCTCTACGACGAATTAAACGAAGAGCTGCGCGAGCACATCGAAGAGAAGACTGAGCAGCTCATGCGCCTTGAAAATCTCTCTCGTGTCGAGGCACGCCAGGCAGCTCTTCGCGCCTTCGGGAATCCCACCCTCATCCAGACGCGCAGCCGCGAGGTCTGGCAATGGCCCCGGCTTGAGTCCCTCCTTGCCGACCTGAAACTCGCTTTCCGCCGTCTGCGCAAATCGCCCGGATTCGGCGCCACCGTTCTTCTCACGCTGGCCATCGGCATCGGCGCCAACACCGCGGTCTTTACCGTCATCGACAGCATTCTGCTCAAGCCCCTGCCCTATCCCCAGCCCGAACAACTGGTGGCGGTGTGGCTGCACGCTCCTGGAGCGGCCGGCCTGGCCAACTTCGCCGAGGGGTTGCGCCTTTCGCCGTCGATGTATCTGACCTTCGCCGAACACAACCGCACCTTTCAGTCCATCGGCGTGTGGATCTCAGGCACAGCCAACGTCACCGGCATCGCGCAGCCCGAAGAGGTGCACACAACCTACATCAGCGACGGAGTGCTGCAGACGCTGAACACTCCGCCCACTGCCGGGCGATGGATCCTGACGGCCGACCAGGCCCCGCACAGCCACGAAGTCGCGATGCTGAGCTACGGCTACTGGCAGCGGCGTTTTGGCGGCGACCCGTCGGTCATCGGAAGAAACATCCAGGTCGATTCCCAGACGCGCGAGATCGTCGGCGTGATGCCGCGAGGGTTTGAGGTCGTGAACCAGGACTTCGACTTGCTCATCCCGCTGGGCTTCGATCCGCGACACCAGATCCTGGCCGGCTTCGGCTTTAACGGTATTGCCCGGCTCAAACCCGGTGTGACGATCGGCGCGGCCAACGCGGACATCGCGCGCATGCTCAACATCTGGATGGATTCGTGGACCAACAACGACGGCGGCGACCCGCACTTCTACGAAACGTGGAAGATCTCGGGCGCCATTCGTCCCATGAAGCAGGAAGTGATCGGCAGCGTGGCTGGCGTGCTGTGGGTGGTGATGGGCACCATCGGCGTGGTGATGCTGATTGCCTGCAGCAACGTGGCGAACCTGCTCATTGGTGCGCACCGAGGGGCGTCAGCAGGAACTGGCGATTCGCGCGGCGCTGGGCGCCGGGCGGGCACGCATAGCCCGCGAGGTGCTTACCGAGTGCGTGCTGCTCGCGCTGATCGGCGGCGTGGCCGGCATCGGGATTGCGTTGGCTGGGTTGCGGCTGCTGGCCGCCATTGGCCCTGCGAACCTTCCGCGCCTGCACGAGATCTCGCTCGACGTGCGCTCCATTGCCTTCACGCTCGGGCTTTCGCTGGTTTCGGCACTGCTCTTCGGAACCATCGCGGCGCTCAAGTCGATGCGGCCGGCTGGCGTCGCTGGCGCAGGCCTCCGCGGGGCGGACCGCGAGCGCCAACCGCGAGCGGCAGCGCGGACGCAATCTGCTCGTGATCGCGCAAGTGGCCATGGCGCTGGTGCTGCTGATCAGCGCCGTGCTCATGATCCGCACGCTTGCGGCGCTTCGCGGCGTCGACCCCGGATTTGCCGACGCGAACCACGTGCAGACTTTGCGCGTCGCGATTCCACAGCAACTCGTTCCCGATGCGCAGGCCACCGCGCGCCTCGAGAACAGCCATCGCCGACAAGCTGGCCGCCATTCCCGGCGTAAGCTCTGCCGGGTTTGCGCGGGACGTGCCCATGGACGGGCTGGAGCCGGCCTGGAACAACATCTTCATCGAGGGCAAGAACGACCGCGCGGGAAGCGCGCCGATGCGCCTGTTCAACTACATCTCGCCCGGATATTTTCAAACCGCGGGAACTCGCCTGGTGGCCGGCCGCGACTACACGTGGAACGATATCTACGGATTGAGGCCGGTGGGAATCATCTCAGAGAATCTGGCGCGGGAGTCGTGGGGCTCGGCGCAAGCGGCCATCGGCAAGCATTTCAGAATTATGCCGACCCAGCCCTGGCTTGAGGTCGTCGGCGTCGCTCAGGACGTGCACCAGAATGGCGTGGACGAAGAGGCCCCGGCGACCGTGTACTGGCCTGTGATGGTGAAGGTGCCCTACGAAAACAACTCCATCGACACCGCAGCGCGAAGTGACCTTTGTTGTGCATAGCGACCGCGCCGGAACCGAGAGCCTGCGCAGCGAGATTCAGCAGGCGGTGTGGCAGACGAATGGCAACCTTCCGGTAGCGTCGATGCAGACGTTGGGCGAAATCTACAGCCGCTCGATGGCGCGCACCTCGTTCACGCTCGTCATGCTGGCAATCGCGGGAGCCATGGCCCTCGCGCTCAGCCTCATCGGCATCTACGGAGTCATCTCCTATGCTGTATCGCAGCGCACGCGCGAGATCGGTATTCGCATGGCGCTCGGCGCCCAGAAGGGCGAGCTGCGGCTGGATGTTCGTGCGCTCCGCTTTGGCGCTGACTGGGATTGGCGTCGTCATTGGCCTGGGGGCCGCAGTCGCAGTCTCGCGATCTTCTGAGGACGCTGTTGTTTGGCGTCAACCCTCTCGATCCGCTCAGCTTCGCTGCCGTTCCTCTCATCCTGGCAGCGGCGGCGGCGCTGGCCAGCTTTCTGCCGGCCTCACGCGCCACCGCTGTCAATCCGGTGGATGCGCTGAAAGCGGAGTGATTCTGACCGACCTTGAAGGCGGAACAAGCGCCCGAAGCACCCCACAGGTGTGATGGCCGGCACATCCTCTTCCGCGTCTCCTGCTCCATCATGACTTTGTGTTACGCCCGCGCAATTTTATGGCCCAGTGCAAACCGCCTTCGCGGCTCCTGCCAAGCTTCAGTGGGTGTTAACCAGAAAACTAACAGTTATGATTTTAAAAGTTTTCCACAATTATTGAACTATATACTCATAACAAATAACTTAGCAAAAAGACGGTTTTACGCCGTTCCTTCGCTTTTAGGCCCTTTTAACCCCCTTACGCGCTCCCCTCTGTTTCCACCGTTTTCTCATCCACGCTAACTACTAAGTAAACATACGCGTACATCCGGACCCGATCCTGAGTTGTCGAGCCTGGCTCTCGTGCCGGATACACCAACCCCGAAAATGCTCTCGGGATTACCCATAGAGTCATTCCTTCTGTTACAGCCGGCTCAGAGAACGCCTGTCCCGTTCAAGCTCTGCGTCTCGATCCGAACCCGTGATATGCTTGGCGCAAATTTTCCAGGAATCTCGGGGTGGTTCGTTATGGCGCGGTGGCAGTTGGTTCTGGCGTGCGGGTTGGTGTGTTCTCTTCCGGTTGGGGCATGGGGACAGGCGGGAGGGCAGGCGGGAGCTTGCACGGTGGCGGCTCCGGATACGACGCCGACCGCGCCGAATATCTTCAACGATCAGCAGGAGCAGGACCTGGCCGACGCCATGGCCGAATACTTCGAGAGCGATATGCGCGTCGCCGTGCCGGGCCCCGACGACCAACTGACGCGGGTGGGGGAACGGCTGCTGGCGCAATTGCCGCCCACGGCAATTCATTACCGCTTCCGGGTGTACGACTCGGGGGAGATCAACGGCTTCTCGATCGGCGGCGGGCGGGTGTATATCAGCCGCAAGCTGATTGCGGCGGTCAGGGTAGAGGATGACCTGGCAGGCGTGGTGGCGCACGAGATCGGGCACATTGCCACCCACCAGACGGCGATTGAGATGACGCGGCTGCTGCGGCGCGCCGGGATCACGCAGGTGGGCGATCGCGCGGACATCTTCGCGAAGGTCCACCTGCTGATGAGCACGCCGACGAAGTCGGGCGACGACAAGCACGACGAAAAGGGAGAACTGACGGCCGACCGCGTAGCGGTGTACGCGATGGTGCGGGCCGGCTATGCGCCGGAGAACTTTGCGACCTTCTTCGACCGCGCGACGGAAAACAAGGGCAGGACCGGCAACTGGTTCACCAACGCCTTCGGGATCACAAAAGAAGATACGCAGCGCTACGCGCAGGCTCTCAAACTGATTGGGACTCTGCCCCCGGGATGCAAGGGGCAGCGTGCGCCCAACAGCGAGGCGTTTCAGGCGTGGACGAAGAGCATTGTGGAAGAACGGATCGCGGACGTGATGACCGGCGTGACCGACGAAAAGACCACCAAACTCGATCCGCCGCTGCGGCCAGCGTTCTGGCGGCTGCGGTTCAGCCCGGACGGGAAGATGCTTCTGGGGCAGGACGACGGAAGCGTGGTGATCGTGGACCGCGAGACGGGAAAGATGCTTTCCAGGATCGACGCGCCCGATGCGGATGGGGCGCAGTTCACGCCCGACTCAAAGCAGGTGGTCTTTCACGACGACAACCTGCGGGTGGAGCGCTGGGACGTGGCCACCGGCAAGCGGGTGAGCGTGAAGGAAGTGGTAGTGTTCAGCGGATGCAGCCAGACGGTGCTGTCTCCCGATGGCCGCACGCTGACCTGCGTGACGGTGAAGGACGAGCCGGAAGCGTTACGGGTCGGGATCCAGATTGTGGATGTGGAGAGCGGAAAGCTGATCTTTGAAAACCCGAAGTTCTACCAACCGGACGCGCGGGACTTTGACGGGCGGCTGTACCGGCTGGCGATGAGCATCCTGGAGGGAAACAGCATCGTCAGCGTAGCAGTGGCCCCGGATGGGCACTACATGCTGCTGACAGCCGGACTGAAGATGCTGGCGTTCGACCTGGAGAAGCAGCAGCCGGTGCAGTTGGAGGGGAAGCTGAAGGGACTGGGGCAGGTGAGGATGAGCTTTGTCGGGCCTGACCAGATTGCAGTGGTGGGGGATGTCAACAAGAACAAGCTGTACGCCCTGCGCATCCTGTCGTTTCCAGACGGGAAAGTGATGCGGGAGTCGGAGATCGGAGACCAGCAGTTTGCCGGGACGAGCAAGGCGGGGACTCTGCGCGTGTGGCCGCTGAAGGATTATGCGGCGGCGACATACGACACGGAGACGAACAAGGTCACGGCGGCATCGAAGCTGAGCGCCATCGATGCGTGGGGGAAGTACACGCTGACGGAGGACTCGGCGGGGGGATTTGCGCTGTTCGCCGAGGGCGAGCCCAAGGCGCGGAGCATTGCCGTAGACGTGGGACCGCTGCCGCCGCTGAACAAGGGCACGTTTTCGCGCGACGGAAAATTTCTGGCTATTTCGCTGAAGAACCGGGCGGCGCTGTGGAACCTGGAAACGGGCAAGCAGATGCTGCTGATCCGGCCGTTCCAGTCAGCGTGGATGGATGACCACGACAATCTGTTTGGGCAGTTTCCGAAGTATGTGAACATGGACCCCAAGGAGCTGAAGTTTGCCTTGGCGGAGGGGGCGCCGAAGTCGAGCGAACTGGCGAAGCTCGATGACGACGGGTGGCAGTACCACGATCTCGAACTGAAGTACAAGCCGATGGGCAAGGACAAGGGGACGGGCCGGCACGCCACGCTGGAAGTGAAGAAGATGGACGGACAGGCAGTGGCGTGGACGCGGGATTTCAGCGCGGAGACTCCGGCATGCTGGCCTTCGGAGGACAACCGGCTGGTGCTGGCGTGGGACCTGTCGAATGACGCCGTGAAGGGCGAGGTGGGCGCACATCCGGAACTGCAAAAAGAGATGGACGCGCTGAAGCAGCGGAAGAAGGGGCTGCTGATCGAGACGGTGTCTCCAGAAACGGGAAAGGCGCTGGAAGAGGTGGTTGTGCCGGAGACGGACCTGACGCATGGGTGGAACGATGTGCGGCGGGCGATGGTCTCAGGCGATGTAGTGCTGGCGCGGGGCGAGCATGAAAATACCGCAATCTACCGGCTGAAGGATGGCAGCAAGGTTGGGGAGTTTTTCGGCCGGCCGGTTGCGACCGATGCCGATCTGCATCTGGTGGCGGGCGTGAATCGGGAAAACGAAATTCTGCTGGTGGACGAGCAGACGGGGAAGGAACTGAAGCGGTTCACGCTGAACTCGCCCATCCGGCTGGCGCGCATTGCCGGAACGAAAGACAAGACGCTGATGGTGCTGACCGCCGACCAGGTGGTGCATCGGATTGCCGTGCCTTGAGCCGGAAGGGGAATTCAGACCCAAAACTCAGCCGGAACACAAGAACGGGTCCGACCTGGCAGGCGGACCCGTTTTTTTAGTCTGGAGGAGGAATGTTGGTTAGACGTACCGGTGGAAAAAGGTAATGAGGCGCTGGCGCAGACTGGGCACCTCAGGGCATTGGTAGTAGACGTTGCGATTGGCGGCCATCAGGATCTCGATTGCCTCGAGGCGGCCGTCGCGGCCGGATGGGGCGAAGCTCTCTGCGTTCATGAACTCGTCCGTGAGGTACTCGATGGCATGACCGAGTTTCTCAAGGGCGTGTCCGGCTACAGGGCTGATACGGCGCCGAGTGCCGGTGGCCTGAGAGGGGAGGGCCGAGACGGATCCCGAAAAAGTCAGATGGTTTGCTGCAGTGCCGATCATACAGTTCATCCTCATCCTATTCCTCGGCCAAATATTGGACGTATTTAGATGACCGAGGTACCAAAAACCACAACGGGAATAATCGAATTATGCTTTCCCGTCCGGGGAAACGAAGTGACGTGGGTCACGCATACTTCCACGGGGTGATCTGATCAGCTTGATTCCTGAGAGTCGCTGCTTTGAGCGGTCGCCAGCGGCCCTTTAATTCGCTGTGATGCAAAGATTTGGACGGTCAGGGGTATCTACCTTGACCGGACCTAGGTTGAAAACCTAAGCTCAAACCAGCGGTTGTGGCTAAAAAGGGGCAGAAACCTCGTTGTGCCCGCCGCGCAGATTCGTCACTTTCCGGGGGCTGGCACCATGAAGGTCGAACCGATTCCCTATTTCTGGCAGTATGTGCCGCTCCTGCTGCAGATTCTGGTGGCGTTCGGCATGGGCGCGGCAATGGTGGCGGCTTCGTGGTTTATCGGCCGGCACCGGAATTCGGTGACCAAGCTGGCCGCCTATGAGTGCGGAATCGTAGCGGTCGGAGACGCCCGGCAGCGATTCAGCGTGCGCTTTTACATGGTGGCGATGCTGTTCATCCTGTTCGACGTGGAAGCGGTGTTCATGATGCCGTGGGCGGTGATCTACCGCAAGCTTCCGCACATTACCGGGAGTCGCCGTATGTTCGGGTTCTGGGAGATGGTGGTGTACCTGGGATTCATCGCGGTGGGACTGTACTACATCGTGCGCAAGGGCATCCTCGACTGGAGCCTGGACAAGGCGGACCTCTAAATGGCCGATGCCAAGACCACACTCACTGACAAAGCGGCAGTTCTGGCGGGCATGCCGGACCATCCCGGCGATCAAGGCGATTCTGGGCTGGAACGCGGATGCACTGACCGATGCCCGGTTCGATCGCGGCGAGCTGACGCTGACCATTGCCAGGGAGCAGATTCGGGCCGCGTGCTCGACTCTGATAGCCGCCGGATATAACGCGTTTCAGGACGTGACGGCGGTGGACTGGTTTCCTTCGACGCCGCGATTCCGGGTGGTATACCACGCCTGCTCGCACAAGTACAAGCATGTGATCCGGCTCACGGTGCTGGTGGATGAGGCGGATCCGACGGTGGATTCGATCACTCCAGTGTGGCCGGGGGCGAACTATTACGAGCGCGAGGTTTTCGATTTGTTCGGGATCCGTTTTGATGGGCATCCCGAACCTGCGGCGCATCATGATGCCGGACGGAGTGGGTGGGGCATCCGCTGCGCAAGGACTATCCGGTGGAGGGATACCGCTAGATGCCGACGCTGCCCGAAGTAGGCACTCCTATTCTGCAGGCTCCCACAGCGGAGGGCTCGCGCGATCAGCACATGGTGCTGAACATGGGCCCGCAGCATCCGTCGACGCACGGCGTGCTGAGGCTGGTGCTGGAGATTGACGGCGAGATCGTGGTGCGGCTCTATCCCGAGATCGGATACCTGCACACGGGGATCGAAAAGACCTGCGAGGCGAAGTTTTATCAGCAGGTGGTTCCGCTGACCGACCGCGTGGACTACCTGGGCCCGATGAACAACAATCTGGCCTACGCGCTGGCGGTGGAGAAGCTGCTGGACCTCGAGATTCCCGCGAAGGCGCAGTGGCTGCGGGTGCTGCTGAGCGAGCTGACGCGGATCAATTCGCACCTTATCTGGCTGGGAACGCACGCCATGGATATCGGCGCGCTGACGGTGTTCCTCTACACGTTCCGGGAGCGCGAAGACCTGCTGCGCATCTTCGAGATGGTCAGCGGGCAGCGGATGATGACGTCGTATATCCGCGTGGGCGGGCTCGCGCTGGAGCCGCCGCTGGGATTCTTCGAGCGCGTGCAGGGGTTCATTTCGAAGCTTCCCGGAAAAGATCGACGAGTATTCGAACCTGCTGACGGGCAATCCGATCTTTGTGAACCGGCTGAAGGGGATTGGGCACTTGTCGGGCGACGACGCGCTGGCGCTGGGCGTGACGGGGCCGGTGATGCGGGCGTCGGGAATTGATTTCGACGTGCGGCGCGATATGCCGTACTCGAGCTACGAGAAGTTCCAGTTCGACGTGCCGGTCTCGAATGATTGCGATGTGTGGGCGCGGTATGTGTGCCGGCTTGAAGAGATGCGGCAGAGCGTGAAGATCTGCCAGCAGGCGCTGGACGGCATGCCGGAAGGGGCGATCAAGGCCGATGCGCCGAAGATCGTGCTGCCGGATCGCGAAGAGATGAAGACGCAGATGGAGGCGTTGATCCATCACTTCAAGATTGTGACGGAAGGGTTCCCGGTGCCGGCGGGCGAGGTGTACCAGTCGATCGAATCGGGGCACGGGCAGGTTGGGTACTACATTGTGTCGGACGGAACGGGCCAAAGCCGTATCCGTGTCATATGCGGTATCCGTCATTTGCGGATTTGCAGGCGCTGGAGACGATGTGCCAGGGAAGGCTGCTGGCGGACGTGGTGGCGGTGATCGGGTCGATTGACATTGTGCTGGGAGAGATTGACCGGTGAGCAGTGCGCAGAGACTCGGAGCGCAGTAGTAGTATGTGGAGTTGTGGGTATCGCTGGCTTCCCTGCTGCGCAGTTACACTGCGGCGCACGGGCTGAATGGAAACCGGCAGGCTACGGTGGAGTTGGGCGAGGAACGGATTACGGTTCGGCATACGCGGCGTGGCTGGAGTTGGAGCGAGACGGGGCGCAGGTCCGGTGGAGGCGCGAGGATGGAAGCGCGGGCGGATCGATGGAATTGACGGAGTCTGGCCAGTTGCGGGCGGGTGAGCGCGAGGAAGAGATGGATATGGTGGCTGAGGCTTGGGCGCGGGAGTTGATGCAATGACAGCGGAGAGAAGAAAAACCGCAGACCTTCGACTCCGCAGGCCGCAAAAGGCGCGTCCTGTTCCGCTCAGGATGACAGCGTTATGGGGAGTGTGGAGTTTGGGCGGGGTGACAACACTTTTGAGGCGCGGGAGTTGATGGCATGAGCCCGAAAGACTGGAACACGGAGACCATGAGCATCTTTTCGCCGCAGCTCTCTGCGCGCTTTGACGCACTGATGGAGAAGTATCCGGTGAGGCGGTCGGCGCTGATTCCGATGCTGCTGTATGCGCAGGACGAGATCGGATACCTGAGCGACGCGGCAATCGGCGAGATTGCGGGCCGGCTGTCGCTGACGGAGCTGGATGTGCGCAATGTGGCCAGCTACTACTCGATGCTGCGGTTCAAGCCGGCGGGCAAGTTCAACGTGCAGGTGTGCACGAATATCAGTTGCATGCTGCGCGGGGCGTACGAGGTGTTCGAGCGGTTCCAGGATGAGTTGGGGATCGGGCACAAGGGAGTGACGAAGGACGGCGTGTTCTCTCTCGAAGAGGTTGAGTGCATTGGTGCTTGCTGCTGGGCGCCGGCCATCCAGGTGAACTACGACTTTCACGATGAGCTGATGCCGGATCATGTGCCGGGAATCATCGCGGGCTATCGCGGACAGGCCAACGGAAGGGGAGGACGCTGACAATGCCGAGGCTTGTTTCGCATCCCGATGAAGTAAAGATTGTGACGCGCCGGTTCGGCATGGGCGCGACCAATATCGATAAGTATATTGAGCTGGGCGGATACGAGGCCGACGAAGAAGTGCCTGGCGCAGGGGCCGGACTGGATCATCAACGAGATGAAGGCCTCGAATCTGCGCGGGCGCGGCGGCGCGGGTTTTCCGACGGGGTTGAAGTGGTCGTTTGTTCCGAAGCAGTCCGCGAAGCCGAAGTATGTTCTCGTCAACGGCGACGAGAGCGAGCCGGGCACGTGCAAGGACCACCTGATCTTTCTGCACGATCCGCATGCGGTGATTGAAGGCACGATGATCGCGGGATGGCGATCGGCGCGAAGATGGGCTTCATCTATCTGCGCGGCGAGTACCGCTATCTGCTGGAGATTATGGAGAAGGCCGTCGCCGATGCTTACGCGAAGGGCTTTCTGGGCAAGAACATCGTTCGGTACGGATTTCGAGTTCAACGTGATTACGCAGACCGGCGCGGGCGCATACGAGGTGGGCGAAGAGTCGGCGCTGATGGAGTCGCTCGAGGGCAAGCGCGGCGTGCCGCGCATCAAGCCTCCCTTCCCTGCCGTGGTGGGGCTGTATGGCGGGCCGACCGTGATCAATAACGCCGAGACGATTGCGACGGTTCCGCATGTGATTTCGATGGGCGGCCGCGGCTTATGCGGCGGTGGGCACGGAACGCAACGGCGGGACGAGATTGTTCGGCCTGAGCGGACACGTGGAGCGACCAGGCGTGTACGAGCTGCCGATGGGCTACAACCTCAAGAAGATGATCTACGAGGTGGGCGGCGGCGTGCGCGGCGGGCGGAAACTCAAAGCTGTCGTTCCGGGCGGGTCGTCGACGCCGGTGCTGCTGCCGGAAGAGATTGAGAACCTCGGGATGGATTTCGACCAGGTGGGCAAGGCCGGATCGATGCTGGGCTCGGGCGGCGTGGTGGTGATCGACGACCAGACGTGCATCGTCGAGTTTGCGCTGCGGACGATCAGCTTCTATGCCCATGAGAGCTGCGGGTGGTGCATTCCCTGCCGCGAAGGAACGGACTGGCTGAAGAAGTCGCTGACGCGGTTCCATGCGGGGTTTGGGACGGAGAAGGACATCGACAACATCCGGTATATCGCCGAGAACATGATGGGCAGGACGTTCTGCCCGCTGGGCGATGCGGCGGCAATGCCGACGCTGGGATTTGTGAAGAAGTTCAGGAAAGAGTTTGAGGATCATTTGAACGGGAAGCCGTGCCCGTTTGCGAAGCATGTGGAGTTGGCGGTGGTGTAACAGAAGGCGATGCGGTCACGACTGGCTTTAAGAACGTGAGAGCTGACAACGGAACTTCCTCTCCGCGACGGCTGTGGGGATGGTTCATTGAAGGCGCGAGAGATCATCAAGTTGATCGAGAAAGACGGTTGGAAATTGTTCCGGCAGAGTGGCAGTCACATGCAGTTCAAACATGAGGTGAAAGCTGGGCTCGTTACGGTTCCTTTTCATGGAGCCAAGGACCTTTCCAAGCTGGACGTTCACACTATTCTCAAGCAGGCGGGGTTGAAATGACCAAGGATTACCTGGTTGTCTTCGCAAAATGCGCAGGAAGCAACTTCTCCGGTCATGCTCCCGATGTTCCCGGCTGCGTCTCTGCGGGCCAGACACTGGAAGAGATGCAATCGATGATGCGTGAAGCATTGGAATTTCACTTTCAAGGACTCATCGAAGAGCAAGAATCGATCCCCGAACCCAAGACACAGAACGTCGAGTTCAAACCGGAAGATTTCGAAGACGTAGAGTACTTCGTTGTGCAAAAGCTCGCGGTGAAAGTGCCTGCGGGCGCAGAACAACTGAACACGCACCAGGCTGCTTAAGGAAACGAATGGCTGACGTTACATTTACGGTCGACGGAAAGAAGCTGACGGCTCCCGCGGGGACGCTGCTGATTGAGGCGTGCCGCAAGGCGGGGATCGAGATTCCCGCCTTCTGCTACTACCCGGGGTTGAGCCTGCAGGCTGCGTGCCGTATGTGCGTGGTGCGCCAGGAAAAGGTGCCAAAGCTGCAGACGGCGTGCACCACCACGGTGGCCGAGGGCCAGGTGTTCGTGACCGAGTCGCCGGAAATAGCGCAGGCGCGCAAGGCGACGATCGAACTGCTGCTGGGGAATCATCCGCTGGATTGCCCGGTGTGCGATGCGGGCGGCGAGTGCGAACTGCAGGACATGACGTTCAAGTACGGCGCCGGCACCAGCCTGATGGTTGACGCCAAGCAGCATCGCGAGGAGCAGCAATGGTCGCCGCAGGTGTTCTTTGACCGGCCGCGCTGCATTCTCTGTTATCGCTGCGTGCGCATGTGCGGCGAGGGCATGGACGTGTGGGCGCTGGGGATTCAAAACCGCGGCGTGACGTCTGTGATTGCGCCGAACGGCCCCGAAGGCGATGGCAATCCTGCGCATCTCGACTGCGAGCAGTGCGGCATGTGCATCGACGCGTGCCCGGTGGGCGCGCTGACCAGCGGCGCGTATCGCTACAAGACGCGGCCGTGGGAGATGAATCACGTTTCAACCGTGTGCACCCACTGCGGCGACGGATGCAAGGTGACGCTGGGCGTAAGGCAGTCGCAGGAGGGCGCGGATATTGTTCGCGCGGACAATCGCGACAAGAGCGGCATCAACGGCGATTTTCTGTGCGCGAAGGGGCGGTTCGGGTTTGATTTTGTCGACAGCGCCGACCGGCTGACCAAGCCGCTGGTGCGCAACGGCAATGGCAAAGCTTGAGCCGACGACCTGGGAGAACGCGCTGCGCATTGCGGCCGCGGGGCTGAAGGACGTCGCACGACAGCAAGGGCGGCCAGGGCATCGGAGTCATCGGTTCGAACCGCACCACCAACGAAGAGAATTATCTGCTGCAGAAATTTGCGCGCACCGTGCTGCGGACGAACAACATCGACCATCATCGGACGGCGGACTTTGCGGCATTTGCACGCGCCATGGCGGGGCACGAAGACAAGGCCGCGAGCCTGCGCGACGCGGCGACGGCCCCGGCGATTCTGCTGGTGGGCGGCGATCCGACCGAATGAGCATCCGCTGCTGGCGTGGCAGTTGCGCAGCAATGTGCGACTGAACAAGGCGCGGCTCTATATCGTGAATCATCAATCGATCAAGCTGGAGCGGCAGGCGAAGGCGACGCAGGGCGTTCCGCCGAATGGATATCGCGATCTGACGGCGCTGCTCGACAGCGGCCAGGGCGATCTTGCGAAGGCGGTGGCAGCGGAGGAGTCGCTGCTGATCATCTTCGGGCAGGAGTTCCGCGGCGAGCAGATTGGCGCCCTGGTCAACTGGGGATTGAAGCGCGCGAAATGTGAAGTTTGCGTTCCTGGGCGATCACTCGAATTCGCGCGGCGCGGCGGACATGGGCCTGCTGCCCGATCTGCTGCCGGGCTATGTGCCGGTCTCGGATGCGGGCGCGTTCGCGGAGGAGTATGCGGGCATGCCGGCGACGCCGGGCAAAACGGTGCCGGAGATGCTGGAGGCGGCGCAGAACCGCTCGATGGGAGCGCTGCTGGTGGTGGGCGCGAATCCGGTGGGCAGTCTACAATATCGATCCAGCAACGCTGAAGAACACGTTTGTGGTGGTGCAGGACCTGTTCCTGACGGAGACGGCGGCGCTGGCGGATGTGGTGTTTCCGGCGGCGAGTTTGTATGAGAAGTCGGGGACGGTGACGAATACGTTTGGCGATGTGCAGTTGGTAAAGAAGGCTGCAGACCGGCCGGGCGTGCGGCCTGACTTCGAGATTCTGGTGCGGCTGGCGAGCGCGATGGGAGCGGATGTGAAGTCGCTGGTGCCGTTCGGCACGCGCGGCGTGCACGTCGGATCTGGGCCAGTCGCGCGGGGCGCAGTCGGGCGAGGCGGACCGGCATGGCGTGTGGCTGACGGCGCGCGGGCTGGAGCCGAAGGTGAGCCCGTTCGATCCGCTGGCGGCGCTGGATGAGATCGAGCGGCTGGTGCCTTCGTACAAGCTGGACCGGCTGAATCTGCTGGCCGGGAACGATGTGCGCACCGAGCCGGGATTTGTGCCGGTGTCGGCGCTGACGCAAGGGCCGGTCTGAGGCGGTGACGCCGGCGCATGACGGGCTGTTCACGTCGGGCACGCTGGGAAAGCATAGCGCGTACAAGCGCGAACTGAATGAGTATCAGGCGGCGGCGGATGAGGAGCAACTGGCGGATTGACTCGCCGCGGCTCAGGATGACATAGGAAAGGTTCAGGCAAGTGACGATTCTGCAGTTTGTACTTTGGAGCCTGCTCAAGGTGATCGTGGTGACGGTGGTGCTGCTCATGGGCGTCGCCTACACGGTGCTGCTGGAGCGCAAGCTGGTGGGGCGAATCCAGAATCGCTGGGGGCCCAGCCGCGTGGGTCCGTTCGGATTGCTACAACCGCTGGTGGATGGCGCGAAGTCGTTTCTGAAAGAAGACATCATTCCCACGGCGGTGTATCGGCCGCTGTATCTGCTGGCGCCGATCCTTTCGCTCGGATGCGCGCTGATATCGATTTCGGTGGTGCCGTTCGGGTCTCCGGACATCGCGAAAGACGGATTTCGCTTCTTCCAGATTGCGGACGTCAACATCGGGCTGCTGGTGATTCTGGGTGTCACGTCGATTGGCGTCTATGGAATTGCGCTGGCCGGGTGGTCATCGAACAACAAGTATTCGCTGCTGGGGTCCCTGCGGTCGTCGGCGCAGTTGATCAGCTATGAGCTGGCGCTGGGCTTGTCGCTGGTGGGCGTGGTGATGCGAGCCGGCACGCTGAACCTGCGCGAAATTGTGGAAAGCCAGGCACGGCACGGCATTCTGAGCTGGAATCTCTTCGGCGGAATGCAGTTCATCGCGTTCTTCATTTACCTGATGGCCGCATACGCGGAGACCAACCGCGCGCCGTTCGATCTGCCCGAGGCGGAGAGCGAACTGACGGCCGGGTATCACACCGAGTACAGCTCGATGAAGTTCGCCATGTTCTTCATGGCCGAATACGCCAACATGATCACCGTCGGCTGCGTCGCAACGCTGCTTGTTTCTGGGCGGATGGACCAGCCCGCTGGGCGACCTGATCGGGCCCTTCCAGAGCACGTTTGCCAATGCGGTGTTTCCGATCTTCTGGTTTGTGCTGAAGGTGTTCAGCTTCCTGTTTCTCTACGTCTGGGTGCGCGGCACGCTGCCGCGTTTCCGTTATGACCAGTTGATGAACTTCGGCTGGCGGTTTCTGTTGCCGCTGGCGATTTTGAACATAGTAGGCACCAGCCTCTGGTTGGCCTACAGGCAGTAGCTGCGGATTTGTGCGCGTGTTGTCGCGTGATGAAGTGAAGCGCGCGGTCAAGTAGAATCAGAGGAGTCTCCGAAGCGAATTGAGCTTTGCGGCCTCCCCTCAATCGGCGAGCCGTGTTGGCTTGCTGCCTGCACCATGTGATGGAACGATGCACCTGGTACTCTTTATCGTCTTTGCCGGACTCTGTATCGCAGGAGCGTTGAATCTCCTGCTGCAGAAGCATCCCATCAACAGCGCGCTGTCGCTGGTGGTGGTGATGAGTTCGCTGGCTGTGCTGTATCTGCTGCTGGGGGCGGAGTTTCTGGCCGCCGCGCAGATCATCGTGTATGCCGGCGCCATCATGGTGCTGTTCACCTTTGTAGTGATGCTGCTGAACGCGGGGCGCGAAGAGCGCACGCTAGGCAGTCGGGCTGCGACGGTTCTGGGCTTCCCGGCTGTGGCCGTGGTGCTGGCCGTGATTGCGACAGTGATTCTGCGGACGCCGGGGCTTGGCAATGTTTCTCTGAGCGATCCCATCACTTCTACCGAGGAGCTGAGCCGCGTGCTCTTCCACGAACTGCTGCTGCCGTTTGAATTGACATCGGTGCTGATCCTGATCGCGATTCTGGGCGCGGTGGCCCTGGCTCAGGGCTGGAAGCGGCGAACGGAGGGTCAGCAAGTGATTCCGATTTCCTGGTATCTGCTGTTGAGCGCGACGCTGTTCTGCCTCGGCGTAGTCGGCTTCCTCATCAAGCGCAACATCATTACGGTGTTCATGTCGATCGAGCTGATGCTCAACGGCGTGAATCTTTCGTTTGTCACCTTCGCGCACCAGTGGCATTTGGTGAAGGGACAGATCTTCGTTTTCTTTGTGATGGTGGTGGCCGCGGCTGAAGCGGCTGTGGGACTGGCCATCATTATTGCGATCTTCCGCGCACGCGGCACGCTGGCCGTCGACCGAATCGACCTGATGAAACTATGAACGGACCTTCGTTGTATCTCTGGCTGATTCCGCTGCTGCCCTTTGCGGGATTCCTGATCAATGGAATCTTCGGCGCGCGGCTGCCTAAGTGGGTGGTGACGGCAGTGGCGCTGCTGGCGCCGCTGGCTTCGTTTGCGATTGGTGCTGAATGCCGCGTTGGCGGTGAAGGCACGGCGCGATTCTTCCGCATGCCGAGGGCTTCCAGTACCGTTGGATCGATGCGGGCGCGCTGCACGTCGACTTCAGCTTCGTCCTCGATCAGCTTTCACTGGTCATGCTGCTGGTGATCACCGGCGTGGGCTTCCTGATTCATGTGTACTCAGCCGGGTACATGAGCCACGAGGAAGGCTACTGGCGCTACTTCAGCTACCTGAACCTGTTCCTGTTCTTCATGACGGTGCTGGTGCTGGCCGGCAATGCCCTGCTGATGTTCGTGGGCTGGGAGGGCGTGGGCCTGGCGTCGTACCTGCTCATCGGGTTCTGGTTCCAGAAGACCTCCGCAGCGGATGCGGGCAAGAAGGCATTCATCGTCAACCGCATCGGCGACTTCGGATTCCTGATCGGGATGTTCCTGCTGCTGGCCAACTTCGGCTCGCTGAGCTTCAGCGAGTATTGCTGCGAAGCTGGCGATGAATCCGGGCTGGACCGGCGGAATCCTCACCACGATCTGCATCTGCCTGCTGATCGGCGCGACGGGCAAGAGCGCGCAGTTCCTCTTTATGTATGGCTGCCGGATGCTATGGAAGGCCCGACACCTGTCTCGGCGCTGATTCACGCGGCGACGATGGTGACGGCGGGCGTGTACATGATTGCGCGCACGCATTTCCTCTTCGACCGCTCGCCGCTCGCGATGCTGATTGTGGCGATTGTGGGCGCGGCAACGGCGCTGTTTGCGGCAACTATCGGCATGGTGCAGACCGACATCAAGCGCGTGCTGGCCTACTCGACCATCTCGCAGCTTGGATACATGTTCCTGGCGTGCGGCGTGGCGGCATACTCGGCGGGCATCTTCCACCTGATGACGCATGCGTTCTTCAAAGCGCTGCTCTTCCTCGCGGCCGGCTCGGTGATTCACGGGCTGGGCGGCGAACAGGACATGCGCAAGATGGGCGGCCTGCGCAAGGCGATGCCCGTGACATTCATAACAATGACGGTCGCCGTCATCGCCATCGCTGGAATTCCTCCGTTCGCCGGGTTCTTCTCAAAGGACGCGATCCTGGCGGCGGCCTTCGCGCAAGGAACGGCCTCGGGCAAGGTGTTCTGGTTTGTCGGGCTGTTCACTGCTCTGCTCACATCGTTCTACATGTTCCGCCTCTGGTATCTGACGTTCATGGGCAAGCCGCGCGATCCGGAGCTGCATGCGCATGAGAGCGGGTGGTCGATGCTGGGCCCGCTGACGATTCTGGCGCTGCTCTCGCTTGGCGGTGGATGGATGGGCGCGGGCCGGTTCGGCATGTTCCTTCGCCGGTGCTCGAGAAGCAGGCCACGGGCGGAGAATCATCTCGAGCTGATTTTGAGCGGAGCGGCGGTGGCTGCCGGAGTCATCGGCTGGCTCATCGCGCACATGCTTTATCGCAAGCAACGAAGGACAGGAGCCGCTGGCCGCCGCACCCGGCTACGTCGGTGCTGGAGCACAAGTACTGGGTGGACGAGTTCTACGGCGCGGTGATTGTGAAGCCGCTGCTGGCGCTCTCGCGCTTCGTGCTGGAGTGGGTGGTGGAGTACGCGATTCTCGGCGGCATCGCGTGGCTGCTGGCGGGTTCGGCCATGCTCAGCGGCGCGATTCTGCAGAAGTGGCAGAGCGGGCAATCTGCGCTCGTATGCGGCATGGCTGGCGGCTGGGGCGGCGGTGCTGCTGCTGTTCGCGCTGGCTAGCTGGAACGGCATGCTGACGCATCTTGGCATGCACATCGGCGGCATGCACTTCAATTGGGCGGGGCACTGAGAACATGGACGCGATCAACAATTCGATTCTCACGTGGATCCTGCTGGCGCCGCTTGCCGGTGCGATTCTGATTGCGATTTTGCCGGACCGCGGCAAGCTGGCCGCATGGGTTGGGCTCGTCACGACACTGGTGACATTCGGCCTCACGCTGCATCTGCCCGCACACTTCATTCCGGGGCAGCCGGGATTCCAGTTTGAGATCAACATGCCATGGATCGAGCTGAACGGGTCGCGAGTTCGGCTCGCACATCTCGGGCATTTTCTATCACGTGGGCGTGGACGGGCTGAGCATGTGGCTCGTGGTGCTGAGCGGGCTGCTGGGGCCCGTGGGCGTGCTGGCAAGCTGGAACGCGATCAAGGAGCGGAAGAAGGTCTTCTACTCGCTGTTCATGGTGCAGCAGACGGCGATGTTCGGCGTGTTCGTCGCGCTGGACTTGATGGTGTACTACGGCTTCTGGGAGCTGACGCTGGTGCCGATGGCCGTGCTGATGGCCATGTATGGGCGCAAGAACGGGCCGGCCGCGGCGACGAAGTTCTTCCTGTTCACGTTCATTCCGTCGGCGCCGCTGCTGGTGGCGATTCTGTGGCTGTATGTGAAGACAGGGACATTCAACTTTGTCGACGCTGCGGGTGATTCTGGCCAGTCCCTCTTCAGGCACGGCGATGTTCTGGGTGGCGCTGGCGTTCCTGGTGGCGTTCGCGGTGAAGGTGCCGGTGTTTCCGCTGCATGGATGGCTGGCGGACAGCTTCAGCGAAGCGCCGGTGGCGCTGTCGATGGTGATTGCGGGCAAGCTGGGGCTGTACTCGATGATCCGGTTCCACGTGGGGCTCTTCCCTGCCCAGGCCAAGGCGATGGCGCCGGTGCTGATTGCGCTGACGGTGATCGGCGTGATTTACGGAGCGTGCCTGGCGCTGGTGCAGCGCGATTTCTGGAAGCTGATTGCGTTTGCGACGGTAAGCCACTTCAGCCTGATCACGCTGGGCGTTTACGGGTTCACGCTGACGGGCCGCGACGGAGCCGTTTACCAGACACTGAATGAAGGCGTGATTGAAGGCGCGCTGTTCGTGCTGCTGGGCGTGCTCGATACGCGCTACGCGACAAGCCAGATTGCGAGTTATGGCGGAGTGGCCGCCAAGCTGCCGCGCACGGCGACGTTCTTCGTGATCACGATTCTGGCGATGGCGGGGCTGCCGATGCTGAACGGATTCATCGGCGAGTTCCTGATCCTGTCGAGCACCTTTACCGGCGTGAACAAGGGCTGGGCGATCGTGGCGACCGTGACGATTATTCTGGGCGCCGCGTATGTGCTGTGGCTGGTGCAGCGCGATCTTCTACGGTCCGGAGAGCCCGATGACGCGCCGCGGAGCCGGTGCACGATCTGCGCGTGAACGAGTGGGTTGCGCTGGCGCCGCTGGCCGCGCTGATGCTGGTGATGGGCGTGGCGCCGAACCTGTGGATGAAGGCGATTGAGCACATGGAAGGGCCGCTGACGATTCAGCAGGTCACGCACCACTGGCGCGCCGCAGCCGTCCGCAGATGATTTCGATCGAACACCTCCGCGGAGGCGAAGTAATGAACGCACAAGACAGCCTTCGCATCTTGCCTGAGATTGTTCTGACTATTACGGGCGTCCTGATGATGCTGATGGACGCGAGCCTGCCGCGTGGATTGCGCGCGGCGGCCGCTGGGATGGGTTGGCGCGATCGGCACCACGATCGCTCTCTGGGCCAGCGTGTGGCAGCTTAATCTGGCCAGCTGGGCACGGCCTTCTTCGGCGCAGTCGAGACCAGCCCCTTCACGGTTTTCTTCCACGTGCTGATCTGCGGAATCGTGCTGGTCGCGCTGCTGCTCTCGATGGACACGCTGCCTGAAGACTAGCCATCACCAGGGCGAATACTACGCACTGATGATCTTTGGCGCGGTGGGCATGTGCCTGCTGACCAGCGCCATCGAACTGCTGGTGGTGTTTATCGCGCTGGAGATTTCATCGATCTCGACGTACATTCTGGCCGGGTATCGCAAGCAGACGGGCCAGGGGCCGGAAGCGGCGATCAAGTACTTCCTGCTGGGGTCGTTTGCAACGGCGTTTCTGCTGTATGGAATCGCGCTGATCTTCGGAGCGACCGGCACAACGCAGATCTACGAGATTGCGCGGACTGTGCCGGGCGTGCAGAATCACGGCTTCATCATTGATGGGGCTCATGATGATGATGGTCGGCATGCTGTTCAAGGTGTCGGCGGCGCCGTTCCATGTGTGGACGCCCGATGTCTATGAAGGCGCGCCTTCGCCGGTTGTCGCGCTGATGTCGACCGCCCCCAAGGCCGCGGTCTTCGCGTTGCTGCTGCGCGTGACGTATGAGATGCTGCCCACGCTGCGGCATCTGTGGCAGCCGCTGCTGTGGGTGGTCGCGGTGGCGTCCATGACTATCGGCAACCTGGCGGCGCTGCGGCAGCAGAACGTGAAGCGCATGCTGGCCTACTCGTCGATTGCGCATGCGGGATATCTGCTGGCCGCATTTGCCGGGCTGGGATCGACCGGCATTGCGGCGGCGGCGTTTTACACCGCGGCGTATGCGGCGATGAACGTGGGCGTGTTCGCCGTGGTGACGCTGGCCGAGGGCTACGAGGAAGAGCTGCCCATGGTGAGCGATTTCCGCGGGCTGATCTATCGGTCGCCACTGATTGGAATCCTGCTGATCTTCTTCCTCGTGTCGCTGGTGGGGATTCCCTTCACCAGCGGATTCTTCGGCAAGTTCTATGCGTTTTCAGCGGCGGTGGGCGGAGGCGCAATCGCGCTGGCGATCATCGGCCTGCTGAACTCGGGCGTGTCGGCGGCGTACTATCTGCGCCTGGCATTCACGGCGGCGCAGCGGCCGGAAGACGAGGGACGCAAGCCGTTCGCCCTGCCGCAAGTGGGCATCGCGGTGGGTGCGGCGCTGCTGTTCACGACGGGTGCGACGCTGGCGCTGGGCATTGCGCCGAACGCGGTTCTGAAGGCTGCCGAGACGGCGGCGCACACGCTGCAGGTGCCGGGCGCCGACACGACGACGCAGGGCGTCAATCCCCCGCTGCAGCCGCATCCTTAGCGAATGACTTCGATCGCGGCGGGTGCGAGGCGGCGGTTTCGATGCCTTGCCTCGGCCTCCCGGAGAAGGTTCTTGATAGAGAGTCACCGTCAGCCCCAGAACCCTGCGATCGACGAATTTCTGAACCACCCATCGACGACGCCGCGTCTCCCATGGGAATGCGGCGTTCCGGGTGCTCGAGAAGCGCGAGCAGGGCCTCAGCTAGCGCATGGGGATCGCCGGGAGGGACAAGCAGGCCGGTGATGGCGGGGAGGACGGCATCGCGAGCGCCGGTGGTGAACGTGGAAACGACAGGCAGCCCGCTGGCCGCCGCCTCCAGCACAACGTTGGGGAATCCCTCGCGCCAGGTAGGCAGAACCAGGAGATCCATGGCCCGGTAGTAGGGAGCCGGGTCGGCTACAAAGCCGGTTCGTATGATGCGCGGGTGAGCCTCGACACGGGCCCGCTGATAGAGGGAAAGGGCGTCCTCCGATTCGTCGAACCAGCCCACCAGAAGCAAGCGAGCACCCGGCACATTTTCCAGCAGGCGGTTGAAGGCTTCAACAAGATCAGGAATCCCCTTGTCGCGCGTGAGGCGGCCGACAAATCCGAGGACCGGGGCGTCCGCAGGAATGCCCAATTGCGCGCGCATGGTGTCAGGGCCCGGGCAGAACCGCGCAACGTCGACCCCGTTGCTGCTGCCGTGGGCGATGAGGCGAAGTTTGCTTTCGTGCGCAACGCCAAGATCGATGGCCTTGCGGCGCAGGCTCTTGCTGTTGCAGACAACGACGTGCGCACAGGCGGCGGCCAGCCGTTCGGTAGCTTTGAGCAGGGTCCGTTTGAAGCCAGAGCTGGTCTCAAGGCGTAGCCCGCGGAGCAGGTAAACGCGGCTTGGCACCCGGCAGAGGAATGCGGCGACGTTGCCCAGCAGGGCGGCCTTGGGCGTGCTGAACTCAGTGATTGTGGGGCGCAGGAGCAGCAGCGCCAGGGTAAGCCGGATGAAGGAAACGATGTCGGCCAGAGGAGCAATGCCGCGCCGCATGGGTATTGCAACCAGGACAGCGCCCTCGTCGGCAGCAAGCTGTTCGGCCATTTCTCCGGGGCTGCTTATGAGGACCACGGAGAAACCGGCCTGACAAAGAGCGCGAAGGCGGCCCCGCAGGATAAGACACGTCTGCGGGTGCGTGATGCCCACCACGGCCAATGGCTGAGATGCCGGCCTGGCGAACAGAAGCTGTGCCCACCGGCACGCCTCGAATGTCCCCATGAAGAGCCCCCGGTAAGATTGCCCCGATTCCTCTCATCAGCACCAGGATTTCTAAGAAGAATCCAAGGAACTGTACCAATTCGATGCAACTCCATTTGTGCGCGTGATCACAGGTCGTTCGAGAAAGAACTTGAATAGGCTGGTAACTCGCAACTATGGGCACACGTCCCAAGATTTTACTGGTTATTCCGCACCTGGGAGGCGGAGGGGCGGAGCGCGTCGTGGCGCACCTGGCAGGCGGCCTGAATCCGGAGCGATTCGACGTACACCTAGGCTTGGTAACGCAGCGCGACGCGGCCGGGTTTGCTCTGCCGGTGCGGGTGACGGTGCATGGGATCGGCGCGCGGCGGGTGCGCGGGGGCTGGTGGGGGCTGTTGCGCCTGGTATGGCGGCTGAAGCCGGACGTGATTCTCTCCGGCATGGCGCACCTGAATATGCTTCTGCTGATGCTGCGGCCATTATTTCCGCGCAAGACGCGCGTGCTGGTGCGGCAGAACGGATGCATGTTCGCGGGCGACACCACCAGCGCCTATCGGAAGTTCTATCCGAGGGCCGACGCCGTGGTGTGCCAGACCGCGGCGATGGCGGCGGATCTGGGACGGATGGCGGGTCTGAGCCGGAACCTGCGCGTGCTGCCGAATCCCGTGGATGTGAAGGGGATTCGAGCCACTGCATCATCTGGGCCGAGCCTGTGGAGCGGACCGGGACCGCATCTGCTGGCGGTTGGCAGGCTGGCTCCGGAAAAAGGATTCGACCTGCTGCTGCAGGCGTTTGCGCAGGTGCGTAAGCGCTTCCCTTCCGCCGATTTGACGATTGTTGGCGAAGGCCGCGAGCGGCGGGCGCTTGAGATGCTGGCGTGGCTGCTGGGCGTGCGGTCAGCGGTGCGGCTGGCCGGGCAGGTGGAGCAGCCCGCGGCGTGGTTTCCAGGGAGCCACGGCGTTCGTGCTTTCATCGCGTCAGGACGCTTTGCCGAACGCCGTGCTGGAGGCGGCGGCAGCGGGATTGCCGATTGTGGCCACTCGCGGCATCGGAGGGTTTGCTGGACCTGCTCCACGGGGAGCCCGGTGTGTGGCTGGCTAAGGATATTTCCGCGGATGCGATCGCCGCGGCGCTTGGAGATGCGCTGGAGGAGCCTGAAACCGGGCAGGCGATTCCCGCATCGCTGGGTCGATGCCTTCAGCAAAGACCGCGCCATCGCCGCCTATGAGGCGCTGCATCGACGAATCGCTGGCGGAGCCCGCGCTGTGAACCACATCGCGCTCGTCCTTCCGGGAATCGACAAGCTGGGCGGAGCGGAGCGCCAGGTGATCTCGCTGGCGCGGGGATTGCCCAGCGAGGCTGGCGCGTAAGCGTCATCGCGACTTTCCGGGACAGGCGGCGATGCGGCGCGGGAGCTGGCGACCACGGGCGTGGGGTTTCTGAGCCTGCGGATGCGGAAAGGGATTGCCGATCCGCGTGGATGGATTGCGCTGTCACGGTGGATTCGACACGAGAGGCCGGACATTCTCCACGCGCATCTTCCCCACGCAACATGGATGGCGCGCGGGGTGCGGCTGTTGTCGCCGATGCGTGGCGTCGTCGATACGGTGCACACTTCGGCGACGGGGTCGCGCGCTCGGCGGTCGGGTTATCGCATCACTGGCTGGCTATCCGATCGCGTGACGGCGGTGAGCGCGGCCGTCGCCGATGCGTATCGTAAAGGCCGGAATGGTGCGGCGCCGAACGCGTGACCGTGCTGCCCAACGGGGTCGACGAAGAGGAGTGGCGACCCGAGGCGGCAACGCGCGCGCGAGGTTCGCAACGAACTCGGGCTGGCGGACGAATTCTTGTGGTGCGCGGCCGGGCGGCTGGAGCCGGTAAAGGACTATCCCACCATGCTGAACGCCTTTGCCGGATTGCCGGGAGCGGCGCGGCTGGTGGTGGCCGGCGGCGGCCCGCAAGAGGCGGCGCTGCACAGGCTTGCCGAGAGCCTTGGCATTGCGCCGCGCGTACGATTGCTGGCGTTCGAACCGAATGTACGGCGATGGATGCAGGCCGCGGATGGCTTTGTGCTGTCGTCGCTGTGGGAGGGTCTGCCGGTCAGCCTGCTGGAAGCCGGCGCCTGCGGGCTGCCCTGCGTGGCGACGGCGGTTGCGGGTTCGCAGGAGGTGGTGATGGATGGGGCGACCGGCTATCTGGCCAGCTGCAGGATGTGGACAGCCTGAGGCGGGCAATGGCCCGGCTGATGCAGATGCGGCCGGAGAGCCGCCGGGCGATGGGGATCGGATGCGCGTCTGAGAGTGGAGGCACGGTTCAGCTTGTCTTCCGTGCTCGATCGCTGGGAGGCGCTGTATGGCGAGTTGCTCGAAGCAAATCCGAATCCGCGCCGGTGGGCAGGCAGTTTGAGGCGGCACCCGGCGACTACCGGCTTCTCCGGCGGGACCTCGCACGATGAAACCGCAGGCGTGCGGTTGCGATGAGCTCGCAGCCACGCTCGAATGGGGCGAGCGCTTTCGGCTCGAATTCGGCCACTACGCGATCGAACGACGTGAACTGAGACGCGTAGCCGATCAGGAAGCGCCGCAGCTCTTCGACGACCGCGTCATCCGCCGTGTTGGGATGAATGCAGATCGTCCAGAGCCCTCGGTGCGGGGCGCCGGAGACCAGAGCTGCATCGGAATCCAGGTCACGCCGAACCGCACAAACGGCACGCGCGCAAAGCCGTCGGAGAGAAGTGCCATGCCTTGTTCCCGCAGCGCGAGAGCGTATTGCGATCGAAGCCATGACGCGGCGCGACGAACAGTTTTGGATGCAGGCCATGGCTGCGCAGAATTCCAGACCCCGCGCGATCCGCTGGCGCTGCACGTCGAAGGCCAGGCCGGCAAACTCGGATGCGCGATGCAGCGGAATCAGGCTTCTGCCTGCGCGGAGCAGACGTGGTGAGTCCATGCAGAGCGATGGTGCGCCGCGGCTGTCTCATGCTGCCGCATGGCGTTCCAGAAACCGAGATCGGCGGCGAGGCGTCGAGTCGGGATCGCGGTTAGCGGGGACGACGGCGAGGATAGGCCGGATACCGAACTCTCGATCAGCGCGCGCAGGCGTTCCAGCGCGCGCATGCACGGTGGGACAGAGATCGTCGATGCGAAGCAGGTACTGCGCGGGTTTGGGTACATCGTCATCGTTCAGCGCTTTCGCTCTCCGCCGCGGCGAGCAGCCTGCGCTCCAGTACCAGAAGCAGCAGGCATGTGCTGACAGTCCACAGCGATGTGGAGAGCGCGATGCCGGCCACTCCCATGAAGCGCATCAGAACGAGGTTGAGACGACATCGAGCGCGAGGTTGATCGCCCCGCAGTAGAAGACGAGGTCCGTGCGGCGCATGGCAACGACGAAGCGATAGAACACACGGCTAACCACGAAGAACGGAATCTGCACGGCGTACATGGCGAGCGTGGGCGCCACGACGCTGGTGTCGCGCGCGGCGAAGGCTCCGTGCTGGAGAGTGATACGCACCAGCGGATGCGCCCGAAGATCAGCGCCAGCGCAATGGGCATGGAAATGCAGCCGCCCGGATCGACCATGCGCGCAACGCAGCGCGGCAGCCGCGCCAATCGCCGCGCGCAGCCAGCTCAGAAAAATACGGCGCCACGCGCCGTCGCGATGCGAGCCGGCGAGCAGCGTGATCACGACGCCGACGAAGCGGCCGGCAAAGACCAGCGCCGAGATGCTGCCGGCCGGAAGCATGGCGGCCATTGCCTGATCCACCAGCAGCCCGCCTGATGCGACGACCGAACTCAGCAGGACGGGCCCGAACTGGTGCGCTACTTCGCGCGTCGCCTGTCGTCGCGGCCGTCCAGCGAAGCTCGAACGGGTAGCCGATGCGCCTGCATGCCGCGTTGCGAGCGCGACAGCCTGCAGCGCGGCCCCGATAACCGGGCCGATTGCCAGCGCCCAGATGCCCAGCGAAGTCCTGAAGCGTCAGCGTCGAGAATGATCATCGCACACCGATACGATGAGCGGCGCCAGCGCCGGCCAGGCGAATCGGCCCATGCGTATTCAGAACGGCGGTGCAGTTGGATGCGATGCCGCCAAGGACAACGCAGGGCAGCAGAGCATAGAAGAGATGCACTGAGAGATCGAGCTTCGACGCGGAGAAGTTGCGAGCCGATGAGCGGAAAGAAAGCCGCGCTCCCGCAGCCATTGCAACGCTGGCCGCCACCAGCATTCCGACGTGCCGAGCATCGAGCTCGAAAGCAGCTTGCTGCGCCCGCGCGTGTCCCTGCTGCAGGCGCACGCGGATCAGCGTCGGAATCAGCGCCTGGTTCATCGACTCCGCAATGAGATTGATGAGCAGACTTGGGAATCAGGAACGCGGCCAGAAAGGCGTCCATCGCGTCGGACCGGCCATAGACTGCGGCGACCACGATCTCCTTGCACGTGGCAGCGAGCTTGACCACGATGCCGGCGGCGGTGACTGAGACCGCGGCGCGCATGATTCGCTGTTCGTGCCTTGCGATGCGGCGGTGATCGCGAAGGGAGATCGCTGACGGCTGGGACTCGCGCTCACGGCTGACTCCTGACGCCGGTTGAGCAAAGCCGCGGTGCGTCACTCCGATGAGCGCTGCTGGCAATACGCTGTCGCGAGCTCTCCGCGACTCTTCGCGGCCAGCCGCGCGGCGACCGCGATACACCCAGGCAGAAGCCATGTGGCGCGGTTCTCCTGAACCGTGGCCACAGAGCGAACTGACAACCCAGCGTCAAGCAGCGCCGCGCCCAACGCGATCCGCAGCGGGCCGCTGGAGCTGAAGGACACGCGAGCTGCAGATGAAGAGAATGGCTGCGGCGATGAACAGCGCAATGATGCCTCCTTCCACCAGCAGAGCCAGCGCCGTGTTATGCGCGGTGTCGATGGAGCGCAGGCCCGCTGCGCTACAAACGAGCCGCTCCATATCCGCAGACGGGCGCATGAATAAGGCCTGCCAGCCCGCGGCCCAGATGTCCCAGCGCTGGTTGAGATCGCGCCAGCGCAGAGTTCCCCAGGAGTGGTGGCAAGGCGCTCGATCGTTTGTTGCGGAATGGTGATCCACAGTGCCGCGATCTGGGCGGGCGAGGCACAAAGGCTGAGGATCGAATCCGCGGCGATAGTTATAGAAGAGCAGAATGGCGCATCCGCCAAGCGAGACCAGCGCCGCAAGGAATCCGGATCGCGAGGCCGTGAGCAGACACGCCAAGAATTCCGAAGGGGATGTAAGCGACGGCCAGCAACCTGCCGGCCAACGCGATTCGCTGCACAAGCCGAGCAGCGGCAAGCGGAAGCGCCAGATCGAGGAAGCGCGCCACATCGTTTGGATCCTGGCCCTCGGCGGCAAAGCGAACTTGGCCTGGAACGCTCGAAGAGACAACAAAGCTCCCGATGGTGAGGAGGCCGAGAACCCGGCGCCGGCAACGTAAGCGCGCAGAAGAATGCGCAGGTCCTGGGGCTCGTCCGCCAGTTCCCACACCAGCCAGACAATGATGAACTCCTGGCAGTAGCCGCGGAGGTGGAACAGCGTCGCGGCGGCGATCGATCGTCCAGAAACAGGAAAAGCAGAACCAGAGAAAGAGCGCCAGAACAAGCGCATTGCAAGGGGCCGGGCGTGCGCAGATGGCCGGCTCTGAGAATTGCCGGAACGACCGCGAGCAGAACCGCAAGTACCAACAAGCCGCGCGATGTTGCCGAGCGGCGGGCCGAAGTCGAGCGAGTACTCCCAGGGAATGGTGAACGCGAGCCAGCAGCAGCAGAACCGACGCCAGCCTTCGCATGGCTAGAACCTCTGCGAGTAGACCATACCCGCATAGATGCTGACGCCGACCGCCGACTGAACCACCGACTCCAGGGTGCGGTTCCAAAGATTCTTCGCGGTCGAATCGGGGACGAAGAGGATGTCGTGCTCTGCGACGGGCAGGTCGGGGTCCTGGCCGCGCAGCATGCGTTTCAGATTGAGCGTAGTCACGGTGCGGCCGTCGTCTTTGGCGTGGAGGAGCAGAGCCTTGCTGAGCGCGGCGTTCTGAGATGGCCCCCAGGCCAGCGAGAGTGCCTGCAGACCGTGGTGCGCTGAGCGGGATCGAGGGTAAAGCCGCCGGGACGGTTGACGTCGCCAACGACGTAGACGAGGCCGGCGCGGCTGACGTGGACCAGGTCGCCCGGCACAAGCTCGGGGTTCTGCTGCTCGCTGCCCGCCTGGTTGAAGTCGAGGGCGATCATCTCCGGAGCCTCAGGACGATCCCGGTGCGTGATGTCGATCAGTCCGCCGGCGGTGGCGTTGAGCCCAGAGGCGGCGGAGATGAGATCGAGCAGCCGGTGGTGCGCGCTGAAGGGGTAGACGCCGGGCCGTCCGACTTCGCCGAGAACCGTGACATCCTGGCCGACATAAGCTGTCACCATCACTGTGACCTGCGGATGCAGCAGCATGCCTTTGGCGATGAGCGAATCGGCGATGGCGCGGGCGGCCGCAGTATTCGTCGAGGCCCGCCAGATGAATGTCGCCAATCATCGGCAGCGTGACGGTTCCGGCGGCGGAGACGCGCACACTCGAATGGAATTCGGGCGTATGGTACTCGGCGACTTCGAGCAGTTCGCCCGCCACGATGGGACCAGCGAGCGGGGCGGCCGAGCCTGCTCCGGACATTGCCGATGCGGACTCCGTGCCGTTCCAGACAGGCGGAGCTTCTTTGGGGTTGGGATAGATCTTTGTGTCTCTCGCCGGCGGAATCTTGACCACGCCGGAGGGAAGGCCCGAAGTGCTGGGCGTGGGCGCCTGTGCGCTCAATGAAACTGCGAGGCCCGCAAGCAGAAGCACGGTGACGAACTCACGAGCCCGTGACCAGCGCACGATCCGCACCAGGTAGACGGCTCCGGCGGCGATCCAGAGCCCGGCAAAAAAGGTAATGGCCATATAGAGAGGGAGATTGGGCGCAGACGGTTTCACCGGAGGAAGTGCGGGGTCGATCACCCAGAGGTCGGGGACGTGCACGCCGGCGGCGAGGCCGGCCTCTTCGACTTTGGAAAGCATGCGGACATAGAGTTCGCGGCTAACTTCGGCCTCGCGGCGCATGGCCTCAAACTGGGCCGCCGCGGCAACCAAATGCTGACTCTCGCCGGTGCGCTCGGCCAGGCTCTTGCGCACCATCTGCTCGCGGTCGGCGGCGGTCTGGAACGCGCTCTTGAATCGCTCGCGAAGCTTGGCGTCCTCCGCCTGCTGCTGGCGGTCGAGGTCGTCGAGCTGCTGCAGAATCTCAACGACGCGCGGGAAGTTCGGACCGTGTTCGGCAGAAAGCTGGGCTCGCTCCTGCTCAAGATCGCTGCGCCGTTGATGGATCTGGCGGAATGCGGAGATAGACAGGCCGCCGGTCTCGCTCTGAAGGCGCGGATCGGAGGCCAGCACGAGTTCAGGATCGCCCTGCATGGCGGCGCGATACTCGGCTTCGCGCAGGATGCGGTCCGAGCTGGCAACCACCACCTCACGGCCGAGCTCATCCACTTCGAGCAGAGCCGTGGCATGCTGGCCCGCGCCGGACGCCCCGTCGGCCGCGGACTGCGGCGCGATCAGAAGACCGTGCTGGTTCTGGAAATCCGCGAGGCGCTGCTCGTCCCGGTCGGCTTTCGCCTTCATGTCGCGGAGCTGGCCGTTGAGCCAGCCGGTGGCCTGCGTGGTAGCCAGGATGCGCGTCTCTGCCTCCTCATCCTGATAGGCGCGGACCAGAGAATTGAGCACGTCGGCGGAAAGGTTGGGGTCGCGCGACTCGAAGCGCAGTTCGATCAGAACCGTGCGCGGTACGGTCCGGACATGGAGCGCGTTCTGAAAGCGCTCAAGCAGCCAGGCCTGGGCGGCGGCATTAGGCGCGTCCGGCCGGAACCAGGGAGAAGCGCGGGAGTCGCACCGGTAAAGCCGGGGACCTGGTAGAGCTTCTTTTCGACAATGACCCGCCAGGCAAGCTGATCGCTGCGAAAGACGTTGGAAAGCGTTTCAAGCTCGATGACTCCCGCGGCAAGTGAGTTGGGGTGCGGGGCGTCACCGGAATCCAGGTTCAGAGCGCTGATGGGAGCCACGCGAAGGGCAAGCCGGGTCTTCGCCTCGTACTGTTTGGGGCGAACAGGCAATACAAGAGGCAGAGGAACAGCAGGCCGCCCAGCACGGAGGAAAAGAGCCTCCAGTGCCTGGCAAGGGTGTGAAGCGATCCCGGGAGCGAGATAGAGGAGGATCCCCTGATGGCGTGGGGTGGCAGCATCTCGGCTGCCCGGAAGTCAGAAACCTGGTGCACTGCAGGTGCGTCAGCCAACCCAGAAACCTCGGGGTCAAAAGTGGTCCGTCGGCAGGCCACGTCCACTTGAGATCCCAAAATGGTACTGCCGAGAGGTCTTCAGCAGTTTGAATTGGCGATCGCTGGATTGTTTGTGAGGCACGTCACAGTACATAAGTCACGGTACCAGCGGGTTGTTTTCGGGCCGCTGCGGGGCCTGGCGCGCGCCCGGGCGGATCACGACGCCGCAGAGGTGTCATCGTGTATCTTGAGTGGGTTTGGTTATGATCCCAGAGTTGCACGCCAAGTTTGGCTGAACCACAGTCCTTCTCGCTTCTGGAGAAGTTGATTTTCCTGCTTCTCATCGCTGCATCGGCGGCTCTGTTCTTCCGGCGGTTCGGGCCGATTCTTAAGCGCATCCTGGCTTCGAGGAAGGATCCCGATTTCCACCTGGCCCCGGTGGGCAGGCGCGTGTGGGAATTCTTCTCCGAGGTCTGTGCCAGTCGAAGGTGATCAGGCAGCGGCCGCTGCCCGGGCTGGCGCATGCGTTCGTGTTCTGGGGATTCTGCGCCTTTGCGCTGGTGACGCTGAACCATGCGGCGGTCGGGCTGGGAATCGGATTCCTCGATCCGGCGGGCTGGTTCGGGCGGTTTTACTTCTACCTGGCGGCGGCATTTGCAATCGCCTGCGCGGCTGGGATCGCCGGGCTGTTCGTGCGGCGTTTTTTTGTGCGGCCGCGGTGGCTGGGCACAAAGGTGTCATACGAATCGGGCATCATCGCCTGGCTGATCTTCGTGCTGATGCTGACGTACCTGGCGGCGTTCTTCACGACCAACGGGACGGCTGCATGCGCGGGCGTTGTGGTGGGTGCACACGCTGTGCCTGCTGGCGTTTCTGCCAATCATTCCGCATACCAAGCATCTGCACCTGATTCTCAGCCCCGCAACGATATTCCTGTCGCGCGGCGGCTTCAGCAAGCATTCCGCCACTGGTGGGCGATGAGGACTTCGGGCTGGTTACCGGGCAAGGACCTGACGCAGATTGTCAGCCTGCAGGCCTACTCCTGCGTGGAGTGCGGCCGCTGCAGCGAGCACTGCCCGGCGACCAACACCGGCAAGGAGCTCAACCCGAAGGAGATCATCCTCGGCGTGCGCGGCCTATCTGAACGAGGCCGGGCCGGCGATCGGAAGAGCCGCTGCTGGGCAAGTACAACTCGCAGACCGCGGTGTTTCAGTGCACCACGTGCGGGGCGTGCGAGTTCCAGTGCCCGGTTGGCATCGAGCACGTGCCCATCATGGTGGGCCTGCGGCGCGGCGCGGTGAATACAGGCACGTGGGAAGACGACTACGGGGCGAAGCTGTTCAACCAGCTCGAGCGCGGCAGCGAATGCGCTGGGAATCAGCGCGCTCGAACGCGACAAGTTTATCCAGAAGCAGCAGTTCCCCATCTTCGACGGGACGCAGGAGTACTGCCTATGGCTCGGCTGCATGGGCGCCTACGATCCCAAGGGCCGCGAGATCGTCACAGCATTCGCGCAGGTGATGAACTATCTCGGCGACGAGTTTCGGCGTACTGAAGAAGGAAAAGTGCACAGGCGATCCGGTCCGCCGGCTGGGCAACGATCTAGTCTTTCAGACACTGGCCGAGGAGAACCTCAAAAACCTGGCGCAGAACAAGGTGAAGAAGATCGTGTCGATCTGCCCGCATTGCGTGCGCACCATCCAGGAGGACTGGAAGGCATACGGCACACCGCCGGAGATCGAGCATCATACTGAATTCATGGCTCGTTACGCCGATCGTCTGCCGAAACAGTGCCTCCAATGCGAAAAGATCGGTGCTATCACGATCCCTGCTACCTGGGCCGCTACCGCGACGTGTACGACCAGCCGCGCCAATTCGTGCAGATCACCGGAGAGCTCGTCGAAGCTCCGCGCAACAAGGAGCGCAGCTTCTGCTGCGGGGCGGGCGGCGGGCTGGCGTTTCTGGGCGAGGAGACCGGCGATCGCGTGAGCCATGCGCGCGCGAAAGAGCTGGTCGCAACAGGCGCGCAGACCATCGGCACGGCCTGCCCGTTCTGCAATTCGATGTTCCGCGATGCGCTGGGCGAGATGGATGGAACCGCGCCGCAGTTGCTGGATGTGGCGCAGTTGGTCGCGCGCGGCCTGCCGCAGCTGAGCCGCTCTCTCCGAAGACGCCTGGCAAGCCAGTCGCATCAATGACGACCAACCGGCAAGATCAGTCGAGGACACGGAACCTAATGAAAATCATCGTAGCCATCAAACAAGTCCCCGAACGCGATGCGCAGGTCCGCATCGACGCCTCGGCCAAATGGATTGAAGAGTCCGACGTGCAGTACGCCATGAACGAGTCGGACGCCTATGCGCTGGAAGAGGCGCTGCAACTCAAAGAGAAGAACGGCGGCGAGGTCATCGTGCTCTAGGCGGGGCCGGAGCGCGTGGGCACCACCATCCGCGAAGCCCTGGCCAAAGGCGCGGACCGCGCCATCCACGTGGACTGCAACGACCTCGCCACCCGCGATGCGCTCTCGGTTGCGCGGCTGCTGGCCGAGGCCATCAAGCCCGAAAGCCCCGACCTCGTGCTCACCGGGCTTGCAGTCGGACGATCTGGGCTACGGCCAGACCGGCGTGATTCTCGCCGAATTACTGGGCGTGCCGCATGCGTCGCTGATTCTCACAGTCGAGAAGACCGACGCCGGGCTCAAGGTGAAGCGCGAGCTTGAAGCCGGCTGGTTCCAGGAGATCGAGCTGCCGCTGCCCGCGGTGCTGGCCATGCAGTCGGGTGGCAACAAGCTGCGCTACGCCACGCTGATGGGCATCAAGAAAGCCAAGACCAAGGAGATGCGCGTGGTTGGTTGCGCTGACCTGGGCGCCGCATCGCCGGCGCTGGCGACGCTCGACAACGTCGCGCTGCCGCAGAAGCAGAAGTCCACGCAGATCATCGAAGGCGACGCCAAACAGGCCGCCGCAACCCTGGTCGAAAAACTGAAGTTCGAGGCGCGCGTACTATGAGCGGAATCTGGGTAGTTCTTGAAGAGCGGGACGGCCGCGTAAGCCGCGCGAGTTGGGAAGCGCTGGCGGCCGGGCAGAAGCTGGCGCAGATTACCGGCAAGACATTGAACGCCGTCGGTGATCGGCGCGGAAACCGAATCGCTGGCGCAGGAGGCCGCGGCCAAGCCCGTGAGCAAGGTGGCGCGCATCGAGCATGCGCTGCTGGCGCCGTACACGCCGGATGGATACACGCTCGCCCTGCAACAGTTCGTCGAGAAGGAGAAGCCCGACGTACGTTGGTCTTCCCCCATACGTACCAGGTGCGCGACTTTGCGCCGGCGCTGGCCGCGCGCATGAATGAAGTGCTGATCAGCGACGTGGTCGGCATCAGCGAAGGCCCGACCTTCACGCGTCAGTTGCTGCAGGGCCGGCTCGCGGGCAGTTATCGCCACGCGGGCAGCGGGCCTTGCTTTGTGTCGGTACAGGCGGGAGCGTTCCGCACGGATGAAGTTGGATCGGGCAGCGCCGAGGTAACGACATTTATGCCGACGATCGATGCGGCGCAGATTCGCACCAAGCCCGGCGATCCGTTCCGCGGCTCCGCGCAGACCGTCGATCTCGGCTCCGCGCAGAGGATCGTCAGTGTTGGCCGCGGCATCAAGGATGCCGACAACCTGCCCCTGGTGCAGGAATTGGCTGAAGCGCTGGGCGCGGAAATTGCCGCCTCGCGTCCCATCTGCGACAACGGCTGGCTCCCGATGGAGCGCCAGGTGGGCAGTTCGGGGCAGACCGTGTCGCCCAAGCTGTATCTCGCCGTCGGCATTTCGGGAGCGATTCAGCACCTCGTCGGTATGAAGGGATCGCAGTGCATCGTAGCCATCAACAAAGACCCCGAAGCGCCCATCTTCGAAGTGGCCGATTACGGCATCGTCGGCGATCTGTTCGAAGTGGTGCCGGCATTGACCGAAGCGGTGAAGGCAGCGAAGTAGCGCGTACTCGATTTGCGTCGACCTTTGTACTCGCCTATCCTGTTGCACAAGGGGTGAATTGCCATGGGCCGAAATGAGATCATTCAGCGCCTGCGCGAGCACGAAGCCCTGCTTCGCGCCCGAGGGATAGCTCACGTCGCCCTTTTCGGCTCTCGCGCGCGCGGCGAAGAGCATCCCGAAAGTGATACCGACATCCTGATCGAATTCGATCCCGCCGCCCGTGTGACGGTCTACGACTATGCGGGTGTTCAGCGCGAGATCTCAGGTCTTTTTGATGGTTCAGTCGACGTAATCAACAGGGATGGTCTGAAGCCCAGGTTAGCGCGGTCGGTCAAGGATGACGCGATCTATGCGTTCTGACCCTCTTGACGCTCTGGAGGACATGGGGCGATACATCCGCTACGCGCAGGACTTCGTCGCAAATTTCAATTTCGAAGCATTTTCGCAAGACGTCCGCACTCAGCTGGCGGTGATTCGTTGTCTGGAAGTGGTTTCGGAGGCCTCTCGCCGCCTTCCAGACGACTCGAAACTCCGACACCCCTCCATTCCCTGGAAGGACATCGCTGGTGCGGGCAACATTTACCGGCATGATTACGGCAACGTCGCTGCCAAAATCGTCTGGGACACGGTCCATTTCGCGCTCCCGCCACTCCTGGCTGTTGTGACCGAGGAGATCAATAGAACCTCCACCTGACCGCCCCAGGCGAACCTTTGCTCATAGTGAAATGCCGCCCCGCTTATCCACAGCGGCGTTCCCTGCCGCGTGCCAGGTTCCACCCCGAGACCCTTTAAAATTTAGCTGAGGCTAAAGTTGGTGAACCCTGTACCTGGCAAGCTGGAATTGATCGTCGGACCGATGCGGAGCAACAAGACGGCGGAGCTGTTGCGCCGCATCGAGATCCGCCGCCAGTATGCCAAGCAGCATGTCTTGCTGCTGAAACCGTGCGCCGATACCAAGTCCGCCGCGGGCGTGGTGGAGAGCCGCAACCAGAACGGCTGCGGCAAGATGGAGGCGGTGGAGTTCCCCTCCTCAGACCCGTGGGCCGTGATGCCGATGCTGGCGGGAATGGAACAAAGCATCGGCAAGCATGTTGAGTGCATTGCCATCGACGAAGGCCAGTTTGTCGCGGACCTGTTTCTGTTCACCAAGCGGCTGCTCGAGTCAGGACATGACGTAATGGTCTCCGGACTCGAGCTTGACTTCCGCGGCCTGCCCTTCGGCGAGATGCTCGACCTGTCGTGGCTGGTGCGACATTACGCTGGAAACATCACGGAGCTGGTGTCGTATTGCGCCTGCGGCAATCGAGCGATCTACCCACAACGGCTTATCGAAGGCAAACCCGCGTCGTATGAGAGTCCCGTAATCATGGCAGGAGACAACTACGAGCCGCGCTGCGCCGAGCACTTTGTGCTTCCGGGACGACCGCATTAGCGAGATTGGCGGGGTGGAGTTCGCATCCCTGACGGCGTCAGAATTTTGCCAGCGTCAGAATCTGAGGATTGGACCGAACGTAATCCGCAGATTGTTGTGCGCGCCGCCATTGAAATAGATGGCATCGCCGGCATCCAGGCGCAACCCGACTGGACCGAGGGTGGCTTCCGCACCCGCACCGGGGTAGAGGGCTGCGTTCAGGCTGGAGGTCCGGATGCCGAGAACGCTACTCACCAATCCGCTATACGGAATCAGACTGGAGCTGAGACGGAAGTCCATGAACCCGCCCTTGAGAGTAACGAAGGGACGGAAATGGCCGTGGGCGGGATGGAGCGTCGGTCCAAACAGACCATCTGTGACGCCGATGGACGTGTTTTCGATTGCGCTTACATTACCGTTCTCGACATTCCGATAGAGTTCCTTAAAGTTGACCCCATACCCGTAGGTAAACTCCCCCTCCATCATCACGTTGCGCGAGAGGCGGTATCCGAGCCTGCCACCCAGTCCGAAGTTGCTGGTGTCGGTCTGGGAAACATTCAGATAGTCGAGCAGCACGCCTGCTTCAACGCGGCTTTGCGAGTACAGCAGAGACGGAATTCCGCAGAAGATAAAAGAAGTAACCGCGAACGCGAACTTGCCCATCCGGGAGAGTACCTCCCGAGTTGCGATGCGAGAAAGCAGTTACATGGTTGGTGCAGGTCAATCGCAAGGGCAGTCACGCCACTTCGTTTTCCAGGATCCCGATTGCCTCAATGGTGATGCGCACGCGGTCGCCGCTCTTCAGCGTGAAGTCCGTGGGCGGAACGATCCCCGTGCCGGTCATCAGGAAACACCCATTGGGAAATGAGTTCTCGCGAAAGAGGTACTCGACCAGTATCTTCAGGTCCCGCTTGATCTCCGAAATCTTGATGCATCCGGCGAACGCGCAGCGCTCATCGCGGAGAATCTCGAGCGCGATCTCAGTCGACTTGGGCAGCGCGGCCGACGCAATCAAAATCCCCGGGCCCAAGCGCGCAACTGCCGTCATAGACCTTAGCCTGCGGCAGATACAGCGGGTTCTCGCCCTCGATATCGCGCGAGCTCATATCGTTGCCAATGGTGTAGCCAATGATCTTGCCGTGCGGATTGATGGCCAGCGTCAACTCCGGCTCGGGCACAGACCATTTGGCGTCATGCCGGATGCGCACCTTGCCGCCGTGTCCGACGGTGCGGCTCGCGGTCGACTTGAAAAAAAGCTCCGGCCGCGGCGCCGAATAGACGCGATCGTAGAAGTCCCCGCCGCCCGCGCTCTCCGCTTCTTCCATGCGCGCGCTGCGGCTGCGATAGTAGGTAACGCCGGCTGCCCATACCTCCTGGTGCTCGATGGGCGGCAGCAGGCTGTCCTGCCCGAACGCAGGCTCAGGCTTGCCGTCAATCGCCGCAAGATAGCCCCCGAGGTCGTCGCGCGAGAGCAGTTCATCCCAGGTAGCGCCGTTGACGGAGTAGTACTTCCCTTCCTTTTCGACAAAGGGACCGGTAGTAGTGCGAAAGAGTTTCATATCCGCGCCCTCCCAGTATGCCTCATCATGCTACATCCACTGGTTAAGGTTTGCGGCTGTGAAATGTGCGAGTTATGCCGGGATCGCACCATGCGGTAAAGACGCCATTGCGGACGGCCGCGGAAAGCGCCTCGATGTCGCCGGCCAGCACTCGATCCTGTTCCAGCCGCGGAACAACCTTGCGAATGGCCTCGTGCACGGCCTCAAGGCGAGGGCTGGATTTGAGCGGGCGGCGGAACTCGACTGCCTGCGCGCCGCACATCAGTTCGATGGCCACGATGCGCTCCACGTGCTCGACGATCTGCCGCAGCTTGAGCGCCCCGGTCATGCCCATCGATACGTGATCTTCCTTGCCGCCGTCCGTGGGAATGCTGCCCGTGGACGACGGATGCGAAAGAACCTGGCACTCGTTGATCAGCGCCGCGGCCACGATCTGCGCAATCATGAAGCCCGACGACAGGCCAGGATCCGGCGAAAGGAATGCAGGCAGCCCCTCGTTGATGTCGGGGTTGAGCAGGCGGTCGATGCGCCGCTCGGTGATGCCCGCCAGGTCGGTGATCGCAATGGCCGCGTAGTCGAGCGCATACGATAACGGCGCGCCGTGGAAGTTTCCTCCAGAGAGCACGTCTCCGCTGCCGTTGCCGTCAGGAAAAATCAGAGGATTGTCGGTGGCCGAGCCGGCTTCCGTCTCAAGCACCGAAGCGACGTGGGCCAGCGCGCCGCGTACAGCGCCGTGCACCTGCGGCATGCAGCGCAGGCAATAGGCATCCTGCACGCGCGAGCAGTGCTCGCGGTGCGATTCGCGGATCTCCGAGCCCTGCATCAGCGCGGTGAGATGCGCAGCGGCGGCAATCTGTCCGGCATGCGGCCGCGCCTGCTGGATCCGCGGATCGAAGGCAACGGGCGTGCCCATCAGCGCGTCCAGCGACATGGCTCCGGCCACGTCGGCCAGAGCGCACGAGGCGCAGCGCGCGAGCAACAGCCAGGCCGCCGACGGCCACCATGGCCTGTGTGCCGTTGAGCAGCGCAAGTCCTTCCTTGGCGGCAAGCTGAACGGGCTTGAGGCCGGCGCGCTGCAGCGCCTCGCCGCCAGGGATGCGCTCACCTTGGTAGAACGCTTCGCCTTCGCCAATCACCACGAGGGCAAGATGCGCGAGCGGGGCGAGGTCGCCGCTGGCGCCTACGGAGCCCTTCTCGGGGATCACCGGATGAATGCCGGCGTTGAGCAGCGCGACAAGAAGTTCGAGGACCTGGATGCGGGTTCCGCTGAAGCCCTTGGCGAGGACGTTGGCGCGCAGCAGAAGCATGGCGCGCGATTCGGGCTCGCTGAGGGGATTGCCAATGCCGCCCGCGTGGCTGCGGACGAGGTTGGTCTGCAGTTGCGCCAGGTTCTCATTCGAAACGCTCACGTCGGCAAGTTTTCCGAATCCGGTATTGACGCCATAAACGGTTTGGCCGGTGGCGATGATCTGCTCAATCAGCGCGCGGCTGGCGGCGATACGCTCGCGGGCGGCTGAAGCAATAGCGACAGGGCGGCCGTCGAGAGCGACGGCTTCAATTTCAGTAAGGGTCAACGGCTGGCCGTCGAGAGTCAGAACTTCCATATTGAAAATGCTAGGCGGCGAGAGGGCGGCGGGTACAGAGGGATTCGGCGGGAGTGGACCGGCGGGTGGCGCGAATCGACTATGCTGGGAATCTATGGCGATGGATTCCACTGCGCTGATGGACGTGTATGGGCGAAAGCTGCTCGACGAACTGCAGGCGAACGCGCGGCTGAGCGTGGCGGAGCTGGGACGGCGCATCGGCCTTTCGCCCACGGCGACAGCAGAACGGCTGCGGCAGATGGAGGAGATCGGCATCCTGCGCGCCTACACCGTCGAAATCGACCGCGAAGCGCTGGGCCTCGAAGTCATGGCCTTCATCCGCATGAGCTGCAACGGGCACCAGTATCACCGTGTGCTCGAGTTTGTGCAGACGCTCGAAGAGGTGCGCGAGTGCCACCACCTGACCGGCGGCGACGATCTGCTGCTCAAGGTGACGACCACCAACATGAGAGACCTGGAGGCGCTGATCGAGGCGCTGTTGCCATACGGGACGCCGATCACTAGCCTGGTGCTGAGTTCTCCCGTCGAGCGGAAGCGCTACGCGGTGACAGGCAAGCTGGTATCGGTGACCAAGAAGCTGCCATTGCGGCGCAGATGATTCTCCTGGCCGGTAGCTCGTAGCCTGTAGCCGGTCGCTCCTACAAGTCCGGCCGTCAGCTACAGGCTACCGGCCACAAGCTACCGGCTAATCCGGCAATCCGCTAATCCAACCCCAAAATCCGCCGATTGCGTTCCTTGTCCGTGGCCCCGCCGGCGAAATCATCGAAAGCCTTCTCCGTGACGCGGATGATGTGGTCCTGAATAAACGGCGCGCCTTCGGCTGCGCCCTGCTCGGGGTGCTTGAGGCAGCACTCCCACTCAAGGACGGCCCAGCCGGGATAGTCGTACTGCGCGAACTTCGAAAAGATCTGGCTGAAGTCCACCTCCCCATCGCCGAGCGACCGGAAGCGGCCCGCGCGCTCGACCCACGGCAGGTATCCGCCGTAAACGCCAACGCGGCCGGTCGGATTGAACTCGGCATCCTTCACGTGGAAGGCTCGGATGCGCTGGTGGTAGATGTCGATGAATTCGAGGTAGTTAAGCCGCTGCAACACCATGTGGCTCGGATCGTAAAGAATGTTGGCGCGCGAGTGGTTGTCCACGGCGGCGAGGAAGCGCTCGAAGGTCACGCCGTCGTGCAGGTCTTCGCCCGGGTGGAGTTCGAAGCAGGCGTCGACACCGGCCTCGTCAAACGCGTTGAGAATCGGCAGCCAGCGGCGGCCGAGCTCGGCGAAGGTCTCTTCAATCAGGCCGGCGGGCCGCTGCGGCCACGGATAGAAGAACGGCCACGCGAGCGCACCGGAGAAAGTCGCGTGCGCATTCAATCCGAGATTGCGGCTGGCCTTCGCGGCCCAGTGCAACTGCTGCACGGCCCACTGCTGGCGCGCGGGCGCGTCGAGGCCGGCGGGAGCAAAGCCTTCAAGAAGCGTGTCGTACGCGGGATGGCTGGCCACGAGCTGCCCCTGCAAGTGCGTCGAAAGCTCGGTGATGGCCACGCCTGCGTCGCGCACCACGCCGAGAATTTCGTCGCAGTAGGCCTGGCTTTCGGCTGCGCGCTCCAGGTCGAAGAGGCGCTTGTCCCACGTGGGGATCTGGATGCCGGCAAAACCGAGGTTCTCGGCCCACCTTGCCATGTTGGAGAGGGTGTTGAATGGGGCTTCATCGCCCGCGAATTGCGCTAGAAAAATTCCCGGTCCCTTGATGGTCTTCATAAACTCGCTCCGCTCCTGCAATCTCTTTCAAACTCGCGATGTGGCGTCGACCGGGCTAACTCCGCTAACGCCGCTAACTCCGCCAATACCACTGTCTTTCAAAACTCCACCCAGTTACCAGTCTTGTTGCTTTCGATAGCGCGCTCGATAAAGCGCATGCCGCGCACGGCCGCGCGAATTCCCGGCAGCGTTGCCGGCGCTTCGGCCTTTGTCGCGCGCCAGGCTTCGAGCCAGTCGGCGAATTCGCGATAGAGCACGGCGAACGCTTCAAAGTATCCCTCAGGATGTCCGCCGGGCAGACGCGTCACGGCGCGCGCGTCGGCCGAGAGATAGCCCATGGCGGCGTGGCGCGTTTCATCCGGTCCCGAGTTGCGGCGCAACCAGCAGCGTGTTGGGATTCTCCTGAGCCCAGTGCAGGCTGGCCTTCTCGCCGTAAACACGGATGCGGATGCCGTTGCCCTCGCCCGCGGCAATCTGCGACGACAGCAGAATGCCCTGCGCACCGTTGCTGAGCTTGAGCAGCGCGGTGCAGTCGTCGTCAACCCGTCGGCCCTCGACAACCGATCGCAGAGTTCCCTGCAGCGCCGTCACGTCGAGCCCGGTGATGTATTCGAGCAGGTGAAACGCATGCGTGCCAATATCGCCAATGCATCCGCCCGGACCGCTCAGCTTGGGATCGGCGCGCCAGGCGGCCTGCTTCTGGCCTGTCTCTTCAATCTTGTCGCTCAGCCAGCCTTGCAGATATTCGACGACCACTTTGCGGATCGGCCCGATCTCGCCGGCGGCGCACAGCGCGCGTGCATCGCGCACCAGCGCATAGCCAGCATAGGTATGAGTCAACCCATAAGGCAGGCCGGAGCTCTTGACCACTCTCTCGAGCTCGAGAACCTCGTCATACGTAGCGGTCGCCGGCTTGTCGCTCATCACGGGAATGCCAGCCTCAAGCGCAGCCTTCGCAATGGGCAGATGCGAGTTGTTGGGCGTCGCGATCACCACGAAGTCGATACCGTCGGCGCGCTGCCTCTCCTTCGCGATCATCTCTTCGTAGCTGCCGTAGGCGCGCTCCGGATCAATACGGTACGAAGTACCCGCGGCCTTCGACTTCTCCGGCGACGAAGAAAAAGCGCCGGCAACGAGTTCGATTCGCCCGTCGAGTTCCGCGGCGATGCGGTGCACCGGGCCGATGAATGCCCCCGGGCCTCCGCCCACCATTCCCATGCGAAGCTTGCGTGATTCTGTCATTCGTTTCTTGACCTCAGAGATCAGACCTCAGGGATTCAGACTTCAAGTTCAGCGCGCCTCAGTCCCGGCGCGATTGTGCGAATCAAAACGAGCGCGACCAGGTAAGCGCAGCCGGAGTAGATAAACAGTGGAACGAAGCCGGACTGCGTGTGCATCTCGCGCGCTCGTTGCAGAATATCGCCGGCAATGGGCTGAAATAAGGCTCCGCCCAGCGCGCCGGCAACCTGGCCAAAGCTCACAACCGTGCCCACATGCTCATTGGGGAACATGTCAGAGGCGGTGGTGAAGATGTTGGCCGACCAGCCCTGGTGCGCCGCGGCGGCGAGTGAGAGGAGTCCGACGCAGATCCATTCCGAATTGAGGCTGCCCACGGTCACCACCGGCAGAACGCAGCAAGCGCAGGTGAGCATCGCCGCAAGCCGCGCGGCCTTCAGGTTCATGCCCAGGCGGATGTAGCCCTTCGGCAACCAGCCGCCGTAGACGCTGCCAAATGTGGAGACCACATAGACCGTGACCAGAGGCGGCCCCATATGCGTGAGGTCGAGAGCGAACCGCGAATGGAAATACTGCGGCAGCCAGAACAGAAAGAACCACCACACGGGATCGGTGAGGAACTTGCCGACCATGAATCCCCACGCCTGGCGATAGCCGAGCAGCCGCCACCATGGAAAGGCCTGCGCGGCCGGCGCGACGATGGCGTGGGCCGCCTGTCCAGTCCATCATTTCATGCGGGCGGCGATAGCGGATCGACCACCACACGATCCACGCGGCTGAAAAAACTCCGGTAAAGAGAAAGGCCGCGCGCCATCCAAAGGTATGGGCAACGATGGGCACCAGAATGGGCGCAATGATGGCGCCTACTCCCGCGCCGGAGTTGAAGATGCCGGTGGCGAGGGCGCGTTCCTTCGGCTGGAACCACTCCGCGGTGGCCTTGATCGCGGCCGGGAAATTTCCGCTCTCGCCGAGGCCGAGGAAGAACCGCGCGATGCCGAAGCCCATTACCGAACGCACCAGCGCATGCGACATCGCCGCAAGGCTCCAGAGGCCCGTGACGATGGGATAGCCCTTGCGGCAACCCACGCGATCGACGAAGCGGCCAGCGAAGACTACACCCAGCGCGTATGCGAACTGGAACGCGCCAAGGATGTATCCATACTGATGATCTGTAACGTTGATCGTCGTCTCAAACGACGGCCAGCCCGGAAACAGCGGATGCAGTTGGAAGACCTGCCCGTTCAAGCTGGGCTTCAGGATCGACAACACCTGGCGATCGACATAGTTGATCGTCGTCGCCACGAACAGCATGGCGCAGATGGTCCAGCGCCCGCGCAGCGCGGGCGGTTCGGCCAGGGGCTCGTTCTGTTCCTCGGTGCGGGGCATCTTGGTTGGCATCGTTACCAGTCTGTGAGAGTGCCGTCGATCTTGCGGTTTACCGGCAAGTAGGCGCGCTGGTAAGGATACTTTGCCGCAAGCGCCTCGTCGAGATCGACACCGAGCCCCGGCGCATCGCCGGGATACATGTAGCCATCTTTGAAGGAATAGTTGTGCGGGAAGACGGCATCGGTTTCGTCGGTGTGCGGCATGTGTTCCTGGATGCCGAAGTTGTGAATCGCCGTGTCGAAGTGCAGCGCCGCCGCCATGCAAACCGGCGAGAGATCCGTCGCGCCGTGGCAGCCTGTCTTCACGTGATAAAGCTCTGCGAAGTCGGCGAGTTTCTTCAGATGGAGTAAAGCCGCCGGCGTGGGTGAGCGTGGCGCGGATGTAGTCGATCCACTGGTTGCGGATAAGGTCGTGCGCGTCCCACAACGAATTGAACACCTCGCCTACGGCAATCGGCGTCGTGGTGTGCTCGCGGATCACGCGGAAACCTTCCTGCAGTTCCGCAGGCGTGGGGTCTTCGATCCAGAACAGATGGAACGGCTTCGAGTTCCTTGCCCAGCCGCGCGGCTTCAATGGGCGTGAGGCGATGATGACAGTCGTGCAGCAGATAGAGGTCTTCGCCGAACGTCTCGCGGACGCGGGCAAAGAGCTTCGGCACGGACCGCAGATACGGCTCGCGTCTCCCATTCATACTCGGAAGGCAGGCCGCGCTCCGCGGGCTCATACCGGCCGGGGCCCTTGGCAACGCCGTAAGTGGCCTTCAGTCCCGCAATGCCGCTCTGCACTCTGATAGCGCGATAGCCGAGGTCCTTGTGGTGGGCGACGTCTTCGAGCGCGGCATCAATGTCTTTGCCGAACGCATGGCAGTAGACGAGCACGCCGTCGCGGCTCTTTCCGCCAAGCAGGTTATAGACCGGCGTATTAAGCGCCTTGCCCTTGATATCCCACAGCGCCATGTCCACTGCGCCTATTGCGGACATGGTCACAGGCCCGCGCCGCCAGTAGGGTCCGCGATACAGATACTGCCAGATGTCTTCGGTCTGGAACGGATCGCGACCAACAAGGCAGGGGATGACGTGGTCCTGAGATAGCTGGCGACGGCAAGTTCGCGCCCGTTCAACGTGCCATCGCCGAGACCGTAGACGCCTTCGTCCGTCTCGATCTTGAGCGTGATGAAGTTGCGGCCCGGCGAGGTGATGTTGACGTAGGCGTTCGTGATTTTCACGAAGTTCAGTTCTCAGTTCACGTTCGCAGTTCATAGTTCGTAGGTCGCAGGCTTCACTGATCTCTCTGATCGCTGCTTACCGGTTCACTCCACTCGCCAAAAACCCGCCATCCACAGCGACGATCTCGCCAGTGACATACGCGGAGGCTTCTGACGCCAGAAAGATTGCGGCTCCCTGCAGTTCCTCGGCCTTGCCGAATCGCCCCATGGGCACCCGCATGTGCAGTTCCTCGCCGCGCGGAGTGCCGGTGATCAGCTTCGCATTCAACTCAGTGGGAAACATCCCCGGAGCAATGGCGTTCACGTTCACGCCGGTCTGTGCCAGCTCCACCGCAAGCACCTTGGTCAGCGAGCCCACAGCCGCCTTGCTTGCCGAGTAGGCTGCCACCTGAAAGAACCCCACAAACGTGGTGAGCGACGCGATGTTCACGATGCGGCCGTAGCCCGCGTTCACCATCGTCTTGCCGAAGATCTGGCAGGCGCGCAGCGTGCCGGTGAGATTAGTCTCGATCACGCGCGACCACTCCGCTTCACTCTCTTCGAGCGTCGCCGACTTATGCGTCACGCCCGCGGCGTTCACCAGAATGTCAATCTTGCCGAACTCCTTGAGAACGGCGTCGTGCAGCGCCTGGATCGATGCGCGGTTCAGCACATCGCTGGTCACGCGCAGCGTGCGGCGGCCCAGCGCTTCCATCTCGCCGGCAACGGCATTCACCTGCTCCGCGCGGCGCGAACTGGCCACAACGTCAGCCCCGGCTTCGGCCAGGCCCAGCGCAATGGCGTGGCCCAGGCCGGTGGTGCCTCCCGTGACCACGGCAACGCGGCCCGTCAGATCAAACAGACTCTTGCTCATTCGTATGACTCCCGTACAACGGTTCACTTTACAGGATGGGATCGAGGCCGGTCATGAGTACTTCTCGCCGACCCAAGAAATGTATCACGTAAGTCGATTTACTTGAGCGTTGCGCCGCGTCCAGTTTCGGCCGCCGCGAGTGCGTTAGAGTGTTCAGTAGGCATTTCTGAGGAGTGCGCAATGGATACGATCGTTGTTCCCGATTCCGGCCGCCGATGGGACTGTTTGAGCCTGGGCGAAGTGATGCTGCGGCTCGATCCCGGCGAGGGGCGCATTCACACCACGCGGCGGTTCGACGTGTGGGAGGGCGGCGGCGAGTACAACGTGGCGCGCGGGCTGCGTCGCTGCTTCGGCCTGAAGACCGCGGTGGCCACCGCTCTGGCCGACAATGCGGTGGGCCGGCTTGCCGAAGACCTGATGCTGCAGGGCGGCGTTGATACTTCCCTTCTCCGCTGGGTCAAGTACGACGGCGTAGGCCGCGAAGTACGCAACGGGCTGAATTTCACCGAGCGTGGCTTTGGCATGCGCGCGGCGGCAGGCTGCACCGACCGCGGACACACCGCCATCAGCCAGGTAAAGCGCGGCGACTTTGATTGGCCCACAATCTTCGGAAAAGAAAACGGGACGAGGTGGTTTCATACCGGCGGGATCTTCGCGGCGCTGTCGGAATCGACGGCCGACGTTGCGCTGGAGGCGATGGAGGCGGCACGGGAGACCGGGACGCCAATCTCATTCGACCTGAATTATCGCGAGTCGCTTTGGAAGTCGATTGGCGGCAAGGCCCGCGCGCAGGAAGTGAATCGCGAACTGGTGCGCAAAGTCGATGTGCTGCTCGGCAACGAAGAGGACTTCTCCGCAATGCTCGGCGTCGAAATCAAAGGCGTGACCGAGGACTTCGGCGAGCTGCCCATCCCGGCTTACGAGGAGATGTTGCGCGAAGTGGCAGCAGCCTATCCCAACCTCAAGGTGGTCGCAAGCACGCTGCGCACGGCGCATACCGCCACTCGCAACGCGTGGGGAGCGATCGCGCTCTACAACGGCCAGATCGTGCACGTTCCGCAGCGCGAGGTGGAGATCTTCGATCGCGTGGGCGGCGGCGACAGCTTTGCCTCCGGACTGATTTATGGATTCCTTGCCGGCAAGGGGTTCGAGTGGGCTGTGCAATGCGGCGTAGCGCATGGCGCGCTGGCCATGACCACCCCGGGCGATACCAGCATGGCAACGCTGGCGGAAGTGGAACGGGCGATGAAGGGCGGCAGCGCGCGCATTGCGCGATAGCGAGGGGAACAATGGCAGAGAGTACGGCGCAGTGGATTGAGCGGGTCGGGTTGATCCCGGTGCTGCGGGCGAAGAACGCGCGACAGGCGCACGCGGTGGTGGAAGCGATGATTGCGGGTGGCGTCACCGTGGTGGAAGTCACCATGACCGTGCCCGGCGCGATTGACGTGCTGCGCGATCTCAAGCAGAAGTACGGCGATCAGATCCTGCTGGGTTCCGGCACGGTGACGACCGCAAAAGAGGCCGAGGCCACCATTGAGGCCGGCGCGGAGTTCGTCGTCAGTCCCAGCCTGCATCCGGACGTCATCGCGGCAACCAAGGCCGCCCACAAGCTGTCCATCCCCGGCGCGCTGACGCCCACGGAAGTCATTACGGCGCACCGCGTCGGCGCGGACTACGTGAAGATCTTCCCCTGCTCGGCGATGGGAGGCGCGCCTTATCTGAAAGCGCTGCTGGCGCCTTTTCCGTTTCTCAAGCTGATTCCCACCGGCGGCGTCACCATCGACTCGGCGGAGAGCTTCCTCAAGGCTGGCGCGCGCGCGCTCGGCGTCGGCGGCGACCTCGTAAATCTGACAGCGATCGACGAAGGCCGGCCCGGATATCATCACCCAGGCGGCAAGCGCTTACTCTGAACGTATTCGCAAGATTCCGCACCTGAAACGCCCGCCGTCCGCGCAGGACCGCGGAGGACTTCCCGCATGGCAAAACTCGTTGACTGAGTATTGACCCGGAGTATGGGGTCCTGTGCTATCCTCAGCGTCGAGAGTTACCCTTCCCGGAGACTGATCAAGATGGCATACGTCATTGCAGAACCCTGTATCGGCACCAAGGACACCGCCTGCGTGGATGCGTGTCCGGTCGATTGCATCCACCCCAAGAAGGACGAAGACGGCCACGGCGAGATCGATCAGCTCTTCATCGATCCGGTCGAGTGCATCGACTGCGGCGCCTGCGTTCCGGCCTGCCCGGTGTCGGCCATCTTCGCCGCAGACGACCTGCCCGAGAAGTGGGCGCACTTCACTGAGAAGAACGCCACGCACTTCGGCCGCTAAACGCCGCTCGAGCCTGAGCCACGGTCTTCGTGTGTCAACGACGCGCATCCTGCCGCAGCGGGATGCGCGTTTGTGCTTTCAGCGCGATGCCAGGATGCGATGATGGATCGCAATGGCCGTCCTCACTTCAGAAGCCATCGTTCTGCGCACGTGGCCTGTCCACGAGGCCGACCTCATCGTCAGCTTTTTCACGCGCGACTACGGCAAGGTTCGCGGCGTGGCCAAGTCGGCGCTCAAGAGCCGCAAGCGCTTCGGCGGCGCGCTGGAGCCCATGACCGTGGCCCGCGCCTGGTTTGCCGAAAAGCCCAAGCAGGAACTTGTCCGCCTCGACCAGCTTGAGATCATCCCTTCCCCGCTCATCCGCGCCCGTCGACGCCGACCCGCCTCGCCGTTCTCAGCTTCTATGCCGAAGTGCTCGAAGAGGCGCTGCCCGAGCGCGATCCGCAGGAAACCATCTTCCGGCTCACGCTCTCGGTTCTCGAGCAGACCACGGCCGCCGAATCCAGCACCGTCCAGCCCTGGATGCCGCTGACCTACTTCACCCTCTGGATCACGCGCCTGATGGGCCTGCTGCCCGACATCGCCCACTGCACCGTATGCGGCGAGGCGCTCCAGGCCGACGAAGTGAATTTCAACTTCCACGCCGATGGCCTCTTCTGCGCCGTGCATCGGCATACCAACGACAGCCTGCTCTCGCCGGATTCCTGGCAGATGGCGCTGCGCATGCTTCGCGCGCCCGTGGCGAACTTTCGCGGCAGAAGAGTGGCCGCGGCGCCGCGGCGCAGGACCTCCGCCGATTCATGCATGAACACCCTGGAGCGCCACCTCGAGCGCAAACTGCGCTCAGCCGAAGCGCTGGCGCGGCTTCTGAGACGACACATACGACTGCTAAAATCTACGCTGAGTCCCATCGAAGAGAGAGCTCCCGTGTCCTCATCTACGCTTTCCACACCACAAGCAGGCTCCGGCGCCAGAACCGCGCTGACATTTCAGGATCTGCTGTTCCGCCTGCAAGGCTTCTGGGCTGAGCGCGGATGCGTGCTGCAGCAGCCTTATGACGTCGAAGTGGGCGCGGGCACCATGGCGCCGGAGACGTTCCTCCGCGTGCTGGGGCCAAGGCCCTACAAGGTCGGCTACGCGCAGCCTTCGCGCCGCCCCGCGGACGGCCGCTACGGCGAGAATCCCAACCGCCTCTTCAAGCACACCCAGTTCCAGCTCATTCTGAAGCCGCCGCCGGAGAATGTGCAGGAGCTCTACCTGCAATCGCTCGAGGCCATCGGCATCGATCTGCGCCAGCACGACTTCAAGTTCGAAGAGGATAACTGGGAGTGGCCCGCGGGCGGCGCCTGGGGCGTGGGCTGGCAGGTGATGCTCGACGGGCTTGAGATCACGCAGTTCACTTACTTCCAGCAGTGCGGCGGGCTCGACCTCGACCCCATCTGCGCCGAGCTCACCTACGGACTGGAACGCATCGCGAAGTATCTCCAGGACGTGAAGTCGATCTACGACATCGTATGGGCGCGCGATCCTGAAACCGGTGCAGACGGTGACCTACGGCGAAGTTCGGCTCGCCGAAGAAGTGCAGTTCAGGGTGTACAACTTTGAATACGCTGACGTGCCGCGCCTGTGGGAGCACTTCAACAGCTACGAGGCCGAGGCGAAGAAGCTGCTGGAACAGGCCGGCGCGCTGCTCTCCGACGAAAAGGCAAGCGCGGCAGACAAGACGCCGATTCCCGCTGCTGGCCACCTACGAGCTGGCGCTCAAGTGCTCGCACCTGTTCAACCTGCTCGACGCGCGCGGCGCCATCAGCGTAACGGAGCGCGTAGGGGTCATCGGCCGCATCCGCAATCTGGCAGTAGGCGTCGCGAAGGCATACGCGCTGCAGCAGGCAGCGTGAAGACAGCTTTCAGCCCTCGGCCGTCAGCCCTCAGCTCGACGGCGCAGCATCCAGGGGCTCGGACATTAAACCCCGGCTGGATCGATCATGATTCACCGATCGGACGATCAGAAATTGAGAGCTGAAGGCTGAGGGCTGACGGCTGATGGCTTAAGAAAGAACGATCCATGGCAGATTTTCTACTTGAAATCGGGCTCGAAGAAGTTCCCGCCCGCATGATTGCCTCGGCCGAGGCCGAGCTTGGCCGCCGCGTCACCGATCTGCTGACGCGCGAGCGGCTGCTCGATGGCGACGCGAAGGTCACGACCTACTCCACGCCGCGCCGCCTGGCCGTGCTTGGTCGAAGGCGTTCTCGCTGCGCAGGCAGACATCGAAGAGCAGTTGACGGGCCCCTCGTGGGCGGTGGCGTTCAAAGACGGCGCACCCACCAAGGCCGCCGAAGCCTTCGCGAAAAAGGCCGCCGTCGACGTGAGCGCGCTCGCCAAGGTCACGACACCCAAAGGCGAATACGTTGGCGCAACGGTGAAGCGCACTGGGTGGCCGCTGCGCAGGTGCTCACCGCCGAGCTGCCAAAGGAAGTGCTCTCCATCTACTGGGCCAAGAACATGTACTGGCGCGCGGGCAAGCCGGAGCGGTTTGTGCGGCCGGTGCGCTGGGTTGTGGCGCTGCTCGACTCGCAGATTGTGCCGCTCGAGATCGCCGGCATCGCCGCCGGAAACGCCAGCCGCGGCCATCGCGTGCTGCATGGCGACTCGCCGGTGGTCATCGGCTCCGCCGAAGGAATACGCCGAGAGCCTGCGCGCCGCCAAAGTAATCGTCGATGTTGCGGAGCGCCGGCAGATCATCCGCAAGGCGCTGGACAAGGTGACGCGCACGGTTCCCGGAGCACGCTGGCGCGAAGATGAAGCGCTGGTAGAAACCGTGACTGCACCTCACCGAATGGCCGTCCGTCGATTCTCGGCGACTTCGAGCAGGAATACCTCGACGCTGCCCGAAGAAGTCCTGGTCACCGTGATGCGCGATCACCAGAAGTATTTCGCGGTGGAAGACGCCGACGAGCAAGCTGGCCCCGCATTTCCTGGCCGTCCTCAACACCGAGGTCGATGAAGAAGGCCAGAAGATCATCCGCAGCGGCAACGCCCGGGTGCTGCGCGCCCGGTTCAAGGATGCGCAGTTCTTCTGGGACTTCGATCAGAAGATGCCGCTCGCCGACCGCGTGGAGAGCCTGAAAGCCGTCACTTTCCAGAAGGAGCTCGGCAGCTACCACTGGAAGACCGCGGAGAATCTGCGACGTGGCTGAGCGCCTCTCGCAAGCTCGCTATAAGCAGTCTGGCGTGACCTTCGACAAGGCCGGGCTCTTATGCAGGCCGCTCAACTGGCCAAGACCGACCTGACTACGGAACTGGTGAAGGAGTTCACCGAGTTGCAGGGCACATCGGCGGTCTATATGCGCGTGCGCAGGGCCTCGGCGAACGTTGTCGCAAGGCCATCTACGACCAGTACACGCCGGCCTCGACTGAAGATGCGATTCCGCCGACCGTCGAAGGCCAGTTGCTCGGTCTGGCGGACCGCATCCAGACCATCACTGCGATGTTCGGCATCGGCAAGGCGCCGACTGGCTCGAAAGATCCCTTCGCGCTGCGCCGTGCCGCCAACGCGATCGTCAAGATTCTCGCCGAATCGGAGCTGCCGCTTACGTTGAATGATGTTGTGCGGCCTGCCCGACGGCGCATCGATGGACGAAGACCGTCATGCGGACTCGAGATGACTCACGCAGGTCGGCTTCCTCCGCGAGCGCCTGCACTTCTATCTCAAAGATGTCCGCGGCTTCGCCTACGACGTGGTCAACGCAGTCCTCGCCGCCGGCTCAGATGACGTCCGCGACGCCATCGCCCGCGCCGAAGCCCTCACCGCCGTCCGCGGCTCTGAGGACTTCGCCGCCGTCTCCGCCGCCTTCAAGCGCATCAAGAACATCTTCGCAGGCGGAAGAGAAAACATCGACATCGGCTCCGCCGACCGCGAAAAGCTCGCCCCCGAAGCTCAGCCAGCTTTCCGATGCCGCCGCCTTCCTGGCACCGCGCGTTGCAAAGCTGCGGCAGGAGCGCGCCTACGAAGCCGCGTTGAGCGAAATCGCCACCCTGCGCCCCACCGTCGATACTCTTCTTCGACAAGGTCATGGTGCTCGATCCCGATCGAAACCGTCCGCGGAGCCAACCTCGCCCTGATCGACGAGGTACTGCGCAGATTCTCCGGCATCGCCGACTTCAGCGAAATCGTCACCGGCTAACCCATAGCGCCGGTCTCCTGACCGGCTGTAGCGGGGATCTCCCGATCCCCGCTCATCGCTGCCTACAGCCGGTAAGCCTTTCGCACCAGTCCAACCGTCAGATCGAACGCCACCTCCGCCGCCTCGTCCTCATCCAGCCGATGCTCGGCTACGAGTTGCGCCAGGAATGCCGCATCGATCCTTCGCGCCACATCGTGCCGCGCCGGAATCGACAGGAACGCCCGCGTGTCGTCGTTGAACCCAACGGTGTTGTAGAAGCCCGCCGTCTCGGTCGTCGTCTCGCGGAAGCGGCGCATGCCTTCGGGGCTGTCGTGGAACCACCACGGCGGTCCCAGCCGCAGGCACGGATAGTGCCCCGCGAGCGGCGCCAGTTCCCTGCTATAAGTCGTCTCATCCAGCGTGAACAGAATGAGTGTGAGGTTGCGCTCGTTACCGAAGCGGTCCAGCAGAGGCCGCAGTGCTTCCACGTAATTCGTTGGCGCCGGAATGTCTGCGCCCATGTCGCGGCCATACTTCGCGAACAACTGCGCGTTATGATTCCGCACCGAGCCCGGATGGATCTGCATCACCAGGCCATCTTCGACGCTCATGCGCGCCATCTCGGTGAGCATCTGTCCGCGGAAGATTTCGAGATCGGCGGCGTACGCGGTCCCCTTGATCACCTGTTCGAACAAGCCCGCCGCGCTGGTCTCGCCCAGATCTTCAGTGAAAGCGGTGGGATGGCCGTGATCCGTCGCCGTTGCGCCCAGCGATTTGAAGTACTCGCGGCGCGTCTGCAGCGCACGCAGATAGCCGCGCCAACTGAACGTGTCTTCGCCCGTGAGTGACCCGAGCGTGCGCACGTTGTCAAGAAAGCCCGGAAACTGCGGATCGACTACCGCATCGGGCCGGAACGTCGGGACAATCCTCCGCTTCCATCCCGAATCGCGAATCGCCTGGTGATCGGCAAGCGAATCGAGCGGCGAATCGGTCGTGGCAAGCACTTCGATGTTGAAGCGATCGAACAGCGCGCGCGGCAGAAACTCTGGCGTGGCCAGCTTCTCGGCGATCACGTCGTAATAGTGATCCGCGTTCGCAGCCGAGAGCCGCTCCGTCAGCCCAAACAGTTCCTGAAAAGCATAGTCGAGCCACAGCCGCGTGGGCGTTCCGCGGAACAGGTAATAGTTGCGGGCAAAGATGCGCCACACTTCGCGCGGCCGCTCAATCTCCTCCTTGCCGATCTCAAGATCTTCCATGGTGATGCCCTGGCTGTAGAGCATGCGGAAGACGTAGTGATCGGGTTGCACGAACAGCTTTACCGGATCAGGAAACGGGGCGTTGCGCACAAACCAGCCTGCCTGCGTATGTCCATGGGGGCTCACAATCGGCAGCGCGCGAATCTGCTCATACAGCCGCCTCGCAATCGCCCGTGTTGGTTCGTCTGCCGGGAACAACCTGTCGTCGTTCAGAAGCGCCACCCTGGTCCCCTCTCGTGGTTCATTTTCGCCGCATCCAGTATCGTTCATCGCGGCCGTGTCTGTGCACAAATGAAGGTTGGGCCTGGCCTGAGAAGCTATGCTGGAGAGTGCAAATCATTGCATCCGGAAGTTCATCATGATTAATTCGCCATCCTTGTCTGATGTGCAATCGGCTTTTCGCCTCGACGGCCGCCATGCCCTCGTAACGGGCGGCGCCAGCGGCATTGGCGAAGCTACTGTCAGGGAGCTTGTCCGCGCCGGCGCCTTCGTACGGATCGCAGATATCAATCTGCCCGCCGCGCAGGCGCTCGCTGAGTCCATGGGATCGGCGCAGGCCATTGCGCTCGACGTCACCAGCCAGGAATCCATCGCTGCCGCAGTCGCCAAAGTGGAGCGGCTCGATATTCTCGTGAACAACGCCGGCGTCGGCCACGTGGGCTCAATTGAAGCGACGGAGCCCGAGGACTTCGACCGTTTGCTCAACGTCAATGTTCGCGCCGTCTATCTGGTCACGCGCGCATTTCTGCCGCTGCTTCTGGCCGCGCAGGACGAGCGGCACTCCGGCAACATCGTCAACATCGCTTCGGTTGCCGGGCAGGTCGGCATCAAACAGCGCTTCGCCTACTGCACAACCAAGGGCGCTGTAATCGCCATGACGCGCCAGCTCGCAGTCGAATTTCCCAAGACACTGCGCGTAAACGCCATCTGCCCCGGCACGGTCGAGACGCCGTTCGTCGAAGGCTATCTCGAGAAATTCCACAAGCATAATAAGGAAGAAATTCGCGCCGAGTTGCGCGCGCGCCAACCGATCGGCCGGCTCGGACGGCCCGAAGAAGTCGCGTCGATGGTGCGCTATCTGGCATCCGACGAAGCTGCGTTCATCACCGGCGCGGCCATGGCGATTGACGGCGGTTGGACCGCCGCCTGACCTCATCCATACTTATCAGGAGCTCTCGATGAAACTGGTTTCCTATTCCGCGGCCGATGGTGTAGTGCACCCCGGCGCGCTCTTGCCCAACAACAAGATCCTTTCGCTGGGCGATACGTTTCGCGATGTTCTGGGCGTGATGGCAAGCGGCATGACCGCGCTGCCGCATAACAGCCCCACTGTTTCGCTCGACCGCGTCCGCCTGCGCGCGCCCATTCCGAACCCGCCGCGGGTGTTCGCCATCGGGCTGAACTATCGCGATCACGCGACGGAATCCGGCATGGAGCTCCCCAAGTCGCCCGTAGTGTTCTTCAAGCTGGCCACCTCGGTGATTGGCCCGGGTGATGCGATCGTGCTGCCGAAGAACTCGACCATGCCGGACTACGAGGCGGAGTTTGCATTCGTGATCGGCAAGGGCGGATATCGCATTCCGGCCTCGGCGTGGCGGGAGCATGTCTACGGCTACACCATCGTGAACGACGTAAGCGCGCGAGATGTGCAGTTCGCCTCGACGCAATGGTCGATGAGCAAGAGCTTCCCCACGTTCTGCCCCATGGGCCCGGCGATTGTGACAGCCGACGAGATCGCCGATCCGCATGCACTGCAAATCAGCCTCACCATCGACGGCGAGACCCTGCAGAACTCCAACACGCGCGAGCTGGTCTTCGGAATCCCCGAGTTGATCGAGTATCTCTCGTCGATCACGCCGCTGCTGCCCGGTGACGTGATCTCGACAGGCACCCCGCCGGGCGTAGGCCTGGGGCGCAACCCGAAGCGGTGGCTGAAACCGGGCGAAACGGTGACGGTAACAATTGAAGGCCTGGGGTCGTTGACGAATCCAACGGTCGCCGAGTAACGCAAAGCGGGCCTCGATCTGGGGATCGGGGCCCGCACTTAACTCCGCTAACCCAGCGCCAGTCCCGGCTCCTCTGCCAGTTCTTCTTCCTCTGGCGCCGACCCCAGCCATGCATACAGCGCGATCCCCACAAAACATGCGGCCGGGACCACATACGAGAGCGCCAGATCGCCCACGCGCCCCATAAGCAGCGGAACCAACGCTCCGCCCACAATCGCCATCACGATCACTGCACCGCCGGTCTTTGTGTGCGTACCCAGTCCCTTCACACCCAATGCAAAAATCGTCGGGAACATCATCGACATGAAAAAGCTGACGCCCACCAGGCAGCAAACTCCGAGCCAGCCGGGCCGGACCGCGGCCACCGTGCAAATCGTTGCATTGATCGCCGCATAGATCGTCAGCAGCCGCGACGCCTGCACATACCTCAGCAGCCAAGTGGTGAAGAACCGTCCCGTGGTGAACGCCACCAGCGCCACCGTCAACAGGTACCCCGCCTTGCGCTCTGCCAGCCCCGTGTAGGTCTGCACATACGGAATCTGCCAGCTCCACGCCCCCACCTGCCCGCCCACGCACAAAAATTGCGCCACCACCGCGAAAACGAAATGCTTCCGCTTCCAAAGTGGCTTCGACGTGTCATGCTCCAGCGTGTTCCGCGAGTAGTCCATGCCGGTGTGCGGAAACTCCGTGCGCGCAATCAGCACCGCCCACAGCAGCACGAGCGATCCCAGCACCAGGTACGGCATCACCACCCGCAGCGTCTCCGACTTCAAATACTCCTGGTACCTTCCCGCCGCCTGCAGCGCCGACACCTGGTCGGGCTTCAGCTCAATGCCGGAAAAGATGAACCGGCTCCCGATCAATACCGCTGTAATGCTCCCCAGCGGATTAAACGACTGCGAAAAATTGACGCGCTGCGCCGCCGTCTCCGGGTCGCCCAACTGGATGATGAATGGACTCGCGCCGGTCTCAAGAAACGCCAGGCCGCTGGCAATCACGAATAGCGCCGTGAGGAAGAACCAGTATTGCCCGACGTGCGCTGCCGGATAAAATAGGATGCACCCCGCGCCGTAGAGGCACAGCCCGATCACGATACCCGTCTTGTATCCCGCGCGCCGCATGATGATGCCCGCCGGATACGCCAGGAAGAAATAGCCCAGGTAGAACGCGAACTGCACCAGGCCGGCCTGCAGACGGTTAATCTCGAACGACTTCATGAATTGTCGGATCAGGATGTCATTGAAGTTGTTGGGAATGGCCCACAGGAAGAACAGCGCCGTCACCAGAACGAACGGCAGCATGCGTCCCCTTGGAACCAGGGGCGCGTTGAGATGCGATTGTCCGCTCGGCTGGGAAACGGTCGGGATGTTCTGCAATGAATGCCTCCGAGAATCATCTGAGGTGGCCTGTCGCTCTTCGCGCATAAAAAAGGCCGAGAAGCTGTCCGCACCGTTCTAACCAATCGCAGGCTCACATGGCAAACGCGGCAGCGTGGCGTGCCGCCCGCCGCGCTCCGGTGCGGGATAATGCAAGAGTCATGTCACTTACTGGATTGTCGTTTTTAGGCACGCGGCGCGGATCGGTGGGCGGGCGCACGTTTGAAGCTGCGAATCCATCCACCGGCGACGCACTTGAACCGGCGTATCACTCGGCGACACCGGCGGAACTCGACGAAGCCACGCGCCTCGCGGCCGAGGCTTTCGAGAGCTACTCGCGCGTCTCGGGCAAAACCAAGGCGGCATTCCTGCGCCGGTGCGCAGACGGGTTCGACGCGCGCAAGCAGGAATTGGCCGAGCGCGCTCATCTGGAGACAGCACTACCCATGCCGCGGCTGCTGGGCGAGGTGGGCCGGACTTCGGGCCAGTTGCGCCTATTTGCCGCACTTGTCGAAGAAGGCTCGTGGGTGCAGGCGCGCATCGATCCGGCCATGCCCGATCGCCAGCCGCTTCCCCGCCCCGATCTGCGCTCGATGCTGCGCCCGCTGGGGCCCGTCGCGGTGTTTGGGGCAAGCAACTTTCCGCTAGCCTTCTCTGTTGCCGGCGGCGATACGGCCTCGGCGCTCGCGGCCGGATGTCCGGTGGTGGTCAAGGCTCACCCCGCGCACCCCGGAACCAGCGAGATCGCCGCCGAGATCATCACTGCGGCCGTTTCCGCCGAGGGACTGCATCTGGGCGTGTTTACCATGCTTTACGACGCGGGCGTCGACATTGGATCGGCGCTGGTGCAGCATCCGCTCATCAAGGCCGTAGCATTTACCGGATCGCTTCGCGCCGGGCGCGCGTTGATGGATCTGGCGGCCGCGCGGCCGCAGCCGATTCCCTGCTTCACGGAGATGTCGAGCGGCAACCCTGTCTTTGTATTGCCCAGCGCGCTACGCAAGGGCCCGGCCGAACTGGCGAAGAACCTGTTTGGATCGTTCACGCTCGGCGCGGGCCAGTTCTGCACCAAGCCGGGCATCGTGCTGGTGCCCGAGGCGCCTGAAGGCCAGGCATTTTTTGACGAGCTCAAGTCACTGGTGGAGAAATCGCAGCCCTTTACGCTGCTGACTGCCGGAATTGCGAAGCAATATCAAAGCGCAACGGAGGAACGCGCGCGACAGACTGCAGCACTTCAGCAGGCGTTGCTGAGCCAGGGCCGGGCTTCTCAGCGAGAGCGAAACTCTTCGAAGCCGGTGGGCAGGAGTTTCTCGATGAGCCCTCCCGGGCAGATGGCGAACAAAGTCTCGCCGATGAGATTTTCGGGCCAAACACGCTAATGGTCCGCTGCGACAAATGGGATTACATGGTTATCGCCCGCAGCCTCGACGGCCACCTCACCGCTACAATCTTCGGCGACGAAGACGATCTCGTCGCCCATCGCGAGCTGCTCGAGGTGCTGGAGCAGAAAGCCGGGCGCCTCATCGTCAACGGATTCCCAACCGGCGTCGAAGTCACGCATGCCATGGTGCATGGCGGCCCCTATCCGTCCACGTCGGATCCGCGCTTCACATCCGTGGGATCGCAGGCCATCTATCGCTTCGCCAAGCCCGTATGCTTCCAGAACTTCCCCCAGGCGCTGCTTCCGCAGGAGTTGCAGAACGCTAACCCCCTGGGCATCCGGCGGCTGCGCGACGGGAAACCGGAGGTCGCGTGAGGCTTTCAGCGAATCTCACGTGAGCCCAAGCGCCAGGAATCCCGCCAAAATCCACGAAAATTCCACGCCAGCGTTAACAGAATCTTCGAAAATCAAACTAGGGCGTCAACAAAATTTCGCGATCTGACCGCTGTTTTGTCCCCCGGAAGCTGATTCTTCCTCGTCGCGTGACTCAGTTTCACAAGAACCAGTCAAGGGACCGGCAGGCGGTGACTCGCCTAGAATTAAAGATCAGCCCGCTCGGTTGCTCTATCGCATCAGCCGTGCTCGCCGGGACGGCTCGACCGTATCAGGTCCTCATGAGGTCTGTATGACGTATCGTTCTGCTTTTCTTCGCCGCGCAGTTGTCGCGGGCGCCGTTGCGATTTTGTCCTTGTTGCCTGGTTCGCGCGCCGCAGCCCAACGCCTGCCGCAGACCGTCACGCCGGAGCATTACGCGCTCACGCTGACTCCGGATCTGAAGGCCGCGACGTTCGTTGGAGTGGAACGGATCGACCTGGACGTGAAGCTGCCGACCACGACCATCACGCTCAACTCCGCCGAGATCGTGTTTCAGTCAGTCACCGTCACGGCCGGAGGCAAGCAGCAGACCGCGACCGTCGCAACGGACAAGGACAAAGAGCAGACCACCTTCACCTTCCCTGCCGAGGTGCCCGCCGGCAAGGCTTCGCTGTCGATTCACTACACCGGCATCCTCAACGACGAGCTGCGCGGCTTCTATCTCTCGAAGACGGCAAAGCGCAATTACGCCGTCACGCAGTTTGAGTCGACCGATGCGCGACGGGCGTATCCCAGCTTCGACGAGCCGGCTCTGAAGGCCACCTACGACGTGACCCTGGTGGTGGACAAGGGCGACACCGCCATCTCGAACAGCGAGATCGAGAGCGACACACCGGGTCCCGGCGCTGACAAGCACACTCTGAAGTTTGGCGCCACGCCCAAGATGTCCACTTATCTCGTCGCGTTCCTTGTCGGCGACTTCCAGTGCTCCGCCGGCGAGCAGGATGGCGTAAAAATCCGAGTCTGCGCCACGCCCGACAAGTTGGAGCTGACCCATTACGGCGTCGATGTCGCGAAGTACGTGCTGCACTACTACGACGACTACTTCGGCATTCACTATCCACTGAAGAAGCTTGACCTGATCGGCCTGCCGGACTTTGAAGCTGGCGCAATGGAGAACTTCGGCGCCATCACCTACCGCGAGACCGCGCTGCTGATCGATCCCAAGACCGCGTCAGTGGGGGCAAAGAAGGGCGTAGCCGAAGTAATCGCTCACGAGATGGCGCACCAGTGGTTCGGCGACCTGGTGACCATGCAGTGGTGGGACAATCTCTGGCTCAACGAAGGCTTCGCGACGTGGATGGCGACCAAGCCCGTGGGCGCGATGCATCCCGAGTGGAACATCGATCAGGAAGAAGCGGCGGGGCTTGACGGTACGCTCGACCTGGATGCGCAGCCGACCACGCGCGCCATTCGCGCCAAGGCTGAAACCCGCGAAGAGATCGAGCAGATGTTCGACGGCATCTCCTACGGCAAGGCCGGAGCGGTGCTGAATATGGTGGAGAACTACGAGGGGCGCGAGACGTTCCGCAAGGGCGTGCACAACTACCTCGCCGCGCATGAATACGCGAATGCGACTGCGGAGGACTTCTGGGGCGCGCAGACGGCGGCGAGCCACAAGCCCATCGACAAGATCATGGAGAGCCTGGTGGCGCAGCCCGGCGCTCCGGTCATCACCTTCGGCGATCCTGCGGGTGACAAGGTCGAAGTATCGCAGCTACGGACTTTCCTGAGCCCCAGCAGCGAGCCCGATCCGGCGCAGAAGTGGACGATCCCTGTTTGCTTCAAGGCTGCCGCGGGGCAGGACTGCCAGGTGCTCACTCCGGAATCGGCGAGCCTGGCAGTGCCGCCGAGTTCGTTGTTCTTCGCCAACGCGGGCGGGCGCGGCTACTATCGCAGCGCGTATCCCGCTAGCCGGTATGCGGCGTTGGTCAAGCAGGTGGAGACGGGCCTGACGCCGCCCGAGCGCATCAACCTGATCGGCGACGAGTGGGCGCAGGTCCGCGCTAACAAGGCCACGGTGGGCGACTACCTGAACCTGGTCAGCGCGGTCAAGAGCGACGAGAACGCCGAGGTGATCAACAATGCCCTGAGCGGCGTGAGCAGCATTTACTCGCGCGTGGCCGCAACACAGGAAGAGAAGAACCGCCTGGGGGCATGGCTGCGGACCACCTTCTCAGAGGAGTATGCGAAGCTGGGGCCGCCTGCACCGTCTGACTCGCCGAGCAAGCGCGAACTGCGGGCGACACTGATGGGCGTGCTGGGCGGTTTCGCGAAGGACCCGAAGGTCATCGAGCAGGCCAAGGGCATTGCTGAAAAGTACCTCGCCGATCCGGCCTCGCAGGACGCGACTCTGGCGCAGACCGCCACTCCAATCGCGGCGCAAAACGGCGATGCGGCGCTGTTCGACAAGCTGCAACATGTCTACGAAACGTCGACCAACCCCGAGTTGCAGGAGAGCGCCCTGGGCATGCTGGCCATGTTCCAGAATCCGGATCTCGAGAAGAGGTCTCTGGATTACGCACTCAGCGACAAGGTGCGCAAGCAGGATGCGGCGTTCCAGTTCGCGATTGCTCTGCAAAGCAGCGAGACCCGCGACCGGGCGTGGCAGTACATCAAGGACCACTGGGATGCGGTGCACGCGCTTTTGACTCCCGAGATGGGCAATGCGCTGGTGGGATCAACGTCGGGGTTCTGCTCGGCGGAGGCGCGCGATGAGGTGCAGCAGTTCTTCGCGGCGCACAAGGTGGCGTCGGCCGATCAGGCGATGAAGCACTCGGTGGAACGGATCAACGGCTGCATCGAATTCCGCGACCTGCAACAGGCCAATCTCAACAAGTGGCTGGAATCGCAGGGAACGGCGAGCGGGCAGTAGGCGGTTTGTGGTGCTGGCGGGGATTCTTGGATTCCCAGGCCTCAAATGCGAGACCCGGGGCACCCAAGTCTGTGGCGGAACCGGCGCAGGCGCTAACTAGATTTCCGCGCCTTCCAGCGTCGACGAGGGGATGAGCGAATCCGACTCGGCCAGCCGGATGAGCCGGTGCAGGTAGCCGCGCGAGATCGAGAGGCTTCGCGCCGCCAGCGTCTTGTTTCCGTTGTTTTCGCGCAGGGCGTTTTCCGCCAGCCTGATTTTGTAGTCGCGCAACTGGCGCTCGAATGACCCGCCCGGCACGCAGTCCTGCTCGTTGGTCACGGCCTCTTCGTGCAGGTTGCGGGGCAGGTCGTGCGCACGGAGCGTTGTGCCGGAAGCAAGAATGATGGCCCGTTGAATCACGTTTTCAAGCTCGCGCACATTGCCGGGCCAGTGATAGTCCTGCAGCAGCGCCAGGGCCTCCGGCTCGATTGCGGCCATCTTCTTCTGGAAGAGCTGGCTGTAGTGCTTGAGGAAGTGCAGCGCGATCTGCGGAATGTCTTCGGAGTGCTCCTGCAGGGTTGGCGTTTCAATCTTCATTACATTGATGCGGTAGAAGAGATCCTGCCTGAACCCGCCCTGCGCCACCATTTCTCCCAGGTCGCGATGGGTGGCGAAGATGAGCCGGGCACGGAGCGGGATCAGGCGGTTGCTGCCCAGGCGGCTGAACTCTCTCTGCTGCAGCACGCGCAGCAGCTTCACCTGCGTGTAGAGGCTGAGCTCGCCGATTTCGTCGAGGAAGAGCGTGCCGTCCGCGGCCTGCTCGAAGAACCCTTCGCGCGTGCCCACCGTTCCGGTAAACGCGCCTTTTTCGTGCCCGAACAGCTCGGCTTCGATAAGAGTTTCAGGAATGGCGCCGCAAGCTACCGCGACAAAGGGCCGCCTGGCCCGCGATCCGCATTGATGAATGGCGCGCGCCACCAGTTCCTTGCCTGTGCCGCTTTCACCGCTGATCAGCACGGAGGCATCGATGCTCGCCACGCGATCAATCAACTGGCCGACCTGCTGCATGGCCTCGCTGTTGCCGATCATCTGGGTGCGGCCGCTCGCCACCTCTTTGAGGCGTTGCTGCTCGGGACCGAATTCCTGCTTGCGGAGGGAGGACTCGTGGGCGCGGCGGAGGAGAATGCGCAGATCGCGAAGCGAAGGCGGACGGCGGCAGTAGCTATAAGCTCCGCTCCTGACCAGCTCATTGGCCGTAACACGAAGCGGATCGTCCGCCAGCACCAGCACCGTCATCTGGGCGGCGATCAACCGCCGGGCGGACTCGATTCGATCCTTGAGGGCGGCCTCGTGGGAATTGAGGTCGAGGATGACGACAGTACATCCTTCATCGTCGATGAGACCGCGGATTCCCGCCTCGCTGGAATCGAGAAAGAACTGGAATTCGTTTCCCAGTCCTGATGACAACAGAGGTTGCAAGGCAAAGTCCTGCGAATAGAGCCCAATACGGATCACTTGGAAAAACTCCAGCTGTTAAATCTGACAGTGAGGGCAAAGTAACACCGTTTCTGACCTAAATGCAACGAAATTGCTAAACGGTAACTGTTTCAAAGGTAACTTCTGTGCCATGTTGGCGTGTGTCCTATTGTGTCAAGGAGGCGTAAACAGGCGTAGACACCCGGCCGGAACCGGGCCGCAAACGCCGCTATTTTCTTTAGATTTGGCGTGTTTCTACTTTGGTACTCGGATTGCAGTTTTATTGGCAACAAGCTAAACGAAATGCACCCTGGCTGCCAGCCTGGGGGATCTCGCGGACCTGGCACCACCGCAATAAGTAACGGAAGTACCCAAGGCTCGGCGAGAAGTTCTGCCGACATATTCCCCGTACCGGCAGCAAACGAAGCATGAATTTCCGGCGCGATCGGCCGGAAAAGGACCCTCTCAAAGCAATGCTGCAAAGTCTGAGGATCAGCGATTACGAGGTGGCGAAGCAGGAGCCGGAGGAGGCTCCAAAGGACACTCGCGGGCCGATGACTCCGGTGGGCGCTGACGGGCTGACGGTGGCGCTGATCGGCCCCGACGAAGTCCGGCGCTACTCCGTGGCCAGCGCCCTGACGGGGGCACCCTGCCGCGTCAGCCAGCAGCTATCCTCGTACCCCGGAATCGATCAGCTTCCCCGTCTCACCAAGCAGAACTTCGACGTCGTGATTCTGGACCTGGACAGCGACCCCGAATTGGCGCTGGGGCTGGTTGAGAATCTCTGCGCCATTTCGCAGACCACGGTGATGGTTTACTCAGCGCGGCTCGACTCCGAGGTGATGTTGCGCTGCATGCGGGCCGGGGCACGCGAGTTCCTGACGTTTCCCATTACGCCCGTTGCCATTTCAGACGCGATGGTGCGGGCCGCGGCGCGCCGTTCAGCGGTCCGGCCGGGCACCAAGGAGAACGGGCGCCTGTGTGTCTTTTGCGGAGCCAAAGGAGGCGCCGGGGTTACGACTATGGCGTCGAACTTCGGGGTTTCAGCCGCCAAAGAGACCGGGGAGAAGGTTCTGCTGATCGACCTCGATCTGCCCCTGGGCGACTCGGCATTGATGCTCGGGTTGAATGCGCAGTACTCGACGGTGGATGCCCTGCAGAACTCCGGGCGTTTGGACACAAACTTGCTATCTCGTTTGGTAGTGCAGCACGAGTCGGGTTTGCATGTGCTGGCTGCGCCGGGAAATTTTGTTTCTTTCGATCTGTCGCCGGAGGCGGTGAACAAATTGATCCAGGTAGGACGCCAGGAATACGACACAGTGGTGGTCGACGCAGGATCGAGGTTTCAGTTGAAGGGCAGTTCAATCTTCGGCCATGAGGCAATTGTCTACCTGGTTTCGCATGTCGGAATTTCGGAGTTGCGCAATTCGAACCGCATCATCTCCGAGCTGTTCCCGGCCAATCTTCCGCGGGTGGAGATCATTTTGAATCGCTACTCGTCGTCGACGCTGGGTGTGGATGACGAACACATTACGCGCGCACTGACGCGGCCGGCGCAATGGCGGGTTCCGGAAGACCGGTCGACGCTCCGCGAGATGCAGAACACCGCAACGCCGTTGGTGCAAGGGGATTCCGGCGTGGCCCGGGTGATCAAGCAGATGGCGCGCAGCGCGTGCGGTCTGAACACCGAGCCGGAGAAGAAAAAAGCTTTGTTCGGATTGTTTTAATCGGAGACCGCAATAGAGGCGCTCCGCAACGAATTTGAGATCGAACGAGATTCAGGAGAAAGGAGAATGTCATGGACAACGCTACCATCATCCGGGTTGTTGCCGGTGTGCTGTTCGTGGTTGTGCTGGGCCTTCTGGTTCAGCGCCGCCGCTCGCGCGTGAAGTAATTGCGTGAGTGTCTTTCGCCTGTCAGAAATCTTTTGGCGTGCCGAGCCGGGGAGACGTTCTGCTAGTCTCTGCTCCGACGTTCTTCCCGGCTCCCGCCTGAAGGTTGCTGCACAGCGTGGTAATGGGCCCCTGAATTATTAGCAAGACTGTGCCCCCGATCAGAACAAAGAAACTGGAATACTTGTGTTGCTTGGCTGACTGCAGAGAAGGCTGAAGAGAAATGGATACACGGCGTTACTGCGTTTACAACGAGACAAATGAGTGCTTCCTGAGTCTTGGAGTCACTCTTGGCAACAACACCGGCGCGCAGTTGAGGGGCATGTTCGGCAAGGGTCCCTTCCAGTTCTACGAGGGAAGCTGGATCACGCGCCCGCAGGGCCTGGGGACCGTGGGACTGCTGTCGCCCCGCGACCTCATTTATCTGGATCACCTGCAGAGAGTCGTGCATGTCGTCGAGTCTTTCCCGCGCTTCCGGGTGGCGCCCGAGAATCCTGAAGCGAAGAGTGTGCTGGCTCTGCCGGTGAGCACCATCGACTCGTCGCAGACGCAACTGGGCGACCACCTCGTGATCTGCGAGACCGACGAGATGGAAATCCGCCTGCGCAATGCGGAACATTCGCTCGACGAGATTGACTTGAGGCCGGCCACCGGTCCATCGGTCGCGGTGAAGGAATGGCTGTCGCAAAAATCGGAGAAGGATCGCCGGATTGCGCAGCGGAAACGCTGGCCGCATCTGTCCGCTGTCGAGACCGAAGCTGATTCGACGGCGCCGCACGCGGTCCGCGATATCAGTACGACCGGCCTCTATCTGCTGACCGAGGAGCGCTGGCCGCTGGGAACGCGCGTGCGCATGAGCCTGCAGCGCACTGATGCCCTGGATGACGCAACCATGATTCCGACCACGGTGCAGTTGCGCGTGAGCCGGTGGGGCGCCGATGGCGTCGGTCTTGAATTTGTCACTGCGGACGCGGAACACACGGCGCTGGTCTCAACGCACGTTCGTTAGCCGCCTTTTCGATTCGGCTCTCCACGTCGGAAGACTTCCCTCAGGCCTGCTGCACCCGCTCTTCTCGTCCCCCGCGACGGTCTCCAGTGACCGCCGGGCACGACTGTATACGTGCCGAACCGCCCCGGCGCGCCAGAGTGTTCACTACGGCGGACAGTCGCAGGACATTCAAGCTCAAAACCGCGCGATTTCTCGCGATTTAGCGTGGTTTGCGAATGGCATGTGAGTTGCTAGATAAGGGGCGTGCTTGTCTCAGCGTATTTGAACATTGGTTCGAGGAGCCGCCATCCGGACCGCAGCAAGTGGGGTAGCTCTGCTCTGACATTAAACGAGCAGACGAAAAACAAGTCTGAAGTTGAGCGATCAGAAAAAGCTAAACGCTGACACGCATGGCCTCAAATTCCGGACGAGGCTTCGGCCATCTTAGTTTGCAGGCGAAGTCAGGAGTAATTTTCGAACACAGGATCAACAATGACCGCCACAACATCGCAAGTTCGATTTGCAGTACCTGATTCTGAAGTTGCCAAGGCTCTCCCTCAGCGACGCCGCCGGATCACTCGTGAACAAGGCCGCGCGCTGGAGAGACTAGATCACGCGATCGAATACCTCACCGATGAATACGTCCATCAGTGCGGTTCGAAAGCGGTTTTAGCCGATCAGGTCAGCGCAGTTCTGTTGCTGATGACTCTCCGGAAACTTGTGTACATGGACGCTCCGGAAGTTCGTTCGCTCGGTGAGCGCTGCAAAACCTTCCTGGCGCAGCTACTGGCCTAGCGCGTCCGGTTGCATGAATCCGGGCACAGATCCGGACTGCTGTCACTCCTGAATGCGAGGGAGAGGGCAAGACACACCGGAATCCGCTCCGGCTCTCCCGTTTTCTTCCCTTCCCTGTTTCACCGAGCTGATGGCAGCGATTCCTTGCTGCCCCCCCCATCCAACCAACCTGACGCGCAGTACTGGTTTCGCCCTTTGCACTGCGATGCGCGAAAAAGCAAAGCCCGCTCAACCGAGAGGGCTTTGCTTTGAACTTTGGTAGCGCTACGTCTACCAAGACCAGCTCCTATATTGATTGGGACGCGAGACAGTTCGCTTCGGTCACTTTGGCGCTTGGCGAAGAGGTAAGAAGTCAGGGTCTGCCTGCCGCCAGGCCTCCGCGACCTGGCGTTCGGCCTTGGCCGCGCCAGCCGCGTCTCCCAGGCGGTGAAGCACCCTTCCCAGTTGCAATGCGGCCAGAGGGACATAGGGTGAGTCCGGCACCTTGGCGCGATGTTCGAGAACGTTGCGAAATTCGGCCGCAGCCTCGCCCAGGTGCCCTGAGTCTCGATACGCGAGACCGCGATAGTACGCCGGGGCCAGAGCCAGAGCGCTGCACGCGTCATACGGGCGGGCGGGTTCGAGAGCCTGGATCGCTGCCTGAGGGTTCTGCTTTTGCAAATGGATAGCAGCCTGTATCGATGGGAGCTCGGCATCATTGAGAATCGTGTCGAGCGGAGCGTGTGCGGCGGCTTTTGCCGCCGTTGATTCTGCGAGTGCGCTGTCGCCGCTTCGAGCCAGCGCCAGGGCAGCCGAAGCCTGGATGCTGTTGCTGTCAGGGGCGAGCCGCAGCGCGTCGAGGGACAGTGCGCGCGCCTGGCGCGGGTAGCCGAAATCAGCTTCAAGGGTAGCTTCGTCCACATCGACCGTTGCCGCCAGCTCAGAGAATCCCTGCGCCAGAGCCACCCCGCGGGCTTGCGCGAATAACTTCCTTCCCAGTGCGAGCTTCCCCTGGTACATCGCGACCCATGCTACATCGTCCAGCAGTTCGCTCTCCGCTGCGTCGCCGCGCGACCATTGGATCTGCTTTTCCATCGCGACTTCATCGTTCTCGACAAAGGCGAGCAGAAAACAGGATTCATGGAGCATGGCGCTGTCGACTTTGCGGCCCTGCGCATCGTTGCAGAGGCTGTGCAGTTGCGCCCATTCGCCGGTCTCAAGGTACACGCGTGCAAGCACCGCCTGGGACAGGGCGGACGCCGCATCCCGTTGCAAAGCGGTCCGGGCCACGTCCGCGGCTTTCTCCGGTTCTCCGAGTGCCAGATACTCGATGGCGAGATTCTGATACGGCGAGGAGTCCCGGGGATAGAGCGAGCGCCAAAGTTCGTAGGCTTCGATCGTCCGCCCGACCTGCCCCGAAATCGAGTAGTAGTGCGCCGCGATGTAGAGCCGTTCGCGGTCGGTGGTGTGTTCCCGCAGGTCGAATGCTTTCTGGAAATAGTTGGCGCTCTGCGTCAGCTCGGCGGCGTTGGAGTAAATGGTACCGAGGCGAGCATAGGCAAGTGCGAACTGAGGGTCGAGGTCGACGGCCAGTTTGTAGTCCTGGATCGCCTGAAACTCCTGGCCACCTGCTCGCCTCTCTTCTCCGAGCGTGAAAGCCCTGAGGGCCGCCATGGAGGAGGAAGTGGCCTGGGCCAGTGGCATATTGAATCTCTGCAACGAGGCGCCGGATTCACCGAGGCTCTTGCGCATGCGGTCCGTCGCCTGGTCAAGAGCGGCCAGCACGGTCTCGCGACTCTCTGCTTTGACCGTCTGGCTGGTCATCATTGTGCCGATTTCGCAATCTCGCGCGGCAGTTGTGATCTCGTATCCTGGCGGACGGGCGACGATGGCCCCAGTGACAAACACCTTGCCGCCCAGTGAAACACATGCCTTCAGTAGTTGCTGCAGTGAGGCTGAGCCCGGCTGAGGAACCCGTTGCAGCAGGCTTTGATCGGACGCCAGGCTGAGGTAGGGTGACTCCTCGAGCTTGATCCGGAAGGCATGGCCCAGGCCGTTGTATGAGTCGTCGCCAGAACATTGGTGAATCCGCCGAGCACAACTTCGCCCGCATCGCCAGCCAGCGCAACCCGCCGGCTGCGATAAAACGAAAGCGCTCCGATCGCCGAACAGGAGGAGGAGAAAAACAGCGCCGGCCCATATATACCAGGGGCGGCCAAGGGTCAGCCCCTGTTTCAGCAGGCCGGAGAATCCGGAACTGCCCCCTGCGGCGTCCGGCGCGTCTTCAGCGGCACTCGAGTCGACATCGGTAGCTGTCGCGGGAGCAGAGTTGAAGATGAACTCCACATTGCCGTTGAACCTGTAGCCGCGCCGCCGAACGGTCTCAATGTGTTGCGCAGCGCCCGCTTTCTCTCCCAGCGCTTCGCGCAGCTTGGCGGCCGCCACATGGAGGCCGTTGTCCAGTTCTCCGAAAACACGATCGCTCCACAGACGGCTGCGCAGGGTCTCCTTCGACACAATTTCGCCAGGCGATTCGAGCAGGACGAGCAGGAACTTGAACGGCAACTCCTCGATTTTGATTCGAATTTCATCGCGCAGCAGAAGGGCCTCTCGGGGCCAAACCTCAAATTGGCCGAACCGATAGCCATCGCACGCGGATTGGGTCATCGGGGAAGAAATAACAATTTTAGGATAGCAAGTTAACGAAAAAATCACCTTCCGCTGCGGGTTCGAGACTCGAGGGCCCTTCCGTCGGGAATCAGGATCGAGTCCGCAAGTGATTCACAGGCAGGGCGTTAAGGCTTAAGAATTCCTTAAGGGTAAGTTTGGTTGACTTTATCCCGACAGAACTTACTCTAGTTTCAACGTTCCGTGCTCTTCGTCGCAGGGCAAATGCTCACCATGTCCCGGCGGGATTCGGATCAGTATTCGCCGTTGTTCATGCCGCATCGCCCGACTGCCAGACCCGAGTTGCGCTGGGCGTCTATTTACAACATGCAGTCTTTCCACGGAGACCAAAAGTGAAGCTACATAAATTCTCGATCCCAGTCCCGCTCAATCCCGAGGCCATACAAACGGCCCGGCTACCAGACAAGCGTCCATACGTCGCTGCAATTTACTAGAAGCACTGAACATCGAAGGCCATCTTCACACGAGACCCGCGAGGGCCCTTTGCATCGGTGTCTCTTCTGGGGCTCGCTTGAAGATGCTGTTCCATCGCCATACACCTCTGACTGCTGATTTTGCCGAGGATAAACGACGTGAAACTTACTCCATTCAGTGTGCGGTTCCTCCGTCTTTGCCTGGGGATCACTTTTTGTGCCGCTTCCGCGCTGGCGCAAACCAACTCTTCTGGTTCGCAAATCGACCATGCTCCGGCAGCGCCGCGGGATCGCGTTCGAGGTCCTGTGACGGACGAGCGCACTCCGCTCAAGGGGCAGACGCGCCGGATGGATCGCTCCGCTGTGGATCTTGGTGAGGCGCCGGCCTCCTTGTCCACGGGGAGAATGGTTTTGTGGCTCCGGCGGAGCGCCGACCAGCAAGCTCAGCTCAGCCAGTTCCTCAGTCACGCGCAGAACCCTGCGTCGGCGGATTATCGCCATTGGATGACGCCGGAGAGTTACGGCGCGGCTTATGGCGTCTCGGACCACGATCTCGCAGCCGTGCAGCAATGGCTTCAATCCAACGGGCTGACGGTAGAGAAGGTTTCAGCGGCGCGCAATGCCCTTCTCTTTTCCGGCACTGCGGGCGAGCTAGCGAGCGCATTTCATACCAGCATCCACAGCTACGCGGTCGGCCAGCAGAAGCACTTTTCCAACGCGACGGACCCTGAAGTTCCCACGGCGCTCGCTCCCGTCATCGCGGGCATTTCGCCCATGAACGATTTCCGCGCCAAGCCGCTGCACGTGCTAGGCAAGGAGGCGCGTTACGACGCCGCCTCTCAGCATCTGCAGCCGGCGTTAACGGGCGGCGATGCGGCGAACGGCTACGCGCTCTACATCACGCCAGCCGATGCCTCGGTCATCTACGACACTCCTAACCAGAACTTCAACCCTGCTGCAAAGCAGACTCTCGATGGAACGGGAGTGACGATCGGTGTGATTGGATACTCGGCGCTGGCCATGGCCGATGTCGCGAACTATCGCAAAGGCTTTCTGCCTGCCAGCGCAGCCGGCAACCTGCCCAAACAGATTCTTGACGGAGGCATTGATCCGGGCGTTCTGAATGGGAGTGTCGCCTCAGAAGGCCTGCTGGATGTCGAGATCGCCGGCGGACTGGCGCCGGGCGCGGCAATTAACTACTACTACGCCGCCTCCACCGATCTATCCGACGGGCTGATTCTGGCCGGTCTCCGCGCGCTCCAAGACAACAAGGTCACTATTCTGAGCGTCAGCTACGGGGCGTGTGAAGCCGACCTGGGCGCGGGCGGCAATCTTGCCTGGTCAGAACTCTGGCAGCAGGCGGCGGCACAGGGAATCTCGGTAACGGTTTCCACCGGCGACTCAGGCTCGGCCTCCTGCGACGGAGATACCTCGTCGCCGCCCGACGCGGCCGCGCTCGGGCTTTCTGTGAGCGGTATTGCCTCCACGCCCTACAACATTGCCGTGGGCGGAACTGACTTTTACCCGCTCCTCGGCAACTTCAGCCAATACGCAAATACCGCGGATGCCGGAACCTATCCGTATTACGGAACCGCGCTCAGCTATATTCCGGAAAATCCGTGGAACGACTCATCAACCGTGGTGGGGTATAGCTTTACCGAGAACTCTGCCCACACTGGACATGTTTCAAAACACCAATATCATCGCCGGGGGCGGAGGCTTCAGCAGCCAGGCTGCATGCCTGGGGTGGTTCAACGCTGACGGAAGCTGCTCCCAGAGCCTGTCCGGCTACCCGCAGCCTCCTTACCAGACAGCGTTTCAGGCGATCAATCCGGTCCGCTCCATTCCAGACGTATCTCTGCTGGCTGCGAATGGATTCTATGGCGCGGCGTGGGTCATCTGTTCCGACTCGACCGTCGACGAACAAGGAGGCAACTACACCGACTGCCAGTCGGACGCGAGCGGCCACCTGATCGATGATGCGCGCATCGGCTTGATTGGCGGTACCTCGGCCGCAGCTCCGGCTTTCGCGGGAATGCTGGCGATGATCTCGCAGTCGCAAGGCGGCGCCCGCCTGGGACAGGCCAACTCGGTTCTCTATAACCTCGCGCAGGACTACGATCCCGACCCGAGCAACCCCGGCAAGTACCAGAGAGCCTTCCACGATATTGCGATTGGCAACAACTCGGTGTACTGCGGCACGCACACACTGGACTGCAACACCAACAACTTCCTCGAGGGCTATAACGCGACGGTTAGCTACGATATGGCCACCGGCCTCGGCAGTGTCGATCTTTCGCAACTGGTAAGCCTGTGGACAGCGACAAACTTTGCAAGCACAAGCAATACTCTCACCGCCGGCACATCCTACGACTCGATGTCGAGCGCACCGATCAGCGTCGTGCATGGAACGCAGCTGAACTTCGCCACCGCGGTAACACCAGGCGATGCGACAGGACAGTTCAGCATTATCTCCACTAACAGTGCGAATGCCGCGAGCTTCTCTGACTTCGGAAGTCTCGATGGAACGGGCACCGGGAATCTGACCACCAACGATCTGCCCGGCGGAAACTACACGGTTTATGCCTACTATGCCGGCGACACGAGCCACACCGGCAGCCGGTCCTCGAACGGCATCAGCGTAACCATCAGCCCTGAGCCGAGCACCACCACGCTCTCCTTTGGCTCCTATGACCCGATCACCTATGCCGTGATGGAGGGCGTCAGCACTCTGCCGTACGGGGTGAACACTTTCGTCAACGCGCAGCCCTTTGGCAATAGCTCACCGGTGGACTGGACTGGAAACCTGCTCGCCGACGGCATCCCCACCGGAAGCGTCACTTTCACGTCCGCCGACGGAAAGACGCAATCCGCCGGCAATCAACAGTATCGGCATCGCGCAGCTTTCGGTCCCTTCACTCGCTCCGGGGACGTATACCTACCAGGCGAGCTACCCCGGTGATGCAAGCTTTGCTCCGAGCACCAGCACGTCGCAAACATTGACGGTCACCAAGGCGCCCACCTCTTTCCAGTTGCAAGCCGACGCAGCAGCTCTGAATCCCGTTGGCCACGTGGCCTTGCAGGCAATTCTGCAGACGGACAGTATCGCGCTCTATCCCACCGGAAGCGTCTCGGCCCAGGCGAATGGTCATACCTATCCTCCAGCCGCTGCTTCCGCAGGGCAGTTGAACGGGACCAAAGCCAATCTGTTCGTCTTTTCGATCCCGGCTTCAGATCTGGTGGCGGGCTCGAATGCGATCACCATCAGCTACAGCGGCGATAGCAACTATCAACCCGCCAGCGCCGGCATCAGTGTGACAGTCACTGGCGTTGAGGGCAGCTACACCCTGAGCGGTCCCAGTCAACCTCTCGTTGTTGAAGCATCGCAGCAGACATCGACCACGATCTCGGTGACTCCATCGAACGGCTTCACCGGGCCAATCGCGATGACATGTTCCGTCAGCGCCGCATCGTCGGGACACGCGCCGAACTGCCAAGCCGCCACCGCAACCGTATACGGGAGCTTCGGCGCAAGTTCGGTTGTTACGGTCGCAACGTATGACGATACCCCGGCCGGCGACTACACCGTCACCGTCACTGGAGTCAACGGTCAGCAGAGCCGGTCTCTGCAGATTCCTGTGCAGGTGACGAATGGACCCGGCTTTGCGCTCTCGGCATCGGCCACTTCCCTTTCAATCGACTCCCCGGGGCAGTCGGCGTCCGACACACTCTCAATTGCGCCGATGCAGGGCTTTACCGGGACCATAGCGCTCAACTGCATCGTTGCGCCCACGCCGGACTCCGGGAAAGCGCCCGCCTGCACCGTTCCAGGCAGCGTGATGCTGGGTTCCGATACCACCAAGGTGACGATTCAGATCACGAGTGACGCGACGACAGTTCCAGGCTCCTACAGCGTCGCCGTCACCGCAGTGTCTGGCGCCGTACAGCGCAGCCTGGCCGTTCCTCTGATCGTGCAGCAGCTACCCGCAACGCCGAGCTTTGGACTATCGGCGGCCACCGACACCGTATCGATTGCGGCTGCCGGGCAATCTGTAACCGACGTGCTCACGATCCGGCCCGCGGGCGGATTTGCGGGAACGGTTCAGTTGAGCTGCGCTGTCTCAGGAGGCGCGACTGGCGCCACTGCCCCCACGTGCTCTGTTCCTCCGACGGCTTCAGTCGCCGGAAGCACTGTAGTGAACGCGACGCTCACCGTGGATACCGTTGCTCCCTCGATCACCACCGCGGCTAAGGATGCGCGCCGGTTCGGCGAAGGAGTCGGCGGTCTCATGCTGGGCTGCCTGTTGATCTTTGTTGCTCCCAAGCGGCGCATATGGACCGCTCTCGGATTGCTCATCCTGGCCGCAGGCGCTCTGTCCATCACCGCCTGTGGCGGCAGTGGGCACAGCAGTACCGGAACAACAACTCCGGGGACCCCGGCCGGAAGCTACACGGTTACGGTCACCGCTGTCAGCGGCTCGGTTCATGCAACGACGCAGGTCAATGTCACGGTGCAGTAAGGATCTTTCAGGCTCCTCTGCGCTGAATGTGAGGCAAGACTCAGTGCTCTCTGCGACCACCGGCGGAAGCCGACTTTATTTGGGAAAGGTATAAGTGAGATGAGAAGCGGGATTAGATTCGGCATCTGCAGTTTGTTGCTCATGGCATGGATCCCAGTGATCGGTTGCGGCGGATCGGGTAAGTCGACTCTGGCCGCGTCCACCACCTATACCATCGGCGGTACGGTCACGGGGTTTTCCGGCACAGGGCTGGTGTTGCAGAACAATGGCGGCGGCAATCTGACGGTGAGCGCAAACGCCACCAGCTTCACATTCGCCGCACCGGTTTCCAGCGGCGACGTCTACAGCGTTACGGTCCTCGCTCAACCCGCCAACGAGAGCTGCTCCGTAACTAACGGCGACGGCAAAGCCATGGCCAACATCACCAACGTAAGCGTCTCTTGCACTCAGCTCTACACCATTGGTGGCAAAATCAGCGGACTCACCGGTCCCGGTCTTGTGGTGCAGGACAACGGCCGCGATAACCTCGCGGTGAGCGCGAACGCCGCCAGCTTTACGTTCGCCACGCCGCTGGCTAGCGGAAGCGCGTACAAAATCACCATCCTAGCCCAGCCCGTCGGGCAGAACTGCATCTTGACCAACGGCGCCGGCACTGCCAGTGCGAATGTCACCAGCGCAAGCATCGTCTGCACGCAGCTCTACGCCGTCGGGGGAACTATAACCGGCCTCCATGGCGCCGGCCTGGTCTTGCAAGACAATGGCGGCGACAACCTCACCATAAGCGCAGAATCAACCAGCTTCGCCTTCCCGAGTCCGCTCGCCGGCGGCAGCGCATACAGCGTAACGGTGCTCACCCAGCCGGCCAGCGAAAACTGCACGGTGGCCAATGGCAGCGGCACCGTCGCCACAGATGCCTTGAGTGCAAGTGTCATCTGCATCGGCGAGTGGTCCTGGACGGGCGGCAGCAGCTCTGTCGGCTTGAACAGTGGTCATGTCGGCGTCTACGGCACGCTTGGCACTTCAAGTCCCGCGAACATCCCGGGAGCACGTGTGCAAGCGGCTACCTGGAAGGATGCCTCGGGCAATACCTGGCTCTTTGGCGGCCAGGGCTACGATTCAATCGGCACGAATGGACAGTTGAACGATCTGTGGAAGTTCGATCCCACCAAGGGAACGAGCGGCGAGTGGACCTGGATGGGCGGCAGTGCGGTTGAACCTCTCCCCATTGTCGCGATATTCCCGCAAGGCGAGCCCGGGGTCTACGGCACGCTCCGGGTAGCCTCGCCCACCAACGTCCCCGGCGGCCGCGAGCAAGCCGCGACCTGGATCGATGCGTCGGGGAATCTCTGGATCTTTGGCGGCCTCGGCCTCGACTCGGTCGGCATGTATGCCTACCTCAATGATCTTTGGGAATTCAACCCGAATCTGGGCGCGCGGGGCGAGTGGACGTGGATGGGCGGAAGCAGCATCGCTCCCCCGGCCGATACAACCTATGACATTCCCTATGGCAAACCCGGTATCTACGGCACCCTGGGGACGGCATCTCTCACCAATATTCCCGGTGCTCGCTACGGGGCCTTTGCATGGGCCGATGCGTCAGGAAATCTCTGGCTCTGCGGCGGCCATGGCTTTGACGCCGTGCCCGCCAACGGCTATCTGAATGACTTGTGGAAGTACACGCCGAACAAGAACGGAACCCCGGGGATTTGGACATGGATGGGCGGCAGCGCCAATCTTCCCCCAAGCCAATATGCGGGGGATCAAACCGCGCAGCCCGGAGTCTACGGCAAGCTCGGAACCTCAGACCCAGCTAACATCCCCGGAGGCCATTCCTCCGGCACGGCGTGGACCGACTCGTCAGGGAATTTCTGGCTCTTCGGCGGTCTCGGCGCCGACTCGGCTGGAACCTGGGGTTATCTCAACGACCTCTGGAAGTACACGCCAAGTCAAAACGGAAAAGCCGGCGAGTGGACGTGGATGGGCGGAAACGACACCGTCGGCAGCTACGGCGGTCAGCCTGGAGTCTACGGGGTCCTGGGAACGCCGGCATCCACAAATGCTCCCGGAGCCCGCTTCAGCTCCCCGAGCTGGGTGGATACGTCTGGCAATCTCTGGCTCTTCGGTGGCCAGGGCTACGACTGGATCGGCACATCCGGCTTCCTCAACGACCTCTGGAAGTACACCCCGGACGCGGGCACCGGATTGGGCCAGTGGACATGGATGGGCGGCAGCAACGTCATCCCCCTCAGCTCCGCCAGCCAGGCCTTTGGCGTCCAAAGCGGTCAGCCCGGAGTCTATGGCACACTGGGCGTCCCAGCCGCAACGAATACCCCGGGCTCTCGAATCGGCGCAGTGCCCTGGACTGATGTGTCAGGAAGCCTCTGGCTCTTTGGTGGACAAGGCTACGACTCAACCGGATCCCAGGGGTACCTCAACGATTCCTGGAAGTATCAACCGTAAGAGAAACGCGTCTGAACGAGGCGACGGAAAGGCGGCGCAAGAATCTCGTGCGACCCAGCCGTCGCCTCGGCTCTTTGTAAACCAGATCGTCCGGCTGTCGGCAGCTAGCGGAAGCTGCCGTAGCCGGGGCCAGCGGCAAACAACAGCCCTGCGGCGAGAGCTGCGAAATGAATGTATCTGGAATGCATGACTGCAAACCTCTCCCTATGAACGTGCTGTGCTACCGGCATTGAAAGCTCTTTGCGTCCTGCGTGTCGCCGCTGCCGGTGTACTGCGCGTGCTTGGGATAGGCACAGAGAGGGCGGCTGCGGCCCGGGAACGCTGCGCCGGTGGCATATAACGGAATCAGGCGCCGCGCCTTTCTCGACCCAACTGACGACTGCGGTGAGCATGTCGAAGTGATCGAGGGCGGGCCCGCCACCGCAGTGGGCCATGCCGGGGACGAGGAACATGCGGCTCCATCCGGAAACCTTGTCGGCACCGCCGTTGGTTGCGGCCAGTGATTGGTAATAGCCGAGCGTGTCGAGCGGCGAGAACCACGGATCGCTGTCGCCGTGGAAGAAGATGAGCTTGCCGCCGTTGAGAGAGAAGGTGGAGAGATTTGTGGAGGCGGGCTCTACGAGAGGATCGGAGGCATGCAGCGCTGCCTTGTCGACGTCGAGTTCCGTTGCAGTGGTGTAGGGGCCGAAGAGACCATTTGGTCCCAAGGCCAGTAAGCCTGAAACAAAGCCTTTTGAAGCAATGCCCGCGTCATAAAGAAAGCCTGGGTAGACCTGCGTGCCATAGGCGTTTTTCGGTCCAGCAAAGGCTTTCTTGATGGCGCTGACTTTCTCGGGGACGATGCAAGCGTCGGTCTGGCCTGGCTTGCAGGCGAGGACCGCGGGATCGAAGTCGCAGCCAAGAGGATCGGAGATCATGCCGTCGGCTACGCCGTCTTTCGCGTCGCATTGTTTCATCAAAGCATCCATAAAGAGCTTGCGATCGCCGTCGGTGAGGAACTTGTCGATCTGCGGCTTGCCGGAGGCGTCTTTGGGGGCGGCCTGGTTGTAGGCGACGGGGATCCATTGGGCGATGGCGAGGTTAGACAGACCGGTCCGCATGGCCGGATCGCCGGAGACGATCCCGTTGAAAACGGTCGGATAGCGCTGCGAGAGGATCATGCCTTCGCGCCCGCCTGTGGAACAGCCGACAAAGTAGGAATACGCCGCAGGTTTTGCGTAGTAATGAGCGATGATCTGCTTGGCGACTGCGGCGACTTCAGCGTTCGCGAGGAAGGCGAAATCGAGATAGGCCTGCTGGTCGCGCATGAAGGTGAAGTCGAAGGCACCGGTTTTGGCCTTGTGCCCTGTATCGGTGCTGGCAACGGCGAATCCGCGGGAGAGTGCCGGCTTGTCGCCTGCGTAGTTTGCGCCGGCGGGATACGCGATGATGCCGTTGCCGCCTCCGCCGCCCTGCATCATGAAGTCACCGTTCCAGGCAGCACTCTCGGGAAGAGCAAGAGCAAAACCAATTCCGAATTCCTGACCGTCGACGCCATTCCGACGATTGATGATGCCGTCGACGCGGCAATGCGCCGGAAGCGGGCCAATGGAAGGAGCGCCGGGATACGGCGGCGGGACGGTGGTTCCGGTCGGAAGGAGCGCAGCCTTGGTGATTTCCACGGCGTCGATCTTGAGGCCTGCGAGAGCGGCGCAGTTTTCAGCCGATTGCGAATGGGCAGACAAAGGCGCACACAGCGCACTCACCAAGAGAAGCGAGAGTTTGCATTTCGTCATAGCCGACCTATTTTCCGTGAACAGATGTTAGCGTTGCGTGGACTATTTGTCTTGCGAAGCTCGGCGCTGCGCCGAATTACTTGATGGTCGTGTGAACTTCGTTGCCTTCGTAACTGATCTCCGCGTTTGCCGTGCTGGTCACATCTACGCCTGTTCCATGTCCGCCTGCGACCAGGACGACGCGGAATTTGCGGTGTTCGATTATTCCAGGATACGAGCCTTGCCGTGCGCCGATGGTCAGTGACGAGTTGTGGTCGTTCCATTGGATTCGGATGACGGAATGCTGGCCCTTCTCGTACTCGTATCCATCGCCCGCGTCTTCATAGAGGTCGAATTTGCCATCGGCGCCGCGATAGATGCGAAGCTCGATAGGCCCGGCGGGATCCTGCGTGGCGTATTCGATCTGCGGACCCATGGGAAGGATGGAACCGGCGCGCACGAAGAGCGGCATACGATCGAGGGGCGCTTCGGCTTCGATCTCCTGGCTGCCGTTGAGCGATTTGCCAGTCCAGAAGTCGTACCACGCCGCGGCTGCCGGCAAGTAGACACTGCGCCTGGTAGCGTCGGCTTTGAGCACGGGGTTGACCAGGATGGCCGGGCCGAACATGAATTGATCGCCGAGGTTCCAGGTCTTCGGATCGGTACGCCAGTCCATAACGAGCGGACGCTGGATGGTGTAGTCCTCGTTCGTTACCTTCCAGGCCAAGGAGTAGATATACGGCATCAGGCGGTAGCGAAGCTTGTCGTAGTTCACCAGGATGAGCTCAACTCTGTCGAAGCTCCACAGCTCGTTATGCGGCCGGTGACCGTGGGTGCGGAAGATGGGACAGAACGTGCCGTACTCGAACCAGCGAGCGTAGAGCTCCTGGAAAGCGGGATCGGCGAGAGGATCGTCGTGGGGCGGCCAGTATCCGCCAATGTCGGTGGTCCAATATGGATACCCAGACAGCGCGAAATTGAGACCGGCTGGGACCTGGTGGCTCAAGCCCCAGTAAGTGCCGTAGACGTCTCCCGACCAGACAGTGGCGCCCACGCGCTGCTGGCCCAGAAATGCGGAGCGCGTGAGCAGGAAGACGCGCTTGCCCGGGTTCTGAGCCTTCCAATGATCCTGCACACCGAGGGTGTGCGCAAGTGGAAACACGTTGGTGAACTCAGCTCCGTTGCCGATGGCGATCTGGCGGGTGCCAAGGATGGCGTCACCCATGTGCGGCCAGTATTCTTCGGGCTCGGCGCTATCCAGCCAGAATGCATCCCATCCCTGCGCAAGCAGCTTGCCAGGAAGGTGCTGCCAATAAATGTCGCGTGCCTCGGGATTGGTGGCGTCGTAGACGTGCGCATCGGACACAAGCTCATGCTTTGCGTCGAGGATCTTGTAGGTTTCGGAGTTGGGATCGAGCAGGCCCCAGACAGAGATCATGGCGTGCACGTTTTCTTTGTGCAGGGTCTCGAGATCCTGTGCTACGTCGTGATAGTTGGAATTGAAGACTGGATCGCCCTCGGTCTTCCACCAGAACCAATCCTGCACCATGGCGTCGAGCGGAATATGTTCCCTGCGATAGCGCTCTGCAATCTCGCGAATCTCGTCGAGCGATACGTAGCGGTCCTTGGATTGAAAGAAGCCATAGGCCCATTTGGGCAGCATGGGAGTGTGGCCGGTCATGCTGCGATATTCGTGAAGAACGGCGTCGATCTCCGGGCCGTAGAGGAAGTAGTAATCGATCGACTTGCCTGCGATGGAAGTCAGCTTCATATCAAGCGGGAAGCGATTGTCGAACCAGGTGAGCGCTGCCGTGTTCCACATCAGCCCGTATCCCTTGCTTGAAATCAGCAGGGGGATTGCGACATCGGTGTTGTTTTGACCCAGTTCCACCGTGGCGCCGCGATAGTTGAACATGCCGCTCTGGTGCTGACCCAGCCCATAGACCGCTTCGGTGATCGAAGGAGAAAAGCGGTCGGTGACGCGGTAGGTGTGTTCTCCATTGAGTTCGACCGGCTCGTAGGTTCGCGGGATGCTGTTGCCTTCATTCAGCAGCGATTCTCCACCGATGGTGCGGAATGAGAGATTGCCGCGTTCGATGTTGACGATCACTTCAAGCTGAGCAGTCTTCAAACTGGCTGCTTTCGCGTCCTGCGCAAACGTGAATGGCGCTCCGGGGCAAGATTGCTGTGCGTCGAGCATCCATGGACGCGGTGATGCGGGGGCGGAAGGTTCGGGCGTAGCGACGACGTGAATCACCGAGTCAGTACACACGGTGACTTCAAGGACTTCACTGCCCGCGGTGGCGCGGATGCCGTGGCTTGTCTGCTCGATTTGCGCGGGCGGAGGCCCCGGCGCCTTCTGTCCGGGCATTTGTGCGTTTGCCATCAACGAGGTAGCAAAGAAGAGAAACAGGATGGGCATGACTTCCCAAGCCATCACGACAGGTGCGGAGAATTCCTGCTTTCCGAAGCATCTTTGATCTCGACTTTCTTTTCGGCGACGTGCGCTATCTAGCGGCAATCGGTTGTGAAGCAGAGGTTCTTGCTGAAGGACGGCAACACGTGGTTCTGGAACCGATCGGCGACTGCGCTGACATGCGTGCCCGGGTCAATGGTTGCGGTGACCGTGCGAGTCTGAGCCGAAGTGCCTAAAGCAAGCGCAAGCGCCACGAGAAGGCTGAATGCCGGTTGTTGAGAAAGCGCTTTCGCGACGATCTTTAGGAGCAGATGCATGGTCCGTTTCTCCCAATACTGGATGGAGCAAAATGTGCGTACAGCCGATCCGTCGTTAAATCTCGAATCGAGTGCCAGTAGCGTCCATGGGCTCTCAAGCGAGCGCAGTTCGCGATCACGGTTCAATCGAGACTACGGTCACTGATCGAGGATCTACCGTTAGCGAGAGCTTGCCGTTCTGAAGCTTTACTGCTGCGGGCTTCGGCGCAACTGTGTGCGGTGAGTCAAAGGTGTTGATACTGTCCACTGCGGCTCCCGTTAACGTCTCCGCCTTCGCCGACTTCGCCGCGATGCCGGCAACATCTACATCGATCGTTGCGGGGTTTTCCGCATCGAGGTTAGTGATCTCCAGCAGCAGCTTTCCGTCCGCGCTCTTTGCGGCGATGGCGTCCACGCGCGGCAGGGTTACGCCGCCATGGGTGTAGGCGCCCGCGTCGAAGGCAACGGGAATCAAAGTGGCGTCCTGAAACGGAACGTACATTTTGAAGACGTAATAGGTCGGCGTCAGGACCATCTTCTCTTTGTCGGTGAGGATCATTGCCTGAAGCACGTTGATCATCTGGGCGATGTTGGCCATGCGCACGCGGTCGGCGTGGCGGGCGAAGATGTTCAGGTTGAGCGAGGCGAGAATGGCATCGCGGACGCTGTTCTGCTGGACGAGGAAAGCCGGATTGGAGCCGGGCAGCGGTGCATGCCAGGCTCCCCACTCATCCACAGACAAGGTCACTTTCTTCTCCGGGTCGTACTTGTCCATCACCGCTTCCTGTTTGCGCAGGAACTCATCCATGAAGAGGGTGGATTTCAGAGTCTTGGAGTAATCGTCCAAGCCGAATTTATCTGAAGGGGTTGAGGGCGGCCAGCCATTGGGAACCGTGTACCAGTGCAGGGAGACGCCATTGATATCCCACGCCCAAGTGTGCTTCTTCCAGGCTTGCATCACGGCGTCGGTCCATTCGGTGTCCGGCGTACCCGGACCCACGGCGATCTTCAGCATCTGGTCGTTACTGCGCTGCGCCGGATTCATGTTGAGGACGAAGCGGCTGTACACCTTCATCAGGCTCACGTAGTAGTCGGGCGTCATCGCGCCGCCGCAATCCCAGCTTTCGTTGCCGATGCCGAGAAATCCGACCTTGTAAGCCTCAGGATGGCCATTGGCGGCGCGCTCTTTGGCGAGAGCCGTGGGCGCGGCGGCGGTCATGTATTCCAGCCACTCGGCCGCTTCCTGCGGCGTGCCGGAGCCCACATTGACTGACACGTACGGCGTGCTGCCAATCTGCTGGATGAAATCCATGAACTCGTCGGTGCCGAAAGCATTCGTATCGATGACATCGCCCCAGGCCGAGTTCACCGTTGCAGGGCGCTTGTCGCGCGGGCCAATTCCCTTGCGCCAGTGATACTGGTCAGCAAAGCAGCCGCCGGGCCAGCGAACGTTCGGCACCTTGAGTTCCTTTAGTGCGGCTACAACATCGTTGCGGATTCCGCGGGTGTTCGGGATGGAAGAGTCAGGACCGACCCAAATGCCTTCGTAGAGGCCGTGGCCGAGATTCTCGGCGAACTGGCCGAAGATGTTGCGATCGATCTTCGGACCGGGCTTCGACGCGTCGACCGAGAGATGAATGTTGTCGGCGGCCGATAACGGCGCTGACCAAAGCGAAAGAGAGCAAACCCAGAATTACAAGGATGCGGCGAGTCATACATCCCCCTCTGAACCCGGGCGGCAGGCGAGCGCAACGGCAGAACTGCGCTGGCTGTCCGGCTCGGTGTTTTTGGCCGCGGTAAACGTATACCGCACCCGGAACCCTCGAATATACATAGACCAACCTACGGCGAACAAGTTAAATAAATCGCTTTATTGTCGGCAAGGACTCGATTACCATGCCCATGATCGAAACGAGCAGAGCGCGGCGCGTTCCATGCGGCTTTGTCCTCGAGAACAGCCCGCGCATGGAGGTACGCAAGTGAAATGGATCGGAATCGCAGATGCTACTGGCAGGGAGCTTCTGTTTTGCCCAGAATTCGAGCGACTTCAAACCCGCGACTTCGAATGTTCTGGATGCGCAGTATCCGCAGGTCGACAGCAACTCGCGCGTGCAGATCCGGTTCAAGGCGCCCGACGCGACAAAGGTGAAGCTTAATTTCTGGAGCGGTCCCAAGGTGGACATGGAGAAGCAGGCGGACGGGTTCTGGACGTTCACCACGCCGCCCATGGCTCCGGGGCTTCACTACTACGTGATCAATGTCGATGGCGCGGAAGTGAGCGATCCCGGTAGCACGGCCTATTTCGGCGGAAGCAAATGGGCCAGCGCGGTCGAAGTGCCTGAAGCCGGAGTGGATTATTACCTGCCCAGGGATGTTCCGCACGGGCAGGTGCGTGAGATCTGGTATCACTCCAGCGTGACGGGAACGTGGCGGCATGCGGTGGTGTACCTGCCGCCGGACTACGACACCGCGAAGGCGCGCTACCCGGTGCTCTATCTGCAGCACGGCGGCGGCGAGGATGAGACCGGATGGATCCGGCAAGGCAAGGCGAATTTCATTCTCGACAACCTGATCGCCAGCGGAAGCACGAAGCCGATGATCATCGTGATGGCGAATGGCTATGCGAGTCGCGCGGGGTACGTCGTTCCTGATTTGACGGGCAAGCCGTTCGGATCGCCGGAGTTCATGAAGGTGATGCAGGAGCGGATGGGCGCCTTCGAAGACGACATGACCAGGCGCTGATTCCGTTCATCGACAAGACATTCCGGACTCTTCCCGATCGTGATCATCGCGCGATGGCGGGGCTTTCGATGGGCGGCATGCAAACGTTCCAGGTGACGTTCAATCATCTCGATCTCTTCTCGTACATCGGCGGATTCAGCGGAGCTGCCAACGTGTTTGCGATGGGGAACAGTAAGCTGGATACGAAGACCGCGTTCAACGGAGCGATGGCTGATCCCGCCGCGTTTGCGAAGCGCGTGCATCTGCTGTGGATCGGCGTGGGAACGAACGAACCCGAACGAATGAAGTCGGGACTGGAGAATCTGCACGCGTCTCTTGATGAAGGAAAGATCCAGCACGTCTTTTACGAGTCGCCCGGCACTGATCACGAATGGCAGACATGGCGCCGCGACTTGAAAGATTTTGCACCGCGCCTGTTCCAAGGCAAGTAACCAAATCGGCATGCTCGCGCGATAGAGTGAGTTAGAACGACCGCTGCTTCGAATTGGTAGCGGCCTGCATCTTGTAATCCGCATGCAGGCCACTCGTTTCGCAACGGAGCGCGCGTGGCAGACGGTCAGCCTACGTTCCAGCCAGAGGATCAACATGAACATGACGCACACGATGCAAAGATTCGTCCTGGGAACAGTTTCGATCTTCTTCGCCCTGGCTACGCAGTCCGCGTTTGCCCAGGATGCAGCGACTCCTCCGTATTTGGACACCAATTTGACGCCTGAACAAAGGGCTGCCGACCTGGTGCACCGCATGACTCTTGCGGAGAAGGCCACGCAGATGCAGAACAACTCCGCTGCAGTGACGCGGCTCAATGTTCCCGCATACCAATGGTGGAGCGAGGCCCTCCACGGAGTGATCAACGAGGGTGTAACCGAGTATCCCGAGCCCATCGGCCTGGCTGCAACTTTCGATGTGCCGGGCATTCACACGATGGCGGCCCAGATTGGCATTGAGGGACGCATCAAGCACGTGCAGAATGTACGCGAGGGACACACGGGCATCATGGGAGGCCTGGATTTCTGGTCCCCTAATCTGAACATCTTCCGCGATCCGCGCTGGGGCCGCGGTCAGGAGACCTACGGCGAAGACCCCTTCCTCACCGGCCGCACGGGCGTTGCTTACGTGACCGGATTGCAGGGCGACAATCCGAAGTATTACCTGGCCATCGCGACACCAAAGCACTATGCAGTGCACAGCGGGCCGGAACCGACGCGCCACTTTGCCGATGTGGACGTAAGCAAGCACGACGAGGTCGACACCTACGAGCCAGCATTCCGCGCTGCCGTCGTGGAAGGCAAAGCCGGCTCGGTGATGTGCGCGTACAACGCGATCAATGGCCAGCCCGCATGCGCAAGCCAGTACCTGCTCCAGGACCAATTGCGCGGCAAGTGGGGCTTTCAGGGGTACGTGGTTTCGGATTGCGACGCGGTTCGCGACGTGGCCGCCAATCATCGTTACCGACCAACCCAGGCACAAGGCGCGGCTATTTCAGTAATCAGAGGCATGGATAACGAGTGCGTCACCTTTACCTCAAGGTTTGGAGAGCCCGTCGAAAAGGCATATATCGATGCAGTGCAGCAGGAATACCTGCCTGAAAGCACACTGGACACGGCGCTCATCCGCCTGTTTACCGCGCGCATCAAACTCGGCATGTTCGACCCGCCGGAGATGGTTCCCTTCACCAAGATCGATGAGAAGGAACTCGACAGCGCCGAACATCGCGCGCACGCGCGCAAACTCGCGAATGAGTCCATGGTCCTGCTCAAGAACGACGGTCTGCTTCCCTTCAAGCCGGGGATCAAAAAGATCGCCGTCATCGGCCCGCTGGCCGACCAGACCAGGCCGCTGATTGGAAACTATGCTGGCCAGCCCACGCATATCGTCTCCATTCTCGAAGGCCTTCGCGCTGAGTTCCCGAACACAGCGGTCACGTTTGTCGCTGGAACCCAGTTCCTGCGCACGGACGGCACTCCTGTACCGGACAGCCTTCTTACAACTCCCGATGGCAAGCCCGGCCTTAAGGCTGACTACAACGAAGGCATGCGGCGGGGACCGTCGACTGGAGAAGCGAATACGAAGCCCCTCGTCAGCCGTACGGAAACCAATGTCAACCTCACCGAAAATAATCTGCCGGCAGAAGTTGCCGCGAAGAAGACCTTTGGCGCACAGTGGTCAGGTTTCCTGACGCCTACCGAAACGGGAGACTACCTTCTCGGCATTCGCTGCGAAGGATTCGGAAGGCTTGCAGTTGATAGCAAGCCGGTAGCCACGGCGTTCGGCGGGGGCACGCGAGGCCTCTCATCGGGCGTGGGCCGCGTCCACCTCGAAAAGGAACACAAGGTCGCGCTCGAAATCGCGTACGGAACCAGAAACAGCAAGCCCCATGCCGAACTGATCTGGGCAAAGTACAACGGCGCTCCCTCGCAGGAGGCCATTACCGCTGCAAAAAATGCCGATGTGGTTCTCGCCGTCGTCGGCATAACAAGCCAGCTCGAAGGCGAAGAGATGCCGGTGACTGAACCCGGATTCCTTGGCGGAGATCGCACCAGCATCGATCTTCCCGGAAGAAGAACTGGTCGAAGCCGCGGCCGCCACGGGCAGACCGCTCGCCGTCGTTCTCCTGAATGGCAGTGCCCTCTCCGTCAACTGGATCAACGAACACACCAACGCCGTCCTCGACGCATGGTACCCGGGCGAAGAAGGCGGAGCAGCAGTAGCAGAGACGCCGAGCGGAAAAAACAATCCCGCAGGTCGGCTGCCGGTTACGTTCTACACCGGCGTCAGCCAGTTGCCAAACTTCGAGGACTACGGGATGGCCAACCGGACCTACCGGTACTTCGATGCAAAGCCGCTTTATCCATTTGGCTATGGACTAAGCTATACGACCTTCAAGTACAGCGACCTTAGTGTCCCGATGCAGGCGGTGGCAGCGGGTCAGCCAGTGAGTGCCGATGTGACGGTGACTAACACAGGCAAAGTCGCGGGAGATGAAGTCGTGCAGGTCTATCTCAAGTTCCCCGCGGTGAAGGGGATCGTCGTCGGACAGTTTGAGCAGCGCCTTGTCGACTTTGAGGCTGAGCCAGATGACCGCCCGGCGGATGAGGGCCGGCGTCCAGTCGACGGGGCCGATGCTCCACGGCCGGCGCACGGCGTCAGATCGCCGGCCGCGGCCTGGTCGAGCAGGAAGGTCGCGTCGGGGTGCTTCTGCAGGAAGCTGGCGGTGACGGCGTCGGTCATCGTCCCTTCGACGGCCCGCTGCACGATCGGCGCCTTGTGTTCGCCGAACGCCATCAGGACGATCTTGCGGGCATCCAGGATGGTGCCGACGCCCATCGTCAGCGCCTGGTGCGGCACATTCTCTTCGCCGAAGAAACCGCTGGCGGCGTCGCGGCGCGTCACCGGATCGAGCGTGACCATGCGCGTGCGGCTGTGGCGCGTCGAGCCCGGCTCGTTGAAGCCGATGTGTCCGGTGCGGCCGATGCCGAGGACTTGCAGGTCGATGCCGCCGGCCCGGCGGATCTGCTGTTCGTAGCGGCGCAGTAGTCCTCGGCGTCCTCCGGCGGTGATGGTGCCGTCCGGGAAGTGGATGTTTTGCGGCGGGATGTTGACGTGATTGAAAAACGTCTCCTGCATCCAGCGGCGATAGCTGTGCGGATCGTCCGGCGGCATCGGAAAGTATTCGTCGAGGTTGAACGTGATGACGCGCGAGAAATCGAGGCCGGCTTCCTTGTGCAGGCGGATCAGTTCGCGGTAAAGACCGACGGGCGTCGAGCCGGTCGGCAGGCCGAGGACGGTCGGTCGGCCGGCGCGAGTTGTTCTGCCGGATGAGGCTCTCGATCATGAGCGCGACATGGCGCGCCGCCTGGCCGCTGGTGGGAAAGACGAGCGTGGGAATTTTGGTATGCGGAACATAATGGGAGGACATGGCTTGTCCCTGTAATACGAAAACGGTTAGCCGCGACGCGCTAGCGGAGTGCGGCAGTGTCCGGCGTTTCGCTGCGCTCCCTGCTGGGTCGCGGCTAACCAAAACACGCGATGGCGGATGAGCTATTCCCCGGACGCCCAAACCATAGCGAGAATTCACCTATGTTCAACGTCACCATCAACGGCGAAAGCCGCACACCTGCCCGACTCCCGTCACGGTCGCCGAACTGCTGCGAACAGCTCGGCTTCGACCGCCGACCGCGTCGCCGTCGAGGTCAACGAAGCGATGGTGCCGAAAGCACGCTACGAGGAACACCGCGTCGCGGAGGGCGATCGCGTCGAGATCGTCACGCTCGTCGGCGGCGGTTCCGGAGCCGAGCGCCTGCCGGCCGACAAGCCGCTCGTCATCGGCAAATTTCGCTTCACGCAGCCGGCTCATCACCGGCACCGGCAAGTACGCCAGCTACGAACTGATGCGCGACTGCCTGGCGGCCAGCGGCTGCGAGGTGACGACGGTGGCCGTGCGCCGCGAACGCCTGGTCGACAAGCGAGGGCCGGAACATCCTCGATTATCTCGACCTGAAGACGCTACACGATCCTGCCGAACACCGCCGGCTGCTTCAACGCCGAGGACGCGATCCGCCACGCCCGGCTGGCCCGCGAACTGCTCGCCAACCTCGGCAATCCCGGCGCCGACTGGGTCAAGCTCGAATGCCTGGGCGATCCGAAGACGCTGCTGCCCGATCCGGTCGCCACGCTGCAGGCGACCGAGCAGCTGGTGAAGGAAGGCTTTCAGGTGCTGGTCTACACCAGCGACGATCCGATCATGGCCCGCCGGCTGAAGGCGGCCGGGGCGGCCAGCGTGATGCCGGCCGGCAGCCCGATCGGCAGCGGCCAGGGCGTGCTGAACCCGAACAACATCCGCATCATCCTGGAATATCTGAAGGACGGCGATCCGGATTATCCGGTGATCGTCGACGCCGGCGTCGGCACGGCCAGCGACGTGACGGTGGCGATGGAGCTGGGCTGCGACGGCGTGCTGCTGAACACCGCCATCGCCCATGCGCAGGATCCGCTGCGCATGGCGTGGGCGATGCGGCATGCTTGCGAGGCGGGCCGGTTGGCCTACCTGGCGGGGCGGATTCCGCGGAAGCTGTACGCACAGGCGTCCAGCCCGATGGAGGGCCGGATCGGGCAATAAATGGAGATGCTGCGGAATCTTCACGACGTTAAGGTGATGACCGATGGGCTACTCTACAGAATTCGTGGGCCAATTTGACTGCTATCATCCTGAAAACAAGCAGATCGGCGCATTTCTGAGCGCCATCCGTGACGGTGACAGGGCAGCTATGGCAGCACTAGCAGATTGGCTCTCCGAACAGGGCGATCCACGCGGCGACCGCATTGCTGGCTTGGTGAACCGTTCCGTGGAACTGTCGGTGTTTTGGCAGCTATTCGGGTTGAAAACAGAACATGCGGCCTACCTGAACAAATTCAGTGAAACACGCCGGATGCGCCGCGATCCCGAACCACTCAAGCAATTCCTTGATCCGCTTCGGGAGGCAGTTGACCTGCCGCTGGGAAAAGATGGGGGATACTTTGTCGGTGGAGGTGGATTTGCGGGACAGGAGCATGACGCCTCAATCCTCGACTACAACCAACCACCCAAAGGTCAACCGGGCCTCTGGTGCCAGTGGGTACCCAACGAACTCGCCACAGCCATCGTCTGGAACCAGGCAGAGAAGTTCTACTACTACGTGAAATGGCTTCATTACCTCCTCAAGCACTTCCTGACGCCGTGGGGATACGTGGTCAACGGCAAAGTGGACTGGGTGGGGGATGACGAGGCGGACCGCGGAACGATTGTGGTCAAGGACAACAAAGTGATAATCCTGGAGGAGTAACGCCCTTGCACGTCGTGCGCCGCCCTGTACCATAACCACACTGGCTCAGCGATCACTCAGGAACCCCGCTACGCAGGATCACGAACATGGTCGAACGCAAGATGGAGTTGAAACGCCGCTATCATCGCAAGGAAAAGATGCGCAAGCTCAAGACGAAACTCGCCAATGCCAAGACCGGCGGCGAACGCGATGTCATCCTCAAGAAAATTCACATTCTCAGTCCGTGGTGGGTCGAGCCGGCGAAGGAGTAAGCCTCCGTTCACAGACCAAGCAAATCCGCGTAGGACGCCGCCAGTTCCTCCGCGTCATCGAGGCCCAGCGCACGCCGTAATCTTTCCAGGTCCGTGTGCGCCGTGGTCTCGCCGTCGGTCGCCGACAGCACCGCCTCGAACTCGACGAAGGTTCCCAGTCCCTCCACTTCGTCGAGATGAATCCGCACGTTCTGCCAGTGATGAATTTCCCGCTGCTTCCGCACGACGCCGCGCTCGCCAAGCACCGCCGTCAACGCTATCCGCAGTAACGCCGCCTCGCCAACAGGAACGAGATGATACGCGCTGAGTTTTGCCGTTGGCGTGTTGGGGCGATCATAGGCGATGAGTAGCGCGCCTTCGCCGTCGATCTCACGCAGTTTCAGACGGCCAGCGCGAGCGTGGAAATAGGTGTCGGTTTGAAGTTGGACGCCTTCGTAGCGCGTCTCCAGCGCCGGCAGCGCGGCGCGAACCGCGTGCAGGTCAGGACAGCGGAACTTGCGTTCGAGATTGTGGCGTGCAGTCATAAAACTTCATCGGCTGTTTCAGCTGTCTGTCCACGCCGCCTTGCCCAACAATCCCTGCAACGGTTCCTGGAATTGCTCGTTTAAGGTCGTCGGATCGATGCTCCACAGCGAAGCGAGCAGCATCACGCCACCTTCGTCGGGGAGGGTACCATTCTGCTGCTGGGCTTGCTCGACCGCTGGCGACCGCCGGTCAGCGAACTGGAAGCCGAGGTCGCGCTCTTCCTGCGTCGGCCGACCTTCGTTCCAAAGGGTCAGGCCCTTCTCGCCAAGACAGCCGTAGCCCCGGACCAACCGTCCTTGCCGCGCCCGCGCCCAAACATGCAGCTCGACGTCCCGATGCGTACAGAAGTATTGCGCTTCGCGGAACTGCCGGCTCAGCCGTTCCAGGAGCGGTTTGACAAATACCTCCGCCCGCTCAGGTGGGAACAGCGCGGCGCCAACCACTAGAGTCCAGTCCGCCAGCGGCGGCGTAACGAAGACCGACGACTGGTACGCCGCTTCGATGCCGTCTGTCCAAGTTGCGGCCCAAACTCCTCGCAGGCCCAGAGCCGTTGCCACCGCCTCAGTATCCGTGGTATCCAGCGCCAACCACGCCATCTTGGGTCCGAATGGTATCGGCAAGTCCCTCGCGGAACTGTCCTCGCTACGAGAACCATATCCCGAAAGGGCCATAAAGCCGGCCGCAGCCAGGGGACTAAGGACCATGAGACCATACACAAAAGCCAGGTTATAGGGATCAGCAGACGCGGGCGGCGGCGCCGTTCTTCCTCGGCCACTTGCGGTTCCTGGCGGCGTCCTGCCAGGCGGTCCTGGAGAACTTCGCCCGCTGCGGCAATCGCTTCCGGGGACCAGCGGCCTTGCTTGTCGTCCTGCACAATTTCCTGAAGTTGAGCCGACGACTTACGCGCGAAGTGCCACTTGATGTTGTCCAGAAGGTGAGGGTCGTGGCTCATACTTCCTCTCTCATGGGATTGAATACAACGGGTCGGCACTGCGCAGAGGGCGCTTTCAAGAGGAAGTTCCAAGTTGGAGACGTTTTCGTGGCGCCGGTGGCCGCCGGCGCCCAGAAAACGGACTTTCAAATAAGCCGATTAGGTCCTCGGCTCAATCCTGTCCTTCGTTTGATCGCACGGCTTCCCAAGGGCGGCTCCCAGGAAGCAGATGCCTCCGGCAATCGCGAAACCGCATGCTGCGCCCGCAGAGGCTATATTCGGGGCGGTGTCGTTGATTGTCGGGTCGCCCAGCGCAAAGGACGCGGCCGCAATCCAGGCCGCTAGGCCCAGCACTACGAGGAAGAACTGCCCGGCTGAAATGATCTGTCGGTTCATTGGGAAGCAATCCTCTTGGGCCGAACCACTGTGAATAGCTGACCGGCGCCGGAGACATTAGAAGGTCACCGGGGATATATTGCGGATACTGATCGGCACTGCGCTGAGTAGACAGGCTCCCGTTTTGCCTGTCAAGTCTCCGGTCGCAAAAACGATCTTTTTTCTGGCACTGCTCTCTCAAAGCAACCGATACAACGGCCTGCCCGGCACCGCCAGCGCCTTGACGCGCCGGCTCACGGCTGCATCTTCGACAAGCGGCGGCGCATGGTGCGGCTTGATGCGAGCGTCGATCACTAGCGCCTCCGGTTCAGGTGCGGCGTTTGGTTCGCCGGCTCGCTGGCTTTCTCTTACCAGCATCCTCGCGGTTTTCGGCTTCCATTTCCTGCCAGAATTGCTCGTGCGGGATGCCGCCCGTCTCTTCGATTTGGCGGCGGGACTTGTCGAGAAGAGCCTGGAACTTGGGCGAGTGTGCCAGCAGTAGCCGTTCCAATTCGTCGTCGTCCGTGACCGCTACCAACACGGCCACCGCTTTGCCGTTTCGGGTGACGACCACCGGTCCCTCCTGGCTCTCTTTCAGGTAGGTGCTTAACCGCGCTTTCACATCGGCGACGGAGGCAATTTTCATCCCTCAAACTCTTCTCCCGATAAACCGAATATTCTCCCTTTAGCGATCCGTGAGCTAGGCATGAGGAAGATGATATGCTTCAAATCCCGCGGTGCGCCCTTTTGACATGGAGGCCATGAAACGGGTCCGGCGCACATCATACCTTACCTATCCACTACGGGACTCGAAGAGCGGCCAGCACGAAAACCAACTCACCGCCATCATTCATCAGATTAAAGAACGCAATCAGATCACTCCACTCTCCATTCAAGGGTAACTCCCATTCCAAGAGCCCACGACAGCGCGGGCAGCGGTATGTGTCTTTCTCAGCGTGTTGCGTGATCTTGGGCAACCAATTCCACGGCTGGCCGATTGCAGATCCGACGGGCGTCACTTTACAAATCGGCTCCCCCGCAATCGGATCGGGGCTACCATAGTTCTGGATGTGGACGCGGAGATCTTCTGCGCTGGACACCCACGACCTGCCTGGGATGTCCTTGAGCATCCTGAAAGCCTTGCTGTAATCCTCAGCCACCAAATATTCTGTCCAGCGCCGCGCAACAGCAAGGATCGTTTCATCAGAGCTGTCCAATGGAATACGCACCGGCTGGATTGGTGCCGACGAAGCGCTTACGGTCGAGTCCTCGTCGAGATCGTCGAATAATGACCGTTCCATGCCTCTCTCCTCTGCGCCGAATCATTTTGTTTTAGCTGAGCGGCCTCGGAGACCTATTGTGGATACCGATCGGCACTGCGCCGAGTAGACAGGCTCCCGTTTCGCCTGTCAAGTCTTCTGTCAAAAACAAGCGCCCTTCTTGTCTCGCGCTCTCAAATAAGCCGATACAACGGCCCGCCCGGCACCGCCAGCGCCTCGACACGCCGACTCACGGCTGCATCCTCGATCAGCGGCGGCGCATGATGCGGCTTGATGCGGGCGTCGATCACCAGCGACCCGGTGCAGCCCCAGTGCTTCTGGTCGATGAACGCGCCGACGCCGTGAATGTCGGCGGCGGGGTTGGAGCGCGTGAACGTCACCCACAGCCAATTGTTCAGCGTTCGGCGGCGAATTCGCTGTCGTCCACCAGCACGACCAGCGGAAACGCATTGAGTCGAATCGCGCGATCCGTGAAGGCGTCGCAGAAGCGTCTCGCAGCATCAGCCTGCGAAAACGGCGGCGCCTGCACCGCCAGGACGCCCGGCAGACACACACGCGGCTCGCTGAAGCCATCGGGCAAACGCAGGGCGGTGGGCAGTTCGTGCGGCAATGTGCGGCGGCGTGGACCGGCGGCGGCGATCACCACCTTCGAGCCGGCGTTCAGGCCGTTGCCGGAATAGTCGAGCGTGTCGATCGTCGTGCGGGTCTGGAAGTGCAGGTCGGTCGCCAGTCGACGCGCTCCAGCAGATGCGGAAAAAACGCGGCAATGTCGTGAATATCGAGATCGGGTGCATCCTCTTTCGCCGACGATGAGCAGATATTTCGCCAGCGACAGCTGCCCCTGGCCGAGGATGGCGTTGGCGCAGGTGAGCAGCTCCTGCGGCCGGCGCTCGTTCGCATAGGGGACGTAGCGCTCGCTGCCGATCGCCAGCAGCAGCGGATGGACGCCGGCCGCATCGACGGCGTGGACCGCATGAACGCCGGGCACGACCGTCGGGATGATCGGGCCGGTCAGTTCGTGGATGAGCGCGCCGAAACTGGTGTCTTCCTGCGGCGGCCGGCCGACGACGGTGAACGGCCAGATCGCGTCCTGGCGGTGATAGACCTTCTCGACGTTCAGCACCGGAAATCGTGCGCCAGACTGTAATAGCCGAGATGATCGCCGAACGGGCCTTCCGGCAGCACGCGGTTCGGATCGACGGTGCCGGCGATGCAGAAGTCGGCCTCGGCGGGCATCGGCAGTTTAGCCGCGAGTCCCGCGGCGGAAGCTGCGCTCGCGGGGCTCGCGGCTGAACCCGATGGTGTTACCAGTGCGACGCGCCGACCACCAGAGCGCCGGCGAACGGCAGTTCCGGCAGCCCCTCCGGCAGCGGCATCACGGCGGCGAGCGTCATGCGCCGGCGGGCCGCCGACGAAGACGTTGACGCGAAACGGCACGCCTCGGCGAAGCGCCTTGGCGTGATGCACGCCGATGCCGCGATGAATCTGGTAGTGCAGGCCGACTTCCGCGATCGGGCCGATACTCGTTGCCGGAAAGCTGCACGCGATACATGCCGAGGTTCGAGTGCCGCCAGCCCGGTTGCTCGGCGTCCTCGGTGTAGACCTGCGGCAGCGTGACGAACGCGCCGCCGTCGCGCGGCCAGCACTTCAATTGCGGCAATTCGCGGATCGTCGTTTGCTGCGTCGAGGATCGGCCCAGTGCGCACGAAACTGCGGCCGCGTGTGCCACAGGGTGCGCGGCACATCGCGGTAACGCCACGGTTTCTTCCAGAACGCGGCCGGGTCGATCTTCAGTTCGACGAGATGGCGCACGGCGTCGAGAGCGTCGCGGAAGAGGATAGCGGGTGCGGTCGAGGGTGCCGAACAGGTTGCCGACCATCGGGAAGGCGCAGCCCTTGACGCGTGTGAAGAGCAGCGCGGGGCCTTGCGCCTGGTAGACGCGCCGCTGGATCTCGGCCATTTCGAGATGCGGGTCGATCTCCGCGTCGATGCGGACCAGTTGGCCGGTGCGTTCGAGGTCGGCGACGCAGGCGCGAAGATTGCGATAGCCCATGCCGATTCCGCCCTCGGTTCCGTGGCGCAACGCGCCTGCACATCCAAAGCGTGCAAGCACGTCGCACTACGAATCATTGTAGGCGGGGCTCTCACATGTTATCGCTGAGGATGCCGAAACCGATGCAGGTGAAAACGGCCAGGCCGAGAATCACGGGCGCAATAATCGCGCACACGAGGCCGGTTTTCGTCTGGGTGCGACCGGAGTCGTCCATGTCGCCGCGGTTCATCGCGGCCAGGTCGGTCACGGCCATCACGATGGCGATGATCGCCATGATGAAGGCGGGCAGCGGGAAGCAGCAAAGGACGATCGACAGAATGCCGAGCGTCTGAATCTGCGAGCCGCGGTGCGGTCGTCGATAATCGTAGTCGCGGCGCCGTCGTGGATAATCGTCGTCGTCTTCGTAGCGACGTGGCCTTGGTTCGTCAAAGCGGCGACGACGCGACGGTTCCTCGTCGTCGTAGCGCCGCGGCGCCGGTTCGTCGGTCACCGGCCGATACACCGGCGGCTCTGCGTCTGCGGGACGCGGCGGCGCGGACTGGTTCGGCAGTTCGGCGGTGAACGTCATTTGGCAGGCGGGACAGACCACCGTCTGGCCGAGAATGGAATCGGCCATGCGCAACTTGCGCTGACAACGCGGACATTCGATGATTTCAGCCATAGGAAATCGTCCTGCAACAATGACTTGTCTGCCGCTTGCGGCTTAGCAATTGAACCTTGCTAAGCCGCAAGCGGCAACTCATCTTGGCTATTTCTTGTCCTCGGACTTCGCCGCTTGCTTCTCGAAGATGATGATGTGCTGCCACGGTAACACATCGATCGTCTTCGTGTACTTCAGCGCCGGATGATTGCCCATCTCGCGGATCACTTGTTTTTGGCTCATCTTGTGGACGAGCTTGATGGGTACTTCGGGATCTTCCATCCGATATTCGACGAAAACCAGCCGGCCGCCGACCTTGAGCGCTTTGACCATCGATTCGGTCATCTCGTAAGGATGCGAAAATTCGTGGTACACGTCCACCAGCAAGATGAGGTCGACCTTGTTGTCCGGTAACTTGGCCTCGGTTTCGGTGCCGAGGATGGTCTCGACGTTGGTTACCTTCTCCTTTTCCATCCGCTTCTTGATGATGTCGAGCATCTCTTTCTGGATGTCGTTGGCGTAGACCTTGCCCTTTGGCCCCACGAGAGAGGCGATGCGGAAACTGTGGTAACCGCTGCCGGCGCCGACGTCGGCGACGACATCGCCCGGCTTGAACTTGAGGGCCGTGTACAGCTTGGCGGGATCCTCTTCTTTCTCGCGTTCGGTGCGGTCGAGCCAACCTGCCGCCGAATAGCCCATAACCTGGGCGATCTCGCGGCCCATGTAGAACTTGCCGATACCATCGGGGTCGTGGAACTTCTTGGTTTCGTAGCGCTCTTGCGGCGGATCGGCGGCGAGGATGAATGGCAAACTGAGCAACGCGATCAGAATGGTGAAGGTGCGCATGGCGTCGGTCTCCGTAAGCGAAGGACGAAGCGTTGCGTACTATCATCGACGGAAACGACGGCCGTGGCAACAGAGATGTGGAGAAGGCCGCAGCTGGGAGCGCAGAACTCGGAGTGCGGAGCGGCAAATCAAGCGCAGAGATCGAGCCATTGCTGCGGGTCGTTGATGTCGAAATCGGTGGCGTGCGGCGTGTGTTCGTCGAAGGGGAAATCGACGTCGAGTTGGAGGTCGGGTGCGGATTCTTCGTGCGGGTAGGTTGTATCGGACATGAGAGTTTGCCTCCATTCGTGGATGGGAATGCACAATGGCGGAGAACCTGCGCTGAAATCGGTAGTCCGCCACTCCGTGGCCGCGACCGCCACGGAGTGGCGGACTACCGAGGGCAATCACGGCGCCTGGATGCCGAGTTCCGCGAGACGCCGATACAGCGAACTGAGTCCAATACCGAGACGCTTCGCCGCCTCTTTCTTGTCGGGCAGCTGACGCAGGATGCGTTCGATGTGCTGCTTCTCGAAGCGCTTCACCGCTTCGTTCAGGTCGTCGACCATTGTTGGATCGCCTTCGACCGGGGCCAAATCCGGCGGCAAATCGGTCGGCATGATCAGCGGTCCTTCGCCGAGAATCACCGCGCGCTGCAAGGCGTTGTCCAGCTCGCGGACGTTGCCGCGCCAGCGGCACGCTAACAGTATACGCATCGCCTCGTGCGACACGCCGTGAATTTGTTTGCCGAGCGCTCGCGCATGTTTCGCCAGCAGGAATTCGACCAGCGCCGGGATGTCGTCACGGCGTTCGCGTAACGGTGGGAGATGGATGCAGACCACGTTGAGCCGATAAAACAGATCCTCGCGGAAACGGCCGGCCTCGACCTCACGCCACAGATCCTTGTTGGTCGCCGCCAGCATGCGCGCCTCGACGCGCACCGGTTCGTTGGCGCCGACGGGCAGCACTTCCTTCTGTTCGATGGCTCGCAGCAATTTCGCCTGCGTCGCCAGCGGCATTTCGCCGATCTCGTCGAGAAACACGTGCCCGCCCCGGCATGAAGAAAGACGCCTGCCTGATCGCGGTCGGCTCCGGTGAAGGCGCCTTTGCGATGGCCGAAGAGCTGATTTTCCAGCAAATCGTGCGGAATCGCGGCGCAGTTGAGCGCCACGAAGCGACCGCTGCCCTCGTTCATGCCGGCGTGAATGGCCCGCGCGATCAGTTCCTTGCCCGTGCCGCTTTCGCCGGTGATCAGCACCGTCGACCGTGTCGGCGCAACCTTGCGCACGATCGTCGAACACCTGCTTCATCGCCGGGCTGTCGCCGATAATGTGGTCGACGTTGAACGCGCGATTCAACTCGCGGCGCAGCCATTGGTTGTCGCGATGGAGTTCACGCTGGGCGAGCAGGCGGCGAATCTTGCGCGGCGACCTCGTCGAGCAGGATCGGCTTCATCAGGTAATCGTGCGCGCCGCGCTGGAACGCCTCACGGCGTTCTCGACGGTGGCATACGCGGTGATGAGCAGCACGAACGTCTCGGGACTGAGACGCTGCAAGCCGCTCCAGCAATTCCAGGCCATCGATGCCGGGCAGCTGCATGTCGCACAGCGCGATGTCGAAGCGACGCTGCGACGCCGTCTCCAGCGCCTCCTCGCCGGAGGCGCACGTCAGCGACCGCGAAACCTTCCTGGCTGAGATACTCCGCCAGCGTTCGCGGATCAGCGGCTCGTCATCGACGACCAGAATCGTTTGATCGGCGGGGGCGACGGCGGCGGCCGGGTTTCTACCATATTGCGGCCGCAAATATAGCCCCGGCCTTCGGCCGGGTTTGACCTGCACAATCAATGTGCTCCATTCCGACGCAAAGCATCATTCAATCCCGGCCGGAGGCCGGGCTATGTTCGGTTTCCGCACTGCGGGCAGATAGACGCGAAAGACGGTGCCCTCGCCGGGTGTCGACTCGAACTCGACGCTGCCGCCGTGGTCCTGCACGAGCTTGCGCGTCACGAACAGACCCGAGGCCGGTGCCGTGCTTCTTCGTCGTGAAATAGGGCTGAAACAGCTTCGGCGATTCTCCGGCGCGATGCCGCTGCCGTTGTCGCGCACGCTGACCTCGACACCGCCCGGTTTGCGCTGTCACGCCCAGTTCGATACGGCCGTCGCGGTCGGTGGCGTCGATGGCGTTGAGGACCAGGTTGAGGAACACCTGCACGAGTTGGTCGCGCACCGCCGAGCAGCGGCGGCAGGTCGCGGCGGCATCGTCGGCGAGGCGATGCGGCCGCGCGTGCGCTTGTAATACTTGGCGATGTTCAGCGCCTCGTCGAGAATGTCGGCCAGCGAGACGCGAATGCGCTCGCTGCTGGCGGGCCGGCTGAACTCGATCAGTTCGCGCAGCGTCGTGCGGATGCGCTGCAACTGGCCGCTGACCAGGCCGAGCTTGTCCTGCGTGTAGGCGTCGCTGTCGCGCCGCTGGAGCATCTGCACCATCGAACTGATCGACGTCAGCGGATTGCCGACCTCATGAGCGATGCCGGCGGCGAGCAGACCGAACGCGGCCATCTTCTCCTGATGCAGCACGTGCGCCTGCGCTTCCTGCAATTCGCGCGTCCGCTCGGCGATGCGTGCCTCCAGCTCCGTCTTGTTGCGTTCGCAGCGTCGCGTTGAGTTGGCCGAGATAATCGCCGACGCGCTTCAACAGCAACGCCAGAGCGTTGCTGGCCCACGTCACCCAGCCGAGAATCGACCAGCGTCAGCGCCAGCGTGTGCGACTGCGGCCGTTCTCCGGGCAGGGCCAGGTACAGGACGCCGTAACTGAGACAGTGCAGGCCGCAAGTGGCGTAGGTGACGTGCGAGCGAATGGCGGATGGCGCAGCAGATCAGCGAAAGGAGATAGTAATAGCGGAAAGGGCTTTCCAGGCCCGTGTCGAAGTAGCACAGCAGGGCGATGAACAGCGCTTCGATCGAGGAGATGAATAAGGGATAATGGCCGAGAAAGATGCGGCCGCGCAGGCTGAACCAGGTGTCGAGTAGGGTGAAGACGGCGCCGAACGACAGGATGGCGTTGAGGACGGCACGGCGTTCCGGCGTGTTGGCGGCGACGTTGACCAGGACGTAGCCGACCAGCAGGCCGAACCAGCGGATTTTGACGGCGATGGTCTCGGCGGCCAACTCCCAGTGTGTCGGCACGGTCGAAAGGCGTGAAGTTGCTGCGAGGGACATGCGCCGACATCTCCGTGTAGTCGCGAACACCGCGAGCGTGAACCGTGGCTCTCGCGGCTACACGTATTATAGTGGTCGGCGCTATTTCGCCGTGAGGAAGCGGCCTCTCAGCCGAACCACACGCGGACATTCCAGGGGATGTCCTTGCTGAACTGACAGCCGAGGATGAACGCCCGGCCGGCCTTGAGGCAATGGCGCACTTCGACGCAAACCGCGGGGACGTAGGCGGGAGCTTCGACGGCCCGAATGTTTACGAAGGTGTTGGGCGGGATTTCCCTGTCCACAAGGATGCCGAGGCCGCCGGTGGAGCGGTTCACGACCAGACCGTGCAGCTGGTTGTCCGAGTCGGGCCAGGCAACGAAGACATTCGTCGGATTCCCCCAGCGGCGGTGGGTCGTCCGTTGCTCGGCGCCGCCGGTGAGCTGGAACTCACGGTCCTCCGGCAGCTCCAGGGGCCGCCCTTCGCCCACTCCCGGCAACTCCGCCAGCAGCTGCTCCATTTCTGCCTCGGTAGCTTCCTGGGCAGGCAAGCCGACTGCGGCGCGGTCGCGGTTGCGCTTTTCAAGCAGGAACAGCAGGTTTTCCCATGGCAGGTCTTCTTCCCGCGAGACCTCGGCCAGGCGATGCCGCCTGCGCAGCGCTCGTATAGGACAGTGGAGCCGAGCACCAGGCCGGTGACCGCCGCGCCCGCACCAACGGCATCCAGGTGTTCCAAAGTCCAGGGTCGAAAGTGGCCAGTATGAGAGCCAGCATGATCCTTGCCTTCGTTTAGGTAGGGCAAAAGACGAGTGCCCTCCGACTCGCGACGGGTGGACATGCGAGAACAGGAAGCAGTCAAAGTGTAGGTCACGTCCGGGCTGGGGTCCAGTGCGCGTTTTATGTTTCCGCGCGAAGGTTTGCGACAGCGTTTCCGTTTAGCCGCGAGCCCCGCGAGCGTGAACTTGTTGTGGCACGGTCTCCTGACCGTGCCACTGCGTCCGACCGGAGGTCTCCTCGACCCTTCTTTAGCTGCACGGGTGTCGGGAGACCTTCGGTCAGGCCAAGTGGCACGGTCAGGAGACCGTGCCACAACCAGGCGGACATTACTTACCTGACAGCCGAAAGCCGCGAGCCCCGCGAGCGTGAACCTTCGCGCTCGCTAATCAATCGTATTATAGTCGCCGCCGCTATTCCGTTGCCAAGATCGGTGTTCGCCCGATCAAGTAATACGTGAAGCTGTAGTCGGCCCAACGAGCAGTTCTTCAGGTCGGCACCTTTTCCTATTTTTCTGTGGCGCATCGAGCCGTCTACCGAAGGCGACGGAAGCGCTGTAAGAAGAAGGAATGAATCGCCGCACCGGCACGCCCGGAGAGAGGACTTTCGAGTCATGAACGACGCCAAACGCTACTTCCTCACCACCGCCATCGACTATCCCAACAGCCGGCCGCACATCGGCACCGCGTTCGAGAAGATCGGCGCCGACGTGCAGGCCCGCTATCGCCGCATGGAGGGGTACGACGTCTTCTTCCTGATGGGCAACGACGAGAACACCGTCAAGGTCTCCAAGCGCGCCGCCGAACTGGGCCAGGAACCAAGGCGTACTGCGACGACATGGCCCGCCAGTTCCAGGAAGTCTGGCGGACGCTCGACATCAGCTTCGACGATTTCATGCAGACCAGCGAGCCGCGCCATCATGCGGGTTGCCGGAAGTTCATCCAGAAGGTGTACGACAACGGCTACATCTACAAGGGCGACTACGAAGGCTGGTATTGCGAGGGCTGCGAGGCGTTCAAGACCGAGAACGGAAGTGAAGGAAGCGAACGGGCTCTGTCCCGATCCACAAGACGCCGCCGATCTGCGCCGGAGCGAGCCATGTTATTTCTTCGCACTGTCGAAGTTTCAGGAGCGCTTGCTCGACGTTCTACGAGGAGAATCCCGATTTCATTCAGCCGGAGAGTCGCGCGCAACGAGATCGTCGACTCTGGTGAAGACCGAACTGCACGACGTCAACATCACGCGCACCGGCGAGAACTGGGGCATCCGCGTGCCGTTCGATCCGGAGTTCACGATCTACGTCTGGTTCGATGCGCTGCTGACCTACATCACCGGCATCGGCTACGGCGCCGACGAGGCGACGTTCAGCAAATGGTGGCCGGCCGACATGCACTTCATCGGCAAGGACATCACGCGCTTCCACTGCGCCCTCTGGCCGGCGATGCTGTTGGCCGCCGGCATCGAGCCGCCGCAGCGCGGTGTTCGGGCACGGCTTCGTCTACATCAAGAACGAAGACGGAGCGTGAGAAGATCAGCAAGATCGCTCGGCAACGTCGTCGAGCCGATGGACGTGATCACGAAGTTCAGCGCGCGAGGCGTTCCGCTATTACTTCCTGCGCGAGTGCCCGTTTCCCGGCGACGGCGAGTTCAGCTGGGGGCGGTTCACCGACGTCGTACAACGCGCGATCTGGCGAACAACCTCGGCAACCTGTACAGCCGCGTCGTTACGCTCATCACGACAGAACTACGGCGGCACGCTGGACGGAACCGCTGGGCAGACGCCGACGCTGAGTGTCGCGTGACGCGGATTTGACCGAGCCGATCGTCAAGCAGATGCAGACGCACATTGAGGCGTGCCAGTACAACCAGGCGCTGCGAATGATCTGGCTGAAGGTCCTCGAACCCGGCCAACCAGTATCTGGAACGACAACGAGCCGTGGAAGCTGGTCAAGACCGACAAGGACCGCGGCGAAAATCGTGCTGTTCGACGTGGCGGAGCAGCTGCGAAGCGTGTCGATCCTGCTCAAGCCGTTTCTGCCGCGCACGGCGGAGACGATCTATCGCAGCTTCAACTTCCCGCAGCCGTGGGAAGCGGTGCGCATGCGAGGATGCCGGCGCATCGCTGCGACAAGTGGAGGATTTGCGCTTCCTGGCGGATCTGGAGAACGGCAAACCGAGGCCGTTGTTTCCGCGTGTGAAAGTTTGAAGCCTGCGTCATCCAGATGACATATAGCCCCGGCCTTTGGCCGGGATCCTTGGACACCGACAATATCTCCCGGCCAAAGGCCGGGGCTATATGTCGTCTGGATGACACAGCGGTCAATATTCCTCAAATTCATTGCTACCCGCTTGACACCACACGCCTCTTTCGTTCAGATTGGATAGAAGTCGCAGCGTGCGCAACCGTCCCTGTCGCCGTCTCGTACTATCCGTAGGGGGAATGTGGAACTACCGGACCCACTAACGCTCTGTACCGATGAGGAACTCCTGCTCCGGTATCGGCGTGGTGAGACGGAGTTGTTCGGCATGCTCGTCCGCCGCTACGAGCGCGAACTATTCGGCTACCTCTGCCGTTACGTCGGCGATGCGACTCTGGCTCAGGATGTGTTCCAGAATACGTTCCTGCAACTGTTTCTCAAAAGCGATCAGTACGAAGAAGGGCGACCGCTGCGCAGCTGGTTGTACACCATCGCCACTAACCAGGCCATTGATGCCCTGCGCCGCCAGAAGCGCCACCAGGCCGTCAGTCTCGAACAGGCACAGGAAGCCGGCGACGGCGACACGCAGACTTTGCTGGAAATGCTCGAAAGCCGCGATCCCAATCCGCTAGAGGTGGCCGTCGGCGAAGAACGCCGCGAGCTACTCAAGGCCGGCGTCGAGCAGTTGCCGGAGTTTCTCAAACAGGTATTGATTCTCGCTTATTACCAGGGACTAAAGTATCGAGAGATCGCTGATATTTTGAGCATCCCGGTCGGGACCGTGAAATCGCGGTTGCACACTGCCCTGGCTCGCTTGCAAGAAACGGGGGCCGGCTCTCCCTCTTTCCACGAAGTATGAGAAGTATGGACGACAATCTTCTCGGTTATTTGTTGAACACCCTCGAACCGGACGAGCATCGTCAGGTTGAAGACTATTTGCAGACGCATCCAGCCGCAACCGCCAAGCTCGAACGCCTACGACAACTGCTCGCTCCTCTTTCCGCCGACGCTGAGCAACCAACGCCACCGCCGAACCTGCTGATGGACACGTTCGCGCTCATCGCCGAGGTGAAATGTCGTTCACCACAGCCGTCCACAGCGCCGACGCCGCAGCCGAAGGAACGCCGTCCCCGTGACTGGCACTGGGTGCGCCGGGTCGATGTCGTGCTGGCCGCCTCGCTGCTGCTCGTGATTGCTGGACTGGCCTCCACCTGGCTCTTGTGCGCTCACAACGGGCGCAGCGCGTCGCTTGCCAGAATAATCTGCACCTGTGGTGGGGCGCGCTGGAGAAGTACAGCGACGGCCATGCGAATAACTATCCGCGCGAGGAGACTGGCCCGTACGCCGTCGCCGGCATCTTCGTACCGTTGCTCAATGACGCTGGCCTCGTGACCGCCGATATGAGTGTCGGTTGTGCCGCGCAGCGCTTCCTGCCGACGCCGGCTTATAGCACACGCGATTTGGAGCACCTGTACCGCACCGATTTGAACGGGTATCAAGCCGTGGCCCCGTCGCTGGCGCGGGATTATGGGTACACTCTCGGTTACAGGGACGACAGCGGGCGGTTGCAGGGTTTGCGCAGCGATTCGGGTGACCTGCTGCCGCTCCTGGCGGATCGTCCGCCGCTGGCACGAGTCGGTGACAGCCCGAACCACGGCGGTCGCGGTCAAAACGTGCTGTATATCGGCGGCCATGTGCGCTGGTGCAGCGAACGCACGGTCGGCATCGATCTCGACGACATTTTTGTCAGCAAGAATGGTCTGATAGAGGCCGGTGTGAATCGTGCCGACAGCGTGCTCGCTCCTAGCGAAGCCACACCGTCCCGGCGGAGTTGTCAGGTTGATTGAAGCCCAGGCAAACGCGCTTTCGATTAGCCGCAGAGCGGAGCGCAACCTATAGGACGTATAAGGCTCATACGTCCTATGGGTCGCGCTCTGCTTTCACTTCGCGGCCAACGCGCCCAAAGAGCTATTTGGATCCGTTCTCGCCGTTCGGTGGCGTGGGAGGATTTTGATCTTGCTGGTCGGTGTTGCGATGCCGTTCCGGGCGGCCCAGAGCGCGGCTCAAGGATCATCCCTGGTACGATGGGAATGGCCTTACTGACGAAGAATTGGACAGGCATGACACCAACTTGGGAAGTCTCGGCCTTCTTTTTCGGGGTCATCGAGCGCCTCCAGAAAACAATCAGAGCAAGAGAATGGTGGTATCGGAAACCAATTGATTGTCGCAGAAAAGTTCAATACTGTAAACGCCCGGTTCTGGAAAGGTACACTCTTCAATCCGCATGGCCAACTGGACGGTCAGCTGCCGATTGTGAAATCTCAGGTGGTTCACATTCGTTGTGTGAACGAGTTGCTCGGTATCGGTTCGGCGGATGTCAAAGTAAAACGGCGTTTCGCCGAGCCCGTTCACTAGTTGAGCGAATACAGTAAATTGCTCGTGAGTATAGGGGTAATTTTCCGGATGAAGCGCATTGAAAATGTTGTATAGATCGACCTTGCCATTTTCGTAGCCGACATGGTACTCACACAAGTAGATGCCCTTTAATACCGGCAAGACACCTGCTGCCACGGCTCATTCCTCCGCGTCTTCCGAAGCCTTTTGCGGCCTCTGCTCTTCAAGAAACTGCACGTCGACCCCCGGCCCCTGAATGTGATGCAACAGGTGGCGCGGCAAGTAGCAATGGACTGTCACCCGTTGCTCGTCGTACTCCTGGCGATAAATCTCCGCGTGCGCCGCCAGATACGCCAGCACCTTGCCGTTGCCCGCGTCGGTCTCGATGGCTCGCGTTGGCGAAGTCGGCGCTGAGCATCTCGATCACCGCGTCGCGCAGTTCGTCCAGGCCCTGCCCCGTCGCGGCGCTGACGGCGACGGCGCGCGGATGATGCGCCTGCAGCACCTGCAGGAACGACAGATCGGTCACGCGGTCGATCTTGTTCAGCACCAGCAGCGTCGGCTTGTCGCCGCAGCCGAGTTCCTTGAGCACCGCGTTGACGGCCTTGATCTGCTCCTCGGCGTGCGGGTTGCTGGCATCGACGACGTGCAGCAGCAGCCGGGCCTGCCGGGCCTCCTCGAGCGTCGCCTTGAACGAGGCGATGAGATGGTGCGGCAGGTCGCGGATGAAGCCGACCGTGTCGCTGAGCAGCACCCGGCCCCAGTCCTTGAGGTGCCATTGCCGCGTGCGCGTGTCGAGCGTCGAGAACAGCTTGTCCTCGACGTAGACGCCGGCGCCGGTCAGCGCGTTCATCAGCGTGCTCTTGCCGGCGTTGGTGTAGCCGACGAGCGAGACGGTGTGTTCCTCGCGGCGGCTGCGAACCTCGCGCTGCCTTGCGAGCCTGCACCTCGACGAGCCGTGCCTTCGAGATCGCGGATGCGCAGAGTCGACGAGCCGGCGATCTTCTTCGAGCTGCGTTTCGCCGGGGCCGCGCAGGCCGATGCCGCCGCTTGATCGCGACAGGTGCGTCCACATCTGTCGCAAGCGCGGCAGCGAGTATTCGAGCTGGGCCAGTTCGACTTGCAGCCGGGCCTCGATGGTGCGGGCGCGCGTGGCGAAGATGTCGAGGATCAGCTCGCTGCGGTCGAGCACCTTGACGTTGGTCGCCTTTTCGAGATTGCGGACCTGGGCCGGCGACAGATCGTTGTCGAAGATGACGACGTCGGCGTCGGTCGCCTGCGACTTGCTCGGTGCAGCTCCTCGAGCTTGCCCTTGCCGATGTAGGTGGCGGGGATGATCGTTCTGCCGCTTCTGGCACAGACCGCCGACGACGATGGCGCCGGCGGTGGTCGGCCAGGCCGCGCAGCTCATCGAGCGGATCGCCGCCGACCCAGGGCCGATCCGGCAGGGCGACGCTGACCAGGACGGCCCGTTCGAGATGGACGGTCAGTTCGTCGCGGGTGTTATCGAGCGTCACGTTGGCTTTCGCAGCCTCCTTTCCTATCCCATTCTACCGGCGTGGTAAAGTCGCCACCAATAGCAAACGAATTTCAAGGACGGCGAACCGCCTGCAACGCATTCTCGCCAGCAAGTTGTAGCGTGGACTTCAGTCCACGCATTGCCGAACAGCGCGTGGACTTCAGTCCACGCATTGCCGAACAGCCGTGGACTTCAGTCCACGCATTGCCGAACAGTGCGTGGACTGAAGTCCACGCTACATTGCTTGAACATAGCGTGGACTTCAGTCCACGCATTGCCGAACAGCGCGTGGACTGAAGTCCACGCTACAAGGCGGTTTTGCAACGCATTGACTTGGACTGTAACTTACGACCGCGCCCCGAAGTAGAAGCCCACCGTGGCCGCAAGGATCGCCTCCAAGGTCGGAAAGTCGACGCGCTTATCCGAGTCCAGTGTCGGATTGATGAAGATGTGAATCATGGCCAAAATGCCAAGCACCAGCAGCGCGATCAGCGCGACCCACGCTTCCACGTCCTGAAACCAGAACGGCAGCACTCCGCCAGAGAACACTCGGACGATGCCAGTGAGAATGTTTCCCACGAAGAACGCCGTCAACAGCAGCAGGAGGAGCAATGGTTGCTGTCCCTTGGCCGGTTCGGTGAAATCGAGCTGTGTGTTCCAGTACATGAAGAACGCCAGTCCAAGGTAGCCGGCCACGAGCAGCAGCCGCACCGTGTAGCGCGGCAGGGCCAGCGGCGAGAACCTGCCGGTATGCGGACCGATGGTGTTGCCGTGTGCCGCGAAGAAGTGGGCGAGGATCAGCACACCGAGGTATTGCAAGTAGATGAACGCCAAGGGCAGTTTTTCACCGCCCTGGCCGTAGCGCCAGACGATCAGCCACGATAGGCCGAGGACGCCGAACGCGAGCAGAGCGCGGACGCTACCGGCCGGCAGGCCGAGGGCGTGACGCGTTGGAACCTGCGGGCAAGCGGCTGGCGTCTGTCCGAACATCGTGGTGTCTCCCGTGTGGTCGTGTATGAGGTACTTCGCCCGCCGACCGGCGAGATTTCGTGGATGGGTCTCTGGTTTTTGGCATGGAGAGTCGCAAACGAGCCTCTAGACAAAACCGCGAATTTGTTGGCGAGCGGGGGGCGTAAGCCCCCTGTTCGCCAGTTTTGTCTGCTTGCTCAATGGAATCAAAAGAGTACCGGCTTGCCGAGCTTGCGGCGCAGCACGCTGAATTGCCCGGCGTGCATGAGATCATGGTTCGAGAGCATTAACAGGAGATGGCCGACGGTCGGCGCGAATCTCGCCATGTTGCCGGTCGTCGGTTTATCGAGATCGGTTGGCGACAGCTGTTTGGCGACAGCGATGGTCGCCTGGCGCGTGGCGGTGTACAGTTCGAGATACTGTGCCTTGGTGTAGAAGCCCTTCGGCGGCTCGACGGCGGCCGTTTCCTTGCTGTGCTGTTCGGCGAAGCCTTTGGGCAGTTCGGGGTATTTCGAGTTCGGCAGCGCACTCCTTGACGAGATGGCCCTCGGACACGATGAGGTGGCCGAGCTGCCAGGCGATGTGATTGGCGTTCGGCGCCGGCCGCACGAGCAGATCGGCGTCGGACAAATCGCCGAGGAACGACGGCAGCATGCCCAACGTCGAGTTCAGTGTCGCTTGAATCGCTTCCGGTCCGGTCATGGAATCCTCCTTGTCAGTAGTAAGCAGTAACCTACTCACAGTTGTATGTTGATACGGTTGCAACGGCAGCATATTCTGGATTTGCCGCTTGCGGCTTAGCGGTCTTTGGAGCCGTTAAGCCGCAAGCGGCAAATCCAGACGCAGTTATTCGGACCATGTTTACTTCTTTTGAGGGTTGAAACGGTGACCGAACCTCTCCGCTGTGTGGCCGAAGATAGCATCGTGACGGGCTGGGATTTCAGTACCGGTGCGGTCAAATGTCTGGCGTTCGATCTCGAAGGCCGGACCGCTCGCCGAAGTGCGCCTGCCCACCGACCTGTGGACCGCAAGGCGGCGTCTCCGAATTGAATCTGATGCAACTGGAAGGCCAGGCGCGGGCCAGCACGCGAGCCATCGCCGCTCGACTACGGGATCTGCGGCCGGCTCTCGCGATGGGTCGCAGGCGGCATCTCGGCGACGCATCACACCGCCGGCCGCATCGACCGCGATCGCGTTCAGGTTCGCCGGGCCATCTGCTGGAACGATCACAGCCTCGCCGCGTATCACGCGCGCGGCCTGGAACGTCTTGGCGGGCAGGAGCGCAGTGTCAGGCGATGATCGGCGGACCGTGGGCGATTCGCTACACGCTCAGCCATCTCGTCAAGGATGAGGAGCATCTGTCGGCGCGCGGAGCTGGCAGCGAACCGCGGCGTATCTGCCGCACGGCGCGTTGGCGGCCGGATATCTGACCGGCAACTTCGATGTGGTCAGCGTGTCGGCGGCGGCATCGACCGGCATGATGGACCTGCGCACCCGATCAATGGCATCGGCCGATGCTCGATGCTCTTCAACGGCCGGAGTATCGCGAGTTGGCGTGGAAGCAACTGCCGCGCATCGTCGACGACGAACGAGTCGATTGGCCCGCTGTCGGCGATCGCTGGCCCTGGAAGCGGGATTCGACGCGACGCAACGGCCGCTGATCTTTCCCACCTCCGACGATCAACAGGCCGGGCTGGTCGGCGGCGGCGCGGTCGATGCGGGACAGATGGCGATCATCCTCGGCAACTCCGCGGTGGTCAATTCGTCGTCGGCCCAACTGCCGGCGTCCGGCGACGCTCGATGCCATGCGCTTGAACTGGGGTCCGTACCTCTGGATGCGCTGTTACAACAACGGCGCACAATTCCTCGATCGCGTCGTCGGTCGAGCGCCAGACTGGGACAAGTTGGAGGCGGAGGCGCGGGCTAGTCCGCCGGGGGCGGACGGTTACGCGGTGCTGCCGTTTGCGTACCCGGAGCCGTCGCTGGGCGTGACGGCGGCGCGGGTGGAGTGGTTCCCGCAGGAGCCGTCGCAGCCGGGTGTGAAATTCCGTGCGGCGCTGGAAGCATTGGCGTATCTGATCGCCATCGGCGTGCGCGAACACGAGGACGCAGGACAGCGATCACGCCGCATCACGGTATCGGGCGGCATCGCGCGCAGCGATTTGATGTGCGAGATTCTGGCGACGGTGTTGGGACGGCCACTGGAGAAATTGCAATCGTTCGAGGGGCCGGCCCTGGGCGCCGCCGTGACGGCATTGGCGGCGCTTGAGTCATACCAGCGGCGCCAGCAGCAGATTGCGGCGCCCTACACGGTGGCCGACGCGGTGGCGCGGATGGTGAAGTTCCGCGCAGCGGTGCAGCCAAACGCCGCGTGGCGTGAGACTTATCGCCAGGGATTGCAGGAGTTCGAGCGGCGGCTCCGCGGCTGATGGCAACAAGAAACCCGCCGAGAATGATCCCGGCGGGTTGGTCCGTGAAAGCAGACTCGTTAATCGTCAGGCGAACTGAAGTGCGACGGGCCAGAACGCATTACCTGATTATCGCCGCGTAAATCCTTCATGGCCTCGTTCCACTGCCGCTGATCCTCCGCCGTGCAACCGACCATGAGGAGCAGGAGCCCAACGAGCAAGCACAGACGCGACATGGCGTCCCCCTTCGGCACCGGATAGCGATTGGTTCCGGCGTGCTATACCCATTGCGATTGGCGGATGCAAGACCGAAACAGGTACTCGCTTCCGATGCTCTTCTCGGCCGCACCCACGATCCCGTAGAATAAACGCGGTGACGCATCACAGGAAAGCGGAGCAGACCTATGTCGATCATAACCATCGAAGAGGCCCAAGCCAGGCTCCCCGAATTGATTGCGAATCTGGCCCCTGGTGAAGAGATCGTTTTGACTCTTGATGCCCGACCCGTCGCCAAATTGGTTGGCCAATCCACAGAGCAACCGCGCCCAATCTTCGGTCGCGGTCGGGGCAAGGTCGTGGTGGTAGCCGAAGACGACGACCATCTCCAGGGCTTTGAGGAATACATGCAGTGAGGTTGCTGCTCGACACGCACTCCTTGCCAATGAAAAACCCCACCCGCAATGAATCGCGGGTGGGGTTTTCCAATGGAGGCGGAGGGAATCGAACCCTCGTCCCAAGGCACTTCAACGTGCGCATCTACGTGTGTATTCGATCAATGTTCGCCCGGCCGATTTCTTGCGATTTCGCCGGCCATGTTCGCCTTCGCGACTCCCGATCGACAGGGATCCGCGTTGGCTAACCGAGTGTGAATCTAGTCGTCGCCTCCCTCAGTTTCCGGCGCGACCGAGCTTGATTTAGCGTCCGAGACGAACCCTCTCAAGCTAAGGGTCCGAACTTCGGGGCTGCCTTAATTAGGCTGCCAAAGAGAACTGCGGTTCAGCAGTTATCATTGTGGTCAGTTTTTTACGTGGCCAACTGACCAACCACGACACGCCACACACGCCAGGTAACCCGGTCGATACCAGATCGCCCCCGTAGACTATTATATTGTAGCCCGTTGGACTGCGCCGGACAACAGCAACTAACGTAAACAGAGCCGCGACCGTCAAGGAGTGAGGAACATTCCGCGCTCCCTGACGGTCGCGGCTCTGACAAATGCGACTCGACTTTACGCGGTTGGCGGCGTCTCGCTCACCGGCGGCGTCGACGGTGTTTCGGTGGCAGGCATCTCGGTTGCGGCGGGAGCCGGTGGAGGCGCTTCCGGTTCAGGGGCAGGCGTCTCGACCTTCGGCATCGGCGCCCGTGCGGCCTTCTTCGGCGGCTTGACCTCGCCGGCCTTCAGCAACTCGATGAACGCGGTCTTGCCACCATCGCCCAGACGACGTTCGTGACGCTTGATGATGCGCGTGTAACCGCCGGGACGGTCGGCGAAGCGCGGCGCAATGTCCACGAACAGTTTCGTCAGGATCGGACGCATGATCCTCCTTCGGATCGTCGTCTTTCTCCGGCGGATGCACTTCGGCCTTGGCCATCGGTCCGAGTTTGGAGATGACCAACCGGCGGGCGTGCAGCGTGTTCTTCTTCGCCAGCGTGATGAGCTTTTCCACGAAGCCGCGCAGTTCCTTGGCCTTCTCGACCGTCGTGATGATGCGCTCGTGGCGGATCAGCGCCATCGTCATGTTGCGTTACAACGCCAGACGATGCGTCGCGTTGCGGTTGAGTTTGCGGCCGGCTTTTCTGTGTCGCATGGCTATTCCAGTTGTCAGTTGTCAGTTGTCAGTTGTCAGTTGTCAGTTGTCAGATGCGTTTTGCAACTGACCACTGACGACTGACCACTGACAACTCTTAGCGTCGCAACGAGGCCGGCAGCTTCATGCCCAGGTCAGGCCGCGTTCCGTGCAGCTTTTGCTTCACTTCGCTTGCAGCGTCGTTTCGCCGAAGTTGCGGACTTCGAGCAGTTCCTCGTCGGTGCGGATAACCAGATCGCGGACCGTGGTGATGCCTTCCGATTCCAGGCAGTTCGTCGCCCGCACCGACAGCTCCAGTTCGGCCAGGCTCATGTTCAGCTTGCGTTCCAGCTCGCTGATCGACCGGCTCGCCGGCGGCCGCCGATCTCCGGACGCATGTCGTCGAGCGGCATCTCCGGCCCCGGCTCCGCGTACTGGATGAACGGGTTCAGGTGCTTGCGGAGGATCTTCGCGCCTTCGACCAGCGCCATGTGCGGCGACACGGTGCCGTTGGTCCAGATTTCCATGACGAGCTGGTCGTAGTTGGTCTTCTGGCCGACGCGGGTTTCCTCGATCTCGTACTTGACGCGCACCACCGGCGAGAAGCTCGAATCGACCGGGATGACGCCGATCTCGCGTTCGCGGCCCGACGTTCTCGTCGGCCGTGCGGTAGCCGCGGCCGTTCTCGACCGTCATCTCGACGACGAACGGCACGTCGTCGGTCAGCGTGGCGATGATGTGTTCGGGGTTGATGATCTGCGACCGTCTCGTCGGTGATGACGTCGGCGGCCGTGACGACGCCCTTCTCGTGGCGTTCGATGCGGATGGTCTTGGTCTGGTCGCTGAGGTTCTTGACGACCAGGCTCTTGATGTTGAGGATGATGTCGGTGACGTCCTCGACGACGCCGGGGATGGTGCGTGATTTCGTGCTGCACGCCCTGAATCTTGACGCTGCGTGACGGCGCTGCCTTCCAGGCTGGACAGCAGGATGCGGCGCAGGCTGTTGCCGACGGTCACGCCGAAGCCGCGCTCGAACGGCTCGGCGCAGAACTTGCCGTAGGTGTCGGTCAGCGTCTCGCGATCGCTGGTCAGCGCGGTTCGGCAGTTCCAGACCACGCCACTTGATACGCATGTGAACGACCTCCATCGGAATGACGGAGCAGGATGAGTCGACTCGCATCGCCGGCATCGCCGACCGCCGGATACAATCCCGGCGGCTCAGCGGCGCTACGGTTACCGCGAGCAGAATTCGATGATGAGCTGTTCGCGGACTCTGTCCTTGATCAGACGCGGATCGACATCGCCGCGGGACGGCAGCCGGATCAGCCGGCCTTCCGGCGGTTCGCTGCTCGATGATTTCCAGGAAATCGGGGATCGGCGGCGGATGTGCCTGCTGAGTTCAGCTTGACCGAGCTGCATGGCTGTCGCGGCCGATTCTTGACCGTGATCATGTCGCCTGGCCTTGAGCAGCATGCTGGGGATGTCGCAGTGCTGGCCGTTGACCTGATGTGCCCATGCGCGACGATCTGGCGAGCGGCGGCGCGGCTCGGCGCGAAGCCGAGCCGATGGACGACGTTGTCGAGCCGGCGCTCGAGAATGCTGAGCAGGCTTCGCCGGTGTTCTCCGGCGAGCGCGACGCCAGCTCGAAGTAGCGGCGGAACTGGCGCTCGAGCACGCCGTAGAAGCGCTTGAGCTTCTGCTTCTCGCGCAGGCGGACGCCGTACTCGGTCGGCTTGCCGCGGCGGACGTGCATGCCCGGCGGCTGCGTTGCGGCGTTCGATGGCGCACTTGGGGCTTTCGCAGCGCGATGCCCTTGAGGTAGAGCTTCATGCCCTCGCGGCGGCAGAGTTTGCAGACCGGATCGATATTCGTGCCATAGAGTCTATCAGTAATCTCGAGATTCAGCTCGGACGGTTGACGCATGCGTCGATTGCACGCGTGCGGTTTAGTCGCACGAATCCGCTCACCGAACTGGCAATACCTGACAACTGACATTAAACGCGGCGTTTCTTGGGCGGCCGGCAGCCGTTGTGCGGCAGCGGCGTGACGTCTTCGATCGCCTTGATCGTCAGGCCGGCGGCTTGCAGAGCGGTGATGGCGGACTCGCGGCCGGAGCCGGGGCCCTTGACGCGCACTTCGATTTCCTTCAGGCCGAACTTCGATCGCCGTTCGGCGGCGACTTCGGCGGCGCGCTGGGCGGCGAACGGCGTGCTCTTGCGGCTGCCCTTGAAGCCGACCGTGCCGGCCGAGGCGAAGCAGAGCGTGTCGCCGTTGGTGTCGGTGATCGTGACGATCGTGTTGTTGAACGTCGACTTGATGTGGGCGATGCCCCGGCTGACATTTCGCCGTGCTTTCTTTTTCTTGCTCTTGGCCACGGTCGTAGATCGTCGAAAACGCTGCCTGGCCGTTTGCAGTCGAGCGTTCGAGCCGTTGATTGGCACCGACCCTGGCCGAGTCCGGAGGTCTGACTACTGACCCAGCGGACGACTGGATAAGCTGCCATACTGACTTAACCGCGCACTTCCTTGACGCCCTTCTTGCCGGCGACCGTCTTGCGCGGCCCCTTGCGGGTGCGGGCGTTGGTCCGGGTGCGCTGGCCGCGGACACGGCAGACTGCGGCGATGCCGGAAGCCGCGGTAGCAGCCGATGTCGCTTGAGACGGTGCGATATTCTGCTGCATCTGACGGCGCAGCGGGCCTTCGACGACGTATTCGCGGTCGAGGATCGTCGGCGATGCGGGCGATCTCTTCGTCGTTCATCTCCTTCGCCTTGCGCTGCGGATCGACGCGCGCCTTCTCGCAAACTTCCAGCGAGCGTCGTCGGCCCGATGCCGTAGATGTAGCGCAGCGAAATATGCGTCGGCTTGTCGTTGGGCAAGTCAACACCCAGAATACGCGGCATGGTCGAAGTTCCTCGCATTAGCCTTGACGCTGTTTGTGACGCGGATTGGTGCAGATGATGAGCAGCTTGCCGTGCCGCTTGACCAACTTGCAGTTTTCGCAGATTCGCTTAACACTCGAACGAACCTTCATGGCCCGCTCCCACCGCAAAGTTCGCAGAATAGGGAAACCGTTTTTATAACAGCCGTGCCGCAAACCGGCAAGAGATGAAAAAACAGAGAGGCCCTTTCCAGCGGCTGGGCGAACCAGGATTGTAGGGCAAATCGCCTCTTGACCCCTGCCTCGTCCCGCGTTGTGGCACGGTCTCCTGACCGTGCCACCCATCCTGACCGAAGGTCTCCACGAACCCTTTTATAGCCTCACGGGTTCCGGGAGACCTCGGTCGAGCGGGGTGTTTATCCTTGATGTTCGTCAGCGCTCTCCTTTGCCGTCACACCAAGAACAGTAGCCTTTGCCATTACACCTCGGACAATCGCTGGCATTCGGGTCATTGGGCTTGCCCGCTCCCCCTCCGATCCCCTGTTTTCCAGTGCCTTTGCATGCCGGACAGCGAGCAGTTCCATTGCACTGGGGACATTTTTGCCATTGTCTGCCACCTCCTTTGAGTTTCTTCGTTCGGCTTGTTTCTACCCCCTTCCCCTACGGATGACGGTATCTCTTCTCCAACTCCTCCAACAACTTTTCCAGATGCTTCTTGCACCACATGGGTAAGCCGTTGTGCTCGCCCGTAGGGGCAATCCCCAACGCTCGTAGGCGTACCACCCATTGCCCGTTAGCCACGATACAGCAAGATACCCAAATAGAACCGAAGTTCCGGTTTTGCCGTATCATGGGGTCGTTACGATGCCTGAACCCCTGCGCGGCACCGCAGGGCGAACGAAGCCGTCCACCAGAGCGGTTCGGTTCTTCCCAGAACCCGATGGCTTCAAGATGCTGAATGTTTTCTTGCCGAGTTATTGCATCCATAATTTCCCCTGTCGTGGTGGAACGCTTTTTGCCATCCGGCATTGTATCCTTGTCATTGGCGTTTTCCACACTCGGTTGTGGCACGGTCTCCTGACCGTGCCACGTCTGCTGACCGAAGGTCTCCACGGACCCTTCTGAAGCCTCACAGGTTGCGGGAGACCTTCGGTCGAGCCGGCTGGCACGGCTGGGAGACCGTGCCACAACAGCAGCCGCTCGCCTGTGGGCGGCCGATTTATTTCCACCGTCATCATTTCGCGCTGGGCGGCGTTTTTGGGATGAGATGGCGCAATAACTGCAAGCCGAGAAACACGGCCAACGCCGGCACCACCAGCCACGCGGGATGCGGAATGTAAATCCAGATGCCGCTCGCCAGTTCGATCCAGCCGGGCGCCCGAATCATCATCGTCGACAGCAACACCAGCGGTAACAGCCACAACACCATACAGCCGACCAGCGTCATCGTACCCTTGAAGCCGACTTCCTCGCTCGCTTCCTGATACTCCAGGCGCACTGCTACGCCGCTTTGCCACACTGCGCCGCGCGGCGTCGTCGAGTTCGACGCCGCGAACGCTGTCCTGCCACGTCAGCGGCGGACGCGGCGCCGCGGCGCGCTCCTCCGCCGTCTGCTTCGATCGCGCGACGGCGGCCTCGAACTCCGCGACCAGCGCCGGCCACGGATCCCAGGCGCTCCCACGCTTCCTCGTGTAGTTCGCCGCTATCGTCGCGCCACGTCAGCAGCGCCGGACCCTCCCAACTCTGCGGCAGCATCAGTTCCGCGCGGCCCATTGCGCCGGTCACAATCAGGCGCGTCGCGTCCTCCGGTTGCGCCGGCAGCAGCGTTGTGTGAAAGACGCCGCCCAGCTCGAAGCGGCCCGAAATGAACACGGGGGAGCCAGGCTCCAAGTCTTCCTGCTCGGCGAACGCCGTCAGTTCGGCGATCTCGCCGCCGAGCCACCGCAGCAGTTCCCAGCCGGGAAACGTCGCCTTCTGTCCGTCCACGCCGACGCCTTCGAGGAGTTCGCCCGTGCTGTGCCAGCGGATTTCGAGCAGCCGAAACGCACCGAGCGGCGACGCGGTTGGCTCTTTCGCGGCGCGCTGCACGAATTGCGCGAGGCGAGCGACGGCGGGATGAGTCAGCAGCGATAGCAGCGGCAGCAGCACGTAGCCGGTGTCGCGCTGGATCATGCCGGCTTCGTAGGCGATCTCCGGCGTGTCGTCGGGCGGATGAACGCACAGGACGTGACGCTCGGACTGAAGGGCGCGGCGCAACTGTTGCGGTCGATTGGCGAGCGTGCCGCCGACCAGGACGGCCTCGATTGCGGGATCGGCCAGCACTTCTTCGAGATCGGTGACGGCCTTGGCGTCCGGACCCCAGCGTTGTCGGACATCGTCGGCGACGGGCGCGGTGCAGGCGGCGAGTTGATGGCGGCCAGAATCGACGAGAGCGCAGGCCAGGGCGAGCGCGTCGGGATGGTTGCCCAGAAGTGCGAAGCGCATGCCGGTCCTCGAAGGAAGCTGGCGGGCTGGAAGACGTGCGGTTCATCTTGCGACGGGAACACGCGCCGGACAAGGGCGCAAAACTGACTGTGCCGCCTCCTTACGGCGAAGCCGTTATACAACGCAGCCGGGGGTCGCGTACTCGCCACCCCCGGAAAACGGATCGCCGCAATCCTATTTACGGCGAAGCCGTTATACAACTCGCTTCCGGGGGTGCGCGAGTACGCGACCCCCGGCTGTGTTGTGTAACCGCTTCGCGGTAATGAAGGGTAAAAGCCTTCGCGGATAACAATACTATCCTTTCGGCTTTTTCACGAAACCCTTACCGAGCAGGTCGGCCCCGTGTGCCGGCGGTTTGCTGTCCGACGGCCACACCTTCGACGGCGTTAACAGGAGTTGCTCGAGCGCCCAACTCTTTGTCGGGTCGATCTGGCGCGACAGGAGCGCGTCAGTCTTCATGCGCGTCGCGGCGTAGGGACCGAACAGGCTCCGACACGCCACCGGCCATTCGAGACTCGCCTTCGACGGCTCGACGTTCAGCGGCAGACAGCCGAACTGAAAGCGCAGCGTCGAACAGGTCCGAATCGCTCTGCCAGACGAACAGACCGTGTGCGAGGGCGTTGCCGCCAAACCTGGCGACGCCGGCGGCCTTTGCGTCCTTGAACGGCGCAAGAAACGCACACTGCATCGACTGGATCACGATGGGATCGACCGTCGGTTCCAGTGCGGCAGCGTCGTCGACCTGCAAGATGGCCTGGCGCGACGCGACGCTGCTGCTGGTCAGCACGCATTGCACGTTCGCTCGGCCCTTGAAACTTGTGCCCGCGTCGATCTGCAACGCCGGTCCACCGGCGAGCAAGACGCTCTGTTTGACGAGCAAACGAGCGCCGACGCCGTGAAGCAACACGGCGGTTTTATCGGTCACCAGCACGCTTTCGTTGATGACGCACTGGCGTCCTTTCGGTCCGCTCGCCTCGCCGGAACCCTCGAACTGCATCAGGCCGTGATAGTTTGGTCCAGAGTTCAACTGCGGGCCGATTAACCGGCAGCGACATAGCCGCAGGTCGCCGCCGGACACCTTGAATAGCGACGATGGGAACTATTTTATTACCGCCATCGGGGAACGCGAACTCGCCGTTGATAACATCGAGACCGCCACCCTCGATTTCCAGCAACGCGACGGCCTCGGTTCCAGCCGGCGCGGGCGTCAGAACCAGGCGCAGGGTGTCGTCCGTCGATTGCTCGAAATACAGAGTGAGTTGCACACCCTTGAGCTTCACCGGCGTCATCGGCTGCACGCCAGTTCCCTTCAGCCGCAACACCAGCTTGGGACCGAAGCCGCGCCAGCGTCCTGCATTTTTTGCAGAAACAGACCGAGATCCTGTGTCGACACGTCCACCACCCGGGCGGTCGCGGGGGCGTCGTTTTCCAGCACGTCGAAGGGCGGCACCAGGACACGTTCGTAAACGAGCGCCTTCCAGTTATTGCGCAGCGGCGGCAGGCGGTCCGGAACGCAGCCGATCGGTTCGACGTTGTTGACCGTTGCCCCGAAAGCGATGATCGGATTCGCCGCCTTGAACACCGCGGCCGACACTTCGGACAGGTCCGCTTGCGGTGCCGGCCAGACCTCCGCAATGGCGCGGTCACTGGACGACGGCGGTAACCGCAGCGCGATCCGCCACTCTGCATCGCGCTCGTACCGGATCGGCTCCGCGCCGGTCAGGAGCGTCTGCCAGACCCGGCGTACAGGGTGCTAATCGGCTCCCACTTGATTTTCGCGGCGGTGCCACCCGGCGGCAGCGCGAGCAGTTCGCCACCGGCCTTGTCGTTCGAGCGGCTCAGGAGGCTGTCCCAGCTCAGCCAGTTCATCGACGGAGTGCTCTCAGCGCCCTGCAAGCGTAGCAGCGTCGCGGAGCCGACCAGCGTCGACCGCACGGCAAACACTGTCGCTGGTCGCGAGCCGCCGCTGCGCACTTGCAGCAACGGAAATTCGCCGCCCGTTACGAGGCAGTTCTCGAACAGCACCAAACCGCCCGGCACGTCAAGATCGAGCGCTTGCAGACTGTTGCCGCGCAGCACGCAATCGATGAAGCGACAGCGGCGCACTTCGAGTTTCGTGGTCACGAAGCGCACGACCGCGACCGGGTTGTCGTGCCGGCCGGACAATGAAAAAGTACAATTGCGGGCGCTGAAATCCGAATTTATCGCCTGCACGAGCGTCAACGGTTCCTTGAGCTTGTCCGGCCACTGCACCACCACGTCGACGTCTTCCAGATGCAAACCGCCGTCCCCGACAGTGAGGAAGGCAACTGGCTTGCTGAGCATCGTTTTCTCCACATCCCAGACGATGAGCGGCCGATAGCCTTTCGCGGCGCCACGGTCACATTGCGGCCGCCGAGTCCCGTTGTCGACCAAAAGAGCGGGCCATTGTCCTGAATCTCAACCGTGACGGGTAGCGTCAGCGGCGTCGTGGCGAGGGCATCGGCCAAGGTCGCAAACGCGGTCGTCTCACCGCCGACGGTGCGCTGGATGCGCAACAGCGGTTCGGTGTTGGCCGGCTCCTGTTTCGGAAACGCGGCGTCGAGGCGTTCGCGCAATTTGGCGATGTCAATTGGCGCCGAGGTCGGCGGCACCAACGATGGCAACGCCATTTTGACCACCGGCTCCGGCTTGATTTCTGGATTGGGAGGTGGTTTCGGACCCGTGTTCCCCTGCGCTATCAGGACGTTCTGACCGTCGGAGTCGTGAGGCGTGGGCGGATTGTCCGCGGGATGGGAACGCCATTTCAAAACGACGACCAGCGCAACCGCGCTGAGCAACACGAGGCTCAGCATGGCAGCGGTGAGCCACAGCCACCGGGCTGGTAACGACGTTTCGACGCCGTCTATCTTCTCGGCGAGCGTATCTTCGTTGCCGTGTCGTGTCTTTTTCCCTTTTCGTCGGGGTGGACCGCACTTCGTGGCGGCCGCGACAATCTGGCTGTCGCTCTTGGCGGCGACGCGACGGGGAAGCGGTGTGTCCTTTGCCGGCTTAACGACGGCGATGAGTTGGGTCAGCTCGTGAAGCACCTCATCCGGCGTCTGATACCGATCACGGGGGTTTTTCTCCAGCAGCTTGTTGAGAATCTTTACGGCACCTTCGACGCTTGCGGATTGAACTGGCGCCACGTCGGGCGGCGTTTCTTCCAGATGCTTGAGGATACGTTCCGCGAGACCGCCGGCACCGAACGGCGGTTGACCCGACAGCATGTGAAACCAGGTGCAGCCGAGCGAATACAGATCGCTGCGAATGTCCGCGGAATTACTCTCGCGGGCCTGTTCCGGCGAGATGTAATCGACCGTCCCGACCGTCGTGCCGACGCGGGTGACGCGCAGCTTCGTCATCACTCGTCGTGCGCGCTAGACCGAGGTCCAGCAGTTTAACCAGGAGCCGACCGTGCCATTTGGTCAGCATGAAGTTCGACGGTTTGACATCGCGATGGACGATACCTTGTTCGTGGGCGTGCTGGAGAGCCCGGCACGCCTGGATCATGATGTCGCGTGTTTCTTCGGGGTCGAGCGTGCCGTGCTTTTCGATGTGGTCGGACAGGTCGATGCCGTCGACGAACTCCATCACGATGTAATACGTGGTGTCCTGGGCGCCCTGATGTTCGCAGAAATCGTAGACGCGGACGATGTTTTCGTGCTGGAGCTTGGCGGCGTGGCGGGCTTCGCGACGGAAGCGTTCGATCATGGTCTCCCTGGACTTGGCGGCTATGTCCTTCGTCAGCAGCACTTTGATGGCATACTCGCGGCCCGTGGCGGTTTCACGGGCACGGTAGACGGACCCGACGCCGCCTCGGGCCAGGTGCGCGATGATCTCGTATTTACCCAGGCGGACGGCTTTCGGCTGTCCGGTTGGGGAAGGTTCGGAGGTCATGGCTGGTCCGGGGTTGCTGTCGTGTGGATCGTTGGGACGGGCGCACCGCTCTATTGAATTGGGCAACCATCACTCCGCGATTATAACTCCTGCGCCCTGGCAGAGTCAACGAACGTGACAGAATCGACGAGCGGGAGCCTATTGAAGAGCGGGGACCGGTTGGTATTTCGCGTCGCTGATCGCCGGTTACAATGAATGAAGGTGTGAGGCCGTACCTCCGGCCCCGCCGCGTTGTGGCACGGTCTCCCGACCGTGCCACTGAACCCGACCGAAGGTCTCCACGAACCCTTCTATAGCGTCACGGGTTCCGGGAGACCTTCGGTCGAGCCGAGTGGCACGGTCGGGAGACCGTGCCACAACGCGAAGTGTGCCACAACGCGGGGCAACGAGCGTGCGGTCTGTCCCGAGGATCTTTCGGTATGCGATTACTCAGTTACAACATTCACAAGGGCGTCGGCGGCAGTGATCGCCGTTACCGTCTCGAACGCATCCTCGACGTGATCGCCGCCGAGGAACCCGATCTCGTCTGCCTTCAGGAGGTCGATTACAACGTCCATCGTTCGCGCTACCACGATCAGCCGACGATGATCGCTGACCGCCTGGAGTCGCAGACGCATTTGTATCAGCTCAACGTGCCGCACAAGGACGGCGGCTATGGCAATCTCGTGCTGGGCCGCTGGCCGTTTCGGGCACATCACAACGTGTCCCTGCGTTTGCAAGGCCGCAAGCCGCACGGCGCCCAACTGGTCGTCGTCGAGACGCCGCACGGTCCGCTGCATCTAGTGAACTGGCATCTCGGCCTGGCGGAGCGCGAGCGCCGCTGGCAGGTCAATCATTTGTTACGGCATCATCTCTTTGAGGAGTCGGCCCATTTGCCGACCGTCATCGCGGGCGATTTCAATGACTGGCGTAACTCGCTCGGCAAGCATGGGTTTCACAAGCACAGCTTCGTACAGGCGACGGCTCCCTCTCGAAAGTTCCGCTCGTTTCCGGCGTTTCTCGCGCTGGCCTCGCTGGACAAGTGCTATTATCGCGGTGAACTGTTTATCCAGGAATCGCGTATCGTCCGCACGCGGCTGGCACAGCGCAGCCTCAGATCATCTGCCGTTGGTGGTCGATTTCTCGCTCAGCAGTAACAGGGATTCTTTCAGGGATGAGGGATGAGGGATGCGGGATGAAAAAAGATAAACCAATTGTCTTTTTTCATCCCGCATCCCTCATCCCTCATCCCTTATTTTTGAGTGACGATGTCCCCGCACGATTTGCCCTTGACGACCACTCCTGCCGCGCTGCCGTCCCACAGCGAACCCACGCCGGTGCGTGTCGCCGGTCACGATCTGCACATCTTCGTCGAGACATGGTCGCTTATCAAAGCGATGGTCGCCGACATCCGCGCCGCTCGCCGCCGCGTCTGGCTAGAAACCTACATCTTCCATAACGACGCAGCAGGCAAGGCCATCGCCGAGGCTCTGAAAGAGCGCCCGCGCAGGCGTCGACGTGCGGTTGCTGTACGACGCCATCGGCAGTCAGGCGACACCCTATTCGTTCTTCGTGCAACTCCAAAGCGCTCGCGTCCAGATTCACGCGTATCATTCGCTGTGGGAAGCGTTCTGGAACTTCTCACCGCTGCGCATCCTGAACCACCGCGACCATCGCAAGCTGCTGGTTCTCGATGACCGCGTCGCGTACTTCGGCGGTATGAACATCATTGATGCGTCCAGCGCTGTGGCCGCGGTGCGGGCGAAACAGCTGCCGAAGTCCGCCGCCTGGCGTGACGTGCATGTGCGCCTGGAGGGACCGCAGCAGCCGCAGATCGCGGAGAGCTTCGACCGTTCGTGGCGCCTGGCTCGCGGCCAACCGGTGGCTAACGCACGGCGCAACGTGGAATTGGCCAAACATCCGGAACACGGCGAGAGCATCCAGTTTTTCGACAGCGGTCCACGGCGGCGATACACGCCGCCGGCCGTCTGTTCACGCGGTTGCTCAACTATGCGCACTCGAAGGTCACCCTCTCGATGGCGTACTTTTTGCCGGTCGGCGCAGTGTTGCGGCGCTGTTGCGCGCACGGAAGCGTGGGGTACTGGTGCACATCGTCGTGCCAGGTGACAGCGACGTGCCGCTGGTGCAGCACGCCTGCCGGCATCTGTACACGCGGCTCTTGCGGCATCGCTTTCACATCTACGAGCGCCAGGGGAACATGCTGCACAGCAAGGTCATGATCGTCGACGACACCTGGGTCGTCCTCGGTTCGTCGAACCTCGATGCCCGCAGTTTGTGGATCAATCTGGAGTTCATTGCGCTGATCCACTCGCGGACGCTGCGCAGGCGCTGAACGACATCGTGCATTATGAGGTAGCGCAGAGCAAGCGCATTACCTTCCGCGCCTTCCGCGAGCAATCGTGGTGGCGACGGCAACGCAATCGTCTGGCGTGGGCGCTGCGATGGTGGTTGTAAGTTTAGCCGCGAGCCCCGCGAGCGCGCCTCGTTGTGGCACGGTCTCCTGACCGTGCCACTGCGCCTGACCGAAGGTCTCCCGGAACCCGTGGAGCTAAAGAAGGGTCTGGGAGACCTTCGGTCGAGCACAGTGGCACGGTCAGGAGACCGTGCCACAGACAGTTTTTGGAGTCCGCCACAAAGAAAGCGTCTCTGGAATTACCGTCCTTCACAAGTTACAATTTGCGTTTGACGTTCTCCCTCATGCAAACGAGGCCGGCATGCCCGTGGACAGTGTGGACAGTCTGGTCGGCCTGATTCAGCAGCACGAGCTTCTTGAGCCGGGGCAGCTGAAGGAGTTGGCCCACGACCTCTCGACCCGCTTTCCTGAACCGCGCGCTCTGGCGAAGGAACTGCTCCAGCGCAACTGGCTGACGGCGTATCAGATCAACCAACTCTTCCAGGGCCGTGGCGGCGACTTGTTGCTGGCCGATTACATGCTGCTCGAACGGCTCGGCGCCGGCGGCATGGGGCAGGTGTTCAAGGCGCGGCACCGGCGGCATGGCTTCGTGGCCGCCCTCAAGTTGATCCACCGGGAGGGTACTCCCAGCGAGGATATACTACGTCGGTTCCGTCGCGAAATGGCCGCCGTCGCCTGGCTCGATCATCCGCAGATCGTCCGTACCCGCGACGTCGGCGAGTTGAAGGATGGCACGCTGTATCTGGCGATGGAGTATCTGCAAGGCGTCGATTTGGCCAAGCTGATCCAGAAGCGTGGTCCCTTAAATCCAGTCGAGGCGTGCGACTTCGTTCGGCAGGCGGCGCTGGGCTTGCAGCATGCTCACGAAGCTGACCTCGTCCATCGAGATATAAAGCCGGCGAACCTGTTCCTGACGGCGCGGGAACGCACGATCAAGATTCTCGACTTCGGTCTGGCTCGGCTGGGCAACTTCGGCGGCGATGGCCGCTCGGTGTCGACGCTGACAGCGGTCGGCCACGTCATGGGCACGCCGGACTACATCGCCCCGGAGCAGGCCGTAACTCACACTCCGCCGACAGCCGGGCCGATCTCTACAGCCTCGGCTGCACGCTCTATTTCCTGCTGGTGGGCAACGTGCCGTTCCCCAAGGGGACGATGACAGAAAAACTGATCCAGCATCAGGTCGATCCGCCGACGCCCATTCTGGAACTGCGGCCCGACACGCCGCCGGCCGTCGCGGCCATCGTGCAGAAATTGATGGAGAAAGACCCTTCGGATCGTTATCAGACGGCGTCGGAGGTGGCACAAGCGTCGACCACGGGACCGGGCGAGGCGACGATGGCCGACATCGTGCTGCCCGAGCTGCCCCTCGCGGAGCCGCTGGACTCTTCGTTGACCTCTCCGCTGGATGACACGATTGCCGAAACATATCGCCCCGACGCGCTGCTGGTGCGTCCGGCGGTGCGCTCAGAGATGTGGTGGTGGTTGCTGCCGGTCGGCATCGCGTTCGTCTGCGGCGTCCTGCTGTTCCTCGGCGTGCTGGTGGCGATCCTCTGGTTGTTGTAGCATAAGGGACCGCTTTTCGTCGTGGTGGCTCGATTCGGCATGAGATGTGCTATTTTCTTCGCCAGCAGTTTCGGTCGCCTTTACCTGTTGTCGAATGAGACCAACACGAGTCATGCACACTACATCGGATTGTCCCACCACGCAAAATCTCTTCCGCGTTTCTCTCCTCGCCTGGCGAGCCAAATACAAGGCCAGCAAATCGCTGGATCAGGAGGGAGCGGGTGCTCAGGCGACTCCGCCGAGGAGTGTCCGTCGTCGCCGTCTGGTCGCAACTTCTGCGATGAAAGAATCAAACAGATAGGGTCTTTGCAGTAGACACGTCGGTTAGCCGCGACGCGGGGTCATAGGACGTATAGGACTTAGAAGTCCTATGGGCCACGTTCCGCTCTGCGTTGCGACTAACCGAAAAAGTGATTTCCTAACTCATCAGAATCCCGGCGTCGGCTTCACCTGGAGTTCCATTTCCTTGCCATCGCGTTTGATGACGAGGGGAGCCGTCTTGCCCGGTTTGATATAGGCCGCCGCCATGTACAGGTCGGGCAGTGTGTCGGTCCAGCGGCCGTCGACCGTCAACAGGCGGTCGCCCTTTTTCAGACCGGCCTTCGCCGCGGCGCTGTCCGGCAGCACTTCCTTGACCACAATGCCGGCGTCCTCGTCCTTCGCTTCCTTCATGCAAATCATGCCCCACTGCGCGGCCGGCGCCAGGATCTTGACCGTCTCGCCCTTGGTGAAGCGTTCCATCAACTCCTT
>CAWFVY010000022.1:0-43152 GCA_963819365.1 uncultured Acidobacteriota bacterium
ATCGATCCCTCCACCCGCCTGGATCCGACATGCCCCGTGCTCGCTCCCTATACGCGCTCAGAGCGCGGAACGCGAACGATATGAGGGACTTGTCACCCAGCTTTGAAATCGGGCCCTGACACGGCAATTGTGCGGGGCTTCGGGTTTCAACCAAAGAAGAAGGCCGCCAGCGGCGGCCTCAGACTGCTGACAAGGGCACGGGCAGCCCCGTGGGGCTGCCCGTTTTTTCCCAGGGTGTTGGCCAGGCCGTCATGAGGGACGCCGGGCCGCTATAGACTAGCGGGGCCGATGTGCCGGTGCGTGGTGAACCGGGGTCGGCTTCTTCTTTTCCGCTGGAAGGTATTCGCCGTCCTTCAGCACTACCTGCGCCGAGGCGGAGGTCGTGTCGGTGGCCGGAACCTGTTTGTAGGTGTCGTAGGTGCCCGCCAACTCAGCTTCCGGCGCGCCCTTGAACTCGAAGCCGGGCTGGATCGTGCTCTGTTCGGCCGTGGTCAGAGACTTCTTCAGATTCACGATGAAGTCGGCTACCTTGGAAGCTTTCGCATCTTCGGTAACGGCCACCTGGATCTGGTCCGCAGTTACCGCGATCACGATGCCGGGGACCTGGGTCTGCTTGCCCTGCAGAACGGCCCACATCTTGTCGGCGTCGTCCTTGGTGCCCATCGCCAGGATCGTTTCCTTGTCAGAGAGGGCCAGCGAATCGAGATTGGGTGTGGAAGCGATCAGGTCGTGGATCTGCTCCGCCGGGCTCTTCGCCGGAGCGACAGGAGCGCCGCCTGCGGGCGGGAAGGTGGCCAAGGCGGCGGCCTGCTTGAGCTGGTCAAGGCCGTCGAGGCTGCCATGGTACTGCTTATAGTAGGCCTCGAGCGGCTTTGCGATCTGCGGCTTGAACTGCGCGGGCGCCACGGCCCAAACGCGCGCATAGAACCAGATCGCTTCTTTCAGATCCCGCGAAGAGCCCGGCTGGCTATAGGCCTGGGCGAGCAGGAGAGTATCATTCATTGCCGGGCCAGGACTCGAAGTCTCCTGGTCGGTGTATTGTTTCAGCTCGGCCGAATACTCGGCCTGTGCACCCTTGAAGTCCTTCTTCACCGTGTCGTCGAGGGCGATGACGGAGTGGAAGATCGGAATGGCTGCATGGGTCAGCTTCTGCCAGTCGGCATCCGCGGTGGCGGCCGGCTTTTGCAGGGTGAGGCCCTTTTGTGCCAGGGCGGCGGCGTCATCACAGGTTGCCTGATCCGAGCCGTTCGAAGCGCTGCACTGCTGCTTCTTGATCAGAACGGAGTACAGGATCGCCTTCAGGCTATTCGGATCCACCTGCAGCAGCGTCTGCGCGGTTTTCAGCACTCCGGCCGAGTCGCCAGCCTGCTGATAGGCGTCGATCATCTGGTCTAGAACAGCGCCTTTCACCACGCTCTGCGGATACGTCTTCAGGAAGCTATCCCCGGCGGCAGCCTTCTGCTTGGGGTCGCTCTGCGTGCTGAACATCTGGTAGGCGTTGAACTCGGCCGGGTCTTTAATCGTGACCTGGCTGGGGTCCTGAGCATGCAGCTGAGGGACCGCCGTCAGGCCGATGCCCGCCAGCGCCATCACCGACGCAAATACAAACTTCTTCATTCAGTGCTCCTGGGAAAATTCAAGATGGAAATCGATCTCAAGCACTCGCTCGCCGATAGGCAACCGTTCAGAGCGTTGCGGTTGTCTCCCCGCGATTGTAAGGAAAGCGTTACCACGGCTTCCGATGCGTTGTTGGAAGGATTATAGAAAGGCCTGCTGCGTCTGACAAGGGAACTTAAGCCCTCAGAAGGAATTGGCGGGATCGCCGCGCGGCCGTTCCCGTGCGTCGGAGCCGGGGATGGCCCGCCGCAAACCGAAATGGCCCGGAACCGCTCGTTCGTTCCAGAATCTCTCATACCCAGTCATTCGCAGAATATATGCGAACTGACCCCCGAATGCCCCGTGGCCTGCAGCGACGAATCTTCGCCGAGCATACTGGCTTAGACACCAAACGGGCAACAACAGTTCCCAACCCTTTGGATGAGCCGTGCAGCGAATTGTTTGCCGTGACTTTTATTGGAGTTGGCGGAGCAGTTCGGCCTGTTCGGCCAGAAACGCGTCGTGCCCGTGATCGCTGACCATTTCGCGATAGTCCGCGTGCGCCCCGGCGGCCCGGATGGTTTCCGCGAATTCCTTCACGGAATCAGGTGGGAAGAGCCAGTCCGAGCTGATGCCGATGAAGGTGAGGCGGGCTTTTATCTTGCCGAATACTGCTTCAGAAGTACACCCCCCACGAAGTGGGTCCCAGGTATCCATGGTGCGGAGAATGGCGAGATACGAATTGGCATCAAACCGGTCGACGAAACGCCGTCCCTGCTCGTCGAGGTAGCCGCCGATATCGAACCGTCCGCCGATGAGTCCGCCGCCGCAGTCATCCAGACCCCACGGGTCTTCGCCATTGCGATTGGGGTTACGCGCGAATCGCTCGTTGAACAGCGGAGCCGACTTGTAGCTGAGCATGGCAATTTGCCGCGCCAGGGAGAGTCCGCGCGTAGGAGGCTTCTGGGGAAGGTAGTTCCCGCCCATCCATTCCGGATCGCGCTGGATCGCCTGCCGCTGCAGATGGTTCAGCGCCAGTCCCATGGCGCCGAGAGGGGCTACGCCGATAACGACGGCGCGCTCCACGCGATCGGGAAACAGCGCGGCCCACTCCAGCGCCTGCATGCCCCCCATCGATCCGCCCATGACCAGGCGGAGACGGCGGACACCAAGGGAGTCGAGAAGGCGGGATTGCGCGCGGACATTGTCGGCAATGGAGACGAGGGGGAATTCGGGGCCGTAGAGGGAGCCAGTTTCAGGATTGACCGAGAGAGGACCTGTCGAGCCATAACACGACCCGAGCAGGTTGATACATATGACGAAGTCGTGATCGAGGGAGAGAACCCCGCCGGGAGCGAAGACCTCAGGCCACCAGGAGTGCACCAGCGCCGACCCCGACAGCGCATGGCACACCAGCACCGCATTGTCGCGCGCGGCGTTCAGCCGGCCGTACACCGCGTAGTGCAACGTAAGGCCGGACAGGGTGCGACCGCACTCCAGCATGAAGTGCTCGTCGAGCACGAAGTCGCCTTCGTACGTAGGCGAGGGCGCAGGAGGGCGGGCAGGCTTGCTTCGCGCTCGCCTCGCCCTTCGCGGCCTCATCCACGGTTTTTTGGCCCTGGGACATCACTGTCATTGTGCCTTATGACCCGCCCCCGCGGTCTCGCCGGCGAATACGGATCCGTTGGCGGCCTCGATCGCCTGATCGAGATCGGCGATGATGTCGCGAACGTCTTCGATGCCGACCGAGAGCCGCACCAGTTCCGGCGTGACGCCGGTCGCGGCCTGCTCCTCTTCCGAAAGCTGCTGGTGGGTGGTGGATGCCGGATGAATCACCAGCGACTTGGCGTCGCCGATATTCGCCAGCAGCGAGAACAACTTCAGCGAATTGATCAGCTTCTTCCCTGCCTCGTAGCCGCCCTTGATGCCGAACGTGACGATCGCGCCCTGTCCATCTGGCAGATACTTTTGCGCCCGCTCGTAATACGGGCTCGACTCCAGTCCCGGATAGTTCACCCACTCCACGCCGGGGTGCTGCTCAAGGTGCTTCGCGACAGTCAGCGCGTTCTGCGAGTGGCGTTCCATGCGCAGAGTGCAGCGTCTCGATGCCCTGCAGAATCAGGAACGCATTGAACGGCGACAGCGCCGCGCCGGTATCGCGCAAGCCCTGGATGCGCGCTTTCAGAATGAACGAGAGCGGGCCGAACGTCTCCCAGTAGGACAGGCCGTGATACGACGGATCGGGCTCGACAAACTCCTTGAAGCGCCCTGAAGCCGCCCAGTCGAACTTGCCCGCATCCACAATCACGCCGCCGATGCTGGTGCCGTGCCCGCCGAGGAACTTGGTCGCCGAGTTGACCACGATATCCGCGCCCCACTCGATGGGCCGGACCAAGGCCGCGGATGGCGTGGTGTTGTCGATGATCAGCGGCAGCCCATGCTCGTGCGCGATGGCAGCCAGCGTCTCGATGTCGGCCACGTCGAGCTTGGGATTGCCCAGCGTCTCCGTGTAGACCGCCCGCGTCTTGTCGTTGATCGCCGCGCGCAGCCCGTCGAAGTCGTCGGCATCGACAAACTTCACGTTGATGCCGAGCCGGGGCAGCGTGTAGTGGAACAGGTTGTAGGTGCCGCCGTAGAGCGAAGTCGTGGACACGATCTCGTCGCCCGCCGAGGCCAGCGTCGTAATCGCCAGCGTCTGCGCCGCCTGCCCTGACGCCGCTGCCAGGGCCGCCGCGCCGCCTTCGAGAGCCGCCACGCGCTTCTCGAACACGTCCGTCGTCGGGTTCATGATGCGCGTGTAGATGTTGCCGAACTCCTTCAGCGCGAACAGCCGGCCCGCGTGGTCCGCATCCTGGAAGACGTACGACGTGGTCTGGTAGATCGGCACGGCGCGCGCCCCGGTTGTGGGATCGGGCGTCTGGCCGGCGTGAACGGCAAGGGTGGCAAACTGCTGCTTCTTCTCTTCAGGCATTCTTCTCGCTCCTTCGATCTCTGGTTGGTCGTCGTTTCAGAAGAGCCACGGCGCCGGGCGCCATCGGATCATGAGGAATCGGGGCGAAAACAACTCGGCCCGAATCCATCTGGACCCGGGCCGTTTGCTCAAGATCGTCTGCGTTACCGCATTCGATCCGCACGGACGGGTCTACATGGCATGCACATACACATGGCCATGGCCTCCCGCGCGCATTCGCTAAAGCTTCGCATCGCCTTTGAGTATCATCGCGCGCCTATTGGCCTGTCAAATAAGAATTCGTTCGGCCGGCATCGAGGCACGGTCGCGGGTACAATTTGGGCAACATGCGCATTCGGCTGCCTTCCCTCTGCGTTGTGTTTCTTGCCCTGGCCGCGCTTCACGCGTACGGGTCGACGCCGGTCCCAGCTCCCGTCGTGAATCTTGATGGCCTCGGCATGGGAACTGCCCATCTGGATGGTCCATGGCAATTCCATACCGGCGATAATCCGCAGTGGGCCGAGCCCGGCATCGACAACGCGGCGGGGCAGAATGGCTGGGAGACGATCCAGCCCGACAGGCCGTGGGGCGCGCAGAGCCACTATGCCTACGCCGGATATGCATGGTACCGGCTGCACCTTCACATCACTCCCTCTTCGGGATTCAAGTCGGAGTTCCAACTGGTGCTGCCGCGCCTGTCCGACGCCTGCGAGGTCTATTGGAACGGCACTCTGGTTGGCCGCTACGGCTCCATGCCACCCCATCCCTCCTGGCCTGCGTTCGACGCTCCCGCCGTCTTCACCTTGCGCGGCGCGCCTGAGGGGGTACTCGCCATTCGCTTCTGGAAGGGCGCGCTCGGCAGCAGTGCAAGCGGCGAAGTTGGCGGGCTGATGGAGACGCCGGTGATCGGGGACAAGAGTTCCGTCGCGGCTTATCTGGGCGCGTGGAATTACGATTTGCTGCGCGGCACGATGTACTTCAACGTGCTCAACCTGCTCTATCTCGCCGTTGGCATCGCGGGCCTGCTCCTGTGGCTTCGACGCCGGCGCGAAACCCTGCTGCTGTGGTTCTCGATATTCACCATCAGCCCGGTGTTTTGGACATTCCCCTATACGATGGGTCTGCCGCTCTCGAACCAGTTCGTTCAGTTCCTGCTGCAACCGCTATGGGAACTGCGCAACGTGGCGCTCTGGTTCCTGCTCATCGAAATGCTTCACCTGCGCACGCGTCCGCGGCTCGTCCGCTGGGCGAAGATCCTCGCCGCCGTTAGCCTCAGCACCTCGTTCCTCGATGGCCTACTCACTTACATTCCATCGGGCCTATTCTCCGCTCACACAGGCGCTTGGATTGACGGCATCCTCACCGCGATCATCGAACCGTGCGATCTGTACCTGCTGGTCCTGGTCGCCTTTGGGTTCCGCCAGAAGCTCGACTCAGTCCGCTGGGTCCTGGCCGTGAGCGCGTCGCTCTCGCAACTGATCAATGTGATCATCGCCACCGCACAGCAGGGCCAACGCTTCACCCACTGGACGCTCGCGCAGAGGCTCCTTGCGCCGCTGTTTCACATCGGGCCTGTCTACTTCAACGCGCAATCGCTGCTCGACCTGCTGGTTTTCTTCTCCATCGTCTACGCCGTCACCCGCCTGGTCCGCGATCAACAGGTACGCAAGGCCCTGCTTGAACAGGAACTGCACAGCGCGCAGGAACTCCAGCAGGTCCTTATCCCCGAAAAGCCGCCCATGATGCCGGGCTACACCATCGCCAGCGCTTACCATCCCGCGCTCGACGTCGGCGGCGACTTCTTTCAGATCATTCCTCTGGAAGGCGAGGCGGAGGGATCGACCCTCATTGTCCTCGGCGACGTGAGCGGCAAAGGGCTTCGCGCCGCCATGGCCGTCTCGCTGATCGTTGGAGCCGTCCGCACCCTGGCGGAAACCACTTCAAGCCCGGCCGAGATCCTCGCCGGCCTGAGCCGCCGCCTTCATGGCCGCCTGCAAGGCGGATTCACGACCTGTCTCGCCTTGCGCCTCGATGCTCACGGCCTCTGCAACCTCTCGAGCGCGGGACACCCCGCCCCCTACATCAACGACCAGGAAATCGACCTGCCGGGCGCACTCCCCCTCGGCATCGATCCCGCGACCGTCTACGAGGAAGTGACCATCCATATCCATCCCGGCGATCGCTGCAGCCTCTACACCGATGGCCTGCTCGAAGCGCGCTCACCTTCGGGCGAGATTTTCAGCTTTGACCGCCTCCACGAGCTCTTCGCCTTGAATGTGAATGCCGCGCAGGCCTCCGACGCCGCCGTGGCCTTCGGCCAGGAAGATGACATCACCGTCCTCACCCTCACGCGGTCAGACAGGGCGTGACGAGCGCGGAGAGCTACTCGTCCGCCTTCCAGACATAAGCGCCGGGCTGGCGCAAGCCGATGTGGGCAAGCACGCGATACACAAACTGCCGCGCCATCTCCGTCGAGTCGACCGGCTTGAAATAGAACGCCGGAATCACCGGGAAGATCGTCGCTCCTGCCTCTGCGGCCAGCGTCATGTTGCGCAAATGAATGCGGTTGAATGGCGTCTCGCGTACGCATAGGATCAGGGGCTGCCGCTCTTTCAGGGTCACATCCGCGGCGCGGGCAATCAGGGTATCGGCCAGGCCATTTGCGATGGAGGCGAGCGTCCCCATCGAGCACGGTAGGATGATCATGCCATCGGACGGATGACTTCCGGAGGCAATCGCCGCGCCGATGTTGGCGTCGGCATGCTGGATGGTTTTGCGCGGGGCGGTACCGAGGAGCTTCTCGACAAGATCGTTGCGACCGGAGATTTCCAGTTCTTCCGCGATCACGCGAAGGGAGTTGTCGGTGGCGACGAAGTGAATGCGGGCGACGCGGTCGTCGGCTTCGAGGGCGCGCAGCATCTCGCGCGCGAACACCGCGCCGGATGCGCCGGTAATGGCGAGAGTCAGTTCCAATTCAGATCCCACTTTCAAAGTCCTACTCTCCGTTCGCCGCAACCAAAGGATTTTACATTGCGCCCACGGCGCATCTCTGGCCACGCAGTTTGCGCTCGAAGGATTCGGACTGGCCGTTTTCGATAATGTGCAGCATCTCGCGTGTAAAGGCTGCGCCTGAGGCTAATGCTTGCTTGCGTCTTTCGCGTACGTAGTCAGAAAGAGGCTGGTCCACTTATCGCCGTTCTTCATCTCCACCTGGAACGTCAGCTTGTCTGGAGTGGGATTCTCATAGGTCGCTCGCAGGACAGGCCCCTGCGCAGAAGCATCGCTCATGAGAACAAGCTTGTTTCCGGCAAGGTCTCCGGTCAGTTGCGTCGGGTGGTAGGAAGTGTCGTTGAACCACCATGCCGTGTATTTCCCGGTCTGCTTGTCGAAGGAGATGAAGTGGCGCGTGTCGGTGGGCCTGCGGCCTGGGAGCGTGGTGGAAAGCATCTCGCATAGATACTTTCCGGCAATGCCGGGTTCGATGCGATCGGTGGCATCGCCGACCATGGCGGGCCCGCCGTCCGTATTGAAATTCTGTTTGCCTGCCCAGTCGCCTTGCATGAAGGCTAGCTTGGCGAGGGCGTCAGCAGGTTGGATCGCAGGTTGTTGAGCGAAGGCGCTTGCACTGCTCAGTGCCAGAAAAATGGTAGCCGCAAATTTCATGAAGACCTCCTGCTCTTGACAACCTATCAATCTGCGGAGGGTGAGCGTTAAGCCAGACAAAGGAGAGGTCATCTTACGCCAAGCCTGCCTGGGTTGCAGCTTCCTGAAGAAGGCGAATTTCGCCGCGCGTATCTTGATAGGGCAACTGGCGTCGCCAGGAATTTGAATGAGACGGGTGCGTGATTGCCGTGCAAACGATGGTGGCCCCGTTGTGTTCAATGCTGGCGATGGGCAGCTTATCGATGGAGGAGACTTTGTTGGATCGCCATTCGCCCAATTCATCTGGCCACAAATGTCCCATGAATGCTGCGGCCGCTCCCAGCGCGACGATCAGCTTGGGCTGAACGATGGAAAGGGTTTCCCTGAACAGATAACCGCACTCGTTCATCAGCGATTCGTCGGATAGCCACTCAGGAGCCAAGGCTCCTGTATCGTTGTTTTTTCCTTCATGCAGGAAAGGCCACGCGTTTGTGAAGAAGCAGCGGCTCAACTGAATATGCGTCTGCGGCGTCAGCATTCGGTAGAGTCCCTTCCACGTGCTGCTTGTGCGGGTCTCGTCGCTTCGCACCAGCGTTCCATCGCTTTTGATGAAGTCGCTCCTGCAGCCGAAGTTGGAACCAAGGACGATGGTTCCTCCAACCGTGATACTCGCTTCGCTTCCTTCAAACAGGCCGTTTCCGCCAGGGAAGAAAGCCTTTTCCATTATAGGAAGGCCCTTGAAGGGCACGGCTTTCCGGCCCGAGATATTGAGCGCATCGAGTTTCTCTCTAAGTGCGGCGATCTGGTCGGATGGCATGATAGCTACTTTCCTAAGACGCGGTTGAAGATGGCATCCACGTTGCCCAACTGGCGGGTGTAGTCGAAGGTCTTGTCGAGTTTCTCCGGAGTTAGAAGCGAAGTAATCATTTCCTCTTTCGCTACTTCATCCCGGAACACCAGATCGTCCTTCCATGCCTGCATCGCATGGCTCTGCACCAGCCGGTACGCATCCTCGCGCAGCATGCCCGCCTCGGCCAGGTCCAGCAGCAACTGGCCGCTGAAGATCAGGCCGCCAGTGGACTCGAGGTTCTTCTTCATCCGCTCGGGGTAGACGAGCAGGCGGTCGATGAGGTCGGTCGTCTTGGCGAGGAGATAGTCGACCAGGATCGTCGAGTCGGGGAAGATGACGCGCTCGACCGATGAGTGCGAGATGTCGCGCTCATGCCAGAGTGCCACGTTTTCGAACGCCGCCTGCGCATTGCCGCGCAACACGCGCGCCAGCCCGCTGATCTGCTCTGACGTGATGGGATTTTTCTTGTGCGGCATCGCCGACGAGCCCTTCTGCTTCGCGCTGAAGTACTCCTGCGCTTCGCGGACTTCCGTGCGCTGCAGGTGGCGGACTTCAACGGCGATCTTGTCGAGCGTGCTGCCGATAATCGCCAGTACCGAGATATACGCCGCGTGGCGGTCGCGCTGGATCACCTGCGTGGCAATCGGGTCCGGCAGCAGGCCGAGCCGCTCGCAGATGCGCTCCTCGTGCTCCGGCTTGAGATGCCCGAAGGTCCCCACCGCGCCCGAGAGCTTGCCGACACGCATGTCTTCGGCCGCAGCATCAAAGCGAGCCAGGTCGCGTTGCGTCTCGGCGTACCAGTTCAGCAGCTTCAGTCCGAATGTCGTCGGCTCGGCGTGAATTCCATGGGTCCGCCCGATCGTGGGCGTGTGCTTGAATTCGAGCGCCCGACGCTTCAGCACGTCCAGCAGCGCCACCAGGCCGGTGCGGATATGCCGTGAGGCTTCCTTCACCTGCAACGCCTGCGCCGTATCCACCACGTCGTTCGACGTCAGCCCGTAGTGCAGCCAGCGCGACTCTTCGCCCAGCCCCTGGGCCTTCAGGCTCTCTGAAACCGCCGTCGTGAAGGCGATCACGTCATGCTTCACCTCGGCTTCGATCTCGCTGATCCGATCGACCGAGAAGCTGCCCTTCTCCTCGATGGCCTTCGCCGCCGCCTCCGGGATCACCCCGTCTTCGGCCAGCACCGCGCTCGCGGCCGACTCCACCTGCAGCCAGCAGCGGTACTTGTACTCTTCCGTCCAGATCCGGCCCATGGCCGGCCGCGTATAACGATCGATCAAAGCGCGACTCCCCTCAAAAACCCCTTAACCTCTTATTTTAGTGGTTCTGAAGCAGAGAATGGGATAGATCAGCGAACGTTCCTTTTGGTGTGCCGGGCTGCACGCACGCCGCGCTGCACAAGGAAAAACAAAGTTGAGAAGCAAAGGAGAACAACCAGGAGTACCCAGGAAAGAAACAGCCAATTGGGGACCTCTCCCCTCGTGAAGAGCAGCATTGAGAAGAAGACCACGAGCGTGATCATGCCGCACTCAACAACACGGTTACCTGGATTGCTCTTGAATACTCGCCAGAAATAGAGCAAATAAAACGCGATTACGCAGGCGGAGCCCACGCTTTGCGACAGAGTCCGGGAAGCGATGGCCGTCATTTAGCAGGAATTGTAGCTTAACGGTGGCAGTTGGGCGTAATTCCGAACCGTTCATACAGTTCGTCATAAAGCAGCCCGCGTCCCGGCCGGTAGGGCTGGAACCACTCGCCGTTGATCACGAGCTGCGGAATCGCCCGCTTGCCCACATGGCGAATCACTTCATCGGAGGCCGCTGGATCGGCGTCGACATTGATCTCGGTGTAGGCGATCCCGTGCGTATCGAGAAACTGTTTCGCCGCCCGGCAGTCACGGCACCAGGCCGCCGTGTACATCTTTACATTCATCTCTGCAATTGCACCTTGCTTGTGTTCGCCCATTCGGCTCGTCTCCCTGGGTTCGGCCCGCCGAAGAGGTTCGGTCACAACTCCCCGGGTCCGCTCGCTACCAGTTGGTTGCAAGTTCCGCCGGAATGAGTTTGTTCCTTTTCACTAGTTTACGATGCCGCAGGACGCCCCGCCGATGCAGTTTCTAAGGTTTGGTAAGCCATTTAGGATGATTTCCAGTATGACTGCCGACCGAAATCAAACGACCTACTGCAGCTGGAGCCGCACTCCGGCGAAGGCGGGTCGTTCCGCCAGAACCTGGGTATCCGGCGTACGCTGCCAGGCCCCGCAGGGTGACCGGGCCTCCGGAACCGCCATCTACTACCTGCTCGAAGCCGGCACCTTCAGCGAGATGCACGTGCTCTCGTCCGACGAGGTGTTTCACTTCTATCTCGGCGACCCGGTGGAGATGCTGCAGTTATGGCCTTCGGGGCGTTCCACGCTTGTGACTCTTGGACCGGACTTATCGGCAGGTCAGCAGGTTCAGGTGATCGTACCGGCCGGAGTCTGGCAGGGCACAAGGCTTATCGGCGACGGCAAAGTCGCTCTTCTGGGCTGCACGGTTTCGCCGGGGTTTGACTATGCCGACTACCTTAGCGGCTCGTATGAAGAACTGGCGTCGAAGTGGCCGGATGAGGCGGAGCGGATTCGCGTGCTTACCCGCCGGTGAGGGCGGGCTGTTTCTAACTCCTACGCTCGCGGAAGAAGCTGCGCAGAAGCTCAGCGGATTCGTCGGCCAGGATTCCCTGCTCGACAACGATCTGGTGATTCAGCCTGCGGATGGTTCACGACTTCGAGCACCGAGCCGGCGGCGCCCGCCTTGGGATCGGCAGCCGCATAGACGAGGCGGTCGATGCGCGCGTGGATCATCGCCCCGGCGCACATGGCGCAGGGTTCCAGCGTGACGTAAAGGGTGACGCCGTTGAGGCGGTAGTTGCCGAGCGCGTTGGCGGCGGCGCGCAAGGCGACGATTTCAGCGTGGGCGGTGGGGTCGCTGGTGCGGATCACGCGGTTCTGCCCGCGCGCGATGATTTCGCCGTTGAGCAAGGCGACGGCGCCGATGGGGACCTCGCCGGCCTCGGCCGCCGCCAGCGCCTCGGCCAGCGCGGCCTGCATCGCTTCGAGATCGCTGGTCATTGCTCCGATGCTACTGCATGGGCGAGTCCGGCTGCCGGCTGCTGCTGGGTCATGCAGTGCAGTGTCCCGAGTCCCCAGACCAGATCAACTGCGTGGATCCCGATGACCTCGCGGTCCGGGAAGGCGTCGGCGAGGACACCCAACGCGATGCGGTCGTTGGGGTCGTGGAACGTGGGCATGAGCACCAGGCCGTTGGCGATGTAGAAGTTGGCGTAGCTGGCGGGAAGGCGCTGACCGCGGAAGACGACCGGACGCGGCATCGGTAGTTCAATGATTGTGAACTGCTTGTCCTCGGTGCGTGCGCGCGGCCTTGAGGCGTTCGAGATTCTCGGCCAGCGGCTCATGATTCGGGTCGGTCGTGTCGTTCTCAACCGCAGTGATGATCGTGTCAGGCGCAACGAAGCGTGTGATGTCGTCCACGTGGCCGTGCGTGTCGTCGCCGGCGATGCCGCGGTTCAGCCACAACACCTGATCGATGCCGAGATAGTCGTGGAGGACGCCTTCAAGCTGCTCGCGGCTCACACCGGGATTGCGCTGCTGGACTTCGCTCAGCAGGCACTCTTCAGTCGTCAGCAGAATGCCCTGCCCGTTGGTGTCGATCGAACCGCCTTCGAGCACTATCTTCCGGCGCCCATCCGGCAAATCAATCGCAGGCTCCCACTGGCGAAGCCCCAGCAGCGCCGATACGCGATCCGGAAGCTGATCGTCATTGTGCCAGTCGTCGTACTTGGCCCAGGCGTTGAATTTCCAGTTTGTGACGGCGACCTGGCCTTCGCCGTTGCGCACAAAGATCGGCCCCGAGTCCCGCGTCCACACGCGATCCGTCGGCCATTGATGGAAGTAGACGTTGTCCAGGTTCGCGTGTGACCGCTTCAGAATGCTCTCGGCGCGCCGCTGCTCCGCCGCATTCTGCACCGCGATATACACGCGCTCGCGATACGAAAGCAGCCGCACAATCTCCGCATAGATCCACGGGATCGGCTGGAATTTGCCCGGCCAGTCTTCAGGATTGTGGGGCCACGCGAGCCAGGTGGCCTCGTGGCGCTCCCATTCGGCGGGCATGCGGTAACCGAGTTGATGTGGAGTCTCGTTCAATTCGTTCTCGTTTGCGTTCGTGGTCTCCCACCCTAACCACGGTGAGACAGTGGTTAGGATGGGGCACCCGAGGTTCGTGGCGCGGCGAAGAACTGAAAGCAGGTCCTTCGACTCCGGATGACAAGTCTACAGGGGGTCCAGGAACCGCGCCGTAATTGGTGCATACGCGTCGATGCGGCGGTCACGCAGGAACGGCCAGTTGCGGCGCGTCTCTTCCATCAGCGCTACGTCGATTTCGCCGATGAGAATCTCTTCGTTCGTGTGTGAGGCTTTCGCGATGATGCGCCCAAACGGATCGGCGAGGAAGCTGCCGCCCCAGAACTCGAGCCCAGGCCCCTCCACGCGATTGCCCAGCACATCGCCGGTCTCGTGGCCCACGCGGTTTACCGCGGCCACATACACGCCATTGGCAATGGCATGCGAGCGCTGGATCGTCTGCCAGGCATCGTACTGGGCCGCGCCAAACTCGTCCTTCTCCGCCGGATGCCAGCCGATGGCTGTGGGATAGAACAGCACCTCGGCTCCCTGCATCGCGGTCAGCCGCGCGCCCTCGGGATACCACTGGTCCCAGCACACCAGAGTGCCGATGCGGCCCTGCGGCGTGTCGACGGCGCGGAAGCCAAGATCGCCGGGCGTGAAGTAGTACTTCTCGTAGTAGAGCGGATCGTCAGGGATGTGCATCTTGCGATACACGCTGGCGATCTTGCCCTCTGCATCAAGAGTCACCGCCGTGTTGTGATAGAGCCCCGGCGCTCTCCGCTCGAACAGCGAAGCAATGATCGAGATGCCCTCTTCGCGCGCAACTTTGCCCAACACCTGCGTCGACGGCCCCGGAATCGCCTCCGCGAGATCGAACAGGCGCAGGTCTTCGCGCTGGCAGAAGTACTGCGCGCGGAACAGTTCCGGCAGGCAGACAATCTGCGCGCCGAGTTTGGCCGCTTCGCGCACGTGCCGCACGGCTGAGGCAAGGTTCACCTCTGGGTCCGGGCCCATGCTCATCTGCACAAGGCCGATTTTGTATTTGCGAGTGTCGCCCATCGAGCCCTTTACCCCATCTTCCAAGGAAAGGGCCAACCCCGCAGCGCGGAATTGGCCCTTCTCTCAAATCGCCGAACGGCATTAATCTTCGTCGAGAATCAGCACCGCCGCTGCGATCGTCGTGGTCCACAAGCCGCGCTTGTCGCCCACTGCCGACTGCGTGATATTGCTGGTGCGGACAATCTTGTTAGAGATGCGGTAGATCTCCTTCTTCTCATCCCAGCTCTTGTCGGGATCAAAGTCGACATCGAGCGTGGTGGCGAGCATTTCGGCCGCCAACTCTTCCGCGTACTCGCCAGCCTGATCCTCGGTTTCGCCGAAGCTGTGGTGCTCGCTGAGGTAGCCGTAGGTGTCCTTGTCAGCGGGAATGGCCACGCCGATGCTCGACACGCAGAGGCGGTGCGCCTCGCGCGTGGAGTTCTCCGCGATGACCGCAAACACGACTTCTCCATGATTGAGGAGGGACTGGCCTTCCTTGCGGGTGATGACCTTGCAGCGCGGCGGAAAAATCGAACTCACGCGCACCAGGTTCTGGCTGGCAATGCCGGCATCCCGAAGGGCCAGCTCAAAGGAGGTCAAACGCTCTTTGTGTTTGCCCACACCCTTGGTGAAAAACAACTTCTTCGGGACCATGCTTTTTCCCAATTTCTATGTACCCTCCATGAGGCGAAAAGTGACGATTCTTTCGAAAGGTTCCCGGTTGAGTGTATCGCATCCTGACCGGCAACAGAGGCGCGCGGCGGAATTTATCTTGGCGTTCACAATGTGGGTCGATTTGGGTGGGCGAAGCGCTACAGGCGGCGCTCTTCCGCATCCAAATTTCATTCGCGAAAGGTCGCAACATTTCTTTTGCGCCCGGGTTGAGTCAACTATGAAGAGCCGGTTCTTCGTCTGCGCAACGGCGGCTGCACTGACCATTAGCACATTGATCGTGCATGGCTGGGCCCAGAGCCCGGCTCCGTCCGCTGTACAAAGCGACAGCCCCGTGATGCTTGACTGGACTCCGCCCGCGCTGGCCGATCTTGCCACGCAGGCAGCAGTGAAAGAACAGCTTCACTCTCGACAGGAATATGCTGCACATCGCGGCCAGCACCCTGGCGGCGAACGATGAGCCGACGAAGGAGGCCATCGGGCATCTCGATGGTCTGAGCGTGCACATGCTCAAGTTCGGCGATCTGGGCGTACCTGACGAGAACGCCGTCAACTCGATGCGCGACGCCTACCATCTGCGCGGCTGGAAACACGTTGTGACCAGCACCAATCACGGCGGCCCGGTTCACAACGGCAACACCGACGTGTGGGTCGTGATGGACGGCGTAAACGTGCGCGGCGCAGTCATCCTGGCGGAGACGCCGAAGTCCATCACGCTGGTGACCGTTGCCGGCGACCTGAGCCCCTGGACCTGCTGCATCTGCGCGGGCATTTCGGGATTCCGAAGTTCGAAGAGGATGGTCTGGCTCAGCGGTAACAACCCCGCGCGCTCTTCGTTGCGCGTCGGGACGGAGTGCGATATTCTTCCGCGAAATGCGCTTCCAATCGAGATTTGGGTCTATGGGGTGGCTTTCCATCGTGAATTCCATCATCTTCAATCTGCCCTGGCTACTGCATGATCGAATGAGACCGCTCGACATTTTCGGAGCGCTGATTTGGCCGGCTTCCGTTTTGCATCAACTGCTACGCATGCACTTCGTATATTGGGACACTGACGAGCAGGCAATCCACGAGCACCGGTTCGGACGGAACAGGTTGGCTCCCTTTTCGGATGTCTCGAAGGTGACCGCTTACGCGGAATGGAGTGCCAAGCCGAGCCGACTGAGAATCAAGTACGCTTCAAGTATTGAACCTTCGAAGCAGAGGCGCATTTAGGCTGCTCCGGCAAATATGGATGCTTTTGTAGATGTGTTGAGGCACCGCGTTCCTTCCGCGAATATTGACCTCTGAAGCCGCAGGCTCTCCAGAGGCTGCCCGCCCGCCATTGCCACCCCCAATTTGCAGGTGTTAGCCTTCCCTTTGAAGCCACGGAAGGAATCCACCGAAAACATGCAGACCACGTATAACGGGCTGGAACTGCCCAAAGACGGGCAGCCTATCCAGTACAGCAACGGCCAGTTCACCATTCCTGACAATCCCATCATTCCCTTCATTGAAGGCGACGGCACCGGCCGCGACATCTGGAAGGCCTCGCAGCGCGTCTTCGATGCGGCGGTCGAAAAGGCCTACGGCGGCAAGCGCGCGATCAAGTGGTTTGAGATCTATGCCGGCGAGAAGGCCTTCCGCCAGTTCAGCAACTGGCTGCCGGACGACACGCGTCAACGCTGCGCGCGACCTGCGCGTCTCCATCAAGGGACCGCTGACGACGCCGGTGGGCGGCGGCATCCGCTCGCTGAACGTGGCGCTGCGCCAGATTCTCGATCTCTACTCCTGCGTGCGCCCGGTGAAGTACTACCAGGGCGTGCCCAGCCCGGTGAAGCATCCCGAGAAGGTCGACATCGTGATCTTCCGCGAGAACACGGAAGACGTTTACTCGGGCATCGAGTTCAAGCAGGGCACGCCGGACGCGGCCAAGCTCATCGATTTCCTGAACAACGAGATGCTAGGGCGGTACAAGAAGCGCGTCCGCGAAGATTCCGGCGTGGGCATCAAGCCCATCTCCATCTTCGGCACCAAGCGCCTGGTGCGCTACGCCATCAAGCACGCGATTGAAGGCGGCCGCAAGACCGTCACGCTGGTGCACAAGGGCAACATCCAGAAGTTCACTGAGGGCGCCTTCCGCGAGTGGGGCTACGAAGTCGCGACGCAGGAGTTCCGCGAGCACACCATCACCGAGCGCGAAAGCTGGATCCTCGGCAACGTGGATGCGAACCCGAACATCACCGATCGAAGAGAATGCCGCGCTGATCGAGCCCGGCCTCGAGTTCGGCAACCAGGCGTTCCGCGATGCGCTCTACGCGGAGATCAAGGGCGTGCTCGACTCGATCGGCAAGACGCACGGCAACGGCGCGTGGAAGAAGAAGATCCTGGTCAACGACCGCATCGCCGACTCGATCTTCCAGCAGATCATCATCCGGCCGGCCGACTACAGCATGCTGGCCACCACAAACCTCAATGGCGACTACATCTCCGACGCAGCCGCGGCGCAGGTGGGCGGGCTCGGCATCGCGCCGGGCGCCAACATCGGCGACGGCTACGCGGTCTTCGAGGCCACGCACGGCACCGCGCCCAAGTATGCCGACAAGGATGTCATCAATCCCGGCTCGGTGATCCTCTCCGGCGTCATGATGCTCGACTTCATCGGTTGGAAGGAAGCCGCCAAGATGATCGAGAACTCGATGGAGAAGACCATCCAGCAGAAGTTCGTCACCTATGACTTCGAGCGGCAGACCGCCGGCGCCACCAAGGTGGGGACCAGCGAGTTCGCCACGCGAATGATCGGCAACATGTAAAGGCAGTGTCGTAGTTCACGAGTATCGTAGTTCCGAGCTTTAGTTTGAAAACTCGTTTTCCACGCTTCAGCGCGTTCAAACACTGTCAACTACGAACTGCCGAACTGTGAACTCACTCACAGGAGAGAGAAATGCGTAAGAAAGTAACAATTGTCGGCGCCGGCAACGTGGGCGCCACGGCCGCACACTGGATCGCTTCGAAGGAACTGGCCGATGTCGTTCTGATCGACGTGGTGGAAGGCGTGCCGCAGGGCAAGGCGCTCGACCTGCTCGAAGCCATGCCCATCGAGAAGCGCGACGTGCACGTCATCGGCGCCAACGACTACGCCGCCACCGCGAACTCCGACATCGTCGTCATCACCGCCGGCATTCCGCGCAAGCCCGGCATGAGCCGCGACGACCTGCTGCACACCAACTTCAAGATCATGTCCGACGTGGTCTCGAAGGTGGTGGCGCAGTCGCCCGAGTGCATCCTGATCATCGTTTCGAATCCGCTGGATGCGATGGCGCAGGCGGCTTTCCGCCAGGCCGGATTCAATCGCGAGCGCGTCATCGGCATGGCCGGCGTGCTCGACTCGGCACGCTTCCGCACGTTCATCGCGGAAGAGCTGAACGTCAGCGTGGAGAACGTGACGGCATTCGTGCTCGGCGGCCACGGCGACACCATGGTTCCGCTGGCGCGCTACTCCACGGTTGCCGGCATTCCGATCACCGAGCTCATTGCGCCCGATCGGCTGGAGCAGCTCATCCAGCGCACGCGTGACGGCGGCGCCGAGATCGTGAAGTACCTCAAGACCGGCAGCGCCTACTACGCGCCGAGCGCGGCGACCGTGGAGATGGTCGAGGCAATTCTCAAGGACAAGAAGAAGATCCTTCCCTGCGCCGCGTATCTGCAGGGCGAGTACGGCATCGACGGCTACTACATTGGCGTGCCCTGCAAGCTGGGCGCCGCGGGCCTCGAGAAGATCATCGAGATCAAGCTCACGCCGGAAGAAGACGCGGCGCTGAAGAAGAGCGCGGCGGCCGTGAAGGAACTCTGCGCCGTGATCGGCGTGTAGCCATTGCATCGCAGAGCACGAAGGCCCGGATCTCGCAAGAGGTCGGGGCCTTTATCTGCTTTGTAGAAACGCTGTCACCTTCGGCCCGATCTGATCCGAGCACTGGATCGGCGCCAGGTGCCCGCATCCCGCAATCACCTCGAACTGCGACTGCGGAATGAGCCGGTGCATCTGCTTCGCCGTTCGAAACCGGCATGATGTGGTCGTCTCCGCCCCACACAATCAAAACCGGCATCTGCAGCTTCGGCAGTTCGGCGTCTGTTGTGTCGTTCCCAGCCAGCATCGAATTGAGCGCTCGCCGAATCACCCACCGGTGTCCCTGCGAGTAACGGAGCAGGTCGCGCGCGATGAAGGCGGGTACCTGCGGCGGATGCGGCATCAGGAGCTTATCCAGGTCGTCGAGTTCCTGCGCGGATGTCGGCATGAACAGGTCCGTGTTCCATTGCGGCCGGCTATAGAGCCCGGCACTGTCGAACAGCATCAGGCGCTTGATGCGATCAGGGTGGTCAATCGCGATGCGCTGCGCGATCCATCCGCCCATTGACCACCCGCCCAGATCCACCTGCTTGAGCCCCAGCGCGTCCATGAACGCGACTACCGTGTTCGCTTCATCCGGAACGGAATACGAGAAGTCCTGCGGCCAGTCGCTACGGCCGTAGCCTGGCAGATCGAGCATGTAGACCCGCCGATGCGCCGCGATGATGTAGGGCCGAAGCATGCGCCAGTCCTCGGCGTGGCCGCCCAGCCCGTGCACCAGCACAACCGGTGGCGCATCCGCCGGTCCGGCTTCGTAGTAATGAATGCGATGCCCGTTGATCGTGATCCAGCGGCTGTGCGCGCCGGACATGCTCATCTGGAAGTAGAGCACTTGATCGAAGACTTCAATCGGCCGCTGATAGAAGCCAATCCCTGCGGCAACAATCAGGCAGACAAGGATGCCAATGGACCACAGAACCCTTCGCGACGGCCTCACCTGCTCTCCTTTTCCAGTTGCCTGGCGCGCTGCCATGCGGCCTCAACCACGCGCACGGTGATGGGGTCGATCGCGAGCGCGGAGTGGCTGTTCCACTCGGCGCGTTCAACCCAGCGCACCGCGGCCGCGTCATCAGCAGCCGCAAGCGTGCCGCCCACCAAGCGGCAAAGATAATCGGCAATAACGTAATGGTAGCGAACGCGGCCTTCTTCGCGGTGAATGCGGTCGAGTAGTTCCACCAATTCGATCGGCTCAACTTCTAGGCCGGTTTCCTCGCGTGTCTCGCGCACCACCGCGGCGTCGAGCGCCTCGCCGATCTCGACCAGGCCGCCGGGAATCGTCCATCGCCCCTTCATCGGCTCGCGCCCGCGCTGGACGAGAAGCACGCGGCCTTCGTGCACAATCACGGCGCCGACGCCTACCAGCGGTGCGATTGGGAATTCGCGTTGCAAGCATGCTTCTACGATAGTCGAGGCGGGGGTTGAGTCTGCATCTGCATCCTTCCCGGCTTGGTGTCATCATTATTAGTAAGAGGAAACGATGTCGGAATTCACATTGCATATTGACGGCATGCATTGCGGTGCATGTGTCCGCCGCGTCAGTCAGGCGCTGTCTGCAACCGAAGGTGTCGAAGTAAAGGAAGTCCGCCTGGGTGCGGCACGGCTCGAGTCCAGGCAGGATCCTCCGCCCGTGGATCGCGCCATCGCAGCCCTGGCTACAGCCGGATACAAGGCGCAGCCTGATCCAGCCGGGCAACCCGGAGCCTGAGGTGGCGACAACTCCTACAGAATCGGTCACGCTGCCCGTCGTGGGCATGACCTGCGCGGCGTGCCAGCGCCACGTGGAAGAGGCGTTGCGCTCCACCGCCGGCGTGTCGGACGCCCGGGTCGACCTGATGGCGCATCGCGCCCGCGTCGACTTCGATCCCGCTGTCGCACAACCGGAAAACCTTGTCGCGGCGATTCGCCAGGCCGGTTACGACGCCGTTCTCCCCCGCTCCGAGTCCGCAGAGCCGTCGCGCGATCACGATGAAGGTTCGGCTCGCAAAGCGTGGGTGATGCTCGCTGCCGGCGCGATCGCGATGATTCTGGCGATGCCGCTTGGTTCCAGCATGGGCGCGGTCGATCACGCCTTCATGCGCGCGTTGCCATGGCTCTATGCCGTTCCGGCTGCCGCGCTGCGCTGGACGCTGCTCGTCGGCACTGCCGTACTTCTCGTCTGGGCTGGGCGGCCGCATCTTCCTGAACGCATGGCGCGGCCTTCTCCATCGCACCACCAACATGAACACGCTGGTGTCGCTCGGAACCGGTGTGGCGTTCCTCTACTCGGCGTACGCGACCATCTGGCCGGCCGCGGGAATGCAGGTCTACTACGACGCCGTCCTCCTGATTCTCGGCTTTCTTCTGCTGGGCAAGGCGCTCGAAGCGCGAGCCAAACGGCGCGCGCTCGCCGCGCTTGATTCGCTCACCCGCATGAAGCCAGTAACAGCGCGTCGCATCGTCGACGGCGTCCAAACCATCGTTCCGCTCGATGAGATTCGCCCCGGCGACAGCGTTCTCGTCCTGCCGGGCGAGCGCTTCCCTGTTGACGCGACGATCCTCGAAGGCCGCACAACAGTCGACGAGTCGATGCTCACCGGCGAATCCACTCCGCTCGAGCGCAGCCCGGGGGGCCGCGTGCTGGCCGGCTCGCTCAATTACGACGGCGCCGTAACCTGCCGCGCAGAGTCGTTGGGCGAAGCCACCGTGCTGGCCCAGATCACCCGCATGGTTGAGCAGGCTCAGGGCTCGCGCGCGCCCATGGAGCGCCTGGCCGACCGCGCCAGCGCCATCTTCGTTCCGGTCGTACTCGCCCTGGCTGCGATCACCTGCATCGCGTGGCTCATCGCAACACATTCCATCGCGCTCGCCCTGGCCAACACCGTGGCGGTGCTGGTCATCGCCTGCCCGTGCGCGATGGGGCTGGCCGTACCCGCAGCTTTAACGGTGGCCGTGGGCCGGGGTGCGCAACTCGGAGTGCTCTTCAAGGGCGGCGAAGCGCTGGAGCGGCTCTCGAATCTTGACGCCATCGTGCTCGACAAGACCGGAACGCTCACCGTGGGCCGCCCGGTTCTCGAATCGATTCACGTACTCGGCAACTTCGCCGAAGCAGACTTGTGCGCATGGCCGCGGCAGCCGAGGAGCGCTCGAATCATCCGCTGGCGCATGCCATCCTCGACTACGCCCGCGAGGCCGGCATCGCGTGGACAGCCGCCGAAGATGTCCAGCTGCTTCCTGGGCGAGGCCTCACTGCGCGGGTCGACGGGCATGACTGCATGCTGGGCAACGACGCACTCTTCAGCGAGTTCTTCGTTCCGCTGCCGAAGGACGTCAGCGACGGCCGAGCCCGGGGTTACCCGGCTGTGGATGGCCGTCGACAACATTCCGGCGGCATACTTCGATGCACGTGATGCGCTCAGGCCCGATGGAGCGGCAGCGGTTGCCGGCGTTGCGAGGCAGTGGCCTGCGTGTCATGATGCTGACCGGCGACTCGGAGGCGGCCGCCGCGCCTATCGCCAAACAGGCTGGAATTACGGAAGTCGAAGCGGGCCTGGACCCCGCCGGCAAGCTGGCCCGCATCCGCGCGCTGCAGCAGAGCGGCCTGCGCGTCGGCATGGTGGGCGACGGCATCAACGACGCCGGCGCCCTGGCGCAGGCGGACGCCGGAATCGCGATGGGCACGGGCGCCGATCTGGCCCAGGAAGCCGGCGATGTGCTGCTGCTGCGCTCCACACCCGCGGCCATTCCCGCCGCGCTTGACCTGGCCCGCTCCACACTCCGCGTCATGCGCCAGAACCTGGTCTGGGCCGCGGGGTACAACCTGCTCGGCATCCCGCTGGCGGCCGGAGCTGCTCTACCCCGCTTTCCATATCCTTCTCAGTCCCTGGGTTGCCGCGGCGGCAATGGCTTTCAGTTCGGTCAGCGTGCTCAGCAACAGCCTTCGTTTGCGGCGGTGGCAGCCGGTTGCACTGTCTCAACCTGCCGCGCGCTAAACTGAACACAGAGCCTTAGCCTGTGCGCATCCTTACCCGCTACATCCTCGGCGAAATCCTGTCGCACGCACTCATCGGCTGCGCTCTGTTCACGTTCATCCTGTTCATGCCGCGCCTGCCTCAGATTCTCGAGATGGTGGTGCGGAACAGTTCCAGCTTCAGCAGCGTCTTCGAAGTGTTTCTGTTCACGCTGCCGAATCTGTTCTGGGTCACCATTCCGATGTCCGTTCTGGTCGGAATCCTGCTGGGCCTGAGCCGGCTGGCGGCAGACAGCGAGATCATCGCCATGCGCGCCTCGGGTCTCGGCATCGGCTATTTCGTGCGCGTGGCATCGATCGTCGCCGTCGCGGGCGCACTGCTCGGCACTGGTCGAACTCGCTCTGGATTGCGCCCCGCGCCAACCAGGCCATCCTCGACATGCAGCAGTCATTGGCGGCATCGCAGGCGTCTTACCAGATCCAACCGCGCGTCTTCTATGAGGACTTCCACGACAAAGTCCTCTACGTGCAGGACGTGCGCTCCGGCACCGGCGCGGCCAACTGGAAGCAGATATTCATGGCCGACGTGAGCGATCCGGCATCGCCGAAGATCACCACTGCCGAATCGGCCACCGTGGTCAACGATTCCGCGCTGGAACTGATGATGCGGCTGCGCGAACGGCGCAGCAGCATGAGGGCGTTCCAGGGCACCCCGATCAGTACAACGTCTCGACGTTCACCACAACGGACCTGCCGCTGACGCTCAGCCCGCAGAGCGATGTCCACCTGGGCCGCATGGATACTGCGGTCTACGCCATACCCACCAGTGCACTGCTCGAACGGATTCACCAGCCTGACAACAAGCGCTACCTGATCGAGTTGAACAACCGGTTCGCCTATCCCGCGGCGTGCCTGGTGCTCATGCTGGTGGGCGTGCCGCTGGGCGTGATGTCGCGGCGCGGCGGCAAAAGCTCGGGCTTCGTGTTCACGCTGCTGCTGGTCATCATCTACTACGTGCTGTCGTACACCGGCGTCGCGCTCGCGCGTCAGGACAAGCTGCCGCCCACGCTCGCCGTCTGGTTCGCCAACATTCTGTTCGCCATCGCCGGAAGTTTCCTGCTGTGGCAGATGGCAACCGGCGGGCGCGTGCTGATGGCAATCGCGAACCTGACAATGCGCATTCCGAAACGCCGAGGTTCGGTTATTGCAGCGGTTCTCCACGACAACAGCTCGCACCTCGACACACCTGCTGGAGCGGCGGCACCCTCGCAGCGTGCGGAAAGCGTACCGTGGGGCCTTTCCGCGGATCCTGGATGAATACGTGGTGCGGGAGTTCCTTGCCACGTTCCTGATGGTGCTGTCCGGGTTTGTTCTGCTGATGCTGGTCTTTACCTTCTTCGAACTGGTGGGCGACATCATCCGCAACCACATCGCGCTCACCACTGTCGGCCTGTATCTGATCAACCTGACGCCGAGCATGCTCTACACCATCGCTCCGCTGGCGGTGCTCATCGCTGTCCTGGTCACGTTCGGCGTGCTGAACCGCAACAGCGAGATCGTCGCCATGAAGGCTACGGGCATCAGCCTCTACCGGCTGGTGATTCCGATTCTGGTCGATTTCCGCCACGCTCGCCGTCAGCCTGTTTGTATTCGACGAGTTCTACCTGCCGCAGGCCAACCGGAGGCAGGAGCAGTTGCGCAGCACCATCAAGGGCCGGCCGCCGCAAACGTTTCTCCATCCCGAGCAGAAATGGATCTTCGGCCAGCCGCGCGCCGGGGAGGCGGGACGGATTTTCTATTACCAATTCTTCGATCGCGACCGGGCGGAGTTCGCCAATCTGTCGGTGTTCGAGTTCGATCCGTCGACGTTCGCCCTGTCGCGCCGGATCTTTGCAGGGCGAGTCTACTGGGATGACAGCGCGGACTCCTGGATGTTTCAGAATGGCTGGGTGCGCGAATTTCAGGGAGCCAATCAGAAAGATTTCCGCGAATTTACGCAATACGACTTTCGGCGAGATCCATGAGGAACCGGGCTATTTCTCGAAAGAGAGCCTGCAGTCGCAGGAAATGAACTTCGGCCAGCTGGACCGCTATATCCGCGACCTGCGCCAGAGCGGGTTCGACACCATGCGGCTGCGGGTTGCGCTGTGGCACAAGCTCGCGTATCCGCTTGTCGCCGTCGTGATGGCTATGCTTGCCATTCCCTTTGCGCTCTCCATGGGCCGCCGGGGATCGCTTACCGGAATTGCCGTGGCCATCGGCGTTGCCCTGGCCTACTGGATGGTGGATGGGCTGTTCGGCGCCATGGGCAACGTAAACTACCTTCCGGCGCCGCTGGCGGCGTGGTCGTCAGACGTGCTATTTGGCCTGACCGGCGGATATCTTTTGCTGAGAACGCCAACTTAACCGCATCGAATTCCAACCGAAAGTCATCGCTACAATAGGACTATGCTTCGCGACCTGCGCCCGCTCTTCGCCTATATGCGCCGCTACCGCTGGGGATACGTGTGGGGCAGCCTGTCGGTTATCGCCACGAACATCGTCTCCGTACAGGGGCCGCGCATCATCGGCAAGGCCATCGATTACCTGAAGCAGGGCGGAGCGACTCGCCAGACCATCCTGTTCTACGCGGGCCTCCTCGTTGCTGTTTACCTCGTCAAAGGCGTCTTCCTCTATGCGCAGCGCTGGATCCTGATCGGCATTTCGCGCGAGATCGAATTCGATCTGCGCAACGACCTTTTCAAGCATCTCGAAAAGCAGGATTCGGGCTTCTATCACCGGTACCGCACCGGCGACATCATGGCCCGCATGACTAACGATCTGAACGCCGTCCGCATGCTGCTGGGACCGGCGCTCATGTACAGCGCGAATACGGTTTCACTGTTTCTGTTTGCGCTGGTTTACCTGCTGCACTATAGCCCCTATCTGACTCTGGTGGCGCTGGCGCCGATGCCCGTGGCCAGCATCCTTGTGCAGTATCTCGGCAGCAAGATTCATAACCGCTTCGAACGCATCCAGGCCAGCTTTTCCGATATCTCCGCGCAGGCGCAGGAAAACTACTCCGGTGTGCGCCTGATTCGTGCGTTCGCGCGCGAGGAGTCGCAGATCGGCCTGTTCGAGTCGCTGAACCGGCAGTACATCGCGCGTTCGCTGCGACTGGTGCAGTTGATGGGCATGCTGTGGCCGACGCTGGAGTTCATCCTGGGCGTATCGATGATGATCACGCTGCTGGCCGGCGGCCACCTGGTTCTGCAAGGCCGCATTTCGGCCGGAGACTTTGTCGCGTTCAACGCCTACATGATTCAGTTGATCTGGCCGATCATCGCGGTGGGCTGGGTCGTCAACATCTTCCAGCGCGGAACCGCATCAGTAAAGCGCATTGACGAACTGCTCGACGAGAAGCCGTCGATCGACGACCGGGACGCCGACACGACAATCCCTGCTGATGCCGTGCTGCGCGGAGAGATCGAGTTTCGCCATCTGAATTTCAGCTACGGCGACACGCCCGTCCTGCGCGACATCTCATTGCGTGTTCCAGCCGGCTACGAGTCTCGCGATCGTCGGGACCAACGGGATCGGGAAAGACAACACTGGTGAACCTGATCTCGCGCCTGTACGAGGCGCCGGCAGGTTCCCTGCTGATCGATGGCCGTCCCGTCCGTGAATACCCGCTGGAAGTGCTGCGGCGCAACATCGGGATGGTCCCGCAGGAGACTTTCCTGTTCAGCGAGACTGTTCGCGAGAATCTCCGCTTCGGCGCGCCCGAGGCCACCGAGGCAGAGATGCTGCAGGCCGCCGAAGCCGCCCATATCCGCCAGGAGTTCGAAGATTTCCCCGCGGGCTTCGACACCATGGTAGGAGAACGCGGCGTGACCCTGAGCGGCGGGCAAAAACAGCGCAGCGCGATCGCCCGCGCCCTGCTGCGCAATCCGGCAATTCTGATTCTTGACGACGCGCTGGCCTCGGTGGACACCTACACAGAAGAGCGCATCCTCGGCGGACTGCGCAGCTACACCACGCACTCGACCACGATCCTGATCTCGCATCGCGTTTCCACGGTGCGCAACGCCGATCAGATCGCCGTGCTCGATCACGGACGCATCGTCGAACTCGGCAGGCACGAGGAACTTCTCGCGCTCGACGGCTACTACGCGAGCCTGTATCAGAAGCAGCAGCTCGAAGAGGAACTAACCGTCGCCGGCTGATCGCAGGTGCTCAAGCGTTCCAGCGCATTGTGCCTGCCTCAACAGCACTGTTCTCGTCGTCAGCGCGCGGAAGCGGCATCCGAATCTGCGGCGGCGCGGGATTGGCCGTTGCCTCCCGAGCCACCTGGTGCCAGGCGTCGCGAACATTACGAACACAGGCAATGGCGTGCTCGAATTTTGCTCGCGACGCCGACTGCGATCCCTGCAGAATCTGTGCGAACGTCGAAGCATAGAACTCGCTCAACGCTTCGGCCGGAGCCCCGCCCACATCCATGCGCAACCGCGCCTGCAGATGAATGATGATATCGAGCGCCCGCTTGACCGCGACCCTGCGGCCCACCTCGTCGCCGCGGTCGACCGCGTCGCAGGCCGCATACAGAAAGCGGATGATTCCATCGTATAGCGCCACGACCAGATCGACCGGTGAGGCGCCTCCAGCCCGTATCCCAGATAGCTTCCCATGTGCGTTCCCGGCTCCTAGCCGTTCTTCTGGTTGTACCCGGTGATGGCCGAGTACAACATGTTGATTCCTTCCAGTTGCGATGGAATTCCCTGCAGAATCTGATTGGCGAGGTTCAGTTGCGCGGTAAGTTGCTTTTGCTTCGCGGCAATCACGGCGTCCTCGCGGGTAATGTCATCGTTCAAGTTCTTTTCCGTAGTGCTGTTCGACTTCTCCGCCAGCGCCAGGATTCCGCTGGTTGAACCGGTGCCCGCGCTGTTCAGCATGCTCTTGAATGCCTGCCCCCAGCTGTTCACGCTTTGAAAGAATCCCAGAACTCCGCTGAAATCCGTGTTGAGCGCCGCGTCCAGAGTCGCGACGTTGAAGCTCACCGATCCGTCTGCACTCGGGGAGGCCGTGATCCCAAGACCGGACAGCGTTGAGATATCAGAGGAGTTACTGTAGTTCGGCTGCTTGCTGGTCAGATTTGTAGTATCCGACAGGTTCGAAGTCACGGTCAGATTTCCATCGGCGGCCGGAGTGCCGGATTGAAGAGACAAATAGGCCGTGCCGTCACTATTGGTTGTCACCAAGGCGGTGACGCCGAGACCATTGGTGTTATTGATCGCATCGGCCAGCCCCTGCAACGTATTGCTGTTCGAATCGACCGTGATCGTCTGCGCCGTTCCATGTCCCACCTGGATGGAAATCGAACCGGAGAGAACATCGGCAGCCGCAGGGATTGTGCTCAGGATCCCGGTTGCATTCTGGGTGTCGGTGGACGCAGTGCCGCTGTAAGTCAACGGAGTGTACGAGGTGGCGGTGAGGCTGGGAGAAACCAGGATCGCTCCCGCTGCGCCGGTCGTCTGCGAGAGCAGAGAGAGAGTCGATTCTCCGTTCATCGTGATGACGCTGGCCGTCACACCGATCTTCGCGGAATTGATGGCGCTGGCAAGACCTTGAAGGGATTTGTCGGAATCGGGAACATTGATCGTTTGTGCGGTTCCTTTGCCAACCTCGATAGAGAGCGACCCAGTCAACGTAGTTCCACTTGCGGCAGTGATAGCGTCGAGCGAGCCATTGGGGTTCTGCAGATTCAGGCCGCTCATCAACTGCTGCCGCAACAACGACAGGGTAGGAGACCCAAACAAGGGCTCAGGATTACCGGAGGAGTCCTTGCCCTGTTGCGCGTTGAGGGCGGCTGAGAGCGAGTTATAGTCGGTGACGAGTTGGTTGATGGCGCTCTCCACGCCGCTGTTGTCGTTGCCGATGACCACTTGCAGAGTTTTCAGGGTGGTGCCATCGGAAAGCGTTGGGCTGGGCTCAAGCAACTGGAATGTCACCCCGGGAATGAGGTCGGTGACCGTATTCGACGCGCTGGTCAGGTCCGAGCCGTCGACATTCAGCTTCGCATCGACGCCCGGAACCGCAGACTTGTAGCTCAGCGGCGCGTTGGCGTTGGTGGTATCTGTGATCGAAGAAGAGATGGTGATATTCCCTTTTCCGCCTGACGTTCCCGAGACGAGGTTCAGGCGTGATCCGGAGGAATCGGTCAACACGCTTGCCGTGACCCCTATGCCGGCGGAGTTGATGGCGCTTGCCAGGCCGGCAAGTGTGTTGTTGGATGAATTCACATTAACCGTGTGTGCCGTCCCGGAACCCACCTGGATCGAGACTGACCCGGCAAGCTTATCGGATGCATGGGAAATCGGCGTCAGGTAGCCGCTGGAGGTCGTCGCAAGACTGGTCACGGTGACGGTGTGGGTTCCGGCCGTGGCGGTGGAAGAGGCGGAGTTCAGTTCCAGAACGTTGGTATCAGAGCTCTGGCCCGTCTTCTGAGCCATGACGCCCGCAAAGTCCGTCAGATTGCCGATGTCGGTGGATAGGCTTGAAAGCAACGTGCCAATGCTGGACAGTGCCGTGTCCTGGCTCTTTAACGTGGCCAACTGCGTATTCCAGGGCGTTTCCACGTTCTTCATATTGGCCACGAGCTGCGCAACCGTTGCTGAAACATCGAATCCGGTTCCACCCGTTGGCGACCCGAAGCTTATGCCTACGGTTCCCATCGCATCCTCCCGTGAAAACCTCTTGCAGCCCGTTGGCCAGAGGGCGGTCAGGCTTATTAGAAGTGGCTCACATCAGTAAAGAAGGAGGGCGTCCGCGGTTGCAGACGCCCTCCGGTTAAGCAGGAAGCGGCAAGCTGAACCTACTGAAGCAGCTTGGTCACCAACTGCGACATGCTGTTGGCCTGGGCCAGGGCCGAGATGCCGGTCTGGCTGAGGACCTGGTATTTGGACATGTTGGAGGCTGCGCTTGCATAGTCAGTGGCCTGGACCGCGTTCTGGGCCGCAACCACGTTCTGCTGCTGGGTGTTAATCACCTGGCTCACCGCATTCAGCGTGTTGATCTGGGCGCCAATGTAGCCGTCCTGTGCCGCCACGTCGCTGATCGCGGCGTTTAGAACCGTCAGGGTGGCCTGCGCGCCTGCCTGAGTCTTGAGGTCATTTTGAGTCAGGTCGGCCGAACCGTTCGCGCCCGCCAGATAGCTGATCAGCGCACTGGTGGAACCCGTATTGTCGTTCGTAGCCACGGTGGTTCCGCCTGCAACTGCAATCGTCGTCGCCGTGGTGTTAATGCTGGTGGGTTTGCCGGCCGCGGTAGGATCGCTGCCTGCGCCCGCAGCGGAAGTAATGTTGCCCTGAATCTCGAGGCCAATGTTCGCAGCCGGAGATGCCGACCCGGCCGCGCTCGCGGTAGTCACGGTGGCAATCACACCGAGGTTCGAACTGTTAATCTTGGCCGCAAATGTGGCGAGAGTGTCGCCAGCGACCGCCGTGACGGTTTTGGTAACAACACCGCCCTTGAGACTATCCCAAACGTCGAAGGCCATCGATCCTGTGACCGCAGTACCGCCGGTTGGCGTGCTCAGACCGGTATCGACGAACACATTCTGGCCCGCGCTGTATTGCATCGTGCCGTTGGCATCGCCCACGGAAGTGGAAGCCACGGAGGCGAAGTGCAGATTATCCTGCGAGGCGCTCTGTGCGGAGGAGTCTCCCGTGTAAATAGAAACATCCGCTCCCCCGAAGACCTTCTGCTGGTTGTAAGTGGTCGTCGCCCCAATGTTGTTGATTTCGGAAAGAATCGATTGATACTCCTGGTTTGCGGCTGACTGTTGCGAGCCATTCAGAGTACCGTTCGAGACCTCGGTTGCCAGCGTCACGGCACGGTTGAGCAGGTTCGTCACCTGCGAGAGGGCGCCATCGGCGACCTGCAGAAGCCCAACACCCTCCGATGCGTTGGTCTGCGACTGCGCCAGGGCAGTCGAGTTCGCCTGAAGGCCGTTGACCAGTGAAAGTCCGGCCGCGTCGTCTGCGCCGGAGTTGATCTTGGAGCCCGAAGACAGTTGCTGCAGAGTCTTCGAAAGGCCATTCTGCGTGTTGTTCAGGTTGTTGGCCGCATACATCGCGGATAGGTTGTTCAAGACACCCAGGGACATGGGTTACTCCTTGCGATGCGTGGAATTGCGGCCCAAAATCCCCGACGCTTGCTCCCATTATTGTTTGCTTCCCTGGGCTGCTGCTGCGGGGTGGTACCGTCGCATCATCTGCGCGGTTTTTCGGCTTATAGCAATACGACTTTACGCAGCCGGGTAAAGTGTCCTGCGGCGGACACTTCGCTACCGTCACCTTCTAATATCTTGAATATTTCCGGCCCCGCGCCGATAACCCACCTATAAAGGAGTCGCGGAAATGATTGAAGTTACGCGTCTCAACGGCAATCCGATGTTACTGAACAGCGATCTGGTCAAGACGGCGGAGGCTTCGCCCGATACCATGCTCACCCTCATCACGGGAGAAAAGCTCATTGTGCGGGAGACCTGCGCGGAGGTTCTGGAGCGCGTGCTTGATTACCGCGCCAGGCTCTTGGCATCCGTGGCGCGCAAACTTCCGCCGGGCGTAAATCTGGAGCGCGTGACCTCGCTGAGCAGCCTGCAGAACCCGGAAGATCCCGAAGCATTCAAGCCACTCTCGCCTCGCAAGCCAGGCAGCCGATAACTGAACCAAAGCCCCGGTCCGCGAAGGAGCCCTGGTCATGGATAAATCGAGTATCGGCGGCGTGTTTCTCGCGATCGCTGGGATCGTAGCCGGCCTGCTGATGGAAGGTGGAAAGCTGAGCCAGATCCTGCAGCCTACCGCAGCCATCATTGTCTTCGGCGGAACGCTGGGCGCGGTCCTGCTGCAGTTTCCCATGTCTGCCGTGCTCGGTGCATTCGGAAAGATCCCCCACATCTTCTCCGCGCCGCGCAAGCAGGACGATCAGTTGGTCAAGCAGCTCGTCGGATTTGCCAACAAGGCGCGCCGCAATGGCGTGGTGTCGCTGGACGCCGACCTCGAGACGATTCAGGACCCGTTCCTCAAACAGGCCGTAATGCTGGCGGTGGACGGAACCGAGCCCGCCGATCTGCGCCGCATCATGCAGGTGTCTCTCGATTCGTCAACCGAGAATGAGGAGCGCCTGCCTTCGGTGTTCGAATCGGCCGGCGGATTCTCGCCAACCATCGGAATTCTGGGCGCCGTTCTCGGGCTGATCCAGGTGATGCAGCATCTGGACAACATCGCCGAAGTAGGCCGCGGGATTGCGGTCGCGTTCGTGGCGACAATCTATGGCGTAGGCATCGCAAATCTCTTCTTTCTTCCCATGGCAGGCAAAATGCGCCTTCGTCTGCGCGATGACGTGAAACGCCGCGAAATGATGTTGGAAGGCGTGATCTCGATCCTCGAGGGCATGAATCCGCGGATGCTCGAGGTGAAGCTGTCCGGATTCCTGGACAGTCCGCAGGCCAGAAAGCAGGAGCGTGCCGCATGAGAGCGCGCGTACATCGCAGCCGTGTGACCCATGAGCGCTGGCTGGTTTCGTACGCGGACTTCATCACGCTGCTATTCGGATTCTTCGTGGTTCTCTACGCATTTGCGCGCGCCGACGAGAAGAAGAAAGCCGAGATTCCGCAGGCGATCGATTCGGCGTTTACCTCCATGGGCGCATTTCCTGACTACTCGTTCAAGCCCGGAGACGCAAAGTCTTCCCGGGGCGCGACGGCTTCGTCGACCGTGGTGATGGGCACGCAGGCGCTCACGCCCGCAGTGGTGAAGGACGATCTGAATCGCATCCGGCACGAGCTTGAACAGCGGCTTGCGGGCCAGATAGCACAGCATACGGTTGTGATCAAGATGGGGCGCGATGGGCTGGTAATCAGTTTGCGCGAGGCGGGCTTTTTCAATTCCGGCTCAGCGAGCCCGCGGCCTGAGGCGTTGGCTGCGCTGCGCAAGATCAGCACGTCGCTGGTAGGCACCGCTTACGATCTGCGTGTGGAAGGGCACACCGACGACGTCCCGATCCACACCGAGCAGTTCGATTCGAACTGGGAGCTCTCCAGCGCGCGCGCTAATCGCATTGCCAGAATACTGCTGGAGCTTCACGCCATTCCGCCGGAAAAGCTGTCAGCGGCTGGATATGCCGAGTTTCATCCCGTAGACACCAATGCGACCGCCGAAGGCCGAGCCAATAATCGGCGGGTGGATCTGGTTGTGCTTCCGCGAACGGCGCTTAACTTTGCCTCTGCCGCCGCCACGGGAGATCGCGGGCCGTGGCGCAAGATTACCGCGGATGATGAGCCGGAGTAGCCAGCGCGTAGCTATTCGATTCCGAGCACCTTCACAATGACGCGCTTGCGCCGCTGGCCGTCGAACTCCGCATAGAAAACACGCTGCCAGGTGCCGAGATCGAGGCGGCCATTGGTTACCGGCAATGTTGTCTCGTGATGCAACAGCAGGGATTTCAGGTGCGCGTCGCCATTGTCTTCGCCGGTCTGGTGGTGCTTGTAGTCGGGACGCGCGGGAGCAAGCTCTTCCAGCCACTTGCCGATGTCTTCAATCAGGCCGCTCTCCAGATCGTTGACATAAACCGCCGCTGTGATATGCATGGGAGAAACAAAACAGAGGCCGTCGCGCACTCCGCTTTTGCGCACAATCTCTTCGACGCGGTCGGTGATGTGCACCATCTCGCGCCGCTTTTTGGTTTCAAAGACAAGGTATTCGGTATGACTCTTCATCGCGCCTCCGCTCCATACGCCTAAGCCTTATCCTAATAAGAGTGACCACGACGGGAAGCCAATCCGCGGAACAACTGTCGCAGACAGGTATGGAATTGCTGGCCGCCGGCAAGCCGGTCGAGGCCGCCCGCGCGTTTCGAGCCGCGATTGCCGCGGATGATCATTACTACGAGGCGCACCACGGCCTTGTGCGCGCATTGCGAGATGCCGGGCAGCTTGAGAATGCCATTGGCGCGGCACTGGCGCTGACCGCGTTGACGCCAAACGATCCGCTGGCGCACACGGCGCTTTCGATCTCGCTGCAGACGGCGGGGCATATTGCCGGAGGCCGAGGCGGCCGCGGCGAAGGCGCGCATTGCGGAGTGGAAGATTCAGTTGCAATCGCCTTCAGGTGAGACGCCTTCGCTGTGACGTCCAAGAGGAAACAGAGCGCGGCCGAGCGGGTTCGGCGGATGCACGACCGGCTGCTGCAGGTCTACGGGCCGCAGTCGTGGTGGCCGGCGCAGACGCGATTCGAAGTGATCCTGGGCGCTTATCTGACGCAGAACACTGCCTGGAAGGCTGTCGAGCTTTCGCTGGCCAACCTGCGCGCCGCTGGAGCGCTCACGATTGATGGCTTGCGGGACGTGCCCTTGGATGAGTTGCGGCGGCTGGTGCGGCCGTCAGGATTCATCACGCGTAAAGGGCCAGCGATAAAAGCATTTGTGGCCATGCTGGACGCGGAGTTCGGCGGCTCGCTCGATACGCTGGCCGCCACGCCGACGGATCCCCTGCGAACCCGCCTTCTTGCCTTGCCGGGCGTGGGGCCAGAGACCGCCGACGCCATCATGCTGTACGCGCTCGGTCACGCGGTGCCGGTTGCCGACGAGTATCTGCGGCGGATCGCGGAGCGGCACCTGCTGATCGAGCCTGCGCCGGGAAAGAACGGCAGGGGGTATGAATCTCTTGTGCAGCTCACGGCGGAAGCCTTCGCTGGCGAGCCGGAACTGGAGAAGGCGCGGCACTTCAATGAGTTTCACGCGCTGACCGTCGCCGTGGGAAAGGCGCACTGCGGGCGGACGGCGCGCTGCGAGGGATGTCCGTTGGCCTTCGACCTCAGGAAGGCCTAGTCGCCCGACTTCGAAAGTGCGGGGCGGATGATGAGATCGATGCCGGCCTCCGCAAAGATGGTGCGGGTAATGTCGAAGCTCTCCTGCCAGCGCTCATTGTTGTTTTCGAGCGTGACCACGCGCTTGATGCCGGATTGCACAATCACGGCACCGCAGTTGGAGCATGGCATGAACGGCACAACATAGAGCGTGCAGCCTTCAAGGGGCTGGTGGGCGCTGAGGATGGCGTTCATCTCGGCATGGATGATGGTGCGGTACTTCTGCTCGCGGTCGTGGAGGCGGGAGTCGGAATCATCTATCCCCGCCGGATGGCCGTTGAAGCCAAGCGAAACGACGAACTTACCGCGCGTGATAATGGCGCCGACCTTGGTACTGGGGTCCTTCGACCAGGTGGCTACCAGTGCGGCCATGTCGAGAAATCGTGCGTCCCAATCGCTCATGCGTATGCTGATCCCTTGTGGATTGATGCGGCCTTGAATCAAGGGTAACAGGGCACCTGCGGGGCGGCTAACTGCGGCGCGCCGCCACTGGGGAAGGTGCGGAGGAGACACCCGCACCACAATCGTCCAGGAAACCGGCTTTTGCCTTGAGGATCTCGTTGCTACGGTTTGTATTCGCCGGCCGTGTCTACGTCGAGCGTCGCCTGAACCGGCAGGTTGTCGCTGGAGCCGCCGGCGAGGATGCGCACCTGCTCCTTTTCAACGCGCCACTCATGGGCAGAAGCATCCCAGTACGCCAGATCGCGCGGCTTGAGGTCGAGCGTGACGGTTTCAATGGCGCCGGGGGCGATATGCACACGCTTGAAGCCCTTGAGTTCGAGTAGCGGGCGGTCAACCTTGGAGCCTAGGTGCTGCACGTACATCTGCACAACTTCGTCGCTGGCGCGGCGGCCCGTGTTCTTCACCTTCACTGCGACTTGAATCGTGCCATCGGCGTTGGCGTGAGACGAGCTGAGTTTGACATCCTCATAGACGAAGGTCGTGTAACTGAGGCCGTAACCAAATGCATACAGCGGCTTCTGCTTCGAATACAAATACGTGCGGCCATGGAGCAGGTTGTAATCCATAATGGGCAGCAGTTGATCGTCGCCGGTGGGCCAGGTCTGGTTCAGGCGGCCCGCAGGTGAGGTTTCGCCAAAGAGGACGTCCGCCAGTCCGTGTCCTTCCTCCTGGCTGTTGTGCGTCATGTGCACGATAGCGGGCAGGTTCTGCTGGCTCCACACGATGGCATAAGGGAAGCTCGACCGCAGCACTTCAACAGTGTGCGGATTGGCCGCGAAGACCCGCTTGACAAGCTCTTCCTGCTCAAGCGCGATGGTCTTGCGATCAACGTCTTCCTTGCCATTGGAAGGCACGGGGCACTGATCCCATCCCGCGTTGCAGGTGGGATGATTGCCGACAACCACAATCGCCACGTCGGCCTTCTTCGCGATCGAGGCGGTCTCGTCGGCGCTGGAGCCGTCCGCATAAAGCACGTTGATCTTGCCGCCTGTCGCTTCCTTTATGCCGTCCACAATGCCGACCGAGTAAGGCGGCGTGCCGCTGTACCAGTCAAGCAGAACGGTGTTGGCCCACGGGCCGATGATGGCGATGGTCTTCAGCTTTGACCGGTCCAGCGGGAGCGTGTTGTTGTCGTTCTTGAGCAGAACAATCGACTCGTCCGTCGCCTTGCGAACCAGTTCCCTGCTCGCCGGCTGCTCCCAGGGCGGCACCCCGCCGTCGGCAGTAACTCCAATCTTGGCGTAGGGATCCACGCCGGCCGGGTCCATCTCGCCAAGACGGAGGTAAAGGCGGAGGAGATTCTTGAGGGCGGAATCCATGTCGGCTTCCGTCACCAGGCCGTCTTTGAGTGCCTTGGTCAGGTCTTCCTTGTAGCGGTCGAGAAAGTGGTTGATGCCGGCTTTTACAGCCGCTGCGGAGCCCTTTTCCTTATCGGGGAAGGTCTTGTGCGCGGTGATGAGCAGGCCGAGCGCGCCGCCATCCGTGCAGATGAGGCCGTCGTTGCCCCACTCCTTGACCATCACGTCTTTAAGAACAGGATGGATCATCATCGGCGTGCCGTTCCACGAGTTGTAAGCAGCCATGACGGCGCGGGAGCCGCCTTCTTCAAAGCCCATGCGGAAGGGGACGGAGTAGTACTCGCGGAAGAGGCGCTCGTCGAAATCCGACGAACTGGATGCGCGCCCGGCTTCGTTCTCGTTGGCGAGGAAGTGCTTCATCAGCGACGAGGCGAGCCAGTGCTTGGGATCGGGGCCCTGCAGGCCGTGCATGAAGCCGACCGAGAGCGTTCCAACCAGGTAGGGATCTTCACCCATCGACTCCTCTGTGCGGCCCCAGCGCGGATCGCGGCTGAGGTCGACATTGGGCGCGCGAACCACCACGCCGCCGAAGTCGTAGACCGGGTTCTGATAGTAGTAGCGGGCCTCCTGGCCTTCGAGCGCGCCGATCTTCTTCATCAGGTCGACGTCCCACGTATTGCCGAGCCCCTTCTCCTGCGGAAAGGTCGTTGTAGGCAGCGGCTGGCGGCCGCGGGGACCCCATCCGCCGGGACCACCCAACGCGAGCCCGTGGAGACCTTCCACCTGGCCGGAGAAGACGAGATTGAGCCGGTCGAACTTCGGATGGTTCGACATGAGGTCGACCTTCTCGTCGAGCGTCAGCCGGCCCAGCAGATCAGCAATGCGCTGGTCGTCGGAGAGCTTCGTGTCGCGGAAGGGATAATCAGCCTGGGCGAAGGCGAATATCCGGACGCCAGAAGCAGAAAAAGAGCCGGCAAAAGCGATTTTTTAGAGCATGCTCGCACGTACATTGGGGTCTCCAGGTGGTGAACAGCGAAGGGTAACACAGCAGGGTTCAGGGGACGGGGTTCAGGGTTCACATCATCAGGTGGACCAGTGATCATGTGTGGCACGGATTGTCTGATGCCTGAACCCTGTGTTGAGCGCTTTCTTTCCGTGGGGCGTCCTTACGTTGTAGGATTCTCTTCGGATGGGTCGCAGTGTCGGCCCGGACGGTGAGGGGCTCACAAAACTTATGACACGCACGAATCTTCTTCATTTCCGTAGGAATCGCCGGCGGCAGCAAAACGGTTTCACGCTGATGGAATTGCTGATCGTGATGGCGATTATCGCGATCCTGATGCTCATTGCCATTCCCACCATTGGGAACATGACCCGCTATGGCAACGAAACCTCGGCCATCAAGTCGATGCGGGCCATCAATCTGGCTCAGACTCAGTACAGCACAACGTTTCCTGCGAGTGGCTTCGCCTGCACGCTAACCGCTCTGGGAGGCGATCCGCACGCCGGGCCGCCTACGGCCGCCAGCGCGCATGTGCTCGATCAGGGACTGGCGACCGGAATGAAGTCGGGCTATCAGTTCTCGATTACGAACTGCGTGAAGAACAGCCAGAACGGGAGCGACCGTGTGACTGGCTTTACGATCCTCGCGCAGCCAATGACGGTGGGAAAGACCGGCAATCGCACGTTCTGCAGCGATGAAGGTGGCGAGATCAAGTTCGATCCCACGGGGGGCACCAACTGCACCCAGCTCCTGACGCAATGAAGGCTACTTTCCTATGGGCTCGCGGCGGCCGGCCAATGCTGGCCGCCGCTGCATTATGGGCAGCAACTTTCGGGACCCAACTTCACGCGCAGGCTCCCGATGCGCACACCATGTCGCAGCGCGTCGATCAGCACTACAACAAGCTGCATTCGCTCAAGGCCGGGTTCACGGAGAGCTACGACGGGCTTGGCGTCAAACGGACCGAGAGCGGCACGCTGCTGATGGAGAAGCCGGGGCGCATGCGGTGGGACTACTCGTCGCCCGAGGGAAAGCTGTTTCTGCTGGACGGCAAGTTTGCGTGGTTCTATGCCAAGGGCGATCCGCATGTGCAGCGGATGAAGGCCAAGGACCTGGATGATCTGCGCTCGCCGCTGCGGTTTCTGCTCGGCCATACGCAGCTTGAAAAGGAGTTCAATCAGCTCACGCTGAAGCCCGTTGCCAATGGCGAGTTCACACTGAGCGGCGTACCCAAGGGGCAGGAGAACCGCATTCAGCGGGTAACACTCACCGTGCGAACGGATGGCGCGATTACTGGGATCGAGATCGAAGAGACCGATGGGGCGATGACGCGGTTTTCGTTCGCCAACGAAGCGGCGAATGCGGCCTTTCCGCCCAACGCATTTCGGTTTGCTCCGCCACCCGGAGTGCCGGTTGTGGATGGCCTGCCGCCGGTTTAGCCTACGCAGCATGGCAGCTGTGATTCGCAGCTACTTCAGTTCCCAATTCACTTCCAGATCCGGCAGTCCTGCTGTGTCGAAGCGGGCGTAGCAGACGCGGTCGGCGACTCGGCCGCCGGGCAAGAGATTGGCCGCACGTTGAATGCCTTCTGGAATAAAGTCCAATTTCTCGGCCACCCGGCGGCTGGCCTCATTTCCCGCGGAGAAGGTCAGGCCGACGCGCCGCATACCGAGCGCGCCAAAGGCATAGCGAACCAGCGCATTGGCTGCTTCGGTGGCAAAACCGCGACCGTGAGCGGCCTTGCGAACCCAATAGCCCGTGTCGCACATTCGGGCAGTCCAATCGATGTCATGAAGGCCGCACCAAACTACAGGTTGGCCGGTAGTGATTTCGATACCGATCAGTTCGATGACTTCGCGCAGCAGGAAGACTGGCCATCATCTGGCGGGTCCGAATCTCCATGCGCTCAGCGGTGAAGTCATTGGGTTCTCAGCCCAGCGCATCCACTGGTGGAGGTCGGTCCACGTTTCGGCCACTGCGGCGGCTATGAGCGCACCATCACCGGGCTGCTTGACGCAGAAGCAGGCGTGGCGTGCGGATCGGCATGGGCATTTAGATGAGGATGGGATGCGCAGCGGTCATTTGTCCGACTGTAAAACTTATTCGTATCGCAGGGCCTCGATGGGATCCAGATTCGCAGCGCGGATGGCGGGGATCATGCCGCTGACCAAGCCGGTGATCACGAGAATGATGGTGGCGACCACGACCGATGTGGGCGAAATGATGAGCCGGATGTCGGCGTCCTGCGCGTAGAGGGCGATCTCGCTGTAGAAGGGGATGCGGCCGACCAGCATGGAGATGAGATAGGCGAGGGTAACGCCCGAGAATCCCCGACGCCGGTGATGACCATGGCTTCCGCGAGGAACTGCGTCAGGATGTGCTTGCGTTGCGCGCCCAGCGCTTTCTCGATGCCGATTTCGCGCGTGCGCTGCTGCACGGCGACGAGCATGATGTTCATGAGGCCGATGCCGGCAATGCCGAGCGTGAGCGTTCCGACAAACGCGAGCAGGACCTGCAAAGCCATCGAGAGAATGCTGAACTGGTGCAGCTCCGTCATGAGGTTGGCGACGTAGATGGCGTTGTGATCGGACGCGCGGAAGTGATGGCCGACGCCAGCGTGGCGCGCAGGTTCTGCTCGATGAGCTGGTAGTTGCCCTGATAGTTGAACCAGATTCCGCCGAGATACTTGGTATCGGTCAGGTCGCTCATGGTGCTGAAAGGGACGTAGATCTGGCGGTTGCGGTCGTTGTCTGCCCCGCCCTCCTGCATTTGGGGCTGAGAACGCCGACGATGGTGAAGAGCACGCCGTTGAGGCGGATGGTCTGGCCGACGGCCCACTGACCGGAAAAGAGCTTGGTCTTGGCCTCAGACCCGATGACGCAGACGTGCGCGCGCTGCTGTTCTTCGGCGCCGTTGAAGAAGCGGCCCGCGTCGGTATCGAGTTTCCAGATGTCCTGAAAGACGGAGCGGACGCCGTTGACGGTCCAGGTGTAGGAGTGCAGGTCGTTCTGTACAATGACGTCTTTGTAGGCGGCGGGCGAAATGTGGTCGATGCCGGGAACAGCGGCAATGATGCGATCAACGTCATCCTGAGTGAAGCGGACCAGGTGCCGGCCTTGTCGCCGCCGGCCTGCTCGCTGGTGCGGCCGGGAAAGACGCCGATGATGTTGGTGCCCCATTGGGCAAAGATGGCCTGGATAGCATGGGTGAATCCCGCGCCATAGGCGAGCAGCAGCACGACGGTCGCGATGCCCCACGCCATGCCCACCATGGTGATGGTGGTGCGGCGGCGGTTGTAGAGCATCGCTTCCCAGGCCTGGCCGAAGATGTCTTTTAACATGTGATGGCTCCGCGTGCCTAAGTTCATGGCTCGGAGTTCATAGTTCGCAGCTCATTGTCATCACGTTGGCTGTGAACTGCGAACTAAGAACGAACTCAGTTTCAGTTTTCCCGCCGCAGGGCTTCGACCGGGTCCAGTTGCGCGGCTTTGCTCGCGGGATAGAGCCCCGCTGCGACTCCGCTGACGACGAGCGCAACATGGCCACCGCGGCGGACCATGGAACCAGCCGCGGCGGATCCCAGCCGGGCATCTTGCCCATGAGCAGGGCCTGCAGCACTCCCATGAAGAGCGCGGACGCGCCGATGCCATGGCCCCGCTGACGCCGGTAAGCAAAAGCCCCTCCCAGAAGAACTGCGTGAGGATGCTGCGTTTGGTTGCGCCGAGAGCTTTGCGAAGACCGATCTCCGAGGTGCGCTCGGTGACGGAGACGAGCATGATGTTGATGATGCCGACGGCGCCGAGGCCGAGAGTGACGATGCCGACGCCGCCAAGGAAGACATCCATGGCGGTAAAGATGGCGCCGACCATCTTCATCTCCGTCACGGTATCCCATTCCTGAAAGGCGTCGTTCATGGAAGGATCGAAGCCGTGATTCCTGGCGATGACGCGATGGACCGCCGCCTTGGCGCCGTGACCTCGCCCTTGATGGCGGGCTGGTACTGGATGGAGGTCAGCGCGTCGTCAGGAATGTTTTCTCCTTTAAGCGGAAACAGCTGCAGCATGGTCGGCATGGGGATATAGATCTTGCGGTCGTCGTAGTCGTTGTCGCCGCGGCCATTTTGTCGACGAGGCCTACGACGGTAAAGGCCGTGCCGTTGATGGTGATGGTTTCGCCAAGGCGTGGATGACCGGGAAAGAGCAGATTGGCGGTCTTGGAGCCGAGGACTGCGACACGCCGGCGATCGGCGATGTCGTTATCGTCGATGAGCGGCCGTCCACGATGGGAACAAAGCGGACCTCGGCGTAGTTGGGCTCTACGCCCATGACGTGGCTGGAGGTATTGGCCCACTGGCTGACTTCGTAGAGGTCGGAGCGTTGAGCTCGACGGTGGCGGCGCGGACATCGGGGAGCTTGCGGAGTCAGCCAGGTCGCGCATCGTGAGCTGGTAGGGACGCATCCCCGTGTGCTGGTTGGCGACCGCGGGGATGGTCCCGTTAAACATCATGACCACGTCGTTGCCGAAGCGGGCCAGGTTGCGCCGCTGGCCTGAGCGGAAGCCTTCTCCAAGGCCGACAAGTACCAGCAGCGAACCGACGCCCCAGGCGATGCCGAACATGGTCAGAAAGCTGCGCAGCTTGTTGGCTGCGATGGCCTTGAAGACCTGTCCGAGGGTGTCAGCGAAGCTCTGCATAACGGCTCGACTGGGCTACTGCGATTGGTCCGCTGATTGCGGAACGAGAGATAAGCCGGTTGCAGAAGGATACGCCCGGGAGGGCGGCGGTTCTGAGGGGTATCGCGGTGGATCGGGCTATTTTTCGTAGGTTAGAATCCGCGGCCGGATTTGCGGCCCAGCCATCCGGCGTCGACCATGCGGATCAGGAGCGGGCAGGGATTATATTTGGGGTCGCCGTGGCCGTCGTAGAGGACGCGGATGATATCGACGCAGACGTCGAGGCCGATGAAGTCGGCTAAAGTGAGCGGGCCCATGGGATGCGCCATGCCCAGCTTGAAGACCTGGTCGACGGCTTCAGGGGTGGCGACGTCTTCCATGACAGCGTAGGCGGCTTCATTGATGAGCGGCATCAGCACGCGATTGGAGACGAAGCCGGGAGCGTCATTGACTTCAACGGGTGTTTTGCCGAGCTCGATGGATAGCTCGCGAACCGCGTTGTAGGTCGCATCGCTGGTGGCCATGCCGCGGATAACTTCAACCAGCTGCATGACCGGCACGGGGTTGAAGAAGTGCATGCCGATGACCTGCGCGGGGCGGCGGGTCTGTGCGGCGAGGCGGGTGATCGAGATCGAAGACGTATTGGTGGCGAGGATGGCTCCGCGGGAAGGATTCGGTCGAGTGCGCGGAAGATATCGGATTTGATGTCGAAGCGCTCGGATGCGGCTTCGACGGCGAAGTCGGCTGCGGAAAAAGATTCGCGGTCGATAGTGGGGGTGATGCGGGCGAGGGATGCTTCCACTTCAGACTCGGAGAGCTTGCCTTTGGCGGCTTCGCGGCCGAGGTTGGTGCGGATCTGCGAGAGAGCGCGGTCAAGAAAGCGCTGCTCGATATCGCAGAGCAGGACGTGGAAGCCGCTGCGGGCAAAGACGTGAGCGATGCCGGAGCCCATGGTTCCGGCGCCGAGGACGGCGACTGTCTGGATGTCGGACATAAGAATGCCTCAGTAGACCAAAGGGAGTTTAGCACCGGGAGGCGCTCTCGGTGATCG
>CAWFVY010000023.1:0-207790 GCA_963819365.1 uncultured Acidobacteriota bacterium
GCGCATACTGCCGCGCCGCGCCGGCTGCTCCCCGGGCCGCGCTCGTTTACTCCACTGTGACCGATTTAGCCAGGTTGCGCGGCTGGTCCACGTCGCAGCCGCGGCGCACCGCAATGTAGTAGGCCAGCAACTGCAGCGGCACAATCTCCAGCAGCGGCGAGAGCAATTCGATAGTGGCGGGAATGTGGATCACGTGCTCCACCAGTCCGCCGATCGTCGTATCGCCCTCGGTGGCTACCGCGATCACGCGCCCGGAGCGCGCGGTCACTTCCTGGATATTCGACAGCGTCTTTTCGTAACGCAGCTTCGATGCCGGATCGGATTCGTCGCGCGTAGGCCAGCACCACCACCGGAAGGGTCTCGTCGATCAGCGCGTTGGGCCCGTGTTTCATCTCGCCGGCCGGATAGCCCTCGGCATGAATGTAGGAGATCTCCTTCAGCTTCAGTGCGCCTTCCAGAGCGATGGGGAAGTGAATGCCGCGGCCGAGATACAGAAAGTCCTGCACATTGGCGAAATCCCTGGCGAGCTGCTCGCACTGCGGCGAACAGGTGCGGAGCACCTCTTCGATCTTGGCCGGCGTGCGGCTCAGCTCCTCCATCAGCGCCACAGAGCTTTCTTTATCCAGCCGTCCGCGCAACTGGCCCAGCTTCAGCGCCAGCAGAAACAGCGCCGTCAGTTGCGACGTGAAGGCCTTGGTCGAAGCCACGCCGATCTCCGGCCCCGCATGCGTGTAGATGGCGCCATGCGCCTCGCGCGCCACCATCGCGCCCACCACGTTGCAGATGGCCACGGTCTTCGAGCCCAGCGACTTCATCTCACGCTGCGCGGCAAGCGTGTCGGCGGTCTCGCCCGACTGCGTAATCAGCAGCCCCAGCGCGTTGCGATCGGGAATCGGATTGCGATAGCGATATTCGCTGGCATAGTCCACATCCACCGGCAACCGAGCCAGCCTTTCGATCATGTATTTGCCGGCCATGCCCGCGTGCCAGCTTGTGCCGCAGGCGGCGATGTTGATGCTTGAGGCCGCGGCAAGCTCCTCGTCATCGATATCCATCTCGCCCAGATAAACCTTGCCCGAGTCGAGCGAAAAGCGTCCGAGAGTTGTGTCGCGAATGGCGCGCGGCTGCTCCCATATTTCCTTCAGCATGAAGTGCTTGTAGCCGCCCTTTTCCGCCTGAATGGGATCCCACGCGATGCGCTGCAACTCGCGCTTCACCGGCTCGCCGGCAAAGTCGGTCAGCGTCACACCGTCGGGGGTGAGGATGGCCATGTCGCCGTCGGCGAGGAAATAAATATTGCGGGTGTGATGCAGAATGCCCGGCACGTCAGACGCCATGAAGTACTCGCCTTCGCCCACGCCGATCACCAGTGGGGGGCCCGAGCGTGCCGCGATAATCTTGTCGGGCTCCGCCGAGGAGAGCACGCCCAGCGCAAACGCACCGGTCAGCCGCTTCACCGCCTGCCGCACCGCGTCTTCAAGCGAGAGCGGCTTGCCCGCGGCTTCCGCGTCCTTCTGCACCTGTTCGATCAGGTGCGCGATGATCTCAGTGTCCGTCTCGGTAACGAACTTGTGCCCCTGCGCGATCAGCTCTTCCTTGAGCTGCAGGTAGTTCTCGACAATGCCGTTGTGAACCACCACGATGCGGCCCGTGCAGTCGCGGTGCGGATGCGCATTCTCTTCCGTGGGGCGGCCGTGGGTTGCCCAGCGCGTGTGGCCGATGCCGAATGTCCCCTTCAGCGGATGGTCGAGCAGAACCTCTTCCAGATTCTGCAGCTTCCCCGGCGCGCGGCACACCTGAAGCAGAGCGCTTTCCGGCGAGCCCACGGCGATGCCTGCTGAGTCGTACCCACGATATTCCAGCCGTCGCAGACCTTCGATGATGACCGGAACCACTTCTTTCCGGCCCACATACCCGACTATTCCGCACATAGGAGCATTTTATGGGAGCGCAGAGGGCAGGCATTAGAGCTAGGGATTAAGGCGTCAGGCAATCGGGGACCACTGCGGCCACTAATCCCTAACCCCTGCCTTCCTCATTCCTCAATGCGGTACGAGAATTCCTCGATCACGGGGTTCGTCAGAACCTCGCGCGCAATCTTCTCCACCTGCTCGCGCGCCTGGTCGGCAACAAGCCCATCGGCAAGCGAGAGAACGAAATACTTGCCCTGCCGTACTGCTTCCACCTGCCCGTATCCGATCTTCCGCAGTGCGTTCTGGATCGTCTGGCCCTGGGGATCCAGGACCGAAGTCTTCAGCGTGACATAGACATGCGCCTTCATTATCCGTGATTATAATTCTGTACGTTCCCTGCGCGGCCCCGAGGACCCGCAGACCCGCAATTATCCGCAGTTCCCGCTTTTCAACCCGTCCCGGGGACCTGACGGCCGGTTTATGGCTTATCCCGGCCGCGCATCAAAGATCGTGTAGCACTCACCCCGAGTCCATATTGTTAGGAGAAGCAAGAGAATGGTTAATTATCTGGAGCTGCCCATTGGAGAACGCTCGCCGGAGGTCTTCCGCGCCGTGATCGAGATCCCCAAGGACGGCACAAACAAGTTCGAATATGACAAGCAGCTGCACGTCTTCAAGCTCGACCGCAATCTGCACTCGCCCGTCCATTACCCCGGCGATTACGGCTTTATTCCTTCCACACTGAGCGACGACGGCGATCCCCTTGACGTGCTGGTGCTGGTGCCCTCGCACAGCTTCCCCGGATGCGTGCAGGAAGTGCGGCCCATCGGCCTGCTTGAAATGCTCGATCAGGGCGTGCTCGACGAAAAAGTTCTGGCCGTGGGCAAGAACAATCCGCGCTACGCCAACGTGTGGAACTACACCGACATCTACCCGCATCTCCTGAAGGAGATCACGCACTTCTTCTCCATCTACAAGGATCTTGAAGGCAAGCGAGTCGAGATCAAGGGCTGGCACGATGCGGCCTATGCGCGCGACCACGTGGTGAAAGCGGCCAAGACCTTTGAGGAAAGCAAGGGAAAGAAGAGCGCCTCCCGGCAGATCGAAGCCAAAGTCAAGGCCAGCTAACCCCGATCGAATCGGAGCAAGCTGAAAGGGCCACGCCAGCCGGCGTGGCCCTTTCCATTCACCGCGGCAACGGCGGCTTTTCGCCCGGCCCATGCGGGCCGTCGTGCTCCTTCGGAGGAACATACGTCTCGGGCTTCAGATGGCCGCGATGGCAGGTTCCGCAGGTCACCTTCGCGTCCCCATCGTTCACCATGCTCACATAGTCGTCATTGATCTTCTGCGTCATGGTGTACATCAGCCGCGCGGGCTCTTCTCCTGCTTCGTGTCATCCGGGAAGTTCAGCCGCGGCCGGCCGTTCGGCCCCACCTTGCCCGGATCCGCCGTGTGGCAGGTGTCGCAATGCACGCCCAGCGAGCCCGACCAGCCCTCCATCACGTCGCGCACCTGCTGGCCGGTGAGGCTCTTCGGCAGCACTTTCAGATTTGTGGGCGCAGGAAACTCGCGGGGGTGACCGCCGGGCCCTCCCGGCGGTGGACCGCCCTGCGGAGCCTGTGCAGCATCCGCCGCGGGCGCCGGTTGCGATTGCGGTGACTGGGCGGCCATCGACACGGCCACAATCGCCGCGGTCAGCAAGGCAGCCGCGGCAGCAGAGAGAGGCGAAAGGGATATTTTCAAGCGGAGAGGACCTCGGCAGGGGAATGTTCGCGATCTGCTATCTCGTAAGACGAAGCATCAGGGGATGCGGACGCGCTTCCCCGTCAGGTTCTTCGGCCCTGAGACAAAGCGGTTTCCCGGCACGGTAAAGCGGAGAGGCCAGTCCAATGCCGCGATTGGCCTCGATTGATCCCGATGCGCGGAGTGACCATGGCCTCCCGTACCTCGAAACCATCGTCCCGTACCTGAAGCGGCAGACCTGGCGCTGGTCACATCCAGCCCGTTGTGGCTCGTCCGCGTCACGCCCAGCGCCTGGCAAAGCCGGCTCGGCCCGGACGTCAGTTGCCGCAGAAACGCGTCGGTCGGCGGCCAGTCCGGCGGCAGGCCCGCGGTTGATGGCCATCTCTTCCAGCCCGGAGATCGGTTCCAGCGCGCGCAGAAGACACGCAGCCCGCCTGGCCTCCGATCTCGCAGGAGATGTTCAGGCAGAAATACCGGCCGTAGATCGAGTAGACATAGGCATGGCCCGGCAAGCCGAACAGCACCAGATTGCGCGGTGTCGGGCCGCGATGCGAGTGAGCCGCGGGATCGGGAGGGGCTTGGTGCGGCCCGAGATAGGCCTCCACCTCCACAATCCGGCCGATCATCTGCGCGCGGCCGTGCCGCCTAGTGACCAGCAGCTTCCCCAGAAGCCGCGGAGCGACCCACTCCGGCCGCGTTTCAAAGAACTCGCGCGCCACCAGCCGCCCCGGCATCTTCACTTCTTATGCGCATTTCCATCCTCGATCAGCGCCAGCACTTGTTCGGCGTGTCCTTCCGGGGTTACTTTGGGGAAGATGTGAAGCAGGGTCTGGTCGGGCCCGATCACGAACGTGGTGCGCTCGATCCCCCATACCTTCTTCCCGTACATGTTCTTTTCTTTCATCACCCCAAACTGATTGCAGACTTGCTCGTCTACATCTGCAAGGAGTGTGTACGGCAGGTTGTACTTGGCTTTGAACTTGGCCTGGGCCTTGGGCGTGTCGCGGCTGATGCCCAGCACCACCGCCCCGGCCTTCTGGAGCTTCTCAAACTGGTCGCGGAAGCCGCAGGCCTCAATGGTGCAGCCCGGCGTATCCGCCCGCGGATAGAAGAACAGAACCACCGGCTTGCCGGAGTAGTCGGAAAGACTTACAGTCTTATCCTCGTCGGTTTGAAGAGTAAAATCGGCAACCTTATCGTGCAATTGCATTGGGAGACCCCTCATCAGGTGAAGGTAGTGACCGTCAGTCAGCATTATTCCCGACCCACCCGCTTCATGTCATCGCGCCGGCTCTTTCTGGCTTTGACGGGGCTGGGCTTTCTTGCCGCAAACCTTGCAACGGCTCAATATCCCGGCCAGGTCAGCAAGAAATCTATCGATAAAGCGCCCGAGATGCGCGCCATTGCCGTGCTGGAGTGGACCGGCGAACCCGGAAAGCCCACCGCCAGCCGCATCGTCCCCGTCAGCATCTACGACGGCGAGCAGCTGCAGGATGCCGGCCTCTACCTTGCCCGGCCCTATCCGCTGGCCCTTTCTTACGAGGTGGAGTACGAGCTGAAGCAAGACGGCAAGACCATTGGCCTCTTCGAAGTGAAGCATGCGAACCAGGTGCAGGGCTCCTGGGTAGGCTTCGGCGACTGGAAGCCGCTTCCCAAGCCGAAAAATGTGGCGGCGGCTCCCCAAAAAGTCGACGAGGACTGGGAGGGCGACGACAAGCCCGTTCTGCACCGCAAGCACAAGGCGGAAGATTCCTCCTCCAAGTCTGGAACCCGCACCTCAGGCACCAGTTCGACAGGCACCAAAGCCACCCCGGCGCAGGACGACCCCGACCGGCCGAAGCTGCAAAAGAAGACGGACGATTCGACGGCCTCGAGCTCCTGATCCCGATCACCCCACCCTGCACAAGAAGACGGACGACAACACCGCGGACAACTCACCCGGATCGGCCCCCGTGGACCCTGACCGGCCCGCCCTGACAAAGCCCAAGCCGAAGCCCGCGGAAACCCCTCTCGACGCCGAAGGCGCAGTAAGCTCGCTCCCCGACGTCTCCGATCCCGACCGCCCCCGCCTGAAACGTGGCGACCGGGACGCCGGCCCCGCGAAGGTCGAACCCACGCTGAAGGGCTTGCCTGACGACATGAGCCAGACCGTCGCGGTCTCTGACGCCCGCACTCGCCCCGAGCATCCGTGGACCTTCAGCTGGGCCGATCCGAGCGACGAAATGAAGATGAAGGAGCAGATGGAGGACATCGCCCGCCAGGCGCTGGGAATCACGCCTACCCCACCGCCCCCGGCCAAAACCGTCCGTCGCAGCGCCGCCGTAAAAAAGGCCGTCCCGGCCACCCCGCCCGCAGAGCCCCCGTCGCTTGAGGCGGAGCAGTTCCGGGTCTTCGAGCTGGCCTACGGATCGGGCGCCACCATGGTTCTCTCCGCCCACACCTCCGGCGCACCGGCCAGCCAGAAGTTCGTCACCCTGATCGGCCAGCCCGATCTGTATGGCAATGTGCTGGTTCTAATGAAGAACGTCACCGACGCCTCGCACCTGGACGAGACCCCGCGCATGCGTCTCGTCGATGCCGTCGACGCCCTGGCCGACAATCGCGGCGAGCTGCTCTTCGAGCTGCGCGGCGACACCAGCCGGCAGTTCGTTCTCTACCGCATCCTGCGCGGCCGTGCCGATAAGCTCTTTACCACCTTCGGCGGCAACTTCGGCGCAACGGCGGCCGAATGACTCAAGCGGCCACAAACCATGGCTAATTCGTGTGATCTGTTCAATTAACAGGTTCCGAAAAATCCACGCTCAGATACAATTGAGCTAATGGGTGGACGCTTGCGCCATCCGTGTGAGGAAAAGTTACTGAATGGCATCTGTCGTCCCCGTCCCATCTACTGAAACCAAAACCGCTGCTCCAGCCAAGCCGAAGTTCGCGGCCACCGATTCCCAGGCGGTACTTCACGCCGTGTCGGCCCGCGACCAGGTCAGGATGGGCCGCGCCGCAACAGTGAAGGACGGCATCAACTGGTTCACGCTCATCGCCATGTCTGCGTTCCATGTGGGCGCGGTGGCCGCGCTGTTCTTCTTCTCGTGGCAGCGGTTGGCCGTGACGGCGATTCTCTACGTGCTCGCCATCAACGTGGGCATCGGCATGTGCTATCACCGCCTGCTGACGCATCGCGGCTACCATGTCCCCAAATGGCTTGAGATACGTGATGACCGTCTGCGCCACGCTCTCGCTTGAGGGCGGTCCCATGTTCTGGGTGGCCACGCACCGCGTCCATCACCAGCTCAGCGATCACGAAGGCGACCCCCACACCCCGCATGACGGCGGATGGTGGGCACACGCCGGCTGGCTCCTCTTTGGCGAGTCGCTGCATTCCCAGTTCGAGGCCCTCAGCCGCTACGCGCCCGACCTGAAGAAGGACAAGTTCTACATGTGGCTCAGCAAGTACCACTGGCTCACCGTCACCATCAGCGGCCTGCTGCTGCTCAGCCTCGGCTGGGCCTTCGGCGGATGGCGGAACGGCGTGGGCATGGTGTTGTGGGGAGTGTTCCTTCGCGTAACCGTCGGCCTGCACGCCACCTGGCTGGTCAACTCGGCCACCCACCTCTGGGGCAGCCGCCGCTTTGAGACCAAGGACGATTCGCGCAACAGCTGGTGGGTGGCTCTGCTGACCGGCGGCGAAGGCTGGCACAACAACCACCATGCGCACCCCGTCTCCGCGCGCCACGGCTTGAAGTGGTACGAAGTCGATCCCAACTTCTACGGCATCTGGATCCTCTCCAAGCTCGGCCTGGCGAAAAAGGTCAAGGTCGCCCAGTACGATCCCCAGAACCCCAAGCCCGCGGGATTGTAAAAGCAGGCAACAGGTAACAGGCATAGGCAACAGAAAGGCCGCGAACTCGCCAGAGTCCGCGGCCTTTGTCTTTCTGCGATATCTGGGACTGACTGTGGAGTACACTGTGGATGGAAGTCCACAGTGCAGACCATTCAGATTGTCCTCGACGAACACCTCCTGAAAGCTGCCGATCAGGCAGCCCGCCGCTCCCGGAAGAATCGGTCCGAGCTCATGCGCGAGGCGCTTCGCGAGCATCTTCGGAAGCTGGAAATCAAGGCCATGGAAGAGCGTGACCGCGAAGGCTACGCCAAGCATCCGGCCACGGCAGCGGACGCAACTGCATGGGAAGCGGTGGAAGCGTGGCCGGAATAGCTCGTGGAGACGTCAGGATGTGCAGCTTTCCTGCCCCGGACAAGGCAAGGCCGGTCCTTGTACTCACGCGCGACACCGCTTTGTCCTACCTCACCAGCGTTACGGTTGCGCCCATCACATCCACCGTTCGCGGCGTGCCCTCTGAAGTGGAGATCGATGAAGACGACGGCATGAAGGCGCGATGCGTAGTCAATCTGCACAATGCCGTGACCGTCTCGCGACAGCGGTTGGGCAAACGTGTCGCCCATCTCCGCGCTCCCCGCATGAGCCAGGTTTGCGCAGCACTTCGGTTCGCCCTCGGTTGTGACGGGACTCTCTGAACCTAATCTCTCGGCGGGCGACCTAATCCCTAACCCCTAATCCCTGCTTCTCTCACGCCAGCCTTGCCCCCGCCATCTTCTCCAGCACCCGCAACGGCGCCGATTCCGGCGTGACCATCGCCGCCGGATCCACCAGGAACGTCTGTTCCAGCGCGTACTGCCCCGCCAGCACCGCGTGCGGCACCGTCTCCGTATAGACCATCCAGCTTGAACCCGGCGCGAACTGGAAGTACTCCTTGGTGCACACACCCTGGAAATCGCTGTCTTCCTTCATGGTGTTGTGCAACTGCATCATGAACTCGTCATAGGGCGTGCGCTTCCACTGCGGAACCAGCCCCGCCAGGCCTGTCGCCTTGGCCAGCCCCTTGCCCGCCTTGGCCAGCGCCCCGTCCGGCTGCGGAATCGCCAGCTTGCCCGGCGTAAAGTTGCCCACCACTTTGGGAAACGCGTCGCCTGTCACCCAGTCCCGCGTGCGCGTGGGATGAATGTTGTGAAAGAACCGCAGAATCCGCCAGCCCTTCGTGGGCCGCGTGGGAAACGCATCCGTATGCAGCAGGTCGTTGCGCTTCCGCGTCGACAAGTCTCTTCCCTGCTCCTCGATCGGCCGATAGCTCGCATAATCGAGCACCCACCGCTTCTGATACGACGCCAGAAACCCGGCCAGAAAATCCTCCACGCTCTTCGAGTACCGCCGCATGATCCCGTGCAACTCCGCAACCGCCTCGGCTGGAGAGGACCTTGCATTCACGCCCGTCAGCTCGTCGCGATTGGGCTTGTAGGCGATGTTCTTGTGCAGGCTGCTGTGCGTCTGCTCCTGTCCCAGCAGCACCTCCAGATCGGCCGCCGGAATCGCAACCGGCGTCTGGGGAAAATAGAGCACGCCCCCGGCCTCAAGCTGCGCCGCCCAGGCGCGCAACTGGACGTCTCCACCCCGCAGGGCGCTCTTCAATTCATCGAGCGAAATTGCGTGTACAGGCATCGGACTCTAACCCTGAATCTTCGCCCTGACCCAGAGCGTGAGGAAGAACGGCAGCGCAATGATGAGCACCACCATGCTGGCCGGAAAGCCGAAGTCACGATAGCTGATGGCCATGTCCACCGCCGGGTGGCCGTTAGCGCGGTAGATCAGAAGCGCGAAGATAGCCACCATCGTCGTCACGCAAAAGGTGAACAGCGCCGAGGCAAAGCTCAGCATCAGGCTCGAAACCAGCCCGAAGCCGCGCAGCGGGAAACCGAAGATCTTTCCGCCTGCCGGCTGAGCGATATCTGTGGAATGCGTCATTGCACCATGACCCCTGTCGTCTAGAATACCTATTCGATGGCATCCAGCGCACAGGTCGAACTTTGGAACGCGGAGAAGGTGGCCACCCAGGCAGAGGCCGCCATAGCTCCCAACGGAATCCGTTACGCGGCGTGGGGAGAGACACGCATCTCCGACGTCGATCTCGAGCGCCTGGTCGGCGCAGTGCCGTCCGGTCTGGCTCCGGCCCTCAGCCGCCGCACTTACTACTTCGTGCCGCTGGCCATCTCCGACACCGGCGAAACCGTGATCGCGCCCACCTACACAGTCGACCTCGGCGATCGCGCCGTCTGCCACCGCAACTGCACCTTCGGCTCCATGGAAGCGGTGTTCCTCTCCACCCGGCTCGTCGAAGACCGCTTTGGCCTGGCCTTCGAGTTCTTGATCAATGTGGCGCACAACTTCGTTGAAGCCGCCGGCGTACCGGAGAACTTCGGCGCCCTCGCATGGTCGCAGGCCCAGGCCCAGGTCCGCGGCGAAACCAGTCAGGACGCCTGGGAGACCCGCCGCCGCATGCAGGACATCCGCAACGGCCGCCCCGTCGACGAGCGCGCCCGCAATGTCTACATCGAGTCGGCCTTCTCTGACTCGCTGGCCATCTACATGCTCTCCCTCGCCGTCGACTTCGACTACCACGACCTCCGCGAGCGCGAGTACCCGCTGCTGGCGGCCCCGGCCCTTGCCGAGCGCCTCCGCGCCGTAGCCGCCCTCTTCCCCCCCAACGCCGGCTACGAGTTCCAGGTCCTCTACCGCCGCAAAGGATAAGGACCCCACAAGTTTTCGGGTTTCAGGCGGCAGGTTTCAGGCGGCAGGTTTCGGGCGGCAGGCTGGGGATTTATCCCCGGCGCCAAAAGGCGCAGAATCAACGGGGCTTTAGCCCCTGAGGTATGCGTTTTTCGCCGAGTGCCTGACCCCGGGTGCCCCATCCTAACCGCGCATTTTGCGGTTAGGGTGGGAGGCCACGACCGCAGCGCTCCCCCATCCCCGCTTTCACGCAGCGCGCGGCAGGCGGCCGGGGCTCCGCAGACGATTCGCAGCCGCCAGCCCGGCGCGCAGCTTCTCCCGGGTCACGGCGCCGATCTGCCGCAGCGTCTCCTGATCCGCTGCAAGATCGAGAATTTCCTTCGCCAGTTCCCGCAGCTCGAGCCAGTCGTGCCATTCACCCGCCAGGTCCTTCACCTCGCCAAGCGCCTCTATCCGCTGCGCTTCAACCTCCGGCAAAAGCTGCAGCATGTAGCGCAACTCCTTGGCCCGGATCCGGAATTCGTGCAGGTTGCCGGCATGCAGCTTGGGCCAGTTGTCGAGCTCCGCGGCCAGCATCTGCGCTGCCGCCGGGCTGGTCAACGCCCTCTCCGGCCTCCAGCCAGCGCCCATATTGCCGCATCGAGCGGCGGATCTGCTTGCCGCGACGGTCGATGACCCGCTGAAGACGGCCGAGATGCTTTTCGCGACGGCCCGCAATGTGCTCGGTGAGGCGCACCAGCCCTGCGCCGGCCTCGTCGCCCTTTATCTGATGAAGTTTCGCGATAAACACATCCACGTCGCGCACTTTGCCCGCGGCCTTCCTCACCGGCTTCATCAGCTTCAAAAGCCGCTGCCCCTCACCATCACAATCGGACGAAAACGTGTGCACAACCGCTTCGAGACGCCGCGCGTGAGTTCGCAGCTCGTGGACCTGCTCCGGCGACGGATGGGCGGGGAAATCCTTCAGCTCCTTATATAGCTTGCGAAGCGGCTTGACGGCTGTCTCGACGTCCATGTTCATGAGAGGTTTGAGCCTCGGGAGGAGCGCCTGCGTTGCCGGGGGTTTACGGATCCGGAGAAACGGATGGCAACGGCGCAGGACCGTTCCGGCTGTGGAAAAGAGGATACCACCGCCGGGCCGACCGGGCACGTGATCAGGCCTCGGCAGGCAACACGGTAAACCGCCGCCGCACCAGCCACAGCAGCACACCGGTACATGCCCACGCGGCGCCAACGAACATGGCCTTGTGATCGAGATTCAGCCACAGCATGCCGCAGGTGAGGAATCCGCCCAGCGACAGCAGCATGGGGAACCACTGCGTCCCGCGTCCATGACGCCAACCCCACAGCATCGACGCAAGATTGACCCCCATGAACGCCAGCAGCGCGCCGAAGTTGAGCAAATCCGCACCCAGCGAATAGCTGAAGATCATGGCGCCCACCAGGCAGATGGCCCCAATCAGGATCACGTTGTTGCGGGGAATGCGGTTCTTGCGCGAAACGCTGGCGAAGAATCGCCGGGGCAGCGCGCCGTCCTGGCCCATGGCGTAAAGCAGCCGCGCCGCGCCCAGTTGCGACGCCATGCCCGATCCCACGTTGGCCAGCAACAGCGCTCCGTTGACCACCGCAAACAGCAGCGGCCCGCCCACGCGTCCGGAGACGTAGACATAAGCAGTATTGACGTCAGGGAACGCCATGCCGCGCGGCCACACAAGCTGCGCGAAGTAGACCTCGACGGCAGCCAGAACACCCGTGATGACGCAGGTGAGCACGATGGCGCGCGGCACGTTGCGTTCGGGATTGTGCGCCTCATCCGTGAGCGTGGAGATGCCGTCGAAGCCAATGTAAGTGAGAACGGCCGTCGCCGTTCCGCGCAGCACCGCCCCGCTGTGGAAGCTCGATGGATTGTAGAGCGGATCGAGGAACACCGCCGCCGTGGGATGCACAAGCGCGAGCATCCAGCGCACCGACGCCGCCAGCACCCACACGATCACCAGGCCCAGCACCGCCGCCATGACAGCATTGATGCGCGCTGAAGTCTCGATGCCATTGCAGTTCAGCGCGGTAAACAGAATCGCGAAGAAAGCCGCCCACGCGACGTAAGGCACATGCGGCAGAAAATTCATCGCCGCGCTTGAGCACCAGATCGTGCAGATCAGCGGATTGATGATGTAATCCATCACCAGGCACCAGCCGGTGATGTAGCCGAGGCTCGAGTGGATCTCCTTGCCGACATACAAAAATGCCGACCCGCCGTGAGGATAGACCCGCGCCATCCGGCCATAACTGATCGCCGTGAACAGCATGGCCACCAGCGCCAGCAGAATCGTCGCCGTGACGTGGCCGTTCGACTTGTCGTAGAGCACGCCGAACACCGGCATCGGCGCCGTCGGCTGAATCAGGATGATGCCGTACAGAACAAGATCCCAGAAGCGCAGGCTGCGCCTCAGTCCAATCGGCTCCGGAGTCGTCTGGCCTGCCGCCACTTACTCGCCCCCGTGCGCCGCCGCGGCGGCCATTGGCGTAAGCACGAGCGGTGCGATGTTCCAGCCATCGACGTGAATGACAGTAGACTCGGGCGCGCCTTCGGGCAGGTCTGCCGTAAGCGTGACTGACTCGCCTGGCGCAAGCTCAACCCAGTTGTCAGACCACAGCACCGGCGCGATAAGTCCGCCATCCTTGGTGCGCGGCGCGACCCATACCTGGAACGCAAGCGCAGACGATGGATTGTTCAGTTGAACCGACACGCGCCGTCCGTGCGCCGTCCGTTCAATCGCTGCATCCGCCTTGATCTCCGCCCTGGGAAGGCTCGCCAGCGCGGTCAGGTCTTCATGCCGCTGCGCAGGAGTGTGCGTGTAATCGGTACGCGGAAAGTCGAACGTGGTCAGCGTGTAGGGAACCCAGTAGAAGTTGTGGCTCAACACGCGGCCGGTCGCGTCGGAGAGAGATAGATCGATGAAGAAGATCTTCTCCACTCCGCTCGATAGGCTGTCAGGAAGTTCGAAGACCGTCTGCGAACTGTCCGCAATCGCGTCCACACTCGCTTCAGCGCTGTAAAGATCCTTCCAGCCCATTCCATGCACGCGCACCTTCGCATGCAGGCCCGATGCCGGTGCGTAGCTGCTGTTGACCACGACAATCGAATGATCGTCGTACGAATACTGAATGTGCAGCGGCTCGCACGCCTTCTTCGCTGCGTAGTATCCGGCATCGGTGTCGAGATAGTAGTCGTACAAGTGCCAGATCATCGACGGCCACGCGTTGTTCAGCATCCACTGAATCACGCCGGTCGAAACATACTTGTTCTTCGAGTACGCCTCGTACATCGCGCGTTCCGAATCGTACGCCATGGTCTGCGCGATGCGTTCGTAGTCCGCGGCCGAGCCGGGCTTCGCGTAAACGGCGGCCATCGACTCATCGAGCACCTTCAGATTCATGAACTCGCCGCCGCCGTTGTGATACGACCAGTTGGCCGACGGCGGCCACGCTTCAGGATCGGGCAGAAACTTCGCGCGGCTGGCAAGCGACGTAATCGCCGGCCCCGGGCTCGTCTCCGTATTGAAGCCGTAAGCGCCTCCGTTGTGCGTGTCCACATACCAGTAGCTGGGCGCAACGTAGTCATAAGGCCCGGTCATCTTCACGCCGTTGGGCCCGCCGCCCACGGTGTTCTGCGTTGAAGCCGCCGAGAGAATCGGATTGGGCCAATGCACCTCCGACTCCACTTTCAGATACGCGCTCTCCACGTTGGCCGGCGGCGCGTTGTCACTGCCGTTGAGCCACACCAACAGGCTGGCATGCGAGCGCAGCCGCAGAAGCTGCGAGCGCAGCGACGCCGTCGCAATCGGCAGATCCTGCGGACCCCACTCGTTCCAGTGCTCCCAGTGATCGCAGCAGCACCATCCCAGCATCACCAGAATGCCCTGCTCATCCGTGATGCGGAAAAAGTCTTCCGTCTCGAGCTTGCCTTCCAGCCGAATCGTGTTCAGGTGCATGTCGCGCACCATGCGAACCTGCTCGCTGAGCCGATGCTCGTCCGTGCGCAGCAGCATGTCCTGCGACCAACCCGCGCCCCGAATCAGCAGCGGCTTGCCGTTGATGCGGAAGAGCCGCCCACCGGTCGCAGTCAGCTCCGACGTAATCTCGCGGATCCCAAACGCCACCGTCTGTTCATCCGTCTTGACCCCGCGATCTTCAAAACTCAGGTTGAGTTGTTCGAGATGCGGCTCACCCATCTGCGCCGGCCACCACGCCTTGGGATTGTGAATCCGCAGACTCGGGAACTGCTCCGGCGAGAAGACCACGGTCTTGTCTTCATTCGCCGCGAGCTTCACCGGCTGTTCAATGCGCACGCCCGCTACGGTGCCGCTCACCGTTCCCTGCACTTCGTGGTCGGTCGCGTTGTGCAACTCGGCATAGACGGTCAGTTCTGCGGTCGCCAGGGACGGATCGGTGAAATGCGTAACCGCCATCGGCGAGCGCAGCGTCACCGCGCCCGTTTCCACCAGGTTCACATCGCCCCACAACCCCATGTCCTTGTCCGGCGGGCACGGATTCCAGTCCACCCAGTTGATACCGAGATCCTTCTCCGTCGGCGCAAAGGTCTGCACCGCGAGCACGTTCTTCGCGCCCGCCTTCACCGCGTCCGTCACATCGAAGTCGTATGTGCGATAAGCCCCCGCCACCTGCGTCGAGTCGGCGATGCGGTGGCCGTTGACCCAGACTTCGCCGCGATAGTTGATGCCGCCAAAATGCAGCCACACCCGCTTGTCGCGCGCCAGCGGCGGAGCGCGGTGAACTCCGTGCGATACCACCAGCCGCAGCGATAAGGGCTGTCCTGCGGCATCGGCAGATTCGCGAAGTCATGCCCGATGGGATAATTTGCCCCCGGAATATTGCGCAGGTTCATGCCGAAGTATGGGTCGGGGATAAACCTTCGCCGCCACCTGCGCCGCCAGAACCGTGCTGGGCACTGAAGTCTTCAGCCAGTCGTCCGTGGCCAATCCCGCGGCCGAAATCGCAGCTCCATCCGCCTTCACCGTGCATGCGGATTGCAGGCGCCAGTTATCGTGAAGCGGCGTAACGGTGGCGGCCCGTACCGCGGCGGAGACCATAAGCAATACGACAAGGAAGATCGGCTTGCGTGCGTTCATTGGATTAGCGCCTTGAAGGATTTTTTGGTGTTCGTCGATTGTTCAGATGAACCGGAGCGGATATTCAAACGTTGCAAATCAGGGGAAATAACAACCCCATCTTACCGAGGAATCCTATCACGCGGCCGTCCGTCTGGCGCGAGAATCAGATGCTATGATGATCGAAATGGTTCGTTTTGATCATTTGATTGCAAATTTCTGTCACAGATGTAATCCTCAATTAACAGATCCCAAAACGACGATTCCACGAAGTCATGTGCATTCAGAACCCCATATTTGAGTTGTGCGCACCCAGCCTGGCGGCTGCTGTTGCCGCTGAGCGCGGCGGAGCGGATCGCATTGAACTGTGCTCGAACCTGCCCGTGGGTGGCGTCACCCCCGAGCCGCTCCTGCTCGAGGCGGTGCTCGCGGCAATATCCATTCCGGTGCATGTGCTCATCCGCCCGCGCGACGGCGACTTCGTCTACTCCGCCAGCGAGTTCACTCAGATGCGCCGGCAAGTGGAAGCTGTAAAAGCCGCGGGCGCCAATGGCGTAGCCATCGGCATCCTGCTCGCCGACGGCCGGGTCGATGTAGACAGAACGCGCGAGCTCGCGGACCTGGCACGCCCCATGAGCGTTACCTTCCATCGCGCATTCGATGAGACCGCTGATCTCGATGAAGCCCTCGACGCCGTGATCGAAACCGGCGCGGATCTGCTGCTTACGTCAGGCGGCGCCCCGGACGTCATGGCCGGAGCGGATTCGATTGCGCGTCTTCGCCGCCGGGCTGGAACGCGGCTTGAGATCATGGCCGGAGGCGGCCTTCGCCTGTCCAATCTCTCTGAGGTCGCCCTTCTGTCGGGAGTTTCGTGCCTGCATGGCTCCCTGACGCCCGAGGCCCCGAGAAACGGCACGCCGCCGCGGCTCAATCAGCTTGAAGAGAATGTCCGCGAAGCCGTGCGGCTGCTGCGCGAAGCCTGGTCGCAAAAACCGGTTCCCGCACCCGCTGATTAAGCCGAGAAAAAACACAGAGTCGCTATAGCTGTTCCGCTGTCCCGCCGCTCACACGCGTATGACTTTGATTCCCTGGCGCTCGAAGGGTGCGAGTGTCTCCGGCGTAGCGCCCGAGTCGGTGATCAGCACCTGAACTTCGCTGGCCGGACAGATAAACGCAGGGCTCACCTTGCCGAGCTTGCTTGAATCGGCCGCGATAATCACAGACTTCGACTGCTTGATCATCTTGCGATAGACCAGCGCCTCGTCCGCCTCCAGCGAGGTGGCTCCGCGCTCGACGTCGAACCCGGTGACGCTGAGGAACACCTTATCCATATACATGCTTTCTAGGAAGCTCAGCGCGGCATTCCCGCACAGCGCAAACGACCACGCCCACAGCACCACGCCGCCCGTCAGATAAGTGCGAATCGCAGTCTGGTTGCACAGCTCCATGCCGATGTTGATGGCGTTGGTGACCACCTGGATCTTGTCGCGATGCCGCAGGCTGCGGCCGATGTGCGTCGTCGTGGTGCCTGCCGAGAGCCCCACAGTCTCGCCGGCCTGAACCAGCTCCGCGGCCGCCAAGCCGATGCGGCGCTTTTCGGCCGCATGGCGCTGCTCGCGCGCCAGGAAAGAACTGTCGTAGCGGAACGGCTCATAAAGCAGCGGCTCCACCAGCTCCGCACCGCCATGGGTGCGCCGGATAAGCCCGCGCGCCTCAAGCCGCGCCAGATCGCGGCGGATGCTCGGCGCGGAAGACCCCGCGACCGCCAGCAACTCCTCGATCGTCGCCGATCCGGAGCGAAGTAGGAACTTGACGATTTGCTCGGAACGGCGGGTTATCGATTCGGACATGACGGCGGCGCGGCGTTCTCCCCTCAAAAAAAGGCCTTCTGTTCAGCGCTAGAATCATACAGCAGCGTTGCCGTTTCGAGCGATCTCTTCCATTGAAGTGATCATTTTCACCGCAATTTGACAGGTCTCAAACGTTCCGGCGGCCGGATTGGCAGAAGCGTCCCACTGCCGTAGATTCGAATTCAAGCAGACCGATTTCTGAAGATAAGTAACTGAGGAACCAACTTGGTGTCTACTCGAATCATGCTCAAAGCCATCGCTGCGTGCATCCTGTTCGCCGCCGCGTTCAGCGCTCATGCGCAAACGGCGCAGCCGGGAGAGGCCGCAACCGTCTCCGCCATGGACAACGATCTGCTTGAGGTCACGGTTCCTCAGCTTCAGCAGTTCTACCGCGAACATCGCTACACCGTCACGCAGGTCGTCAACTGGTACATCGCCCGCATCCGCCGTTACAACGGCGTCTATGGCGCCATCGAGAACCTCGACGTGAAGGGCGCTCTCGAGACCGCCGCGCGCCTCGATGCAGAGGCAATGTCCTCAAACGATGCGATCGGTCGAGTCCCGCTCTGGGGCGTGCCCATCGTCATCAAAGAAAACACCAGCGTGAAGGGCCTGGTCACCACCGATGGATGGAAGGGCTACGTCCTCCCCGGCCACGAACTCGTCGCTCCCAAAGATGCCACCATCGTGGCAAAGCTGCGCGCCGCCGGTGCGGTGATCCTGGGCAAGTCCAACATGCCCGACTTCGCGGCCAGCGACACCAACCGCAGTAGTTCTTACGGTCGCACCGGCAACGCCTACGATGTGCGCTTCAGTCCCGGCGGATCCTCAGGCGGAACCGTCACCGCCGTTACCGCCAACATGGCCATGCTCGGCAACGGCACGGATACCGGCAACTCGATCCGCATGCCCGCGGCCACCAGCGCCGTGGTCGGAGTGTTCCCCACGCGCGGCCTGGTCAGCATCGCAGGCATCGCGCCGCTCGACTGGCTGCTCGACAACACCGGGCCCATCGCCCGCAACGTAACCGACGCGGCCATTGCGCTCTCGGTCATGGCCGGCCCAGATCCACTCAATCCAGACCCACTCAACCCGGCCACCACCGGATCGGCGACGCAGGCGCAGCCCGGCCCCTACACCCAATATCTGAAGCCCGATGCGCTCAAAGGCAAGCGCTTCGGCGTGCCCGCATTCATCCTCGCTGGCGCAGGCATCCCCTTCCAGGGCATCCCCGCCGGCGAAACCGCCGGGCAGGCGGCAGCGGACCGCAGGTCCGCGGAACTCCCGCTGCAGCCGGAGACGCGCGCCGCCTTCATGAAAGCTGTCGAGGCGCTGCGTGCCGCCGGCGCAACCGTGATCTTCGACGACTCGATCCTTCCCGACAACTTTGCCGACACCGCCTCGCGCATCGGCACCCTGCCCTACATCCGTGAAGGGACGGAGAAATTTCTCGCCGACGTTCGGCCCCGCACAATATCACTCGCCGGAGGAGTACGAACATGCAGTGGGATCGCCCCTTCCGCCCACCATCATCGGCGGAGGCAAGCCCGGCACGCTCTCGGTGGATCCGCGCCCCGTCGTGAATCAGGCGCACTTCGAAGGCAATCCGCAAGCCGAGGCCGACGTGCTCGCTCCGCGCCGCCGCGCCCTCGCGATGTACGACGAGACCCTCGACCGCCTGCACCTCGACGGCTACGTTTATCCCGCAATCCAGATGCCGCCGCCCGATGAAACCATGCCGCAGGACGGCAGGGTCAGCGAAGGCCCGCACAGCGATACCAGTTGGGTGAACATGCTTGGGGTGCCGGCAGTCGTGGTGCCCGCAGGCTTCTACGAGAGCGGCCTTCCCTTCGGCCTTGAGATCTCAACCCGCCGCTGGCACGACGGCGACCTGCTCGGCTGGGCCTATGCCTTCGAGCAGTCCACGCATCTGCGCAAGCCGCCCGTCCTCGTCGACAAAGGCCTGCTCCCCATCAACCCCGAGCGCCCGCAACAATAACCCGCACGAACCCACCGTGCCCCATCCTGTCGCCTTTTTTCTGGCGACAGGATGGGAAACCACCAATCTCGACACGTCGGACTGGCGGCGAAGCCGCAGTTGGCCGCACCGCAGGTGCCGGCGAAGCCGCAGTTAGCCGCACCGCAGGTGCCGGCGAAGCCGCATTGGCCGCAGCCGCAGGTGCCGCAGTTGGCCGCACCGCAGGTGCCATTAAGCCAGACTGAAGCCGCTCTTCATAATCGGCAGTGACCGCACACGCTTCCCGGTTGCCGCGAAAATCGCGTTGCACACCGCCGGAATCACCGCCGGCATCACCGGTTCGCCCAGCCCTGTCGGCGAGTTGTCCGTAATCCGCCACGAGATATGCATCTGCGGAGTCTGGCGCATGCGCGGCAAATGATACTGCGTGAAGTTGGTCTGCTCCACGCGTCCGCCCGCCAGCGTGATCTCGAGATTCAGATGTCCAATCGCTTCGACGATGCCGCCTTCGGCTTGCGCCCGCGCGCCTGAAGGGTTGACGATCTGCCTGCCCACATCTGCCACCGCCCAAACCTGGTTCACGCGCACGCGGTTCGCCACATCTACCGTGACTTCGGCAACCTCAGCGCAGTAACCCTGGTGGCACGAGTAGGCAGCGACGCCCATGCCCGTTCCCTGCTTGCGCCGACGATTCCGCCAGTCAGCCTCTTCCGCAACCTGCTTCAGAACCCCTGCCAGGCGCTCCGCATTGAAACCGGACGGCCGGCCATTTCCGGCAGCCGCGACCGGCGCAACCGCCAGAAGCTCCAGTTGCAGATCCAGCGGGTCACGCCCAGCTGCCAGCGCGACTTCATCCAGGAACGACTGCCCCACGAATGCATACGCGTTCGCTCCCGGCGCGCGCAGCGGTCCCGTGCGCAGCCACAGCGGCATGGCCGAGTGCCCGATGAAGTAGTTCGGCACGCGCCCCGATGGAAACTCGTCGCCCCCGATGTCCGCACTCGGCGCGGTGTGCTGGCCCTGTCCGTAGGTGATCAGATGCTGTTGCCACGCCGTCACCTTGCCTTGCGCATCGAGGCCCGCCTTGAGCCCGTGCCAGCCGCCCGGCCGATACGCATCGTGCGCAATGTCATCCTCGCGCGACCACATCACCTGCACCGGCGCCTTCACCTCGCGGGCAATCCAGGCCGCCTCAACCATGTAGTCGTTCATGAGCCGCCGCCCAAATGCCCCGCCCGCGCGCACCATGTGAATGGTGATGTCGCTCTCGGCAATCCCCAGTTGATGCGCAACCAGCTGACGTCCCCCGCCCGGTGCCTGGCTGGTGGTCCAGATCTCCACCTTGCCGTTGTCGAACCGCGCCGTCGCGTTCTGCGGCTCCAGCGTTCCATGCGTCAGGAACGGATAAGCGTACGTCGCCTCCACCGTTTTCGCGGCGCCACTGAATGCGGTATCGAGATTGCCGTAAGTGCGGATCGTATGCGCGGGCGGCTCCTTCAACAGCTTCTCCGCCTGGTTCGAAAACCCCTGGCTGCTCATCGCCGGAGCCGACTCCGACCCGGCGGCGAAATCCCACTCCACCTTCAGCGCCTTCCGGGCGGTCTGTGCCTGCCACCACGTATCCGCCACAATGGCGATTCCCGGCTCCATGCCCGGATCGCTATCCACGATCGGCGTGGCCTTCACCTTGCCATCCACCACAAACGCGTGACGCACTCCCGGCATGCTGCGAACCTGGTCGAGATTGGCCGTCTTCACCTTGCCGGCAAAGACCGGACACTTCTGATACACCGCGTACAGCATCCCCGGCAGCTTCACATCGATGCCGAAGATCGGCTTGCCCGTGAGAATTGCGTTGTTGTCCACGCCCGGCAGCGGCTTGCCGATAATGCGATAATCGCGCGCATCCTTCAGCTTGAGCGTGGATCCATCGGGCAGCGGCAGCGAAGCGGCATCCTGGGCCAGTTCGCCATAGTTCAAAGACCGCTTCGACGCCGCATGAATCACCTTCCCGGCATTCGTCGAGCATTCGGCCTCCGCCACTCCCCACTTGCGTGCCGCGGCCGTAATCAGCAACTGCCGCGCCGCCGCGCCCACGCGCCGCAACGGCTCCCAGTTCATCGGCGTCGACATGGAACCGCCCGCGAATTGCGGACCGAAGGCGCGCTCATCCAGCCCCGCCTGCGCCACGCGCACCTGGCTCCACTCCACATCCAGCTCTTCGGCAATCAGCATGGGCAGCATGGTGCTCACGCCCTGCCCAATCTCCGGATTCTTCGACTGGATGGTCACCGTCCCGTCCGCGTGAATCTCGAGAAATGCGCGCGGCGAGAGCCCTCCTCGCCCCGGCGGCTGCTGTGCGGCGGCGAAGCCGCCCGCCAGGGGTTGCCCCAGGGGCTGCTCGTACAGGCCGAGGGCGAGTCCGCCACCGGCCAGGGCACTCATCTGCAGAAAATGGCGTCGGTTCATGGGCACTGTATCCTCCCGTCAATCGCGCAGGGCAGGCTGGCCCGCGGCAGTGTGGATGGCCTTGCGGACGCGCGCGTAGGTTCCGCAGCGGCACAGATTGCCCTGCATGGCGGTGTCGATCTGTTCGTCGGTGGGCTTCGGCGTGCGCTCCAGCAGCGCCACGGCGGCCATGATCTGTCCTGACTGGCAGTAGCCGCACTGCGGCACGTCCACCTCCTGCCACGCCTTCTGCACCGGATGCGTTCCATCCGCCGACAGCCCCTCGATCGTCGTGATCTGCGCGTGGGCCACCGCTGAAACCGGCGTGATGCACGAGCGCACCGGCCGTCCGTCGACCAGCACCGTGCACGACCCGCACGATCCGACCCCGCAACCGTACTTCGCACCCTTCAGATCGAGATGATCACGAAGCACCCAGAGCAGCGGAGTGTCAGGGGATGCATCCACCTGAACCGCCTTTTGATTCACCGTAAGCTTGAGAGACACGCGCCCTCCTTCAGCCGTCCGGACAGACCAGCGCGGCCATCCTCCGAGTCTCGTCGTCACGATGAGGATCCAGCAGTGATCCGGGTCACGGCGATAAAGATTCCGCCGGAAGTCAGGGCTGACAGGTCAGGGCTGGCAGGTCAGGGCTGGTCTGCGGAAAAACTCGTTCGAAGCGAGCTTTGTAACAGGGCATGACTTTTGTCGTGCCGATAAAGCCAATAGAACCGGTGGGCTTTAGCCGCTGCAAAGGCTCACCCGCCACAAATCTCCGCGGCCTGTTCAGCTCCTGCGTTATCGGAGCGTGTGCGGGAGCCTGCGCGAACCGCGCAGCAACTGATCCACTTCCGCCTCCGACGGCATCGCTGGCTGCGCTCCCGCGCGCGTCACCGACACCCCGGCCACCGCAGCGCCAAACCGCACCGCGTCCTCGATCGCCAGCCCGCGCATCAGGGCCACCGCCATGCCGCCGTTGAACGCGTCGCCGGCCGCGGTCGAATCAACCACCTTCACCTTGAAGCTCGGAACCATGCGCCGCATCCCGTCCCGGGTCGCCACAAACGCGCCGCGGCTCCCCATCTTGACGACCACATTCGCCGATCCCCTGCCCAGCAACTCCTCCGCACACTCCCGCGCAGCAGTCTGATTGAGATCGCGATAAGGAATCCCGCACAGCGCGCACGCCTCGGTCTCATTCGGCGTGAGATATGTGACCTGCCGCAGCACCTTCCGCGAAAGCTTCCGCACGGGCGCCGGATCGAGCATCAGCGGAACCTGAAATCGCTGCGCCAGTTCGCACAGATGCTCCACCGTCTCCAGCGGCGTCTCCAGTTGCGTCAGGATGATTCCCGCGGAACGCAGTTGCAGCAGGCTGCTCTCCAGATCCTTCGGCATCAGCGTCCCATTCGCGCCCGGGATCACCGTAATGCTGTTCTGCCCCTTCCGGTCGACAGAAATCAGAGCCACGCCGGAAGCCGTGCCACGCGCCGTCGTCACACCGCGCACCTGCACGCCCGCATCGCGCAGCCCCTGCCGCAGCCGCTTGCCGAAGTCGTCGTCGCCCACCTTGGCGATCATGCTCACCGGGTGTCCAAGCCGCCCCACGGCCACAGCCTGGTTGGCTCCCTTGCCCCCGTGAAACGTCTGGAACCGGTCGCCCGTCACGGTCTCGCCCGGCGCGGGAATCTTCTTCCCCGTGCACACCAGATCCAGATTCACGCTTCCCACAACCACAATCGAGCGGCTCATGAATCCACCTTGGAACTTCGTCCCTGTAGCGCCGGTATCCTCACCGGCTGTCGTGCGGGTGTCCTCCCCGCACCGCGTTTCGTATGCCCGCTAGAACTTCACAATTGGAGCCACGGCAACCCCGCTCAGCCCCACGATGAAGAACAGAAACATCAGCCACAGCAGCCTGCGCGCTGCCGGCGGAGCTCCCGCAAACTCGCGCCACACAAACACGCCCCAGATCGCCGAAACCATCGTGGCCCCCTGCCCCAGCGCATACGCCGCCGCAGGCCCCACCATCTGCGCATACGACGCCACAAAGTTCGAAATCATGCCGATGCCCCAGATGACCCCGCCCAGCAAGCCCCAGAAGTGAAACGCCCCCGTGCCGCGGAAGTAGTCCCGCATCGCCACCGGCGCGCCTGAGATGGGCTTCCGCATGAACAGGTAATTCACCGGAATGGTGCACGCCAGAACGCCCAGCGAAAACACAAACGCCACCGAATACGGCCCCAGATGATTCGGCCCGGTAGTGGCCTTGGCGACGAAGGGATAGAACAGCCCCATGCCCGTTCCCGCCAGCAGGCTCAACAGGATTCCCTTGGTGCTGACGCTCAGGTCCTTCACCAGCTTGCGATACGCAAACGCATCCAGCACGATCGCGACAATCACCAGCAGAATTCCGCCAAACAGCAGCACTGGATTGCCCTTCGGCTGAATGATGTAATTGAGCACCGAGCCGATCACGAGCGCCAGCCCGATCCCGATGGGAAACGCCACCGCCAGCCCCGCAATCGCAATCGCCGCCACCAGCAGAATGTTCGCCACGTTGAACACCACGCCGCCCAGCACCGCCAGCAGCAGATGCTCGCCGTCGGCCGTGCGCAGGTTGGCAACAAAGCTGTCCGGGCTGGCCGGATCGGTGTTGCCCATCGTGAAGCCCAGCACCAGCGCGATCAGCACAATGCCGAACACATAGTCCCAGTAGAAGAGCTCGAAACGCCAGCCTTTGCTGAGCTTCTGGGTATTGGCCCAGCTCCCCCAGCAAATCATCGTCACGATCATCATGAAGAGCGCGACGGGGTAAAGACTTGGAATGTACATGGGCAGGTTCCTGATTCGCGAGAATCAGCATACCCTAGCGATGCGCCCGCCTGCGCCGCGTCCCCGGCAATCCGCTCCGTGCCCCATCCTTGCGCCTTGTTTCTGGCGCAAGGGTGGGAGGCCACAAATACTGGCCGCGCCTCTCTCGGATCCGTCCTAGATTTTCTCGAGGTTCGCGAACTTCTCCATCAGCTTCTTCATGCCGTGGCGCGTGAACATCACCGTCACCTTCGCGTCCTCGCCTTCGCCCTCGCGCATCAGCACCGTGCCCTCGCCGTACTTCGAGTGGCGCACGCGCTGCCCCTTGTGCAGCCCGCTCGCGCCTTTCGTCTCCGGGAGATCCATCGCCGGCCGCGCAAACGAACCCTTCACCACTCCCTTGCCGCCGAAAAACCGCGCGATGTTGTCGATCGAGTCGCCGTCCCGCGGCACACTCGACGACCCTTTGCTGCCCACGCTCACACCCTTGCTATAGGTCAGCCTCGGCGTCTCCTGGCTCTCGTTCTCATAGTCGAAGTGCCGCTCGCCGTCGTCCTGCGATCCCCGCCGCTGGCCATACGCGACGCCCATACGAGTAGCTCGCGCCCGCCCATGCCGACGGCGCGCGGACTCAGATTCTCCACCAGCGCCGGCGGCACTTCTTCCAGGAACCGCGACGGAATACTCTGCTCCGGCGCATCGTTCCCATACCGCCGCCGATACTGCGCCCGCGTCAGCACCAGCGTGTTCATCGCGCGCGTCATGCCCACGTAGCAGAGCCGCCGTTCCTCTTCCAGTTCCTCGGGATTTTGCAGCGTGCGCGAATGCGGAAACAGCCCTTCCTCCATGCCCGCCAGAAACACCAGCGGAAACTCCAGCCCCTTGGCCGCGTGCAGCGTCATCAGCGTCACCCGCGCTTCCGGGTCGAACTGGTCCGTGTCACTCGCCAGCGCCGCATGATCCAGAAACTCCGCCAGCGTCTCCCCGCGAACTTCCGCATCATGCGCCGCGTTCGCCAGTTCCTTCAGGTTTTCAATCCTGCTGAACGCCTCCGGCGATCCCTCCGCCTCAAGCGCCTTGATGTACCCCGTGCGATCGTTCAGAAACCGGATCAGCTCCGGCAGCGTCGCCGCATCGCCCGGCGCGCGAAACCCCTCCACGCGCTCCTCCGTCTTGCTCCTCGGCCCCTCGGTCCTCCGTCTTTCTGTTCCCTGCTCTTGGTTCCCTGTTCCCTGCCTTCTCGGTCCCTTGGTCCCTTGGTCCCTTGGTCCCTGAATTCGGCATCTTCAAAAACGGCCTCTTCGCCTCCGCCGCAAACGGCGAAAAACTCGCCATATCGAGCAGCGGCATCTGGTTTTCATGCCCGCCAAAGTTGAAGTCCGCAGCCTCCGCGTCGGCCAGCGCCTCGTTCTCCTCGGTACTCGTCTCTTCCGCTCCAAACGAGAAATCCGTATCCCCGTCGTCGTCCGCGCCCTCCGCAATATCCGCGGAAAGCTTGCCCGCAAAATCCGGATCCATCATCGCCTGCGCATCCATGATCAGCGTGCGAAACGAATCCAGCGCCATCAGCGCGCGCGTGGGAATCAGCCGGTTCTGAATCGCCGCCGCAATCGCATCCCACGTCGACGTGCCCGTCTCCAGCGCCAGCCGCTCCAGCGTCGCCAGCGTCGTCGCCCCAATCCCGCGCGCCGGCGTATTGATCACGCGATTCAGCGCCATCGAGTCATGCGGGTTCCGCACCAGCCGCAGATAGGCGAGCATGTCCTTGACTTCGGCGCGCTCATAGAAACTGAATCCGCCCACCATCGTGTAGCGAATGTTGTACCGCCGCAGCGCCTCTTCCACCAGCCGCGACTGCGAGTTGGTGCGATACAGCACCGCGCACCGGCCCTGCTCGCCGTCGTCCCCGCTCTCCAGATTGCTTTCACGCAGAAATTTCTGAATGCGGTCGGCGATGAACAGCGCCTCGTTCTCGCCGTCCGGCGCCTCGTAGTACCCAATCAGCGATCCGCCCTGGCGATCGGTCCACAGCTTCTTGCCCTTGCGCCGCAGATTGTTCGCGACCACCGCGCCCGCCGCCTCAAGAATGTTCTGCGTCGAGCGATAATTCTGCTCCAGCCGCACAATCTTCGCGTTCGGAAATTCCTTCTCGAAGTCGAGAATGTTCTTGATGTCCGCGCCGCGCCACGAGTAGATGCTCTGATCCTCGTCGCCCACCGCGCACACATTCTGCGCCTCGCCCGGCCAGCAGCTTCATAATCTCGTACTGCGGCCGGTTCGTGTCCTGATACTCGTCCACCAGCAGGTAGCGATACTTCCGCTGATACCGCTCGCGCACTTCGCGCGACACCTTCAGCAGCCGCACCGCCTCCAGCAGCAGGTCATCAAAATCCAGCGCGTTGTTCTTCCGCAGCTCCGCCCTTGTAGCCCTGGTAGATGTGCGCAATGCGCTCGCTGTTCGGGTCCTTCGAGCTAAGGTAGATACTCCTGCGGATCGACCATGTGGTTCTTTGCCCACGAAATCCGTCCCAGCACCGTGCGCGGCGTCAACTGCTTGGTGTCGATCCCCATGCGCCGCATGATCTGCTTCACAATGCCCGACTGGTCGTTCTCGTCGTAGATCGCGAAGCTCCGCGTCAGCCCTTCGCCATTGACCTTCAGCGCTTCAATATCCCGCCGCAGCATGCGCACGCACAGCGAGTGAAACGTCGAGATCTGCGGCTTCTGCAGCGACGCATGCCCGATCAGCCGGTCCACGCGCTCGGCCATCTCCGCCGCCGCCTTGTTGGTAAACGTAACCGCGAGAATCGAATCGGGCGCCACGCCCTTTTCGCGGATGAGCCAGGCGATGCGCGAAGTGATCACGCGCGTCTTCCCTGACCCCGCGCCGGCAAGGATCAGCAGCGGCCCGTCCGTAGCTTCGACGGCCTCGCGTTGTTGAGGATTCAGTTTGGCGATGAGCGATGACAAGAGTACAAATCCGGAGGGAAAAGCCCTTCTTCCAGTTTACCTGTCATCGCCTTCTCCTGCAGGCGGAGCGCAGCGCGCCTTCCAGAAGGGCATCAGCCCCTTTTCAGCCGCAAATAGCAATAAAGAGGCCAGGCATGCGCATGCGCACAATACACAATGTTCTGCGAGAGCCCCTCGGTCGGCAGAGCGGCTGCATCCAGCGCGTCCGAAGCCGACCACTGCCCCGTCCAGTACTGGGGAAATTTCCGCGCATAGTTCGCAAACGTCTGCTTCCGAAACAGTTCAACCGCCGCGTCGTGATCGAACCCCGCCACGCCAAGAATCACCGGCCCGGTCAGCGCATACCAGAACCCGCCATTCTCCCGCGAGCCGCCATGCGTGCCCGGCTTCTCAACCGGCTTCTCAATCTGCTTGGGCCCCATGGCCTCGCCGCTAATGAGCCGCTTCTCGATCTCCGCCCACAAGACGCGCTTTCTCTCCTCGGGAACCTCGGGAATCAGCAGCGTGAAGCCCTGCGGCTCCAGCCACATCTCCTTCTCGCCCACCGCCTGCCCCTCAAAATACATCCGCTTCGGAAACGCCCGCTCTCCCCAGTCATGCAGAAACGCCTTCAGCAATTCCGCGCGATACAGCGTCACCGCCGACGCAATCTCCGCGGCCTCCTCGCCCTTGGCGAACTTGTGCAGCGTCTCCGCCAGATCGCCCAGAATCGCAATCGCCATACTGGTGTTCATGTGCGATTCCGAAGTATCGAAGACGGTGTTGTACGCCTCGGAAATGGGCCACCAGAAGAACATGTCGTTCCAGTCGGAGTTCCACAGTTTCACCAGTCCGTGGCCTCCTCCCCTTCCAATGCGGTCGCGCAAAAACAGAAAGGCATCGCGCACATGATCGAGGCCGCTGCCCGTCGCCGCCGACTCCAGCGGATAATACGAAACCGCCTCTGTCAGAATCGACGCATCCCCCGTCGCCCTCAGATACTCATTCAGCAGCAGAAAGAAATAGAGCTGCTGATCGCTCGTCAGCCTGCCGCTGTGCGGACACCAGCCAAACCCAAGATCGTCCAGCTTGATCTCGCCATCGGGAACCGTGCGCTTCATGATGTAACGCAGCGTCGATCGCGCAATCGCAGGATTGGTATGACACAACGGCAGCGCATGCTGCGCCTGGTCGCGATTGCTCGCCACCATTCCCCATTGATAGTCGTAGACCGTGCCCTGCGGAACGATGGTCTCGTTGTAGTACTCGCGCCAGATCGTCATCTGCTCCAGCACGCCCACGTTCCATCGCATCTCGCGCCGCAGCGCCGCATCCTGTTCCTCGGCAAACTTCGGAATCGCGCGGTCCCACGCACTCTGAAAATGCGGCCCGCCCGAATGGATCATCCCCCCGGTTAGCGTATCCACAGTCCGCTCAATCTCCGCCTGCGAATACCCATAACCCACAATGCAGTGGAAGACCTTCTGCGCCGATGGCTCCAGCGTGACGGCGGCGCGCATGCCGATCCAGTCGGCTCCCTCGGCATCCTTTTCAGCAGTCGGCGCTAGGTCCGCGCCGGCGTGAGATGGCACGCGCACAAACAGCGACGGCGGCGCGCCTTCAAACCGCGACATCCTCCCCTTGCGCGAAAACACAAACGGACGCGGCTCCTTGATTTGAAAGTCGCACCGCACCTGCGCCGACTCCTTCGCCACATTTCCCGTCGCATGCAGCAATCCTCTGTCCAAGTCCCACGCAGCAAACGCCTGTTTGTAAGCCGCCTTTACGCTCTCCGCATACGTCACGTTCAGCGGAGCCGCGCCCTCATTGCGCAACGCCACCGACAACACAAATGCCGAAGTCCCCTCGCCGGCCTTCGCCGACGGCATCACGGAGAGCGTGCGCGTGACGCTCAATCCCGCTGCAGGCTTGTAACGATACTGCGCATACCCAATGCCGAAATCCTTCTCGGCAGCCTGCGCGGCGCGTTCCGTCAATCCCACCAGCGGCACAGTCTCTCCGCCCACCGTCACAGCCGCGCGGTTGGCTCCGCTCCACATCCCCGGCCCCTGGTTCAGGCGACCCCACGCGCGCTCCCCGCTCAGAATCTCGTAGAGGCCGCTGACATGCGTAAACAGCGTGAACCGGTAGTTGCCGATCAGAAAAAACGGATCCTCCGGCAGATACTCCCGCGTGATCTTGTCGGAGGTCAACGGAAACGGCACCGGGCCCGTGTATGTGTAGCGCGGCAAGCCCGCTGCATCGTCGCCCCACTCGCCCACCGCCTTCGTCTCCGCACCCAGCCCCAGCGCCGGCAGCGATGCCGCCAGCGAAACCGCACCCGCAGCCTTCACAAAATCACGCCGTGAAATATCAAACTCCATCACTCCCCCTTAGCCGACTCCCCATCTTAAGCGCCTCACCCGCCGGACCAGGCGGGTTGTCTCGTCCCGCACTGAGCGTTGAGAATCACTTGCATGTTCGACTTCATCCGCGGCCTCGCGATCATCGTCGCCATCTTTCTCATCGGCGGCTGGTTGCACACGCTCGGCGTGCCCATTCCCGGCGGCGTCCTCGGCCTGCTTCTCTTTTATGGAGCGCTGCTCACCGGCGCACTCAAACTCCGCTGGGTCGACCGCGCCTCCAGCCTTCTGCTCCGCCACATGGTGCTGCTCTTCGTCCCGCTCACCGTCGGCCTCATGGACCTCGGCCCCGTCCTCTCGCGCCAGGCCGTCCCCATTCTCGCCAGCCTCGTCGTCAGCTTCCTCGCCGTACTGCTGACCACCGGCCTGCTCGCCCGCTGGCTTCTCCACCCCGCCGCGAGCCGCAGAACCCCGGAGGCCGGCAAGTGACCCAACTCATCGCCAATCCGGTCTTCAGCATCGCCCTCACCGTCGCCTGTTACGCCCTCGCGCTCAGGCTCCATCATCGCTGGCGCTGGATTCCCCCCATCGTCGTCGCCTGCATCCCCATCGTCGCCTGTTCTCCTCCTCGCCCACCAGCCCTATGCGGCCTACAACCGAGGCGGCAATCTCATCACGTGGCTACTCGGCCCGGCCACCGTCGCCCTCGCCGTTCCCATGTACCGCAACGGACTCACGCTGCGCAGCTCGCTTCCCCGCCTCGCTCTCATCGTCTTCATCGGCTCTCTGGTCGGCATGGTCACAGCCGGAGGAACCGCCTGGCTCCTCGGCGCTCCTCTTCCGGTCGTCATGTCGACCGTCCCCAAATCCGTCACCACGCCCATCGCCATTGAAGTCTGCCGCCAGCTTCACGGCATACCCCAGATCACCATCGCCATGGTCGTTCTCGCCGGCGTCTTTGGAGCCAGCTTCGGACCCTTCCTGCTCGGCCTCATCGGCGTCTGGGAGAACCGCGCCGTCGGCGCCGCCATCGGCACCTCCTCCCACGGCATCGGAACCGCCAGCCTCGTCCGCCACTCCGAGATGCAGGCCACCGTCTCCTCCTGGGCCATGGCCGCCGCCGGCGTCTTCACATCGCTTCTCGGCGCGATCCTGTCCCTCTTCCTTCACTGACCCGTGACCTGCCGCACGCCTTCGCCGGGCTCGCACCCATAAACTGATCAATGGCAATGAAAGCAATTCTCGGCATCCGGCATCGCCTCGCGAACGGTCCCGCGTGAGCAGCTCCCAGGCCGCCATCGAAGAATAACCAAATTGAATATTTTGTACAAAATGTACATTTTGTTCATTCTCGACTAGGATGGATGTGTGCAGACTGTATCCGCCACCGAGGCCAAGCAGAACTTCGCCGCCATTCTAGACCAGGTTCAGAGCGGCCCTATCCTCATTCGCCGTCACGACCGCGAGGTAGCTGTCCTCATTTCGCTTGAGGAATATGAGCGCAGCCGCCAGTTGCGCATTGCGGAACTCAATCGTCTGGTTGAAGAGAACAGCCGCTACGCCGAATCTCGGGGAATGACTGACGAGCTGCTGGAAAAGCTCCTGGCCGATGAACGATGAGCCTTCGGGTGGTCATCGACACAAACGTCTTCCTAAGCTATTTGATCCGCGCGGGCTCGGTCCCCGGAGAAGCTGTGAGAAAGGCCTTTGCTGAAAACACAGTGCTTCTCTCCCAGGCAACTTGGGATGAGCTTCGCGTGGTTGTAAGGCGACCGAAGTTCGCCCCCTACATTCAACCTGGAGTCCCCCGAGCGCTTCCTCGAATCGGTCTGGGCTTCTTCCGCACTCGTCTCGATCCCCTCCCCCATCCGCGCCTGCCGCGATTCCCGCGACGACAAATTCCTCGAAGTCGCAGTGCACGGCCACGCTGACATCCTTATCACCGGCGACGCGGACCTGCTCGCGCTGCATCCGTATCAAGGAGTCGCCATCCTCACCCCCGCTGATTTCCTCCGCACCTGATCCGCCCTCTATCCTGAATCCATGCACCCCCAGCCCACCCTTCGCCGGATCGCCGTCTACTGCGGCTCCTCCGACGGCTCCGATCCCGCCTACCTGGCAGAAGCCGCCGCCCTCGGCCGAGCCATCGCCGCCGCCGGCCTCGGCATGGTCTACGGCGGAGCCAACATCGGCCTCATGGGCGCAGCCGCCGACGCCGCCCTCGCCGGCGGAGCCGAAGTCCTCGGCGTCCTCCCCGATTTCCTCTCCGGCCGCGAAATCGCCCACACCGGCCTCACCCGCCTCGAAACCGTCGCCACCATGCACCAGCGCAAGGCCCGCATGGTCGCCCTCGCCGACGCCTTCCTGATCCTCCCCGGCGGCTACGGCACTCTCGATGAGTTGTTCGAGATCCTCACCTGGTCGCAGCTCCGCATGCACGCCAAGCCCTGCATCCTCATCAACACCGCTCGGCTACTGGGACAAGCTCCTCGACTTCGCCGACAGCATGGTCGCCTCCGGCTTCCTCCCGCCCAAAAGCCGCACCCTCATGCAGGTTGCGCCCGACGCTCAAGCGGCAGTCGCAACGGTCCTCAACCAATTCGCCTCACAGCTAGCTTCCTGAAGTTCGCGCGCGATCGAGCCCCGACTCGATCCCGTCCCCACTAAAATAACCACACATGCTTCTTGCCGCCGCCCATCCGCTCATCCACTGGAGATCCCTGTGGCTGATCGTCGCGGCATTCCTCGCCGGAGTGCTCAATGCCGTCGCCGGCGGAGGCTCCTTCCTCTCCTTCCCCGCCCTGCTCGGCACCGGAATCCAACCCGTCCAGGCCAACGCCACCAACACCGTCGCCCTCTGGCCCGGCCAGATCACCTCCATCGCCGCCTACCGCGAAGACATCCGCAAGAACACGCGGCTGCTCATGCCCATGTCCCTTGCCGGCCTCATCGGCGGAACCATCGGAGCAATCGTCCTGCTCAATACGCCGCAGACGACCTTCATGCGCCTGGTCCCCTGGCTTCTGCTGGTCGCCGCCACCCTCTTCGCCATCAGCCGCCCCATCCTCCGCTGGCTCGACCGCCGCGCCGTCGCCCGCCACCAGCGCGCCGGAACCCAGCCCCAGCCCCCGCGCCGCCGCCTCGTCTTCCTCTGCACCGTGGTGGTCTGCTGCTACATCGGCTACTTCGGAGCCGGCGCCGGGTTCCTCATCATCACGTTGCTGTCGCTCTTCGGCCTCGAAGACCTGAACGAGATCAACGCCCTCAAAGTCGTCTCCACCAGCATGGCCAACGGCGTCGCGTTCCTCATCTTCGTGGTCAGCGGCAACGTGGAGTGGCGCTACTGCCTCATGGCCATGGTGGCGTGCGCCATCGGCGGATACACCTCCGCCCGCTTCGCCCGCCTCGTCCCCCAGTCCGTCCTCCGCACCCTGGTCATCGTCATCGGCTTCGGCATGGCAGCGTGGTTCTTCTGGAAGACGCGTTGAGGACAGTGGTTAGAGATCAGAGAACAGAGATCAGAAGATGTTACCGCCGCTGATCGATCGTCCCTTGATCACCTGCTCACGCGACCCCTCTGACCACCGATCTCCTTGTTTCTGTTCTCTTTCTGTTCTCTGTTCTCTGTTCTCTGTTCTCTGTTCTCTGTTCTTTCTCTGTTCTCTGTCCCCTGTTCTGTTCTCTGATCTCTGATCTCTGATCTCTGTCCCCTGTAAACTATAGCTCATGAGTCACGAAGGCATCCGCTTCTCCTCGAAGGAAGACATGGCCCGCGAACACGGCGCTGATCGCCCCCTGTCGCGCGCAGCCGTCACTCCGATCAAGGTGCGGGTGCTGATCACCGAAGGCAAGGGCCTGGAGATCGACTGGTCCGACGGCCATCATTCCGCCTGGAACTTCGCCTGGCTCCGCGACGGCTGCCCCTGTGCCACCTGCAATGACGAACGCGAAAAGCAAGGCCGCAAGACCGGCCAGCCCAAGCCCAAAGCCGCCAATCTGCTGCCCATGTACACGCCGCCGGCCAAGCCCGCGAGCGCCCAGGCCGTCGGCCGCTACGCCATCCAGTTCAACTGGCTCGACGGGCACAACTCCGGTATCTATTCGTTCGACTTCCTGCGCCGCCACTGCCAGTGCGGCGAGTGCCGGTTCGAGCACACCGAAACCTCCGGCGCCCCCAACTAGCCAAAGACGCCGGGTGCCCCATCCTAACCGCGCAGTTTGCGGTTAGGGTGGGAAAGCACGAACCCAAACCCGCCACTGCCCGCCCCAATTCTTCTTGTCACCCGCGCACCTCTGTGTAACCCTTCGAGTTACATCCCCACGGAGGCTTCCCCGCTTGCGTTCTCGACGTTGGACCGGGCTCGTGTTCGCGCTGCTTTGCGCGGCAGAGTTGTGCCGGGCATCCGCATTGCCCGCAACCCTCGCGGCGGTGCGCGTGGTTGCGGAGGTAGCCGATCCCCTGCGCGACCGGCCCATCCTGATCCTGGCGGTGTTCGAGTTCTGTCTGGCAGCGGCGTATCTGGCTCTGTGGAAGGCCGCGCCGGATTTCCGGATGTTCGGCGGGATGGGCGCGTACTTCGCGCTCACCGGAATCGACCACTCCATCGATTACTTCACCGCCATCCGGGTCACTCCCTTCTCTCGGCCTTCGCCTCCCTGATTCTGGTGGAGGCGGTAGCGGACGCTCTCGGGATCACCAACCGTCGCTGGACGGTCCTGCTCTGGCCCATCTACGCGCTGCAGGCCGTGGCGGCATTCACGCCTTCCTTGGCCTTCGCCCGCAGTTGGGGCCTCGATGTGTCTGAAGTCGCGCTCTTCTGGCTGTCCTGGCAGGGGCTGCGCCGAAGCAGTGGACGCGTGCGCATGGTGGCCGGGGTATTCCTCGCCTTCACACTGGTCCGCATCACCGTCTCGCATGAGTTCCAGGCGCTGACATCCATACCTCGCTATTTCGAGATTGCCGGGGTGCGCACCTACTTCACTTCGCCCTTCAGCGTGCTCCTTGGCGTGCTGACGCTGGTGATCTGCTTCCGCGACCTGCTCGGCGACCGCCGCGAGAAGCAGCGCCTCGCCTCCGAACTCGAAGCCGGCCGAGCCGTTCAGCAACTGCTGCTCTCCACCCCAACCGCCGCCGGCCGCCACTGGACCATGGACGCCGTCTATCTCCCCGCGGCCGAGGTGGGCGGTGACTTCTACGCCCTGCTCGACGGCCGCAATCAGTCGTCCATGCTGCTCATCGGCGATGTGAGCGGCAAAGGCCTGCGTGCTGCCATGGTGGTGGCAACCATTCTGGGCGCCGCCCGCCAGGAGGCCGCCGGTGGCATCCATATTGAACCCGCTGCAATGCTCGGCAAGCTCAATGAAACCCTCTGCGCATCCGGCCTGGGTGGGTTCGCCACCTGTCTGTGCGCCTCGATCGGCCCGGACGCCGTGCTGCGCTATGCCAACGCCGGGCATCTGCCGCCCTATCTCAATGGCCGGGAAGCCGACTGCCCCGGCGCTCTGCCGCTGGGCCTCGCCCCCGGAAGCGCCTACGACGAGGAAGCCCTCCCCATCGCCCCGGGCGACCGGCTCACTTTTCTGAGCGACGGCGTGGTGGAGGCGCAAAATCCCGCCGGCGAGCTCTTCGGATTCGACCGCACCCGAGCCCTGGCCGGCCGCAGCGCCACGGAGGTGGCCGAGGCAGCGCGCCGCTTCGGCCAGTCGGACGATATCACCGTGGTGACCCTGACCCGCGTGGCCGTCGAGAAGGACGCCCCCGAACCGGTCCTCTCCCTACCACCGACCTTGTCATTCTGACCCTGAGTGCAACGAAGGGGAAGAACCTGCTTTTCAATTCCCCGATGCACCTCGAATCACCCGTGCCCCATCCTGTCGCCTTTTTCCTGGCGACAGGGTGGGAGACCACGACCCCCCACTCACCACCTTGTCATTCTGACCCTGAGTGTAATGAAGGGGAAGATCCCGCTTTTCCGTGCCTCCCCAAAACCTTGTCAAGCCCCCACCCTGTGGAAAAACATCCCAACCTCTTGAATTCAATACTCCAAAAATGTGCAAAACTTTTTGCCGATCACCCCTCCCAATTTGCTAGCCTTAAATTAGTAAGGCAAAACCCTGCCCGCCGGCATCCCCGGCGGGCATTTCTTTTGCCCTCAGAAGAGGACACACCCATGACACAACCCGCATCCGAGCCCTCCACCCACGTCGCAGTCAACCGCTGCCTTATCGCCTACCGCCAGGCCGTCCAGGCCGGCGGAGGAGCCAAATCCTCGGCGGCCCGCGACGCAGGCGTAGACGCCTACCGCGCAGCCTTGCCCATCGTCTCCACCCGCGAATCCATTCGCGACTTCATCGCCTGCATCACCCACGGCATGGTCTTCCACGTCTTCTGGAACGACGAGGGCCCCAAACTTATCGCCGCCGCCAAAGCCGCCCTCGCCACCTTCTCCCGCGACCGGGAACCAGCACCCCCCGGCCCGAACGCAGTCAGCAGCGGCGGCCGCCCCCCAGGCTCCGGCCAGAAGCCGGTAGAGGACACGGCCCATGAGGCTGACCCGCACAGCAGCCTTGAAAAGAACCGGGACCCGTTACCAGAAAATTAATAGTTTTCGCTTTTTTGAGTTTTCCACATTTGCCCTAAAAACAGATCTATCCACAAGCAATACATATACTTATATTCGGACTAATCGGCTCCTCGTTGTTTCGCCTTTTCTTCGAAAAACAGCCTCCGAAGCCAGAAATCGGCATCCAGGCCTGCCTCCCGCAAAAACATAAATATTACCGATCAGTAAACATATTCGCCTGCACCTGCCCGGGTGCCCCACCCTCGCCGCGTCTTTGTTTTTGCGGCTAGGGTGGGAAAGCACGAACCCCAGCCTGCCCTGTGAGCGTTCCACCCCAAACCCGGGTGCCCCACCCTAACCACGGTTTCATCGTGGTTAGGGTGGGAAAGCACGAACCCCAACCCGCCAATGCCAACAAGCATTCCTCTTGCCCGCTCCGCGCGCTCTATAAAAACTCAGGCCCGCCTGAGCGGGCCTGAGTTTTGTTTGCTACTGGAGCAGCGTGCCCTGCTCCTCATCCTTCCCGTTCACTTCGTCGGGCGGGATGATGACTGCGGCGGCTACCTTGTCTTCGGCGTCGAGGTTAAGCAGACGGACGCCCTGGGTCGCGCGGCCGGCGGCGCGCACCGTCTTCGTGTCGATGCGGATGATCTTGCCGTACTGGCTGATGACCATCAGTTCCGACGTCTCGTCGACAAGCAGAATAGACGCGCTCTTACCCACCTTGGGCGTCGCCTTCAGATTATTGACCCCTTGGGCACCGCGTGCGGTCAGGCGGTACTCATCCACATCGGTGCGCTTGCCGAAACCGTTCTCGGTAATGGTGAGGATCAGAGACTGGGTAACGCAGAGCTTCTCATCCAGGTGTTTGAGAGCCTTGTACGCGTCGTCCACAGCCTTTTCTGCAGCCTTGTCCGCCGCCTTCAACGATTCATCGTCTTGAACGCCGTTGCGGCGGTCTTCACGCGCCTTTTGGAGAGCTTCCTTGGCATCGGCATAAGCTGCGCGCAGGGAAGTTAGCTTGTCAGTAAGGCCAAGCCCGGCGGCACACTCGTCGCGCTCCTTATCCCGGGTTTCATCAGAGCTGGTGATAGCCGCGCCAATGACATAGTCGCCCTTCTTCAGCGAGATGCCCTTGTTGCCGGCGGCATTGCGCCCCATGGGACGAAGACCGATGCCGCTGCGCTCCGGATCATATTCTTCCTGGAAGCGGATGGCCATGCCTTCGCGGGTGGCGAGGAAGATGGTCTGCTTGCCGTTGGTCAGGTCAGCGGCAACCAGATCGTCGTCCTTGTCAATCGCAATCGCGATGATGCCGCGTGACATCACGTTCGAGAAGTCCTTGAGCGGCGTCTTCTTCACCGTGCCGTTGCGCGTGGCGAAGAAGATGTATCTGCCTTCCTCTTCAAGATCGCGCACGGGCAGGATGGCGCGGACATTCTCGCCGGGCTGCAGGTTGAGCAGGCTCTGCATGCTCTTGCCCTTGCCGGCGGCGCCCACGTCGGGAATCTCGTAGACCTTGAGCCAGTAGACGCGCCCCGAGTTGGTGAAGCAAAGCAGATACGCGTGCGTGGAGTCGACAATGAGCTGCGCGACGAAATCTTCTTCACGCGTCTTCATGCCCATGCGGCCGGTGCCGCCGCGGCGCTGCTGGCGATAGATGCTGATGGGCGTGCGCTTCAGATAGCCCTGGTGCGAGACCGTGACCGCCACCTGCTCGTCGGCGATGAGGTCTTCAAGCTGCAGCTCGGCGGACTCGTCGATAATCTGCGTGCGGCGCTCGTCGCCGTACTTGTCGCGAACTTCCTTGAGCTCCTTGACGATGACCTGGCGCAGCTTCTTGTCGCTGGCAAGAATCGATTGGTACTCTGCGATCTTCTCGCGGATTTCGTTGAGTTCCTTGAGGATTTCGTCCACCGAAAGCTGGGTGAGGCGATAGAGCTGCAACTCGAGGATGGCGTCGACCTGGCGCAGCGAAAGGCCGCGCTCTTCATGAGGCAGACGTTCGCGATCGAGGTTGATGACAATTTCAGTCCCCTTGCCCCACGCATACAGGTTCTCGCGAGCCTCGGCGCGGGAAGCTGATCCGCGAATGATGCGGATGACGGTATCGAGATTGTCGAGCGCAATCTTGTAGCCTTCGAGCTGGTGCTCCCGTTCGCGCGCCTTGCGCAACAGGAACACCGTCCGCCGCTGCACCACATCCACGCGATGATCGATGAATGCCCGGATCGCCTGGTCGAGCCCCAGTTCCACCGGCCGGCCGTTCAACACGGCCAGGAAGATCATCGAAAAGCTCTCCTGCATCGACGTGTGCTTGTAAAGCTGGTTCAGCACAATCTCCGGCTGCGACCCGCGCTTCATTTCGATCACGATGCGCATGCCGTCGCGATCGCTCTCGTCCCGCACGTCGCTGATCTCATCGATGACTTTCTCGTTCGCCAGTTCGGCGATGCGCTCGATGAGCTTGGACTTGTTCACCTGGTAAGGAATTTCAGTGACGATGATCGCCTGTTTTTCCTTGGTCAGATTCTCGGTGGCGACCTTGGCGCGCATCATGAAGCGGCCGCGGCCCGTCTTGTAAGCCTGGGCGATTCCGGTTGTGCCGTAGACGAAGCCGCCCGTCGGGAAGTCAGGCCCCTGCACGTGCTTGAGCACCGCCTCCAGGCCGGCATGAGGATCGTTCACCAGGTCGATGGTGGCGTTGATGACTTCCGTCAGGTTATGCGGCGGAATGTTCGTCGCCATGCCCACCGCGATGCCGTTCGACCCGTTGACGATCAGCGTCGGAATGCGCGTCGGCAGAACCGTGGGCTCGTCGGTGGTCTCATCGAAGTTGGCCATCATGTCGACGGTTTCCATCTCGATGTCCGCCATCATCTCTTCGGCAATGCGCTCCATGCGGCACTCGGTGTACCGATAAGCCGCGGGCGGATCGCCGTCGACCGAACCAAAGTTTCCCTGGCCATCGACCAGCGGATAGCGCAACGACCACGGCTGCGCCATGCGGACCAGCGCGTCATACACTGACGAATCGCCGTGGGGATGGTACTTCTTCAGGCATTCGCCCACCACGCCGGCGCACTTTGAATAGCGCTTGTTGTGCTGCAGCCCCTCTCGGTCCATGGCGGTAAGAATGCGTCGATGGACGGGCTTCAATCCGTCACGGGCATCGGGCAGCGCGCGCCCGATGATCACCGACATGGAGTAGGCCAGATAGGAGCGGCGCATCTCCTCTTCAATGTTCATGTTGACGTAGTTGGTGCCGCCGCCGGGAGGAACGCCGCCGTCGAGAGGGAGCTGGGGGTTCTGATCGTCTGCCATAGGTCTCGTGAGCCCGCCGGAAGGCGGCAGGAACAAGCGGTAACGATAGGCCGGAACCGGATGCGGGCTGCCCTTCTATTTTACCGGTTGGAGGGGCCTTTCAGCAAGGTGGAACTAATCCAATAAGTCTTTATTTTGCATAACGTTATAGGAACCGCTAGCCCGTAATGCAAAGGTCTTTGATATATCACGCGGCGCGGCGGGTTTTGGGCTTGGACTTAGCGCCCGCTTTTGCTTTCTCCTTCGCGCTTTTCGGGCGGTCGTCGCCGCCCAAGCCAGACAGAATTAGCGGGGGGTGATCCGGCAGTTCGACCACCAGGAAGAGCTTGCCACCCACGCCCTCCACGTAGCTCCGAAGCGTCGATATGTAGAGGTCTGAGCGCTTCTCGATACGCGAGACGCCCTCCTGGCCGATTTTGAGTTTGCGAGAGAGGCGAGCCTGGGTCAATTTGCGCAGGCGGCGCAGTTCGCGGAGATTCAGCTCGTCCGCAATCAGCTCAGCCGCGCGCTTCTCGATTCGCAGCCGACGGTCTTCAGGCATCGCCTGGAGGATTTCTTCGAGATTCACGGTCATTTCTTCTTCCCATCTTGATCAACACTCTTCAGATGCTCTCCGTACCGCGCGTCTGCGATTCGAATCAGCCCTGAATAGAATCGATCCTTTGAAACTCCAGACTTGTCTCCACCGACCAGCAAGATGGCCCGTCGCTTTGGATCGAAGGCGAACGCTATCCGCCACGCCCCATCCTCGGCATCCAGGCGAAGTTCTTTCATGTTGGGATACCTGGATCCCTTCAAGGTATCCACGCTTGGCCGTCCGAGAGACGGCCCGAACACACGCAATTTGCCAAGCAGACTGAGGACTGCATCCTGCAATTCTTCAGACCACCGGCCAAAATCACGGGCAAACTCATCGTGGAAGATAACGTCCCACTGCTTTTCCATTGGCGCCACCGATTCCCTTCGTTCGCTCTGCGCTTGAGAACTGACCGCTCAGTTACAGGCTGATTCGGTGGCACCCAGTTCATCCCGTTCCAAAACAACAGTACCACGAATATGCTCTTGAGAGCCTAATGTCTTCAAGCGCATTAGTTCCAGGACCGTTTCGACAGAACCCCGCCTCTACAGCAATCCGGGCAAACTCAGGACGCAAAACACTGCCTGCAGAAGCACGATTGCGCCCCCCGCTGCAAGCGCCAGACGCGGCCGCGGGCTCTCGTACGCATCGGCTAAAACGCCGCCGGTAAACGTCAGCAGAAACGGCTGCGCCCACAGCCACGGCGACGCCGGAACACCCGTGGTGACCAGCAGAAGCAGAACCAGCGCGCACAGCAGCGGAGCGGTGTTGCCGAAGTAGCGCGAGCGGCGCACTCCCAGATACAGCAGCAGCGAGGCGGCCGCTGCTATGACAATCCCTGCATTGGGAAGCGAAGAGAAGAAGTGCTTTGCGGGATCGAGCGAGAACCACAGGAACCCCGCCGCCGAGCGGAAGAGATAACTGAACGCGTCGGGAGAGAATCCGTAGCATGCAAAGACCAGAACCACCGCGCCGGCGCTGGCCAGCAGGATGACGGGCAGCATCTGGCTGCGGCGGCCTTCGCCGATCCACAGCATTAGGATCAGGCCCAGAACAGCGACCACCGGCAACGCCGCGATGTGCGAGGCGGCGGCCAGTCCGAAGCTGAGCGTAAGCAGCACCAGGCGCGGACGCCATTTGCGCCGCGGACCCTGCATGGCATGCGCAACCCCAATGCAGGTATAGACGCCCGCGTAGATGCCGAGCGTAGCCAGGATCTCGGGATCGGGCGAGACGCACGCCTTGAGAATCGCCGGCGAAAAGCAATAGAGCGCAAGCGCTGTGTATCCGCCGAAGTTGCCGTAGAGACGGCGCGTGACCCACCACAGAGCGCCGCCCAGCACGCAGCCAACGAACAGGAACGGCAGCCGCATCAGCAGCAGAACGTGCGGCATCTGGTGGCGCAGTTCCCATGTACTGATTTGTGCGCTTTGCTGTCCGCCGGATTGAATGACGCGGTCTTCGGGCTTGCGGAACAGATCGAAGCCGCGTTCGACCAACAGGTTCAGCGTGAGCGGCAGGCCCGCCGCGCGATAGGCCAGCACGCCATCGTGAATGTTGCCGCAACTGGTGTAGTAGCCGGCTAGCGGAGAAGGCTTCTCCCACATCTCGCGGCCGCAGCGCGCGTACTGGTAATCGCGATCGCTGAGAGTCTGATGCGCCGTGAGCCAGAAGCCCTGCGCCAGAAAGACCAGCAACAGCGCCGCGGCAATACGCTGCGGCAAGTTGAAATGAAAGCGGCGAAGCCGTGCAAAACGAAGCGTCATTCGTGAGTAAGGAGCCTCTCTCAGTCTAAATGCCGGAGCAGACCGCCATCTCACGCCGGATGGAATCGCTTTACTCGGTGTTCCCTGTCCAACTAAACTGGCCCGTCATGCTCACACGACGCGATTTCATGCGCAGCAGCGCGGCCGCTGCTGCACTCTCGACTGCACCGGGTCTCATGTCTGCCGCGGAGAGCCGCGCCAGCTACCACAACCCGATCCTGGGCGGCGACCATCCTGACGCCAGCCCGATTCGCGTAGGCGACGACTTCTACCTCACGCACTCGAGCTTCGACTACGCGCCCGGCCTGCTCATCTGGCACTCGCGCGACCTCATTAACTGGAAGCCCGTTGCCGCCGCGCTGACACGCTACCACGGCGGTGTCTGGGCGCCATATCTGTGCGAATACCAGGGCCATTTCTACATCTACTTCCCGGCGAACCAGAAACTGCACGTGGTGCACGCCGACAAGCCGACCGGCCCGTGGAGCGAACCCATCGATCTGGGCATCAACGCCATCGATCCCGCGCACATTGGGGAAAACGGCCGCCGCTTTCTCTACATGAACGGCGGCCTGATGGCGGAGCTGGCCCCGGACGGCCTCAGCGTGAAGACGCCGCCGCGCAAGGCGTTCGAGCCGTGGCCCATGCCCACGCCGCCGCGCATGGAATGCACGTGCCTGGAAGCGCCGAAGCTGCTGGAGCACAATGGCTACTTCTACCTGCTGGTCGCCGAGGGTGGAACGGGCGGCCCTGCGACCGGACACTCCGTCGTGTCCGCGCGCAGCCGCCACGCGGAAGGCCCCTGGGAGTTCTCGCCGCACAATCCCGTAGTCCGCACCACCTCGCGCGAGGACCGCTGGATGAGCGTCGGCCACGGCCGCCTGGTCGACACGCCCGACGGCCGCTGGTACATGACGGTGCATTCCTACGAGAAGGGTTATCGCGCTCTCGGCCGCCAGTTGCTGCTTCTCCCCGTCGAGTGGACCAGCGACGGCTGGTTCCGCGTTACCCCGGGCATCACGCCCGCATCGGCAATCCCCGTGCCCATTCCCGGCTCGCAACAGCAGCCCCTCCTCGATCCATCAGACGACTTCAAATCGCCGCAGCTCAACCTGCAGTGGGCCTTCTGGCACGAGTTCGATCCGGCGCGCTTCACCACCGGCAACGGCGCATTGACGTTGCAGGCGAAGGGCACATCGCTCGAGAACTCGCCGGCACTCACCACGCCAGTAGGCGGCCACTCATACACCATCGAGATGGATATCGAAGTGACGCCCGGGTGCGCATCGGGATTGATGCTCTTCTACAGCCCCGAGCATGCCGCCGGCATTCTCCTCGACGACGAAGGCATCGGCGTACGTCTCGCCAACAACTACGTGCCCAGCCGCGCGCAGAAGGGCGCCACGCGCGCAACTCTCCGCGTGGTGAACGACAACCAGGATGTCGATTTCTACTATCGCCTTCCCGGCGCGGAGTGGCGCAGGATGGAAGAGTCGGCCGAGATCTCCGGCATGCATCACAACGTGCTCGGCGGATTCCTCGACGTGCGTCCCGCCATCTTCGCGGCCGGCAAGGGACAGGCCACGTTCCGCAGCTTCCGCTACTGGCCTGAAGTGAAGGTCCCGGTTTAACGGGGAGAGCTTCGCCTGCTATTTGCCCCTGGCACGGCCACCCGCTACACTTCTACCCAGAATGGCCATTCGCAATGACTCTCCGGAACGGCTGGTCAGCGCTTCGCGCGCTGATGAGGAGCAGGGCTTTGAACTGAAGCTGCGGCCGCGCTGGCTGAAGGAATTCATCGGCCAGTCCAAAGCAAAAGAGCAGCTCGCCATCGCGCTGGAAGCGGCCAAGTCGCGCGGCGAGGCGCTCGATCACGTCCTGCTGTTCGGGCCGCCGGGATTAGGCAAAACTACGCTCGCGACGATCATCGCGAATGAGCTGGACGTGGGTTTTCAGCAGACATCGGGCCCGGCGCTGCAGATTCAGGGCGACCTGACGGCGATCCTCACCAACCTGCGCGAGCGGCAGGTGCTGTTCCTCGACGAGATCCACCGGATGCAGCCGGTGCTCGAAGAGAAGCTCTACACCGCGCTCGAGGACTACAAACTCGACATCATCATCGGCCAGGGTCCCTCGGCGCGCACCCACGTGATGGACATCCGCCCCTTCACCTTCGTCGGCGCCACCACGCGCCCCGGCCTGCTCTCCTCACCCCTGCGCTCGCGGTTCGGCATCCTGCTGCGGCTCGAGTTTTACACGGAGGAGGAGTTGCGCGTGATCGTGGAGCGATCGGCCGAAGTGCTGGGCGTCCCCATCGATCACGACGGCGCGTCGGAGATTGCGCTGCGTTCGCGAGGCACGCCGCGCATCGCCAACCGTCTGCTGCGGCGGGTGCGCGATTATGCGCAGGTGCGCGGCACCGGCAGCATCGATCTTCCCACCGCCAACGCGGCACTCACCATGCTCGAAGTGGATGCGCATGGCTTCGACGAGATCGACCGCCGGCTGCTGCTGACCATCATTCAGAAATACGATGGCGGGCCCGTGGGACTGGGCACGCTGGCGGCAACGCTGGCCGAAGAAGAGGACGCGCTCGAGGAAGTCTACGAGCCGTTCCTGATTCAGATTGGCTTTCTGGATCGCACCCCGCGCGGCCGAGTGGCAACGCGGCTGGCGTATGAGCACTTTGGATTGAGCGTGCCCGGACGCCAGCCGGGATTGTTTTGAGAAGCTGCAAGGGGAAGTTGCGGGCCACTTAACCATTCAGGCTTCATGCTGAACCGGTTCCTGAGCGATTCCGTCGCTCACCACCGCAAGGGCGCTGCCCGCATATTGCTCTGCCATCTGCGTAAGCTTCTGCGCCAGACAGTCGTTCCTGTTGCGGTTGTGCAGATGAAGTTGAACGAAGTGGCCGTCTTCATCCACCCTGATTGGCGCGATATCGTGAATAGCAATCGCGCTTCCGCATAAATCGCAAAACTTCACTCCTTCGATGCTCATTTGTGACCTCCGTTCGGCCCTGCCTTACATCCTTAGAAACCCGCGTCGGGCCGCAAAGTTTTGTTCATCAAAAGTACGAAAAATAAGCCGAACCGGATGTCCAATATCCAGGCCACGCGCGAGAATAGATACGGAAGCGATGTATCGTTCGTTCCAGAGGTAGAACATGGCACTCACTGAATCGACGATGATGCTGGACCTGGGCGCTGTTGCGCCGGACTTTGCACTGAAAGACGTAGTAAGCGGAGAGACTGTGAGCCGCGATGACTTCCGCGGGCAGAAGGGACTGCTCGTTATGTTCATCTGCACGCACTGCCCCTACGTGAAGCACATCGAGAAGGGATTGGCAGCGCTCGGCGATGACTACGCGGGCAAACTCGGCATCGTGGCGATCAGCAGCAACGACGCCGTGATGTATCCCGACGACAGCCCGGAAGGACTGAAGCAGCAGGCGCAGACACACGGATTCCGCTTCCCTTACCTGTATGACGAAACGCAGCAGGTAGCGCGCGCCTACAAGGCCGCCTGCACGCCCGATTTCTTCCTGTTGAACGGCGATCTGAAGCTCGTCTATCGCGGGCAGTTTGATGCGAGCCGCCCCGGCAATGGCATCGCCGTGACCGGGCGGGATCTGCGCGCGGCGATGGACGAGGTGATCGCGGGAAAGCCTGTGACACAAGATCAGCGCCCGTCCATCGGCTGCAATATCAAATGGAAGTAGCGGAGTTATTTCACTCCCGCTAACTCCTGGATCTCCAACTCCGCTCAAAGCGCCGGCGAGTTATCCCCCAGCATGGCTTCCCGGACAATCTTGACGGGCGGAAAGCCCTGCTTGAGAAATTCGTCATGGAACTTCTCCAGCGAAAAGGCTGATCCCTGCTTTGCCTTCATATCCTCGCGGAGCTTCATGATTTCGAGCTTGCCCAGCGTGTAGTAGAGATACGTGGGGTCGCCGGTGCCGCGCTTGGTTTCGACCATCGCAGTCTCCTTCGACTGGTATCCCTCTTTCTGGAAGAACTCCACCGCCTGGTCGAAGGTCATCTTGCCGGTGTGCATCTCGATGCCGACGATGAAGCGCGCATTGCGCAGCAGCGCGTCCTGCAATTGCCCCAGGCGCAGCAACTTCGCTTCGCGCTCGTCCTTTGCGCCGGTGCCCGGTTGGCCATAACCCGCGTCGAGCATCATCTGCTCGCAATAGTGCGCCCAGCCTTCCACGTTGGTGTTGGCGCCCAGCAACTTGCGCACCCGGCTCGGCGCCTGCGGAACCCACAGGAACTGCACGTAATGTCCGGGATACGCTTCGTGCACCGCGGTCGAAATGATGGTGCCCACGTTGAACGAATGCATGAAGCCTTCAACCTCGGCCGGCGTCATCTTCGCATCAGGCAGCGTGACGTTGAAGTAGGCTTCGGTGGCGTGCGTCTCGAAAGGACCCGGCGTGTCCATGCTGGCGAACGTGGTGGCGCGCATGAACGGCGGCGTCTCTTCCAGAATGGGCCGAATGTCCGACGGAATCGTCACGATGTGGTGATCGCGAATGAAGCCGATAAGGCTGTCGAACGTGGCGCGAAAGCTCGCGAGCAGCTGATCGGGCGCGGGATGATGCGAGCCCAGCTCTTCCACAACCTGCTGCGGCTCCTTGGCGGGCTCGATCTCCTTCGCAATCTCGTTGAAGTGCTGCTGATTCTTGCGCAGGTCAGCCCACCCGATTTCAAGCAGTTTGTCGAGCGGTAAGTCGACCATGTCGTCATAGGCGAGCTTCTTTGAAAACGTCTCTGCGCCGATGCGGAAGTCGCCGTTCGACTTCGGCAGAAGATCGGTCTTGAGCCACGCGCCGTAACTGTTCAGCGCGGCAATCACTGCTGCATTGGTCTGCGCAAACTCCGACTTGAGCGCCGGATCTTTCGCGTCGACAAATGCCAGCGGAACATCGTGCTCGAAGAAACTGACGATGCCGGGTAGCTGTTCGATGGCGATCTCCGTGTAGACGCGCGGCGGGTTCTTGAGATTGGCGCGCGCCTCATCAAAGCGCGACGGCATCTGCTTCTCGCGTGCGATCAGCGAGCGAAGGCGATCGTCAGGCGGGGCAAACTTGCGCTCCATCAGCGTGAATGCCGCGTTGCTCATGCTGCCCGAGTAGACATCGGGATCCTTCTCCCACATCCGAATCGTCTCAAGCGACAGCAGCGTGGACCGTATGTTGCCGAGGACCATCTCGCGATCGCCGCGCGTAGTCTCATCCAGACCCGAAGCGGGAATGGCAGAGACGCGCGTCTCGAACTGCTTGAGCGCGGCCACCTGCGCATCGATCGTCTTGCGCGAGAAGTCTTCAAGCTGCGTGTCGTACTGGTGATACCCGGTCAGGGTTCCGGCCGTTGGCGCGTAGGGAAAGTAGACCTGGTCGAAATACTCATCGGAGATCTTCTGAAAGTTCTCCTGCGGCGAAAGAGCGGCAGCAGCAATTGCAGTCGACGACATACACGCTCCAAGGGCAAACACAGCAAAGCTGATCTTCATTCGTTTCTCTCTAGGTTCAGGCGTTCACCGGCGCGGGGGCCAGCGTGTTGATCAGGTCACGGATTTCAAGCAGAATCTCATCGGGCCGTATTGCAGCCAGCGGGAACTTCAGCACGCCCTGCGGCGTAAACTGCGCGCCGCGCTTTGCGTTCTTTGCAACCAGGCGCATCAGGTGCTGCGGATCGATGCCGGCATTTTCAGCGAAGCGAAGCTGCAGTTCGGTGCGCTTGCGGTCGATCTGCGCGATGCCAATGCGTTCGCATTCGAGGCGCAGTGACGCGGCTTCGAGCAGGTAGACCGTCGCATCGGGCAGCGGGCCGTAGCGGTCTTCCATCTCGGCGCGCAGATCGCTGATGGCCTTCTCGCTCAGTGCGCCGGCGATCTTCTTGTAGAGGCGCAGGCGCTGGTTCTCTTCTGCGACGTAGCTCTCGTCGATGCGCAGCGGGATGCCGAGATTGAGCTGCGTCGCCGGCTTCTCTTCCGCGCCTTCGCCTTTGAGTTCCTTCACTGCCTGCTCAAGCATCGATGTGTAGAGCTCAAATCCAATGGCCTCGATGTGGCCGCTCTGCTCGCCTCCCAGCATGTTGCCTGCGCCGCGCAGCTCCAGATCGAGCGCCGCGATTTTGAAGCCCGCGCCCAGATCGCTGAACTCCTTGAGCGCAGCAAGACGCCGGCGAGCGATCTCATTCAGCTCGCCTTCCTGCGGGATCAATAGATACGCATAAGCGCGGCGATTGGAGCGGCCCACGCGGCCACGCAGCTGATAGAGCTCGCTCAAGCCGTGGCGGTCGGCGCGATTAATCAGCATCGTGTTGGCGAGCGGAATGTCGATGCCGTTTTCGATGATGGTCGTCGCCACCAGCACATCGTATTCATGATGCATGAAAGCAAGAATGACGCGCTCAAGCTCGCTCTCGCCCAGTTGTCCATGGCCAACGATGACACGCGCCGCGGGGACGAGTTCCTGAATCCGCGACGCGATTTCGTAAATCGACTCGACGCGATTGTGCACAAAGTAGACCTGCCCCCCGCGTTCAAGTTCGACTTCGATGGCCGAGCGGACAATCTTCTCGTCGAACTTGGCAACGACGGTCTGAATCGCCATGCGATCCTTCGGCGGCGTTTCAATCACGCTCATATCGCGCAGCCCCACCAGCGACATGTGCAGCGTGCGCGGAATCGGCGTAGCGCTCATGGCGAGCACGTCGATCTCCTTGCGCATCTGCTTCAGGCGCTCTTTGTGGCGCACCCCGAAGCGCTGCTCTTCATCGACCACCAGCAGGCCCAGATCCTGAAACTTGATGTCCTTCGAAAGCAGGCGATGCGTTCCGATGAGAACATCGACTCTTCCGCTCTCCACCTCTTCGACAATCTGCTTCTGCTCCTTCGGCGTGCGGAAGCGCGAGATCATTTCGATCTTGATGGGGAACTGCGAGAAACGCTTCTTGAATGTCTCGTAATGCTGGAAGCTGAGCACCGTGGTGGGCGTAAGCACCGCAACCTGCTTGCCGTCCTGCACGGCCTTGAAGGCAGCGCGCATCGCGACTTCAGTCTTGCCGTAGCCCACATCGCCGCAGAGCAGTCGGTCCATCGGCGTGGTCTGCTCCATGTCGTACTTGATGGCGCGAATGGCGGCGAGTTGGTCGTCGGTCTCGTTGTAGTCGAACGCGTCTTCAAATTCCTTCTGGAATTCGTTGTCCTTCGAGAAGGCTGTGCCCTGCGCGGTGTGCCGCTCAGCGTAAAGCTTGAGCAGTTCGGCCGCCATGTCCTGCATGGCCTTGCGCACGCGCGCCTTGGTCTTCATCCACTGCTGCGAACCGAGTCGGTTGAGCGCGGGCGCGGGTCCTGTATCGGTCGACCGATACTTCTGGATCAGATCGAGGCGCGTCAGCGGAACATACAGCTTGGCCTGCTCGGCGAATTCCAGAATCATGAATTCGACCGCGAGGCCGTCCTGCACAATCTCCCTCAGGCCCTGGTATTGCGCGATGCCGTGCTCGACGTGGACGACGTAATCGCCGACCGTCAAATCGCGGAAGTCCGAAACAAATGCCGCGGTCTTCGATCGCTTGGGCTCGGGGCGCGCGGCTATATCGGCCTCATCGTTCAGATCGTTGGCGCCGAAGATGATGAGGTTCGAATCAGGAAAGCTGACGCCGGCTGCAATCGGCGTTCGCACAATGACCGGCACGCGCAGATCGCCGGCCATGTAGCTGGCCTCTTCGAGAATCGTCTCGCCGCTGTGCATCGCCGCGCGGCTGCCAAAGCGATAGGGAATCTGGTATTCGCGAAACACCGTGGCCATGCGCTCCACATCGCCCTGGTTCGCGGCCGCGACCACGATGTGCGTCTCCACTTCCATGAGCCTGCGCAGTTGTTCAATCAGCGCAGGTATCGATCCGTGGAAGCGCAGCGTGGGGCGCGTGTTCAGGCTGATCTCGCCCAGCGTCGAATCTTCTTCGATCACGTCAACGGCGCCCAGTTGATCGATATCAAGGCCGAAGTGTGCCTGCAGCAGTCCCTGCAGAATCTCCGGCCGGATGTAAATATCTTCCGGCCTGATCAGGTTGCCGATGCCGCTGCGCAGATGACGCTGCTCGACTTTATTCCACCAGCGATCGATCTGATTGCGCACCATGCCCGGCTCTTCGACAAAAAGCACAGCCTTGGGAATGCAGCTTCAGCAGATTGGTTTCCGCGTTGGCCACGGCCGCGAAAAATTCCCAGCCGGGAAAGACGCTCACTCCACCGGCGGCAGCGGCTTCCACTGCCATCTCATCGGCATCGCCGTCGCCTTCAATCTCCACGCGCTGCCTGCTCAAGCGCGCATGCACGGCGGCCAGCAGATGCTCGGTAACGGGCGTTTCCGTCAGCGGAAGAAGCTGCGTTTCATCCAAACCGGATTGCGAGCGCTGCGTTTCGGGATCGAATTTGCGGATGGTATCGATCTCGTCGCCGAAGAATTCGATACGCACGGGCCGGTCGGACTCAGGCGAATAGACGTCGAGAATGCCGCCGCGGCGCGTGAACTGGCCCGGCATCTCCACCAGGTCCATCTGCGTATAGCCCACGCTGGCAAGATGCGCGGTCAGCACTTCGACGTCGATCTCTTCGCCGCGCTTTACGCTCACCGCAAGGCTGGCGTAGTAGTCGCGATCGAAGAGGCGCATGGCCAGCGCTTCAACCGGCGCGATGACGATGGATGCGGCGCCAGTGGACAGCTTCCACAACGCGGCGGCGCGCTGCTCCTGCACGTCGGGGTGCGGCGAAAGGTTCTCGAACGGCAGCACATCGTACGCTGGCAACCGGACCACGCGCGCGGGATCCATGGCTCCGGTCAGCTCACAGCCGGCGCGGATCAAGGGCTCCAGCGCTTCGGCCGCCTTGTTGTCAGCGACGGCCACAATGACAGGCCGCCCTGCGGCCCGTGCCATCAGGGGAATGTAAAGGGAACGAGCGGTCGCAGTGAGTCCGGACACAATTCGCCGCCCCGATCCCAGGCTGAGATGCCTGCGAACGCGATCGAAAGCCGGCGTATGCTCCAGGTCCGCGAAAATCTCGCGAACGAACGGGAGAATCATCTAGCCCTAGTTTACCAGCCCGACGAATGGGTTACGTGGTTGTTACGGCCGGCCTTGCCGCATCGGTCGCCGCATTCACCGTCAGCAGCGCCCCCACGCCCAGACAAGCCGCAATGGACCACAATCCAGCCGCATAACTATGCGTCGAGTCATGCAGCCAGCCCATCGCGTACGGACCGGCGAACGCTCCCACGGCTCCCACCGAATTGACGAACGCGATCGCAGCTCCCGCGGCCTTGCCGCTCAGCCGGCCGGTGGCGGCGCTCCAGAAGATGGGCAGCGCTGAGAGCAGCCCCATGGCCGCCAGGCAGAAGCTCGCGACCGCACCCGTGACCGAGTGAAAATACCCCGCCGCGGCAAAGCCCAGCGCCCGCGGTAAAGAACAGAATCGGCAGCAGCGCGGTAGCCGCGACGGTGGCTGGCCCAGTACATCGCCAGGGCGCCGGTGGTGAACGTCAGAGTAGCCCACCATCCCGTGGAGAGAGGCGACGCTCCGCGAGCCACAAGAATCTTCGGCAGAAAGAAGCTGAGCCCGTAGACTCCGGAGCTCCACATGAAGTACGCCAGGGCATCCCCGACCACCTTCAACCACGCGCGGCCCGAGCCGACGCCATACACGGCCCAGTCGTGCGACAGATCGTGCGCCACCTTTTCTTTGTCTGCGGGCGACAGCCACGCGGCCGACAACGGCCCATCGGCGAGCACCCACCACGTGACGAATCCCAGCAGCACCGCCGGGACGCCTTCAAGCAGAAACACCCACTGCCAGCCGCGCATCCCGGCGAACTGGTCCATCAGCAGGATGTGCGCGGAGATAGGCGAACCGACGATATTGCACAATGGAAAAGCCAGCAGAAACAGCGCCAGCACGCGCGTCCGCTGCGACCGCGGCAGCCAGAACGTGAAGTAGTAAATGACGCCGGGATAGAAGCCGGACTCAGCGATCCCCAGTGCCGCGCGCAGGCCGATGTACGCCGCCGTATTCGGCACAAACGCCGTGGCCATTGACACCATGCCCCATACGATCATCAGCAGGCCGAGCCAGCGCCGTGCGCCAATGCGCGCCAGCAATATGTTGGCCGGAACCTGAAACAGGCAGTAACTGAGAAAGAAGACCCCGGCCGCAAACCCGTACATCCGGTCTGATATGCCGAGGTCGCGGTTCATGGTCAGCGCGGCAAAGCTGATGTTCACGCGATCCAGAACCGCAACCGTGTAAAGCAGCACCAGGAACGGCACCAGCCTCCAGGCAATCCTGCGATACACAGGCTGCAGGTGCGTAGCGCTCATTTGTCACCCAGGGTCTTGGCAAACGCGTAGAAGAACTGCAGCGACTTCCAGTAGGAGTCAACCGGCAGCCGCTCGTCCTGGCCGTGCGCGCGGTCGTCGTCGCGCTCCAGCGCAATCGCGCAATAGCCATACGTCGGATAGCCGGCCTGCGCAAAATAGATGGAATCGCTCGCCCCGTTCTCCATCACCGGAGTCACCGGCACTCCCGGCCAGATAGCCTGCGTGAGACGCGTGAGCGGCTCCATCACTTCCGGCAACGGCGCAATGGGAACAATCGCCTTGCGCTCCGGCGCCACGTCGGCGACCACACCGCCATCCGAAACATACTTCACGCTCAGCTTGGAATCGCCGAACAACTGGATCAGCTGCTGGCGGATCTCCTCCGGCGAGTGTCCGGGAAAGATGCGGCAGTTCACATTGGCCTGCGCGGTCTGCGCCAGGGCGTTGTTGGCATGGCCTGCAGCCAACCGCGTCGCCACGCACGTGGTGCGGAAGTTCGAATTGAAGCTTGGCTCGACGCTCAGCCGTTTGGCCGCGTCCATGTCAGGCGGCGTAGCCAGAATCGCAGCAATGTCCGTTGCGGTCTGTCCCGATTCCTTCCCCTGCAGATTCTTGAAGTAGGTCCGCGTCACGTCGTTCAACTCGAAAGGAAATCTGTAAGCAGCCAGCTTCTCCAGCGCCGCGGTCAGCTCGTAGATTGCGTTGTCAGGCCGCGGACGCGAGCTGTGCCCGCCGGGATTCGTCGCCGTCACCTGGTAGTCGGCGTAGACCTTCTCGGTGGCTTCCACATCGGCCACAACCGCGCGGCCGTGATCGAGTTCCACTCCGCCCGAATCAGGATTGATGACGTAAGCCGCATCCACCAGCTCGCGATGCTCCTTCACCAGCCACAATGCGCCGTTGAACTTGCCGCCCTCTTCGTCCGCGGTCAGCGCCAGAATCAAATCGCGCTTCGGCTTGTATCCCTCGCGACGCAGGCGAAGAAACGTAGCCACCAGCCCCGCATCGGAGTCTTTCATGTCCTGCGTGCCGCGCCCGTAATAGTAGCCGTCCTTCTCCACAAACTGAAATGGATCGGTGTTCCAGTCCGAGCGCAGCGCCTCCACCACATCCATGTGGCAGAGAAAAAGCACCGGCTTCGCAGTCGGCGTGCCCTCGGCGCGATAGCGCACCACGAGATTCATCTTCTTCGCGTCAGGCCCGACCAGTTGCACATCGGCACGCGCGAAGCCCGCATCCAGAAAGCGCTTCTCCATCGCCGCACTGCCGGCGGTCACGCTGCCCTGCGGTGTATCCGTCGTATTGATTTCGATGAGCTGCTTGAAGATGTCGCGCGCCTCAGCGCGATCCGCAGCCGAGAGCGGCGTGATGTCCTGGGCCAACGCAGGCCGGGCCGCAGAGAACGATGCAAGGCAAACCAACGCCACAATCAAGGGGAAGATAGAACGCAAAGAACGCATGGCGGCATTGTACCGGGCGCAAGCCGACGGCGGCCGCCCCCATCTTTGAGCGGGCTTCCGCATTGCGCACCCCGCCAAACCGATTTATCGTGGTGCGGTCAGACCTTCGAGGTGCTTCATGCGTTTCCGCTTAATGTTTTCCGCCTTAATGCTCTCAACCGCGGTCTGCGCTCTCAGCCAGAACGCCCCGGCTCGCCCCAAGATCACCAGCGTTTCGCACCTGGCCGTCTATACATCGAACCCCGCGGCCACTGAGCGCTACTACACCTTCACCGTCGGCGCGGTGAAGATGGCCGATCCCGAGAACCCCAAGGGCGTGAAATACGCGCTGAGCGGCACGCAGTACGTCGAAGTGCTGCCCCTGCCTGCGAACGCCGGCATCAACCGCATGGATCATGCAGCGTTCAACACCGACAGCGCTGAAGGCATGCGCAAATACCTCGCCGCCAAAGGCTGGCAGGTGCCAGCCGCAGTGACGAAGGCGTCCGACGGCAGCCGCCGCTTCTCCGTGCTCGATCCCGAAGGCAACAAGATCGAATTCGTGCAGCCCCCGGCCAATGCCAAGGTCGACGCTCCCAACGCCATCGGCCGCCACATCATCCATGTCGGCTTTGTCGTCCGCGACCGCGCCAAGGAAGACACCTTCTACCGCGCCCTGCTCGGCTTCAATCCGTACTGGTTTGGCGGCATGCACGACGACAAGGTGGAATGGGTCAGCCAGCAGGTTCCCGATGGCCGCGACTGGCTTGAATACATGCTCACCACCGACCCCAATCTCTCGCAGCAGACCCTCGGCGTGCTCGACCACGTCGCCATCGGCCAGAACTCCGTCGACGACGCCTTCAAGACGCTGAAGGACGGCAACCGCCTCGCCGGCGTGCGCGCCGACTCATCCACCAAGATCGGCAAGGACGGCAAGGGCCAGTTCAACATGTACGACCCCGACGGCATTCGCTCCGAACTGATGAACTTCAAAGCCACCGAGAAGCCCTGCTGCTCGCCCTTCACCGCCCCGGACCCGTCGGAGTAGCAACAAAGGCTCTGTCGCACTTGCGTTTCTAGCTGTCACTTCCGAAGGAAACCTGCTGTTCCCGCCACGAACCACCGTGCCCCATCAATCGCGCAGTATCACCGCGCGATGGGTGGGAAACCGCAAACCCAAACCCGGCCCCGCTCCGCTTTGCTTTTGAGCAAGTCCTGTACGGACGACGCAACTTGATTGAGGCCCCCATGTTCAAACAAATCGCACTTCCGCTGCTTGTCTCGCTCGCTGCTGTCGCCGCATCCCAATCCCAGAAGCTTTCCCCCAAGTGGGAGGAGCTGACCGCGCCCGACTTCATCCAGGCCATTCACCAATCCCAAGGCGTGTGCGTGCTGCCCTTCGGCATTCTCGAAAAACACGGCCCGCATTTACCCATCGGCACGGACCTGCTCGACGTGCGCTTCGCCGTCATGAACGCCGTCCAGCAGGAGTACGCGGTCGTCTTCCCCGAGTACTACTTCGGCCAGATCTTCGAAGCCCAGCAGCAGCCCGGCACCGTCGCCTACAGCCTCTCGACGCAACTCACGCTCCTTCAGGAAACCGTGAAGGAGATGGCGCGCAACGGCTGCAAAAAGATTGTCATCGTCAACGGCCACGGCGGCAACGAGTCGCTGCTGCCGCTGTTCGGACAAGCCCAGCTCGCCACGCCGCGCGACTACGTCGTCTATGTCTTCGGCCTGCCGAACACACACGTACCCGGCCGCCCCGCCATGAAGTCCGACGCGAAGAACGACATGCACGCCGGCGAAACTGAAACCGCCAACATGCTCGTCGCGCGGCCAGATCTCGTGCACATCGATCGCGCCGATCAGCAGTCCGGCGCCGACCAGCACCGGCTCGAACTGCCTGACAACGTCTACACCGGCATCTGGTGGTACGCGCGCTTCCCGAATCACTACTCGGGCACAGGCTCCGCCGCCACCAAGGAGTTAGGCGCGTTCGACCAAAAAGCCTGGTCCAGCCAGATCGCCGAAGCAATCAAAGCCATCAAAGCCGACGACCAAAGCCTCAAAATCCAGAACGAGTACTTCGAGAAGATCTCCCACCCGCTGGATACGAAGCAGTAGCACCGCGGGCGGGTCGAAGTCGATGTAGCGATTGACGCACGCCCCTACTCTTGCGCGCTTTGTCCTTCTTCCGCTTCGCGAATCTCTTCGACATCGGCGAGGTCGCGCAGACGTCCTGCGGCAATCTTCGACGCAATCAGGTCGTTCTTCGAAATGAAGAATGCCGTCAGGCCGGTTTCGGAATCGATGACATCTTCGATGCGGCGTTGCCATGCCTCATCGAAATCCACGCCATCGACTCCGGAGAGAATATCCACCGCGATCGGCGGGTGCCCGAACCGGATGAACTTGGTTGGGGAGGCGAGATCCTCTACACGAATACTATCCAGCGGCGCTCCAAAACTCACCAATGCGGCAAATGCAGCTTCGGCGTTTGCCGGGTCTGCCTTGATAAATATGTCGAGGTCTTTGGTGGCGCGGGGTTGCGCATGGAAAGAAACAGCATAGCCACCGACGATGAGGTATTTAACGCTGTGGGCGTTGAAGGCAGACAGGAGTTCTTTGAAGTCTGGGAACATTCGTTCTTCCCTTCAGCCCATAGGCAGCCAACGTGATCTCTGCAACCGCACTCATTCGCTCGTGCACTGGACGTCCCTGCCAATAACGGTACTCTTCGGCCTTCATGTCCTTAAAGGTGGCGAACGTTCGCAAGACGCGATCCATACCTCAATTCTCTCCCTAAAACTCAGAGACAGCAAGAAACTCCTTTGCGCATGTCCGCGCTAGAATTTCAACATGCCCGCCGCAGCCGCTCTCTCACCAGAAATCCTCGCCAAATACGAGCCCGTCATCGGCCTTGAAGTGCACGTCCAGCTTCTGACCGAAACCAAAATCTTCTGCGGTTGCGCCAACAAATTCGGCTCCGGGCCCAACACCAACGTCTGTCCCGTCTGCCTCGGCCTGCCCGGCGCCCTGCCCGTTCTCAACGCAAAGGCCGTCGAGTTTGCCACCCTCGCCTCGCTCGCCATCAACTGCACGGTGAACCCGCGCTCCATCTTCGCGCGCAAAAACTACTTCTACCCCGACCTGCCCAAGGGCTACCAGATCTCGCAATACGACAAGCCCATCGCCGAGCATGGCTGGATTGAAGTGCCCACCGCCGACGGCTCCATCAAGCGCATCGGCATCACCCGCCTGCACATGGAAGAGGACGCCGGCAAGAGCCTCCACGACGGCTTCTCCGACTCCGCCAAGCGCACCTATCTCGACCTCAACCGCTGCGGGACACCCCTGTGTGAAATCGTCTCCGACCCTGACATCCGCACCCCCGACGAAGCCTTCGAGTACCTCACGCGCCTCAAGGAGATCCTGCTCTACACCGGTGTCTCCGACTGCAACATGGAAGAGGGCTCCCTCCGCTGCGACGCCAACGTCAGCGTCCGCCCGCGCGGCCAGGAGCGCTTCGGCACCAAGGCCGAAGTCAAGAACGTCAACAGCTTCAAGTTCATTCGCGCCGCGCTCGAATACGAGATCGAACGCCAGATCGAACTCATCGAATCCGGCGGTCGCGTCCTGCAGGAATCCCGCCTCTGGAACGCCAACGAAGGCCGCACCTACTCCATGCGCTCCAAGGAGCAGGCCCACGACTACCGCTACTTCCCCGAGCCCGACCTGCCGCCGCTCATCCTCACGCCGGAGTTCCTCGCCGCCCGCCAACACGAGCTCCCGGAGCTGCCCGAAGCCCGCCGCGCCCGCATGATCGCCGAGTACGACCTGAGCGAGAAAGACGCGCGCACCCTCACCGCCTCGCGTGAATTCGCCGACCGTTTTGAAGCCGCTGCCCGCACCGCCAAAAATCCGCGCCGAGTGGCCAACCTCCTGCTCAGCGAAATCGGCGGCCGCCTCAACGCCCTCGGCCTCGACCAGGAAAGCTCGCCCGTCTCCATGGCCGGCATCGTCCTCGCGGCCGATCTCCTCGACGACGACAAGATCAGCTCCAAACAGCTCAAAGGCCTGCTCGACATCGCCTTTGAGAAAGGCGAGGACTTCCCCGCCGTCTACGAGCGCGAGAAGCCCCAGCAGATCACTGACACATCCGCCCTTGAAGCCATGATCGACCAGGTCATCGCGGAGAATCCCAAACAGGTTGAGCAATACCGCGCCGGCAAAAAGACCCTCGCCGGATTCTTCGTCGGCCAGATCATGAAGGCCTCAAAAGGGCAGGCCAACCCCGCGCTCTTGAACGAGCTGGTGGCCAAAAAACTGGAAGGCTGATTTGCAGAACGGGGCTCCGGAACGGAGCCCCTTACTCCCGGCTGAACCGTTCGCCGGCTACTTGAATTTCAGCTCCGTCTCCACCTCTTTGCGCGTGTCCCACGAGCTGATGGTCTTGGTGGCGCTCTTCTTGCCCTCCTTCTCGGCCCAGAGTTCGAAGTCCTCTGACATGTCTACCTGGGCAAAGCGGAAGCGCCCCTCCTTCGTCGATGTATAACTCCGGATGGACTTGGTCTTGGTGTTGCGCAGGAATACGGTCGCCCCCCCAACCGCCTCCGAGCTGGCGTCAAGCACCGATCCGTTGACCACACGCTGTCCGATATTCTGCGCCTGGGCCGCGGGCACGGCGATCCGGCTGGCCATTGGAGCCAGTCCCAGAGCAACCGCGGTAAAAACCATCACCGCCGCAAGGCGGATGTGAGATTTCATTCTTCTTCTTCCTCTTCTTCTTCGAAGTACTCTTCGTCTTCCTCATCTGGATCGTCGCCCACGCGGGCCAGTTCCAGCGGCTCGACGCCCACCACTTCATACTCGGTCCCGCACTCTTCGCACGACACCACATCGCCTTCTTCGACTTCATCCAGTTCAATATTCAGGTTGCTTTCGCACTCAGGGCAGCTCGGCATCACCCAAACCTCTCTTTCCTCAAAGACATTGCTGCGTCGTACTGTAGGATTGCGTTTACTTGGAGTTCGACTCCGCTAGTTTTAGATGGATACCGCCCTCAGGTCAAGAGGGCAGCCGTCCTGAATCGCTCCTTGGAGAAGCCTACATGCGCCTCACTTCCCTGCTCCTTGCCTGCGGGACTGTCTGCGGGACTGTCTGTGGAACTGTCTGCGGCACCGCCGCATTCGCCCAGTCCGGCACCGCCCAGCCTGATTATGCGCGCCAGGCCCGCCCCGTGACTCCGGCGCCCGCTGACCCCGCCATCGCCCGCGCCATCGCCGCCATTGATCCCGCCCGTATCCATCAGATCATCGAAAAGCTCATCAGCTTCCAGACCCGTAACTCCCTCTCCAGCATGGAGCAGGATCTCCCCGCAGGCACCGGCGTGCAGGCCGCCGCCGATTGGATCTTCGACCAGTTCCAGCAGATCTCCACCTCCTGTGGCGGCTGTCTTGACGTTCGCCGCGACACCTTCATGGCCGATCCCAGCAGCACCGAAGGCAGCCAGTGGGCCAAGCGCATCCCCAAGCCCACCCGGATGACCAACGTGTATGCCATCCTGCACGGCAGTGACCCGGCGCAGGCCAACACCATGTACCTCGTCACCGGACACTACGATTCCCGCAACACCAATGTGATGGACGATCACGGCTTCGCGCCCGGTGCCAACGATGACGCCTCCGGCGTAGCCGTCTCCCTCGAATCCGCGCGCGTGCTCAGCAAGCTCAAACTCCCGGCCAGCCTGGTCTTCGTCGCGGTTGCCGGCGAAGAGCAAGGACTCGTCGGCTCCGCGCACCTGGCCAAAGTCGCCAAAGAAGAAAAATGGAACCTCCGGGGCGTGCTCAACAACGACATCGTCGGCGGCAACACCACACCCGGCGACACCCTCCAGCTCAAAGACCGCGTCCGCGTCTTCTCTGAAGGCGTGCCGGTCGCGGCCACCCCTGAGCAGGCGCGCCGCATCCGCGCCCTCGGCGACGAAAACGACTCGCCCAGCCGCGAGCTCGCCCGCGCCATGGAAGAGGCCTCGCAGTCCTACTTCCCGCGCCAAAACCCGCGCCGCCTTCGACGCTTTTCTGGTTTCCCGCCCCGACCGTTATTTGCGCGGTGGTGATCATAGCTCCTTCAATCGCGAAGGCTTTGCCGCCGTTCGCATCACGGAGTGGCGCGAAGACTACAACCATCAGCACCAGAACGTCGTTCGCGACGCAAAACCCGTTCTCGGCGACCTGTTGGAGTTTGTAGACTTCGCCTACGTGGCAAAGGTTGCCCGGCTCAACGCCGCCACCCTGGCCACCCTTGCCTCCTCTCCTGGTGAACCCCAGAAGGTGCAGATAGATGCGGAGAAGCTCGAGAACGGCACCACCCTCAAGTGGGAAGCCGCCCCCGGCAAGGTCGATCACTACGAACTCGTCTGGCGCGACACCATCATGCCCGACTGGCAGTACAGCAAGAACATTCCACCCCCGGCCGAAGCGGGCCCCATCACCATCACCGTGCCCGTTTCCAAGGACAACGTGGTCTTCGGCGTTCGGGCCGTGGATGCCGCCGGTCACCGCGGATTGGTGGTCGTCCCCTAAAGCTGGTATTACGAACAGAATGACACCGCCGCACTGCTCGCGTTACCCTGACAACTATGGCCAGGATGGGCTCAATGCCGCTGGGGTTTCCTGAATTCAAAGGAGTCACCCGCCGGCTTATTCTTCTGAACCTGATTTCGTTCTTCGCGCTGCTGGTGCTGGGATTCGCCTCGCCCACAACCGCCAGGACGATCTTCAGCTCGTTCTCCTTCGTTCCTGCGACCTTCCTGCACGGGTACCTATGGCAGCCCCTCACCTATAGCTTCATCCACGCCGGGCTGCTCCCCACCTTCTTCGAGCTCCTCTCCCTCTGGTTCCTGCTCGGCTTTCTTGAGGGCTATCGCAACACAAGTTGGGTCACCGGCCTCTACGCCGCCTCGGTCATCGGAACAGCCATCACGGCGGCGGCCATCTACCAGATCGCCGACCGATTCTCGCAATCCAGCTTCACTGGGCCGGGCAACGTCCTCATCGGCTGCTTCGGCGGAATCTTTGGGCTCCTGGTCGCCATCGGCGTCCTCTACGGCGACGTCGAATTCATGATGTTCTTCGTCATCAACATCAAGGCCAAATACCTGGCGGCCATCTACGCCCTCATCGCCTTCGCCATGCTCTTCGGGGATAACAAGCTCTACGCCTTTGCCCAGCTCGGCGGCGCCGTCGCCGGACTCCTCTTCATCCGCTTCGCCCCGCGCAAGGGCTATTCCTTTGCCGCCACCGAGTGGCTATATGGCCTGCGCAACCGCTACTACCGCTGGAAACGCCGCCGCGCCGGACGCAAATTCGAAATCTACATGAAGAAGCAGGGCCGCACCGTCCGCCTCGACAGCCGCGGCCGCCAGATCGACGAAGACCCCAACGATCGCAGCCGCTGGAACTGAGAAGCAGTGACTAGGGGTTAGGGATTAGGGGTTAGGGATTAGGGATTAGGGATTAGGGATTAGGGATTAGAACACCTCCTCGATCCCGTGAGCGTTCCACCTCAACGTTCCCGTGCCCCATCCTGTCGACGTTTTTCCGTCGACAGGGTGGGAGACCACCAACCTTAGCCCGCCGGGCGTCCCCGGTCCCTCGCCTTCGGGGACCGGGGAGGGATGCGAGCTCCGCCACCACCCCCCTGCCCCACCGCTCTGCTTTTGCTCTTTCCTAACCCCTAACCCCTAATCCCTAACCCCTGAAACTCCCCCCTTGCATCTCCGCCCCCACCCTGTCATCCTGTTCACATCACCGTTGCTGTTGTCTGCACCTTTCAAGGTGCGTCGGGGTTCCGGGAGGCGGCGTTCGATCCCGCTGGACCGGAGAAATGGGGACCCCCGGCTCGAGATCGTTGTACGTCAGGACCCGCCGGTGACCGACTGGGGATTCAAGCAACATGCCGATGCTCGATCGGCGTCAGGCCCTCCGGCTCATGGCGCTGACCGCTGGATGCGCAGCAGCGCCCGCCAGCTCTGCCTTCGCGGGCCAGGCATCTCGTCTCAACCGTGACGACGACGCCTTCCTTGACGACCTGATTCGTCAGGGCTGTCTCTATTTCTATGAGCAGGCCAGCCCCGCCACCGGCCAGGTCCTCGACCGCGCTCGCAACAATTTGAACGGCGCCCGCGATCCGCGCCGCATGGCCTCCATCGCCGCCACCGGCTTCGGCCTCACCGCCCTCTGCATCGCCGACAGCCATGGCTATCTTCCCCACCAGCAGGTGGTTGAGCGCGTCCGCACCACCCTCGAGTGGCACCTGAACAGGATGCCCGAGGTCCACGGCTTCTTCTATCACTTCACCGACGTCGAAACCGGCGCGCGCTGGGATCGCGTCGAGCTCTCCTCCATCGACACCTCGCATCCTGCTCTGCGGCGTCCTCACCGCCCGCGCCTACTTCTCTGACGCCAAGATCCAGTCCCTCGCCCAGCAGATCTACGAGCGCGTCGACTGGCCCTGGATGCTCAACGGCGGACCCGCCTTCTCCATGGGCTGGAAGCCCGAATCCGGCTTCCTCTCCGGCCGCTGGAACCACTACTGCGAGCTGATGATGATCTACCTGCTCGCCATCGGCTCGCCCACGCACCCCGTTGCCCCCGATACCTGGAAGGCCTTTTCCCGGCCCCGCATCCAGTACGCCGGACTCGACTACATCAGCGGCAACGACCCCATCTTCACCCACCAGTACTCCCACGCCTGGTTCGACTTCCGCCACAAGCGCGACGCCCAGGCCGACTACTTCGCCAACTCCGTCCTGGCCACCCGGGCGCACAAGGCCTTCTGCCTCTCCATGCCGCAGTGGTACCGCGACGATCAGTGGGGCATCACGGCGTCCGACTCCATCCGCGGCTACACCGTCTGGGGCGGCCCGCCCTCGCGCGGCATGATCGACGGCACCGTGGTCCCCTCCGCCACCGCCGGCTCCCTGGCCTTCCTGCCCGCCGAGTGCCTCACCGTCCAGCGCAACCTCCGCGCCCGTTACGGCAACAAGGCCTGGGGCCGCTACGGCTTCGTCGACGCCTTCAACCCCTCCGCCAACTGGTACAACCCCGACGTGCTCGGCATCGACCTCGGCATCAGCGTGCTCATGGCCGAAAACCTGCGCTCCAACATGGTCTGGCAGACCTTCATGCGCAACCCCGAAGCCGACCGCGCCATGCAACTAGCCGGCTTCCGCCCCAACGGCCTCGCCTAGCCCTCCCTCCGTCCCGACGGCCTGGCCCCGACCACCCTCGAAGGGTCATCCCGAAAGTCCGCGCGTCTGCCGGGGTCCCCACGGACAGGTCTTGGTCCGTGGGGTGACCTGGGCCCTACGCAGTGCGTGCTTGGACCTCCCTCGAAGTGTCATCCCGAAAGTCCGCGGGCTTGGGGCCCCACGCAGTGGGGTAAGCGGACAGAGGGATCCGCAGTTGCCCATTACCGTAGACCAGGCCAGCCTCATTCTTATGGATCCGTACTGAAAGCTCGGGGATGAGGGCAGTTGTCATCCGCAGGATTCCGCGCCGGAGGCGCAGCCCGGACCAGCCAACCACCGCAGCCCAATGACCCGCCACAAATTTGTCATTCTGAGCCGCAGGCGAAGAACCCGCTTCTCCCCTCACACCTGTGACCGTCAGCACATCCATCCGCAGTCCTATCCGTCATACTGAGCCTCCGGATTCGCCAGCGGGGCATCCCGCAAATCCGCCGCTAAAACTCAAGGTGTTAACTACAAAACCAACAATTAGTGTTTTCAAAGTTTTCCACAAGCACAAATTTAATACATTTAGAATCAAGCGTTTATAAAATTAATTCGCCTTTCGTTCTCTTCGCTTAACCTTCGCTTTTCGGCATAAAGTCCACAAAAATCAGCCCTCTCCATCCTCCCTTTGAGACCGGAATGTTACTTTTCAGTACACACTGGAGCCGCCGCGAACGACGATACCGGGTGCCCCATCCAAGCTCTGCTTGGGTAGGAGGGAACTCCACCCGCCCGAAAACGATAGAATCTCCTACGACATGAGTACGAAGATTGCCTTTCTATTTCCGGGGCAGGGATCGCAGGCCGTAGGCATGGGCCGCGAGCTGTCCGAGCAGTTTCCTAGTCGCAAAGCAGACCTTCGCCGAAGCCGATGAGGCGCTCGGCTTTTCCTTGTCGAAGCTGTGCTTCGAGGGCCCTGAAGAGGACCTCCGCCTGACCGAGAACACCCAGCCGGCCATCCTCACGGTCAGCGTGGCGGCCTTTCGCGTACTCGCCGAAAAGGGCATCGCTCCGGAGCTGGCCGCCGGGCACTCGCTCGGCGAGTGGTCGGCGCACGTAGCCGCCGGAACGCTCAGCTTTGCCGACGCCGTGCGCTCCGTGAAGGCTCGCGGCCACGCCATGCAGCAAGCCGTACCGCCCGGCCAGGGCGCCATGGCAGCGGTCCTGATGCTCGACCCGGCGCTGGTGGCCGAAGCCTGCGCCGAGGCAGCCGCCGAGACCGGGCAAACCGTCCAGGCCGCCAACCTCAACTCGCCCGGGCAGACCGTCATCTCCGGCGCGGTCGCAGCCGTGGAGAAGGCCGCCGCCCTCTGCAAAACCAAAGGCGCCAAGCGCGCCGTGATGCTGCCCGTGAGCGCTCCCTTCCACTGTGCGCTGATGCAGCCGGCCCAGGAAGAAGTCGCGCGCGTCCTCGACGCCCTTGCCCTGCACGCCCCGCGGGTGCCTGTCGCCGCCAACGTCACCGGCTCGCTCGTCACCGCCGCCGCCGAGGCCAAAGACGCCCTGATCCGCCAGGTAACCGGCGCCGTCCGCTGGGTAGATTGCGTGAAGGCCCTGGTCGCCGCCGGCGCCAACACCTTCGTCGAAGTCGGTCCAGGCAAAGTCCTCACCGGCCTCATGAAGCAGATCGATTCGACGCAGAAGGCGATGAACGTGGAAGACGGGGCGAGCCTCGAGAAGGCCCTCGCGGAGCTGAAGGCTTAAGCCTTCCGCTCGCGCTTCTGCACAAACTCTTTTGTGGTCATTTCCGATCCACACGGAGAACCGATGAGTCACGATGAATCGGCGGTGCGCGAGGCCGAGCAACAGTGGAACGCGGCAATTCTGCGCCGCGACGTCGACGCAGCAAAGACGTTCATGGCGCCCGAGTACCAGCTTCTGGTCGGGATGGAAGGGCGCAATTTGGCTCGTTTTCCGCTCGACGTGTGGCTCGCAGCTCTGCCGAATTACGTCATTCACCGCCAGGCCATTCACGACCTGCACGTCTCGCTCTGGGGCGACGTAGCCGTAGCCACGCTCGCGTACTCGCAAGACGCCGAGCCGTGGAATGGCCGCGATATCTCGGGAAATTTCATGATCACGGATGTGTGGGTCTTCCGGGACGGCCGATGGCTGGTGGCGGAGCGGCACTCATCTCGGCTTGAGAAGCCGTCGCCTCCTCAGATGTGAGCGGCGCTCAAGGCCCCAGGTACAACTCAACCGGCGAGAAGCTCAGCGTCTTGGCCTTTGGATCATAGGCCAGAAACAGCGGCTTGCTCTTGCGCTGGTTGATATAAATCCCGACCACCAGCACGTTCCCTGCGAACCGCGCCGCGCCAATGTCGTGATGCTTGATGGCGCCGTAGTCGTTGTCATGACTGGTGGGGCTCCAGTCTTCCTGGAAGCGCGCAAAGGTGTAGCCCTGGTCCGGCGCGTTCTGCTGCTGCCACTTGCTGTTGTGGATCCACACCCCGTAAGCCGCGGCCATGTCATTCTTTTCCACGTCGCCCAGGAAGCTGTTGATGGCGGAGCGGCCGCGCATGTGCGCAAACCAGTGCCACGGCCAGTCAACCGGAAATCCGGAGACGATCCAGAGAACGATCACCAGTGCCGTAAACGTAGCCACGCTGGACCACGCGATGACGCGTTTGCGGCGATCTTGCTCTTCGTCGAATCGGGGTGCGTCAAGCAGGGTCATCATGCGGGCTCCAGAGGCGTGAACAGCGATAAGTGAGTAGTGGTTAGTGAACGGGTGGTCAGGTGATCCAGTGGTCCAGTGCTCGCCGCCCGCCTGAGATTCCTGATCAATTAGACACCACCGACCGGCAGCATGTTCCCCAACTTCATGCCAGCCCATCGGTTAGATGAGCCCGAGAGCCGCGCCGGCCACTAACCACTATCCACTAACCACTCGTCACTACTCTTCCCGGCTATACGTATTCCGCTTCTTCTCGCGATCCCGCTCCAGGGCGAACTCGATCAGCCGCGTGATCAGCTCGGTGTACGGCACGCCGGTCGCCTCCCATAACTTGGGATACATGCTGATCTGGGTGAAGCCGGGCAGCGTGTTCACCTCGTTGATATAGATGCGGCGGCGGCCGTTCGGCCTCCATCAGGAAGTCGACGCGCGCCAGCCCGGCAAGATCGCAGGCGCGGAACGCGGCCACAGCCATCTCGCGGATCTGCTTCGACTCGGCCCTGGTGAACTTCGCCGGGATCACCGGCACGGAACCTTCAGAAAGGTACTTGGCCTCGTAGTCGTAGAACTCCTTGCCAGGGACGATCTCGCCTACCACGCTGGCCTTCGGATCGTCATTGCCGAGCACCGCCACTTCAAGCTCCCGAGCCTTGGCCCCGAGCTTGCCGCCGCGGATCGCTCCGCCGACGCCCTGCTCGACGACGAGCTTGCGGTCGTATTTGGCGGCCACATCGAGCGCCGGCCCAAGTTCCTTGCGGTTGTGGGCCTTGCTGATGCCGACCGACGAGCCGAGATTCGCCGGCTTCACGAAGACCGGATACTTGAGGGCCTTCTCGATCTGGGCGATGGCCTTCTTCGGAGACTTCTCCCACTCGCCGCGCAAAATGGTGACGTGCTTCACGATGGGCAGACCGGCCTGCGCGAACAGCCGCTTCATCACATCCTTGTCCATGCCGGCTGAAGAGCCCAGCACGCCGGAGCCAACGTAGGCGATCCCCGCCAGCTCGAAGAGCCCCTGAATCGTGCCGTCTTCGCCGAACGTCCCGTGCAGCACCGGAAACACTACATCCAGCATGGCCGCGCTGGCGGCTGCAGCTTTGGCAACGGTCCCGCCGTTCGCCGGCTCAGGCGCCATCAACGTGGGAATGCCCTCCTGCAGCAACTTGGCGCCGGGCGTGGCGTCGGGGTCGCCGGCGCGCAGACGGCGGGCGACGGCACTGGTGTCGTCTTCCAGCAGGCTCTGCGCATCGGCCGCCGCCAGCCAGTGGCCCTGCTTGGTGATCCCGATCGGCACCACGTCAAACTTTTTGCGGTCGATTGCCTTGAGGACAGAGGCGGCGGAGAGCAGCGACACTTCATGTTCGCCGCTGCGCCCGCCAAAGAGAATGCCAACGCGGAGTTTCTTAGCCATCGTCTTTTATTGTCGCGCAATCCGAGCGCGTGAGGGAGTGAACGGGATGGTTCCCGATCCAGTCAGCTCCAGATTGCAACCGCTAAATGATCTTCTTCCCGAATGCGGAGCAAGCCAATTCGACGGCCAGGTCAGCGGTCCGGTTGTGCTCGTCGATCACCGGGTTCACCTCGACCATCTCGAAGCTGAGCAGTCGACCATGGTCGGCGATGATCTCCATGGCAAGATGTGCCTCCCGATAAGTCGCGCCGCCGCGCACGGGAGTGCCCACGCCGGGTGCGTCTTCGGGGTCGATCCAGTCCATGTCGAGTGACACGTGATAGCCCGCGGTCCCGCGTCCCGCCGCCCGCAATGCCTCTTCCATCACCGTGCGCATGCCCCGTTCGTCGATGTCGCGCATGGTGTAGACCTCGGCCACGCCGGCGCGCTTGATATTGGCCCGCTCGGCCGCGTCGATATCGCGCACGCCGATCAGGACGGTGTTCTCTGGCAGAATCTTCGGCGAGTAGCCATAGATATTCCCGAGAAGCTCCGGCCCCAGGCCCAGCAGCGCGGCCAGCGGCATTCCGTGGACGTTGCCGGAAGGCGAGGTCTCCGGCGTGTTGATGTCGGAGTGGGCATCGATCCACACCACGCCGATGTTCTGGCTGCGGCGACGGTAGAACTCGGAGACGCCGGAGATGGAGCCGGCGGCAATGGAGTGGTCGCCGCCCAGAACCAGCGGGGTCATGCCCTCTTCCAGCGTCTTGAGGACGGCATCGGCGGTGCGCGTGCAGATTTCGGCAATCTGCTTGAGATAGCGCGCGTTTGCGCCCCGTGGGCCTGGGTTTCCGGGACTTCGACCTTGATGTTGCCGCCGTCCGTCACGCGGTGGCCGAGGGCTTCCAGCCGGGCTTCAAGGCCGGCCACGCGCATCGCCGAGGGGCCCATGTCGACGCCGCGGCGGCTTGCTCCCATATCCAGCGGAACGCCGATAACTCGAATCTGCCGGGGGGGAAGCGATTGCAGGCCGCCGCCTCGAGCGGCAGGGACCGTTTCATTCGTACCAGTGACTGGACATAGGGAATCTCGTCGAAAATGCGCAGCGAGTCGAGCCGGGAAGGCCTCCGCTGCACTGCCATGATACCGCGTCCCGGGGCAAGCGCCTGTCTCCAACTCGGCACGGAGGAAGTATCCGGCTACCCCGAAAGTGCCATTAACGCCGGATTCCAGCTATATGTAAGATGGACGCCAAGATTCAATAGAACTCTAACTGCGTTTTCTCAACACCCGACGGACGGCGTTTGTGGCCGCCCTCGTATTGAGGGTTTCCCGCCCGGTGTGTGTTCGAGGGCGCAGGGATGCGATCAGGCACGATGCGGAAGTGGATCGGGCGAACGGTGTTGTTCCTGGGACTGGCCACGGTGTCGCCTGCAGGCCGCCCCTCTGACTTCGCTCCAGGCCATGCACCAGCTTTCCAATCAGCAGGCCGCCGCGCACACGCCGGTCGACTTCGATGCCACCGTCACCTTTTATCGCAGCTATGAGAGCACCCTGTTTGTGCAGGACGGCGATACGGCCATCTATGTCCAGCCCGCAAAAACCTTCAGCCTTCCGCCAGGCGATCGGGTTCACGTCCACGGCGATCACGCAGGAGAGCTTCCGGCCTTTTATCGCCAATGCCGCCGTCGTTGTCCTTGGCCGCGCGGCCTGTGCCCGCACCGCCGCTGGTCGACCTTCGATGCGCTGATCAACGCCCGGTTCGACTGCCGCTTTGTCCGACGTGCGCGGCACGGGTGCATGTCCGCCGACATCACCATGAGTTCCGACCGCCCCGAGCACCACGATGAAGGTTGTGATGGATGGCGGTACCGTCGAAATCGAGATCGAAGGCAACGAATCCCGGCGCCTTGTCATCCCTTCTCGACGCCGAGATCGAGGTTTCCGGCGCGGTTTCAGGCCGCTTCGACGGCAAGATGGAGATGACCGGCGTGATCCTGCACGCCCAGATCCTGGCCAGACTGAAGATCCTCAAGCCGCAGCGGGTAAGCCCATGGTCGGTTCCGCTGACCCGATGAACGAGGTCTCTGACGAATTACCGCGAGAACAACTTGTCCACGCGGGTGCGCGTTCAGGGGACGGTAACCTATTTCATGCCCGGGTCGGCAGTCGTGCTGCAGAACGGCACGCATAGCCTCTGGATCAATACCCATGCAATAGACGGGGTCCAGATCGGCGACATGGCGGAGGCCACCGGGTTCCCCGGTCTGCATGACGGCTTCATACGGCTCGTCAACGGAGAGGTCCTCGACACCCGGAAGGCAGCGCCGATCGCACCCATTTCCGTAACCTGGAATGACCTGACGCAGAGCCATCACGTCTTCGACCTGGTCTCCATCGAAGCCAGCGTGGTGGCCAAGGTGCGGGAAGACGGGCAGGAAGAGCTAGTGCTGGTGAGCGAAGGCCGTCTGTTCTCCGCAATCTACCGGCATGCGACCCATTCCAGCACCGGCGCGGCTTCCGTCTCTCCCCTTAAACCGATTCCTTTGGGCTCCCGGGTGCGGGTCACGGGAATCTGCGTCCTGGAAGACTCGAACCCCTTCAACGTCAATGTCCCCTTCGATCTCCTGATACGGTCAGTGGACGACGTGGTGGTGGTCGCCCGGCCCTCGCCAATTACGGTGGCCAACCTGCTCAAGACGGTGGGGCTGCTGCTGCTGCTGGTTGTGTCGATCTTCGCCTGGGGCTGGATGCTGCAGCGAAAGGTGGAGCGGCAGAGCAAAATCCTCGCGCGCCAGAGTGAAGCCGAAGCGGAGTTGGCCCGCTATAACGCCGAGATAGAGCAGCGCCGTAGCCGGGTGCTTGAAGACATCAATGGCTCGCGCCCCCTCGCCGAGTTGCTCGAAGAGATCACCGAACTGGTCTCGTTCCGGCTTCGCGGCGCGCCGTGCTGGTGCGATGTCAACGATGGGACTACGCTGGGCTGCTACCAGGCCAACGTCGCCGGGCGGCGTTTGGTCCGCGAAGAGATTCTCGCGCGCTCCGGTCCCCCACTGGGCACACTCTCGGCCGCGCTCGAGCCTGGAACGGCTCCCGACAGTGAAGAAGAACAGGCCTTCTTCCAGGGAACGCGCCTGGCTACGCTGGCAATCGAAACGCGCAGAGCCTTCTCCGACCTTGTCCATCGCTCGGAGTTCGATCAGTTGACCAATGTGCATAACCGCTTCTCGCTCGACAAGCAAATCGACGCCGTGATCGCCCGCGCCAGGAAGCATGCCGGAACCTTTGGCCTCATCTACGTCGATCTGGATGAGTTCAAGCAGGTCAATGACGTGTATGGGCATCGCGTCGGCGATATGTATCTTCAGGAAGCGTGCGCGCGCATGAAACATCAGTTGCGCTCCGGAGACGTCCTGGCCCGGCTGGGTGGAGACGAATTCGCCGCGCTCATTCCAGGCGCCCGCGACCGCGCCGGCGTCGAAGAGATCGCATCCCGTCTGGAACGCTGCTTTAGAGATCCATTCCACCTCGAGGGTTACATACTCCACGGCTCCGCCAGCCTGGGAATCGCGATGTATCCCGAAGACGGAACCACGCGCGAAAGCCTTCTGACCGCCGCGGACGCCGCGATGTACGTGGCGAAATATACCGCGCGCGCTAAAGAAGCGTGACGGCGACGCTTTACGTGCGGCGATCAGCGCACGTGAAGCTGCGAGATGACGGCTTTGCCCTTCACGATCTCGGCCTTGCGCCAACTGCTCTTGTCATTCAGCGGAACCCAGCGGCGCTCTTCGCTGCGATAATGCCAGTCCTTGTCGAGCTGGAAGTAGATCAGCAGCCCACTCGACTCAAGCACATTGAGAATGCTGTTGTCGTGTGAGTTACGCTCGTCGTAGTCGGTTGAGGCGCTCTGCCCCATCTCCGAATAAATTTCGTTCAGCTCAAACAGCAGCCCGTTGACCGAGTCGTCCATCGCCTCGACGTTCAAGCCGATGCGCCTCGCCTCGCGCAACGTGATGGGATAGTTGTGCGATGGATAGCCGGCATTGAGGATGTTCGAAATCTCGCGGGCGCGATCGAGGTCGGTCATGTGATACGAGAGAATCTCTTCGCAGATGCGCGTGGAGAGCGCGCTGGAACGATCAACCGCACCGATCACGAGCGGATGCACATAAGGAAACAGCGCCTGGTAGGGATTCTGCGTGGAGTCTTTGGCCTGCTCGGTCCACAACCGGATCACGCGAAGCAGTTCGTCGTTCGAGACGCTCACGCGATCGTTGTCGCGGTCAATCGGCGAAAGATCGTGCGTGAGCGAAGTATCAACCGCCGAAAGATGCGCGAGCGGCCCCATCAGAATGCGGTCGGCGCCAAGCGCGAGCATGGTCGCCGCCGACTGGCACTCGAGCGGCGCGAGCACGGTGAGATGCTTCACATAACGGCGCAACAGGTTGACCATGCGCAGCGCGGCCTGGCCGGATCCGCCGTCAGACTTGATGAACAGCGACAAGCGATCGACGTGCCCACGCGCACGCACCAGCGCATACAAACCCGCAACGTCGTTCTGGCAGATCGCGCCTTTGGTGGAGTTCCAGTACGTGAAGACGGGCTCGCCAAGCGCAGCCGAAATACGCTCGATGACAGGCTGCGTCCGCTCCATCAGGACGGGCGGCTTGGTGGGCTCGGGACGTCGGGGAACGGGAGGAACGGCGGCAGGTTTTTTTGGCATTTCGATTGATTCAGATGATGCGGACTGCATTATGGTAGCAAACCGAAATCCATCTCACGTCATTCTTTGGCGATTCCATATGCGCACCACATAAAGCTTTGCACGTCCATTTCTGATTGAAGGATTTGGCCCGCAGATAGTAGCCGACCTCTAATCTCCCTGGCAATCTCCTGAAGTTTCGAGTACGTCAGCGAATTTGGTTCGGGTCTGTAGTTCAGCGCTATACCCACCGCATCTGCCATACGTTTCGCAACCGTTGGCTTCATAAACATGAGTCTTCCTTTTGTCTCGAGGAACTGAAAATAGGTCGCGAGCGGCCAACTGTTAATGTCCATTCTTCCTAATTCCCGAACAAACAGATCGAAGCGTGTTTCGTTCGCGTCCGTCCCATAAAGCACTCCGTACAAGGCTTCAGCGAAGATCTTCTGATTCTGTTCCGCCTTGAGGGCATTGTTGAACTTTATGTTTTCGAACCGGAACGTGAGGTTCGTAGCGGAGATGAGTTGTGCAGATCTTTTGGCCACTTCATCGTAGGAGGCGGATTCGAGCAAATTCGCGAGTTCGGTGCGACTAAGTCGAACTGAGAACTTCATCGCTGCCTCTTCCTTGTATTTGCGCTCATCAGTGCTGAATTCGGCGGCGCCTAGGCCACCCGGATACTTCGAGAGAAACCTCTCCAGCAAGTGATCGAAATCGGGCGTCGAAGTCGAGACGTTCCTTGGTTTCGCGCCTGCCTTAGGCCGTAGAGCGACATTGGGAAACGCGAATCCTGGATAAGGCGGATGACCCTCCGATTTTACGAAGCCTTTCAGGATTCTCTTCTCATCATGGTCGACGAAGCGGATTAACCAGGAGCTCTCGCAATCTCCAACGATCTGCCCGTGCCCGTACGTAGCGTGCTCTATCCAATCGGCTACTTTCAAATCCATCTCCTGCCTCGTTGTCTGAGAGGTTTCAGAATACTACTATAGAGAAGCAAAGGCCCGGCTCGCGCCGGGCCTTTTCTGTTGTTCCTTGAAGAGTGGCCGCACCGCAGGTGCTTACTCTGCCGCCATCTCTTCCGCTTCGCCTTCCTGGCGCATCATCTCCAGTTCGCGCTCGGCGGCTTCGATCTCGGCACTGACTTCCTGCTGGACGCGAGCTGCCGCTTCCTCCAGCTCCGGTGAGAGCTGGACGTTGCGGTAGTACTCCAGGCCCGTGCCCGCCGGGATCAGACGTCCGACGATCACGTTCTCCTTGAGTCCGCGCAGGTTGTCGATAGCGCCGTTGATCGAGGCTTCCGTCAGCACGCGCGTCGTCTCCTGGAACGAAGCGGCCGAAATGAAGCTGTCGGTCGACAGAGACGCCTTGGTGATGCCGAGCAGCAGCGGACGGCCTTGCGGCGGACGGCCACCCTCAGCTTCAACGCGGTCCTTCTCTGCCCTGAAGCGGAAGCGGTCGACCTGCTGTTCGAGCAGGAAGTTGGAGTCGCCGATCTCGTCGATCCGGACCCAGCGCAGCATCTGGCGGACAATCACTTCGATGTGCTTGTCGCTGATCGCCACGCCCTGCAGACGGTACACTTCCTGGATTTCGTTCACCAGGTACTTCTGCAGTTCCTTCTCTCCCAGCACGTCGAGAATGTCGTGCGGGTTCAGCGGTCCATCCATCAGAGGATCGCCGGCACGCAGACGCTCGCCTTCCTGCACGTTCACGTGGATGCCGCGCGGCACGGAGTATTCCTTCTCCTCGCCGTTGTCGGCCGTCACGTAAATCTTGCGCTGGCCCTTCTGCACTTCGCCGAAGCGGACCACGCCATCGATCTCGCTGATGATCGCGGTTTCACGCGGCTTGCGGGCTTCGAACAGTTCCACCACGCGCGGCAGACCACCGGTGATGTCCTTGGTACGCGTCGACTCCTTGGGAATCTTCGCGAGCACATCGCCCGGACCGACTTCCGCGCCGTCTTCGATCATGAGGTGAGAGCCGCGCGGCAGCAGGTAACGCTTGCTGCCTTTGCTGCCCTTGACGAGGAACGTAGGCTGGCGCTTCTCATCGGGGGCGTCGGCAACCACCCAACGCGAGAGGCCGGTAACTTCATCGACTTCTTCGTTGAGCGTGATGCCTTCCTGCAGATCCTTGAACTGCACGGTGCCGCCGATCTCGGTGAGGATCGAGTAGGTGTACGGATCCCACTCAGCCAGAACTTGGCCGAGCTTCACCTGATCGCCGTCCTTGACGCGGAGACGCGCGCCGTAGACCACTTGGTAGCGCTCCTTCTCACGGCCGCGATCGTCAACGATAGCGATGGAGCCGGAGCGGTTCATGGCAACCTGGGCGCCGTCCTTGCTTTCGACGGTGTTCAGGTTGAAGTAGCGCACCGTGCCGTTGTTCTTGGCATCGAGGCGCGACTGGTCAGCCACGCGGCTAGCGGTACCGCCGACGTGGAAGGTACGCATGGTGAGCTGCGTGCCGGGCTCGCCGATGGACTGCGCAGCGATAACTCCGCAGGTCTCGCCGAGCTCAACCATGCGGCCGGAGCCGAGGTTGCGGCCGTAGCACAGCGCGCAGACGCCGCGGCGCGATTCGCAGGTGAGCACGGAGCGGATCTTGACCTTCTCCACGCCCGCGCCCTGAATCGCCGAAGCGATGTCTTCGTCGATGGGCTGGTTGATCTCGACCACCACGTTGCCGTCGTAGTCCTTGATCTTCTCGAGCGATACGCGGCCGATGATGCGGTCGCGCAGCGGCTCGATGATTTCGCCGGACTCGACGATGGAACCCACGTCGATGCCTTCCCTTGTACCGCAGTCGTACTCGGTGACAATGACGTCCTGCGCCACGTCCACGAGACGGCGGGTGAGGTAGCCCGAATCGGCCGTCTTGAGCGCCGTATCGGCTAGACCCTTACGAGCACCGTGCGTCGAGATGAAGTACTCGAGCACCGTGAGGCCTTCGCGGAAGTTCGCGGTGATCGGCGTCTCAATGACTTCGCCCGAGGGCTTGGCCATCAGTCCGCGCATACCGGAGAGCTGACGAATCTGCTGCTTCGAACCGCGGGCGCCGGAGTCGGCCATGATGTAGATCGGGTTCATGGCGCCCTCGTCGTCGGCGCGCTTCATGTTGCCGAACATCTCGTCCGCGACCTTATCGGTAACGGCCGACCACATCTGGATGACCTTGTTGGAACGCTCGCCGTTGGTGATGGCTCCATCCATATACTGCTTCTGGACTTCGATCACCTTGCGGTCAGCGTCTTCAACCGTGGTGTACTTGGACGCCGGAATGACCATGTCGTCGAGACCGACCGACAGGCCCGAGCGCGTCGCGTAATTGAATCCGAGCGACTTGATGCGATCGAGCATGCGCACCGTCACCTCGAGACCGAGGTTCTGGTTGCAGTAGTTCACCAGCTGTCCAATGCCCTTCTTCTTGAGCAGGCCGTTGATGAACGGCATTCCCGCCGGCAGCGCGTCATTCAGGATCACGCGGCCCACGGTGGTGTTGATGTAGTCGTTGTCGAAGTCGACCGCCTCGGTGTGCGTCAGATCCTGATCGTCGTACGCCGTGGTCATGTCGAGCACCTTGCCGGTGTAGCGCAGACGGATCGGCGAGAGCGTCTCGAGTTCGCGGGCTTCGAGAGCCATCAGCACTTCTTCGTAGTTCGCGAATACGCGGCCTTCGCCCTTCCCGCCCTTCTTCGCCTTGGTCAGGTAGTAAAGGCCGAGCACCATGTCCTGCGTAGGCACGGTGATAGGCTGACCCGACGCGGGCGACAGAATGTTGTGCGAAGCGAGCATCAGCACCGACGCTTCAATCTGCGCCTCAGGCGACAGCGGAATGTGCACGGCCATCTGGTCGCCGTCGAAGTCCGCGTTGAACGCGGTGCAGACCAGCGGGTGAATCTTGATGGCCTTGCCTTCGACGAGCACCGGCTCGAAAGCCTGAATGCCCAGGCGGTGAAGCGTAGGAGCGCGGTTCAGCAGCACCGGGTGATCCTTGATAACTTCCTCAAGAATGTCCCAGACCACCGGTTCCTGCATCTCCACCATTTCCTTGGCCTGCTTGATGGTGGTGCAGTGGCCGGTCTGCTCCAGGCGGTGATAGATGAACGGCTTGAACAGCTCGAGCGCCATCTTCTTGGGCAGGCCGCACTGGTGCAACTTGAGCTCGGGGCCGACGACAATAACCGAACGCCCTGAGTAGTCCACGCGCTTGCCGAGCAGGTTCTGGCGGAAGCGGCCCTGCTTGCCCTTGAGCGTATCCGATAGAGACTTCAACGGACGGTTGTTGGCGCCCCTCAGCACACGGCCGCGGCGGCCGTTGTCAAACAGCGCGTCAACGGCTTCCTGCAGCATGCGCTTTTCGTTGCGCACGATCACTTCAGGCGCGTGCAAATCCATCAGCTTCTTCAACCGGTTGTTGCGGTTGATCACGCGGCGATACAGATCGTTGAGATCCGACGTGGCAAAGCGGCCGCCATCCAGCGGCACCAGCGGGCGCAGCTCCGGAGGAATGACCGGCAGCACGTCGAGGATCATCCACTGCGGCTTGTTGCTCGACTTGCGGAACGCCTCGACAACCTTCAGGCGCTTGGCGTACTTGATCTTCTTCTGCGCCGACGCCTCGGTCTTCATGCGCTCGCGCAGCTCCATTCCGAGCTCGTCGACGTTGACGCGCTTGAGGAGTTCCTTGATGGCCTCAGCGCCCATCATTGCCTTGAAGCCCGAGGGACGGAACTGCTGATCGAGTTCACGGAACTTGTTTTCGTCCTTGATGATCTCGCGCTCGCGCACCGGCGCGTCGCCTGGATCGACGACAACATAGGACTCGAAATAGAGGATCGACTCGAGGTCGCGCAGCGAGATGTCGAGCAGGTGTCCGATCCTCGAGGGCAGGCCCTTGAAGAACCACACATGCGAGCACGGGGAAGCCAGCTCGATGTGGCCCATGCGCTCGCGGCGCACTTTGCTGACCGTGACTTCAACGCCGCACTTGTCGCAGATAACGCCCCGGTGCTTCATGCGCTTGTACTTGCCGCAGAGGCACTCCCAGTCGGTAACGGGTCCGAAAATGCGCGCACAGAACAGGCCGTCGCGTTCCGGCTTGAACGTGCGGTAGTTGATGGTTTCAGGCTTCGTGACCTCACCATGCGACCAGCTCCGGATCTTCTCGGGCGACGCAAGCATGATGCGGATAGCATCGAAGTCGGTGATTGGGCTGGTAAGCTCGAACGGGTTCGAACGGAACAAGGCGACCCTCCTTGGCAGGCTTTTTCAACTCTGCCGCGGCTCATCCCGGGATTTTTCTGGAGTCCTTCCTTCCCGGGTAGCGATGGTTATCGCTTTCAAGAAGGACCCTTAAAACTCATCTGCTAAGTGGGTGCCCCAGGTCTCGAATTTGAGACCTGGGATAACACTCAGTTAGTCGTCAGCGACCGCTGCCATCGGTTCAGGCGCGGGCGCCTTCTTTATCAGGTCGGCGCGCTTGATCAGCTCCACGTCGAGGCACAGCGACTGCAATTCGCGAATCAGCACGTTGAACGACTCCGGCACACCCGGCTCGATCGCCGCTTCGCCCTTGACGATGGCCTCGTAAATCTTGGTACGGCCATACACGTCATCGGACTTCGCGGTGAGCAGCTCCTGCAGGATGTACGCAGCGCCGTAAGCTTCGAGCGCCCACACTTCCATTTCGCCGAAGCGCTGCCCGCCGAACTGCGCCTTGCCGCCCAGCGGCTGCTGAGTGATCAGCGAGTACGGTCCGATAGAACGAGCGTGAATCTTGTCGTCCACCAGGTGCGACAGCTTGAGCATGTAGATGTAGCCAACCGTCACCGGCTGCTCGAACACATCGCCCGTCATGCCGTCGTACAGGGCCGTCTTGCCCGAAGTGGGCAGGCCGGCTGCCGTAAGCAGCGCCTTGATTTCGCTCTCCTGCGCGCCGTCAAACACCGCGGTGCCGAACCAGATGCCGCGCTTCATGCCTGCGCCCACGCGCAGCAGCATCTCGTCATCCAGCTCTTCCAACTGCCGCAGAGTCGCGGTTCCGGCAAATTCCTTCCGCATCAGTTCGCGCGTGGCCTCCACATCGCTGTTGGCCTTGATCAATGCGGCGATCTTGGCGCCCAGCGCGTGCGCGGCCCAGCCCAGATGCGTTTCCAGAATCTGACCGACGTTCATACGCGAAGGCACACCGAGCGGATTGAGAACGATCTCTACCGGTGTGCCGTCGGGCAGATACGGCATGTCTTCTTCAGGAAGAATGCGTGCGATCACACCCTTGTTGCCGTGACGGCCGGCCATCTTGTCGCCGACACTCAGCTTGCGCTTCATGGCAACGTAGACCTTGACCAGCTTGATCACGCCCGGAGGAAGTTCGTCGCCCTTGGCCAGCTTGGCGATCTTCTCGTTGGTGATCTTGCGCAGCACTTCGATCTGGCGCGAGGTCATCTCTTCGATCTCATCGATCTGCTCGTTGACGCGGGGGTCCTTGTCAGCGTAGCGGATGCGCTTGAGGTTCTTGGTGGAGATGCGCTCGATGGTTTCGCGGTCGAGCATCGCGCTCTTCGTGATCAGGCGCTTGTTGGTGCGCTCGTCGTGCAGATCGGCGAGAACTTCCTTGCCGCCGAGAATGCCTTCGAGACGCTTCAAACGCTCGTCCGTCAGAATGCGGATTTCGTCGCCCAAGTTCTTCTCGAGCTTCGAAACGTACTCGGCTTCGATCAGCTTGGCGCGCTCGTCCTTCTCCTGACCCTTGCGGCTGAAGATGCGCACGTCGACAACGGTGCCTTCAATGCCCGGAGGGCAGGTGAGTGAAGCATCACGAACGTCGCCGGCCTTTTCACCGAAGATGGCGCGGAGCAGCTTTTCTTCCGGAGTGAGCTGCGTCTCGCCCTTGGGGGTGACCTTGCCAACGAGAATGTCGCCGTGCTTGATCTGGGCGCCGATGCGGATTACGCCGCTCTCGTCCAGGTCGCGCAGCGCGTGCTCGCTGACGTTGGGGATATCCCGCGTGATTTCCTCAGGCCCAAGCTTGGTGTCGCGGGCTTCGATTTCAAACTCCTCGATGTGGACCGAGGTGTAGTAGTCCTCCTTCACCAGCTTTTCGCTGATGAGGATGGCGTCTTCGAAGTTGTAACCGCGCCACGGCATGAAGGCCACCAGCACGTTGCGTCCCAGTGCCAGCTCGCCTTGCTCCGTGCAGGGACCGTCGGCGATCACCTGGCCCTTCAGCACCCGATCGCCCTCGCGGACCACCGGCTTCTGATTGATACAGGTGTTCTGGTTCGACCGCTTGAACTTGATCAGCGTGTAAATGTCCGAACCGACTTCACGCGACAACTGCGTGGGGTGATGCTCGCCTTCGACGCGCACGATGATGCGCTCGGAGTCGACCGAGTCCACGATGCCGTTACGCTTGGCCAGCACCACGGCGCCGGAGTCGCGCGCGGTAACGCCTTCCATACCGGTTCCGACCAGCGGAGCTTCGGCCACCAGCAGTGGCACCGACTGCCTCTGCATATTGGCGCCCATCAGCGCACGGTTGGCGTCATCGTGCTCGAGGAACGGCACCAGCGACGCGGCCACCGAAACAAGCTGCTTCGGCGAGACGTCGATGTAGTCGACCTCGGCCTTGTTCACCAGCACGAAGTTGCCCTGCCGGCGCGCATTCACCAGGTCTTCCGTGATCACGCCTTCCGTGTTGAACTCGATGTTGGCCTGCGCAATGGTGTGCTTGTCCTCTTCCCACGCCGACAGATAGAAGCTGAACGGCATGGAATCGATGTTGCGCTTGCTGGCCTTCTTGAGCTGCGCATTCAGCTTTGCAGCTTCGTCCTTCTCGATGTGATCGCCCACGCGCAGGCCGCTATCGCCGGCGTTGGTGATCTCCACGTAATCCAGAATCTTGGCATCCTTCACCTTGCGGTAAGGCGACTCGATAAAGCCGTACTCGTTGATGCGCGCAAAGCACGACAGCGAACTGATCAGACCGATGTTCGGACCTTCCGGCGTCTCGATCGGGCAGATACGGCCGTAGTGCGTCGGGTGCACGTCGCGGACTTCGAAGCCCGCTCTTTCGCGGGACAGACCGCCCGGCCCAAGTGCGGAGAGACGCCGCTTGTGCGTGATCTCCGATAGCGGGTTGGTCTGGTCCATGAACTGCGAAAGCTGCGACGAACCGAAGAACTCGCGGATGGCCGCCATCACCGGCTTGGCGTTGATCAGGTCGTGCGGCATGGCCGTCGAGAGCTCCTGATAGACGCTCATCTTTTCCTTGATGGCGCGCTCCATCCGGACCAGGCCGATGCGGAACTGGTTCTCCATCAGCTCACCCACGGCGCGCACGCGGCGGTTGCCAAGGTGATCGATATCGTCAACCATGCCGATGTTCTTGCGCAGCTTCAGCAGGTAGCGGATGGTGCCGTAGAAGTCCTCGGGCGTCAGCGTGCGGTGATCGAGGTGCGTCGCGTCCTGGTTCTCATACAGCTTGATGTTGAACTTCAGACGGCCCACGCGCGAGAAGTCGTACTTGCGCGGATCGAAGAACATGCCTTCGAACAGCGCGGTCGCCGTGTCGAGCGTCGGCGGATCGCCCGGACGCAGCTTGCGGTAGATTTCGATCAGCGCCTCTTCCGGCTTGCGGATCGAGTCGCGGCGCAGCGTGTTGGTGATGATGTTGCCCACGTCATCGCGCTCGGGGAAGAAGACCTCGAAGGTGGTCGCGCCCGAAGCCAGCACCTTGTGCAGGCGGTCGGCGGTGAGCTCGACATTGGCCTCGACGATCACTTCGCCGGTGCCCATATCGATCACGTCCGCGGCGGTCAGCGCACCGTCCAGCTCAGCCGATTCCACCTCGATCTTCTCGATCGCGGCGTTGCGGATGGCCTTCATGGTGTGCGGCGTGATCTTGCGGCCGGAGTGCGCGATCTCTTCGCCGTGATGCACAACCGCATGAGCGGGCTTGGAGCCCACCAGGTGGGTGTGCGTCTTGGCGTCCTGCGGAACCGTCCAGAACAGCTTGCCCTCGGCGATCTGAATCTTGTCGACCGTATAAAAGGTCTTCAAAATCTCTTCATCGGAACGCAGCCCCAGCGCGCGCAGGAAGATTGTGCCGAGGAACTTGCGCTTGCGGTCGATACGTACATAGAGGGTGTTCTTCTGGTCGTACTCGAACTCAACCCACGATCCGCGATAGGGGATGATCTTGCCCAGGAAGTAGGTGCGGTTGTTCGCCGTCTCGAAGAAGACGCCGGGCGAACGATGCAACTGCGAAACGATCACGCGCTCCGTGCCGTTCACGATGAACGTGCCGTTCGGTGTCATCAGCGGAATGTCGCCGAAGAAGACTTCCTGCTCCTTGATGTCGCGAATCGTCTTGTTGCCGGTCTCGGGGTCCTTGTCGTAAATCGTGAGGCGTACCGTGACCTTCAGCGGAGCGGAGAACGTCATGCCGCGCTCTTCGCACTCCTGCTGGTCATACTTCAGCTGCAAGCTGACAGGGTCGCCGCACTTGTTGCAGAAGTCGGGGGTGTTCTTGTTGTAGTGTCCGCACTTGGAGCAGAGCACGTCGCCCGGGAGAAACGGATCCGTGATCACCATCGATCCACAGTTCGTACAAGCGGTTCTCAGGTGGTGGAGGCCCTTGAGGTGGCCGCACTTGCACTCCCAGTTGCCGATCGAGAAGTCCACAAAATCCAACTGCGAGATGCCGCGAAAGTCGGTAATGGGGAAAACGGAGACGAAAACCGACTGAAGGCCGGAGTCATCACGCTCGTTGGGCAGCTTGTCCATCTGCAGGAACCGCTCGTAAGAACGGCGCTGCACTTCGATCAGGTTGGGAATCTGCGTTGCGGTTGGAATCTTGGAAAAATCGAGCCGGCTGCGAATCGCGCGCTTCTCGTTGGGCATGCTTCACTCCTGAGGCTCTCGGAAGTCCGAACCCAGGCCGCCCCACTGGCTCCTGGTCCGGGCCGGCGCCCGAGTCTCGGGCGGCGCCGGCTGATTAGAAAAACTCGTTATCCTGACTGGCTCATCCTGAACGCCAGCTTTCGGCCGTTACGCCTCACAACAAAGACACGCAACGGAGCACATGCCAAGCGATTGCCTGAGACATCGCGCCGATTTCCACCTCGAAGGCGTTGCCGACGGCTTGAAGAGTGCGCTAGACTGCGCACATCCGGAGAGAAGGAGCGCCAGGAATACCGCTTCGCGGGTCCCTGTACGCAAGAAGGTGAAACTCAGGGCCGAAAGCCGCTGTTCACCTGATCGAGAGACACGAAAAGCCCGCAAGGACGCGATGCCTCACGAGCGCGGCCCGATGCCAGTGCTCCCATCCGAATTCTCAATCACTACTCTCGCCGATCGCAAAACTCGCTTCTGCTGCTCGCCGCCGCCCAAAGCCATTCGTCCCAGGATTCCGCCTACCTGTGGACGCCGAGGTACTTCAATCAAAGACGCGTGAAACCCGCCACTCGAGTGCTTGGCCCTGCTCTAGTTGGCCGGGTTTAAGGTTGCCTGTTAGATGCCAAAAAGCGCAGCCCGGATTCCGCCCCATCCACTTATGACGTACCAAATGGGACGGAAAGACGCGCACCCTTGATGGTAGCGCGTTCAGTCCGGGCTTGCAAGTCGGTTGCCAGACGTTCGACGTAACTACTTGACTTCGATCGTCGCCACGCCGTCGAACTTCTTCTTGATCGCCTCAGCCTCGTCCTTGGTCGCGTTCTCCTTCAGCGCCTTGGGAGCGCCATCGACCAGGTCCTTGGCTTCCTTCAGGCCAAGCGAAGTCACTTCGCGAACGGCCTTGATGGTGTTGATCTTGTTCGCTCCGGCATCCTTGAGGATGACCTGGAACTCAGTCTTCTCTTCAACCGCCGGAGCCGCTGCCGCGCCCGCACCGCCAGCCGCCATAACCGGGGCCGCCGCCGCTGCCGACACGCCAAGACGCTCTTCCAGCTTCTTCACCAGAGCCGCCGCTTCCAACAGGCTCAGAGATACAATCTGCTCTTCCAACTGTGCGAGATCCGCCATTTTTCTTCTCCAAATCAGAATTTGTGTTGCCCTGGCCGAGGAAATCCGAGCTCGAAAGTTTCCGATGCGCCAGACCCGCGCCCTTCCAACCCGCTTCCCCTGCCTAAACCGTTGCGAGTTCGTGGTTCTCAGTTCTTGGTTCACAGCATCCCTACACTAAGCGGCGGCTGTGAACTGTGAACTACGAACCGTGAACTGGCGGCCCTTAGGCCGCTGCAAACTTTTCTTTTTCAACGCCCTGGCCCAGAACCACCGCCAGATCGCGGCCCGTGGCATTGATGACCGTGGCCAGCCGCTGCGCCGGAGCATTGATCAGGAACAGCAGCTTGGCAAAGATCTCTTCCTTGCCCGGCATGGTCGCGAGGGACTTGACCTCGTCCACGCCCAAAAGCTTGCCGTCCACGATGCCCAGCTTGAACTGGAACTCCGCGTTCTCGCCCGCCCACTTCGCGAACACCTTGGCCAGAGCCACCGGGTCGCCGGAGGTGAACGCAACCGAGTTCACGCCCTTCAGGCCCTTGAGAGCCTCCTCGACCTTGCTGCCCTTGCCGGCGATCGGAGCCAGCTTGTTCTTCACCACGCGATACTTGCCGCCCGCCTCGCGGATCACCTTCCGCAGCTCGAAATCCTTCGCTACGGTCAGCTTGGTGAACGTGCCGATAATTGCGGTCGTCGAGGTCTCCAGTTCCTTGGTCAGGATCCGGACCTTCTCCTGCTTCTTTGCTTTCGAAATCGCCATTGCCCACTCCGCACAGGGTTCAGAGTTCAGGGTTCAGGGTTCAGCAAATCCTATCGGCCGACCCGCCCTCTGAATACTGACCCTTTCCTACGCCATTCGGCGCCCATGAAATCCTGTCGCTCAATCGGAGAACCAGGCCTCGGGTTCTGACCCCTGACCCCTGACCCCTGATCCCTAATCCCTGCTTTTTAGTGCTTGCCCGCCGCGTCAGCCACTTCCTGATCCAGCGGAACTCCCGGGCCCATCGTCGAGCTCAACGTCATGCTCTTGATGTACCTGCCCTTGGCCGCCGAAGGCTTGGCGCGAACAATCGCCGTCACTACCGTAGTCGCATTGTCGACCAGCTTCTGCGGGTCGAAGCTCAGCTTGCCTACCGGCACGTGCACCAGGCTGGTCTTGTCGGCGCGAAACTCCACCTTGCCGGCCTTGATTTCCTTCACCGCCGAGGCCACATCCATGGTCACGGTTCCCGTCTTCGGGTTAGGCATCAGCCCCTTGGGTCCGAGCACCTTGCCGAGACGGCCGACGACCTTCATCATGTCCGGCGTGGCGATCAGAGCGTCGAATGCGGTCCAGTTTTCCTTCTGGATCTTCTCGACCATCTCTTCGCCGCCCACGAAATCGGCGCCGGCTTCCTGCGCTTCCTTCTGGCGATCGCCGGTGGCAATCACGGCCACGGTCTTGGTCTTGCCCAATCCGTGCGGCAGAACCACGGTTCCGCGCACCATCTGGTCGGCGTGACGCGTATCGACACCCAGGCGCAGGGTCAGGTCGACGGTCTCATCAAACTTGGCGTACTTGACTTTCTGCAGAAGGCTGACCGCGTCCTGCAGTAAATAGGCCGGCTGCGTGATAGCAGCGCGCGCCTTCGCAATATTCTTGCTGGCTTTCTTTGCCATGTTCCCTCGTCTCCCACCGCATCTGCCAGTCCTCTTTCGAGGAAACCCGACAGGGACGACCTTCGATCGCCGCATCCGCCCAGGTCCAAATGCCGTGGTGCAATTGACGGTCCGGCAAACTTCACCGGACACATCTACGGATGATATCGGATTGGAGATTGAATTGCAACCAATTCCGGCTCCATCCCTGCCCATACTTTTGTCATCCTCAGCCCATGGCAGCGAAGGAGAATGACCTATCCCCCGCATAACAATCAATTTCCATGCCGCGGCACCGAGGAAGCCCCGGCCGGCACTTCCCCATCCGCAACAAATTGCCCGGAATTTCATCTATAGGAATGTGACAGAGGACCAGAAGGAGTCCCTAGATATGGATTTACTTAGAATTGGCACAAGATACACCGCCGTCGCAATTGCGGCGGCATCGCTGCTTGCCGTGCCTGCCTTGGCCCAAAGCGAAAACCAGACGCAGGGTCAGGCAGTCGTAACCGTGCTGCCCGACAAGAACGCCCCTGCGCCCAATGTGTCGCAGCAGGATCTGCAGGTCAAGATCAACGGCAAGGCCGCAACCATCACCAACTGGCAACCCTTGCGCGGCGAAAACGACCGCCTCGAGGTTGTCCTCATGCTCGACGGCGGAGCACGCACCAGCCTGTCGACCCAGTTCGGCGACATCAAGAACTTCATCAACAGCCTTCCGCCCGACGCCAAAGCCACGCTCGGCTACATGGAATACGGCACCACCCGGCTGGTTTCGCCTCTGACCACGGATCGCAACGCGGTCCTCAAGGGTCTGCGGATCTCATCGGGGATCCCGGGGCAGAACGCCAGCGCCTACATCTGCCTGTCCGATCTGGCCAAGCACTGGCCTTCCCAGGATCGCGGCGCGCGCCGCATCGTGGTCATGGTTTCGGACGGCGTCGACTACTACAACCCGCGTTACGATCCGCAGGACCCGTACATGGAAGCCTCGGTCACGGACTCGGTCCGCGCCGGGCTGGTGATCTACTCCATCTACTGGCAGAACACGGGCCGCTTCGACCGCACGTGGTACGCCAACAATGCCGGCCAGAACCTCCTGTTGCAGGTCACGCAAGCCACCGGCGGCAACAGCTACTGGCAGGGAATGGGCAACCCCGTCTCGTTCCAGCCTTATTTCAAGGACATCGAGCGCCGCCTCGGCAACCAGTACGAGGTTGCCTTCACCTCTCCTGTCTCGAAGCCCGGCGTGGGAAGCATGAAGGTAAAGGTCAATGGCTCCAAAATCGATGCGCCGCAACAAGTCTACGTAGGCCGCGGCATCGCCGGCGGCGCCATCTAATCACTTCCTCCTGAACGCAACTTGAACACGCGCCGCCCCAACCCGGGCGGCGCGTTTTTATTTGCCCGCGGCCAGGGTCTCTGCCGGCTCGAAAGCCATGCTGAGCACTGTGATGTCATCCTGCTGGCCGAAACGCTGTGCGGCTTCTGCCATCTGTTGCGCGGTCTGCCCAGCCATTTGGCGGGTTCGTTCGAAGCCGAAGAGCTCGCCGGTCGAGTTCTGCGCCTCCACCACGCCATCAGAGAGAAACATCAGAGTGTCTGCAGGCTCAAGCTGCAGCTGTGTCTCGCCGTACGACGCCGACGGCGCCACGCCAAGAGGCAGATCATTCTCGATCTCCATCTCCTCGCCGTTTCTGTAAGGCGGCAGATGCCCTGCACTGGCAATCGTGAACATCCCGTGGGGAGAAATGCGGGCGCACAGGCAAGTGGCAAGACCACCTACGCCGCTGGTGCACAACACCTTATTCAAGTGCGTTAGCACGTCGGCCGGCGCCTCCGTTTCGTGATGTTCGCTGGCGCCCAGCAGCATGGCCCCGGTCATCCCCGCGGCGATGCCTTTGCCGCTCACATCGCCCAGCAGAAGCCACTGTGATCCGTCCTCCAGCACGCGGCAACGATAGAAGTCGCCGCCCACCTGCTGCGCCGGCAGGAACACCGCGGAGGCGCGCACCTGGGGCGCCGCCTCAACGTGGCGCGGCACCAGGATGCGTTGGATCTCCTGTGCGGCGCGCATCTCTGTCGCCAGGGCGGCTCGCTCCCGGTTCGTTTGGCGGATACGCTGAATAAGAAGCAGCGTCATCGCCAGCACCACGGCCGCAATCGCAATAGAGCGCACGGTCTGGAACGAAAGGAAGAAATAGCTGCTGAAGTGCAGCCATGGAATCTGGGCACCGAGGTAGAGCACATCCATGCCCATCCAGAAGGAGCAGACGCCATACAGAGCGAGCTGCGAGCGGGGAAGCTTGTTGATGGGCCAGAACGCCGCCAGCGGCGCAAAGGCGATGAGCGTATCCACTGGAATCAGGAATGAGTTGGCCTCCGGCGAGGCGTCGAGCCAGTAGCGCCCGACAACGCTGAGGTGCAACGGGAGGAAAGCGGTAACCACGATTCCGACGCAGTTAACGAGATTGATGACCAGCAACACCCGAAAGAATGTATTGATGCGCCGGCCGGCCAGCGCGAAGAAGAAGGCAATGTAGAAAACCGCCTCCAGATTCCCGAGGCTGTACAGGAGGTACTCCATGCGGGACGGGAAATGCACCGAGGCAGCCACGAGGAATTCGTCGAATCGAATGAGGGCCAGCAGGAGCCACGTCAAGCCAGCCCACAGCAGCACGCGCTGGCTGCGGTCGAACAAGAAGAGAATCAGGAAGAACAGTCCGGCAACAGCCATCACCGCGTTGCACACCCACACAATCCAACGGCCGCGGAGTGCATCGAAGACCCGGGCGAAATATTGGCCGTGCAACAGGTCCGCATCGCCGAACTGGATCCAGGGCAGCGGCTGTTGGCCATAGAGCGTCGGCGAGTAGGTCACCCGAACGGCAAGCGCGAACGGCTCTCTGCCGGCAAAGACCGGTGACTGGTACTGATTGACCACGCCCACCGTATGAGCGCCGGTGCTGACGCTGCCGAAGCGCGCCAGCAGACGCCCATCGACGAAGACCTCATAGGAAGCGTCTGCTGCCACCTGCAGAACCGGCGTGACGGCCGGAGACAGCTTTCCCGGCTCTATCCTGCACCGAAGCCAGAAGCGCGGTTCGAGGCTCGTGTCTTCCGACCACTGCGAGGCCGGTTGCCAACCGGACTCGTCGAGACCGGCAGCGGCCCAGCGCTCGTCGTCTCCCAGCCGAAACACGCAGTGCTCCGGCGCAATCGACAGCGCGCTCTGCGCGGCGACCATTTGCGCCAGCCCAAACAAGAGCAGAGCATGCACAACCCAACGGAACCTTTTCATGAGCGGCTGGAAGGGACCTCGTTCACCATTGACAGAAGCAGGTGGGAATACCGGCACTATACACCCTGCACCTGTTGACTGATCTCCCTGACTGATCGCCCCGACTGATCGCCAGGTCTCACTCTTGCCCACAGGAGCCGAAGGTCGGCGCAGGACTCTCGCCGTGTGATCTCAGCGCGCTTCTGTTCCGGTACTCATTGAATTCCCCCTTCCCGGCCATTTAGCTTGTTAGGCATTGCACTGCAGCGCTTGTTTGCGTTCACTCAAACAATTTACGAATGAGGACTATGAGACTCTCGCGGCTTTCCCTGCCTGTTCTCCTCTTATGCACCGCGGCACTCGCGGCATATGGCCAGCTTCCCAATCTCGACAACAACTACGCCCGCGATCCAGGACAGCCGATCGACCAGTCCTACACCGACCACATCAAGAAGTACACCACCGATCCGTCTTTCGCTTCGCCGCTCGTGGACTACCTGCCGGCCTCGAAGACCGTCCCCACGCCGGCCAAGGTTCTCGGCGATGTCTCCGGCGCGCCCGACTTCCTGCCTTACGCCGAAGACGTCTACAAATACTTCCGCATGCTTGAGGCCGCCAGTCCGCGCGTAAAAGTCTTCACCATCGGCCACACCGAGGAAGGACGCGAGCAGATCGCCGCCGCCATCGCTGATGCCGACATTCTCAAAAACGCCGACGCCAACAAGGCACGTCTCGCGCAGTTGGGCGATCCCCGCACCATCAACTTCGACGACGCCAAGGCACGCACGCTGATCGATCAGTCCGTGCCCGTCTACTACATCACCGGCACCATTCACTCGCCGGAGACGGGCGCGCCCACGGCCCTCATGGAGCTGGCCTATCGGCTCGCCGTCGATGAGTCGCCCTACATCAAGTACATCCGCTCGCACATGATCGTGCTCATCACGCCGGTCGTGGAAGTCGATGGCCGCGACCGCATGGTCGACATCTACAAGTGGCACAAAGCCAACCCCGGCAAGGATTATTCCCGCCTTCTCTACTGGGGCCACTATGTTGCGCACGACAACAATCGCGACGCCATGGGCATGACGCTCGACCTCTCACGCAACATCCTCAACACCTACATCGACTGGCACGCGCAGGTGCTGCACGACCTGCATGAGTCCGTGCCCTTCCTCTACGACAACACCGTCGGCGACGGGCCCTACAACGCCTGGGTCGATCCAACCCTGACGGACGAGTGGGCCGAGCTCGGCTGGAACAACATCGCGCAGATGCAGTCGTTTGGCATGCCCGGCGTGTTTACGCACGGCGACTTCGACACCTGGAGTCCCGGCTACCTGATGTTCTTCGCCGCCATGCACAACGGCATCTCGCGCCTCTATGAGACATTCGGCAACGGCGGCGCCGATACGGAGAAGCGCATCCTCACGCCCGAGGAGTACTCGCGCACCTGGTACCGCCAGAATCCGCCGTGGCCCGTCGTGAACTGGTCGCAGCGCGATAACAACAACTACGAGCAGACCGCGCTGTTGACCACCATCTCCTACTTCTCGCACAACACGCGGCACTTCCTCGAAAACTTCTACCAGAAGAGCAAGCGCTCCGTTCAAAAGCCCACGCTCGAGGGACCCGCCGCCTACGTCATCACCAACGACAGCGCCCACACCAACCGCAACGTCGAATTGCTGAAGGCTCTCCAGCGCCAGCACGTCGAAGCGCAACAGCTTACCGCCGCCGCAACGGCCAACGTCCCCGGCGAAAAGCGCGACGACAAGCCCAAGCCGCAGACGTTCCCCGCCGGCAGCATCGTCGTGCGCATGGATCAGCCCTACTCCCGCATCGCCGACGCGCTGCTCGATCGCCAGTACTGGGCGCCCGACGATCCGCAGAAGCACCCCTACGACGACACCGGCTGGTCGTTTACCGAGTTGTTCAATCTCAAGGTCGCGCGCATCAGCGATCCTGCGATCCTCAAGGCCGACATGAAGCCGCTGACCGATCCCGCGTCGATCTCCGGCAAAGTCACCGGCAGCGGCGCAGTGGTTGCCATCGACAACTCCGGCCAGACCACCGTGTTGTCGCTGCTCTTCCAGTTGAAGGGCGCAAACGTCAAAGTTGCCGAGAAAGCGTTCGATGCCGACAGTCATCACTTCAACGCGGGATCGCTGCTCGTCTCCGATGCCGCGGACGATCAACTCAACAAGGCGCTGCACGATCTGGCCCTCGATGGGATACGCCTGAGCGCAGCGCCGCAGGTAGCAGCGCATGAGGTCAAGGCTCCGCGCGTCGCCATGATGCACACCTGGCTCGCCACGCAGACTGAAGGCTGGTGGCGCTATGCCTTCGACACCGCCGGCATCCCGTTTGACTACATCAGCACGCAAACCGCCGCAAAAGCCGACGACCTGCGAGCCAAATACGACGTGATCATCTTCGCGCCCGTCGGCCGCGCCAGCTCCAGCGACATCATCAACGGCATGCCCATGTGGCACAATGCGATGCCGTGGAAGAAATCCGACCTCACGCCCAATCTCGAGGTAGGCGGCGACTCAACCGACGACGTCCGCCCCGGCCTCGGCTACGAAGGGCTCGCTCACCTGAAGAAGTTCGTAGAAGATGGCGGGCTGCTCATCACCTGCGAAGACACCGCGCAGTTCGCAATCGATACCGGCCTCGCTCCGGGCGTGAGCGTCGTGTCCGGCGCAGATTCGCGCGTTGTCGGCTCCGTCCTTAACTCGACATTCGTCGACAAGAACAGCCCCGTTGCCTTCGGCTACGAAGCGAATCTTTCCGTGATGAGCGCCAACGGCATGGCATTCAACATTTCGAACACGGTCGGTCGCGGCGGCGGGCGCATCCTCATGGATCCCTACTCCGAGCGCCCCACCGGCCGCGGAACTCTGGAAGAAAACGACGAGCCCGCCGCCCGCAAGGCCATTGAAGCCGAGCCGCTGCAGAAGCAAAAGCCGTGGGAGCCGCGCAAGCTGAACGAAGAGCAGATGCGCAACAACCCCAGCGTCATCCCCGAGCAGTACCGCCCCGACGTCATCCTGCGCTTCACCGACGGGAAAACGCTGCTTCGTTCCGGACTGCTCGACAAGGCCGGAAGCATCGCGGAGCGCGCCATCGTTGTCGACGCGCATGTGGGCCAGGGCAATGTCCTGCTGTTCGCCAACAACCCCATCTATCGCGGCGAGACCATCGGCACCTACGGCCTGGTATTCAACGCCATCCTCAACCACGACCACCTGGAAAGCACAGGAGCCCCCGCGGAGGAAAAGAAGTAACAGGCGAGGGAGTTAGGATGCTCCTCCCACTCCCTATTCCCTGTTCCCTACTCCCTGTTCCCTGTTCCCTGTTGCCTGTTCCCTGTTCCCTGCCTTTTATGTCACACTGTCACCCATGGGGAATAAAGACAAAGGCAAGAAGGAAACGAAGAAGGCCCCCAAGCCTAAGCCCAAACCAGAGCCCAGCAGGCGCGAAGTTTTCACGCCGGCTCCTCCGAAATAACAAAGCCCTCCCGCCCGGGAGGGCTTTGCTGCCTTCGGGCGGCCGATGGCGAAAGGGATCCGTCTCCGCGGCGGGTAACATTGCAGACATGGTGATCCGCCCGGCCATCCCGGACGACGCGCTCGCAATCGCGCAGGTGCACGTGCGTTCGTGGCAAGCGGCCTACCAGGGCCTTCTTCCCGCCGCGTATCTTGACGGCTTGCGGCCTGAAGACCGCGCCGCGCGCTACGACCTCTCGCATACTGACCCTCAGAAACCTCACACTATCGTCGCGGAAATCGACAGCGCAATCTGCGGATTTGCCACAACCATGCCGTCGCAAGACCTCCCCGACTATGGAGAACTTTGCGCGCTCTACCTCTCTCCGTCCTTCTGGGGACGTGGCATCGGGGTCACGTCTGATTGAAGCTGCGCGCGCTCACATGCTGGCACAGGGATTCGGATCAGCGGCCCTGTGGCTGCTCAAAGGCAATGTGCGCGGCGAGCGTTTCTATCGCCGCGATGGCTGGCTGCCCGATGGCGCGCACAAAGCGGATCGAATCTGGGACATAGATGTCGAGGACTTCCGCTACGTACGCAAACTGTCCTGAGCGGCCTCACTTCAGCCGATACACGTCGTACCCTTCCAGCCGCCGATACAACGCGAACTCGCCTTCCACCAGCCTCATCGTCTGATCGAACTCCGGCATTACGTTCGTCTTCGACTGCAGCACGCGCTTCACAATCACCCAGCGCACATTCCGCTTTCGAGCTTCATCCATCAACTGCGCCGCCGAATTCGGATCGGTCGCCGGATCGAAGAGCGTCACCGGAAATCGCGGCGTCCGCCCGCTTGCGTAATAGAACGGATCCTCGCCGGGAAGCAGCAGCAGAGCGTCGTCCGCTGGAATCTCACGATCAGCAAACGCCACCAGTTCATCCAGATTAGTGAGATACGGCCCGCGGTCCGCCATCCCCCGCAAAGCGATCGTCTGTGCGAGCTCGACCGGCGCATCATCGGTAATGTCCATGTAATCCAGGCGCTCGAGCGAAGCCGCATACAAGCCGCCGCAGATCGCCAGGGTGATGCCGGCCGCCGCCGCAACTCCGATTGCAACGGACCGTACCGCATGGGTCAGCTCCGCCAGCACCCCCGCAATCAGCAACACCAGCAGCGGCCACAGCGCATACGTCGATCCCCACAACTGCTGCGACAGAAACGTGCCCTCAATGGCGGCAAGTACGATGAACGGCATCACGGTCCGCATCCTCACGCCCCGGCGCAATGAAGAGAACGCAACCACAAGAGCCGCCAGCATCCACAGCGGCCACAGAGCCAGCAGGTTGTCAGCCCGCTCGTCGGCATCGTCCTGCACCAGCAGATAGATCAGGCTGTACACAAAGGGCGCAGCCACCAGTGCGAACGCAAGCACGCCGCCCCATGCCGCCTTTGCGAAACGTGACCGGCACAGCACCAACCCCGCCGCCACCACCGGCCCCATCCACAGCAGGGACGGCTGTGCATACACCGCCAGAATTGACCCGAATCCCGGCAGTCTGCGCTGCGCCGCAAAATGAACGGTCCAGTAAAAGTAGTTGTGCAGTCCTGCCGTAGCCGCGAGGCCAGCTAGCGCGACCGCTAATCCCGCAGCCATTCCCACCAGCACTGCGGCACAGGCTCCCGGAGGGAGCGAACGAGAATAGCCCAGGGTGAAACCCTGGGAATAACCCGCCCCATCGGTCTCTCGCGTCCCGGAGGGCCGCATTGAACCTCGCCAAATCCACCCGGCTAATGCGACAACGCCAATCGCAAACGCGGCCGCCGCTAGAAACGGCAGCCCCATATTCTGCTTTACAAACAGCGGCAGCACGCATGCCGCGCCGGTCGAGAACCCACCTGCCCAACCGCGGTTCTCTTCAACCCGCGTTAGCAGCAACACGGCCCCGAGAATTGCCAGCGCGCAATCGCTGTCATAAATCGGGTGCGGATAGATCGCGTAGATGCCCACGACAATCAGCGGCGCTGAAAGCATCAGCGCCATCCACCACGCGCTGCGCCCCATAGGGAGAACCGTTCGCAGCACAATCCGCCACGCAACCACGGTGCCCAGCCCGCCGGAGATTGCCGCATAGATCACCGGGACCAGGTAGTGCCTGCCAAACAGCTTGATCAGCCCGGCCTGGATCAGAAACGTGATGGGCGCATGTGCCAGCGGAAAATCGCGATACGGCATCTGGCCCAGCGCGATCCGCCAGCTTGTATCGAGTAGATAGCCCAGGTCCCACAGCACCGCAACGCGCGTGTTTTGCCACCAGACAAAACCGGCCGAGCCCAGAAACAGCATGGCGGCTGCGAGGGTATCTCGCAGCCGCCATCGCTGTGTCTCTTGCCTGTACTGCATTCCGCCGCCTCGTTCGGGGCCGTTTTCCATGCTCTCTCTGGAGGCTGGCGGATGAAAACTACGCTACGACTTCAATCCCCATCGAGCGCGCTGTGCCCTTGATGCTCTTGATGGCCGTCTCCACGCTGGACGCGTTCAGATCGGGCATCTTCTGGGTGGCGATCTCGCGTACCTGCTTCTCGGTCACCTTGCCCACCTTGTCCTTGTTGGGCGTGCCTGCACCCTTGGCGATACCCGCTGCCTTCTTGAGCAGCACGGCAGCCGGAGGCGTCTTAGTCACAAAGCTGAAGGTGCGGTCCGCGTACACCGTGATGACCACGGGGATGATCAGGCCGGCCATTTCCTTGTTCTGCGTGCGCGCGTTGAACTGCTTGCAGAACTCCATGATGTTGACCTGCGCCTGACCCAGCGCGGGGCCTACCGGCGGCGCCGGAGTCGCCTTGCCGGCTTCAATCTGCAGCTTGACGTAAGTAGATACTTTCTTCGGAGGTGCCATGTGTGTTTCCTTCGGAAACCAGCTTCTAGCTTCTAGCTGCTAGCCACTAGCTCTCTTGTTCCTTCAATGATTTTGAAATCGCAGCCTGCTGCTTCGCCTCTAACCAGCGTCCGCTAGAAGGTATCGCCAGCTAGAAGCTAGAGGCTAGAAGCTAGCAGCTGTTATTCAATCTTTTCGACCTTGCCGAACTCCAGCTCGACAGGGGTGGAGCGGCCGAAGATCGTCACCATGACCTTCAAGGTCTCGCGATCTTCATTGATCTCATCCACCACGCCGTTGAAGTTCGCGAACGGTCCGTCGGTAATCCGCACAGACTCGTTCTTTTCAAACTTGATCTTCATCCGCGGCTTGTCTTTGACCGTCTCCGAGCGGAAGAGGATCGAACTCACTTCTTCCTCGCTCAGCGCCACCGGCTTGTCGCCCGTGCCCAGGAACCCCGTCACCTTCGGCGTCTCTTTCAAAACATGCCAGAGGTTGTTGTCCAGGTCCATCTCCACCAGCACGTAGCCCGGCAGGAACACCCGCTCAATGGTGCGCTTCTTGCCGTTGACGATCTCCGTCACCGGTTCGGTGGGAATCATCACGCGGCCCACGCGGTCCATCAGCCCAAAGGCCTGAATGCGGCTCTGGATCGACTCCCTTACCTTGCGCTCAAAGCCTGAGTAGGCATGCAGGATGTACCACTTGAAGCGAGGATTCCGCTCCGGCTGACCTTCCGGCTGTTGACCTTCGGGTTGTTCCAGTTCGTCTGCCATCTTGCTCTCTTGTTCCTGCGTCATGCCACAGCCTTACTGTGCGCCCAGCCGGTGAAGAATCTGCTCGACCGCATGGCTGAAGACATAATCCACTACGGTGAAGAACACTCCGAAGATGAACACAGCCAGGATGACCACGGTCGTGGTCGATTCCACTTCCTTGCGGCTGGGCGTCACCACTTTGCGCATCTCTGAGCGCACGTCGCTCAAAAAATTGGTGATCTTGCCCCAGGTGCCCGTCACGCTGCCCGTGAGGTTCGAGACCGCGCTGGGTTCCTGCTTTTTCAGCGGCCGTTCATCGTTCATGACTGATGCCTTCGTCGACATACTGCGGTTTCCTTCGCGTCCGGCTTCACACCGGACCATCCTAATCTGGCAGGGGCGGAGGGATTCGAACCCCCAAGTTCGGTTTTGGAGACCGACAGTTTAACCGTTGAGCTTACGCCCCTAAAGACAGCCGTTAGCCATTAGCCTTCAGCTCTCAGCTTGCTCTTCGGAAACTGCGACACTCGCGTTCTCCTTGACTTGCTGGGGGCTGAGGGCTGACGGCTGAAAGCTGCCTTACTTCGTTTCCTTGTGCGCCTGGTGCTTGCGGCAACGGTTACAGAACTTCTTGAACTCGAGACGGCCGGTGGTCGTCTTCTTGTTCTTCGTCGTCGAGTAGTTCCGCTCCTTGCACTCAGTGCACTGCAATGTCACAATTTCCCGCATCTCTCAATCCTAACCGATTCGGCGATTTTCTTCCTTCTCGCCGTAAATCCTTGTTCTAGTTCAGAGTTCTCAGTTCGTAGTTCTCAGTTGCTATGCACTGTGAACTACGAACTTTGAACTGTCCTTCACTTACTTGATGATTTCCGCAACCGTGCCGGCGCCCACCGTGCGTCCGCCTTCGCGGATGGCAAAGCGCAGACCCTTTTCCAGTGCCACAGGGGTAATCAGCTCAATCGACAATTCCACATTGTCGCCCGGCATCACCATCTCCACGCCCTCAGGCAGCTCCGCCACGCCCGTCACATCGGTCGTGCGGAAGTAGAACTGCGGACGATAACCCTTGAAGAACGGAGTGTGACGGCCGCCCTCTTCCTTCGACAGAACGTACACCGTGCCCTTGAAGTTGGTGTGCGGCGTGATCGAGCCCGTCTTGGCCAGAACCATCCCGCGCTCCACGTCTTCCTTGGGAATGCCGCGCAGCAACAGGCCGGCGTTGTCCCCAGCCAGACCTTCGTCCAGCTGCTTCTTGAACATTTCCACGCCCGTCACTACCGTCTTGCGCGTCTCGCGGAAGCCCACGATCTCGACTTCCTCGCCCACCTTCACCTTGCCGCGCTCGATACGGCCCGTCACAACAGTGCCGCGGCCAGAGATCGAGAAGATGTCTTCGATCGGCATCAGGAACGGAAGGTTGACTGCGCGCTCCGGCTGCGGAACGTACTTGTCCACCGATTCCATCAGCTCGTCGATCTTGTCTTCCCACTGCTTCTCGCCGTTCAGCGCGCCCAGGGCAGATCCACGAATCACCGGCGCATCATCGCCCGGGAACTGGTACTTCGACAGAAGCTCGCGCACTTCCATCTCCACCAGGTCGATCAGTTCCGTATCTTCAACCGCGTCGCACTTGTTCAGGAACACCACCATCGAAGGCACACCCACCTGGCGGGCCAGGAGCACGTGCTCCTTGGTCTGCGGCATGGGGCCGTCGGTCGCGGCAACCACCAGAATCGCACCGTCCATCTGCGCTGCGCCGGTGATCATGTTCTTGATATAGTCGGCGTGGCCGGGGCAGTCCACGTGCGCGTAGTGGCGGTTCTTGGTCTCGTACTCCACGTGCGCCGTCGCGATCGTGATGCCGCGCTCGCGCTCTTCAGGAGCGTTGTCAATCGAGTCGAACGAACGGAACGTGTTCTTCGGGTTGTGCTTCTGCAGCACCTTCGTAATCGCCGCCGTCAACGTCGTCTTGCCGTGATCGATGTGCCCGATCGTCCCCACGTTCACGTGAGGCTTCGAACGATCAAATTTTTCCTTCGCCATTGCGTGTCCCTTTCGCTGGACTTTTCAAAAACCAGCCGTCAGCCCTTAGCCGTCAGCTTTCAGCTCAAACTTTTCGCGCCCGCCGCTGCTGCCTTTTCGCCTCGGCCCAACTGAAGGCTGAAGGCTGCTCTCTCAGTAATACGCGTACGCCTTGAAATACCTCTGCCGCAGTGCCGCCGGCACCTGCTCCACCAGCCACAGATACCGCTCCCGGGTCAGCGCCTGATCGCTCACCGGCAGGCTCTGATACAGCCCCAGGGCTTCCTTGCCCAGGTAGCCGCGACGGATCACCGTCTCGAAGTCCCGCACCGGCAGCTTCGACTTCACCACGCGGTTCAGCAGCACTTCCACGTCACTCTGGGCGAACGCCGCGTCCAGCATCCCGTGCAACTGCGTGAAACCCTTCTGGTCCTGGACGGCAATCGTTGCCTGCTCAAACATCTTTCCCACTTCTTACCCTGAAACCTGATCTGCCTGGAATTGCTTACGGGACTTCACTGAACCTTGGAGCGGGAGACGGGACTCGAACCCGCGACCAACAGCTTGGAAGGCTGTGACTCTACCACTGAGTTACTCCCGCAAAACAGCCCTCAGCTTTCAGCCATCAGCCATCAGCTTTAGCCTGTCGGATCGGACCTACCTGCCCGAATCACCACGGAACAAGCTGACGGCTGAAAGCTGACGGCTGAGAGCTGCAAATTTCTGGAGCTGATGACCAGGATTGAACTGGTGACCTCTCCCTTACCAAGGGAGTGCTCTACCAACTGAGCTACATCAGCCCTCTAAAACTCTCACCTTCCCTGTTCCGCCGCCGATCCGCGTCGGCCTGCATGGCCATCACCGTGCGGAAGATCAAACATGGCGAAGATAAACTCGACCACCCATCGCACTTCCACCGGCCGGCCCGCCAACATCACCGACCCTCACCGATGGTAAACCACACCAGCACCGCCAGTACGCCGTACATCACCAGCGCCACCGGATACCGCCGCTCGAGATCCGACCCTGTCCTGCAGCCGTTCTCTCTGCGTTCGCCGCTTCTGCTGCCATGTTCTGCGGCCAGCGCATCGCCCAACCTCACCCATCAGAACTCGGTCCCTTGTTCACTGGTCCCTTGTTCCCTGAACTCATGGTGCACAGGGGAGGATTCGAACCTCCGTAACTCGAATGAGTGGCAGATTTACAGTCTGCTGCCATTAACCGCTCGGCCACCTGTGCATCGTCCCAGCCACAACGTCCTGTTGCCGGGGGCCCAAACCTCTCACCTGGCCACCCGGAGACCCTTTCCGCGCACCAGCATTCCACCGGACCATTCCGGCTCGCCTGGCCCTGAAGCCCGGCTTCGCTGCATGCACCTGGAGTGGGATCACCGCAGGGACAGGCCCGATGCTTACCGTTCCAGCATCGGTAAAACTTGCGTGCCTCTAGCCCCGTCGTTCTCTTGAGTGGAGCTGGCGAAGGGATTTGAACCCCCGACCCTCTGATTACAAATCAGATGCTCTACCAGCTGAGCTACGCCAGCCCTCCGAGCGCCCTGCATTTTCAGCAGAAACCGCTCTCTGACCACTCCGGAAAACCGCCCGGAACCCTTGGAAATTCGCGGACACACTAGCACTCCGCGCGTTCTTCGGCACAGAACTCAAGGTTAGCATAGCGGCGCGCCCCGGGCAAACCTGTGCACGCCCGTGGAAAACTGCCCAGGGGCGGCTCTTCCATCGCCACGATTCCACTCCCCGTCCGGCTCGCTCCGTCACAATCCATGCCGCGCCGCCACACTCGAACGGAGAAGCGAGGCAGGCTATGCCCGACGTCCGCATCCTGGCGCCGGGATCCCTTGGTCTTCGCTCTCTTTTTTCTTGACACCAGCGCCAATCCGATTGACGCTGGTGCTCGATTCCACCTGTGACATTGGGCTCCAACTCTAATTTGCCGAGGAATATGATGAAATCCCATCTCTCCGTCCGCCTGGCGGTTCTCTTCCTGGCCCTCTCCGCCACTCTCGTTGCCCAGACTGCGCCGCGCCGCGCGCGCATCGCGGTCATGGACTTCGATTACGCAACCGTGCAGAGCTCCTCCGCTGCCATGTTCGGAAGCAACATCGATGTAGGCAAGGGCATTACCGATCTCCTTATCGCGGGCCTGGTCAAGAACGGCACCTATTCGATCATCGAGCGTTCCGCGCTCGACAAGATCATGGCTGAGCAGAACTTCAACAACTCCCAGCGCGCCGACCCCACCAGCGCCGCCAAGCTGGGCAAGCTGCTGGGCGTTGACGCCATCATCGTCGGGTCCGTCACCCAGTTCGGCAATGAGACCAAGAACCAGAACGTCGGCGGCAGCGGCGGCGGCTGGCATGGATACGGCATAGGCGGCGTTGGCCACTCCAAGTCCAATGCCAACGTCGGCCTCACCGCCCGCATTGTGAACGTGGAAACCGGCGAAATCCTCGCCATCGCCGAGGGCGCAGGAACCTCCACGCGCTCCTCCACCTCCCTGCTTGGCGGCGGCGGCAACTGGGGCGGCTTTGGCAACGGCAACGTCGACTTCGGCTCCTCGAACTTCCAGGAGACGATCATCGGCGAAGCCACCAAGAAGGCTGTTGATACCCTGACGACGTCGGTTGTCTCCGACGCTCCCAGGGTCGCTGTTCACAGCGTCATGGTCGAAGGCCTCGTCGCCGCGGTCGATGGCGGACAGATCGTCCTCAACGTGGGCAAGAAGGCCGGCATCAACGTCGGCGATCAACTCGAGGTCGTCCGCGTCACCAAGGAGATCAAGGACCCGGCGACCGGCGCCGTCATTCGCCGCCTCACCTCGTCGATCGGCATTATCAAAGCGACCGACGTCGACGATGCATCCGCCGTCTGCTCTCCCGTCTCCGGCAGCGGCTTCCAGACCGGCGATCGCGTCCACTCGATGGCGCAATAACCCCGCGCACGAAGAGAAGGCCCGGCATTCAGCTGGGCCTTCTTTTGTCTCTGGTCGCTGTCTTCCTATTTGCCCAGAAACTTCTCCAGCGTCTCGATTTCGCGATTGGCCCGGTCCATGTAGTCCTTCGCCGCCGCCAGATCGTTCGCTCGCAGCGCATGATCGGCGTCGCGCATATCATTGTTCATTCTCGTCAGCGCGGCCAGAATGTCTCCCCGCATGTCATAGCCCTGCGCCTGCTGCTGGCTGCGCAGATGCTGAATGTTGCCGCTGGCCGCCTGCGCCCGCGCATCCAGGTCGCCGAACCGATCGCGCGCCGCGCGAATCTCCTCGGGCGACGGCCCCGCCGGAGCCGGCGGCTCGCTCACCGTTGTTGCAGGCAGTGCCGCCGGAGCCGGCGCGGCCGCGGTCTTCATCCTGGCCGCGGATGGCTTCGCAGCCGCGGGAAGCGCCGGACTCGCGCCTGCGTCCGCACTCGCGCCAGTCGCGGGCGCGCTCGCCGGGGCAGCCGCCGCTGTGCCTGCCGGTTCCGTTGTCGTGGCGGGCGCCGCCGCCGCTGCCGCACTCGTCGCTGCCGCATTCGTGCCGGCCGTCGCTTCCTGTGCCGCGCGCGCCGCGAAAAACCGTGGCAGCGTCATTCCTGCCGCGGCCAGCACCGCGAGCGCCAGCAGCGCGCCCAGCGTCATCCAAAGTCCGCGATGTGAGGCCCGCTGCGGAACCGGCGTAGCTCCCACTACCACTGGCGTGAATGCGGGCTCAGCCGGCGACGCTGGCGCGGCAGCCGCCGTAGCGACAGCGGGCGCCGTCGGCGCCACAGGAGCGGGCGCCATCCGCGGCGCCGAGCCAACCACCGTCTCGGCCTCGGCCATCACTGCCGGCTGCGTCCTGCGCAGCTCGCTCAACACGTTGCGAAACTCCTCCGCAGTCTGGAACCGCTGCGCCGGATCCTTTGCCATCGCGCGCATTACCACGTCGCTCAACGCCTGCGGGATGGAGGAGTTCACCAGCGCCGGCGCCACGGGCGTCTTGCTCACCTGCGCATTCAGCACGCTATACGACGTCTCCGCCTTGAATGGCCTATCTCCCGTCAGCAGCTCGTACAGGGTCACGCCGAACGAGTAGACGTCGGTGCGCGCATCAATCGCGCCGCCCCGCACCTGCTCCGGCGACATGTAGTAAATCGACCCGATCGTCGCTCCCGGCACCGTCAGGTTCATGTCGTTTGCCGACTTCGCAATCCCGAAATCCATCAGCTTGGCCACGCCATGCGGCGTGATCATGATGTTGGCAGGCTTGATGTCGCGGTGAATCACGCCGCGCCCGTGGGAGTAACTCAGCGCGCCTAGCACCTGCGTGGCATAATCAAGCACCCTGTCCAGTTTGCCTCGCAACTGCCGCACCAGCTTGTCCAGCGACGTCCCCTCCACGAATTCCATGACCATCACAAACTGGTCGTCCACCTGGAACGCCGTGCGCAACTGCGCGATGTTGGGGTGATCCATCGCGGCCAGGGTGCGAATTTCCGCCATGAACCGCGCCGCGAACTCCGCCTCCTTGGCGAAGTCCGGCCGCAGAATCTTCATCGCCTCTTCGCGGTTGGAAATGACGTTGCGGACCTTGTACACGCGGCCCATGCCGCCGGAACCGAGCTGCGACAGCACTTCATAGTCGCCTACCCGCGTGACATCCTCTGTAGACATGGGAAGAGCCTCCTGGTCAGATTCATTTGCCTTTCACCGAATGGAGAGCCCGGGGAACTGAAGCGATTTGAGTCTACCCCAACGTGCGGCGGAGCCGCTCGGGAAAGATTCGGGCGCAGAAAAGCACTTGCCCTTCCTTTCCCTTCTTCGCTGGAACTGGTTTGCTTACCTCAACAGGATTACTTGGACCCTTAACGGCGGAAAAAGTTTCCGCACTTTCAGGCAAGCCAGACCGGCGACCGCGTCCACTCGATGGCGCAATAACCGCCGTACCCGCAATACCAGCAGCCCGCCGCGCATCCCGCGGCGGGCTGTTTCGCTTAGATCCCGACACCCTGCTCCCGGAAGGAGCCGTCGAAAATAGCCCAGGGTGGAACCCTGGGTTGAGCGCCATGCGAGCACGCGCGTGCCGGAGGCCCGCGGCGAAATCAACCCACACGTACCGCGGGTCGTACTCGATCCCATGCTTCTTCACGACACGGCATACCAATAGCCCGCCGCGCATCATCGCGGCGGGCTGTTTTGGTTAGATCCCGACGCCCTCCTCCCGGAGGGAGCCGTCGAAAATAGCCCAGATTGGCCTCGGCGGTCCTTGGTCGAAAACACGCAATGAAAGAGCGACGAGCAATAGGTGTGCGCCATGGTTGTCCCGAATCTTATCGCAGCTCTGGCCGCTGATGCGCGCCAGCCCTCCGCGACGGCGTCGTAGACCGCGCCACCTTCGCAGTGGTTCCACTCTGGCCTATTTTCGACGGCTCCCTCCGGGAGGCGGAGTTGCATCCACTTGCATTGCCCGTCATTTCAGTAGATGATGCGGATGCCTCCCCTTCAAACTGACGCGGCACTCGAACAGGAGAACTCAATGCGCATTGCTGTATTCGCTCTTGCCTTTATGCTGGTTTGCCCCAATCTCATGGCGCAGGCTGTTCTAAATAACGACGGTGTCCTCAAGCTGATCAAGGCTGGCCTTTCTGATGATCTGATCGTCTCAACCATCAGCGCGTCGCCCGGAGCATACGACACCTCCGCAGACGGGCTAATCACGCTAAAGAATGGCGGCGCAAGCGAAAAGGTACTCTCGGCAATAGTCCTCAAAAACTCTAGTGCACCAGGAACGGCAGCAGCATCACCTAACGCTCCGGATAAGAGTAATTCGCCGGCAGGAACGCCGACGACGAATGCGCCCGCTGACGTAGAACCGGGGACCGCGTCTGGATCCAGACCTGTCACAGCAGGTTCGCGTGTCGTGATTGCGCCGATGGGCGGCTTCGAAACCTACTTCGCGGCGGCTGTCCGGGAGAAGAAAGTTCCTGTGACGCTCACTCTCGATAGGACATCCGCGCAGTATTATGTGGTGTCGACTAATACCGAGTGGCAGGGCTTCGTCTACGGTTCGGGCGGAACTGCAAATTGGAACAGGGCAGGCGGAAGTGCTTCCTATGGATCGGCAGCGAGTTCAACCCGCGGACTCGAAGCCAGCATCATGCTGATAGACGCAAATACCAAAGACATTGTCTGGGCGTATGAGGTACATAAGAACAGTCACGGTGCGTTGATATTCGGTACATTTGGCGCTCGTGGCCAACAGTCGATAGCAGAAGCCTGCGCAAAACACCTGAAGGAATACATCGAAAAGGGAAAATAGTCGCGGCCCCGTTGTGCACAGACTGACCGTCCAGCATCACGGCCGATCTGTCGTCTCCATCGACGGCCTGACCGTCCGGCACGACGCAACAAACTCCAGTATCCGGTCAGGCGCAACCGGCTTGGGCGCGAACTGCAAGCCGGAAGAGCGAGCCAGCAGCTTCTGGCCGAAGTCGTTGGCCGAGGCGTGCCCGGAGATCAGCAGCACCTTGCAGCCGGGAAAGTTCTCGCGCATGTGATTGGCAAGCTCGATGCCGCTGACGGGACCCATCACGATATCGGAGATCACAGCATGCGGCGCGAGCCGGGCGGCCAGCTTTATCGCGGCTTCGGCGCTGTAGGCGGGAACCGCCTCATGACCGCTGGCCGACAGGATCTTCGCCAGGCTGTCGGCCACGCGAATATCGTCGTCCACCACCAGGACGCGCAGGCTCTCAGGTTGATCAGACACAACAGCTCCCCATCCGGGCAGAAGAAATGCCCATCTGCATTGTGATGCAGGTCTCCGCCTTCTGCGATGGTTGAGCCGACAATCGATTCCTCTCCAGCGCAACCCAATCTGAGAAACTGTGTCTAAGCTCATAGCGGACGGGGGCCGCACAGGGGTCCGCGCCCCGGGGACGCCGCCGCGAAAATCATACTGTTTCGCAAGCCGGTCTCCGGCAAATATGCACTAAACTTCACTACTCAGAGGTCCTGAACATGTCATCTGCTGGTTGGCTGTGTCATCCAGGCCGGGCGGTCCTGGTTGGAGTAGCGGCACTTTTATCTCTCGGCGCGGCAAACGCACAATTTTCGGCATCGCCGGACGCGGTACATGCGGCGGCGCCTTCGGCCACCGAGTCCAGTTCCACAGATTTCAACTACATGGCGACCGATGCCGCGGATCCTGCCTCCCCGGCCCCTGCAGCCGCGGGCGGCGGCGGCCAGTACGACAACAAGGCCAGTTCCGCCGGATGGAAAGGCAAGCTGGCGTTCGAAGTCGGCGGCGGATTCAACGTCCCCACCAGCGACACCAGTCCCTACCTCCACACCGGATATCAGCTCAACGTGGGCGGCGGATTCCATCTCACCAAGGAACTGAGCCTGCTGGCCATGTACCAGTTCCTCAATGACAATCTCCCCAGCAACATCGCAGCCGAAGCCGGCGTGGACGGCGGGAACGTGCATCTCTGGTCGTTCACGCTGAACCCGATTCTCAATCTCATGCCGCACCACAACACCGGCGTGTATCTCACCGGCGGTGGCGGCTTCTATCGCAAGGTGACCAGCTTCCAGGTGGAGACGCCGCAGCTGTTCTGCACCTATTACTACTGCGCCGTTGGCTACACGCCGCAGACGGTGGGCACCTTTTCGTCAAACCAGGGCGGCTGGAGCGCCGGCGCCGGCGTGAGCCATCGCTTTCCCGGAGCGTATGGCGACGGCAAGATGGCCATCTTCGCGGAGGCGCGCTACCTCGACGTGCTTTCTCCGGCGATCGACCAGCAATCGCCGAACGGGCTTAACCCCACCACCATCGGCGAAGGCACGCATCTCGTTCCGATTTCGTTTGGATTGCGCTTCTAACACAACCCGGTCATGTGTGTGAGGGCTCCGATCCAACCTGGCTCGGAGCCCTTTTTGTCTTCCCGCATGCAAGGGCGCGAATGCAAACCGGCCTGAATAGAGCCAGGCGCTCTCGGCTGTCTTTCCCGAAAAGCTCGGAGGGAGCAGGGGCCTTCTATTGCCAGGGCTTCGGCTCAGCCTGGGTGGGCGTGCCCACTTCGCCGCGGTCGATGCGCTTCATGAAATCGCGCGCCAGGCGCGGCTCGCCGGGATCGTACTCGCCGTGGATGGTGCAGAGATCAAGAAACTCGTCGGCCAGCGCGTCGCGCTCCTCATTCTGCGCCAGGATCGATTGCAGAGCGGCGGCCAGTTCGCGCAGCCGGCCGGCTTCAGGCCAGGCGTGCTCTTCGCCCAGATGCTCGTGCTCGGCGAACAGGCCGCGGCGGCCATGCGCACACTCTTCCAGGCAGGCCAGAAGCTGGTCGCGAAAGGCTCTGGTCAGCAATTCGATCTGGTCTGGTTCCATCGTCACTTGCTTCACTTCCCTTTCATCGCCGCTTCCACTTCATCCGCGGTGTGCGGCAGATCGGCAGTCAGGTCGATCAGCTTGCCGTCCTGCCCCACCAGAAACACGCACTCGATGCGCACGCCGATCTTCTCCTCGGGAATGTAGACTCCGGGCTCGATGGTGAACACCATGCCGGGCTTGAGCACAGCGGGATACTCGGCGGGATCGTGCACATCGATGCCGACCATGTGGCCGAGGCCATGCAGCCAGTACTGGCCCAGCGGCTTGCCGTCCAGGCTCTTGCCGTGGGTATTGATGTAGTTGTAGGCCACCGCGTCGAGCGAGTCGGGATCCCTGCGGTCGCGGTCGTTGATCTTCGACTTGCCGGCGACGAAGGCCTCGGCGGCGGCCCGCTGCGCGCCCAGCACGATGTCGTAGATCTCGCGCTGGCGGGCGGTGAAGTGGCCGCTCGCCGGAACGGTCCGGGTAATGTCCGAGGCGTACATCGAGTACTCGCAGGCCGCATCGACCACCACCACATCGCCGGCCTCGATGGTGCGCGAGTTCTCCGCGTAGTGCAGCGTGGTCGAGTTGGGCCCCGAGCCCACAATCGCCGGATACGACCAGCGCTCGCAGCCATGCTCAAGCCACGCGGCATACATCTGCCCGGAGACGGCGCGCTCCGTTACGCCGGGCTTCACCGCGCGCATCATCACCCGCTGCGCGGCAATCGACGCATCGCTGGCCTTGCGCAGCAACTCGATCTCACCGGCGTCCTTCACATTCCGCAGAGGAGTAGTGAGCGAAGCGACGTCATGCAGTGCGGGCGCGTTGCTCGAGCCGAGCGTGGCCGCGGTGAGCGTAAGCAGCGCCTCCGCCTGCGGGTTGCCGGCCTGGCCCCAAACCCGCGCGTTGACGCGGCGATCGGCGGCGATCATGTCGCTCAGGACTTTGGGCAAATCGGTCATCTGCATCACGCGGTCAACTCCAGCCGTCTGGGCCGCGTCAGGCGTGGCGGCATCGAGCTTCACGCCGGTGTACTTCTCCATGCGCAGGTTGCGTGTCGGCAGGAAGAGAATCTCGGTGTAAGCGCGCTGACCCTGCGGATCGAGCGGCCCTGCAGTGGCCGACGGCGGATCGGAAGGCGCGGCCACCAGCAGCACGGCGCCGGGCTCGTTCCAGCCGGTGAGGTAGAAGAAGTCCTCATCCTGGCGATAGTCCTGGTACTCCATCTGCGGCTCCTCCGCCGCGAACAGCACCGCCACTCCGCCGTGGAGTTTCGCGGCCAGCGCCTCGCGGCGCGCGTGATACACGCTGCCGGATTGCTTTTCGAGTGCGTTGAGGGCGGGGAGAAGGGAGAGAACGGCCAGCAGCACCAGGGCGCCAGAGCGGAAAGATTTCATTGCGCTATTCTGGCTCCTCACCCTCCTTCGTGCAAAACCGAAGTGTTTTGATATGGGGCGAAAGCCGCCATTTTCGAAGACGAAGTAGCGTTGCCGGCACATATTGCGCTTACTGCTGCAAAGGTCAAGCTCGTACTGCACGATCAGGAGATTGCTATCGGGCTTGAAATAGAGCACCGACTCATACGCGTGGCCGTCTTTGGTCTGCGCTTCAATCTGTTCACCGTCATCGGTCAGACGTTCCGAGTTGTCGAACATGCTCACCTGGCTCACTTGGTGTCCGGTGCGCAAGTTCGTCATCCCGTAAAAGCGGCAGCATGTTCCGCAGGTGTGCGCGGCGAGATTGTATTCTCCGGCGAAGTTCACTCTGGGAGAAAAAGCCGCCGGGCCGTCATCGTTCGACCATTCTCCATCTACCGTCTTATGCAGGCCGCGAGGAATGTGCGACTTGCCATGATAGACGGTGGCGGGGAACTGTTCGTATTTGAATTCAGGAGCGGCCTTCTGCGCGAGACAGGGAACGGCCGAGACGCAGGCCAGCAGCGAAGCAATGAAGGTAAATTGCGAGCGTTTCATCATGCGGAAGTATAGTGCGAAACGCTAAGCGGCGAACGGCATCTTTGGCTGGCCGATCCAGAAGCGGTTACTGATCCGGACGACAGGACCGGCCGCACGGCCGGCGAGCCGCGCCTGCGCCTCATGCCAGGGTCCGACGAAGCGCAAACTCGCAGGCAGCCGGCGATTCCAGTGCGGCAACCGATTGCGTGCCGCGGCGACCGCGCGTTCTTCTTCAGGGCCAAAAGGGAGATGGAACTCGGCGCGGAAGCGCTCGGGAAGCCATGCCGTCGTGAGCGCGCGATACCAATGCGGCGGCTTGATCCACGAACCGGCGCCGCGAAGCAGGTTCTGCGCCATGCGGCGTGCGGCATCGCTCACGCCCAGCGCATCCGACTGTTCCATTTCGCGACAGTAGATTAGAAAACTCTTCCAATCCTGCGGCAGCGCGTCGGGCGGAAGGCCGAAGAGCCCGGCCAGTCTCATGCTGTCGGCGTAATACGCGGCCAGTTCGCCGGGCGTCAGCGGCGGCAGTACCGCTTCATAGGCAAGCACCGCGCTCTCAATCAGCGTCGCGAACACCCAGCGCAGCGCGGCAATCTCATTGGCCTGGTAGTGCGAGCCGCGCGGCCACCGCCCGACGTCCTCAGCCATGCCGCCCTCGATGTGCGTGTGCACCTCGTACAGATGATGCGCTGCGCGCGTAGCCTGCCCCAGCGACCCAAAGATCATGGTGAACACGATCCGAAACGTCGAGTGAAACCGCGCAATGGGCCGCTCCATCACGGTGGAGTGCTGATCGAGCGCGGTCGCGACCCACGGGTGCGCCAATTGCAGCAGTGCAGCCCGCCCTGCGCCTAGGAACAGCGCCGACTCGCGGTTGACCATCCAGCTTGCGGAGGCCGGACCGAAGAGCCCGGCGCGCGGATCGGCCGTAGCGCGCTCAGCGGTAGAGATGAGGGAGCCGCTGGCTTCGCGGGAAACGGGTTGGTAGCTGGCGGCGTCCATGCTGAAAGGATAATGTGAACGCAGAGCGCACGGTGTCATCCCGACAGTCCGCGCGTCTTCTTCAGCGGACGGAGGGATCTGCAGTTGTATTCAAAACCTCCCCAGCCACCCGCTAACTCCGCTAACCCCGCTGCTCTTCCGCCGCCTTCAGCATCGCCGCCAAACTCCGCTCCACATCCTCATCCGTCGTCGCCCACGACGACACGCTGATGCGCATCGCAGTGTGCCCCTGCCACACCGTCGTCCCGCACCAGCACGTGCCGTCCTGCTGTATAGCGGCGACCGTGCGCAACGTCTTCTCAGGCGAGCCGAAATCGATCAGCACCTGGTTGATCACCACCTTATTCAGAACGCGGTAGCCCGCGGCGCCGAGGCCCTCAGCGAAGCGGCGGGCGTGCCGGCTAGTGCGCTCCACAATCTCGGCAATGCCGGCGCGCCCCAGCGAACGAAGCCCGGCCCACAACTCAACACCTCGCGCACGGCGAGACAACTCGGGATTGTAGTGCGAAGGCTCGCGGACCTCCTCAACCGGATGCAGATACGCAGCCTTCACTTCCATCGCGCCGCGCAAGGCCGATGGGTCGCGCAATAGCGCAATGCCGCAGTCGTAGCCGACATTGGGCCACTTGTGCGCGTCGGTAGCCCACGAATCGGCGAGTTCGTAGCCCTTGGTCAGATGCGCGTACTCCGGCGAGGCGGCGGCCCACAGCCCGAAGGCGCCATCCACGTGGATCCACGCACCGGCGGCCCGCGCTTCAGGGCAAATGGCGGCCGCGGGATCGAGAGCGCCAGTGTTCACGTTGCCGGCCTGCAGGCAGAGGATGGTGCGGTCGTTCAGATGCGGCAGCGCATCGGCGCGCATGCGGCCTTCGCCGTCGACCGGCACGCGCAGCACGCGCTTGCGCCCCAGGCCGAGCATGCCCAGCGCCTTGATCAGCGACGAGTGCGCCTCCCCGCCGATCACCACCGTGAGCTCCGGCGCGCCGTACAGGCCGTCGTTCTCCACATCCCATCCGGCGCGTTCGAGCAGCGCATGACGCGCGGCGGCCAGTCCGCAGAAGTTGGCCATGGTGGCGCCGGTCGTCACCGCGCCGGCGGTTCCGTCGGGCAGGCCCAGAAGCTGGCGGACCCACTCGATCGCGGTCTCTTCCAGGGCCACCGCCGCGGGCGACTGCACGTGCATGGCGGCATTCTGGTCCCAGGCATTCACCATCCAGCCCGCTGCCATCGCAGCGGGAACGCATCCGCCATTGACGAAGCCGAAGTAGCGCCCGCCGCCATTGGCGACCGTTGCCGGCGAGCCGTATTTTTCGAGGAGCGCGAGAACTGCGTCCGGATCGGCCGGCGTCTCCGGCAGCGGACCGCAAAGCTGGTCGAGCGCGGCAATGGCTTCCGGCGGCGGCGCGACGGGCCGCTCATTCACGCCATTCAGATAATCAACCGCGGCATTTTTGGCGTGTTCCAGAAGCTGAGCGCGATCGGCCGATCCTGCAAATTTGGTCAATTCTTTAGAAGTAACTGCCATGCCTTGATGATAGGGCACCTGCTGCGCAGCCAACGCGGGCAGAGTGGGAGTGGATTCCGACGTGCCGCCAGACCGGAATCAGGCCTGACAGTGGAACGCCCACGGCAATTTGCCCCGCAGGTGCCGCGGCCGACGTTGTGTTTTCAGGGTGAATAGACGTATTCTATGTAAGCAGACGCGTTTGTCCGCCAGGTTCTCGTGAATTGACCGGCTGGCGGAGAGATGAGTGGGCTAACAGCCCACTTTTTATTTGGCGCTAAAACCCCCAGAAAACCCGCGGCGAACACGGCGGTGCTGGGGCCCGGACGAGCAAGGCACGACCGCCGCAACTTGCGGCAAATGAGGCAGATGGCAGTCGCACTGGACGCAATTCGTGGCGCAGCGCAGCGGGTAGCCGCTTCGCATGGGCTGGATGTTGTCGACGTCGAGTTTGCCGGTTCTGCCAAGGAACGCACTCTGCGGGTTTACCTGGAGCGGAACGCCGAAGGCCGCGAACGGCTGAAGGCCGAGATCGCCGCCGCGAGCCCGGAAGCCAATGCGGACCTGCCTGAAGCACTGAGAGAGGGCAATTTAAGCCCTGAACAGCTTTCCGGCATCACTCATGGAGAGTGTGCCGAATTCAGCCGCGACTTTGGCGTGCTGCTCGACGTGGAAGACCTGGTGCCCGGCGCTGAATATACGCTTGAGGCCAGCTCTCCCGGGCTTGATCGCAAACTGAGCAAGGCGAACGATTTTCAGCGGTTTACGGGAGCGCTCGTCAAGGTGCAGACCTTTGAGCCTGTCCGTAACAATCGCCACTGGCAGGGTAGGCTGACGGCGTTTCATCCGGATCTGATTGAATCCGGTGGCCCCGGCATCACCATCGACCTGGGCGCAGTCAAACAGAACAGCAAGAGCCGGAAGACCGGCGTAAGCACGGTGGAGATCGCGCTCAGCAACATCGAGAAAGCGCAGCTCATCCCCGAAATTTAACGGTGGGTATCAGGCAGGCCGCTTCAGCAGGATCGCCTGGATTCCCGGAAAATCAAACGCGCGCGACAGTTCATCGCGCCGCAACGAATTGCAAAGAGAGTAAGGAAGAATGGCCAGTCCCCTTTATCAAAGCATCGAGCTTCTCAGCCGGGAGAAAGGCATCGAGCCCCAGATCGTGGTTGGCGCGGTCGAGGAAGCCATCGCCCTGGCAACACGCAAGTTCTACAAAACGCAGGAAAACATGCGCGGCGAGCTCAACAAGGAGACGGGCGAGATTACGGCCTACGTCTACAAGACCGTTGTCGCCGGTGACGAAGAGGTCGAGGATCCCGTGAACCAGATCACGCTTGAGGAGGCCAACGAAATGGCTCCCGGCGCGGAAGTGGGCAGCGAGATCCGCATGTATAAGGACACCTCGCCGCTGGGCCGCATTGCCGCGCAGCTTGCCAAGCAGGTGATCTTCCAGAAGGTGCGCGAAGCCGAGCGCGACACGGTTTTCCAGGAGTACGCGCACCGCGAGAAGGAAGTGCTGAACGCCACCGTCAAGCGCCTCGAGGGTCAGGACGTCATCTTCGACCTCGGCAAGGCCGAAGCCCGCTGCCCCAAGCGCGAGCAGTCGCGGCTTGAGTCGTTCTCCATCGGCGAGCGCGTCCGCGTGGTGCTGCTCAAGGTCGATCGCGCCGCCAAGGGACCGCAGGTGATCGTGAGCCGCGCGGCGCCGGAGCTGGTGCAGAACCTGTTTCAGTCGGAAGTGCCTGAGATCTACGACAGCACCGTCGTCATCCGCGCCATCGCCCGCGAGGCCGGCGAGCGCACCAAGATCGCCGTCATGAGCCGCGACAAGGACGTCGACCCCGTCGGCGCCTGCGTGGGCATGAAGGGCATGCGCGTGCAATCCATCATCCGCGAGCTGCGCGGCGAGAAGATCGACATTATTGAGTACTCGGAAGAGATCACCACGTTTGCCGAGAAAGCTCTGCAGCCGGCCAAGGTCAGCCGCGTTTCGATCAGCGATCTCGGCGAAAAGCAGCTTGAAGTGATCGTCGACGACACGCAGCTTTCGCTGGCCATCGGCAAGAAGGGCCAGAACGTCCGGCTGGCGGCCAAGCTGCTGGGCTGGAAGATCGACATCAAGAGCGAGGAAGAGAAGCGCCAGGAAGTCGAGCAGCAGATGCAGGCCATGGCGGGCGGTCCCACGACGCCCATCGAGCAGGTGACGGAGCTGGGCGACGGCATCATTCAGAAGCTGGTTACGGCCGGCATCACGACCGTCGAAGGGTTGGCCGACATGACTCCGGAGCAGCTTGAGGAGATTCCGGGCATCGGCGAAAAGACGCTGGAGCGCATCAGCGTCGCCGTGCGGCACTACTTCGGCCACTTTGAAGAGGGCGAAGCCGGCGCACCGGAAGCCGCCCCGGCGGTCGAGTTGGAAGCCGGCGAGGCTACGGAAGCCGCTGCGGCGACGGAAGAGCAGGAAGCCGTTGAGGCTGCCGCTGAGCCGGCGGCCGAAGAGACCCAGTCGGCCGAAGAAACTTCAGAAGAACCGGCGCTGGAGAGCTCTGCCGCGGCAGACGACAGCGACCTGGTGCACGAGATGCAGGATGACGCCGAAGCCGAAAAATCGGCGACGGAAGAGCAGGAAGATGAAGCGGCCGAATAGCACGCAGCGCGAATCGCGTAACGTGCAAAACGGCCAATCAGGCGATAATGGAGTTTCCCTGAACGGAAAGTCCAAGAGCAGCAGCCAATGCCATGAGGTAGCCATGAGCGCTTAAGGCTTTGGGTAGCAGATTCTGAAAAGAGGCGGATGAGCAAGGTTCGAATCAACGATCTCGCACGCGAGATGGAAGTCAAGAGCAGGCAGATTCTTGACGTACTGACGGAACTCAGCCTGGGTGACGGAAAGCTCACCCACTCGAGCTCAATTGAGGAGCACGAGGCGGAGAAGGTCCGTACCCATTTCGGCCGTGGCGCTTCACGTGCCGGCCAGGGCTCTGCGTCTTCCCGGGCCCCCCAGGGCATTCAGCCCAAGATTGATCTATCCCACGTCCATAAGCCCGGCGACGTGGTGAAAGCCATCCTCGCCAAGAAGCAGGAAGATGAAGAGGCAGCGCGCCGCAGCCATGCACCGGCGCGTCCTGTGGCCGCTCCACCCCGTCCGCCGGCCCCCGAAGCCGCCAAGCCGGGCGTGGCGGTGGCGCCGCCGGCTGCGCCGCCCGCGCCGCGGAAGATCATGCCTCCTGTACGCCAGGCGCCGCAAATTATCTCCGCGCCGCCCAAGGCTCCGGCCATTGCCTCGAAGCCGCCCGCGGGCGCCGTTGTGGCGAAGCCGCCGGTTGGCGCCGCGCCCGTCGTGCGTCCGGCAGTGGCTTCGGCCCCGCCGGCCGTAGCCGTGGTGGTTAAGCCGCCTGTCGCCCCGCCGCGTGCACCGGAAACTGCCGCTCCGGCTGCAGCCAAGCCGCCGGTTGTTGCCGCTCCTTCCGCGCCTGCGCCTGTTCAGCAAGCCGCTGCGCCGCCTGTTGCGCCGCCTCCCGTTGCTCCCGAGGCTGTCAGCGCTCCGGCCCCCGTGGCTGCCGCGCCCGTGGAAGAGCCCAGGACCGCTCCGGCGCCTGCGCCCGAAACGGCCGCTCCCGCCGCGGTCGCCGCGACACCCGCACCGCAGGCTGCGGCTGAGCCGCCCGCTGCCCCCGCCGCGCCGGCTGTGCCCGTGCGCCGCGTGGTGATGCCGCAGACCGGCCCGCGCCCTGTCTACAAGGCTCCGATTATCCCGCCCGCTGCCCCCGGCGCGAATGCCGCCACCGGCAATCTGCAGCGTAACCGTCCCATCTTCGACCGCCGCGCCGGCGCTCCCTCAGGCCCGCAGCAAGGCGGATTCACCCCGCGTCCTCAGGGTATGGGTACCGGACCCGGCGCCTACCAGGGCGGACCGCGTCCCAAGCATCCGACGCGTTCTGCTCCCGGCGGCTTTACGCCCGGCGGCGCGCCCGGCGGTCCCGGGGCACGTCCCGGCTTCGGCGCACGTCCCGGCTTCGGAGCTCGCCCCGGTGGCCCGCGTCCTGGTGGATTCGGTGGCCCCGGCGCCGGTGGGGCTCCGCCTACGGGTGAAGCTCCGCGTCCGACGCGTGGCCCCGCTGCTCGCGGCCGTGGCCGCGGCGGCCAGCAGTACCCCAAGACAAAGGAAGGCCCGATGAAGGGCTTTGTCCCGCCGCCAAGGTTTGGCGGGGCAGCCAACTTCTCCTCGGAGCCTTTGCCCATCACCCGTGAAATCACGGTGACCGAAGGCATCAGCGTGAAGGATCTGGCCGAGAAGCTCGAAATCCGTGCCAAGGATCTCATCGCGATCCTCCTCATGCGCGGCATCTTCGTCACCGTCAACCAGACGCTCGACGCCGACACGGTGAAGGACGTCGCTGCCCGCTTCGGCGCCGCAGCCAACGTGATCAGCTACGAAGAGGAACTCGAGAACGAGGCCATTGTCGAGGTGCTCGAAGCCGACAAGACCGACATGGTCGAGCTTCCACGCGCACCCGTGGTCACGGTCATGGGCCACGTCGACCACGGCAAAACCAGCCTCCTCGACGCCATCCGCGAGACCGACGTAGCAGCAGGCGAAGCCGGTGGCATCACCCAGCACATCGGCGCCTACAAGGTGAAGTTCGCCAAGGAGGGCTCTCCCGCCTCCGGCCGCGAAATCGTCTTCCTCGACACCCCGGGCCACGAAGCGTTTACCCGCATGCGTGCCCGCGGCGCCAAGGTGACGGACATCGTCGTGATCGTGGTGGCGGCGGATGACGGCGTAATGCCGCAAACGCTCGAAGCCATCGACCACGCCAAGGCCGCTGAAGTGCCCATCATCGTCGCGGTCAACAAGATCGACAAGCCCGAGGCGAATCCCGATCGCGTCAAGAAACAGCTTGCCGATCGCGGCCTCATTCCTGAGGAGTGGGCTGGCGGCGGCGAAGCCTCGACGGTCTTTGTCGAGGTTTCGGCAAAGAAGCGCCTGAACCTCGATCTGCTCCTCGAGATGATCTGTCTCGTCAGCGACATCAAGGCGCCCAAGGCCACCCCCGGACGCAAGGCCGTGGGCTCCGTGCTCGAAGCCAAGCTCGATCGCGGCCGCGGCGCTGTTGCCACCGTCCTCGTTCAGGACGGCACCCTGAAGCTCAACGAGAGCTACATCGTCGGCAACACCTTCGGCAAGGTCCGCGCCATGTTCGACGACCGCGGCCGCGCCATTGAAGAAGCAGGGCCCTCGACCCCGGTCGAAGTGCTCGGCCTCGAAGCCATGCCCGACTCCGGCGACACGTTCCTGGTCGTCGCCGATCGCGACAAGGCCAAGGGCATCGCCTCCTACCGCAAGATGAAGGAGCGCGAGGCTCAGCTCGCTAAGAGCTCGCGCGTCTCGCTCGAAGGACTCGCGGAGCAGATTCGCACCGCCGGCGTGAAGGACCTGCCGCTCATCATCAAGGGCGACGTAACTGGCTCGGTAGAAGTGCTCGGCGATTCGCTCGTCCGCATGTCGACCGAGAAGGTAAGAGTCAAGGTCATCCGCTCCGGCGTCGGGTCCATCACAGAAAGCGACGTGCTGCTCGCCACCGCGTCGAACGCCATCATCATCGGCTTCAACGTGCGCCCCGAGCGCAAGGCCGCCGAACTCGCACAGCAGGAAGGCGTGGAAATCCGCCTGCACTCAATCATTTATGAGTTGCAGGACGAGATGCGACTGGCCATGATGGGACTCCTCGAACCCACGTTCAAGGAAGTCTATGTTGGCCGCGCCCAGGTGCTCAATATCTTCAAGATTCCGAAGGTAGGCGTCATCGCTGGCTGCCGCGTGCAGGATGGCGTAATCCGGCGCGACTCGGATATCAAGGTGATGCGTGACGGCGAACAGGTCTTCAAGGGCAAGATCGCTTCGCTGAAGCGCTTCAAGGACGATGCCCGGGAAGTCACCAACGGCATGGAGTGCGGTATCGGCGTGCAGGGCTTCGGCGATCTGAAGGAAGGCGATATCCTGGAATCCTTCACTTCGGAGAAGATGGCCGCCGACCTCGGCGCGCTGACTTCAGCGAAGGCATAACCCCCAGTACTGAAACCAGACGGCCCGCTTCTCGCAAGAGAAGCGGGCCGTTCGTTTCACCCGCAACAAACCTGGGTGCCCCAGGTCTCGATTCTGAGACCTGGGAACGCCATCACTTCACAGCCACGCTCTCTCCATTCACCACCTGCCTGGCATGCGCCACCTCGGCCATCCCCGCATCAGCGTGCTCCCAGGCCTTCAGAAACGCCGCGTATGCCGTGCGCGCGTCCGCGGTGTGGCCCTGGAGTTCCGCCACGCGCGCCAGCCCATACAATCCGAATCCTGAGTTCGGCCGCTGCTTCAGCGCGCGCTCATAGGCTGCCTGCGCCCCTGCGTAGTCCTTTGCCTTCAGCATCGCGGCGGCTTCGGTTTCGCCCACCGGCCTTATATACATTGGCGGTTCGTGATAGCCAAGCTTCTTCTCCTCCCGTTGCGCCGTCGCATACAGCTTCTTCGCCTCGTCGAGTTTGCCTTGGGCAACCATGATCCCTGCGCGCAACTCCAGCGACTCCACGCTCAGGCTCTTCAGAATCGGCTCGGGCAGAGCATCGGGCATTACCTCTTCTTCCGGCGGCGCATCTTTTTTCGCATCCTTCTTCGTCTCGTCCGTCATGCGCTGCTGCAGCCGCCACAACTCGGCATCCATGCGTTCGCTCGCGGCCTGCGCGGTTGCCATGTCTTCGCTATCCAGCGCCTTCATGCCCTTTGCAAACTCCGTCAAGTCCGCCGTAAGGATACGCAGGTTGCGCGTCTTCTCGCCCTCGAACCTCGCCTGGCCCAGCATCGTCAGCACCGCGTCCCAATCTGCCACGCGCAGCGCCACGGGCAAACGATAACTCAACCGCGTCATCTGGTCCCGCGCCGACCAGATATAAAGCGATGCGGAGAGCTTCCCACGCGACTGGCCGGCGTGATCGCTCAATCGATTCGCAGCCTCGAACTTGCCCTGCTCCATCGCGTTCGCGATCGCGTACATCAGGTTGTGCATGTAGTTCCAATCATCGTCAGGGCTCACGTTTTGTTCGCGCATGTAGCGCTCATCGACCTCAGTCGATGCCGCGAACCAGTGCTCGGCGGTCGCGTAGTCGCCCACTCGATAGTAGATATGGCCTGGCATGTGCACCATGTGTCCCGACGTGGGCGCGAGACTTGCCAGCAGTGCCGCGCTCGTCAGCGCGCGCTCCGGATGATTACTTGGCTCGATGGCATGAATCCAATAGTGATTCGCAGCGGAATCGTTCGGAGCGTCTTTCAACACGTCTTCGAGAATTTGAACGCACTCCTTCTGTCCGGGCTTCGGCTCGCCTGCGTCGTCATAGCCGTCGCACAGTGAATCGGCAAGGAAAATGCGCCCCTGGATATCATGCGGATACTTCTTCACCAGGTTGCGATAGATGGTCTGCGCTTGTGTGTGATCCTCTTCCTTCGCATTCTCTTCTGCCTCAGCCGCTTCAATGTAGTACTTGTCGGAGTCGTCTGCGTGCGGCATCAACCGCGTCGCTTCCGCCAGCGCACGTTTCACGTACGTGCCTGTCTCTTTGCCGCGAGACCCTTCAGCCTTCGCAAGACCCCACCAGCACATGGCGCACTGTGGATCCACCCGGATAGCCTGCTCAAATGCCCGGGCAGATTCGTAATCCCAGAAGTCATGCAGCAGGTTGAGCCCCTGATCGAACCACTCCTGCGCCTCGGGCGTGGCCTTGATCTTCATATGGCTGTTGCCAATTCCAGTCATGCGGACGGGCGCCGGCAACTTCTCCGGCGCCGGCACCGGCTGCATTTCCGTCATGTCGTGGCCGGCCATGGTCGAGCTCTGCGCGTGTATGCCCATTGCGCCGGAGCACCCGAGAAGAACTGTCGCACACAAGAAAAACAAAACGCGCGAGGGGAAGCACGGCAATCGCTTCATGAAGGAAATATACGCTGGGAGGCGTATAGCAGGCACTCCGATTCCTGGCGGCTCTGTTTCACCGCTCAAGCGCGGGCCGGAGATAAACGCTGGATCAATGCGCGATCAACGATCATCCCTATCTTTATTTCATCCTCATGCGAATCTCGCAATGAAGTACGAAAATAGCCATAAGTCGTTGATAACTTGCTCTGCCGCAATTCGACCTTGACTCTCGTTATCGATTCGGACAAAACTGGTGTCGGTAACTGCTAACGCAAAGGAGGTACTACATGCGCCGTGCACTCCTCGCCGTACTGCTTTCATCCGTCGCTCTTACCGCAACCGCTTCCCCTTTCCCGCAGATGAACGACGCCTCTGCCGCTTCCTCCCGCCCCATCTCAACCGGAGTTACCAGCCCTCGTCTTGTCTACACCTCGCGCATCAGCATTCCCGCTGACGCAATGCCCACAACCATGGGTAGTTCCGCCAGGGTTGTGCTGAAAGTGCAACTGGACGAGACCGGAAGCCCTTCCAACGTTCAGGTTCTTCATCCGGTCTCTCCGGAGATCGACGACCGCGTCGTCAACGCCGTCCGGCAATTCCGCTGGACTCCCGCAATTCTCAACAACAAGGCCGTCCCCGAGGAACTGACCCTCACCGTCGAGGTTCAGCGCTAAGTTCGTTGCAGTTCCACTTACCCGGTTTCTAAGTTACTTCTGACTCGCTCGAACTGGCGTCCAGTTACCCGTTAAGTTCAGCGGCCGGGTTATACGTGTAATTAAAGTTATACGAATATATAAATTGGATTAGAGAAGGTCCTAAATTTCGTCCTGGCGGAATTCCCATCCGCCAGGACGAATATATATTCGCCATGACGGCATGATCGCGCGATCAGTCAAGAAAGAAGATGCGCCGCGAAAGCGCAAGCCTCACGGTCGGCCGGAAGTAACTGGGATTCGTTCTGGCCGCTGCACGCTGATCCTCACCAGGATCTGAATCGTACGTTTGCGCAATGCGGCCAGCACGCCGGCTTCATGCTCGCTCTCGTCGCGGGTGCCGCAGGGCGCATGCAGCGACTCCTTCCACAGCAGGAACAGGCGCAATGCTTCGGCGCGCAGATACGGCCCTAAGCCGGGAACCCACCCCTGCGCAATCCGGACGCAACTGCTTGCCAGTTGCCGGTCAGAAAGAGCCCAGAAGTCGGGCATCTGCTCGACCCCTTCAAAGGTGTATTGAGTCGATCCCATCGCTTGGCCGTGCCGGCTCCCTTGCCCCCGGCGAACGGCAGCGGCTGCCAGAGGAACGCGGCGGTATCTCGCTCATCGGCTGACTTCAGCCAGACCTGAGCCCTCCACCTCCCGCCGCGCCGGCCTGGATACCGGCCAGGACCGCGGCTGCAGTGTGCGGAAGCGGACAGCGGATTGTGGAAGCGGACATGAACCCGCCCGTAGGGTCTCCAGCTTGAAACCAGCAACACCTAAAGAATCAGCAGTTTGTATTTCTTATACGCAACTCTGGTGTGGCTCCGAAATTGCCTCAGAAGGGCATGTAGGTTCAAGGGAGGCGTGTGATGGCGTATTTCGAGCGCGTACGGGATGTGCTGTCGGGTCCGTTCAGCCCAGACATTATCGACCACAGAACGTCGGCGGGCTGGCAGATGGTGTCAATCGAATGGCGGCGCGAGCTGCCGGATTCCGAGGCGCCTTCCGAGGGCGCATTCGCAGAAGAGATCCCCTACGGGCTGCGCATTTCAGATGATTGCAAGCGGCTTGAGATGCACGAGGGCGAGAACCAGATCTTGCTGCTGATGATGGATCTGCTGGCCCAGGACTTCTCTTACTCCGCCATCGTCAGCGATCTGAATGAGAAGGGATTCCGCCAGCGCAACGGCCGCCCCTGGAGCCGGATCGCCGTCTTCAACATGATGCCGCGGCTTATCGAGGTCGGGCCTCGCATCTTCTCGTCGGAAGAATGGGAAAAACGCCGCCTGCGGCTCAGCAGAACCAGGGAGCCTGAGAAAGGTTAGAGGAACAGCTCGTAGGCAAACTAGCTGAATTTCAGGCTGAAGCTACCAGCCACCGGCTACTGGCTACCAGGTGTGACGGCCAGCACATCCTCTTCTGTGTCTCCTACTCCATCATGACCCTGTGCCACGTCTGCACAATCTTTCGTGCCCGGTTCAAACGGCCTTCGCAGTCCTCTATACATCCTCACTAGTGTGTTAACCAGAAAACCAACGGTTATGAAAATCAAAAGTTTTCCACAGTTTTGATATCATATACATGAAAATAAACACTTTAGCAAAAACGCCATTCTACGCCATTTTTTCGCTTTTAGGGACTAGTTCGCCATCTATTCGCCCCTTAAGGCCGTGCCGTGTTCGCGCTAAAGATAACTACTTAGTAAGTAAAATTGCAGAGTCCGGCCCTCGCGCTGGATACATTAGCCCTGAAAATGCCCTGGCTCCGGCTCAGACCGTTACTCCCGCCTTGAAAACCAGTTCGATGGTGCGCTTGCGCAGGCCCAGCGTCATGTTGGCCTGTCGCTCCGCCCCGCCGTCCTGGTGCACATCGATGGCCAGCGCTTCGACCCACGCACCGTAGAGCCGGCGTGCCTCTTCGCGAATGTCCGGGCTGATCTCCCCCGACGTGCCGTGCCCAAGTTCCTGGCACACATGGACCAGGTCGGCGTAAGACAGCTTCCACACGTTTCCTTCCGCAGCGCACATAAGACCGTATCCTCTTTCCTTTAAGGGAAGTTCAGTCCAGTAATATCTCATTTTCAACGCGGCGGGAAGTGTGATTCCGGCCTCCGGTCCATCCCGGTTACCTCTCCGACGTCTGCTTGAGAATCGGAGTGATGGTGCCGCGATTGTCCCCCAGTGTCGGATTCACCCGGAAATCCCATACCGTCTGGTTGATGTCCGTGGGCGACAGAATCTCAATCAACGCATAGTCGCCGATGGTGAGCGGTTGCGCCGGAGTCACCTTGATCCAATGCTTGCCCGGAAGCACCTCCACCTTGGTGGGAACAATGTTCTCGTCCTGCGAGACATCGCCGTTGCGGCCTATATGCAGCGCCCCGATGATGCGCACCTTGTTACGCTCGTCCACGCGGACAATCGCAAATCCCGATTGCGGCGAATGCGCGCCCCGCTTGCGGTCGGCCGCGTCCTTGGCGCCGCCCGTGTTCACGGTCATGGCGTGCGAGACCGCCTCTTCCGCGTTACTCGCCAGCTCGAGTGACAGATAAATGGCGGGATCATTCACGTGGAGATGCACCTTGGCGTGCGAGCCGGGCAGCTCGATGCTGGCCTTCGCCGCGGCCATCGGATTGAAACTGCTCAGGCCATGATGCGTTTTGGCGTCCACGGCAAGCTCAGCGGGCTGCAGTTCGATCAGTTCGGGCGTCCCCTGGAACGTGTCGAGCGCAAACACGGCATCCTGGTCAGGCAGCTCCAAACCCGGCGCCACCTCCGGCATGCGCGCCAGCTCCTCTGCCCGCTTGGCCGCCTCTTCCTTGTCCAGCTCCTCGGCCTCCTTCATTCCCTCAGAAGAGTCCGCGTAGGCGGGCTCGACGTGATCCCGGTCCCACTTCTTCGTCGCCTCCCAGTCAATTAAATCCGCCGGAATCTCCTCCCAGTCGCCGCCGCGTTCCACTGAGATGAACCGGACACGGTCGCCCACAATCTCGTACTTGCGCACAATCTGGTAGCTGCCGTCTTTAAGGATGAGGCGGTGATTGGTCTGCACTCCCGGCGCACCCTGCTTCAGCGGAAGGGTCTTCTGCGCAACTGCCGCCACAGCGACGGGGACCAGAAGAACAGCGGCGAAGATACTTCGAAACAGACGCTTTCTGAAACAGAACTTGTCCATGGCGCCCCCCGCGGCAGTCACATTTTAGACGAATCTCTGTCCAACAAGTGGGTGGGCCGCGATTCCGAACTCCGTGTAAACGTTCCTTCCCCTGCGGCTTCCAATTCTGTGTATCCTTGAAAGTGAGGGGTTAACAGCCTTTTGTTCCGATTCCAGCCAGACCGCAACAACCCACGCAGGCGCGCATTTGCCGTAGCCGCGGCGGCTTTGTGCTCTGGTTCTGCTGGCTTTACTGTCTGTGGTGCAGGTGGCTCACGTCCACCCCACTGCTACGGACGCGGATCACTGCCAGCTCTGCATCGTGCTCCATGCCGCTGCGCCCGCCGCAGTGGCCACGGCGCTGGTGATCCTGGTTCAGCTGGGAAGCACCACTCCCGCAGTTGAAGCCCGTGCAGCCATCCGCCACTGGCATCCGACTCTCTTTACAAGGCCCCCGCCGCCGGCGCGCTAAGCAGCGCCCGGTTTCCTTTTTCAGCTCTCTTCGAAGTCCGACTCGGCGTTCTCGCCGGGAATGCCGGTGTTCACGCACTGACTCGAAGCTGATGGAAACCCCAAGGGCGCTCCGGGGATCCGCTGCATGCGGGTCCGTTCGCCGTCAGAGTCCCCTGGGTTCAGGGGCCTTCCCCTTCCGGAGAATCGCAGAATGCCACATTTTGGCGCCATCGCTCGCGCAGGTTTTGCTGCAGTCCTACTATTTTCAGGCGGATACGCCTTCGCGGCCGCCCCTGCCGCATCCGCCGCTCAGAGCGGAAATGCCGGCACCGTTCACGGCACCGTCACTGACCCCACCGGCGCAGTCATCCCCGGCGCTACCGCGCACCTCGTTAACAGCATCAGCGGCCTCGACCGCACCGTCACCAGCGACCCCACCGGCCAGTTCGACCTCACCAACCTGCCGTTCAACACCTATCAACTGTCCGTCACCGCACCCGGCTTTCAACATTTTCAGCAGTCGGTCGATGTGCGCTCCAGCGTGACCGTCAGCCTCACTCCAGTCCTGAAGATCTCAGCGGCAACTTCCACGGTCACGGTCGAAGCCAGCTCCGGCGACCTGGTTGAGAACGATCCGACATTCCACACCGACGTCGACCGCGATCTGTTCATCAAGGTCCCGCTGGAGAGCCAGACCTCGTCGCTGAGCGCATTGGTAACGCAGACCACCCCCGGCATCTCCGCCGACTCGAACGGCCTGTTTCACGGCCTCGGCGATCATGCCCAGAACTCGTTCTCGGTCGACGGCCAATCCATCACCGATCAGCAGAGCAAGGTCTTTTCGAACCAGCTCCCCAGCGACTCCATCCAATCGCTCGAAGTCATCTCCGGCGCGCCCCCTGCCGAGTATGGCGGCAAGACCAGCCTTGTCATCGTGGCCACCACCCGCTCCGGCCAGGGAGTGACCAAGCCCACCGGCAGCTTCAGCTCCTCCTACGGAGCCTTCGGCACCGCGACCGGCAGCTTCGACCTCTCCTACGGGCAAAAGAACTGGGGCAACTTCCTCGAGCTCGACGCCATGAATACCGGCCGCTTCCTCGACCCCCAGGAGTTCGCCGTGATGCACGACAAAGGCAACGAGGAGAACGCCTTCGACCGCATCGATTACACCTTGTCGCAGTCGGATTCGCTGCATCTCAACCTGAACTTCAGCCGGTCCTGGTTCCAGAACCCCAACGCCTACGACAACCTGAACGTGCAGAACGTCGTCGCCGCGGGCGCAACCGCGTCGCCGGTTTTTGACAGCGTGGGCGACACCGACCAGCGCTCCCAGATCCTCACCTACAACATCGCACCCACTTATACGCATGTGGTGAGCAACAACTCGGTATTCAACCTCACCACCTACGTCCGCAAGGATCAGTACCACTACTATCCCAGCAGCAATCCCCTCGCCGATCGCGGCCCCGCCAACCTGCAGACATCGTCCATCGGGCAGACCCGCTCGCTCATGAACACTGGCGCCAACGCGAACATCTCCTACGTGCATGGCGTGCACACCTTCAAGGCCGGCGCGGAGTACAACTCGACATTCCTGCGCGAGGGCGACAGCCTTGGCATCGTCGATCCCACCTATGCCTTCAGCGCGCCCTGCGTCGATGCCAACGGAAACCCGGTCGCCGGCTACTCCGATCCATCGCAGTGCACCGGCACACAGAGCCCCAATCCCGGTTACCTGCCGGTGCTCGCGCCCTACGACCTCACCCGCAACGGCAGCTACTACCACTACACGGGCCGCGCCGACATCAAGATCGTGAGCCTCTACGTGCAGGATCAGATCAAGGCCGGCAACTGGACCGCGAACGTAGGTATCCGCGGCGACCTCTACAACGGCCTGTCCTCGGCGCAGCAGGCGCAGCCTCGCGTCGGCCTGGCCTACAACGTCAAGCCCTCGAGCACGGTGCTCAGCATCTCCTATGCGCGCTCGCTTGAGACGCCCTTCAACGAGAATCTGGTCCTCTCCAGCGAAGGATGCGCCGACCCCTTACTTTCCCCGCTGCTGAGCTGCAGCCCCGGCATCGCCACCATCGCCGCGCCCGGCTACCGCAACGAGTTCCACGCGGGCATCCAGCAGGCCATCGGCAAGCACCTCGTCGCCAGCGGCGAATACATCTGGAAGTACACCCACAACGCCTTCGACTTCAGCGTGCTGGGCAATACGCCCATCACCTTCCCCATCGACTGGCACAACTCCAAGATTCCGGGATACGCCCTGCACCTCAACGTGCCCGAGTTTCGCCACTTCAGCGCCTACGCGGTCATGTCGTCCGTGGCGGCGCGGTTCTTCCCGCCGCAGGTTTCGGGCGCAGGCGCAACGGTCGGCCAGACCGGCCTCCCCTTCCGCATCGATCACGACGAGAAGTTCAACCAGACCACCCACCTGCAATACACTCTGCCCGGCGGCCATGTTCTCAAAGGCCTGTGGGGCGGCTTCAACTGGCGTTATGACTCTGGTCAGGTGTCCGGTTCCGCGCCCTGCTGGAACCCGCTCTCGCACGATCCCAACAGCGCCTGCGACAGCACCAGCATCCTGCTCAACGGCAAGCCCGCGGTCGACCTCAGCAGTCTCACCGCCGACCAGCAATTCCAGGCGGGGACTCATCTGCAATGGCCAGCGCGCCACGCCCGGGCATCCCCTCCCGTCAGCTTGCCTCGCTTCGCAGTTCTCCTCGTCGCTCATCAGCATTCCGGCGCCTGGCACCGGCAACAACGACAAGAACCCGGCGCGCATCGCTCCCCGCAACCTGTTCGACGCCACCGTCGGCAAGGACAACATCTTCAACACCGAACACTACAAGGTGGACCTGAACCTGACCGCCGTGAACGTCACCAACGATTACGCGCTGTACAACTTCCTGTCCACGTTCTCCGGCACGCACTACGTGACGCCACGCTCCATGACCGCCAAAGTGACCGTGAACTTCTAAGCCGTATCGGCCTATCAGCGACCCAAAACCAAAAAACTCCTCCCAAGCGGAGGAGTTTTCTGGGTGGGTCGGGTCAATTTCCGGTATCGGCTCTTAGCGATTTAGAAAGGAAGCCCATCCTTCGGGCGACATCAGGGATCGCGGGACACGGTACCTGTTTAACTTAAACAGCATTTTGGAAATACCGCGCAGATCAGAATCCTCCTTAAGAAGAGGAATCAGGCGAGCACCGAGGCGTTCAAGGTCGGCACGCTGTTTCTGATAGAGTGCGCCATCTTTTGGGCGAAATTGCGACCACGCGATGGAGCCGACGAATCCGGCCGCGCCGAACTGTTCAGATCGAAGCACATCCTCAACAAACACCCGAATTGGGCCGGAATACTCATGAAGCGCGTCGTGGAAGGCAACGACGCCCCCAGGGCACAAATGCGGAAAGAAGCCGTCGAAATCCGTCTTGGCGCCGGAGTAGGTGTGATCGCCATCGATCCAGAGAAAGCGAATCGGGCCGTTCCAGTTCGCGGCGATCTCGCCTGAAAAAGCTCTGCGGACGTCGACCATGTCAGCCACGCCAGCCGATTCGAGATTCCTCAAAAAATCATCGTACGTCGTCGCATTTGGAACCCTTCGGAACTCTTCGAATTCGGGGTCATTGAAATTGTGCGGATCGATTGCCACAACAGGACCCAGCCCGTAATGCTTTGCGACCTTGGCAAGCACTACCGTCGACTTTCCCTTGAAACTGCCAATCTCGACGATCGAGCCTTGGGTCGGTGCACAGGCAGCTGTCATTCCAAGAAAACGTGCTTCGTCTTCACCGAGAAATCCCGGAACTGCCTTAGCCGCTTGCCAGGCATCATCGAGAACCTCACGAAGATCCTGAGGAATGGTCACGTTGCTCATTGTTTTCCCCAATAGTGGATTGCAAAAGCTGCAAATCCGCACGGCAATCCGCGAATTTCTGGCCAATTTGATTCAGGGTAGGCCGGAGAGAGGAACAGCCCGCGGAGGCCCCTTCAGAAAAGAGGCGGGCGCATCCGATGTAAAGGGATGCGCCCGATGTCTCTCCACAGGTTTACGAAGCGATCACGAAAAACGAAGCCACTAGGCTGCTTCTTCGCCGCTCTTTTCTTCGTCCTTCTTGGCTTCTTCGAGCTGTTTTTCGAGCTCTTCGCGCTTCTTGGCCTTGACGGCGTCGCGCTTCTGGCGCTTTTCGTCGAGCTGCTTTTCGGCTCCGAGCAGCTCGATGAATGCCTTCTCGGCACCGTCGCCCTTCTGGAAGCCAGTGCGAACGATGCGCAGATAGCCGCCCTGGCGATCTCCGTAGCGCGGAGCCACGGTTTCGAACAGGCGGGTCACGGCGGTGTCGGTCTGGAGGAAGGCCAGGGCCTGACGGCGCGAGTGCAGATCGCCCTTCTTCCCCAGGGTGATCATCCTCTCAACATGCGGGCGCACCGCCTTGGCCTTGGCCACAGTGGTGTGCACGCGGTCTTCCACGATGACGGACGTGACCAGATTGCGCAGAAGAGCGCGACGGTGACTGGTGTTGCGTCCGAGCTTGAATCCTGCATTGCGATGGCGCATGGTGAAACTCTCTTTCGAAATGTTCTTCTTGGACCACCGGGCCGGAAGTGCGCAACCCAGGGTATCCGAAATCTTTAGGCCTTCAGCTCTCAGCCATCAGCCCTCAGCTTGACCGCTGAAGGCTGATAGCTGACGGCTGTCTTTAGAAGTTCTCAGTCTCTGTCGGCAACTGAAGATCCACCGAATCCAGCGGCTCGTCTTCGTCGTCGTAACGGTTGTAGCTGGCGGCAAGGGCAGCTGCCGGCGGAATGCTGGTCGGTCCGGGGACAGCGTTGCCCTGCTCATCGATCTTCATGCCAAGGCTCAGGCCCATCTGCGCGAGAATTTCCTTGATCTCGTTCAGGCTCTTGCGGCCAAAGTTCTTGGTCTTGAGCATCTCGGCTTCGGTCTTCTGGACCAGCTCGCCGATGGTCTGAATATTGGCGTTCTTCAGGCAATTGTAGCTGCGGACGCTGAGTTCAAGCTCTTCGACGGAACGGTTCAGATTGTCGTTGCGGATGACCGGTCCACCCGCCTCGCTGCGCGCTTCCGAATCCATCTCTTCTTCAAAGTTGATGAAGATGTTCATGTGGTCCTTGAGCAGCTTGGCAGCCAGGCCGACAGCGTCGGCGGGCAACACAGCTCCATTGGTCCACACTTCGAGAGTCAGCTTGTCGTAGTCGGTGATCTGTCCCAGACGGGCAGCGTCGACAGCGTAGTTGACGCGGCGCACGGGCGAGTGAACCGAATCCACGGGGATGAAACCGAGTCCGAGATCGCCATCGAAGTTCTTGTCGGCCGAGACATAGCCGCGGCCGCGCTTCAGGCGCATTTCCATCTCGAGCTTGCCGCCTTCCGACACCGTCGCGAGATAAATGTTCTTGTCCAGGATCTCGACGTCGCCATCGGCTTCAATCATGCCGGAGGTCACGATGCCTGGCTGGTCAGCGCGCAGATACAGCGCCTTGGGGCCTTCGCCATTGAGCTTGAAAGGAACCTGCTTGAGGTTCAGGATGATGTCGGTGGCGTCTTCCACCACGCCGGCGATGGACTGGAACTCGTGCAGCACGCCTTCAATGCGGATGGCGGTGACGGCGGCGCCTTCAATGCTGCTGAGCAGCGTACGGCGCAGTGCGTTGCCGATAGTTGTGCCAAATCCGCGCTCGAACGGCTGGGCGCTGAACTTGCCGAATGTGTCAGTAAGCGTTTCGGCATCAACTGCCAGACGCTTCGGTTTCTGGAATCCTCTCCAAAGCATATTCATCTCTTTTCCCGCGCGGCGAGTACGTCGCGATGCATTTTGCGGCGGCCGCGCAAGTTCTCCTTCGTGGTTGAGTTTGTAGTTCTTAGTTCACAGTTCACAGTTGGCGTGCCAATCGGCTGACAACTGTGAACTGCGAACTGTGAACTGCCTTTGTTACTTCGAGTAAAGTTCGACGATCAGCTGTTCGTTGATCGGCAAGTTGACATCCTGGCGCTTGGGCAGGTGCTGAACGCGGCCCGACATGTTGTCGAAGTTAACCTCGAGCCATGTGGGAACCGGGTTCTGCGCGGCATACTGAACGCCCTGCTCGACGATGATAAGCTTCTTCGCGCCCTCGCGAATCGAGATTTCGTCGCCCACACTCACCTGGAACGAAGGAATGTTCACCTTCTTGCCATTGACGAGCACGTGGCCGTGGCGCACAACCTGGCGGGCCTGGCGCCGCGAGATGGCGAAACCGAGGCGATAGGCGACGTTGTCAAGACGGCGCTCGAGCTGCTGGATCAGCAGTTCGCCGGTAACGCCCTGCGCGCGGTTGGCCTTCTCGTAGTACGCACGGAACTGACCCTCGAGGGTGAAGTACATGCGCTTGGCCTTCTGCTTCTCATGCAACTGCAGGCCATAGCCCACGATCTTCGCCTTGCGGTCCTTGCCGTGCTGTCCCGGCGGGAAGTTGCGCTTCTCGATCGGGCAACGATCGGAGTGGCACTTGGTGCCCTTCAAAAAAAGCTTGGTGCCTTCGCGGCGGCAAAGGCGGCAGACTGCTCCGGTATAACGAGCCATTTCTTCTCCTGACTTCGGATGACGGCCGGTTTACGTGCGACGGTGCGCATGTCGTCCCGGCCCGATGTTTGAGGGTCTAGGTTTTAGGGCTTAGTTTTAACCGCGCATCCCGCTACGGCCCTCTAAACCCTAATCCCTAAACCCAGTTTCTTACACCCTGCGGCGCTTGGGCGGACGGCAGCCGTTGTGCGGAACCGGCGTGACGTCGCGGATGGACTTCACTTCGATTCCAGCGGCTGCGAGTGCGCGGATCGCCGACTCGCGGCCCGACCCGGGCCCGGCAACCCGCACGTCCACGGCGCGCAGGCCGTGATCGCGAGCCATGCCGGCAGCGTTCGAGGCGGCCTGCTGGGCCGCGAAGGGAGTGCCCTTGCGCGAACCGCGGAAGCCGAGCGAACCCGAGCTCTTCCAGCTGAGGGTGTTGCCCACCTGGTCGGTGATGGTGACGATGGTGTTGTTGAACGATGCCTGAATGTGGCAGATGCCGTACGGCACATTCTTGCGCTCGCGCTTCTTGAATTTCTTGTTCTTGCCAGCTTTGCCGGCGCCGGCCTTCTGTTCTGGTTTCGCCATTAGGTCTTCGCCGTCGCTTTCTTCTTGCCGGCCACAGTGCCCTTACGGGGCCCCTTGCGGGTCCGGGCGTTGGTGTGGGTACGCTGTCCGCGCACCGGCAGCGACCGGCGGTGCCGGTTGCCACGATAGCTCTGAATATCGATGAGGCGCTTGATGTGCATCTGGACGTCCTTGCGGAGATCGCCCTCAACACCACCTTGATCCTCAATCACCTGGCGGATGTGGTTGACCTCTTCTTCGCTGAGATCCTGGACCTTCTTGAAGGCGTCAACGTTGGCCTTCTCCAGGATGCTGAGCGAGCGAGGATCCCCAATGCCGTAGATGTATGTAAGCGCGACCCGAACCTGCTTGTTGCGGGGCAGATCGACGCCAGCAATACGTGCCATGCGGAATTCCTTTACTGCTACCTGTTATGTGTCCCCGGCCTAGCGCCGGTTCACACGGGGTTGGTTCGGAATCCTCCGGGGTTCATCGCAAGCCTTGACTCAAGCTAACTAGCCCCTGAACAGTTGCCAGTGATCAGTTTTCAGTTTTCAGTTTTTGCTGACAACTGATGACTGACGACTGACAACTCCCATGGAGATTCCCATTCACTGCCAGGCTCCACTTAGCCTTGGCGCTGCTTGTGCTTTGCGTTCTCGCAGATCACACGAACCACCCCATGGCGGTTGATGACCTTGCACTTCACGCAAATCTTCTTTACTGATGCACGGACCTTCATTCTGCTTTGCTGCCCTTCTCCGCGCATCGGTCGTGACCACGCGGGATGTTTCGAGCTCATAGCTCAGTAGCCTGTAGTTCGTAGCTTCAGAGAGCTACTGGCTACTGGCTACGGCTGCACTTACTTGTAGCGGTAAACGATGCGGCCGCGATTGAGATCGTAGGGGCTCAGTTCCACCGCTACCCGGTCGCCGGGGAGGATGCGGATGAAGTTCTTGCGCATTCTTCCGGAAACATGGGTCAACACCTCGTGGTTGTTCTCGAGCTTGACCTTGAACATGGCATTGGGCAACGTCTCTATGACCGTTGCCATTACCTCAATCGCATCTTCCTTCGACAATCGACATCCCGCCTGCGCTTGCGCGCTCCAAAGGTTGAGGACCGAATAACTAGTCGGTCAGAATCCTTGATCCGGTGTCGGTAACCGCCACCGTGTGCTCAAAGTGAGCACTCATGCTTCCATCGTCGGTCACTGCCGTCCAGCCATCGCGCAGTACGCGCACTTCCGGCTTTCCAGCGTTGACCATGGGCTCGATGGCGATGACCATGCCCGAGCGCAGCTTCATCCCGCGGCCGGCCTCGCCAAAGTTGGGCACCTGCGGATCCTCGTGCATCTTCGACCCGATACCGTGCCCCACAAAATCACGTACAACCGAAAACCCTTCCGCTTCGACCACCGACTGCACCGCCGCGCCAATATCGCCCAGCGTGGCGCCCGGCTTCACCGCAGCGATACCAGCATGCAGCGACTGTTCCGTCACCTTCAGCAACCGGTCCGTCTTCGGATCGATCTTCTGACCCACCGGAACCGTGATGGCCGCGTCACCGTAATAGCCGTCGACAATCGCCCCACAGTCAACCGAGACGATATCGCCTTCCTTCAGCACCCGCTTCGACGACGGAATTCCGTGCACCACCTCGCTGTTGATCGAGGTGCACAGAACCGCCGGAAAGCCGTGATATCCCTTGAAGGCCGGCTTGGCGCTCAACTCAGCCATCCGCTTCTCGGCGGCGTTTTCCAGGTCGAGCGTTGTCGCCCCGGGCTTCACCAGTCCGCGCACAAGCTCGAGCACCTCGCGAACCACACGGCCCGCGCGGCGCATCTTCTCGATCTCCTGCGACGACTTGAGTACAACCGCCAATACAGTTTTCTCAGTTCACAATTCTCAGTTCACAGCTCCCGAACTTTCGTCCTCAGGCTTTGAAGCTGAGAACTAAGAACTGCGAACCATAAACTGGCCTTACACACACAAACCCGCCGTTTCAGCCGCGCTCTGCGCGCAGCCGGTCAACGGCGGCAATAATTCCGGCAGCCACTACATCAATGGGCCGGTCTCCGTCCACTTCCGCGAAACGTCCCAGCTCCCGGTAGTGCTCGACGACGGGCGCGGTCTGAGCGGTATAGACGCGCATGCGCTCCGCAAAGGCCTCTTCCGTGTCATCGGCTCGCTGGACCAGAGCCGCACCCTCTACATCACAGATGCCGTCATTTACTGGCGGCTTGATGTAGATGTTGTAGATGGTCTGGCAGACAGGACAATTCCTGCGACCGGTAGTCCGGCGCAATAACTGATTATAGTCGACTTGGATACTGACAGCAACTACCGGCACACCATCCCGCTGCGCCGAGATGCGTCCGTCGAGCCAACCCGCCTGCCCAAGCGTTCGCGGGAAACCATCCAGAATGAATCCGTTAGCGGTATCGGGCCGCCTGAGGCGGACCGCCACCATCTCGTTAACCAGGGAATCCGGGACCAGGTCGCCTCGGTCCATGATCTCCTGGGCCACTTTGCCCAGTTCGGTACCCTGAGCCACGTTGGCTCGGAGCAGATCGCCCGTGGAGATTTGGGGGATTTCCCATATCTTCACGAGTTCCTTGGCCTGGGTTCCTTTGCCTACCCCAGGCGCGCCGAGCAAAAGAATCGGGCCGGGAATGGTCTTTCGACCCATTTCCCAGCCATGTTCAATCATCGAACTCAAAGACGACATTACCAGGTTTTCCTTCCCCGAATACGACCGGAACGCGGGGAAAAGCCCTCATAGTGACGCATGATAAGCTGCGACTCGATCTGGTTGATGGTGTCCATCGCCACACCCACTACGATCAGCAGCGAAGTGCCGCCAAAGTAGAAGTTGACGTTGAAGCCATGGGTCATCCACTGGGGCAAGCTTTCGAAGAACCGACCGATCAAGAAAAGCTTGTCCAGACGAAGACCCGAGATCATATAAGTCGGAATCAAGTAGATGAGGAACAGGTAGAGTGCCCCAACCAGCGTGATCCGAGTAAGAATGTCGTTAATGAAATCCGAAGTGCGCTTTCCCGGCCGGATACCGGGGATAAATGAGCCTGATTTACGGAAGTTATCGGCGATGTCATCAGGCTTCATCACAATCGACACGTAAAAGTACGCAAAGAAGATAATGGCTACAAAGTTCAAAAAGACGTACCACGGGTAGCCGGGTTGCAGCGCCTGGAGGATGGGGGCGATGAACCGGTTGTTGGCGACCCACTCGGCTTGCGAGAACAGCAGGGGTGCCGACAGGATCGAACTGGCGAAGATGATAGGCATGACGCCGCCGGCGTTCACCTTGAGGGGCAGATGGCTCGAGGCTCCGCCCATCATGCGGCGGCCCACGATGCGGCGGGCGCTCTGGATCGGGATACGGCGTTCGCTGCGCTCAACAAACACGATGAACGCAACCACCAGGATCATGGCTGCCAGCATCAGAAGCACGCCGAGGAAGGTGAACGAACCCCAGGCATTGCTTTGGATCTTCTGCACCAGTTCGCCCACGCCATGAGGCAGACCGGCCACGATACCGGCGAAGATCAGCAGGCTCATCCCGTTGCCGATTCCGCGATCGGTGATCTGCTCGCCCAGCCACATGATGAATGCGGTGCCAGTGGTCAGCGTAAGCACCGTCATGAGGTAGAAGCCGGGGCCGGGATGCAGTACCAGGCCCTGACGGCCAAGAATGGCGGCGATGCCGATGGACTGAAGCGCGCCCAGCACGACCGTCATATAGCGGGTCCACTGGGTAATCTTGCGGCGGCCGAGTTCGCCTTCCTTCTGGATCCGGGCCAGCGGCTCATAGACAACCGTCAGCAGCTGGAAGATGATCGACGCCGTGATGTACGGCATGATGCCCAGCGCGAAGATGGTCATGCGGCGCAGGTTGCCGCCGCCGAACAGGTTCATCAGGCCGAGGGCCGAACCGCTCTGCTGATCGAACATCTGCGAGAGCAGGGTAGTGTTCACACCGGGGGTGGGGAGCCACGCGCCAAGGCGGTAGACAGCCAGAATGCCAAGGGTGAACAGAACTCGCTTGCGGAGGTCCGGAATGCGGAAGATATTGAGAAACTTCTCGACCATGCTCAGGTATCCAACTTCAGGCGCCCGGCGCCGAAATATTCGGGTGTGCATCCATCTTACGCGGGAATGAGGTTCACTGTCAGCGCCCGGAGGATGCCGCGGAGCTAATTTCCGCCCTCCGCGTGTGTCCCAGGTTTCGTTTCCGAAACCTGGGAATTGAAAAACGCTCGAGGTTTACGCGCTGGCTTCTGCCGGCGCGCCGCCCAACAGCACAGCCTTGCCGCCGGCCTTTTCGATCTTTTCCTGGGCCGTCTTTGAGAACTTGTGCGCGTGGATGGTGACTGCCGTGGTCAGCTCGCCCGATCCGAGGATCTTGATCAGCGGCTTCTTCTGCGAAGCGAGTCCAAGCTTGCGGTAATCGTCCAGCGCGATCTCGTTCACGCCCTCGAGCGCAGCGATGCGGTCCAGATTCACCACCGTGTACTCGGTGCGGAAGATATTGGTGAAGCCGCGCTTGGGCAGGCGGCGGTGCAGCGGCATCTGGCCGCCTTCAAAACCGCGCATCATGCTGGAGCCCGAACGGGAACCCTGGCCCTTGTGGCCGCGGGTTGAGGTCTTGCCCATGCCGGAGCCCATACCGCGGCCGACACGCTTGCGCGCCGTGTTTGCGTTCTTGGGCGCGCGCAGATTGGATAGATTCTTTGCCATGATTTCCTCGCTAATAGCGCCGGCAGGAGGGGATTCCGGCCGACTCGCGTTAGTGAGCCCGTAGCTCGTAGCCGGTAGCCAGTAGCGAAAAGCTACGAGCTGCGGGCTACCGGCTATTGGCTAGTTCTCGACGATCCGCACCAGGTGGGGAATGGTCTTCACCATGCCGCGGATGGACGGGGTGTCTTCGCGCTCGACGATCTGATTGAGGCGCGTGAAGCCGAGGCCCTTCACCACCAGCTTGTGCTTCACCGGGGTGGCGATGGCCGAACGGTAGTACTGAATGCGAATCTTCTTGGTCTCGGCCATGGCTTACATCTCCTCCACGGTCTTGCCGCGCATGGTGGCTACTTCTCCGCGGTCGCGCAACTGGACCAGCGCATCGAAGGTCGCCTTGATTACGTTATGGGGATTGGCGCTGCCGAGGCTCTTGGTGAGCACATTCTGCACGCCCACCGAAGTCATCACCGCACGCACTGCGCCGCCCGCGATCACGCCCGTACCTTCCGGAGCCGGCTTGAGCAGCACCTGGCCGGAGCCAAAGCGGCCCAGCACCTGGTGCGGAATCGTCGTGTCGGTCAGGTTCACCTTGACCAGGTTCTTCTTGGCCGCCTCGATTCCCTTGCGGATCGCCTGCGGAACTTCCTTTGCCTTGCCCGAACCGTAGCCGACCACGCCCGAACCGGCGTCACCCACCACAACCAGCGCGGCAAACGACATGTTCTTGCCGCCCTTTACCACCTTGGTCACGCGATTGATGGCCACCACCTGATCCTTCAGGTTGAACTGGTTGGCATCAAGCTTTTTCTTCAACATCGTCATCGATTGTCCTTCCGGGCGCGCTGGGCGTCACCCTGGAAACCTCATGTGAAACTTCTCATAGAAACCGGCCGGAAACTCCGGCCGTAATACTGCCACACCCGCGATTGCTCGCAGTAAGGTGCTTAAAACTCGAGGCCCGCTTCGCGCGCCGCGTCGGCCAGAGCCTTGATGCGGCCGTGATACAGGTAGCCGCCGCGGTCGAATACAACCTTGATCACGCCCTTTTCCTTGGCGAGCTCGGCGATGGTCTTACCGATTTCCTTGGCAGCGGCGATGTTGCCACCCGTCTTCGCCTTGATGGTCGAAGCCGAAGCGATGGTCACGCCGGCCTGGTCGTCAATGACCTGCGCGTAGATGTGGTTGAGCGAGCGGTACACGTTCAGCCGGGGACGCCCGGCGGTGCCGGCGAGCTTGCGGCGGATGCGCGAGTGAATGCGCTGGCGAATTTCGTTTCTCTTGGTCTGCGTGATCATCGGTATCTCTTTCCTATCAGCGGAACCGCCCTGCGGATCCGTTCGGTTAAAAGCAGTGGTTAGTGATTAGTGCTTAGTGGTCAACGATACGGGCTGACCACTACTCACTACCCACTAATCACTGATTACTTGGCTCCGGTCTTGCCGGCCTTCTTCTTCAGCTTCTCGTCCGAGTAGCGCACGCCCTTATTCTTGTACGGATCGGGCTTGCGGAGAGAGCGCATGTCGGCGGCAACCTGGCCAACCTTCTGGCGGTCGATGCCGCTCACTGTCACGTGCGTCTGCTTCGGGTCGATGGCCACTTCAATGCCGGTGGGCAGCGGGAACTTCGATCGGATGCGAGTAGCCGAGTGTGAACACCACGGTGCCCTTACCCTTCAACTCTGCACGGTATCCGATACCGACGATGTCCAGTTCCTTCTTCCAGCCGGCGGTCACGCCGTGCACGGCGTTGAACACCAGTGCGCGGGTCAGGCCGTGAAAGGCGGCGTACTTGTCACTCTCGCGGTTGACGAGCAGGTGGCCATCCTTGGTCTCGAGCGTGATGCCTTTGGCGATCAGCGCTGTGACCTTGCCCTTGGGGCCTTCAACGAGGACAGTGTTGCCCTCGACCGTGTACTTGACGCCCGCGGGCAGCGGGATCGGCTTCTTTCCAATACGCGACATTGAATCAATCCTTTGTTGGCTTGCGAGTCCCGATGACATCAGTCATCGTTCCACTGCAGCCGGATAAGCAGTTCACAGTTCGTAGTTCTCAGTTTTGATCTCGCCGATGCGGGTTAACTGTGAACTACGAACTGTGAACTCAGAACTGGCTTCTTACCAAACTTCGCAGAGCACTTCGCCGCCGACGCCTTCACGGCGTGCCTGGCGGCCGGTCATGACGCCCTTGGGGGTGGTCATGATCGAGATGCCCAGTCCGCCCTGCACGCGCTTGATCTCGTCGCGGCCGATGTAGACACGGCAGCCGGGACGCGAGATGCGGGCGAGGTCGCGAATGGCCGCTTCCTGGCCGCCGTACTTGAGGTACACGCGGAGGATCTGCTTGCCATCTTCTTCCTGGGTCTTGTAGTTCGAGATGTAGCCCTCTTCCTTGAGAATGCGGGCAATCTCGGTCTTCAGCTTCGAAGCCGGTACATCCAGCTTCTGATGGCGGGCCCGGATCGCATTCCGGATGCGCGCCAGAAAATCTGCTACAGGGTCGGTCAGACTCATTCCTTCTCCTTCATTCCCCGTTCGTCCGGTACAACCGGAAACCAGCGGGAATGTCAGGGGCTTTCGCCCCAAGTTCTCAGTTCATAGTTCGTAGTTCTCAGTTGGTCTCGTCGGCTTTGAACTGAGAACTGTGAACTGCGAACTGTTCTTACCAGCTCGACTTCACGACGCCGGGGATTTCACCCTTGAGCGCCAAAGCCCGGAAGCACAGACGGCAGACGCCGAACTTGCGCAGATAGCCGCGCGGGCGACCGCAGAGCTTGCACCGGTTGTGCTTGCGGCAGCTGAACTTCGGCTTCCGCGCGTCCTTCACTCGTTTTGCAGTGGTTGCCATAAATCCTCAAAAACAGTTCGCAGTTCTTAGTTCGTAGTTCACAGTTCCCGTTGTCCAGGTCCGCAACTGCGAACTATGAACTTTGAACTATGAACGGCCATTACGCTCCCTGGCGGAACGGCATGCCAAAGGCCCGCAGCAACGCGCGAGCTGAGTTATCGTCCTCGGCCGTGGTCACGATGGTGATGTTCATGCCCTTCAGCTTCTCGACCTTGGAGTAATCAATCTCCGGGAAGATCAGCTGATCGCGAAGGCCGAGCGTGTAGTTGCCGCGCCCGTCAAAGCTCTTCGTCGATACGCCACGGAAGTCGCGCACGCGGGGCAGAGCCGTCGAGATCAGGCGATCCAGGAACTCATACGCCTTGTCGTTGCGCAGTGTGACCATTGCGCCAATCGACATCCCCTCGCGCACCTTGAACGCCGCGATGGACTTCTTCGCCTTGGTGGTCACGGGCTTCTGTCCGGCGATGGCGGCCAGGTCCGCTACCAGCGGATCGAGCAGCTTGTTGTTCTGCGTGGCCTCGCCCAGGCCCATGTTTAGCACGATCTTCTCAAGCTCCGGCACTGCCATCGGGTTCTCGAGTCCGAGTTCCTTCTGCAGAGCCTGCTTGATCTCCTTGTGATACTTCTCTTTCAGCCTTGCTGCCATTTCTTCTTTGCTCTCTTTCTACCGGTCTCGGAGTGGCTCGAAGCCGTTTACCGTTACGGCAGGTGCTCAATTCAGCCTTCAGCTTTCAGCCGTCAGCTATCAGCTTGTCTTGCGCCGGTTCAGGTCATCGTCTCAGCAAACAGGATCGAAAAGCTGAGGGCTGATGGCTGAGGGCTGCTTCTTTACTTCTTCGCGGCCAGAGTCTGGCCACACTTCTTGCAAACCCGCACACGCTGGTCGCCGTCCTTCTTGTAGCCCACGCGCGACGGCCCGCAGTTGGGGCAGACGAGCGCGACGTTGGACACGTTGATAGGCGATTCCTGCTCGGCGATGCCGCCCTTGGTGCGCTTGCCGGTCTTCGAGGAAACGGTCTTCTTGACCACGCGCACGTGCTCCACGAGCACCGTACCCTTGTCAGGGAAGACGCGCAGCACGCGGCCCTGCTTGCCGCGGTCAGAGCCCGTGAGGACCTGGACCGTATCGTTGCGATGAATGTTCAAGCTCTGCATGATTCTCTCCGCAGTTTTCAGTTCTCAGTTCTCAGTTCTCAGCAGATAGCCGAAGGTCTGACAACTGACAACTGAAGACTGACAACTGTGCTTACACCACTTCCGGCGCCAGCGAAACGATCTTCAAAAACTTCTTCTCGCGCAGTTCGCGGGCCACGGGTCCGAAGACGCGGGTGCCCACTGGCTCGTGCGCGTCGTCGATTACAACGGCCGCGTTCTCGTCGAAGCGGATATACGTTCCGTCGCGCCGGCGATATTCCTTGCGGGTGCGGACGATGACCGCCTTCACTACCTTGCCCTTCTTCACGGTGCCGTCGGGCGAGGCTTCCTTCACCGCGGCGGTGATTACATCGCCGAGCGAGGCCTTCTTGCCCAATCCGCCGCCGAGGGGCAGGATCATCTGCAGCTTGCGCGCGCCGGAGTTGTCGGCGACGGCGAGCATGGATCTCATTTGAACTGCCATGGTCTCTTCTCCCTTGCCTTACTTAGCTCGCGGTCTGCGGCGTTTGAATTTCTTCGATCTGTCCGAGCGACGAGCGGCGGACAATCTCTTCCAGCGTCCAGCGCTTCAGCTTGCTCAGCGGACGCGACTCGCGGATGCGAACCACATCGCCGACGCGAGCGGAGTTCTGCTCGTCGTGCGCGTAAAACTTCTTCGAGCTCTTGATGATGCGCTTGTACTTGGGGTGAGCCTTGCGCATCTCCACTTCGACTACGATGGTCTTCTGCATCTTGGTCGAGACCACGTTGCCGACCTTTTCATTGCGCCGCGAGGTAGCCGCCGGCGTCTGCGTCGTTTCCTGAGTCGCCATTTAGCGTGCTCCCTTCTTGGCCTTCGCCGAGGTGGTTATGGTTGCGCCGTCTTTGCCGGCGCCGCCAATGCCCAGTGCGCGCTCCCGCGCCACAGTCTTGATCTGGGCGATCTCCTTGCGGAGCTCGCGGAGCTTCTTCACTCCGTCGTTCTGCCCCATCGAGACCTGGAAGCGAAGACGGAACAACTGCTCGGCCGAGGTCTTCTCGTGGGCCGCCAGTTCGTCGTCGCTCATGCTGCGAATCTTATTGAGTTCCATTCCAATTCTCTCTTTTGCGGTGCGCTTCCCTTATCGGGAGCGGGACCGCGGTCTTCTCACCCGGCTTATGCAGCCGGCGTCTTCTCTGCGGAAGCAGCTTTCTCAGTTGCGCCGGGACGCTGCACGAACTTGACTTTCAGCGGCAGCTTGTTCGATGCCAGACGCATGGCTTCCTGGGCGATCTCGGGAGCCACGCCTTCCATCTCGAACAGGATCTTGCCGGGGCGCACAACGGCAACCCAGTGATCCAGAGCGCCCTTGCCCGAACCCATTCGGACTTCGGCCGGCTTCTTGGTGATCGGCTTATCCGGGAACAGGCGCAGCCAGATCTTGCCACCGCGCTTGATGAACCGGGTCATGGCGATACGGCTGGCCTCGATCTGACGATCGGTGATGTAGCCGGCCTCCAGGACCTTCAGTCCGTACTCGCCGAACGCAAGCGAGGAGCCACGCCACGCTTTGCCGCGGCGCTTGCCCTTCTGCTGCTTGCGATATTTTACCTTCTTTGGCATCAACATAGCGAAACCCTCAAAAGACAGGGATTAGGGAACAGGGATCAGGGATCAGTTTCATCCCTGTCGCTATTCACTTCCTTGCCGCTTACTCAAATCCCAACTACCCACAACCTTCAGTGCAGCGAGCGGAGCAGGTTTTCTAATCCCTACTCCCTAATCCCTACTCCCTGCCTTAAAACACACCCGTCGCGCCCACATTGGGCTGCTCACGGCGGCGCTTCTGCTCGTAGATATCGCCGCGGTAGATCCACACCTTCACGCCGATCTGGCCATAGGTGGTCTGCGCTTCGCTGAAGCCGTAATCGATATCGGCCCTCAGCGTGTGCAACGGCAGACGTCCCTGCAGATACCACTCGGAGCGCGCGATTTCATTGCCGTTCAAACGGCCCGAAACGCGAACCTTGATGCCCTTGCAGCCGAAGCGCAGCGCCGAATCCACGCTCTTGCGCATGGCGCGGCGGAAGCTGACGCGCTTCTCGAGTTGCAGCGCGATATTCTCCGACACCAGCTGCGCATCGAGCTCCGGCTTGTTCACTTCGACGATGTCGATGAACACGTCGCGGTTGGTGCGCTTGCCGAGCTCCGTCTTGAGCTTCTCGATCTCGGCGCCCTTGCGGCCGATCACGATGCCCGGACGTGCCGTGCGGATAATGAAGCGCAGCTTGTTGCCGGGGCGCTCAATCTCCACCGAGCTCACGCCGGCAGCCTTCAGTTTGTCGCGCAGCTCGGCCTTGAGCTTGACGTCCTCGACAAGGAGCTTGTCGTAGTCGCGCTCTGAGAACCAGCGCGAGCGCCAAGGCTTGTTCACTCCCAGCCGGAATCCGTAAGGATGGACTTTCTGTCCCATAATCAGTTCCTCTCAGGCGCCTACTTGGCGGCCTTTTTCGCCTTCGGCGCTGCCGACGCGGACTTCTTGGTTGCTGCCTTCTTCGCGGGAGCCTTCTTGGCGGCCGTCTTCTTGCCCGCAGACTTCTTCGTCGCTCCCGGCTCTTCCACCGTCGTCACCAGGCTGGCTCCGCCATTGCGCTCGGCGACCGTCACGATGAGGTGCGCGAGCCGACGCTGATAGCGATAAGCGCGGCCCATGGGGGCAGGGCGGATGCGCTTCATGCGCGGGCCTTCGTTGGCCAGGGCGTTCTTGACGTAGAGGTTATCCACGTCCAGGTCGATGCCCCGCTCGCCGGCCACGTACTTGGCGTTGTCCACCGCCGAGGTGAGCAGCTTGTGGATCACCGGAGCGATGCGCTTCTTGGTGAAGGCCGCCGTCTCCAGCGCCTCCTGCACTCCCCGGCCCTTGATCAGGTCGAGCACCAGCCGCGCCTTTTGCGGCGACACGCGCTGAAACTTGGCCTCGGCCCGGTATTCGTTTGTCTCGACTGCCATTGGTCTGTCCTCAAATCCTTTGAGCCGTCAGCCTTCAGCTTTCAGCCCTTAGCTTTCTACTGCAGCGCTCTCCGCTTCCCGGCACAATCAGCTGATAGCTGATGGCTGATGGCTGATAGCTGCTCTTCTTACCGCGGCTTGGCGCCGGCCTCAGCCTTGCCACTGGCCGTATGCCCCTTGAAGGTGCGCGTGGGGGCGAACTCGCCCAGCTTGTGTCCCACCATGTTCTCCGTCACGTACACGGGAACAAACTTCTTGCCGTTGTGCACGGCGATGGTGTGGCCCACAAACTCGGGGAAGATGGTGGAGCGCCGCGACCAGGTCTTGACGACCTTGCGATCGTTGGCGGCATTCATTCCCTCGACCTTCACCATCAGGTGCGTGTCTACAAACGGTCCCTTTTTCGTCGAACGTGCCATGAATCTCCGCTCCCTTTACTTCTGCCGGCGGCTGACGATGAACCCATCGGTCCGCTTGTTGTTGCGTGTCTTGTATCCGCGCGTCGGCTGGCCCCACGGGGTCACCGGGTGACGGCCGCCTGAAGTCTTGCCTTCGCCGCCGCCGTGCGGGTGATCGACCGGGTTCATCGAAACGCCGCGGTTGGTCGGGCGGATGCCCAGCCAGCGGTTGCGTCCGGCCTTGCCGATCGAGACGTTCTCGTGATCCGTATTGCCCACCTGGCCGATGGTCGCCATGCACTCCACAAGCACGCGGCGGGTCTCGCCCGAAGGCAGCTTGAGAAGCGCGTAGTCGCCTTCTTTGGCCACCAGCTGCGCCTGCGTGCCGGCCGAACGCGCCATCTGCGCGCCCTTGCCCGGCCTGAGCTCAATCGCATGCACCGTGGTGCCGGCGGGAATGTTCTTCAGCGGCAGCGCGTTGCCAACCAGAATGTCGGCATCCGGTCCGGACATCACCTTGGCGCCCACCTTCAAGCCCACAGGCTGAAGGATGTAGCGCTTCTCGCCGTCGGCATAGTGCACCAGTGCGATGCGCGCCGAGCGGTTGGGATCGTATTCGATCGTCGCCACCGTGCCCGGTACGCCGGCCTTGTCGCGCTTGAAGTCGATAAGGCGGATCTTCTGCTTGTGACCGCCACCGTGATGGCGGATGGTCAGATCGCCCGCGTTGCGGCGTCCGCCCGTACGCTTGCGCGTCGTCAGCAGCGGCTTATGCGGCTTCGACGTGGTGATATCGTCGTTCACCTGCGTCGTCTTGAACCGCAGCGTCGGCGTTATCGGTCTGTATGTCTTGATTGCCATCGTCTTTGTCCTGGAGAACTCGCGCGATCTTCAGCGCCTCTCTCCCCGTTTCTCCGGAAGCCCTCGAGCTCCGATATCACTTACTGTGAGCATCGGAACAGGTTTTCTGTTCCCTGATCCCTGTTGCCTGTTCCCTGCTTTACAGGTTGCTCACGTACTCCGGCATCTTCTCGCCGGCCTTCAGCCGGACGTATGCCTTCTTCCAGTCCGGACGGAAGCCCGCGTACTTGCCGCGGCGGCGCTCCTTGCCCAGGACGTTGGAAGTGCGGACCGCAGCGACTTTCACCTTGAACAGCGCTTCCACGGCCTGCTTCACTTCGGTCTTGGTCGCCTCGGGAGCCACTTCAAACACCAGCGTCCCCTCGGTCTCTTTCACATTCAAGCCCTTCTCGGTAATGAGCGGCTTGCGAATCGTCGTATAGAGAGTAGGCATTATGCAGCCTCCGTCTGTGTCGCGTGCTTGCGCTTCGACACCGATTTCGCGAGGGCTTCCGTGAGCTGCTCAATGGCTTCCTTCGAGAAGATAGCCACGTCATAGCGAAGCAGATCGTACGGATGCACTTCGTTGTTCAGCACCAGTTCCACGCCCTCGAGGTTGCGCGCGCCGAGCAGCAGGCCCTTGCTCAGGGTCTTGCCGTTCTCCACCAGCAACGCCGTGCGGGTCACGCCCAGCTTGGTCAGCGCATTGCGATAAAGCTTGGTCTTGGCCTCGGCGATCTCGAGCGAGTCGACGATCGTCAGCTTGCCGTCAGCCAGCTTGGCCGCCAGAGCCGAACGCAGTGCGCCCAGCAGCTTCTTGCGCGGGAAGGCGTAATCGTAGGTGCGCGGCTGAGGTCCGTGGACCGTGCCGCCGTGGCGCCACAGAGGCGAACGCACCGAGCCCACGCGAGCGCGGCCCGTGCCTTTCTGCTTCCACAGCTTCTTGCCGGAGCCAGCCACCAGCTTGCGGTTCTTGGTGGCGTGCGTGCCCTGGCGCAGCGAGGCGCGATAGTGCTTGACCGCCTCCCACAGCAGGGCTTCGTTCACCTGATCCGCCGCGAACACCGCGTCGGCCAGCTCCACCGAGCCCACCTTGTCCCCATTCAGATTGACTACATCTACTTGTGCCATGTTCTTCTTCTTCCGCCAGCTCGCTAACCCGCCGGCTTGCAATCTTTGTCGCACCCACCCGGGCGCATATTTTTGATCAGGCCGGCTTACTTACGCTTGGCCGTCGCCTTCTTCGAAGCCTTCAGCGGATCGACCGTGCCGGATCCGGCGAAGCCACGGCGCTCACGCGGCGGAGCTGCAGCCTTGCGGATGAACACGTAACCATCGCGAGGTCCTGGAACCGCGCCTTCCACCATCAGCAGATTCTCGTCCAGATCGATGCCGCGGATGCGCAGGTTGCGCACCGTGACCTGATCGGTCCCGTAGTGACCCGGCATCCTCTGTCCGGGGAACACCCGCGACGGGAAGCTGGAAGCGCCGATCGAACCCTGCACCTGGAACATGTGGCCGTGCGACTTGGGGCCGCCGCCGAAATTGTGGCGGCGCACAACGCCCGCGAAACCGCGGCCCTTCGATGTGCCGATCACGTCGACAAACTTGGCATCGCTGAAGATATCCACCAGCACGCGATCGCCAGCCTTGACGCTGTCCTGTCCGTCGGCGGGTGCAACCTCGATCGCAACCTCGCGGATCTCCTTGACCGGCGGAGCATCGGACTTGGCCAGATGGCCCGCCTGCGGCTTGGTGATCTTCGAAGCCTTCACAAACTCGACCAGGCCAATCTGCGCGGCTTCGTAGCCGTCCTTGGCCATCGTCTTCAACTGCGTAATCACGCAGGGGCCGGCCTGCAGCACCGTAATCGGGTGCACATCGCCCTTTTCGTCGAAGACCTGCGTCATGCCGATCTTTTTACCCAGAATTCCCGTAACTGCCATGTTCTTCTCACCTCATCATGCGAGCCTGAATGCGTCGCACTGCCGGAACTGCAATCGTTCATGGTTCGCAGTTCACAGTTCTTAGTTGTCCAGTCTACATCCGATATCTGTACGAACTACGAACTGTGCACTCGTTTACTTCTCGAAGGCCTTGATCTCGACGTCGACGCCTGCCGGGAGATCGAGCTTCATCAGCGCGTCCACCGTCTGCTGGGTCGGCTCGAGGATGTCGATCAGACGCTTGTGCGTACGGATCTCGAAAGCCTCGCGCGACTTCTTGTCCACGTGCGGCGAACGCAGCACGCAATACTTGTTCTTGATCGTCGGCAAGGGAATCGGTCCGGCAACCTGGGCGCCCGTGCGCTTGGCCGTGTCCACGATCTCGCCGGTCGAGGTGTCGAGCACACGATAGTCGTATGCCTTCAACCGGATGCGAATTCTCTGTCCTACCATGGCTTCCCTTCAGTTCAGAGTTCTCAGTTCGTAGTTCTCAGTTGCTATGACACTGTGAACTACGAACTTTGAACTGTCCTTCACTTACTTGATGATTTCCGCAACCGTGCCGGCGCCCACCGTGCGTCCGCCTTCGCGGATGGCAAAGCGCAGACCCTTTTCCAGTGCCACAGGGGTAATCAGCTCAATCGACAATTCCACATTGTCGCCCGGCATCACCATCTCCACGCCCTCAGGCAGCTCCGCCACGCCCGTCACATCCGTCGTGCGGAAGTAGAACTGCGGACGATAACCCTTGAAGAACGGAGTGTGACGGCCGCCCTCTTCCTTCGACAGAACGTACACCGTGCCCTTGAAGTTGGTGTGCGGCGTGATCGAGCCGGTCTTGGCCAGAACCATCCCGCGCTCCACATCTTCCTTGGGAATGCCGCGCAGCAACAGGCCGGCGTTGTCCCCAGCCAGACCTTCGTCCAGCTGCTTCTTGAACATTTCCACGCCCGTCACTACCGTCTTGCGCGTCTCGCGGAAGCCCACAATCTCGACTTCCTCGCCCACCTTCACCTTGCCGCGCTCGATACGGCCCGTCACAACAGTGCCGCGGCCAGAGATCGAGAAGATGTCTTCGATCGGCATCAGGAACGGAAGATCGACCGCGCGCTTCGGCTGCGGAACATACTTGTCCACCGCCTCCATCAGCTCGTCGATCTTGTCTTCCCACTGCTTCTCGCCGTTCAGCGCGCCCAGGGCAGAGCCACGAATCACCGGCGCATCATCGCCCGGGAACTGGTACTTCGACAGAAGCTCGCGCACTTCCATCTCCACCAGGTCGATCAGTTCCGTATCTTCAACCGCGTCGCACTTGTTCAGGAACACCACCATCGAAGGCACGCCTACCTGGCGGGCCAGCAACACGTGCTCCTTGGTCTGCGGCATCGGGCCGTCGGTCGCCGCAACCACCAGAATCGCGCCGTCCATCTGCGCCGCGCCGGTGATCATGTTCTTGATGTAGTCGGCGTGGCCGGGGCAGTCCACGTGCGCATAGTGACGGTTCTTGGTCTCGTACTCCACGTGCGCCGTCGCGATCGTGATGCCGCGCTCGCGCTCTTCAGGAGCGTTGTCGATCGAGTCGAACGAACGGAACGTGTTCTTCGGGTTGTGCTTCTGCAGCACCTTCGTAATCGCCGCCGTCAACGTCGTCTTGCCGTGATCGATGTGTCCGATCGTCCCCACGTTCACGTGAGGCTTCGAACGATCAAATTTTTCCTTCGCCATAAAAGTCCTGAATCCCTTTCGTAGCTCTTACTTCCTGTTTCATCCCTGGGGCGCCGGCTATCCGGCTCCAGCCCCAAAACCAGTGGTTAGTGATCAGTGGTAAGCTGTAGATCACTCAATCACTGACCCACTAATCACTCGCCCTTACTTCCCCTGCGCCCGTCCGATAATCTCATCGGCAATCATGCGCGGCGCCTCTTCGTAGCGCGCGAACTGCATCGAGTACGACGCGCGGCCCTGCGTGCTGGAGCGGATGTCGTTCACGTAACCGAACATCTCCTTCAGCGGAACGATGGCCTTGATCAACTGCGAACCGCCCACGTGCTCCATGCCCTCAATCCGGCCACGGCGTGAATTGATGTCGCCGATGATCGTTCCCATGATGCTCCTCAGGCACCGTGACTTCAACCGCCATCACGGGCTCGAGCAGAACCGGGCTTGCTTTCCGCGCAGCTTCCTTGAACGCGATCGAACCGGCAAACTTGAACGCCATTTCGTTCGAATCGACTTCGTGATAGCTGCCGTCGTACAGGTGCACCTTGACATCCACGATCGGGTAGCCGGCCAGGATGCCCAATTCCAGCGCACCCTGCACGCCCTGGTCGATGGGCTTGATGTATTCCTTCGGAACCACGCCGCCCTTGATGTCGTTGATAAACTCGTAGCCCTTGCCCGGCTCGTTCGGCTCCACGCGCAGTTTGCAATGCCCGTAGTTGCCCGAACCGCCGGTCTGGCGGATGTACTTGCCTTCCGCTTCGGCAGACTTGCGAATGGTCTCGCGGAACGCCACCTTGGGCTCGCCCACATTGGCCTCGACCTTGTGCTCGCGCTTCATGCGGTCGACAAGAATCTCGAGGTGCAACTCGCCCATGCCGCTGATGATGGTCTGGCCCGAATCTTCGTCGGTCCGAACCTTGAACGTCGGATCCTCGTCAGCCAGGCGCGAGAGCGCGATGCCCATCTTCTCCTGGTCGGCCTTGGTCTTCGGTTCGATGGCCACCGAGATCACCGGCTCCGGGAAGGTGATGGCGCCCAGCGCGATCGGATGATGCGGATCGCTGAGCGTGTCGCCCGTCTTCAGATCCTTGAGGCCCACGCACGCGCAGATATCGCCGGCATAAATCTCCGTGATGTCTTCGCGCTTGTTGGCGTGCATCTTCACCAGGCGGCCAACGCGCTCCGTCTTGCCCGTACGCGGGTTCAGGATCGTGTCGCCCGTCTTGAGCCCACCCGAGTAAATGCGGATGAACGAAAGCTTGCCGAACGGATCGTTGATCAGCTTGAAGACCAGCGCCGACAACGGCTCGGCGTCTTCCGGCTTGCGCACTTCGATCTGCTCGATGTGATGAGGATTAGGCCCTTCCACCGGCGGCTTGTCCAGCGGGCTGGGAAGGTAATCCACAACAGCATCAAGCAGCGTCTGAATGCCCTTGTTCTTGAAAGCCGGTACCGCAGAGCGCCGGGAAGATCTTCAGGTCGATCGTCGCCTGGCGAATGCCGCGCTTGATCTCGTCCTTGGTCAGCTCCTCGCCTTCCAGATACTTCTCCATCAGCACGTCGTCGGTCTCGGAGATCATTTCGATCAGCTGGTTGCGGAAGGCCTCGGCCTTCTTGCGCAGATTGTCGGGAATCTCCTCAACCTCGTAGGCCGCGCCCATTGTCCTCGTCGTGCCAGAGGATCGCCTTCATCTCGACGAGATCGATCACGCCCTTGAAGTTGGCTTCTGCGCCGATCGGAATCTGCAGAGCTACCGGCCGCGCGCCCAGGCGCTTGCGGATGGTCTCGAGAACGTACTCGAAGTCCGCGCCGTTCTTGTCCATCTTGTTGACGAAGCAAATACGCGGAACCTTGTACTTATCGCCCTGGCGCCACACCGTCTCCGACTGCGGCTGCACGCCGCTCACCGAGTCGAACAGCGCAACCGCGCCATCGAGCACGCGCAGCGAGCGCTCCACCTCGGCCGTGAAGTCCACGTGCCCGGGCGTATCGATGATGTTGATGCGGATAGTTCTTCCACATGCAGGTCGTGGCAGCGGAAGTAATCGTGATGCCGCGCTCCTGCTCCTGCTCCATGTAATCCATGGTCGCGGTGCCTTCATGCACTTCGCCGATGCGGTGCGTGATGCCCGTATAGAACAGGATGCGCTCTGTCGCTGTCGTCTTTCCGGCGTCGATGTGCGCCATGATACCGATGTTCCGGCAACGATTCAGAGGAATATTGCGAGCCACAGTCTCAAATCCTTGCGGGCTGGGGTGCCCGCGGTTAACTTCGTACTTCCTTCAAACTCAGGGTCCGGAACACTTCTCCGACCCGAACTCAATCCGGCAGCCCCAGGACCCTCGGTCCTGTCTTCGATAGGACCCTGCTTACCAGCGATAGTGCGCGAACGCCCGGTTGGCTTCCGCCATGCGATGAACGTCTTCCTTCTTCTTCATCGCGGCGCCGCGGCCATTGGCGGCATCCAGCAGCTCGTTCGTGAGCTTGTCGATCATGCCCTTCTCACCGCGAGCGCGGCCGTAAGTCAGAATCCAGCGGATCGACAGCGACGTGCGGCGATCGGGGTTCACTTCGATCGGCACCTGGTAGTTGGCGCCGCCCACGCGCCGGGTCTTCACTTCGAGCAGCGGCTTCACATTCTCCACAGCCTTCTTGAACAGCTTGAGCGCGTCGTCTCCGCCGCCCTTCTCTTCCAGGTTCTTCATCGCCTGGTAGAAGATGCCCTGCGCGGTCGACTTCTTGCCGCCCCACATCATGCAGTTCACAAACTTGGTGACCAGCGTCGATCCGTAAACCGGATCCGGCGCGACTTCCCGCTTCGAAATGTGCCCTTTTCTCGGCATAGTTCCTCAAAACTCTCTTGAGCGCTCGTCGCGCTCGGCTTCTACTGCCCCAGTCCCGGCCCCATACTCCGTCCGGGAACCGAAATGCCAGTTCTCGGTTTTCAGTTCGCAGTTGTCAGGGGCACTTGGCAACCACTGAAAACTGACAACTGAAGACTGACGACTGCCGTTACTTCTTCTTCGCCGGTGCCGCTGCTCCGCCCTTGGCGCGCTTGGCTCCGTACTTCGAACGGCTCTGCTTGCGGTTGGCCACGCCCACCGAGTCCAGCGTGCCGCGGACCACGTGATAGCGCACGCCCGGCAGATCCTTCACACGGCCGCCGCGGATCAGCACAATCGAGTGCTCCTGCAGGTTGTGGCCGATGCCAGGAATGTAGGTCGTGACCTCGATGCCGTTGGTCAACCGTACGCGGGCCACCTTGCGCAGCGCCGAGTTCGGCTTCTTGGGCGTCTGGGTGTACACGCGGGTGCAAACGCCGCGGCGCTGGGGCGAGGCCTGCAGTGCGGGCGACGCCGTCTTGTAGCGGGGGGCCGTACGCCCCTTGCGGACAAGTTGATTAAAAGTAGGCAAACCGAAACTCCTTACCCAGATCCTGCACGTTCATTCAGACAGCCGCGCGCAGGTCCTTCGGGCTTTTCTTCGCGCCGGCGGCATTTCAGCCGCATACACGCGCGAGGAAGCCCAGGTTCTGCTTCGCGTCTGCCTTCTTCCCATCTCAGACGAGAACTGCGACGGTGGCTGTGCGCTCCCTTTACGAGAGGCCAACTCCGTTTCGCCGTTCCGGCTCGCATAGCCCTTCAAGGTGAAGAACGCGCGAGCGCCGTAGCGATATTTGCGATGCCGAGGCAAATGAGCAACTTATGCTCGTCTCGACCCTGCCTCGGATCGACTTTGCCCCTGCCCTTTGCAAGAAAAGAGCTTGATTCGGGGCCTGTCTGGCCGGCTCTTACTCCTGCCTGGCCTCAGGACCAACCCGCGCTTCACTTCCCTGCCCGGGTCTCCCGTACATCTTTTCCCGTTAAAACACACGAAAAGAGACGTTCTTGCGGAACCTTTTGAGAATAACAAGAATCCCTGGCCTGGTCAATGTTCGGAACTACCAGGCAGCAATTTAGCAATCTACTGAAGCGGGATGGATCCGACGTTCACTGGTATTAAGCAGCCCACCTCCGCTCAAATCCCAACCACGCCAACATTTAATCCTGTCACAAAGCGGTGGCTTCCCCCACTTGATGTGAGGAGTATCACCATCTGAGACTTCCTTGGGCCCTTTTGCCGGTTCCTCACCCGGCAACTACCTCTTCCCTCAGGAGTTTAAAATGCACCTCCTCGCTTGTCAGGCCCCCAGCCGTCTGCAGAGTCTCTGCGCTCATTCAGCTCTGCCCTGCCGCCACCTCGTATCCCAACCCACACCGCTGTCCACTTTCTCGCTGCCGAGACCCTGGCGCCTCTTCCGTCCGGCATTCTTCGCCGCTCTGGCGGCGCTTACCGTCTGCGGTGATGGCGGGCGTGCCGCTGGAGGCGCAGTTAGCGCACTATCAGCGGGGCGGTCATCAACCTGGCTAGCGGCAACTTCAGCACGCCCACAGGCGTATCAGTTGACGGGAACGGCAACGTCTTTGTCGCCGACAACGGCCATAGTGCGGTGAAGGAAATCGTGGCGGTCAACGGTATGATTCCCGCGTCGCCAGTGGTCAACACGCTGGGCAGCGGATTCTCCAATCCGTTTATGTGACGTCGACGGGAGCGGCAACGTGTTCCTCACCGATTACGGCCACAAGCAGGTGAAGGAGATTGTGGCGGCGGGCGGCTACTCCATCGTCAGAACCCTGGGCGGCGGATACAGTTTTCTGTTCGGCACAGCGGTGGACGGGAGCGGTAACCTCTACGTCACGGATTACGGCGTAAATAAGGTCAAGAAGTTAGTTGCAGTCAACGGCGTCATTCCAACCTCGCCGAAGATCCTCAGCCTGGGCGGCGGATTCAATATTCCCGCAGGTTTGGCAGTAGACGGGAACGGCAACGTCTTCGTCGGCGATCAAAACAATAATGCGGTGAAGGAGATTCTGGCGTCGAGCGGCTATACCACAACCATCACCGTTGCCAACACCGGGTTCAACACTCCCGACGGCATAGCAATAGACAAGTACGGGGACATCTTCGTCGCTGATGACGGCAACAATGTGGTGAAGGAGATCGTGGCAGTCAACGGCGTCATTCCGCCTTCGCCTACGATCCTCGTCTTGGGAAGCGGATTTCTGCAGCCCTTCGATGTGGCAGTCGACGGGAATGGCAATGTCTATGTCGCCGATCGCGGCAACAACGCGGTGAAAGAAATTCAGATGGCGGGCGGCAACTTCGGCCCGGTCAACGTTGGGACAATCTCTTCGTCTGTCATACCGATGTCGTTCACGTTTGACGCGGCAGGCACGCTTGGCTCGTACTCCGTGGTAACGCAGGGCGTTGCCGGGCTGGACTTTTATGACGGCGGCGGCGGCAGTTGCATCGCCAACACGTCTTACGCCGTGGGGGCCGTCATGCACGGTGAATGTGAAATTCAGTCCGCTTGCTCCGGGGCCGCGCTACGGCGCCGTGGAATTACTGAGCACAACGGGGGCGCTGCTGGCAACGGGACATTTGCTGGGAACCGGCGTGGGCCCGCAAACCACCTTTGCCAAGGTCACGGCCGGCGTTACTCTACCGGCTGTGCAGAACACCGTGGGCAGCGGATTCAGCGGCCCCGGCGGCGTGGCAGTGGATACGAGCCGGAACATCTTTGTCGCCGATAGCTACAACAATGCGGTGAACGAGATATTGGCGGCAGGCGGTTACGTCACGGTCAATAACATTGGCAGCGGATTCAGCTTCCCCACCAGCGTGGCGGTGGACGGAGGCGGCAACGTCTATGTGGCCGATACCGACAACGATGCGGTGAAGGAGATCGTGGCGGCGGGCGGTTACACCACGGTCAATACGCCTGGGCAGCGGGTTTTCAGGCCCCTTATGGGGTGGCGGTGGACTGGAACGGCAACGTCTTCGTCGCCGATTACCTCAATGGCGCTGTGAAGGAGATTGTCGCGCTCTTCGGCAGCATTCAGGCCTCGCCCACCATCAGGACCATCGCCAGCGGGCTCAACGGCCCCGACGGCGTGGCGGTGGATGCAAACGGGAATGTATTCGTGGCGAACTACGGCGACGATACCGTTATGGAGATCGTGGCGGTGAACGGCAGCATTCCGGCCTCGCCCACCATCAAAACCATCGGGAGCGGATTCAGCATGCCGTCTAACATATCCGTGGACGGGATCGGGAACGTCTTCGTCTCCGACTCCGGCAACAACGCGATCAAAGAGATTTTGGCCGCAGGCGGCTACACGACGGTCAAGGTCCTGGGCAGCGGATTCAATTTTCCCGAGGGCGTAGCGGTGGACCAGAACGGGGACGTTATGGTCGCCGACACCGGCAACGATGCTGTTGCTTTCCTGGATTACGCCGACCCGCCGACGTTGACCTTTGCTAGGTGCGGCGGTGGGCTTCAACAGCAGCGACAGCCCGCAGAAGGTGACCTTGATCAACGACGGCAATGCGGCTCTGATCTTCCCGGTGCCGGGGTCGGGCGCCAATCCCAACGTATCCGCCAATTTTGCTCTGGGATGCCTCTTCCACCTGCAAACAGACCACTTCAAGTTCAGCGCAGCCCTTTTCGCTTGCGGGAGGGGCAAGCTGCAGCATGGCCTTCGACTTTAAACCGACGGTGTTAGGCACCAACGGCGGCAACGCCGTTTTAACCGACAACAACCTGAATATGGCCGGCAACACGCAGACGATCGCGATGAATGGGACGGGGGTCGCTCCGGCTAAGGCGAGCCATGACCTCTCCCGCACCCCGGCAGCACCCTCTCCGGCTCCAGCGCTACTTTCACGTGGACAACGGGAACGCAGGGGTCACCCAGTACAGTTCTGCAGGCGTGGGCACCGTTGGGGCTGGTTCGAAGGAAGTATACGAGCATACCAGCAACCGGTCTAACCAAGACGGTCACGCGGGATACCCGACGATTCGGAGGCGACGCTCTATGTGCGGCTCTACTCCTAGATCAACGGCGTCATGGCAATTCAACGACTACACCTATACAGAGTTCACATCAGGCACGCCTGTTAAGGCGGTCATGACCTACTCCCGCACCGGGCACCACCCTCACCGGCTCCAGCGCTGCTTTCACGTGGACAGCCGGAGCGCGGGCTACTCAGTACGAGCCTGCAGGTTGGGCACGTCGGCACCTGGCTCGACGGAAGTCTTCAGCGGAGCACGTTGGCCGCTCAGACCCAAGACGGTGACGGGGATTCCGACGACCGGCGCGACACTGTATGTGCGCCTCTACTCCTGATTAAGGGCGTCTGGCAATTCAACGACTACACATACAAGGAACAGTAGCTGACCTGCAAGCGGGCGCGCCGGACTTCAGGTCCGGCGCGCCGCTTTCCGTTATGCTGCAGGGCCGCCACGCGATCCCTTCGACGGTCCGCCCATCACAAGCCGCACCACCACCGGAAGTAAGGGAATCCTCGGCGGCGGGGTTGAAGTGTGCGATTATTTCCCATCCCCCGTCACAAACAAAGGCCCGTCTCTACTTGTAACTGAAGGTAGCCGTAGAATCCCGTCCACCCTGGTCCCCGGCTCTGGCTGTGTTGACTGACCCCTCTCCACCCCCTGGGAAGGATTGGTGCTTCCGCCTGGATGACGCGACGGCTCCTGCCCAGGAGATTAAAACCGATGAAAGCCAAGGAAGTTTGCCCTCAGGGCAAGTCGCGGACTCCTCTCGCTCTGCCCTGACCTTAACCGCCTTCCCCTGAACGCCCCTTCCCTTCGCCTCCTGTTCATCGCCGTCGCATTCGGCTATCTGCCAGACCGTATCGCCCGGCTGGAACCCAGTCCGGCGAACCGATCAGCCCTGCTCCCGGCGCCATCGTCAGCCCAACGCCTCCAGTCCCATGCTGCAAGGTCACACTCCTCTGCAGGTCGTAGCGGCAGCTCGTCGGCCACTACCCCCCCGCACATGCTCCGCCTCGCCATTGCCCTGCGGCCGCCCCACCGGTGAAGAAGAGCAGTTCCTTCGCGAGCTGATCAACCCCGAGTCGCCCGACTTTCATCATTTCCTCACCGCGGCCGAGTGGAATGCCCGCTTTTCTCCCTCCGCAGCCGATGAGCAGAAAGTCGTGAACTGGGCACGGAGTCAGGGACTCAACGTCACTAACCGCTATCCGAATCGGCTCCTGGTCGACGTCGAGGCTCCCTCCGGGGTGATTGAGAAAGCTCTCAGCGTCACCGTCAACAGCTATAGGTCGACAATGAACTCGACTACTCGAACGACCGCGATCCGGGCTTCCGGCCAGCCTGAACGGCATCGTCATCGGCGTGTTCGGGCTCAACAACATCCAGCGGATGCCCAGCACCAGCGGGGCGCGTAAGGTCGCCGACTACGCGCAGGCCCCGCTCGCGCCAGCGCCGGCGACCATGGCACCAGATGCACCGACAAAAGCCTCAAAGCCGAAGCGGTTCCCGCCTCCAACCTCACCAACGGCTACGCCGACCCCACCAATATCTATAGCTCGCAAGCCTACGACTACGACGGACTCCAATCTCGGCCACTGCTGCAATCCCTTCCACCTGGCCACCGGGTCGCCCCCCGAATCCTCCATCGCCATCGCCGCATGGGGCGACTGAGCACCAGCGATATCTTGGGCTTCGCCAACCAATATGGCCTGGCCTAGAACTGCAGCCTACGCGATCGATGGACGCCCGTTGCCCGGCCGGCCTCCGGCCCGGCCCCAACGGCGAAACATGCTCGACACCGAGTGGTCCATGGCCACCGCGAACAGCTTCGGATCCTACCTCGATACCGCCCATGTCTGGGTGTACATGGCGGGCTCCTGGAGCCAGGCCACAAACTCCGACCTCTTCAACCAGATGCTGACAGATGGGCACGCCCGCGTCTTCACCACCAGTTGGAGCTGTACTGAGGACACCGGATGCACGTCCACCGCGATCAATGCCTGGCACGCCATCTTCAACAGCATGATTGGCCAGGGCTGGACCCTCATGACGGCTTCCGGCGATCGCGGCTCAACCGATGACTGCTACTTCAACAATCCCGCCCACACCTCGGTCGCGTACCCGGCCTCGGATCCCGACGTGGTCGGCGTCGGCGGCACCTCGCTGACGCTCAATGCGAGTGGCAACTGGGACAGCGAACCCGCCTGGCAGGGTGGATCGCGCCGGCTCCTGCGAGCAACAATAACGGCGGCAGCGGCGGCGGCCAGAGCGTGCACTTCGCCGGCCGTCCTACCAGGACTACTACTCGGCGGCACCGGCCGCCTGGTCCCCGACATCTCGCTCAACGCCTGGGGGCAACCGGACAGAACTACGACTTCAACGGCGGGCTCAAGCCCCACCGGCGGCACCAGCATCTCTTCGCCCGAAATGGCCGGCTTCTTCGCCCAGGAGAATGCCTACCTACTAGCATCGGAAACATCTGCGGCGCTAGCTACAACTCCGCCTGCGGCCCATACGGCCAGCCGCACGGCGCTCATCTATCGACGAAGGCATCAACAACCGGTCGATGCATAACCCCTTCTACGACATCACCACCGGCTGCAACTCAAACGACCCGACCACCGCCGACAGCCTCACCTACTACTGCGCCAATCCGGCTACGATCTGGTCACCGGCTGGGGCTCCGTCCAACATGCATGCAGCTCGCCTGGTCGCTTAATTGGGAGCGGCTTTCCAGCGCACGCCAACGGCGTCCCGTATCTTACCTGGACCGGGCCTGCAACGAACCACTGGTACAACACCAGCCAGACCGTCGTCCTGGACCGTCCACGACTACGCCGGCAACGAGGGTCCGAACGGAACCGGCATCGCCGGCTTCTGGCAGGCCTGGGACTCCCTCCCGCCGACTCCCACAACAAGCCCACGGCGGCACCGGAGATCTCTTCTACGCCGGCCCGAAATATGCCAACGCCGTCAACGGATGCCTGTCGTTCGTCAATGGCGCCGACGGCTGCGTCGGCGGCGTAAGCCAGGGCTGCCACACTGCCTATGCTGCGGCTGGAACAACGAGGGATGGACCACCGCGTACGGCGGCCAGTCCTACTCCTACGGCCCCATCTGCTACGACTACATCCCGCCGTTCACCGGGCATCGGTCTTCCGGGTCCCACGCTGCCCGATGGCAACGAGTCGCGCCGTAACCATGATGCTCACCGACCGACCAGGCGTCGGTCAGGCGGCTCGGGTGAACTTGCACACCTATTACTTCATCGACTAACACAAGCTGCACTCGTGGCCGAGCAACTCCAGTGCAGAGCCTACAGCGGGCCGTTCAATGTCCCCGTGGCACGCAATCGCTACTACTTCTAGAGCGCGACAACGCCGGGAACTTCGAGGCGCGCACGGCGGTGTCCGTAACGTGCATTGACGCAAGAAGGCTGGCAGCGGTCTAAACCGCGGGCCGGCCTTCCCTATCCCATCGAACCCATCGAACAAGAAACACGCCGGCTGCAACGCTGCGCTCTCTGATCTCCGGTCTACGATCGCCGTGAAACTTCCAGGCTCCGTTTTCAAACGCCAGATCGGCCTGCTTCTTCGAACTCAGCTTGTTCCCGGCGTTGTGCGCCATGTCCTGCAGCGGCTTGGGAGCGTCGCTCAGGTTCACGCTCTCCGTGAAGTTAACGCTCTTGGCCGTCTTGGCGTCCGCCAGGGTCTCATCCTGCGGATCCTGCACGTCCTTGGCGCGCATGCGTGCTTGCTGCCGTCGTGACGATCAGGAAGTGGAATTCCCCGTCCGCGCCCGGCCGCCACTCGATCAGGTTGCCCCATCGGCCAGCTTCGAGACCTTCTTGCCCTCGTCGGTCAGGGTGTAGTCAGCCCATCCCTGCTGCTTCTGATAGATCTTGGTCAGCTTCCAGTAGCCGGCGGTCAGCCCCTGCTGCAGACCCGCCTTATCGACGTTGATGGTCACTCCCGCGGGCGCCTGGCCGTCGTAGTGCGCCTGGATCAGCGCCTCCGCATTGTCCTTGCTCAGGTCCGGCGCCGATTTGCACCCGGTCATCAGAAGCCCCGCGCATCCCACGCATCAGGACCCCCAAGGCAAACACTTTCAAGAGCTATTCACATTATCCTCCCTCAATCCGTTCGCTCTAGCGGTTTGACCGATTCCAAGCGCCGTCGTGCCTGCTGCGTTCTTTGCCGAGGATCGCGATCCGCCCTGCGGCTGTCAAAGGCCGTTTGAGCGTGGCAGAGTTGATCGGAATCGACCCCAACATTTTTCTCCCCAATTTCTCCCGATGTCAATGGAATTGAATGTGACGGGCGGCACAGGCGTGCGGCCACCTCCGCCCGCTCGAGAGCAATCCGCGCAGAACAGCGCACTGAAAATGGATAAACGGGGCTCGAAAAACAGCAACGCCCGCTCGGAGAGTCAGAACCGAGCGGGTTCCAGCGGTACTGTTACGTCTGCGCCGTAATACGCCTGGTCAGAAATCCACAAACCCCTTCTCGTCCGACTGCCGGCAGACGTGCGCGTTGGGCTGCCCATCGACCGGCTTGGTCATCCCCTTGCCATCCACCTCGATCCGCACCGGCTTCATCGGGCACAGCTCTGGTTTTACGGCATAAGCCGCCGCCACCGGATCGAACAGCGTCGGGTTGGGGCTATGGCCATCGTTATTGGCGGCCCACTGGTGGTACAGCAGCGTGAGCTGATCGGTCAGCGGCGACCCGAACGAGAAAAGCCCTTCACGCTCGCGGCGCTCCAGCGTGGATCTGCGTCGAATCCAGCGGCATCATGAAGATCGGCACACCCGACCCAAACAACGCCTTCGCGCCTCGGGATCGAGCTCGATATTCCACTCCGGCTCGGGCGGCCGCCCCTTGTCGTAGCCGCGATACACGCTGCCGCCCATCATCACCACGCGCTTCAGCTTCTTGAAGTCACGGGATCGCGCTTGATGGCCTCGCCTACATTCGCCAGCGGCCCAATGGCGATCAGCGTCACCTCGCCCGGATGCGCCTTGATCTGGTCCAGCAGAAACTGCACGCCGTCCGGATGCTTGCGGCTCGGCTGCGCGCTCCGCATACGCCTTTTGCGTGAATACGTTGTTTGCCGGCGTAACTTTGCCCGCCGAGCACCGGAATGTCCGTCCGCCCCACCGCTTTCAGATACCGATCAACCAGCCGCGCGCGCAACTCGGTATCCCCAAACGCGGTCGTAATCCCCAGCAGCTTGATCTCCGGACTGCGCAGCACCAGCGCCAGTGCAAAGGCGTCGTCGATATCATCGCCAATATCGGTATCGAGAATCGCAAGCTGCCGGGGCGACACTTGTGAACCCGAAGAACTGGCGGGGGCCGCACCCGCGGCAGAAGAACAAGCGCCCACACACAGCAGGGCGCACACAAGAGCAAAGAACTGCACCTTCGTCATGCACAACACTGTAAATGGACGGAGAGAGCAGAGCGTTCAGGGTGTTGAATCTGTCTGCCTTGAGAGGTAAGGCCTTTAGGTCCGGGTCGCTTCTTCGCCTGATTCCTAAGCCTGCTCCGCAATCAGCACCGGAATCCCATCCACAATCGGATAGCCGTGCCCGCACTGCTCGCACACCACGCGCGCGCCGCAGCTCCAAACCTCGAGCCGCAGCTCACCCTGGCACGCCGGACACGCCAGCATCCCCCGCAATTCGGCAAATCGGGAATGGAATTCTGTCTGGGAAGGATCGGCAGACATGGCCTGTCCGCCTACTGGATGGTCGCGTCGGATTCGGCGTCCGCCGCATGCGCGCGCGTGCGGGCGCTGCGCAAACTCGCGCTCGATCTTCTCGTTGGTCCCGGCCTTGGCGAACTCATACGCCACGCGGATCCCGTTGTAGATCGCGTTGTCGTTCGACGAGCCGTGCCCGATGATGCACACGCCGCGCACGCCCAGCAGCGGCGCGCCGCCGTACTCGGTGTAGTCCAGCCGCCGGCGGAAATCGTTGAACGCCTGCCGCGACAAGCAGCGCACCCACCTTGGCCGTCACCGTCTTGGTCAGCGACTCCCTCAGCGCATCGCGCACAAACCGCCCGATCCCTTCGCTGGTCTTCAGCGCCACATTGCCCACAAACCCGTCGCAGACAATCACGTCCGCGTTGCCGTTGAAGATGTCGCGGCCTTCCACGTTGCCGATGAAGTGAATCGGCAGCGCCTTCAGCAGCGGGAACGCCTCGCGGGTCAGGTCGTTGCCCTTGGTCTCTTCTTCGCCAATCGACAGCAGACCCACGCGCGGCTTGTGGATCTTCAGCACGCTGCGCGCATACATCTCGCCCATCACCGCGAACTGCTCCAGGTTATGCGGCTTGCAGTCGACGTTCGCGCCCACGTCCAGCAGGACACAGGGCTGATTCAGCTTCGACGTCGGCATTGGTGTCGCCAGCGCCGGCCGATCCACGCCCGGCAGCGCGCCCAGCACCATCTTGGCTGTGGCCATCGCCGCGCCGGTGTTTCCGGCCGTGACAAAGCCCGCGCACTTGCGCTCGCGCACCAGCTTCAGCCCCACTCTCATGGAGCTGTCCTTCTTGGTGCGCACCGCATGCGCGGCCTTTTCGTCCATGCCAATGCGCTCGGAGGCGTGAACCACCGAGATCGGCAAGTCTTCATTTTCCAGGTGCTCGTCGAGCAGGTCGCGCAGCTCCGGCCCCGGCCCGATCAAATGGACCCGTACCGGCAGCGCGCGGCACGCGAGAATCGCGCCCCGGATTTCAGGCTCCGGGGCCTTGTCACTCCCGTATGCGTCCAGCGCGATATCGATGAGCATGTTTGCGGACCGCAGGTCGGCTACTTGGCTTCCTTCACATCAAGCACGGCGCGGCCCTTGTAGGCACCGCACTTGGGGCAGGCGCGATGGGGCAGCTTCTTCTCGTGGCAGTTGGGGCACTCGGAGAGGCCGGTGGCCGTCAAAAAGTCGTGAGAACGGCGAAGGGCAGTGCGGCGCGTGGAGTGGCGCCGTTTCGGATTCGGCATGATGCAATTCCTTTCGTGTCTCGCCCCGCGCGGGTGTCCCATGTCCAAGCCGCTAGGTTCACGTTTGCGGCTCAGGGTAGGAGACAGAATCCGCGGGCGTAACACCCTGATTCTAAGGGATCAATGTCTCAAGACTTCATCCGTCCGCGAAGGTCGCCCAGAGCCTCCCAGCGGGGGTCGGTCTGACCCTCCTCGCAGGAGCACGCCTGGTTGTTGCGATTACTTCCGCAGCGCGGGCAAAGTCCCTTGCAGTCTTCCTTGCACAAGGTGCGGACCGGCAGAGACAAAAGCACCTGCTCCCTCAGCACATCTTCTAGCAACAGACTGTCTTTTTGATAATACCCGATTTCCGTATCCACTGCAGAGATGGACCGCTCCGGCGCTCCCGCATCCGCGCCGATGGGCCGGAAGATCAGGTCGAAGTCGGCCTTCAGGGGCATCGCCACTGGCTCGACGCAGCGGGCGCACGGCACCTCGAAGTTTCCCTCCCAGTGCCCCCTGAGCCGGATATCGGCCACAATCTCCTTGGGACCGCGGTGCTCGTGCAGCACCTCCGCCTGCCCTTCGGTGGCCAGAGGCCCCTTCTGCTCGGCTTCCTCGCCGTAATCAATCGCCCCAGGCTCGAACTGGAGATCGAATTCAATCGGCTCCCGTTCCAGCTCCACAATCTTGAATTCCATAATGTAAGAGCCTAAGTCCACGCCCCCGCCGCGTCAATTGCGCCCGATCTTTCCAAGCACCGGGGCCGTCGATTATGCCGCTTCTGCGAAGGAGGAAGAATCACTTGCTTTTCGCAATTAAGGAGTCCAGTATTCTCCAACTGGTCTAACAAATTAGATTGGGGGCCTTGCGATGGATGAGAGCCCAAAACCTAAAAGTTCCTGGTGGCAAACACTTCCTGGTGTGCTCACCGCAGCAGCAGCCGCTGTTACCGCGATTGCGGGTTTGATAGGCGGTCTTAGCCAAGCCGGGGTGTTGCGAGGTGGTAACGCCAAGCCCACGGCAGCGCCGACGGAGCAGGTTGCTGTCGTCAAGCCCACACCGGCGGCGACGGAGCAGGCTGGTGACGTCAAGCCCACTCCCGTAGCGAAAGTGCAGTTGTGTTCGGATCGCGCCGGGTACCCGACAGGCCGGTGGGGGATAGTCGACAAAAACAACTCATCGCCCGACCTTTCGACCTTCGTCAACTTTACCCGGCCCACCGGCGGAACCTGGATCAATGGTAGTTTTGAGTCCTATCCCGCGCCGTCGCCCGGAGCGGAAGTTGTTCTGAAACTCCGCGTTGATGCTGGAAACTACTTAAGTACCAATAACTTAGTGGTCTCATCGGACGGCTGTCGAATGGACGGCACTTATCTCGACTCTCAGGGTCGCAAGGGCGAGGCCAGTTACTTTTATGATTTCAAATAACAGGCTCGGTTAACACTTCGGTCGAGCGGATCGGCCACTCCACTTCGCGCTTCTTGGCAGGCGTCTCCATGGGTCAGCAAGCTGTTCATTTTGCTTGACTTATCGCCATTAAATCTGCTATAATACTAAAGTGCCTGTGCGCTCCAGACTTCTCTATCTGCGCGGCACAAAGGAGATCCCTGTCGATGACTTCACCCGCAACCTCCCTCGCCTCCTTCTTCGCCACCTTCCAGCACAACACCAATCATGGTTCTGAAGCTGACACCCTGGCCCAGTTCGCCGCCACCTTCCTCGCCGACGGCCCCGACGGCGCCAAGCCCGTCGCTGCAGCCGCCTTCGGACCAGCCGTAGCCAAACGGAAAGAGCTCTTCGAGCGTCTCGGCTGCCGCTCCACCGAGCTCGTCTCGTTCGACGAAACCTCGCTCGACGCGCGCTACACCCTGGCTCGTACACGCTGGCAGATGACTTTCGCCCGCCCAGAGCAACCCGACCAACGTCTCACGGTCGATTCCACCTTCCTGATCGACACGAAGACCCAGCAGATCCTCGTCTATCTCGCCCACCAGGACATCTTCACGCTGCTACGCCAGCGCGGCATCATGACCGACTGAACCACCCAAGTGTGCCTTCCCAGAGCATTTTCCGGGCTGCCGAGTCCGGCACGAGCGCCTGGCTCGGCAACTGAGAATCCGGTCCGGATGTGTCCGTTTGTTTACTGCGAAGTTACTCTGGACGAAAATGCGGTGGAAACAGAGGGGGGCGGAAAGGGGTGAAAATCGGCTTAAAGCGAAGAAACGGCGTAGAAGGACGTTTTGGCTAAGTTGTTTGTTGTTATATATATGATTCTAAAATTGTGGAAAACTTTTGAAATCATAACTGTTGGTTTTCTGGTTAATACCTACTGAAAGTTCGGTAGAGGCCGCGAAGGCAGTTTGAACTGGATCAGAAGACTGCGCAGGCGTAGCACAAAATCATGATGGAGCAGGGGACGCGGAAGAGGATGTGCCGGCCATCACACCTGTGGGGCGAAGGCACAGCAATTCAGAAACCGCTCCGACTTGTTTCAGCGGGGTTCGCACTATCACTTCTGCGTGTCCCTTGCCTATCCTTATCTGAACCATGACGCCCGAGAACCTACCCATCCGCCCCGCCGTCCCCGCCGACAGCCCGCGCCTCATTCCTCTCATCAACCAGGCCTTCGCTGTCGAGACCTTCATGACCGGTCCGCGCACCGACCCCGAACGCCTCGCCGCCTACCTGCAAAAGGGCGCAATCCTCCTCGCCGAAGACGAATCGGGGCAGCCAGCCGCATCCATCTACGTTGAAGTGCGCGGTGATCGTGGCTACGCCGGCATGCTCGCCGTCGCCCCTGCCCGCCAGCGCTCGGGCATCGGCAGCCGCATGATGCAGGCGGCTGAAGACTACCTCCGCGACCGGGGCTGCGTGGCCCTCGACATCACCGTCCTGAGCCTCCGCACCGAGCTGCCGCCCATCTACCGTGCCTTTGGCTTCGTCGAAACCGGCACCGAGCCCTTCGACTATCCTCACCCTCTGAAAGACGGCCTCCAGACCCATTGCATCGTGATGTCGAAGCCTCTAGCATGACCCTGCCGCAATATCGCCTCTATCGGGCGCTATCTGGCGGAGGACACATGCGAGGAACGGCCCTGCTGATCGCCCTTGCCATCGCCCCGGTCTGCCTCCCGGCTCAGCAGGTCACCGTAGAAGAGCTCGTCGACACCATCGCCGCCGGCCAGGCGGCCAATGCCTCTGACACCGATCTCGCTCGCCGCGTCGCTGCCCTTGAACTAAAGGAACGCCTCACCACTACGCGCCTGGGCGAGCTTACTGCCCAGTTCAAGCCAGGCCCGGAAACCAGCCAGGCTCTTGTCCTGCTGGCAGACAGCTCGGCGTTCCTCTCACCGCCCGAATCCGAGTTGCCCAGCCAGGCGGCTCCGACGGTTCAGGCGCAGCAGGCCATGATGAACGCGGCCGTAAGCTATGTCGGCACCACATTCAAACGCCTGCCCAACTTCCTCGCTACCCGCCTCACCCGCAGTTTCGACAACGGGCCGCTAGTCGTAACTCACAGCGGATGGGCGCCTTCCAACACCACCCTTCACCTCGCCGGCACGTTCGAGCAGGAGATCACCTACCGCGACGGCCGCGAAGCCTCGCTCCGCTCGGTCTCTACTACCAACGCCAAAGCAAAACAAGGCGCCTCGCCGCCCGGACTCACCTCCAACGGCGAATTCGGCCCGATCCTCATACTCGTCCTGGTCGATATCTCCAAGGGAAAACTCGCATGGAGCCATTGGGAGAAGGCCGCCACCGGCAACGCCGCGGTCTTCAGTTATCGTGTTCCAATCGCAGCATCTCATTACCGCGTCGAATTCTGTTGCGTGCACGGCAGCGCTGAGGCCAGCGGACTCGCCGGCAACGCGCCGCCCACCGGCGAAGGCGGTTCCGACACCAACTCCTACCACGGTACCCCCGGCTATCACGGCACTCTGACCATCGACCCCGCTACCGGCGCCATCCTTCGCCTCACCGTCGACCCCGAGCTCAAACCCGACGGCCCCATCATGCGCTCGGCCATCGCCATCGACTACGCTCCCGTCAACATAGGCGGCGAGACTTACAACTGTCCCGCACGCAGCATTGCGATCTCACTGTCTCGCACCAGGCTCGGCGGCGACATGAGCGACCGAACGATCCTCCGGATCAACGAAGTGCAGTTTGTCAGCTATCATCGCTTCGGCTCCGAGTCGCACATCGTCTCCGCTGGCCCGGATTAAACTTGGCCTCCGAAAAGGATGGGGGATTGTAGATCGAAATCTACTTAAGGAAACAATGTAACTATCCCTTTACATGAGCACTAAAACTGCTTTACGGCTGGGTGACACGGCCGTCTTTTAGTCGCGGATCGCGCCGGGACGGCACTAAGCGATATGTTCGCCATTTTCGCGTTCAGGGAGAGGGTCGGCAGTGGCGGAGTGCCGCTTCGGCACGGACAGGGATCATCCCGCCATCATCGATGTGGGATCAGACGGATTGACTCAGGCGGCTGGAGCCGATGCTTCCTCTCGGTTCCTGGTGAGCAGGAAGTAGACCACTGGCGTGACTACCAGGCTCAGCACCATCGAGATCATCAGCCCGCCGATGACCGCAATCGCCAGCGGCTGCAGCATCTGCGATCCCGCGCCCAGGGCGAACGCCAGCGGCAGCATGCCGCACACCGCTGCAATCGCCGTCATCACAATGGGCCGCAGTCTCCGCTGCGCCGCATGAATCATCGCGTCTGCCGCGGCCATTCCTTCGGCGCGATAGCGCTCGTCGGCATCGAGCAGCAGGATCCCGTTCTTGGCCACGATGCCAATCACCATGATCAGCCCCATGAACGACGCCACGTTGAACGTCGTGCCCGTGATCCCGAGCGCCAGGATCACACCCGAAATCGACAGCACAGAAGAAGTAAGAATCGCCGTCGGCGCGGGGAAGTTACGGAACTCGGTCAGCAGTACGCCGAACACCAGCGCCAGCGCCAGCAGCAGAACTTTGAGCAGATCACGGAACGACTTCTGCTGCTCCTCATAGGTGCCGCCGTAGGTTACGCGCACGCTCGGCGGCAGGTGCATCCCATCCACCGTCTGCCGCACCTTCGTCATCGCGGCGCCCAGGTTCGTCCCTTCCAGCCTTCCCGTCACCGCCACCATGCGCTGCAGGTTTTCGCGCCGGATCTCATTCTGCGGCGGCAGTTGCTGAATATCCGCCAGCGATCCCAGCGAGGCCGAATGTCCTGAAGCGCTCACAAAGACTGTGTTCTCGATCGCCTCGAGCGAGGCGCGATGCTCATCGCCGAGCCGAACACGAATCGTGTAGGGCCGCCCGTTCGCAATCAGCGGATCGTTCGCCGGCAAACCATCCAGAATCGAAGTCGCATCCTCGGCAACTTCAGTCGGCGTAAAGCCGAATCGCGCCGCATTCACCGGATTCACCTGGAAGTTGGTGGCCGGCCCGCTGATGGTGTTGTCGATCCCGTTCTCGCACATCCACCACGCCTTCGATCTTCCCGATGGCGTCGCCCACCCGCGGCCCAAGCTGCGTCAGCAGCGCCTCGTCCGTCGAAAAGATCTTGATCTGGATCGGCTCCGGCGCATTCGACAAGTCGCCGATCATGTCCTGCAACACCTGCGTGAATTCGACATCGAGCTCCGGCTCGGTGTGCTTGATCTCCGCTCTCACGTCTGAAATCACATCGTCGATCGGCCGCCTGTGCCCGCCCTTCAGCTTCACGGTGAAGTCGCCGGTGTTGGCCTCTGTCACTGCAGCCAGCCCCATCTGCAGACCGGTGCGCCGCGACGTGCTCTCCACCTCGGGCATCGACCGCAGAATCCGCTCCACATGCTGCAGCACGCGATTGGTCTCGGAAAGGGAACTGCCTGCCGGCATGATGTAGTCGAGGATGAACCCGCCCTCGTCCATCTCCGGCAACAGGTCAGAGCCAAGCGCTTTGTAGCCGATCCACGTGCCCACCGCGAGCGCTACGCAGATTGCGCCCAGCCAGAGGGGCTTCGCCAGCGACCAGTCCAGCACTCGGCGATGCGCGCGTAGAATCCGTTGCATCATGCGCCCGGTTCCGTGATCGTGATTGGTGTTCCGGCGCTGGTGCAGCAGGACCATGCTCAAGCCCGGCGTCCACGTCAGCGCCAGCAGCAGTGATGTCAGGAGCGACGACGCCATCGTGATCGCGAGCGCGCGGAAGAAACTTCCCGTCACGCCGCTGGTGCCCACCAGCGGCAGAAACACTACCACCGGCGTGATCGTCGATCCGACCAGCGGCACCGTGATCTCTTTGAGAGCCTTGCGCACCGCCTCCACGCGCGTCTCGCCATTGTCGCGATGCATCACGATGTTCTCGACCACCACAATGGCATCGTCGATCACGAGGCCGATCGCCGCCGCCAATCCGCCCAGCGTCATCAGGTTGAAGCTCTGCCCCAGGACGTGCAGTACCAGGATCGTGGCCGCCACCGTCACCGGAATCACCAGTCCTGCAATCAGCGACGACGACCAGTCGCGCAGAAACAAAAACAGAATGATGCATGCCAGGATTACGCCAATCAGAATTGCATCGCGCACGCTAGCAATCGAATCCCGCACCAGTTGCGATTGGTCGTAGAACGGCTCCAGCTTCACGCCAGCCGGCAGAGCCTTCCTGAGCCGTGCAACCTCAGCGGCCACGCCATCCGCCACCGTAACGGTGTTACTCGACGGCTGCCGCGCGATGTTCATCAGGACGGCATTCTTCCCGTTCGCCGTCACCGTGGTGTAGATCGGCATGGTCGCGTCGCTCACCGCGGCCACATCGGCCACGCGCACCGGCGCGCCTGCCGCGGTCGTCTTCACCACCAGTTGCCGAAGCTGATCGGCATCGTGAACCTGCGCACCCACCAAGCCGAGAATGAGCTGATGGTTCGCCTCGTACAGTCCCGGCGAATCCACGATGTTCGACGCCTGGATCGCATTCACCAGGTCCGTCACCGTCACGCCGTCCTGCGCCAGCAGCGCCATGTTCGGCGTCACGTGGAACTCCGGTACCTGCCCGCCCTGCACCACCACCGTGCTCACGCCCGCCACGCGATTCAGCGGCGGCCTCAGTTCATAGGTCGCAATCTCCCACAGCTTCGTTTGCGGAACGGTGTCGGAGGTCAGGCTGTAACCCAGAATCGGAAACGTCGCAAACGTCAGCCGGTTGGTCGTAATCACCGCGGTCGAAGGCAGCGTTTGGCGAACCTTGCCCAACGCCGCGTCCACCAGCTGCCAGTTGCCGCACCATGTCTTCGTTCCAGTCGAAGAACAGGCTCACTTCGGCCGATCCGCGGCTGGTGATCGATCGCACCGTCTGCAGTCCCGAGACGGAGTTGACCGCAGCCTCAATGGGCCGCGTGATGCGTGACTTCCATCTGTTCCACCGGCATCACGCCGTTGTCCACGCCGATCACGACGCGCGGAAAATTCGTCTCCGGAAACACCGAGATCGGCACCTGAAACGCGAAGTAAATCCCCGCCAGCGTCAGCACCGCCGCAAAGAAGAAGATGGTCCGCGTGCTTCGCGCCAGCCAGAACGATTCGGCCGCCGGCTTTTCCGTCGTCACGGTCGACATCAATCGTCGCCTCCGGCCTTCGGCTTTGCCTCGTCGTCCGCGTCTGCCTTCGCCCACCTTCACCTTCGTGCCTTCATCCAGGCCGTAGGCGCCGCCCGTGATCACCGTATCGCCGGGTGCGATGCCGTTGAGCACCTGCACATCTTCGCCATCCGTGATTCCCAGCGTGACCGGCTTCTTGTGCGCCGCGCCATCCGCGCCAACCACCATCACGGACTTCGATCCGTCCTGCGCCGTAAGCACGGCCGCCTGCGGAATCTTCCACGCCTTCTCCACCGTGCGGCCCGTGATGACGATCTTCACCGGAGTGCCCACCTTCAGCTCGCCCTTCTTGTTGTCCGCCTTGACCCACACCTCCAGCGTGGTGCTTCCCGGGTCGAGCGCCGGGCTGATCAGCGCCACCTTCGCATCTACCGGATCGGCGATCCCCGGCACCTGAAGTTGCGCCGCATCGCCCACCTTCATCTGCTGCGCGACGCTCTGCGCCAGATGAGTCTTCGCAATCAGCGACGCACGTGTCCATCACCGTGATCAGCGGCGCGCCTGCCGCCGCTGTCTCGCCCGCGAACAGCGGCCGGTCTGTCACCACGCCGTTGATGGGGCTGCGAATCTCCGAGTAGCTGACCTGCGCCTCGGCGCCTTTCATCTTGCCTTCGGCTGAAGTCAACTGCCCTTCCGCCGATTTCAGCGCGGCCTCGCGGCTCACCTTCTGCATCGATTGCAAGGTGCGTGTTGGCGGCATCATACGCGGCCTGCGCCTGCACCAGCGCAGCCTGCGCGGTGTCCAGATCGCGCCCCGGAATTGCGCCCTGCGGCGAAGAGCTGCTTGCGGCTGTTCACAATGCTCTGGTTCAGATCGAGGTTCGCCTTGGCCTGTGCATAGTCGAGCTCGGCCTTCTGCACATCTTCGGGAACCTGCGCCTTCGTCGTGGTTGCGTATGCTGCTTGCGCCGCTTGATATGCGCCCTTGTTGTCGAGAGCCGCAGCCGCAAGATCGGCGTTCTCCAGCACCGCCAGCAGTTCGCCTTCTTTCACCTTCGCGCCGCGCTGCACGAGGAATTTCTTGACCGGCGCCGTAATCTTCGGCGCAATCGCTGCTTGCGCCTGCGGCGTCAGCACGGCGTCGGCCGTAATCTTTTCGGCGATGGCTCCCTGCTCCGGCTTCTCGGCCTGTACGGTGACTTCCACCCCAGGAGCTGCTTCCTTCTTGCATCCGGCCAAAAGGACGACGACGAAACCAGCGCCAATCGCCGCAAAGCGCAACCGTCTCACTATTGCCGAGCTGTCTCTATTCTGCGAATTCGATCATTGGGTCACATCGTTCCTGTGAGCGTCTGCAATTCGGCCAGAGCCGTTCGATATCGGACACGTCCATCCTCGCGCGCATTCGCGGCGGCTACATAGGCGCCCTGCGCGTCCACCACTTCCAACACGGTCGCCTCGCCGCCCGTATAGCGCAGCCTGGTTAGCCGCAGGCTTTCGGCCGCGGTCTCGACACTTGCATCGAGCGACGCCAATTGCTCGCGAGCGGCCACCGCCTCTGAGTATGTCTCATCGATCTGCGCAATCAGTCTCCGCTGCGCCGCGGTCAGCGCCACATTTGCGGCGTCACGGCGAATTTCGCTCTGCTTCACCTTGTGCTGCGTGGCCAGCCAGTCCCACACCGGAATATCCAGCGTCACACTCGCCGAGTAGCCCAGGTTACGGACGCCGTCGGGGCCGTTCACCGCAAACTGTGGGGCATCGATACCGTAGGTGTAGTTGAGTCCCAGCGATGGCAGATACGCCGCCCGCGCCGCCAGCACCTCGGCACCGCTCTGCGACAGCGCGGCCAGCGCGCTCTTCAATTCAGGATTGTTCTTCGCGGCAGACTGTTCCACATCCGGCCTTGGTTGCAAGCGCTGCCACATTGTCCGCGCCCTGCACGGTGTACGGCGTGCGCGGATCGGGGAACAGCAGCACACCCAGTTCGAGGCGCGCTTTCTCCGCCGCCACCGTTGCATCCGACAACTCGCGCGACCGCCCCTGCTCCTGCAACTGCGCTTTCACCACATCCGCGTGCGCGCTCTCCCGCTGCTGCTCGCGCTGCGTTGTGAGGGTGAGGAAGTCGGCAGCTTCACTCTCGGCCTGCTTCGCAATCGCCAGGCGATCGTCCGCTGCAATCACTCCATAAAAAAGTCCGGTTACGGCCGAAACCAATCCGCGGCGTGCAACCTCGAGTTGCGCCGAGGCCAGCGCGGCCGCGGCATCGGCTCGCTTCAGTTCGGCCACCTGGCCCAGGCCGATGTTCTCGTTGAAAACACCCTGGCTGGCATATTCCCTCACCGCGTTGTTAGCGATGAATTTGGGCGCCGCCTGCGAGCCTGCCTGCCCCGCCTGGTTGGCCGTTCCATTCGGTTGCGTGTACAGATACTGGTTGTGATACGTCGCATCGGGCAGCAGGCCGGCGCGTGCAATCGAGCGGTCCAGCTTCGCCACGTGCATATCCGCCAGCGCCGCGGCATAGCTTGGCTCATTCGCCTGGGCACGATGAAGGGCCTCTTCAAGGCTGATCACCGGGACCGAACTATCAGGCGCGGGCGCCTGGGCACCCTGGCTTTGCGCAGGGCGGGCCGCCAGTCCAAAAACAAGCCCACAGCAAGTGGCCGCCATTACAAGGGCGGCCCTGTTCGCATGCGTACTCAAGAGCATGGATACACTCGGAATGGATGGATTAGTCGATTCGATCGTGTCCGCATTTCAGACGCTTTCCGGCCGCTACAGATTTATGCTGCTCCATCATTGATACCAGTTTTACGACAGCACCTTAAGGCAGCCTGAATCATTTGCTTGCAACTGACTTGTCGACGCCCTATCCCGCTCTGCGATACTGGTTTGTCATGCCTATCGAAGACCTGCAACAGGCTGCCCAGAAAATCGCCGCTTTTCTCGCCAATCTGAACAAGCTCGGTGGATTCCGGCTCAAGTACCGCATCACGGCCGGCGACGGCGCGCGCGATCCGCAGGGCCTGGAAGGGCGTGTGATCTACGTCGAACTCTCCGGCGCCGACACGCCGCTCCTCACCCAGCACAATGGGGAAGTGTTGCGCGCGCTCGAAACACTGGCTGCCCAGATGCTTCGGCTGGACCAGCGCGAACACGACCTTGTCAGCTTTGATGCCGGCAACTTCAAGGCACTCCGTGCCCAGGAACTGCGCCTGGCCGCTGAAACCGCCGCCGAAAAGGTGATCCGCACCGGCATACCCTACGCTTTCCCGCCCATGAATAGCCGCGAGCGCCGCCTGCTCCATCTTGCCTTTCGCGAACTGGAAGGCGTGGAGACTGCGAGTTCGGGCGAGGGACAGGACCGCTTTCTCGCCGTTTTTCCTGCCGGAAAGACCAACCTGCCCGTCGCCGCCCCCACACGGCCCCGCGGATTCGGCCGCCGCTAACGCCGCATTCGCACCACCGTGTCCGGGAGCACCTGAGGGCGCCGCTTCAGCGCGGCGTCTTCCGCCGGCTCGCCGCCTGGCGGGAATTCCATCTCTCGTACCCCCCTTACCGGTTCCGTGTAAAATCAGGCGAAAAGGTTCTCCTCGTTGTCGTCTACATCCTCCGGTAAGCGATCTTGAACGATTGATCGTTTTCCGCGGTCGTGATGCCTTTGGCCCGACCGCCCTTCCCGGACAAGTGGAGGTACGGCAAGACAGGAACCGTTGGATAACTTGAGGGTCAGCTTGTACCCCGTAGCTACTTCAATAAAGAGGTCCGTCCCGGATATGAAGTTCCCTCCTGTGCAGCGCAAGCTTCTGCCGAGCCACGACGCAAGCGAACTGTTTCCCTCCCTTGCGATTTTCCGCTTCGCCGGATTTTGGGCGCATCGTGCGCCGTGGTGGTCGTGTTTCTCGGCTTCTTCGCACTGAACCATTCGGCCCGCTCCCAATCCGAGCCAACCGATGTCCCGCCGCCGGTTGCCGCTCGGCAGGATATCCCCGCGGAACTCCCGGATGCGCCGGACGCCCCTCTATCTGCGCCGGAGATCGCATTCACCCCCTCCAGCTCGTCGGACACCTCTTCGTCCATCGACTTTCTGCCTGCTGATCCTGCCCACGCCATGGCCTACGTCCACTCGGGGATGGGCGCGAAAGTTCCACTTAGCGAGTGCCCCACCGACGAGACCAAGGCCCGGGAATGCCGCATTCACTGGCACCAACTCATCATCGAGGCTTCCATCTTTAACGCCTTCCAGGACATGGGCAACCTCTACACCGGCTACTGGTACCGCTGGGAGACCACCCACGGCAAATGGTGGGATCGCTACATTGCCAGCGCCGACGAGTGGCGCTGGGACCGCTGGAAAGACGACAACCCCTTTCTCGACGACTACATAGGCCACCCCATGATGGGGTCCATCACCAACTACATGTGGATCCAGAATGACCCCAAAGGCATGACCGTCGAGCAGGCCAACGATTGGGTCTACTGGCGCAGCCGGCTCCGCGCCCTTGCTTTCTCTACAGCGTTCAGCTTCTGGTGGAAACTGGGTCCGACCGGAGAGGCGGCCGTTGGCCACAACGGGGACCACTTTTTCTACGACAAAGGCGTTCTTACCAACGAAACCGGTTGGGTAGAACTCGTCACTACCCCGCTCGGGGGCCTTGGATGGACTCTGGGCGAGGACGCATTGGACAAGCACGTCTTCAGGAAGATTGCGGCCAAACCCCACCGTCCGGTCACCCTGCTGCTGGCCAGCTTCCTCACCCCGTCCCGCGCCACGGCCAACATTTTCCGCTTCCGTCCGCCGTGGTATCGCGACGGATATCAGGTCAAGGCGAATACCTTCTGGAGCGACCCGCCGGGGCCCGAAGAGGCCAATGGCCAGCCAGTGGGCGACGACCCGCCGGCATCAGGTACTGAAGTTGCGGCATCTACGGCTCCCGGTGACGCGACTGCTCCCGGCGCTTCGGCCGCGATCGTGCGACCCGGCGAGCCGGGGGTCAAACCTGAATGGCCCCGTTACGGCGGCGTCCACGAGTTCGGCGCGTGGTGGGGCTTCTCCGCCATGACCGGCCACGTCTGGGGATATGCTCCTGACGTCAAGTACATGCCCATCGATGTCAATTACTCGTATCTGATCAATCCCAACAGCCACCGCTGGGCCTTCCGCTACGCGCCTGAGGTCACCGCTCTCGCCATGCTCGACGAACGCACACAGACGAAAAGCAATACCCCCTGTAAAACTTACCCGTGCTTGTTCTACCAGCGCCAGCGCGCCTATGGCGCCGGCGTCAGCCCCGTCGGCTTCCGCACCAGCTTCTTCCCCGATGCGCGTGTGCAGCCGTATCTGTCCACCGACGGAGGATTCATCTATTTTGATCAGCGGGTGCTGTCTCCGCAGGGGTCGCAGTTTATGTACACGATTGATTTTGGGACGGGGCTTCAGTTCTTCCGCAAGAAGCACCAGGCGTGGTCGCTCGGTTATCGCTATCAGCACCTGTCGAATGCCAATATCAGCCACCATAATCCCGGAGTTGACAACAACGTTTTTTATGTCGCGGTGTCGCGGTTCCGCACCAAGGGGTATCGGTAGTAGTACGACAGGGGTAGCGAAATTTTGACCTTTGACCCCGATGCGGACCGGGGGCCACCCGCCGATTACAGGTTCCGGGGGCCGGGTCGCATATCGCGATACCCGCAAGAGAACATCGACGGCTGAAGGGATTCCGGTCAGACGTAGAATGAGGCTCTCGCGGCGAAGTCCCATCGTCCGGGCAAGGAATCCATCATGTTGATTTTTGGGCACTCAAGGGCGAACTTGAAGGGGGCGCTCTTCAGGTATGGCGACGCGATTCTGACGGCCGTCCTGGTGGCTGTTGTGGTGGGCGCGCTTCCCAACGCGGTATCCGCGGGCGGGGAAAAGAAGGACCATTCCACCGGGATGGATATGAGTTGCATGGCGGACATGAACGGGGTACCCATGGACGAAATGGGCCCCAGCATGGCAGCCATGATGTGCCACATGTACGTCACGCCGCTGCGGCCGTCGCAGGCCGGCGACGAGGAGAAGGCAAAGGCGGTTGTGGCCGCTGTAAAGGCTTCGATCGAGAAATACAAGGACTACAAAAAAGCTATCGCCGACGGCTACAAGCAAGGCAACCCCGAAGTCAAGCAGACTTACTATCACTTCAATAATGGAGCCTATGCACGCGAGGCCGACCTGCACTTTGATCCCACGAAGCCAACGTCGCTGCTTTACATTTCGACTCCCACGGAGCGCTTCAAGCTCGAAGGAGTGATGTTTACGGCCAGGCCGAATGCGACAGAGCCCGAGCTGAACGAGCGCATTCCCCTGAGCCTGGCCCACTGGCACAGGCACATCAATTTCTGCGGTGCGCCTGCCAACAAGGTGAAGCAGTACTTCGGCGATCACCCGAAGTTCGGGATGTTCGGGTCCATCCATACCAAGGATGCGTGTGAGGCCGAGCATGGAACCTGGCTTCCCTACGTGTTCACGTGGATGATTCACGTCTTTCCCTATGAGGATGACCTGAACAATCAGTTCTCGATGAACGACGACGCTGCCCACGTGCATTGAGCTTTTGGGTGATTTGCGAAGCACCCTTCGCTCAGGACAGGCTCTCGGGAGATCTGGGTGAACCTCAGTGCCCCTGGTCATGCGGAACAGTTACGACTGTCGCCGACGAACCAAGATTGCCAGCGTAGTCACTGGCGGTGACGGTGATCGTGTACTGTCGTCCGTCCTGGTCGTTTCCGCTTCGTGACGCTTGAAGCAGGACCTTGAACGAGTAGATCCTCTGATCCCAGACTCACCGGCCCTTGCGGTTGAACACTTCCATACTCGTCCACCACTGCAAAGGCCGCGGTGCCCGGGTTATCTACAAGCTGTTGGCAACGTCCCGGAAACCGTGACGGGCACCATCTTCCCGTTGGGAGGCCACAACGAAGCTGGGCTGGCTGCTACATGCACCACGGGCGGCGTAAGGTCGATACCGAACGTTGCTGTGGCGAATGCGCTGATGTTGCCAGCGTTGTCAAGCGCCCGCAGTCCAACGGTGTAAGTGCCCTCGCCCGAAATTTGCGTAGACGCCGAACTGCCGCGCTACCGTGACAAGGACCATTGTTGATCCAGTAGCGTAGCTGCTCTACGCCGCTGCCCGAATCGGACCCACTCAGGGTAACGGTCACCGGAAGCAGTTGATCCACCCGTTTCCATTTGCCACCGGCAAGTCGAAATCGAAGCATCTGCGGGACGAGGTCGATATTAACAGGAGCTGACAGCAATACGACGCCGGTACGCGGCGCCAGGGTAACCGCCACGTTGCCTCCACTGACCGAGTAGGAAGCGCCGCAGATCGCATCCTGCAATTGCGTGCCATCACTGAACAGGCTCCCCACCGGAATCGAAGCAGCGTTGCTGGCCGCTCCGTTGTTCAGGGCGACCACGGCTGACGCCTCATTGGTCAGCACACGGGCAAACGCGTAGGTGTTGGGAGCGGTGCCTGGGCTGCTGCGTGTCTCCCGTCAGCAGCGTGACGAAGTCTCCGTTGCGCAACGCCGGATACTGCTTCCGCAGATGCGCCAGCTTGGTGTAGTACGACGCGACCCACGTGTCGGGCGGGCCGTAGATCGTGGGATCGCCGGCTTGGTCTGTCCACGGATACGGCGGCCGCGTGTAGGGATCGCCGAGGGCCGTTGTCGCTGTTGCGCTATCGAAGGCGAGTTCACCGCCACCTCGTCGCCGTAATACACCATGGGTGCGCCAATGTAGGTGAACTGGAACAGCGCCGCCAACTCCAGCCGCTGCTTCGCCTGCGCCAGGCCGGTGTCGCCAGTTCTCCGTCATCACATACAGCGCGCGATTCACGTCGTGCGAATCAAGAAGGTTCAGCATCGCCGCCGTGGCTTGCGGAGGATAGTCGTCGCGCACCGCGCGTATGGCATGGTCGAACTGGCTGGGCGTAAGCCCCGGAATATCGTTCGTGCCGTTGTTGTTGTCGTCGTGCCATTCGGCGTTTCGCACAAAGCCGGTGATGTTCTTGCGGAAGCGGTAGTTCATCACCGAGTCCATCTGGTCGCCCGCCAGCCACTGGCTGGCGTTGGGCCAGATCTCGCCGATCAGTGGGCCATTGATGTTTAGTGTCTTGGCATAGCTGCGGTAGTCGATCCACCAGGATGTGCGGAAGTTGCCGTCGTCGGCCACGTCGAACCGCCAACCCTTCGCGCCCTGGTTGTACCAGTACTGGGTCACGTTGTCCGACCCGCGGTAGAAGAAATCTTTTACAGCGGAGTTAGTGTGGTCGAACGTCGGCAGGCTGTCGAACCCGAACCAGCCATGATAATCCGACGCATTGCACGGCACATTGCTGGTCGTTGAAGTGGAACCAACTCCGCCAGACCGAGCTGAGCGACTCGCACGCTCCATCCGAGTGCGTAGCGATGGTAGCGGTCGAAATAGAGGCCGTCCGACGAAGCGTGGTTGAACACGCCATCCAGAATCACCTGCATGCCGCGGCGGTTCATCTCCGTCTCCAGCGCCGTAAACGCCGCATCGCCACCCAGCGCTGGATCGATATGCAGATAGTCGTCGGTGTCGTAGCGATGGTACGAACGCGCCGTAAAGATGGGGTTCATGTAGATGGTGTCAAACCCGAGCGACTGAATGTAGTCGAGCTTGCCCTGCACGCCCGGCAGATCGCCACCGTAGAACTGGTTGCTGAACTTGTTGAAGCAGGCCGGACTTCTGATCGCGCGGATCGCAGATTTGCGTGTTCCACGTGTCGTAGTGAACGCCTGCTGGATTGCCATAAAAAACAGGACATCCCGTTGTGGACCCGGCTCGGCAGTAGTCGTTGGTCTGGTCGCCGTTGCGGAAGCGGTCGGGCAGGATGTGATAGACGTTGGCGTTCTGCAGCCACGCCGGCGTCTGGAAGTTGGGATCGTAGACCGTGAACTGGAACGAAGTGAACGGCTCGCCATCGGTCGCTTTGCCCGTGCCGTCCTTGTGGACGTTATCGTTGTCGTCCAGGTAATCGTCGCTGTACCAGCCATTGGTCTGGTCGCGATTGATGTGGAACTTGTAGTAGTAGACGGTGGTGGTCGATGGCATGGTAAGCGTGGTTTTCCAGACGTCGTAACTCGATGCCGTTAACCGTGATGTTCTGATCGAACGGCATTTCGGTGTCGACCGGGCCGGTGGTCGTGCCGGTAGCTGTGTCGAAAAGATAGGCGCGCGACGTTCACGCCCCAGATACCGCTGGAATGCAGCGTAGTAAAGCGCAGCGTGACCTGCGTATTCTCCGGCACGGCGCCTTCCTGGTCGCGATAGAACGGATCGAAGGTATCGTGCAGGAAGCCGGCCGTGTCGGCAGCGTTGAAACCCGCAGGTTGCTCCATCGAGAACGGCGGCGTGCTGGTGCCGTTGCCGGTATTGACGACAGCGAAGTATTGCGTCGCGGTGGCGTTGGTCCCGATGAATCCGCTGACGGGTTGTCGGTCGGCGCCTGTCCGTAAACGTAGCCGCCGCTCGAAGTCAGATAGCCGAAGAACTCGAACGATGAAGGGATTCCTCCGCCCGTGATGGCGCTCCATGGAATCGCGACTTCGCGCGTGTTATTGTTGCCGCCGTTATCAGCGTACTGTCCGTAAAACGATGTCGACCCTGTCCAGCCACCGCCGCCGTCCGAATTGCGGTACTCGCGATAGCCATTCTTGAAGTAGGTCACAAACTTCGCGCTGAACGGCAGTGACGAAAAGTCTGTGCCATCATAGTTGAAGCCGGTGGAATTGCCGTCGGAGTTTGAGCAGCACGTCGCGGGATTCTGCGGATTGCCTTTGACATAAAGCACGGCGCCTTCGCTAACATTGGCATTCACAATGCCGACATAAAGATAGTTAGCGTCCCATGTCATGTACCAGGTCTGCCCGGTGTTGCCGGCATTGTTGAGCTGGTTGTTCGTTCCGTACTCACCCGACGCAATGTTGCCGTCGATGGTTGGCGTGTTCCATTGCGCCAAAACGGGAGCCGAAGCGAGAAAGGCTAAGGTGAGAACGACCGCAAATTTCGACGCATTAAGCCGCATGGCATCCTCGCAAAGTGGTGGGGACTCACTGATTGAAAGGTGCTATAGATTTCCGGTTAGGTCCCAACGGGCACCGACTATACACCCCCCGAAGGAGCCGTCGCCACATCTTTTGGTTTCGGTGGAGTCTTGGTGGCGCAAGTCTGAGACATGGACTGGTCACAGCCGAGTGTCATTGCTCACTCCGCGGAGAGGGGACAGAAGGTCGTTATCGCCCCGACCGGCAGGAGCAGGTTAGTCGGCGGAAGGCCAGTCCTGGTAGTCCTGGTCGCGTAACTGGGCTTTTTAAAGGGCATGGCTTCAACCGCGCCGCGTCGGGGTGGGCCTTTGTCTTAAAGAAACTGAAGATTAGTACCGGGAAATCGGCTAGTCTCGACCAAATCCAATGATCAGGTCTGACCGGCGCTCTGAACGGCAAAGCCCGCGACGGGCGCGGGCTTGCTGGGGATGTCACTCTGAGGCTTGGAGGTGGGTCCTGCCCGTTGCCGGGCAGGATTAGGGGGTTTGATTTGTCCTGTGGGGTGACTGCCTGGTTGGTCTGATTGACTTATTTGGCAGCTGCCTTGTCTGTCGGCTTGTCTTATTGGTCCACTTTTCCTACTTGTCTTGCACGATGGGGAGGAGGACGGAGCTGGCGGATTGGGTGGTGTGCTCTACCGTCATGGTGGCGGCGCGGAAGTCCTCAGGCTGGGCGAAGAAGATGTTGGGCACAAAGGTTTGCGGGTTACGGTCATAGAGGGGGAAGAGGGACGACTGGATCTGCACCATGATGCGGTGTCCAGGCTTGAAGACGTAGTTCACGGTGGGCAGGCGGAAGCGGTACTCCTCGACGGCGCCGGCGGGGATGGCTTCGGGTTGGCGAAGCTCTTGCGGTAGCGGCCGCGGAAGATGTCGATGCTGACCGGCAGCTGGTAGCCGCCCATCTCGGGCTGCTCGGCAATTGGGCGGATAGACGTCGATAATCTTGACCACGAAGTCGGCGTCTGTGCCGGTGGTGTTGGCGAACAGGTCGGCAAACGGCGCGCCTTCACGCGTACGGCGTGATCAGGGCCGGAGTCTGGTAGGTCAGCACGTCGGTGCGGGCGTCGACGAAGCGCTGGTCGTGCACCAGCCAGGTGCGCCAGCGGGAGCTCTTGGCTGCAACGGGCGGCTCGAGAACGGCACAGGTTTGGCCGGGTCGGAGACGTAGGTGTCCTCGCCGGCGGCTGGCTTGGCGAGGCGAGGCCGAAGCTGGCCTGGAGATAGATCGGGGTCAGGTGCTCCGTCGACGCCCGGCCAGTCGTAGAACCTGTCCCAGCGATTCTCCGCCGGGTTATAGATAGACGGGCGCGAGGGGCTCGGCGGGCTTGCGGTCCTTCAGGTAGGTCTTGAAGAACGGCACGACATGTCGCGGCGGAAGTCCAGGGCCGTGTCTCCGTTCCACTTGAGCGGGCCCAGTTCAGCGGAGCGGTTGACCTGGCTGTGGAACCACGGGCCCATCACCAGGCGGTTGTTGGCCGCGTGGCCGGCGGCCTTGAGCGCCTCCCAAGTGTGGATGGCGCCATACATGTCCTCCTGGTCCCACAGGCCCTGCAGCCACAGGGTCGGAACGGTGGAGGGGTGCTGGGCGACCAGCTTGTCGAGCGCCTGCACCTGCCAGAAGGCGTCGTAGGCCGGATGCGCGAGAGGCGGTTCCACCAGGGCAGCTGCTCCAGGCCGTTGGCCTCGGCCTAGTGGCCGGCGGCCGGCATCCAGGAAGTTCTGGTAGTCGTCGGCGCCCCGGCGGGGCACGATGCCGCCCGCCGCTCTGGCTCGACTGCTCGTGAAATAGTCGAGGTTGACCTGGCGGAAGGCGCCGTAGTGGAACCAGTCGTCGCCCATCCAGCCGTCGATCATCGGGCTTTCCGGCGCGGCGACCTTCAGCGCCGGATGCGGGCCCAGGAGGGCCATCGTCACCGTCCATCCCTCGTAGGACGAACCGATCATGCCGACCCTGCCGTTGGACTCGGGCAGGTTCTTCACCAGCCAGTCGATGGTGTCGTAGGCGTCGGTGGTGTCGTCGGTTGCTGGTGTTGAGCGGGCCGATCGGCGGGCGGGTCATCACGTAGTCGCCCTCCGAGCCGTACTTGCCGCGAATGTCCTGGTAGACGAGGATGTAGCCGTCGTCGGCCCATTCGCGCTGCGCGGCCACACGGCGGCGAGCATGGGGGCTTGTCCCGCGTTGAGGTTGGCGGCGTTGTAGGGCGTGCGCTCCAGCATGATCGGCGCGCTTTGGCGCCCTTGGGAACCACGATCACCGTGTGCAGCTTCACCCCGTCGCGCATGGGGATCATCACGTCTCGCTTTTCGTAGTCATAACCGGTTTGGGGCTTTTGCCATTTGGCGGGAATATCGCTGCCGGTCTGCACCATATCGGGAGTAACTTGCGGGGACTGGGCGACTGCGGCGGATGTCAGCCCCCAGACGGCAGAGGCAACGACAAAGCAAGTGAGGGGAATCGGTGTTGTGCGCATTGTTTCTATCTTGGCACGGCGGCGGAGGGGGTTAGAAGTGCTCGCGGGGCGGCTGGGGGGACTCTTGTGTTTACCAATAGGTAATGTCGGGCTTGAGATGGATGGATCGGGGGCGGGTCGGTCGAGGCGGAAAATGTTAGAAAAGCGAAGGTTCGGTGAACAAGTAATTTTGGGTTGGTTCTTTGTAATCCATTGATCGTAAGTGTGTTACAGATTTATCTGTGGAAAACTTGGAAAACGATAACTGTTAATTTTCTGGTTAACAGATGCGCTCCGCTGGGTCTGGCAGATCAGCCGGAAATCCCAGATGGCGGTATGGGGGAGGGGGGGTACCCCTTGCCCCGAGCCTGCCGGATGCCCGGAGCCCCTGCCGAGGCCGGGAGGGGGTGGGGGGTAGCTCTCTCCCCTGAGCCCACGTCGACCCGCCCGCGTCCCAAATAGCGGGACGAGGGAGGGGGGTGGGGGGGTGCCCCTGCGCTTCCGGGGGCTGACCTGCTGCCGCCGTTCCCTTCGGGCTGGGAGCATGGGGGGAGGGGGGTACCCCGCCTGAACCTTGTGCCGCAGTCCTGAGGCTAGATCCGACTTTGTCCTGATGAGGCACAAATCCCCCCGCACCTGTCCTGATGGCGTGATGGAGATTATGGTCCGATGTTGAGGCGGCGGCTGTGCCGGCTGTCACACGGGTGTGGTCAGTACCCGAGCTCCCGGCGGGATGACGTTTGTGTATCTCCGGTCCCCAAATGCGCTGATCGGGGCCGCCCGCCACCCTCCCGGCGCACTCCCCGCAGAAGTCTGTGGTGCTGGGCCCACCCCTCCCACATCTCCAACACCGGGAGATGTGGGCACCCGGCAGTAGAGGCGGATTTAGTGAGTCTCAGGCTGCTGGATCGATCAAGTTCTTCGCAGATGCACGATCCTCAGGAAGTACTCGAACGCGGCGGCGTTTCGTAAGGAAAGCAAGGCCCCATTGCAGGCTGACAAACAGCCGATTCGCAAATCCGATAAGAAAGTAGATGTGCACACCCGCCCAGATTAGCCATGCCAGGAAGCCCGCAAACTGAGCGAACCGCAAATCCGCCACGGCATACGCTCTCCCCACTATGGCGAGCTCACCCTTATCCCAGTACCAGAAAGGTTTGGGTTGGGCACGCCCCGTTACACGGCGCCGAATGACGTCTGCAACGTACCTGCCTTCCTGAATTGCGGGTTGGGCTACTCCGGGCATCAGCATCGGCGTCCGCGATTGGATGCCAAATATATTTCGAACCGGAGCAACGAGATGAGCGGTGTCACCGATGGCAAAGACCTCCGGATGATCACGGAGCGACATGTCCGGTTCCACCATGATCTTGCCGGACTTGTCGGTTTCTGCGCGTAGCCATCGTCCCGCCGGAGACGCGATGACACCAGCTCCCCACAGTACAGTGCCGGCCAAAACTTTCTGTCCGTCAACGACAACTCCATCTGCATCCACACTTGTGACACGAGTGTTGGTAAGAACCGCAACTCCCAGGCTCTCCAGGTGTCGTTGCGCCTTGGTGGAAAGAGCCTCCGAGTAAGTGGGCAAAATGCGAGGCCCACCCTCATACAGCAGGATGCGAGCGGATGCCGGGTCTATATGGCGAAAGTCATGGATCAACTCGATGCGCGACATCTCCGCGAGCGTGCTGGCCATCTCCACACCTACGGTACCGCCACCAACAAGCACGAACGTAAGTTGACGACGAATTTCCTCGGCCCCCGCACGTTCCATCGAAGCCATTTCCTCAGCTCGCTCGAACGCACGCAATATTTTGCCGCGAATGATGTCGGCATCATCGAGCGATTCGAGACCCGCAGCAAAGTTCCGCCATTCGTCGTGCCCGAAATAGTTGTACTGGATGCCCGTCGCGAGGATCAGATAGTCGTACGGTACGTCACCTCGTCTCAGATGCACGACGCGTTCGTCTGAGTTGATGTCCGTCACTTCATCAAAGAGTATATGAACGTTCTTCTGACGACTGAAGATGGAACGCAATGGGCTGGAAATTTCATCCCCGGAAAGCAGCCCCGTAGCAACCTGGTAAAGCATCGGGCGAAAGAGATGATAATTCCGGCGATCGATCAGCGTTACGTTCACCTGAGCGTTACGCAAAGCGCTGGCGGCGGAGAGCCCTCCAAAGCCGCCACCGACAATAACCACCCTGGGTAACATCAGCGGGCACCTGCCAATTCAGTATGGTTTTCACGAGCAATGGGAAACAATCTCGGTTACCGGCTCACCAGTGGCGGGCGATATCAGCCGGCTCTCTTACGACTCTCCTGCTTCCCCGCCGCCACTGAGGACCGCAGGTTGAGGAGACGCACTCCCAATCTGTGATGCAGACTCAGTCAGCCAGGTTTCGAAACGAGTCTCGCTGAGTCGTGCGTCATTGTCGGGAACCAGCGCCCTCTCACTCACCTCGATGCCGTAGTACCGCCCATGCGGGTCGGAGATCACCTCGCGCGCATCCGGATGCGCTGCCAGGAACCGCCGGGCGAGTTCATCCAGGCGAAACTGTTCTGGCCCCCCGATTTCAATCGTGCCATTCACCGGCGGGTTCGTTGCGATTCTGGCCACAGCACTCGCTACATCATCGCCTGCCATCGGCTGAATGAGCGCCGGCGGCATCCGTACTATTTTGCCCTCGGTGGAATAGTCGACGATCTGCTTCACGAACTCGAAGAACTGCGTCGCGCGGACAATGGTGTAAGGATTCTTGGAGCCTTTGATCAAGTTCTCTTGAGCCAGTTTTGCGCGGAAGAAGCCGCTTTCGATGAGCCGTTCCGTTCCTACGACGGACAACGCTATGTGATGGCCGACGCCTGCAGCCGCTTCAAAGGCGAGAAGATTGCGGGTCGATGTCTCGAAAAACTTCAACACCTCCGTGTCTTCCCACGAAGGGGCATTCGTAACGTCGATGACCACCGAAGCGCCTTTCAGCGCATCTGCGAGTCCATCGCCGGTAACGCTGTTAACGCCGCTTTTGGGAGACGCGGCCAGGGCTTCGTGCCCGTGTTCCCGAAGGTTGTTGACGAGCTTTGATCCGATAAGGCCCGTGCCGCCAATCACTACAATTTTCATAGTCATCTCCTCTGCTCTAACCAATGCATTCCGACGCCATCAGTCTCTTGTGTTCGCTCAGATAGAACGGAACGAGTACTACAATGGCGCAATCTCCGACGGAGGCGGAGAAGGGTAGCTTGCGCCCTGCATCAATCTTACCGCCGATGCGAGTTCAGGGCATTGCTTGAACCGATCTTTGCCGAAGTGCGGTACCGCAAACCTGATCTGTCGAACGTAGTTCAAATCGATCCATTCGTCGGCCCTGTCGCGCAGGTAGCAAAGCACCCGGCAGTAAGAGCCGGCGGTTTAACATTGCGTTAAAGTGACCGCCAAGCGGCTCCGATCCGCTTCGAGGATGCAGAAACAAGGTTCAGTGCTTCGAGGAAATCACAATGAGCAGAAAAGGACTTAGTCCGGCCCGACTAGAGGCATTCTCCGACGGCGTCATCGCGGTCATCATTACCATTTTGGTGTTGGAACTTAAAGTGCCCGAGCCGAACGGCATGGCCGGTCTGCGCGTGGTGCTGCCTACGGTTTTTCTCTATCTGCTCACCTTCGTACAGATCGGGATCTATTGGGTCAATCATCATTATCTCGTCGACGAAGTCGAGACGGTCAGCCATGGAATTCTGTGGTCGAATCTGATGTTTCTTTTCTGCCTCTCGCTATTTCCGGTTGCCACGGAGTGGATTGGCATCAAGGGCCTTGGGTCATTCACTACGGCACTCTATGCCGCCGTCAGTATTCTCCCTGGGCTTGGATATATGGCGCTGTGGAGTCAGATTCGTTCAAAGAGCACAACAGCTGCACACGCAAGTTGGGGCAAGCAGATCGCGTCCGTCGTACTTTACTTCACAGCGATTCCCACGGCCTACTTCCGGCCTGCTGCCTCTCTGGCGCTGATATCGATCGTCTCAGTGCTCTGGTTACTGCCGCCAAGGTCCGAGAGCCACCCAGAGTGAGAATTGCAGCAATTCGCTGCGATGGACAGGAGTCGCACTCCTGGAAACAGCGGCCCCTACCTGGTCGAGCTTATCAAGACCATCGCTCAGGGGCTAAAAGCCCGCACATTTTATTGGCTTTGACGGTACGACTGAAGTCGTGCCCCTCCGCGAAACCCGGTCACATCGAGTTTTTCCGCAGCCTGCTGGAGCACCCGGCTTCTGTGGTTAGCGCAGCTTCGCTGGGACATGGAGCGCCCGCGTGTTATTCGGCGCGGAGGGCCTGCGATGGATCGATCCTGGTGGCGCGGCGCGCGGGCAGCCACGCCGCGGCAAGAGTCATAACTCAACGGCCGCGATGGCGAGCGAGATGGCGACCGGGTCGAGCGGGCTCAATTCGTAAAGCAGGCTCTTGAGGATGCGAGTCGAGTCAGGGCGACTGGAATGCCGACGCGAGCCCAAGACCAGCAGAACAACACATTCCCGCAGAATCATCCAGAGCAAGGTGTGCGATTGCGCCCCGAGCGCAAGGCGGATCCCCAACTCGCTGGTCGGCGCGCCACAAAGTAGGAGAGCAGGCCGTAGACTCCAATGCAGGCGAGGAAGACGGCGAGGATTCCGAAAAATGTGGAGAGCTGGGCAACCAGCGCTTGCGTCGCAATGGAGGCGATCCACTTGTTCCTCTAGGCTGCTAACGCTATCGACGAGAATGTTGGATTTGACCTTCGCGATGGCATGCCGCGTGCGCGAGATAATCTCCTGCCGGTTTGCGCCGGGAACGTAACGCGCCGCAGAAATTGCCGAAGAACCCGACGTTCTGAGTACAAGGGAAATAGGCCGCCATCAAAGTGCCTTCACTGAGTGCGGTATATTTCGCGTCCTTGACGACTCCGAGCAATCTCAATTTCACCAGGATGTTCGGGAGTCTCTCCCAAGGCGAAGCGCTGCCCGAGTGCCGGGCGATTGGGAAAGAAGCGGCGCGCCATGGTTTCGTTTATAACCGCGACCTTCGGCGAATTCTGCAGATCGTGAGTATCGAAGGTGCGCCCAGCAACGAGCGGAATCCCCATGGTCGAGAAGAAGCCGTTCCCGACGACATTGAAATAGACGTCGTCACTGTTCTGCGGCGTGCGTGGGATACCTTGCATCAGAACCATTTCGCTCCATGCGCCCTCATTGAAGGTGAAGAAAGCAAAGCTGTCGGACTGCACTCGGGGAATGTTGCGGACGCTGGATTCGATTTGCTCCTGCAGACGGACGGAGCGGATTCCGTCCGGACTCTTGTGCGGCAGGTTTGCGGTGCTGGAATCGAGCGAGAAGACGAGGACGTTGTGCTTGTCAAAGCCGGTGTCCACGCTGGAAAGATTCACCAGGCTGCGCACAAAGAGTCCGGCAGCCATAAGCAGGACAATCGAGAGCGCGATCTGGCCGACAATGAGCGACCGGGCCAGCGCGCCGCGGCTGGCTGTCTGCGAACTGCCGCGGCCTTCCTTCAGAACGGGGGTGAACTCAACGCCCGAGGCGCGAACTGCCGGCAGGGTTCCAAAGAGCACCGCGGTGACGGCGGTGATGCCCAGCGTAAACGCAAGCACAACCGCGTCGGGAGTAACATCCAGCGGCACCGGATCGGGTCCGGGCGTGGCCATGCTCAACAGCAGAGAGCTGGCTTTCCATGCCAGCGCGACACCGGCCGCCGCGCCCAGAAACGCAAGCAGTAGAGACTCCGTGAGCAGTTGGAAGACGATCCTGCGACGCGATGCGCCCAGCGCCATGCGCACCGCCACTTCGCGAGTGCGCGCCATACCGCGCGCGAGAAGCATGTTGGCGATATTGGCGCAGGCGATGAGAAGCACCAGCGCCACGATGGCCATCAGGATCTTGAGCGGCACCGAGAACGCGAGACGCAGATAAGAGAGTCCGCGGCTGCCGGGGGTGAGTTCCACGCGGGCGTGGGCAAGGTTATCGAGATGCTTTTGCGAGGGCTGAGGCCCGAGGTAACTGCGCACAATCTGCTTGAACAGCAGGTTGGTTTCGGCGCCGGCCTGGGCTGCGGTCACGCCGGGCTTGAGCCGTCCGATGAGAAAGAGCGACTGAAAGAGTTTGTCGCCGAGGCTGTCGTAACCGGGGACGAGAGAACGCCTTCTCCATGGAGAGCGAATCCAGAGGTCGGTTGATTGGCCGACGGTGAATCCATAGAAGCCCGGCCTGGCTACGCCGATCAGGGTGTATGTGTGACTGGATGCGAATGGTTTTGCCGAGTGCGGATGGGTCGCCATTGAGTTGCCGCTGGAACGCGGAGTAGCTGGCGACCGCTACGGACCGGCGCCGTCGGCGCTGTCGTCGGATTCGCCAATGGCACGGCCGAGGAAAGCCAGCACGCCGACGGAAATAACTGCCGGAGACAAGATTGACGTGGGTGGTTTGGTAGGCTGCGCCGGAAACTGAAGTTTCGGTTGCAAAGTCGGTGCTGTCTACCGCGGCGATACCGGAAAACGAGTTGTCTTTCTGGCGAAAGTCGTGAAAGAAGGAAGAGGAGAACATCCTCGTGTTTCCGTCGGGAACCGAGTTGGTGCTGCCCTCTGCGCTGACGTCTCTGAAAAGGAGTAATTGGTCAGGACTCTCGACGGGCAGGGGGCGCAGCAGAATTGCGTGAGGAGCTGAAGATTGCGGTGTTGGCGCCGATGCCGAGGGCGAGCGAGGCGATGGCGATGACCGTGAATCCGGGCTTTCGCACCAGCTGCCGCAACGCAAGCGCAGGTCCTCGAAGAATGGTCGGGGACCGATTCCCAGCGGGAAGACCACACCTTGTTCTTGACGAGGTACGCTTCCGATTTCGATGCGGGCGGCGCGCGCGGCGGCTTGGGGCGACATGCCGGACGGTGTTTGTCGGCAGCCGAGGCTTCGGCAAAGGCGGCCAGTTCCTCGTCGAGTTCGCTGTCGATGCGGCGCTTTTGGAAGAGCGATCGCAGGCCGTTGAAGAGATTCACGAATACATTCATTTTGATCCTCCCGGCAACAACCGGTTCAGGCTTCGAGGATGCGGCGGATGGCGGCCGCCTGGCGGTCCCACTGTTCGGTCTCGGTGGCCAGAGCTTGCGCCCCCCGGCAGTGAGCATGTAGTACTTGGCGCGCCGGTTGTTCTCGGTCGCGCGCCACTGCGATTTCACATGGCCGGCGCGCTCCATGCGGCTCAGCGCGGGAAGCAGCGAACCGGATTGATGCGGAAGACGCCGGAGGAAACCTGCTGGATCCGCAGGGCGACACCATAACCGTGCATGGGCTCAAGCTGAAGGTCTTGAGAGGAGCATCTCCAGCGTTCCCTGCACTAAATCGCCGGGATTGGACGCGCCGGGGTCGAGGCCGCTCCATCGGTGCTGCGCTTGGGGGGCTCGGGCAAGGTGTCTGATTTCCTCTCACAATCTAGATGAGACATCGATTCATCTAGATTGTCGGAGGAGAGGAAGACGGCGCGGAACTTGTGGGTCTGATTCGGTGTCGATGAGTGCATTGGCGATCTACCACCTCACCGTAGGTGTCAAGGTTCAGAGATCACAAAACAGAAATCAAGAATCGCAAAAATCCTGCTTAACACTCCTATAAAATCCACTACATTTGGTTGCGGATAGATTGGGTACAACATTTGCGGCCTTGTCTGATCCCACCCGCCGGGCAATGGTCGAACGCCTCTCGCATGGGCCGGCCTCTGTGCATGGATTGACGAGCCGTTTGCACTCTCGCAGCAGATGATTTCAAAACATATCGCCTACCTGGTGCGGGCGCGAATTGTGATCAAGACGAAGCGTGGACGAGAGAGCGTATGCACGCTTAGGCCAGAGGCGATCAAGACAGTCAGCGACTGGGCGATTCGCTATCGCCGATTCTGGGAAGAGAGCTTCGACAAGCTCGAGGTGGTTGTGAGTCGAATGAAAAAAGAGGAGGCCGGAGATGGCAAATCACACGGTGAACAAGGCAGAGCGGATGGTTGTCACAAGAGTGTTTGATGCCTCACGCGAATTGGTTTGGAAGGCGTGGACAGACCCGAAGTACGTGATGCAGTGGTGGGGACCGAAGGGTTTTACTTCGCCCGCTTGCAAGATGGATGTTCGCGTTGGAGGAAAATCTCTCCTCTGCATGAAGACGCCGGACGGTACGAGGGCTGGAACACGATCGAATACCACGAGATTGTTCTGCACGAAAAGATCGTTTCCTCCATGTACTTTTCGGACTCGGAAGGAAACAAGATTGACCCTGAACAATTAGGAATGGAACGAGGCCATAGACGGAGCTTACGACGTACCCTCTTGAGGATCTCGGAAACGGCCAGACGAAACTCACACAAATTGGAAATGAATCCCTGGAGAGCGCGAAGAATAGCGGTCAATTCGAGGGCTGGATCCAGATACTCGAGAAGCTTGCCGCAGTTGTTGCGGAGCTGGCGCAGGCGCGATAAGTAGTTCAAGCTTGGTTCGCGAAACTCAATCATGGAGAAAGAAATGAAAAGAATACCGTTCTCGCTATCGTCCTGCTGGCATGCGCATTTCCCGCGATGCCCAGGCCGCGATGAAGAAAAATGCAGCTGTCGAACCTGCAGATCCGGAATCGAAAGTCGTGCTTGATTCGTGGAATGAGATTGGCCGCAAGCTCACGGCGATGGCCGAAGATTTTCCCGAGGACAAATACGACTTCAAGCCGACACCCGCGCAGCGGAGTTCGCCGAGCAGTCACTGCACGCGGCGGCCTCATGCTCATCATTCACGAATCCTGTGATGGGGCAGAAGCCTCCCGCGGCAGAATATCCGAAGCGCGACCAATACAAGTCCAAGGCCGACATCGTTGAGTTCTCAAGAAAGCCTTCGCCGATGGCGCAGCGCCATCCAGGCGAAAGGCGAAAAAGGCATGACCGCGGAGGTTGAATATTTCCCTCAGCAGAAATCGCGCGTTCTCGACATAGCGGTACGGCATCATCGAGCATAGCGGTGAACACTAAGGCCAGCTCGTTGTGTACTACCGCCTGGCAGGTCTGGTGCCGCCGGAATCGCGGCCCAGGAAGTGAACAATTGTCCCGATAAGCGCCCATACCGTCATCTATCCTCCGGTCGGCAAATGGAAGTCAATGCGTTCACCATGTCGGTGAGTGATAAATCTCTAGTGCCGTATCGGCAGTGCTCCGCGGCGAGAACTTCTCTTGCTCCGAGGCTGCTGGTGCGGAGCAGTGGGGATACGGCGATTTGCAGTAAGCCGCTAGCGCGGTAAGAGTATGGGGATTGAAAGCTGTTTGGGGTGAGCCGAGGCGGCTGACTGGGCACGAAATGGGATGCCGGTGACCTGAGCGGTGCCGTTCAGGGGTGAACCTGCGGTGTGCATGGCAAGGCTATGGCAGGCATCGAGGTCATGCGGAGCCGATTCGAGCCATGAGGTAGCGTTGGCGGGATGAACGCCTGTCGGTGCGAGGGATCGTGTTGGTATGAACGTGGGCAAAGTCTTCCTCAGGATGAGTCGAAGTGCGCGCAGGCGAACGGTGCGCAGGAGTTGGCCGTTCCATCGGATAGCTGGCGTGCGACCACGTGCATGGTGCCGCGTTTGCACTGGGGGCAGGACCGGTTCAGTGCGGACTTCTGCGGTTCGGTCAGCAGGGTGCTGATGTCCGGGGTGGTGGCGTGGAGATGGATCCTGCACAGGGCGAGGGCCTGACGGCGGTTGCGGTTGGCGAGCAAGCCGAAGTGGCGGATCTTGACGAAGCCTGAGGGCAGGACGTGGAGCAGGAAGCGGCGGATGAACTCGACTGCGTCGAGCGTCATGACGCCGATGCGGTTGTTGTGTCTGGAGTCTCTCCAGCGGAAGCGCACCTGTCCGTTGTCGAGACCGAGCAGCCTGCCGTTGGAGATGGCGACGCGGTGGGTGTAGCGGGCCAGGTACTTCAGCACATGCTCGGGACCGCCGAAGGGTGGCTTGGAGTAGACGACCCACTCCTTGTTGCGCAGGTAGCGAGCAGGAGTGAAATGCACGCGGCTGGGAGAGCGCGGCCAGCGTGCCGGAGAAGCCTAGTTCGTTGTGTCGATAGCCTGCTTGAGGAAGGCGAGCAGCTTGCCGCGGAACATGCGGCTGAGCACACGGACGGGCAGAAAGAAGTTACGCCTTGACCGAACCCAGCGGGAGCGGTCGAGCGCCAGTCCGCCGGCGGGAACGAGACAGTGCAGGTGAGGATGATGTCCCAGGTTCTGCGACCAGGTGTGCAGCACAGCAAGCACGCCTATGCGGGCGCCGAGATGGCGAGGATCGGCGGCGATCTCCAGCAGGGTCTCGGAAGCGGCACGAAATAGCAGGTCGTAAAACAAACGCTGGTTGCGGAGTGCGAGCGGCGCCAGTTGCTCGGGCACGGTGAAGACCACATGGGCGTAGGGCACCGGCAGCAGGCTTGGGCCTGCTTCATGAGCCAGCGGTCGCGGGCTGTGGACTGACACTTGGGACAGTGCCGGTTGCGGCACGAGTAGTAAGCGACAGTCTCATAGTCGCAGCGATCGCAGCGTTCGAGATGAGTGCCGAGCGCGGCCGTTCGGCATCGGCCGATATCGCGCAGTACCTTGCGCTGCTGGTCGGAGACCACATGTCCCCAGCGCTGAAGGAACTGGTTCTGGTGAGCGTGGAAGACATCGGCCACTTCGAGCCGATGTACTGTCATGCAGTTCGATTACCTCCCTGGGCAGTTCGAACAATGCGAATGGGCAGATCGTCGAGCGGACTCGCCGTGGCGTGCAGTCTGGCTTCGGAGACATGCAGGTAGCGGGCCGTGGTCTCCAGGTCGCGATGGCCGAGCAGCAGTTGAATGCTGCGCAGATCGGTTCCTGCATCGAGCAGATGGGTCGCGAAGGAATGTCGCAGCACATGCGGGCTCAGCGGCTTGGTGATGCCCAGCTGCCGGCGCAGGTTCTGACAGGCGACACGCACTGCGTTCTGAAACATGGGATGGTCCGGCTCGCTCGCCGGGAAAGAGCCAGTCCTTGGGCTTGCGCCACCGCCAGTAGACACGCAACAACTCCAGCAGCTTGGGTGACAACATGACCTGGCGCGGGAACTTGCCCTTACCCTCGCGGATGTGGATGACCATCCGCTTGCTGTCGATGTCGGTGACCTTCAGATCCAGAGCTTCCTGACAGCGAAGCCCGGCGCTGTAGTACACGGCCAGCAGAGCACGATGCTTGGTGTTCGTCGTGGCATCCAGCAGAGCGCAGACTTCTTCCCGGCTCCAGACCGTAGGCAGCTTGCGGCGCACCTTGGGCTTGATGATCTCCTGATCGAACCAGGTTTGCTTCAGCGTCCGCGTGTACAGGAACTTCAACGCCGAGCGGGCGCACTGGAGGGTTTCCCAGGCCAGCTTCCGCTCGTTGAGCAAATACAGCAGCCAGGCGCGATATGTTCCGGGCCGAGTTGATCGGGCGACTTGCGGAAGTAGCTGGCGAACTCAGCGACGATCCCGGTGTAGGAGTGAATCGTGCGGGGCGAGTAGTTGCGCAGCCGGAGATCTTCCTGCATGCGCTGGCGTAGGTGGGTCATGGACACCTCCTTAGGTGTCCAAAACTCTACCCAAGCCACATAAGCATAACCCTGCCGCGCTAGCGGCTTAGTGCAAATCGCCAATTCACTCATTCACGGCGGGTAGTTCTGACTTGTTGGCTGTGGGGCGGCAAGTGCCATTGCACATGACACTCTGCCGGGCGCGGATCAATCGACGCGGAGGGCGCGGACGGGGTCGACGGAGGCTGCGCGGCGGGCGGGGATGATGCCGGCAATAGCGGCTGCGAGTACCAGCACTCCAATGGCGATGGCCATTACGGGCACGTTCACGCTGGTGATTTCGTAAAGCTGCGACTTGACGTAGCGCACGCAGAAGATGGAGATCGGGATGCCGATGACGAGGCCGGCGACGGCTTGCAGCATGGCTCCGCGCATGACCATGGCGATGACGCGGCTCGCGCCGCGCCGAGGGCCATGCGGATGCCGATCTCGGGGGTGCGGCGGACGACGGTATAGGCCGTGACGCCATAGAGGCCGATGGCGGCGAGCAACAGCGCCAGCACGCCGAAGAGAGAGGTGAGGCGCGCGATCAGGCGCTCTTCCGTGAAGCGATCGTCAATCTGCTGCTGGAATGTTTGGAACTTCACGATGGTGAGGTTGGGGTTGATGCTCGCCAGGGTGTCGGCGACGAGTTTTTCAAAGCCGGGAATGGGGCGGCTGGTCTGGATGACCAGGGCTCCAGCGAACATGGACAGGTCTTTTTCGAGATGGCCATTGGGGTCGTTGGCGTTGCCTGCGCGCTGGGTGAGCGGCAGAAAGTACATGGCGTGGTTTTTCCAGTAGACGCTGGTGTAAGTGGTGTCCTCTACAACGCCGACGATTTCATGCGAGCCATCGAGGCCGACCTGGTCGGGTCCGGAATAGCCAAAGCGGCGGCCGATGGGGTTGCGCGTGCCGAAGAACTGCTTGACGAATTCCTGATTGACGACGGCAACCGGCGGCGCATTCAGAGTGTCCTGCAAGGTGAAGCCACGGCCCATGACGACGTGAGTGCCGACGGAGTCGAAGTACTCCGCTGTGCCCTTCACCCAGGATGCGCCTTTGTTGGGATCGGGCTCGCCCTGAATTTTTACGCCGGATCCCCAGTTGTTCTCTTCCATTGGGGTGTAAGTGGAGAGTCCGACTTTGGTAACTCCGGGGATGGCGTGGAAGCGGTCAACGATGGTCTGGTAAAGGGGTTCGACCTCAGTGTTCTTGTAGCCGGCGGCCTGGGGATTGATGTGGGCGATGTAGCGGTTGGTCGCGTCCAGCTTCATGTCAACGTTCTGGGCTTTGCTGAGGCTCTGGGCGAAGAGGCCCGCGGCCACGAGCAGCACGAGGGAGAGCGCGGCCTGGAGGACGACGAGGGCGCGCTGCATGAAGGATGCTCCGTGGGCGGTTGTGCGCGCGTTGGAGCGCAGGGCTTCAGCGGGCTGGGTGCGCGCGGCCATCAGTGCCGGCGCAAGGCCGAAGACGACGCCTGTCAGCAGCGAAAGCGCAAAGGAAAAACCGATGACCATCGGCGAAGGCGAAGCCGTGACCGGCATGTTGTGCTGATCAGGAAACGCGAGGGCCAGCAGTGCGTGCGCTCCGAGATAGGAGATGGCGAGGCCGAGCAGGCCGCCCAATCCGGAGAGAAGAACGCTTTCCGTAAGAAGCTGGCGCACGATACGGCTGCGCTGCGACCCGAGCGCGAAGCGAATGGCGAGTTCCGCACGGCGGCTCATGCCGCGCACCAGCAGCAGGTTGGCAATGTTGGCGCAGGCTACGAGAAGGACCATCGCGGCGATCCACTGCAGAAGCTTCAGGTGGTCCTTGTAACCATCCTGCATGTTCTGGATACCACCGCCGCCGGGAGTGAGCACCACGTGGGTGAGGGGAAGAACCTTCTGGGCGCGCTGGTCTTTGAATGTCTTGAGGGGCGCAAACTGCTGCTTGAGCAGTGCGGTGGCTTTAGCCTGGAGGGCGGGCACGGAGACTCCCGGCTTGACGCGGCCGATGATGTAGGCCCACTGCGTGTCGGGATCGCTGAAGTACGGTGCGCCGCTGACCTCATCCATGGAGTTCATGGGAAGGAAGTACTTGGGGGGATTGGTGTCGATGCGGTCGCCGTAGAACCCCTTGGGCGCCACGCCAATGATGGTGGCCGGCTTGGTGTTGATGTAGAACGCGCTGCCCACTACGCTTGGATCGCCTGCGTAATCCTGCTGCCAGGCGTCATAGCTCATCACGGCGGTAACGGGTGCGCCTTTCTGGTCGTCTGCGTCGGCAAGGAGACGGCCCGCGGCGGGGGAAAGACCAAAGACGCGGAAGTAGTTGCCGGAGACGAAGGTTCCCGTGACGGATTTCGCTACGGTCTGGGGTCCGGCGCGGCGGACGGTGATGGGCCGCCAGGCGTAGCCGGACTCCATCGCGGCCAGTTCTTCGAACTCGGGCAGGCTCTTTTTGTACATGTAATAGGTGTCGGTGGCGAAGAGCGCGTAATCCCCTTTGTCGTCCCAGCCACCGTTGACGCAGCAGTTGTCGTTGTCACCGATGCGGATGAGGCTTTTGGGATCGGTTACCGGCAGGTTATGGAGCAGGATGGCATTGACCAGCGTGAAGATGGCGGAGTTGGCGCCGATGCCGAGCGCGAGCGTGAGCAGCACGGTAGCGGTAAACCCCGGCGTCTTGAACAATTGGCGGAATGCAAACGCTAGATCCTGCAGCAAAACCCTCATCCCCTGACCTCCACACACTTCGACCTGGGTATTTGGGAAGCAAGTCGCGTGCCACGGGGATTCTGCGCCAGCCGCCTGAAGTAAACGAGTTAGGGCGCTCGTGATGGGCGAGCTGCGTTCACAAGTGAGAAAGAGTGTTCGAAGCCGGACGGTTGCGGGAGGGCTGCGATGGGGATTCCACTTCTGCTGCGATCGCGTGTTGCAGACGCCACGTTTCGAAAATATGCTGCTCCTTGTTCTCTGTTCCCTGCCTCGTCCCAACTTGCTCGGATGCGGTCCGGCCTCGTATTATCCGTCGAGAGACAAGCGGCGAGAGAGCACCCATGAGCGAAGCTGAAGTGAAGCATTCCCTGCGTGTGAAGGGCAGGTTGATGTCCGCCTCGGAGATCGAGCGCACCCTGGTACGGCTGGCGCACGAGATGGTTGAAAAGAGCAACGGCTGCGAAGACATGGTCCTGGTCGGCATCAAGCGGCGGGGCGTGCCGCTGGCGCAGCGGTTGACCGCTCTCATCTCGAGCATCGAGAAATGCACGGTCGAAACGGGCGTGCTCGACATCCAGTTTTATCGCGACGACCTGTCGACCGCCGATGTGCGACCCGTGGTTACTCCGGGAGCGATTGGCTGCGACATTACCGGCAAAGACGTGGTGCTGTGCGATGACGTGCTCTATACGGGGCGGACTATTCGGGCGGCGCTGGATGCGCTGTTCGATCACGGACGGCCGCGCCGGGTGCAGCTTGCGGTGCTGATCGACCGCGGCCATCGCGAATTGCCGATCCAGGCGACGTACGTGGGCAGGCATGTGCCTACCAGCAGCCGCGAGATTATTGAAGTGAAGTTCCAGGAAGTCGATAACGACGAGCAGGTGCTGCTTGTGGAGCGGGTCGACTGAAAAGAGCAGCCGTCAGCCATCAGCCGTCAGTTGGGGGTTGCAAGTCTTCAGGTACGTGCGCCTAATTCGGCCGTACAGAAACCTAGCTGAGGGCTGAGGGCTGATAGCCCGCATCAGAGTGAGATCCATGAGTCCAGCTACTGCCACTGCACGACGCACGTCTCAGACTCCGCCTGCCCAGGCATCGCCGTTTCCCTACAATCCCGGATCGCTTCTATCCGTCAACGATCTGAGCCTTGATGCGCTGAGCGTGGTGCTGCGGCGCGCGAAGGAGCTGACCGAACAGGATCCGCTGGAGCGCACGCAGCTGTTTGCCAAGCGCCGCGTGGCACTTTTGTTCTACGAGTCTTCGACGCGAACGCGGACCAGCTTCGAGCTGGCGGCCAAGTCGCTGGGATGTGACACCACTCTGGTTTCGAGCTTGTCGTCGAGCATTGAGAAGGGCGAGAGCCTGAAGGACACGGGGCTTACGATTCGGGCGCTGGGTGCGGAGACGATCATTCTGCGGCACAACGCAAGCGGCGCGCCGTGGCTGCTGGAGCAGTACACGCATCTGCCCGTGCTGAACGCGGGGGATGGCATGCACGAGCATCCCACGCAGGCGCTGCTGGATCTGCGCACCATGCTTGCGCATCTGCGCGGCGGCGCCACCGATGTTGGGCCGGAGACGCTGAAGGGCGTGACGGTGTCGATTACCGGAGACATTCTGCATAGCCGCGTGGCGCGCTCGAATATGCTGCTGCTGCCGCGGCTGGGAGCGGAGGTGGTGCTGTGCGGGCCGAAGGAACTGCTGCCCGAGATAGCCGCGACGGCGGGGCCCGGGGTGCGCATCGAGCGTGACTTTGAGGCGGCGCTGAGGCAGTCGCAGGTGGTGATGATGCTGAGGATCCAGGGCGAGCGGCTGGCCGGGCTGCAACTCGATCTGGAGGAGTACAAGCTCGGTTATCAGCTCACCGGCGATAGGCTGCACGCTCTTGCTCCTGAGGCGATTGTGCTGCATCCGGGGCCGATCATCCGCGGGCTGGAAATTACGGCGGGCGTAGCCGACGGATCGCAGTCAAGGATTCTGGAGCAGGTGAGCAACGGGGTAGCAATCCGCATGGCGGTGGTGGAACGCGCGCTGTCGGCTACGAGCAAGGGAGGCCGGGCATGAGCGCGCTGGTGATTCGCAATGGGCATCTGGTCGATCCGGCGGCGGGCGTGGACGCGGCAAAGGACATTCTGCTCAAGGACGGCAAGGTTGCCGAAATCGCCGCGCCGGGCAAGCTGAAACAGTCCAACGGCGCGGAAATCATCGACGCTGCCGGCCTGGTGGTGGCGCCGGGGCTGATCGACATTCACGTGCATCTGCGCGAGCCGGGACAAGGCTACAAGGAGACGATTGCGACCGGCACCGCGGCTGCAGCTGCGGGCGGATTTACTGCGGTGGCGGCGATGCCGAACACGATTCCCGTGAACGACTCGGTGGACGTTACGCGGTGGATGCAGGCCCCGGAGCGCGGCGCAGCGGTGCGTGTTTTTCCGATTGGGGCGGCGACGCGGGGCTCGAAGGGCGAGACGATCAACGACTTTGCCGCGCTCAAATCTGCCGGCGCGGTGGCGGTGACGGACGATGGGCACCCGATCCTGAAGGACAGCGTGATGCGCGACACGCTGGTGGCCGCGGCGCGCGTGGGGCTGAGCGTCATCCAGCACGCGGAAGATACCCGGCTGACACAGGGAGCCAGCATGAATGCGGGGCCGGTGGCGTTCAAGCTGGGTCTGCGCGGCATGCCCGCGGAAGCCGAATCGGGGCTGGTGGAACGCGATATCCGGTTGCTGACGGAGTTGCGTGATGCGCGGGCGCATCTGCACGTGGCTCATACTTCGACGGCAGCGGCGATTGCGGCGGTGCGCCAGGCGCGGCGCAATGGATTGCGGGTGACCTGCGAGGTGGCGCCGCATCATTTTCTGCTGACGGATGAGCACGTCGGCCAGTACAACACGAATTTCAAGATGAATCCGCCGCTGCGTTCGGCGGCGGATCGCGACGCGATGATTGAGGCCATCCTCGACGGCGTGGTGGATGCGATTGCCACCGATCACGCGCCGCACGCCACGCACGAGAAGGAAGTGGAGTTCGAACGCGCGCCGAATGGCATCACCGGCCTGGAGACAGCGCTCGGTCTGTGCCTGCGCTATCTGCACAAGGATTGGAAGATGCCGCTGGGGCGGGTGCTGAGCCTGCTGAGCGCGCAGCCGGCGGCGGTGCTGGGGCTGAAAGGCCGCGGAACGCTGGCGGTGGGCAGTTGGGCGGATGTAGTTGTCTTTGACCCCAAGGCGGAGTGGACGTATCGCGCGACGGAAGGCAAGTCGAAGTCGCGCAACACGCCGTTTGACGGCTGGACGATGCTGGGCCGGGTGAAGTGGACGGTGTGCGAAGGTCGCGTGGCGTACACGGCGTCGTAGGACGGGTGCAATGGACGACGCCATCCGCGAATTGAGAGTTGAGATCGTCGCATTCGTCGACGATAACTTTCCCGGCTGGGTGAGATGCGAACTGCGCGACGCCAATGGGATGATTCATACCTTTATTGACAAGTTCCCCATGTTCAGCCTCGAGACCCTGGATTCCGAGAGCGCATATCCTCGGCCCGGCGCAATACAATGCGAACTCATCGAGCGATTCCATGGGTCAGACGGGCGGGAACTCGTGCGTGTGACTACTGCGCGACCGTGGTTCGTGGAATCGGTTGATGGCATTTCCGAGTTTGTCGTCCTTCCGACACAATTGGCTGAATAGCTCGGTTCCCCTGTTCATTCCAACTACCGCGCGTTAAGATCGACGTGCAATTCTCTGCTCCGTTTCAGGAGAGGTCGGCAATGGACAAGCGGGAGTTTCTCAAGACATCGGGGGCGATTGTGGCGGGCAGCGTTTTTTCGCATGTACTCTCTGGCCAGGAGCCGGAAACGCCCCGTGAGAACTGGGCCGGCAACCTGAACTACAGCACCGATAACCTGCACGTTCCCGCATCGGTGGAAGAGGTTCAGCAGGTGGTGACGAAGTGCGCCAAGCTGCGCGGACTGGGCACGCGGCACTCCTTCTCGACCATTGCGGACAGCACCGAGAATCAGGTCTCGCTGAAGAAGCTCGACTCGATCGACATTGACGCGCAGGCGCACACCGTGACCGTTGGTGCGGGGATTGCTTATGGAAAGCTCGCGCCGGTGATCGACGCGAAGGGCTACGCGCTGCACAATCTTGCTTCCCTGCCGCACATCTCGGTGGCGGGCGCGATTGCCACGGCAACGCACGGCTCGGGTATCCACAATGGCAATCTGGCCACGGCGGTTCAGGCGCTGGAGATGGTGATGGCCGATGGCCAGGTGCACACGCTCACGCGCGGCAAGGACGAGCATTTTGCGGCGGCGGTGGTGGGGCTGGGAGCGCCGGGCATCGTCACGCGCGTCACGCTGAATCTGCATGCCCACGTTTCAGGTGGCGCAGTCGGTGTATCAGAATCTCTCGTTCGATCACCTGAAGAGCCACTTCGACGAGATATTCGGCGCGGGGTACAGCGTCAGCCTCTTCACGGACTGGCAGAACCATCGCGCCACGCAGGTTTGGATCAAGCGCAAAGTGGCCGCGGGCGATGCCAACAAATGGGAGCCGGAGTTCTTTGGCGCAAAGCTGGCCAAGGAGAAGATGCATCCCATCGACGGACACCCGGCGGAGAGTTGCACGGATCAGGGAGGCGTCCCGGGGCCATGGTACGAGCGGCTGCCACACTTCCGCATGAACTTCACTCCATCGAGCGGGCGGGAGCTGCAGGCGGAGTACTTTGTCCCGCGCGAACATGGGTATGAGGCGATCATGGCCGTCGAGCAGTTGCGCGACAAGATCACGCCGCATCTGTTTGTTACGGAACTGCGGACAATTGCGGCCGACGATCTGTGGATGAGTATGGCGTACCAGAGGGACTCGCTGGCGATTCATTTCACGTTGAAGCCGGAGTCGGATGCGGCGCGCGCGCTTCTGCCGCAGATTGAGGCGAAGCTCGAGCCGTTTGGCGCGCGGCCGCACTGGGGGAAGCTGTTTGCGATTCAGCCGGCGAAGCTTCAGGCACAGTATCCGCGGCTGAAGGATTTCAAGGCGCTGCTGGCCGAGCAAGATCCGAAGGGCAAGTTCCGCAACGAATTCATCGAGGCGAATCTGTATTCAAGCTGATCGGCGGCGCATGGGTCTTGATGCGCCGAGGAGGCTGCGGAAGAACTCGACGTTAGGGATGTAGCCGGCGAGAATCGTCCCTCCGCGGCTAAAGCCGACATTGAATCTGTCAGCCTTGTGCGGGGGTTGAAACCCCCGCCTCCCTCCGGACTGAGTCTTCGCACAGCCTGCCGGGGCAGCTCACTATTTCGCATCGGTGTCGCCGGTGGCTTCGGAGACCTCCGGTCCCGATAGTCCTTCGATCAATTCGAGCGCCCGGTCCTTGCGATGGGCGGGAATCTGAATCCTGCGCATGGGGCTGAGCATGGGGCTGAATCCGAAGCCTGCGGGCGCGTCCTCGATTGCGAAGTACTCCACGCCTGCCTCATCGAGCAGTGACTTGGCCAGGCTGAACGCGACCAGGTCATCGCTCTCGAAGATGGTCACGATCTCGAGTTTCGGATCCGGCTCGGCCATGTTTCTGCTCCTTTCTATTTCTTCAGTCCCAAGGCTTCGACGACCTTCTGATCCACACGCGCGGGCTGGCCGTCGTCCTTCCACACTACGCCGAAGCCGCCGCGATAGTCCCACATGGTCCAGCCGATGCCGTCGGCTTCAAGTGCCGTGCGCACGTCGCGGATCCACTGCATGCGTGAGGGTTCAGGCGTGACGCGCCGGTAGACGCCGAACTCATTGCAGATGAGGGGCACGCCGTTGGCCTTGCTCCACGCGGCTGCGGCATCCATCTGCAGCTTGATGCGATGCGCGTCCCAGTGGTCGAGCCAATAGTGCTCGAAGTCGTAGCGGTCGCGCGCATCCGGAACCTGCTGGAGCGAGGCATCCATCGAGTTTTCGTTTGCTGGCCAGGGGATGTCGTGGGTGTAGATCCAATATGCGCCGCCCCAGCTCGCGCCCTGGTGGGTGAACCCGTGCGGCTCATAGAAATGGAAGTTGTAGATGACGTTGCCGTCGGGGAGCGGATGCTGGGTGAGCAGATCGGCGATGCCGGACCAGTTGGGCCCCGTGGCGATGATGGTGTTCTTCGGGGCGACCTCGCGGATGACGGCAGCCGCGCGCGCCTGGATGCCGGCCCAGCGATAGGGGTCGTTGACTTCGGGTTCATTCATGATCTCGAAGAAGATCAGATCAGGATTGCGATTGGCATAATGCGCGGCGAGGCGGCGCCAGAGCATGGCGAAGCGGTCGACGCCGTCACTGGTCTCGCGCACATGGCGCTTGTAGTCCGGCTCGGGATGAATGTCGACCTCGACGGCGAGGCCATTGGCGAGCATGGTGTCGACGGCGTGATCGAGGCGGCCGAGGAAATCGGCGTTGAAGCCTTCGCCGTTCTGCGGCTGGCGTTCGAGCGGCACGGGGTCGATGCTGAGGCGGACGTTGTCGAAGCCGATTTTTGCCATGAGTGCGACGTCGGCATCGTCTGTGTAGCGATTGGTGAACGCGGCGGAGTAGTCATAGGCGTGCTGCGCGAACCACTCGGAAGCATTGATGCCGTGGCGCAGATGCTGGGCGCGAGCCGATGCCGTTTTGAGATCGGCGGCGCGATCCTGTGCAAACAGAGGACAGGCAATTAGCAGAAGAAGAGCAAGAGAGAAGCGACGCATCAAGGGCCCTCGTGTTCGGAGCGGATTGGGACAACCGTTAACGATACTACGCGACGCCTGAACAAAGACGGCGGGGCGCACAAACAGAAACGGCTCTCCGCGAGGAGAGCCGCACCTAGTACAACCGGAGATTGTTTAGCTGCCGGGTGTGGCAGTGGGTTTGTCGAGCTCGCCGGCAATTTGCTGGAAGCTCGTGCGGAGATATTTGTGGGGATTGACAGGCACACTGTGCACGCGCACCTCGTAGTGCAGGTGCGGACCGGTAGCGCGTCCGGTCTGGCCCACGTAGCCGATGACCTGTCCGCGCGTGACGTGATCGCCCGGCACGACCGCGATGGAAGAGAGGTGGCCGTAAAGGGTGACGACGTCGTGTCCGTGATTGATGGTGATTTCTTTGCCGTAGCCCGCGCCCATGGCGGCTCCGGTCACTTCGCCGTCGCCGGCGGCACGCACCGGGGTGCCTTTGGGGGCGTCGATATCGATGCCGGGGTGGAAGGCGCCTTCGCCGTTGATGGGATCCTGGCGAGAGCCGAAGCTCGAAGCCACAAAGCCCTCGATGGGCCACATGGACGGCGCATCGGCGAGTTGGTTCCAGTCACCTGCAAACCCGGAGGTCAAGCCGCCCTCGAGAGCGCGCGATACGCGGCCCGACATGGCCTGGTTGCGCAGCGCGACAAATGTGTCGATGGAAGCTTTGACGTTCTGCGGACTGACTTCGTCATTCATCGCCAGCTTCTCAGGCGATGCGGTGGTGGCAGTGGCTTTACCTGATGCCGCGTGGGTTGCAACCAGGCGGTTCTGGCGCATGCCGTAGAGGGCTGTCACTTCGCTGGCCAGCGCGCCGAGGCTGGCAACCTGCACATCGCGATCGTGCACGGTTTTCGCCATCTGCTGATAATTTTTGCGGAGTTCTTCGCGCTCCTGGCGGACCTGGTTGAAGCTCTCGGTCTTGAGCAGCATGCGCGTATAGGAACCGGCCAGCCCGACGATGGTAAAGGCGCCGATCAACGCGGCAGCTACGAATCCGTACGCGTAATGCAGGGGCAGAGGGATCTTGCGGACACGCCCTTCTTCATCCCTGGCAACGAACAAAATGTAGTAGCGCTTGCGTAGCATTTCTCTGACTCCTTCAACCGAGAGGGACCTTTCACCTCTGCAGTCGACGTCGCAATTCGCCTTCACCACTTCGACAAAAAGCAAGTTCGGGGCCCGTGTTGGACCGTTCAAAAAACATACAAACGCGCAAGGGGAGCGCTATGTATTTGGATCGTTTTCAAGGTTATCAACCGGGTGGGAGGCCGGTCAATCAATTCATACAGTCGACTCGTGGAATAATCAGGTTAGGCGAAGAAACGGGGAATCCGACCCATTCTCCTCTCAATTCTGATGCGTTCATCGGGTTCGACGGCGGTTTCCTTGAATTCGATTACATCCCAAGCCTTTTATGCTTAACGGAATGGCCGAAGACCGAAAGACCCCGATGCGCGGCGCTGAACTTGACCTGCTCCGTCAGATTCGCAGGCGGACGCGCGGTTCTGCCGGCGTGGCGCTGGGGATCGGAGACGATTGCGCGCTGCTCAGAGTGCGGCGTGGCGAAGAGATTGCGGTCACCACGGATCTGAGTATCGATGGCCGGCACTTTCGCGTGGGCTGGCACCCGCCGGAGGCGATCGGCCATCGCACGCTGGCGCGGGGATTGAGCGACCTGGCAGCAATGGGAGCGCGGCCGCTGGCGGCGTTTGTTTCGCTGGGCCTGCCGAGGGATCTGGTAAAAGCGACGCGCGGGGGCAAATCGTGGGTGTCGCGTTTTTACGACGGCCTGCTGGGGCTCGCGGATGCGCACCAGACGCCGCTGGCCGGTGGCGATCTCGCGGAGTCTACCCTGGCGGTGGCGGATATTGTCCTGGTGGGCGCGGTGCCGCGGGGTCGTGCGCTGCTGCGCTCAGGAGCCAGGCCGGGAGACGCGATCTATGTGACCGGTGCGCTGGGCGGGGCCGCCGCGGGGCTGGCAAAGCTGACTGAACTCGGTGGGGGAACGCGGCGGATTCCGGCGCAATGGGTGGCGTTGATGCAGCCGCATCTGTATCCGCAACCGCGGCTGGCCCAGGGCGAGTGGCTGAGCCGGCATAAGATCGCCGCCGCGGCAATCGACTTGAGCGATGGGCTTTCCACCGATCTTGCGCACATCTGCGAGGAATCCGGCGTGGGCGCGGAGGTGGATGCGGCCACTATCCCGCTGGGCACGGGGGCGACGCTTGAACAGGCTCTGCATGGCGGTGAAGACTATGAACTGCTGTTCACGGCACGGGCGGGGACGCGCGTACCGACAAGTGTTGCAGGAGTTGCTATCACGCGCATCGGGCGGGTTGTGCGACGCCAGAACAGCCGACCCCAGGTGGCGTTGACTGGCGACAGCGGGCGGCGGCCGCTCGATGCGCGCGGGTGGCAGCATTTCGTTTAGGGCTCTATCGCCGGTCCCCAAGTGGGAGCGACCGGGGGATCAGACCGATGATTCCAAATCGCTTGACGGCGTTTGCCGCGAAGGATTTTCCTTGACAACCCAGAAGGTTAGCGCTTTTCTGGTTGGGAATTAAAGTCTCCCCTCGGCTGGGGAGTTCCGCTGCCCTTGCTCCGAGGGAACCTGCCGCCGCCAGAATCCGGCGTGTCACAATCCAGCGACACAACCACCTAAATGCAGAAGGAGCCGTGATGCCCGATCCGATGCCCGATCCGATGCAGACCCCGCAGGCGCCGCCAGCACAACAGGCCGGACTGAGCGAGAACGCCGCTTGCGCGCTTGCCTACGTGACTTTCATTCCGGCGATTATCTTTCTCGCCACTGCGCCGTATAACCAGAATCCCAAAATAAAGTTTCACTCGTGGCAGTCGATCTGCCTGTTTATTGCGTCGATCGTGGTGCGCGTGGCCGTGGGCATGCTCTATCCGATCTTCGGCTGGGTCATGGTCAGCATGCTTTCCTGGCTCATAAGCCTGGCCCTGTTCGCCCTGTGGCTGGTGGTCGTCATCAACGCGATCAACGGCAAAGCATTCAAGATCCCGATCATCGCGGCGTTTGCAGAGAAGCAGGCGGGGACGACGGTGTAGAGCTATCGCTCCGGAACGGCCGGTGAGACGATGCCATCCCGGGCCGTCCGCTTCTCAGTGAGAAGCGAACGGCCCTTTGTCTATTAGGGACCCGATTTTCCGCACGCCCGAGCAGCTTGGTGAAAGAGTCAGGGTTGCGAGTGAGAGTTCGGGAAAAAGCATTCCTCGGGGGCTAGACAGGCTGCGGAAAAAGAGGAGATTTGTGGCGAGTGAGCTTTTGCAGGGGCTAAAGCCCACGGGTTCTAACGGCTTTATCGGCACGGCTGAAGCCGTGCCCTGACACAAAGCCCGCTTCGAGTTAGTTTTCCGTAGCATGTAAAGCCCCGATGATTCGGAGGCCTTTATACCGGGGATGAATCCCCGGCCTACCGCCCGCGCGAGTTTTTCAGCAAGCTGTGAAGTCGTTCACTTTCGCGAATGTGCCGAATCATTGGTCTTTCGCTCCCTCTGAGGTCGTGGCCCGACTTAGTCAAGCAAGTCAACGCTAGCGGCGCTTGCCGCGGCCGCTGCGGTTCCGCACCTTGGCCGGGCGGCTGCGCGGCTCGTCGCGGCGTTGCTTCTTCGCCTTCTTAGGCGGCGGGGGCTTGCGCTTGCCGGTGAGGGGAATGCCCTCTTCAGCGATGGAGAACTGCAGGCGGCGCTCCTGCGCCAAGATCCGATCGAGAATCACGTGCACGCGATCGCCGGCGCGGAACTTGCGGCCGAAGCGGTCGCCCACGACCTCATGCGTGTTCTCGCGGAAGGTGTAGCGGTCGTCGCGCAGGGTGTCGATGGGGACGAGGCCTTCGACAAACATATCGGTGAGTTCGACGAACAGCCCGTATTTGGTGGGGTTGAGGACGAGGCCTTCGAACTCCTCGCCGACGCGGTCCTGCATGAAGCGGACCTTCTTCCACTCCATGAGTTCGCGTTCGGCCTCGGCGGCGCGGCGCTCGGTCTGACTGGTCTCTTCGGCGATCTGGGCAAGCTCGGGTTCGGGGATGGGGGGTTCGATGGGGCCCCGGTGGCTGGGTTGGGCATGGGAGAGCGGAGATTCGTGGTCTCCCAACCTTTGCGCGGAAACGCTGCGCAAAGGATGGGGCACGGAGCCTTGGTGGCTGGACTCGGAGCGGGGGACGCGGCGGCTGAGGGTGAGTCCCGCAAAGCCTTCGTGGGGATGCGTCCAGGGGGAATCGAGGCGGCCCTTCGCGATGGCTCCGCGTCCGCTTACTCTGGCGCGCAGCAGTGCTTTGGTGATGCGATGCACGATGAGATCGGGATAGCGGCGGATGGGCGAAGTGAAATGCGTATACGAGGGCGCGGCCAGCGCGAAGTGGCCTTCGTTGCTCTCTGAGTAGCGCGCCTGCGAGAGCGATCGCAGCATGAGGTAGCTGACGATGCGCTCTTCGGGCTTGCCCTCGATACGCTTGGCGAGGCGCTGATACATCTTCGGCGTGACGGCGATGTCTTCGGCCACTTCATGCGTGCGTGGTTTGCGGCCGCTGCGCTGCGCATCGCGGCGGTCGCCGCGTGTCTGGATGCGCTTGACCGGAAGGGCGCCCAGGCCGAGGGTGTAGCCGAAACTGGTGGCGAGTTCTTCAAACTGCACGACGCGGCGCGGGTCGGGCTTCTCGTGGATGCGGTAAAGCGAGGGGACGCCGAGGTCTTCGAGCCAGGTGGCGACGCACTCGTTGGCGGCGAGCATGAACTCCTCAATGAGCCGGTTGGCCCAGGTGCGCTCAGCGCGCGTGACGCCGCGCATCTGTCCCTGCTCGTCGAATTGAATCACCGGCTCGGGTAGATCGAAGTCGATGGAGCCGCGTTCCTGGCGGCGGAGATTCATCAACATGGCGAGCTTCTGCATGAGTTCGAAGTCGCCCGTCAGTTCTGGATATTGCGCGCGCGTCTCCTCATCGCCTTCGAGGATCATGTGCACCTTTGTGTAGGTCATGCGCGCGGCGGAGGCGATGACGCCCTCGCAGATCTCGTAGCTCTCGATGTTGCCTGCGGGGTCGAGCTGCATGAGGCAACTGAGGACGAGGCGGTCTTCTTCGGGGCGAAGACTGCAGATGTCGCTGGAGAGCTCCTGCGGCAGCATGGGGATGGCGCGGTCAGGGAAATACACGCTGGTGCCGCGGAGGCGCGCTTCGAGATCGAGATCGGAGCCGGCGCGCACGTACTCGGCCACGTCAGCGATATGCACCTGCAGTTCGTAGCCGCCGTCGGCGCGCTGCTCGACCAGGACGGCGTCGTCGAAGTCACGTGCGGTTTCGCCGTCGATGGTGACGATGGGCAGGCCGCGGAAGTCGCGGCGGCGATCGACTTCGGCGCGATCGAGGTGGGCAACTCGCGTGGCCTCGGCGAGGACGTTGGGCGGGAAGACGCGCGGAAGCTGGTGCTTGCGGATCATCATTTCCACGTCGACGCCGAAGTCGTCGGGATGGCCGAGGACTTCAATGACGCGGCCGATGGGAGGCTTGGTGGGGGTGGGCCAGGCGGTGATCTCGACATCGACGATGAGGTCTTCGAGGTCCTCATGCGGATGGGCTTTGCGGGCTTCATCGCCGATGACGCGATGCGGCGTGGCCAGGTCTGACTCCGACGGAATCTCGCTGCCGTGGGGAATCAGGATCGATTGCGTCATGCGTTCATCGAAGGGGACGACGTAGTTGCTCTTCCACCCCGTCGACGAAGACCTGTCGCCGGGGACCCCGGCCTGTGTGCGGCCTTTCGCGTAGTGGAAGGTGCCGACCACGGTGGAGTTGCGGCGCTCGAGGACGCGGGCGATGCGGCCGAGGCGGCGGCCGTCGCCGCGGGGCGGGGCTAACTCGACCAGCACCTGATCGCCCTGCATGGCGCCGTTGATTTCATCGGGCGGGATGAACACGTCTTCGCTCTGCCCGACGGATTGGCGGGCGTTGGGGCGGACGAAGCCGTAGCCGTCGCGGTGCAGGTCGAGGCGGCCTGCGATGAGGTTGTCGCGGGTTCCGGTGCTGGTGGAGATGGACCTGGGGATGCTCCACATATCGCGATCCAACTGGGTAAGCTCGCCGCGCACGGTGATGCGCGCAAGCTGCTCGCGCAGGAGACGCCGGTCGCGTCCGCCGCCCAGGCCCAGCTCGCGAATCAGTTGCTTGTAGCCGGCCTTCGATCCGGCGGAGCGGGCGATGTGCGCGAGGAGTTCGCGGTCGGTCATGCCTCAAGAGTAATTTGATACGGGCTGCAAGCCGCAAGTGACAAGCGATGGCCATGCTCCGATCCCATACAATGGAGAGAGTCAAGACTGAAAGGGCACCGCAAGCAATGGCGCACATGGTTTTTTGCGTACGCAACAAGAAGGAGATGGAGGGTCTGGATGAGCCGCCCTTCGATTCCGAATTCGGCCAGAAGATTTACAAGAACGTGTCGAAGGCCGCGTGGGGCGAGTGGGTGGAGCGGCAGAAGATGCTCCTGAACGAGTACCGCCTGCAGCCGTGGACCCCCCAGGCGCAGCAGTTTCTCGTCGAGCAGATGGAGGAGTTTTTCTTCGGCTCGGGGTCGGCGCTTCCCAGTGAGTACGTGCCTCCGACGCACTAAGGTGCCTGTGGCTGGAGCGCTGCCGCGAGGGTCTGCGAGGTTTGTGCGGATGAGATGCGTGACGACTGCCGCGTGACCGGGCGAGGCGTATTTCTGCCCTCTGGTGTAAACTGAATCAAGACCCCAAAGCCGGCTCTCCTGAGCCGGCTCAATCGTGTCGGGACGTGGCTCAGCCTGGTAGAGCACTCGCTTGGGGTGCGAGGGGTCGGCAGTTCAAATCTGCCCGTCCCGACCA
>CAWFVY010000024.1:0-56868 GCA_963819365.1 uncultured Acidobacteriota bacterium
CACATCAATAGCGCTCGCGACCCCAGATGCACGCATCAAACGGGGCCGCTCCGAAGAGCGGCCCGTTTTCTGTTCCCTGATCCCTGTTGCCTGTTGCCCGCCTTTTACGCCGGGCTCGGCGAACCTTCCGGGAATCCCGATCCGCCGCGCGTTTCGGGCTTCAGCACCTGCTGCCCGGTGCCGCTGCCGCCGTCGCCGGGCCCGGCCAGCGCGCTGCGCATCGGAGGCAGTTCCTTGCCTTCGATCAGCAGCTTCACTTCTTCCGCGTCGATGGTTTCGCGCTCCAGCAGAGCGGCCGCAATCCGGTGCATCGCGTCCTTGTGCGTATCGATCAGCGTGTACGCCGACTGGTAGGCCTCATCGATCAGGCGCCGCACTTCCAGATCGATCTGCCGCGCCGTCTCTTCGCTGAAGTCGCGGTGCTGCGCAATCTCGCGGCCCAGGAAGATCTGCTCTTCCTTCTTGCCGAAGGTCAGCGGTCCCAGCCGGCTCATGCCGTACTCGCACACCATGCGGCGCGCCAGGTCGGTCGCCACTTCGATGTCCGAGCCCGCGCCGGTCGACATCTGGTTGAGGAAGATCTCCTCCGCCACACGTCCGCCGTAAGCCGTCGCCAGCCGCGTCTCCAGGTAGTCGCGCGTGTAGTTGTGCCGGTCGTCCGGCAGATACACCGTGACGCCCAGCGCCATGCCGCGCGGAATGATCGTCACCTTGTGGATCGGATCGGAGTGATCGCGCAGGTACGAAACCAGCGCGTGCCCCGCCTCGTGATAGGCGGTGACCCGCTTCTCCTCGTCGGTCAGCAGCATCGACTTGCGCTCCGCGCCCATCAGGACCTTGTCCTTGGCGAGTTCGAAGTCGTACATGGTGACCTGCTTGCGATTCAGGCGCGCGCCGTTCAGCGCCGCCTCGTTCACCATGTTGGCCAGATCGGCGCCGCTGAAGCCCGGTGTTCCGCGCGCCAGCACATTCAGATTCACATCGTCCGACAGCGGAACCTTCTTCACGTGGACGCGCAGCACTTCCTCGCGGCCGCGCACATCGGGCAGTCCGACCACCACGCGGCGATCGAAACGTCCCGGCCGCAGCAGCGCCGGATCGAGCACGTCGGGCCGGTTGGTGGCCGCCACCAGGATCACGCCGTCGTTCGATTCGAAGCCGTCCATTTCGACGAGCAACTGGTTCAGCGTCTGCTCGCGCTCGTCGTGTCCGCCGCCCAGGCCGGCGCCGCGATGGCGGCCGACTGCGTCGATTTCGTCGATGAAGATGATGCACGGAGCGTTCTTCTTGCCCTGCTCGAACAGGTCGCGCACGCGGCTTGCGCCCACGCCCACAAACATCTCCACGAAGTCCGAGCCGGAGATCGAGAAGAACGGCACGTTCGCCTCGCCCGCCACTGCCCGAGCCAGCAGGGTCTTGCCGGTTCCCGGAGGTCCCACCAGCAGCACGCCCTTGGGAATCCGCCCGCCCAGCTTCTGGAACTTCTGCGGCTCCCGCAGGTATTCGATGATTTCCTTGAGCTCTTCCTTGGCCTCATCCACGCCGGCCACATCCTTGAACGTGACCTTCTTCTGCTGCATCGAGAGCAGGCGCGCGCGGCTCTTGCCGAAGCGACAGCGCCTTGTTGCCGCCGCTCTGCATCTGCCGCAGCATGAAGAACCAGATGGCGCCGATCAGCACGAACGGTCCCACGTTGAACAGGATCTGCAGCATCAGGCCGTTGTTCTGGGGCTCCTTGATCGAGAACGTGACCTTGTTCGACCGAAGCTCCTTCGACAGGCTGTCAACATTGCCCGACGAGATGGTGGTGTGGAACTCGTCCTTCGGCGCCCTTCAGATGACCATGAACATCGGTGCCCTGGATCGTCACGTCCTGCACCTGCCCGCCGTCGATCTTGTCCAGCAGATCGGAATAGCCTACTTCCGCGGTCTTGCCCATGCTCGTGCTCTTCGACACAACCGCCCACAACATCATCAGACAAACAACGATGAAGACCCAGAACATGATCGTCTTTACGGTCGAATTCACCAGGACTCCTCTTCTCGCGGCGGGGAGAATCCGCTCAAAGTACTCCAGCCGCCCGCTTTCATCCTTTTAAGACGCGCTATATCCCCTTGAGGTCACACAAAGTTAACGTGGCCCGACTGAGGACAATTTACCCGCCCGCCCAGATGAGCAGTAGTAACGATTGTACTCCCTGACTGATGAAAGGTGTACCCGCCCAACGGTCGAAATACCCCCGGAAAAGAGCGGCCGGCTTACCACTTCTGTGGCATGTTCCGCTCCCTAATCCCTTGTTCCCTTGGTCCCTGTCTTCCTCACTCCGCATAGTGCAGCAGGCTGAACACGTCATACTCGGGGAAGCGATCGCGGCCCTTCAGGAAATCGAGTTCCACGGCAAACCCCAGACCGGCAATCGTCGCCGCCTAACTGCTTCACCAGCTTCACCGTAGCTTCCATTGTGCCGCCCGTAGCAAGCAGGTCGTCCACCAGGACCACATTCTGTCCCGGTTGAATGGCGTCGAGATGGATCTCCAGCGTGTCCGAGCCGTACTCAAGGTCGTAGGTCACGCGCGCCACCGGGGCGGGCAGCTTGCGCGGCTTGCGCACCGGGACAAACCCGGCGTTCAGGCGGTAAGCCAGGGCGGGCCCAAAGATGAACCCGCGGGCCTCGATACCCAGCACAAGGTCAACCTTGCGCGAGAGATAATGAGCCGCCATGGCATCGATAAGCTGCGCAAACCCTGTCTTATCTTTCAGTAACGTGGTGATGTCGTAGAACAGGATTCCCGGCTTGGGGAAATCCGGAACGGTGCGCACAAGCGCCTTGAGAGACTCGATGTCGACTGGGTGCTGATTTTCAGGCATATAGCCCGATTATACCGGTCTCCGGCCTTTCGAGGCGTATGAAAAGCGAAACCGCGTTATGCTGGATTTCAGCATGCCGTCTCCCCCCAAACCGGAAGCCCCGGCGCCCTCTGAGACGGAAGCCTTCGCCTGCTTTCATCCCGTAACCGTCGAGTGGTTCAAGGCCGTCTTCGACGCGCCCACGCTCCCCCAGCGGATGGGCTGGCCCGTCATCGCGCGAGGCGAAAATGCGCTGATCCTCGCCCCCACCGGCACCGGCAAGACCCTGACGGCGTTCCTCTGGTGCCTCGATCGCCTCATGCTCCATCCGCGCCCGGCCGACCGCGAACGCGGCACCCGCATCGTCTACGTCTCGCCGCTCAAGGCGCTGGCCGTCGACGTGGAGCGGAATCTGCGCTCGCCGCTGGCCGGTATCGCCAACCTGGCGCGGCGCGAGGGCGTCGCGTTTCACGAGCCCACCATCAGCGTCCGCACCGGCGACACCCCGCAGGCCGAGCGCGCCCGCTACCGCCGCGATCCCGCCGACATTCTCATCACCACCCCCGAGTCGCTCTACCTGCTTCTCACCTCGCAGGCCGCCGAAGCGCTGCGCACCGTCGACACCGTCATCATCGACGAGATCCACGCGCTGGTCCCCACCAAGCGCGGCGCTCACCTCTCCCTGACGCTGGAGCGCCTGGAGGCCCTGGTCGGCAAACCGATCCAGCGCATCGGCCTCTCCGCCACCCAGCGGCCCCTGGAAGAAGTCGCCCGCTTCCTCGGAGGAGTGGAAATACAGGCAACAGGCAACAGGCAACAGGGAACAGAAAGGCAGAGAGCAGGAGGCCGCTCAGCCAACGATCAGGGTGGCGAGACTGCATCGATCGAAGAGGCACTCAAAACGCAAGATGCCGACGCTCTGTTCCCTGTTCCCCGTTCCCTGTTCTCTGGCTCGGCCGGTGCCGAGCCGCTCCGCTATCGCCCTGTCACCATCGTCAACGCCAGCGCCCGCAAACAACTGAAGCTGCGCATCGAAGTCCCCGTCGAAGACATGGCGCGGCTCAACACCATCCAGGAGATTCCCTCCGGACCCGCCTCGCAGACACCCAAACGCGTCTCCATCTGGGATGCGATTCATCCGCGCCTGCTCGAAATCATCCGCGAGCGCAACTCCACCATCCTCTTCGTCAACAGCCGCCAGGTCGCCGAGCGCCTCGCCGGCGCGCTGAACGAACTGGCAGGAGAATCTGTAGCGCGCGCGCATCACGGCTCGCTCGCCGCCTCGCAACGCTCCGTCATTGAGGAGCTCCTCAAGGCCGGCCAGATCAAAGCCCTCTGCGCCACCTCCACGCTCGAACTCGGCATCGACATGGGCGCCGTCGATCTCGTCATTCAGATCGAGGCGCCGCCATCCGTGGCCAGCGGCATGCAGCGCATCGGCCGCGCCGGCCACAGCATCGACGCAGTCAGCGAAGGGGTCCTCTTCCCCAAGTACCGCGCCGACCTGGTGGCCTGCGCCGCCGTCACGCGCGCTATGCACGAGGGCCACATCGAGTCCACCCGCTATCCGCGCAACCCCCTCGACGTGCTCGCCCAGCAGATGGTTGCCATCGTTGCAACGGCAGGAAACAGGGAAAAAGGGACCAAGGGAAAAAGGGACCAAGGGAAAAAGACTGCCGCGCCGAGCTCTTCTAGCACCACTAACTCCGCTAACTCCGCCGTCTCCGTCGACTTCCTCTACGACCTCGTCCGTCGCGCCGCTCCCTTCGGCGGCCTCACCCGGTCCACCTTCGATGGCGTCCTCGATCTGCTCAGCGGCCGCTACCCCTCCGACGAGTTCGCAGAACTCCGCCCGCGCCTCACCTGGGACCGCGTGAAGAACGTGGTGACGGCCCGCGAAGGAGCCGGCCGCCTGGCGATTCTGAATGCCGGCACCATCCCCGACCGCGGACTCTACGGCGTCTTCCTCGCGCACACCGAAGGCAAATCCGTGCGCGTCGGCGAGCTCGACGAGGAGATGGTCTTCGAGTCGCACCCCGGCGAGACCTTCATCCTCGGCGCATCCACCTGGCGCATCGTCGACATCACCCACGACCGCGTGCTGGTCGAGCCCGCCCCCGGCGAGCCCGGCAAAATGCCCTTCTGGAAAGGCGACGGCCCCGGCCGTCCGCTCGAATTCGGCCGCCGCATCGGCGCCCTGGTCCGCGAGCTGCGCGAGGTCCCCAAGCCCGTGGCGCTCACCCGCCTCGTGGCCGAGCATGATCTCGACCCCAATGCCGCCGAAAATCTGCTGCAGTTTCTCGACGATCAGCAGGCCGCCACCGGACAGGTTCCCGACGACCGCACCATCGTCATCGAGCGCGTCCGCGACGAGCTCGGCGACTGGCGCATGTGCGTGCTCACCCCCTTCGGCAGCCGCATTCACATTCCCTGGGCCATGGCCGTAGCCGCGCGAATGCGCGCCGCCGGCGGCCCGGATGTCGAGATGCTCTGGGGAGACGACGGCTTCGTGCTGCGCTTCCCCGATACCGAGGATCCGCCCGACTCCGACTGGATCATGGTGGAGTCGCGCGAAGCCCTCCAACTCGTCCTTCGCCAGCTCGGCTCCACGGCGCTGTTTGCCGGCCGCTTCCGCGAGGCAGCCGGCCGCGCCCTGCTGCTGCCGCGCCGCCGCCCCGATCAGCGCTCGCCTCTATGGCAGTTGCGCAAGCGCTCCTACGATCTGCTCAAGCGTCGCCTCCCGCTACCCCTCATTTCCGCTTCTGCTCGAGGCCTATCGCGAGTGCCTGCGCGACGTCTTTGACATGCCCGCGCTCATCGAAACCCTGCGCGCCATTGAGCAGCGTCAGCTCCGCGTGCACGTCGTCGACACCCGCAAAGCCTCGCCCTTTGCCTCGTCGCTCCTGTTCAGCTACGTCGCAAATTTCCTCTACGACGGCGATGCTCCGCTGGCCGAGCGGCGCGCCCAGGCCCTCACCATCGACCAGGAGCAGTTGCGCGAGATTCTCGGCGAAGCCGATCTGCGCGAACTCCTCGATCCCGACGCCATCGCCGAGGTGGAAGAGACCGCACAGTGCCTCGCCGAAAACTACCGCGCGCGCTCCGCCGACGGCATCCACGACCTCCTGCTGAAGCTGGGCGATCTCTCCCGCGAAGAACTGGCCCTCCGCATCGTGTCGCCGGACCTTCTCGACCAGCTTGACCGCCTCGTTCGTGCCCGCCGCCTTCTCGAGATCCGCATCGCCGGCGAACCGCCGCTTCATTGCCGTCGAAGATGCCGCCCGCTATCGCGACGCATTGGGCGTCCCGCTGCCGCCGGGGATCGCGGCGTCCCTGCTCGAACCGGTGGCGCAGCCGGTGCTGGAACTGGTCCGGCGCTACGCGCGCACCCATGGCCCCTTCACCACCAAAGCCGTGGTGGAGCGCTTCGGCCTCGATGCGCCCACCATCGAAAGCGTGCTGCGTCAGCTTGGCCACGACGGCCGCGTGCTCGAAGGCGGCTTCATCCCCGGCGGCCTCCATCGCGAATGGTGCGACGCTGAAATTCTCCGCCAGATCCGCCGCAAATCGCTGGCGCGGCTCCGTCGCGAAGTCGAACCCGTCGAACAGCACACCCTCGCCCGCTTCCTCACCCAATGGCAGGGATTGCTCCGTCCCAGGCGCAGCGGCCCCGCGCACCTCGATGCACTCCTCGACGTCATCGAAAGCCTGCAAGGCGCGCCTCTGCCGGCGTCGCTCTTGGAGACATCCATCCTGCCCGCGCGCATTGCCGGCTACGACCCCGCCTGGCTCGACACCCTCATCGCCGCGGGCGAAATAGCCTGGGCGGGCGTCGAGCCCTTGGGCGAACGCGACGGCCGCATTGCGCTCTATCTGTCTGACAAGCTCCCCCTCCTGCTCGCCCCGCGGCCCCCGGCGGGATCAAGTCCGGAACCTCTGACCGAGCGCGAAGAGAAGCTTCTGGCTGCACTCAATGCTTCCGGCGCCAGCTTCTTCGAGCCGCTGCACCAGGCGGTAGGCGGCGGCTACCCCGGCGAGTCGATCGACGCCCTCTGGAGTCTGGTCTGGCGCGGCCTCGTAACCAACGACTCACTCCACGCGCTGCGGGCCTATGCCACAAAGCCGGAGACAGCGCGCACCCCGCGCCGCCCCCATCAAACCGGCGCAGTCTTCCGCTCGCGCCGAACCACGCCCCCTAACGCGCAGGGACGCTGGTCGCTGTTGAAAAGCGTGCAAATAGGGAACGAGGGAACAAGGGAACAAGGACTGCCAAGCGATACCGAGCGCAGCCACGCCCTCGCCATGCAGCTTCTAAGCCGCTACGGCATTCTCCTCCGCGAACAAGTCGCCGCCGAGAATGTGCCCGGCGGATTCAGCGCCGTCTACGGCGTTCTCAAGGCTCTCGAGGAGTCTGGCCGCATCCGCCGCGGCTATTTCGTCGCGGGTCTGGGCGCCACGCAGTTCGCCCTTCCCGCCGCGGTCGACCTGCTGCGCCAGTTGCGCGCCGAGCCCGATGCCGAGAAGCCCGAGTTCGTGCAGATGGCGGCCACCGACCCCGCCAATCCCTACGGCTCAGTCCTGAAGTGGCCTGACCTGCCCGTAGCCGAAGAGGATTCCGAATCCGCTCCGCGCGTGCTCACCCGCGCCGCCTATGCGGAAGTCATCCTGCGCAACGGCGAACTGCTCGCCTGGCTGCGTCGGAACAATCCCAACCTGCTGGTGTTTCTCCCCGCCGAGGAGCCGGACCGCTCGCAGGCGGCCGAAGGGCTGGCGCACTTCCTGTCGCAGCGCGGGCAGCAGCGCATGCAGGCCGATCGCCACCAGGGCGTACTGATCACCACCATCAACGGCCAGCCCGTGTCCGCCCATCCCCTGGCCCGCTTCCTCATGGACGCAGGCTTCCACCCCGGCCCCCTCGGCCTCCATCTGCGCCGCATGCCGATGACGATGGCGCAGGAGCAGTCCGAACCGGATGAACTGCTGTGACTTCCTTCATCACCGAACCGGATGAACTGCTGTGAAATTCCTTCATCACCGGACCAGACCTCGCCGGCAATGCACTCAAGTTCCCGGAGGGAACGGCCGAGAATAGCCCAGGGTGGAGCGCAGCGGAACCCTGGGATCGCGTACCGCCCGATCCGCCCGCGTCCCGGAGGGCCGCTCGACCGGGTCCTTTGCTATTTTGAATTGAGCCATGCCTGAAGGCGACACCATATTCCGCTCGGCCCGCTCCCTCGGCCGCGCCCTGGCCGGCAAAACCGTCACTGCCTTCCGCTCCACCTACCCGCTGCTGACCCGCTTCCACGACGACACGCCCCTCACCGGCCAGACCGTCGAGCAGGTCGAATCCCGCGGCAAGTGGCTGCTTATGCACTTCTCCGGCGGAGCCACCCTGGCCACCCACATGCTCATGAACGGAAGCTGGCACATCTATCGGCCGGGCGAGCGCTGGCAGGCGCCCGCCGCCTCCGCCCGCATCGTCATCGAGAACGCCGAATACGTCGCCGTCGGCTTCAACGTCCCAGTAGCCCAGATGCACACCGCCGAATCGCTGCGGCGCAACCGCCGAATCCCCGCTCCCACAGGCGATCTTCTAAGCGAAGACTTCGACCCCCAGGCCGCCGCTGCGCGTATCCTCTCCGAAGCCGACGGCGAGCTCGGCGACGTTCTGCTGCGTCAGCGCCTGCTGGCCGGCATCGGCAACGTCTTCAAGTCCGAAGTCTGCTTCGTCACCGGCCTGAACCCCTTCCGCAAGGTGGGCACGCTCTCCGAGGCCGAAGTGCACGAGGTCATCGCCGCCGCCCGCAAACAGCTTGCCGCCAACGTCCTTGAAGACTCCGGCGATCGCATCGTGACCTGGCGCGGTGCCGGCCGCAGAACCACGCGCAACTCCAATCCGAACCAGAGCCTGTGGGTCTACGGCCGCGCCGGCGAGCCCTGCCGCAAGTGCGCCACACCCATCGAATCGCGCCCGCAGGGAGTCGACGCGCGCATCACCTTCTGGTGCCCGCAGTGCCAGCACCTGCGGTGGGGCTAATTGCCCGGCCCTGTCGACAGAAAGACCGAATACGACACGGTGGACTGGTGGAGGACGTTGTAGTTGCTGTCCAGGTCCAGGACCGTGAGGGTGTGGGAGCCGGGGGCAAGGGTGAAGGGCTGGTTGATGTCGGCGCCGGAACCAAACCCCAGCTTTGTGCCGTTGTCCCAGATCTGCATCTGGCTGACGGCTACGGATTCGTTGGCGTGTGCGACGATCCTGACGAGCGTGCCGAGGGCCTCGTTGGGCGTGGGTGAGATGATCTGCACTCCCTCTGCGAGCACCCCTCCTACGGTGTAAGTGACCGAGGACTGGTGGAGGACGTTGAAGCTCGAGTCGAGGTCCAGAACCGTGGTGGTGTGGATGCCGGGAAGCAGGTTGTAGGTATCGTCGATCTCGGAGCCATAGACGCCCAGCTTGGAGCCGTTGTCCCAGACCTGGGTCTGGCTGACGGGCTGGCTTTCCGAGGCGCTGGCGATCAGATGGACAGCACCGGTGATGGCAGACCCGCTGCGGGGAGTGGAGATGACGACGCTATTGGTGGGCGTGAAGAAGTCGGACATGGATGCGGCGTTCTGAGCGGCTCCGGGACAGGGATCCAGGCCCATGGCAGCGCAGACGGTCTTGAGGACGTTCTCGTTGTGGTAGAGGGTGGTGGACTGGTAGCCGGGCTTGACGCTAGGGCCGATGACGAGGCTGGCGGTGCGGCCGCCGCAGCCCGTTGAGACGGTAGCGGAGCAACGGTTGTCGCTGGAGAGGTTACCTTCATCCCACACGATGAAGAGGATGCCGTCGCCGCCGGCGCCGAACTCTGGGCGGGCGAGGATAGCGGGGACGTTCGTCTGCAGCCACGTGTCGGCGGCGGCGAGCGTGCCGTTGTGCGCATCTTCGTCGGCGTCGGGGGTGACGTAGGCATAGTTGACGGTTTTGTTGACGGCGAAGTCGGCGGCCATCTGCCAGTAGGGGACGCTGTTGGTGTCCTGGCCGGTGCCGGGGCAGACGTCGGAGAAGTCGATGAGGGGATTGTGGCGGCGGTAGTAGTCGCTGTTGGTGCCGCCGAAGAGACCCTGGTAGCCGGCGTAGGGAAGGTTCTCCTGATAGGAGCGCCAGGCATAACCCGCTTTGAGCAACTCGCGGACAATGTTGTCCTGGGTGTGCTGGCACGAGGTGGTGTCGTTGTTGGGCTCGACGGCGGCGCCTGCGACGAGCCACATGAGCGCGGGAAGGGAGCTGTGCTGGTCAGCATAGAACTGGGTGGCGAGCCCGTACTGCTGAGCGAGCTGGTTGTAGTAGGGCATGTCGGATGTTGCCGATGACGTCTTCGAAGCTGTGGTTCTCTTCGGCGACGATCCAGACGTGGGAGGAGCGGGGGACGTTCTGGGCGGTTGCGTATCCGGTGAATCCGGCGAACAGAAGAGACACGGCGAGGCAGAGGGTTTTAGAGGGCATGGGGGGACCTCCATAAGCAGGATGGAGCTTTCGATCCAGGAATTCTTGAGGGAATTCTTACAGGGGTGTGGGATGGAGGGAGTGAATAGGTGGTGAATTGAGGTGGTCGAAAAAGTCGCCGCGGGCGTACTACTCCCTGCTCGTAGTGGGCTGATTCACCCACTACAGGCTCCGTCCTATCTATGACATGCGCCCCTGCGGGCTTCCGATCATTGCCCCGGTTTGGTGGGACTGCCCAGCCCGAAAATCTTCTGGAAAACATTGCGGTGGTCGGGCGGATGGTCGCACGTATCCGTGGGAGCGGTCCCGTCGAGGAAAGCGGCCGTGTAGTCGTCGGGGCAGGTGGAGTCGGCAAGCAGGTTCGAAATCTTGTCGAGATTCACCATCTGTACGCCCTCGGGAGCACTGAAGTCCTTGGTGTCTGAATACTGCGGAAGCTCGATGGCCTTCTTCATGAATTCGGCCCAGATGGGCGCGGCGGCGTCAGCGCCCTGAATCTTGATGTCGGTGTAGTCGTCGTTACCCACCCAGACCACGCAGAGCAGGTTCGAGGTATAGCCGGCGAACCAGGCATCGTGGCTGGTGCCGGTTTTGGCGGCGCCCGGAGCCTTGAATCCGTGAGAGCGAGCGGCCGCAGCAGTGCCGCCGTTGAGCACGGCCTGCAGCATGTTGGTGGTGAGGTAGGCCACGCGCGGGTCCAGCACCTGCTTGGTGGTTGGCGTGTAGTCGGTGATGATGTCGCCGGTAGCGGTGCGGACGCTGGCCACCATCCAGGGATCGATGTGCATGCCGCCATTGGCAAACACCGTGTAGGCGCCGGCCATGTCCAGCGGGGGCGCGTCATACGAGCCGATGGCGACCGATGGAGTGCCTCGAGCGCTTTTGACGCCGGCTTCGCGAGCGAGAGCGGCGACCCGATCGAACCCAACCATCGAGGCCAGCGAGATAGTGGCGTTGTTGTCCGAGCGCATCAGGGCGTAGCGGGCTGTGATCTCGCCGTAGTACTCGCCTTTGAAGTTCTTGGGCGTGTATTCCTTATCGCCCACCTCGTAGGTGGTCTGCTGATCGTTCAGCATCGTCACCTGCGAAAAGAGCTTGTCCTGGCCTTCGAGAGGCGTGCCTTCCACAGCGGTGGCGAACGCGGCCGCATAGACGAAAGGCTTGAAGATGGAGCCGGTGGGGCGGTGCGCGACGGCGTGGTTCACCTGGCTGGTGCCGTAACTGCGTCCGCCGACAAGCGCAAGAACCTGGCCGGTGTGGGGATTGAGAGCGACCAGCGCGACCTGCGGATAGACAGTCGACTCGGGCGCGCTGTGCTGGTGGGCAGCCTCGGCCTGCTTGCGTTCGCGGGCGCGGCGCTTGTCCACCAGCTCGTCGACAACGTGGACGGTGCTCTCGACCGCGCTGGTGGCGATGCGCTGCAGGTCGGGATCGAGAGAGGTGTAGATGCGCAGGCCTTCGAGATTGGCATCGCGCTCGCCCAACTTCTGGATAAGCTGGTCGTGCACCAGGTCGACAAAGTAGGGAGCCTCGCTCGCGTCCACACTGCCCGGGACCAGGTGTAGCGACTCGGCCTTGGCGCGCTCGGCGTCGTCCTTGGTGATGGCGCCGGTTTCGACCATCGAATCGAGCACCAGGTTGCGGCGGTCGATGGCGCGCTCCCCGTGGCGGAATGGGTTCAGATAGCTGGGGCTCTGGATCAGCCCCGCCAGCGTCGCGCTCTCTGAAAGATCGAGCTGGTGCACGTCCTTGCCAAAGTACGCGTGAGACGCTTCGCCGAATCCGTTGATGGCAAAACTGCCGCGCTGCCCCAGTGGAACCTGGTTGGCGTAGAGCTCGAAGATCTGCTTCTTGGTGAACCGGTGTTCCAGGTGAAACGCAACCAGGATCTGCGTGATCTTGTACTTGATGGTCCCGGTATCGGCGACAAAAAGCTGCTTGGCAAGCTGCATCGTCACCGTTGAAGCGCCGCCGCGATGCTTGCGATCCCCGACCAGGTCATGCCATGCCCAGCCAATCATGCTGGTGTAATTCACGCCCCCATGCTCGAAGAAGCGGCGGTCTTCAATCGCCAGAACGGCATTGACCAGGCTCTGCGGCATCTGGTCGAACGTGACAATGCGCCGCTTGGTGCGGTTCACGTCTTCGCTGAGACCGGTGATCAAAACCGGCTCCAGTTCATAGGAGACAAGCGCCTGTCCGTGGTCGTCGGCTATCGAGCTAACCACTCCGCCGCCCACGCGGATCGTCGCCCCGTCCTCCGCGTGATACGACTGCGGCCCGGGATGGACGCTGATGGAGGCGGCGCCTTCGCTATAAGTCCCCATAGGCGAATCCTTCGGCCCGCCCTGCGGCGTGTAGCCGGCCTGGCGCAGTTCCTCGCCAATAAGCGAGACCGTGAGCTTTTGCCCGGGACGAACCTCGCGCGGCTCGGCGTAGATCTTGGCCGTATTGGCGAAAACCGGATGCTGCAGCCGCGCGTCCACCACGGCGCCATACTTGAAGTAGAGGTAGCCGCCCACGCTGAGAACGACGATCGCCACCGCGGCAATGGCAATGAGCACGATGCGCAGCAGCATTGAAGCCCATCCGGCGCGGTGAGTGGGCATTCGGAATTTAATTTTCAACGCCATTGCTGCTCCAGGATAGTGGTTAGTGATTAGTGGACAGTGATTAGTGGACAGTGGCCGATCAGGGTATCTAACCACTAACCACTACTCACTAACCACCCGCATCTTCCAGCTCTATTCCGCTGCGTTGTCCAACAGATCCTCTTCCCCGATTCTTGCTTTCAGCTCGTGCAACACCTGTTCGATCGCGACGTCGCTGCTCTGCGATGTGGCGCGCGTCACGAGTTCCACCACTCCGCCCGCGGCCTTCTTGCCCACGTTGATGCGGTAGGGAATTCCAACCAGATCGGCATCTTTGAATTTGACGCCGGCCCGCTCGTCTCTGTCATCGAGCAGCACATCGATTCCGGCTTCGTCGAGCGTCGCCGCCAGCTTCTCGCCGGTCTCGCGCAATGCCGCGTCCCCGACGTTGGTCACCGTAACAACCACCGTGAACGGCGCAATGCTCGCCGGCAGGCAGAACCCATTTGCGTCGTTCGCCTGCTCGATCGCTGCGGTGAGAATGCGCTCGATGCCGATGCCGTAGCTGCCCATGATCGGCGTGACTTCCTTGCCGTTGGGGTCGAGTACCCGCGCGCCCATCGATTCCGAATACTTGTAGCCGAGTTTGAAGATGTGTCCGACTTCAACGGCTTTGCCCACCACGAGCTTGCCCGCACACGGCTCGCCATCCTTCGAAGTGGGGCAGGCTTCGCCTTCATTGACGCTGCGAATATCGGCCGCAAGAGTCCACGAGAAATCGCGTCCCGGAACGACGTTGCGCAGGTGGTAGTCGAGCTTGTTCGCGCCGCAAACAAGATTCTTCCGGCCTTCGAGCGACTTGTCGACAAGGACCGTGACGCCGTCGCCGAGCACCTTCGAGTCGGGCGGGACGCCCGACCGGGCCGAGGTATCCGGCCGGTCCGTTGAGGTACTGCTGCAACTCTTCGGCCACCATGGGGCGAAGTTCCGCTCCGCCCAGCGCTCCCAGAAGCTTGGTCTCATTCACCTGGTGATCGCCGCGCAGGAAGGCCGCCACTCCATGCCAGGTATCCTTCGGTCCCGATTTCGCGTCACCGACGCCGCGCTTCATCACCATGTAAGCGACGCACTTGATGTCCGATGCCGGCGAAATCTTGAAGAACGCCGCCACGTCAGAGATGGCCGCGCAGCCCGGCGTGTGCACCAGATCAGGCATCCCGTCGCCAGTCGCCTCCATCTCCGTCACCGGCTCCAGGCGCGAGATCGCCTTCTCAACATTGGCGGCGTATCCGCAGGCCGGACAGCTTGCGATGAGGTCTTCGCCGGCATCGGTATAGACCATGAACTCCTGCGACTGCGAACCGCCCATGGCGCCGGAGTCGGCTTCGACCGCAACAAACTTGAGGCCGCAGCGGCTGAAGATGGTGCGGTAGACCTGGTCGTGCAGGTCGAAGGACTTGTCGAGCCCTTCCTTGTTCAGGTCGAAGGAGTACGAGTCCTTCATGATGAACTGGCGCACCCGCAGCAGGCCCGACTTGGGCCGCGGCTCGTCGCGGAACTTGGTCTGAATCTGGTACCAGATCTGCGGCAACTGCTTGTAGCTGCGCAGCTCGCCGCGCGCGATGGTCGTCATGATCTCTTCGTGCGTCATGCCCAGACACAGGTCGGCGCCCTTGCGGTCCTTGAGGCGGAACATGTTGTCGCCCATGCCCGTCCAGCGGCCCGACTCCTCCCACGGCTCCTTGGGCAACAGTGCAGGCAGCAGAAACTCCTGGCCGATCTGGTCCATCTCTTCGCGGACAATGCCGATGATCTTGTTGATCGAACGCTGTCCCATAAAGAGGTAGTTGTAGATGCCGGCGCCGAGCTGGCGGATGTAGCCGGCGCGGAGAAGAAACTTGTGGCTGGCAACTTCAGCGTCTGCCGGGGCCTCACGAAGCGTGGGTACGAAGAGCTTGGACCAACGATGCATAGTTAGGGCGCGCGTGCTTTCCCGTCCGCTCCCGCGGACGCAAGACGATAGAAGGACAACTTCCATCTTAAATGTTGGCAATTGAGGTCAGGAAATCGATCCTTCCCTGTCGCCCGATCCGACAAAGCCATGCGATACTGGGGCCAAATGCAATCTCACTACCACTGGGGAGCCATCTTCCTCACCGTCCTCAAGCTTCTGAAGACCTTCGGCCTCATCCCCGGCGCCATGGCCGCCGTTTGGATTCGAAAACTCCTTCAGAAGCGGCTGCAGCGCAAGGCGATGGAAGGCTGGCCCGCGACCGACGCGCGCATCTATGGCGGAGAAGTCCGTCGCGAAGGCCGGCGTCACTGGGCCGTGATTACATATTCGTACTACGTCGGGGAATACAGATCCGGCACCTATGTCCGCGGATTCAAGCGCGAAGACCAGGCCGACGACTTCATCCGCCAGCTCAAGGACAAGTCCGTCCGCGTCCATTACAACGACTCCGATCCCGACCGCTCCGTCATTCTGGATCGCGACCTCGAGATCATCGTCCTTCTTGCTCCGCAATACGGCTAAGCCGCCCCGGTATCGAGTCCCGCAGCCTCGGCCAACCGCGCCTGGCGTTCGTCGAACGTCCAGAAGCGCTCGGCGCGCAGTGCGAGGGCGCATGCGACGTGGAGTGTATCGAGGGTCCGAATGCCGAGGGTTGGGCCGTAGCGGCGAGCGAGATCGATGCTGGTTCGCCAAGCGGTCTCGGGAAAGCCTGCGAACTCCCATACACCTGCTTTACAGTCATCCTCGAAATTGCTCCAGACCCGCCGGGCCTCGAACTCGTTGAACTGTTTCCGAAAAATCCTCTGCTGGAGGGCATGCGCCAATTCAGTGCGATTCAGAGGGGTCAGCCACACCTTTGGGCGCGAGCTCATGCGCCGAACGGCCTGAGGAGAGTTTGCGTCGACCACATAGAGAGATACGAGAAGGCTTGAGTCCACGCAGATGCTCAAAAGCGATCCTCTCTGATTTCGTCGAGAATCTCCTGGTTATTGAAGACCCTGTCCCCCCACATTTCTTTGAGGCGTGCTGCGAAGTCGGGCCATTCCTTCTCTTTCTGGGCGGGTTTTTCCGGCATGATGCGGGCGATGATGCGGTCGCGCTCGCGCAATTCGACCGTCTCTCCCGCATCGAGCCAGGCCTTGAGCTGGCGGGTGTCGCGAAGCTGGCGGAGGTTGATGCTCGGCATGGGAGTATTGTGACACAAAAACGTGTCACATTCCAGTCACCCGACGCTCCGATGGGACCGGAATCACCTGTCCATCCAATTCCACTTAAATCAACTCCACGCCCCACAAATCATGCAGATGCACCACGCCCTCCACATGGCCTTCGCCATCGATGACCACCAGGCTGGTGATCTTGCGCTCTTCGAGTATCGACAAGGCCTTGGCCGCCAGCTCTCTCGATTCAATCGTGCAGGGATGCGGATTCATGGCTTGGCCCGCCGTCTTGCTCAGAGCAGCGCCCCCTTCGTGCTCCAGCAGCCGACGCAAATCGCCGTCACTGATCACGCCGACCAGCCGCCCGCCGTCCTGCACCGTGGTCATGCCCAGCTTCTTCGACGACATCTCGTAGATCACATCGCTCATGGGTGTAAGAGGCGAAACCGCGGGGACTCCGTCGCCGCCGTGCATCAGGTCGCGCACCAGTGCCAGACGCTTGCCCAACTTGCCCCCGGGATGCAGTTCGGCGAAGTCTTCCGCCCTGAAGCCCCTGCGCAAACTCACCGCCACCGCGAGAGCGTCGCCCAGCGCCAGCATGGCGGTGGTTGAAGCGGTGGGCGCCAGGTTAAGTCCGCACGCTTCCCTCTCCACGCCGCAGTCGAGCGCCACATCGCTGGCGGTCGCCAAGGTCGACGCCAGATTGCAGCAGAAGGTGATCAGAGCGTCGCCTTTGCGTTTGAGCGTCGCCAGCAGCCGAAGAATCTCCTCCGTCTCGCCGCTCGCCGAAAGCGCGACCACCACGTCTCCCGGCATCAGTACGCCCAGGTCGCCGTGAACCGCTTCCGCCGGGTGCAGAAACAGCGCCGGCGAGCCGGTGGAGCTGAGCGTGGCGGCAATCTTCTGCGCAATGATGCCGCTCTTGCCCATGCCCGTGACCACGACCCGTCCATTGGCATTGCCGCAATTCAAGATGAGTTCGACGGCGCGCTCGAAGTCCGCGCCCATGGCGCCTTCCAGGCGGGCCGCGAGCGCTTCAAGAGCGGCGGCCTCGGTGCGCACCAGGGCCGCGGGAGTCAACGGTTCAGGATCAGGGCAGTCCGCATCCTGTTTGGGATTCATTGGTTTCTCATGCTATCAGCTTTGGGGAAATGAAATGACAATCCGGCCACGTTGCGCTTTCGTACAATGAGGAAAGAGGTTACGCTGCCCGTGAAGAGAAACACCATCGTTCTTGGCGTCACGCTGTTCATCCTTGCTGCCTTCGCCTGGGCGGGTTGGGCCAACTGGCAGTATCGCAGGCAGCAGGCGGCCAACGCCGCGGCCAGCGCCGTGCACGCCACCCTCGAGGCCGGTGAGACAGCCGACGCCATGTATACCTCGTCGCCACTGCTGGGCAAGCAGGCGCCGCAATTCAAGCTGCAAGACCTGGCCGGCAAGACCGTATCGCCATCCGACTACAAGGGCAAGGCGCTGATGATCAACTTCTGGGCCACCTGGTGCGGCCCGTGCAAGCTCGAGACGCCATGGATCGTCGAACTGCGCAACCAATACGCCGATAAAGGGTTTGAAGTGCTGGGGATCGACTCCGAAGGAGACGACCTCAAGGCCAGCGACAAGGAAGGCTTCGCCAAGCAGAAGGAAGCCGTGGCCAAGTTCGTGAATAAGGAGAAGATGCCCTATCCCGTTCTGCTGAATGGCGACAGCATTGCCACCCAGTATGGCGGGCTCGATGCCATGCCGACTTCATTCTGGGTCGATCGCAACGGCAAGGTCATCGCGTCGCAGATGGGCATCACGTCGAAAGACGACATGGAAGAAAAGATCAAAAAGGCGCTGCAGTAAAGGTGGAGTGGCATTGGGGTTCAGAGGGCTGATGATGAAGAGAACGATGCTGGCGGCGATGGCAATTGCGGCGGGTTTGGCCGCTCAGGCGCAGACGCCCCTGTGGCAGGATGCAAAGCCGGCCGGTGCCAAGGCTGAGGCGGTGAAGTATCTGTACCCCGAGCAGATCACCCTCCCTGCGGGAAAGGCAACCGCTGTGGAACTCCACTTCAAAATCGCGCCCGGCCTGCATATCAACTCCAACGCGCCGAAAGACAAGTACCTGATTCCGACCACCTTATCGGTACCGGACGGAACCGGCGTCCGGCTGGAGTCTGCCGCCTATCCCGAGGGACGCGACTACACCCTGCCCGCCGATCCCGAGACCAAGCTCAATGTCTTCACCGGAGAATTCGCCATCAGCGCGAAACTGACCGCGGCGCCCGGAACGCATCTCCTCGAGGCGAAGCTGCGCTACCAGGCCTGCGACGAGACCCAGTGCATGCCGCCGAAGACGATCACCGTCCCCATCGACGTAGTCGCGAAATAGCGATTGGCGAGCCTTCGCCCCTTCAGCCGTCAGGTCATCTCGCCCTGCGCCGTTTAGGATGGCGGTGAGTCATTTTTGAGTCCGGGGGATCAAGTGAAGATTCGGTGCAGGTGGGGAGTAGTTCTGATTGGCGCTGCCGTTCTGTCAGCGGGGATTTCAGCAAACGCACAGCAGATCGCCTTTACGTGGGACGATGTGCCGGCGCACAGCGCCCTGCCCGCCAACGAGACCCGCGTCGAGATCGGCAAAAAGCTGATCGACGCCATGAAAGCCGAGCACATGACCGGCGTGTACGGCTTTGTGAACGGCGTGGCGATGGAGCGCGAGCCCGCCTCCGAACCCATGATGAGCGACTGGCGCGCCGCCGGCTTTCCGCTTGGGAATCACGCCTGGTCGCACATGAACCTGAACACATCGTCGCTGGCGGACTGGGAGGCCGACGTGCTGAAGAACGAGCCGGTGCTCCAGAAGTACGCTGCTGGCTCCGACTGGCACTGGCTGCGCTTTCCCTATCTGGCCGAGGGCGACACGCCGGAGAAGCGCATCGCCGCGCGCAAGTTTCTCGCCGAGCATCACTACCGCATCGCCGCCGTCACCATGAGCTTCGGCGACTACATGTGGAACGAGCCCTATGCGCGCTGCGTGGCGAAGAACGACACGGCAGCGATCGCGCAGCTCGAGTCGAGTTATCTTGACGCAGCCGCGCAGGACGCGGACTTCCGCCGCGCCATGGCGAAGACCCTCTTCGGCCACGACATTCCTTACGTCCTGCTCATGCATGTGGGCGCGTTCGACGCCCGCATGCTGCCGCGCCTCTTGAAGATGTACCGCGACAAGGGATTCTCATTCGTCCCGCTGGAGGAGGCCGAAAAAGATGCCTTCTACAAGAGCTCGCTGGACCCATCCCTTCCCGATCAGCCCGACAGCCTTGAAGGCTCAATCGCAGCGAAGGGGCTCACGATGCCCGCGCGACCAAAGATGACATTGGATGTGAATGGAATGTGCCGGTAGGCGATGCGGGGGCCCCTCCCTCATGCCCTTGCGGAGCGAGAGGCCCCCGTCATGGCTTCACTTCGACCAGAGAGATCGAGCTGAGATTGCGGAACCAGCGAGCCGGGCGCTGGCCTTCATGCCGGTCATTTTAGACTAGTGCCGCTTGCGATACTGCCCGCGCTTGGAAGGCAGCGTCTCCACGTCGTCCACTGAATCCCAGCGGCTCACGCGCGACGACTTCACTGACCTCCGCAGATCGGATTCGCGCTCCACGTGCTCCATCGCAACCCGTGGCGGAATGATCTCCGGGCGCGCCATCACTTCCCGAACCGGCATCTCGATCGTCCCGTCCGACACCGCGGCCGGCGTCTCGGGCTGCGCGTAGATCGGGCGCTCGATCGGCCGTTCGACAACCGGCGCCAGTTCCAGATGTGTCTTCCGCAGTTCCAATTCTTTGTGCAGATTCTTGACCCCCAGCGAGGTCATCAGGGTACGCAATCCGCTCAGGCGCGACGCCGCAATCGAGCCCGTCCCTTCCGCATCCAGCTCATATCCCGCACTCGCCACGGCGACCGGCTCAGCAATCGCCTCCACAACAACTGTCTCTTCACTCGCCACAACTGCGGGCGCCTCAGCTACCGGCTGCTCCAGTATCGATGGCTCCAGTATCGATGGCTCATGGATCTCCGCCCAATATGCCTTGCGCGCGGCGGCTGCCTCTGCAAAGTCCACAACCGTGGCTGCGTCAGCAGCCGGCATAATCACGGCTTCTTCGATCGTCGCGCTCGCCTGCATCGGGACAGTCTGCGCCGGGATTGCCTGCGCCGGAACTGCCTCGACCATCGGCTCCGGCATCGCCTCATTCGCCGCCTGTTGTTCTGCTTCGGGAGCGGCCTGCGTGAACTCGGCCTGCCTGCTCTCCACCGCGGATGTGAAACGCACCGTCTGGCGTCCCCGCATCGGACGCGCCACATACGCGCGCGAAGGAGCGTGCGCCGCCGGGCGCTCATAGCTCTTTTCCTCGCTGCGGCTCTCGGCCGGGCTCGGCTCGGGAACAACCGCGGGCGCAACCGCCGGCTCTACCACCGTCTCTTCGATCCGCTCTTCAATCCCAGACTCAATCCCAGACTCGATCCTGGCCGGCGCAACCTGCCTGCGCGGGAACTCTGGCAACCCCCAGCGCTCCGCCGGCACAAACTCCGTTTGCGCAGCCTCGCGAACCGCGGGCTCCGCGACCGGCGCAGCCATGGGCATCGTTACCGGAACCTCGACAACCCGTTGCGTCTCCGCAACGGCAACATGCTCATACGCGGCCGCAGTCTGTTCCACCGCTTCCGGAGCGCTCCACAGATGCTCAAACGCCTGCGAACCCATCTGAGTCTCCGCACCGTTTTGAGCCGTTTCTTCCTGCCGCGGCGCGGGACGATCCGTTGCACGCGCCTGCGAGCGCAGATGGCTTTCCACCGCGCGCACTGATTCGCGGAACCCGGCATTCGCGTTCGTCAGCGAGATCCGATTCAGCACAAAGCCCACCGACGATACTTCCAGCCGTTGCAGCGTCTGCGCCACTTCACGCAGTTGCGCCTTCGTCGTCACGCCCGACTCGATCACCACAATCGCCGAGTCCACAAACCGCGCCAGGTACTCCGTCTCGCCCGAAACCAGCAGCGGCGCCGTGTCCGTAACGACCACGCTGTCCCCGCCCGCCTCTTCGTTCATCTGCTGCAGCAGCGCGGTCGAGCGGCTTCCGCGCGGCGCATGCATCAGCCCCGCGCCGGGATTGCCCGCGGGCTCCACCCGCTCCTGCGGCGCGCCCACTGCGTCCACCAGAACGGTCGCGCGGCCCATCGCCTCAAGCATCCCGCTCACGCGCGTCGACACCGTGGTCACTCCCGCGCCCGCGGTGATGCCGGTAAAGATGCAGCTATTCAGCATTCCCTGCTGATGCGCATGTTCCACCGCCGCCGCCAGCCGCAGCATGTACTCTTCGGCCACGCCCGTGCCCACTTCATACATATCGGGAATCTGCGCCATCGGCGCGAACCCCAGCACCCGCTCCACGTCCTCCGCGGTGTAAACCCGTTTGTCGAAATTGTGCGCCACCAGCGCGCTTCCTATCGCGATCAGCAGCCCCGCCAGTATCACGATCAGCCCGTTGCGCAGCACCTTCGCGCGCGCCGCATGCAGCGGCGGCAATGCCGCAGACGCCAGGTAAACCGCGCCCGGAGAGCTATCCTCCATCGTCAGGTTCCGGTACTGGTCATCCACCGAGGTGAAGCGGTTCTGCAGTCGCTGGATGTCGGTCGCCAGCTCGCTCAGCCGCTGCATCCGCGGAGCCGCCGAACCGGCCGCGCCCGTCAGTTGCGCCAGTTGCCCGTTCAGCCGCGCTTCCACGCTCGACGTCCGTTCCAGGTCGTTCTTCAGCTTCTGTTCGATCTCCGCCCCAGCCTTGGCGCGCAGCTCGTGCGACATCGTCTCCAGCGACGTGTTGATCTTCGCCAGCTCCTCCGAGTCCTGCTTGAACTGCGGATGATTCGCCGTCAGATTCGCCATCTGCGAGATGAGCTCGGAACGCCGCTTGTTCAGCGCCGTCTTCATGCTCACCAGTCCGGGATCGGCCGCCACAATCTCCTCCGCCTCGGCGTCCAGCGCTGCATTCGCGGCGGCGCCTTTGCCCGAGAGCGAGGTAAGCTTGGCCGCGGCTTCATCGCTGGCCGTGCGCGCCTTCACCAGTTCGCCGCGCGTCTGCGCAATCTGGTCGTCAATCGGATCCGGAGTCGCACCGCTCACCGCGGCCACGCCCAGCTTGCGGTTCAGGTCTTCCTGCTCGGCGCGATCGGAGGCAAGTTCCTTCACGATCCGGTCATGCTCTTCGCGCAGCAGCGCGACGCGCTCCGTATCGCCCGCCCTCTGCTCGCGCGTGGCGCTGTCGATGTAGGTTCCGGCAACCGCATTGGCAATCTCCGCCGCTTCTTGCGCGCTGCTCGCCGTCGCCTCAATCTGCACTTCGTACGCCGAGCCCAGGCGCATCACTTCCACCGCGCTGCCCAGCCGGTCTGCCGCGGCCTGCGCGCTCTCGCCCGACCCCTGCCAGCCCGGAACCTGCTTCAGCGACGCGGTCAGCACATCCGGCCGCGTCACGTCGTGAACCTGTTGCTGAATGTATGACTCGTACGTGTTCGCGTCGTAAGGCCACTGCTGCCCCGGACCGGTCTCGATCACGCGATGCGGCGAAGGCTGCACATACACCAGTGCGGCGGCCTTATACGTGTTCCACCGCTTCGCCATGTAGCCCAGCGACAACGCCAGGAAGGTGCACACGATCCCCAGCGCCAGCTTGCGGTGCATCTGCAGGCTGCGCATGAAGTCTAGATGGAAGAACACTTCCTGCGGACCCGCCGTAGGCATGCGCCGCACCGTGTTGGCCGCGGCCGGCGGCCCGGGTTCGGCAGCCGGAAATCCGGAATTGTCGCGCAGGCTCTTCATAGCGCTCCGTTCACCGCGGCCAAAGTCAACAGCGTGGTCAGCGGGCTCAGACGTTCGAGAAAGTAGGTTGCGCGATAGAAGCCGCTCACCGGAACGTAAATAATATCGCCGGGATGCAGCGTGATCTCCAGCGGCTTCGATGAGTTCAGAAGATCCTTGAATGAGATCAGTCGCGATGTGCCGGTCTTCGTATCCACCACCTGCACGTGCGGGTTGTTGCCGGCCTTGTCCGAGATTCCACCGGCCATGGCCAGTACGCTCGACAGCGTCGAGTTGTTGTTCAGCTCCACCGGCCCCGGATGATTCACTTGGCCCATCACCGACACGAACCGGTCCGACGGATCGGGCACATACACCACGTCATCCCGTCGCAGCCGGATATCGGCCAGCGGATTGCCCGAGTCCACCAGTTGCCGCAACTGCACCCACATCACCTTGTCGCTGCCGCGATAGATCGCGCACTGATCGGGAATCTGCGGCCGCTTCAGCGGTCCCACCAGCGGCAGTCCGCCCCGCGTAATCGCCTCCAGCAGAGTCGGTGCGCCGTCAAACACAACCGGCCCCGGATGATCCACCGCTCCCAGCACCAGCACCCGGTTCGCCGTGTACTTCGTCACCGTCACCAGCACGCTCAAATTTGCGTAGTAAGACCCGAGTGTCGCTTCAATCTTCTTCGCCGCGCCGCTGCGCGTCTCCCCGGCCAGCATCACCTCACCGGCCAACGGCAGCGTAATGCGGCCATCCGGCCCCACCACCTGCTTCGACTGAAGCTCCGGCCGGCCCGAGATATCAATCTGGATCTCGTCGCCGCGGCCTACCTGGTACTCCTCATCGGCCGCCGGCTCAAACTGGCGCAGAGCATCCAGCGGATTCGGCTTCAGAGTCGGCTCGGCAGCCTGCGATGCTGCGATTCCCGCCTGCTCAGGCGCCTGCGCCTGAACCGCGGATACGCCCATCGCGCCCGCCATCAGCACGCCCACACACGACTTGAGAATTCGCCCGTTCAACTTGTTTCGCTTTCCTAGATCCAACCGGCTGGTCATACCCTTCAACGCAATGCAGCCACTTCAACAGCAGCCGGATCCGATAGCATCAGCCGGCGAAAACAACGTCTGGGTTCTGAAGAGTCCCCGTTTGAATTGCGCGTCTCCCCGGCGGTCTTTCCATCACCCGCCTGTGCACGCTATTCAAAATGGCGGAATCGCCATGCTCACAAGACTACGAGCCGCTCAGCAAATTCTCCATCCCACAAAGGGGGCGAAACGAGGCTAGGGTGCCTTGGCCGATTGGTAACCAGAAGTAATCAATCATGCGTAACTTAAAGTCACTCTATAATTTCCATCTAACTGAAACTGTTCACTTCTTCGTCCCGAAACACCGCTCCGCATTGAACGTGAGCGGGCTCCCCGCGCCCCCGTCCGTGCCCCCCATAACCTTCGTATAACAGGCCTCCGCCGGATTCCCATAAGCGTGCCCGCCCGGCCCCTTTCCGCCCGTCACATCCGGCCCCACCGCCGGAAACGCCAGCGCGCCCCACCACGCTGGTTTCCCCGCAAGGTAGAACGATGCGGGCAGCTTCCGCGGCACCCCCGGCATCCACTCGACCCCGCTGCCTAAGTTGTTGAAATTGCCATGCATCCGGTTGGTCGCCGCGGTCTTCGCCGCATGGCAGGGCGGCTTCCCGCCGCCGCACCCGTCGCCCGTCCCGTCATCGTTGGCGCTGCCGTATCCGAAGGTGATGCCCACCGCTCCCTCGTACCCCCGCTTCTCCGGATACTCCAGCGCCGGGGTCTGCGAAACCGCAGTCGAGTACCCCTTCAGCGCCTGCATCTGCGCGCTCCCAATCACGTTCCCGATCAGGTTATTCCGCGTGCTCAGATACGAAAATTGCACCGCCCTCGCCGCCTGGAACCCGTAGTGGCCCTTCCCGCAGTCCACCGGCCCGCGCCCCGCCAGCGGCGCGCACACCCGATTCGTCCCCACCACCCAGTTCCGGAACGCCGTCGTCTCGCTCGAGCTACCCCACACCGAATCCGCATAGATCGCCGTCAGCACGTTGCCTTCCAGCAGATTGAACTGCGGGTGCGCCCCGTGATAATCCACCCCGCCAATCACCACGTTCTCGGCCCCGCTGTCGAACTCCCCCATCGTGTAGTTGTACGCAATCACGTTGCCCGCCGCGCCCCACTGCGGCATCACCGCCTCATGGGTGCGCTCGATGATGTTGTTCTCCACCAGCGACGCACTCGTCTTCAGCCCCATCGCGATATCCGAGTCATGCCCGCCCGGCACATGCAGATAGGCGTTCGAGAAGTAGCTGTCCCGCACCTCGTCGCGATAGCCCCACAGGATCTTCACGTGATCCCCGTCCGCGTAGTTGCCTTCCACCCCGCGCACCCAGCACCGCGCGCACATATCCAGCAGAAATGTGGTCGCGTACCCGGTGTTATTCGCCTTCACCTGCAGGTCTTCCACGCCCGCCTGGCTCGCGGCCATGTCGAACGGCACCGCCACCGCCTCATGTGTATACGCCGAATAGAGCGCCGGCTCAATCGTCAGCGTATTGCCGCTCACCGCGATCACCGCCACAATCTGCCCCCGCGACCTGCCGCCGTCCTTCGTCCAGCCGCCGTCGCACCAGTTGCAGTTCCCGCCGCTGCCCGCCGCCGTCACATACGCCGGATCATTGAGTTCGCTGATCGCCAGGTACTGGCCCGCCGCAATCCCCTCCGCCGACACCAGTTCCACCTGCGTCGATCCTTGCGTAGCGCCACTCTTGATCACCCGCGGCCGAAACGGCACGCCGCCCGACCCCATCGCAATCACCGCCTCGCCCTTCCCCGTCGCGTTCAAAATGGTTCCATCCGCCCCGGCCCCGCGCAGCGTCACATTCGACGGCACCCTTACCGTTCCGCCAATCGCGAACGTGCCCGCCTCCAGAAACACCGTCTGCCCCGCCGGACACGCCGCCAGCGCCGCATTGATCTGTTCGAGAGTCGCCGCCGGCTTCAGCGTCGCGCAGTTCACCCCCCGCGCCGGAATCCCACCCACACCCGCCCGCGACCAGTCGATCCCGCTCCCCGGCGCAAGCAGTGGCTTCCAGCTCTGCGCCCCGCTCCAGCCACCAAACAGCAGGAAGACAGCAGCGCAGTAAACCCACCGTGCCCCGTCCTGTCGCCTTTTTCCTGGCGACAGGGCGGGAAACCACGATGCCGACCAGCCACCTTCAGCGCACAACGAATTTGCCTGATGTTCAGCGCTCATCACGTCCTCACATCCGCACGATCTCCCGTGCCCCATCCTGTCGCCTTTTTTCTGGCGACAGGGTGGGAAACCACGATCTCGCCTTGCCCGGTTCACTCTTCATCCCTTGCCCAACGCCGCCAGTTCAGCACCCCGAGCGCCACTCACAACCCCATCCACCAGCGCGAAATACTCTTCCTGTTTCACCGCCCAATCGTTCTTCGCGATGAACTCCCCACTGTTCCTGCGCAGCTCCGCCACCCGCTCCGGCGCCGCAATCAACCCCAGAATCTTCTCCGCCATCTCGGCCGCGTTTCCTGATTCGAAAAACTCCACCAGCAAATCGCCAAAATAAAATTCGTCGATCCGCGTCCGCGACGCCAGCACCGGCACGCCCATCGCCATGAACTCCATGATCTTGGTGCTGAACGCAATATCGCCGAACCCTTCCTTGCGCTTCGGCACCACCCCCAGGTCGATCGTCGCCATCACCTCCGCCACCTTCTCCAGCGGAATCAAACCGGTCAGTGACACGCGATCCTCCAGCCCCCGCTCCGCGATCAGCGTCTTCAAGTTCTCGCGCTCCGGCCCATCGCCGATAATCAGAAACTTCAGCCCCGGCGCCTTCTCCCGTAGCAGCGCCACCGCCTCCACCGCGATATCCACGCCCTGGTGCCGGCTCAACGTGCCCGGATAGCAGATCGTGAACTCGCCGCTCTTCCGCGCCTCCGTCCGCACTTGCGTTGAACGCCTGAATATCCGCGTATCGGGATAGTTGAGGATCACCGTACACTTCTCCGCCCGCACGCTCTTGCGCTTCAACACCGTCTCTTCCACCATGTGATTCACGACGATCACGTGATCCACAAACGCAATCGACACCTTCTCTACCAGCGCCAGCAGCCGGAACGTCACGGACCGCTCGCCGATGCGAAACTTGCTCGCGTAGAACTCCGGCACCACCTCGTGCATGTCGTGGATCACCCGCGCCCCGCGCATTCGCTGAAACACCGTCGCGAACACCTCGAAGTCCGGCAGGTTGTGCACATGGATCAGATCGTACGGCTCACCGAACGCCCGCTTCGTCAAGAACCCCAACGACCGGAAGAAGAACTGCAGAATCTTCAAGAGATAACTGACAGGCCCGCGCTCATCGCGCACCCGGCTCTGCACGCGGAACACCCTCACGCCGTTGATCGTCTCCACCGGCGGCTGCCCCGCATGCCCCACCGCGATCGCGTCCACCTGGTCTCCGCGCCGCACCAGCGCCTCGGCATAACGCCTCACCCGGTTATCGGCGTCGTAAAACGAATACGCGAGCATGCAAACTTTCATCAACCAATGTCCTTTGCTTCAATCCCTATGCCCTAAGCCTGGACTATTCCACCGAAGGCACAAGCTCTGCCCCCGCAACGCTGCTTGCTGCCGCCGGCCTCTTCCCCCGCAACTCGCCGATCAGCGTAATCATCGTCCGCAGCGGCTTCGGCCCGCGATGCAGCACGATCACCGCCACCAGATACAGCGCGTCAAACAGCACCGTTACGCAGCCAATCCGCAGCGCCGCACCGCCCGTTCCATCCAGGCGCAGCAACCACGCGCTGTGTGCCAGCGCCGCATACGCCGCAACCCCCGCCGCCAGCGATGCCAGCGTGTACCGCCAGATCACGCGCACCACCGGCATCATGCCAAAATCAATTGGCCGCCCCGCATACCAGATCGACGGCAGCGTCAGCACCCAGAACGATACGCTCCACGCCACCGCCACTCCCTGCGGCCCCCACGGCAGCCCCGCGAGAAACATCCCGCACGTCACCACCCACTCAAAGATGCCCCACTTCAGCCACCGGTCCGCATGCCCCAGCGACACATGAATCCAACCATGCACGCCGTTCACCAGCATGATCCCGATCGCCGGCGCGAAGAACGTGAAGATCCACCCCGCCGTTCCCCAGTTCGGCCCCAGCAGCACGCGGATCACATCTTTCCCGACCAGCGTCAAATCGCCCGCCAGCGCCATTCCGATAAATGCCAGCATCCCCACCGCGCCCAGCACGTAGCGCGTCCACAGCGCGCGGTCCTCGCGCACCCGGCTCAGCGCTGACACCGCGACATTCGCATTCGCTGACACAAGCTGTGCCAACGTCATCGCAAACAGATCGTATGCCTTCTTGTAATACCCCAGCGGATTCGCGCCGAACCGCCAGCCCACCAGCAGATTGTCGAAGTTGCGGACAAAATAATTGAAGCCGTAGCGAACCCCGATATTCCCCGCGAACTTGAGCGTGTCCCTCGTCTCCGCGGCATTCGGCCGCTTCGGCGCCCACGGGCACAGAATCCAGACGCCCAGCGCCGTGCTTAATGAAAGCGACAGTTGCCCCGCCACCAGCGCCCAGAACCCCCACCCCGCCATCCCCAGCACAATCGACGTCACCACGCCCACCGCGCGCGCCACAATGTCGTTCATCGCCAGCGGCGGAAACACCATCGCCCGCCGCAGCAGCGCCGCATGCACCGTCGGCGCGCACGTCAGCAGAATCTGCAGCGACATCGCCACCGTAATCCGGATCACCGTCTGTTCGTTGTAGAAACGCGCCACCAGCGGCGCCGCCAGTGCGAACGCACCGGTCAGCGCCAGCGCAATCCCGGTGCTGATCCAGAACAGATTGCTCGCCAGCGCCTCGTTCATCTCCTTGCGCTGTAGCATCGCATCGATGAATCCGTTATTCGGCGTGTTGGCCAGCAGCAGGCTGAACGTCATCACCATCGCTACCAGCCCAAAATCCCGCGGAGCAAGAATGCGTCCCAGCACCACCGTCGCCGCCATCTGGATCGCCAGCGACAGGACGCTCGAAAAAATGTTCATCCCCGCGCCCCGCACCGCCAGCCTGCGCAGCGCCTTGCCCCCCCGCGGAACCGACGGCGCAAACGCGCCACTCGCATCAAACGGCTTCAAACCCGCTCCTCGATCTCCCCGTCAAATCCGCACATCCGCACGATCCCCCGTGCCCCATCCTGTCGCCTTTGTTCTGGCGACAGGGTGGGAAACCACATCCCTAATTCAGCCCTGCCCCGTGCCCCATCCTTGCGACTTCTTTCTGTCGCAAGGGTGGGAGACCACGATGCCGGTACATCCAGCCCCTCAACCGCTCTACGCCCGTCCCCGCGGCGCCCTCAGCGCATCGCATGCCGCGCCAATCGTCAGCAGCCGCGCACCCGACGCCGCCGCATGCCCCACAATCTCTTCGAACAGCTCCGGCGTGCATCCATACGGACTCGGCCTCTCCGCCACATCGTGAGTCGAAAAAATCAGCCACCCCGGCGCCGCCGCGTTCTCCTCAATCAACTGCATCATCCGCTGCGGATCGTTGCGGCTCTGCTCGATGAAGAACGACTTCAGGCAGTTCAGGTCCGCCCGGTTGCGATTGAATGTCTGCCCGCCGCCCCGGCAGCACAGCGCATGATGCGCCGCCGCCCGCTTCGTCCCAACATTCGGTTCCGCCTTCGGATAAGAAAAGCTGCGTACATTCAGTCCTGGACACATCCGTGCCAGTTCCTCTCGATTCGCCACAATCGACCGCTCGAACGCCGACGGCAGCGTCAGCATCGCATCGTGATGCCCGCACGTATGGCATCCCAGTTCGTGCCCCTCGTCCACCAGCGCGCGCAGATCTTCTTCGACAAACATCTCGCCCGTCGCATCTGCGCGACCCATCAGCCCCGCGCACGCAAAGTACGTTCCCGCCGCGCCATGCCGCTTCAAAATCGCGCCGCCCACATGGAGCGCCGACCGCGGAAAATCATCGAACGTAAACGACACCACCGGCTCCGCAATCTCAAACTCCAGCGGCCGTTTGTAAGCCATATACCCAGTGGTACGCAGGAACTTGTTCCGCGCCCGTATCAGCACACCCGCTTCATGCATTCGCGGCCTCCAGTTCATCCACCATCGTCACAATCCCGTCATTCCTGATCGAGCGTCCACCGTGAAAAACCAGCGACAGCACGCCATCGCTCTCTCCCGCAACTTCAAACCCCATCTCCTCAAACACCTTGCCGGCCGCGGCGTTTCGCTCCGTCCTGCGATACTTCGCGAAGAAATCCACGTCCCCATTCGCCGCGAACCTCTCCAGCAGAAACGTCAGCACCGCATGCTCCACGCGCTTGGCCTGCACCCGGCAACTGAACATCAGATCCACCAGGCACGGCTGCTGCGGATCCACCACCGCGAACCCCACAATCCCGTAATCGCCGAAGCGGTCCCTGCACCCAATCACCAGCCCGCGCCTCTCCCAGTCCCGCAGAATCCCGCGCAGTTCCTCCTCCGCATAACGATTGCCCGAGAAGTTCATCTGGTTCGTCCGTTGCGCCAGCTCATACACGCGCCGCAGATTCTCCTCGCCCAGCGGCCGCACCGTCACTTCCATCGCGCATGCACGCAGAAACCCGAAATAGTCTCCCCCAAAATCCTCAAGCTCCGCGGCGCGCTGCTCCTGCTCGCGATACATCTGCCGCCGTCTTCGGCTCTCTTCCGTCGCCGGCGCCTGAAACTCCGCCCGCTGCGGAATCTCCTCGCATCGCGCCGCATCCATCACCATCACCTCCGGCAGCGCCGCCCGCACCTCTTCCATCTCAAACGCCTGGTCGTCCACAAACGCCATCGCATCGAGTCCGATATTCAATTGCTTTGCGATCCGCCGGATCGATTCGCTCTTCGGCGTCCATCCAATCTGCGGATACAAAAAATAATCCGCGACTCCCAGCTCCCGCAGCAGCGCCAACGCATCCGCCTCATTGTTCTTGCTCGCAATCGAATGCAGAATCCCGCGCTCATCCGTGGTTCGAATCACCTCGACTACGCGCTCGCGCAGCCGCACGCCGTCCGCTCCATCCTCCAGCAGCACGCCATCCCACAGCGTGTTATCCAGATCCCACACCACGCACTTGATCGTTTTCTTCGGCGCAGCGCCCACTGCCACGACCGCGCTGCGCTCCTTCACAAAATCCATCAGCCCGAAATAAAGCGTGGTGTTCTCGCAATCGTTCGGCACAATCTCCACTTCGAAGGGCTCCGTCACATCCACCACGCGTGCAATCTCTTCAAACGCGATCCGCGCCCGCACATACCCCGCCGCAATCGCAATCCGCTCCTCAAATCGCCGCGCCACGCCGCGATCCTTCCGCCGCACAGTGAATGTCAACGACACTTCTCGCTGGTTCGGATTGAAGCACTCCAGCAGAAAACAATCCGGCGCATCCGCACTCGCATGCTCACGCTCCGCGGCCACGCGCCGGCGATAGTTCACCTTGCCCAGCACCCGCGTCTTCACCGAACCCGGCAGCGGCGTGGCCCGCGCAATCGCTCCCACGGCCACATGAATCCGCTCCGCGCGATCGGCCTTCTCCAACTCCCGCAGCTTGAGCGTTCCCGGCGTCCAGAACTTCGCCCACTGCTTGAACCGCACCTTCAGAATGTATGGATTCAGTCCCTGCCTGTGATCGATGCGCACCGCCGAGCCCACAAACTGCCGGCATCCTCCGTCGGCCCTCCGGTCATACAGCGCGCACGTCGTGTAACACACCGGCCACACGCACTCCGTGCAGTGCTCGCCCCACGGCAGCATGGTGCGCGCCGTCACGCGCTCGCGATACTCCGCAAACTGCGCCAGCACCGCGGCGTCCAGGCTCTCCGCCGCCTCTGTGCCCGTGTTGACCTCCGGCTCGTACACTTACATTCCTCGTCTAAACTCCCGCGATCAACCGCACCGCGGCCTCACTGCAGAATGCGAATCTGCTTGCGCGTCTGCCCCGGCTCCAGCGCCCGCGCCATCTGCGCCGTGGTCTGCGGCGCCGGCGCAATCGGCATCGCCATCACCGCCAGCAGAAATCCGAACCAGTCCGGGCTCAGCATGCGGAAACCCGCCTCGGTAAACCCGAACAGCACCGCCGCCGTCAGCACCGCGATGCGCAACCGACCCGCGTGCGCATCCCTGCGATACAGTTCCATCCCCCGGTAATACCCGCTCACAATCAGCGTCCCCAGCAGCACCAGCCCGATCCACCCCAGGTTCAGATACAGCTCGAGATATCCGTCGTGCGCCTGCTGAATGCCCCGCTGGCTCATCGACCAAACTGACTCCATGCGGTTGCCCATCCAGAAGCTCTCAAAGCCCGCGCCCACCAGCGGATTAATCGGCTGCGCCAGCACCGCCTTCCAGATCAGCGTCCTTCCCGTCAGCGTGGGATTGCGCCCCAGCGATTGCAGAATGCCCGCGCCCGAGCTGAGAAACAGCGCAAACCCCGCCGCCGCAATCGCCGCCAGAAACACGCTCACCAGTGCCGGAGGCCGCCGCTGCACCCACACCGACGTCGACACCACCATCACCGTCCCCGCCAGCAGGAACGACGAAAACGACGTCATCGAATCGGCGCGAATCACCAGCCCCAGCGCCAGCACAATAGCGATGCCCTGCGCCGTCATGTGCTGCCTGCGGTTGGTCATCGCGCGATCCTGCCACGCCCCGATAAACGACCACAGCGCGCCCAGCCCGCATGCCATGCACAACACGCCCAGCAGGTTCTTGAACGTGGCCACGCCCGTGTACATCGTTATATGGTCAGTCGGATCGTAGGTCGTCCCCAACTCCGGATAGGCCGCGATGAACAGCACCGACATCGGCAGCAGCACGAAACCCACCCGCGTGTACAAGCGATTGAGCGCATACTCCGGATCCGGGTCCGTCAGCACCAGCAGCACCATCACCACTTCGCCCGCCGCCTTGAACCACCGCTTGAACGCCACCATCGGATCGTCTGACCACGTCAGGCTCACCGCGCAATAAAGAAAGAACAGCAGCACCGGCAGATTCAACTGCAGAAACTGCTTCACCCGCGGCGCGCGCCGGTTCAGCACCAGCAGTCCCGCCACAATCAGCAGCCCATACGCCGTCGCGTCAATCGGACTGCTCTCCGTAAACCGTTCCACGTAGTCCGTGCCGCGATTCGGCTGCAGCCAGAACGACACCGGCCGCGAGCAGATAATCCCAAACCAGATCACCGGAATCCACAGCGCCCACGACGCGCGCCTCTCCGCGTGCCGGTCCATGCGGAACAGCCAGTAGATCAACGCGATGGTGAGGGCCGTGGCTACGTATTTCATACCGTGTCGAAAAACAATCGCTGCATGTGTTCGAGCGTGATGATCTTGTGGATCGCCGGCGTAAAATTCCCCGTTCCCTCCACATGCCGGTCGACAATCTCTTCCACTTCCCGTGGCACCAGGTACGGCCGCGCCAGCGTTCGCCTGTCCAGCAGCATCTCGCGTACATACGATGCCAGTTCATTGCGGTACCACAGCGAGAAGTGCGTGAACTTGTGGATGCCCACGAACGTCTTCTCCAGCATCCTCCCCAGCACCGCGCGGTCCACCACCGGCACCAGCCGCGGATCGCCGTGTTCGCACGCATACTCGGCGCGCATCGTAGCACGGTTCCAGAAGCGGCTCGCGCCCTCCGCCACCGGCCCGCCGCGCCCCGCAAATCCCAGGTCGGTGCGGATCTGGCCCAGCGCCGGCGCTGCATCCCGAATCATCTGCACCCGCAGATCCCCGCTCGCGTAGTGATTTCGCGGCGCGCGATACAGCGTCCGGATCAGCTCATTATCGAGGAACGGCGTCCGCATCTCCACCTGCGACGACTCCAGCGCCGCCAGCCCCTGAAAAAACCACCGGAGTTGCACGCTCACCGCATCCGTCAGCGCGTCTCCCTGCATCGCCTCCGCATAGGTATCGCCGGCCGCCGCCACCTGCTGCACAAAGTCCTGATGGAAATATCCGTTCGACGGCATCGACGGACGGAACACCACCTTCTGCCGCAGAACCTCGTCGCCGTAGTTGCCCGTCAGCCGCACCGGCGCAATCTGCCGCGCCAGCTCATTCACATACAAATCCGGCGACTGCACCACGCTCGTCGCTCCATCGGTCAGATACACCGTGCGTTCGGAGTAGTGCGCGAATCGCGAAAGAAACTCCGCACCAACGCGGATCACCTGGTGCTTCTGCCCGCACATCTCCGCAATCCGCCGCGCGATCCTGACGTCGCGGGTTTCGCGATACGGCCCGCCGAATGTGTAGCACGGCAGCGCCCCCGCCTCCGGCTTCAGCCACGCCATAATCAGCCGCGTATCCAGCCCGCCCGTCAGCGAAAATCCCACCTGCCCGCAATCGGAAAAATACCGCTCCACTCTGCTCGCGAACACATCCCTCAGCAAGCAATAGAACGCATCCGGCGCCAGCGGTTCCTGCTCTTCCCACTCCCGCGGCGAAAAATAACTACCCTTCCCGCGTAGTGCCCCACTCTCGAAAACCCACTTCGCCGCCCCCGGCAGAATGCGAATCCCCTTGAACAGCGTGCGGTCTTCAAGCACGCATCCGCAGCTCACCCACTCGCTCAGGCCGCGCTCGTCCAGCGCGCGCAACTCAGGCCGCACCGCCAGCAGCGCCTTCGCCTCCGCGGCAAAATAGAACGCGTCCCTGGTCTCGTGATAGTACACACGCCGCGCCGCATGACGATCGTTGAACAGCGTCGCGGTCCGCTTCGTCCGATCCACCAGCAGCCCCTGGAACTGCCCGTTCAAATTCGCCGGAAACTCAGCGTCCTCTTCTGCCACATGCACCAGGTGCGCGCCGCGGCCTTCGGCCACCGCGTGCCCGCTCTGCCTCAGGCGCTGCGCCGTTCCCGGCTCCGGAAACTCATCCCCCGCAAACACCAGCACCTTGTCGCCGCTCTCGTTCGCCTGCGGCTGCGCGCAGCGCCGTTCGCCCTCTCTCTGCACCCAGCCCACATACACGCCCAGCCCCTCATCCATCCACGTCCCAGTGGAATAAAAAGGCTCATGCCGCATCCGCGCGACCATGCGCGCCAGCTCCTGCGCCGCCTCTTGCCGCGGCCTCTTCGTAATAATTCCCGCTATCCCCGGCATAGAGTTAAGTCTGGCCTTCCGAGCCCGCTTTCTGTGAGGAATCCTTCCTGCTATACAACTTCTTCTGCAATGCCCTGAGCCGCTCGCTCACCGACTCCGGCAATCTGTCCCGCAAGCGATGATGCAGCCCCAGCTTCAACGCCGCACTGCCCCACGCCGTCAGCGGAACATAGTAGCGGGGCACATCCACGCGCTTGAATCCGCAATTGGTCTTGAAGTCGCTCACGCTGTCGCGCTCCCGCTTGCCGTGCGCAAACCGGTAATACACCAGGTTGCTGATCCCGTGACTCGCGCATGCCCGCACCGCTTCGGCCACCAGCGCATTGTTGGGCGCCTTGTCGCGCTGCGAGATCATCGACAGGATGTTCATCATTCCCGCCTGGTTCCACTCCTCGTCCGCCACCAGCTTGATAAACCCGATCAATTCATCGCCGAGATACGCGCCCAGAAAAATCGCATGATCCAGAAACGTCGCTTCCGCGCGATACACGCTGTCGAAGTCCTCGTTGTAATGCGGAAACCGCCTTCCCTGCCGCACCGGCGTCTCGTCGTAAATCTTCTTGATGCCGCGCACCAGCTCTTCGTTGAACGGCGTCTCGCGCAGCACCACGCCCCGCTTGCCCGCCTGCTTCATGCGGTTGCGCGGCACGCTCGTGATCTGCTTGTTCCACCACTCCTCGAACGTCGTCACCGGGATCACCGCCATGTTGTCCCACTCCATGTGGTACGGATACTTCGGCGTCGTCTCCTCAAGGCTCTGCATGAACGTGAACAGGTCCGGCCCCTTCCGCATCGCGCGCAACGCCGCGATCACCGGCTCCGGATCTTTCAAAAACTGATAGAAGTCCCCCTCGAGCTGCGCCGTGCGCAACCGGCCGCCGGTGATCCTGATCTCCCGGCCTTCTACCTCTATCAACTGCTTCGTCATCCCAACCTCGACCCTTCTCTACTCGCTCACATACTCATCATGAAACGGCCTGATGCCCACCAGCGAAAGCAGCTTGCCCAGCGTGATCGCACAGCTTCACCAGCAGCGTCATGAACCGGTGCTGCCCCGCAAGAAACGCGAACGGCAGCGCCAGCGAATACAGCGGCACCGCAATCAGCGACTTCACCACGCTCTTCGCATCGCAGTCCGGCTGCATCGCCGCATACGATCCGTGCAGCAGCGCCTTGCGCAAAAAATACATGCGCTTCCACCGCGCCGGCGGAAGCTCCTCCCACACCACCGCGTCCGACGACCACACAAACCGCCGCCCTTCCTCGATCTTCCGGCGAAAGAAATCCTGGTCCTCGCCCGCCGCAAACTCCACGTTGAACGGCGCATCGTCGCCCGCGAACACCTCGCGCTTCACCAGCGCATTGCCCGTCCGCGCGCCGCGCCACGCAACGGCCATGCCTGTCGGATGCACCGCCCGATCATACAGCGAGCTGCGCTTCAACCACTGCGGCGCGCCTTCGTTCAGGTAGCGCTTCACCGGCCCCAGCACACCATCCACGCCGTACTCCCTGCACGTCTCCAGCAGGTCGCAGCAGCCAGTCCGGCTCCGGAAATTCATCATCATCGATCAGCGCAAAGTAGTCCCCATCGGCATTCGCGATCACGCGATTCCGCGCCCGCGCAATCCCCTTCTCGGGCTCCGCGCAATACTTCACCGGAACATGCATCGTGCGCCGCATCTCTTCGACAACTTGTTCGCCCGTTCGCGACCCATCGTTATCCGCCACCACCACCGAATACGTGAACAGCCCGTCCGTCTTCAGCCCATCCAGGTCCCGCAGCAGCCGCTTCAACTCCCGCGGCCGCTTGTACGTGCAGATGCACACCGCGATATGCGGCGTCTTCACCGCGCCCTCTGTCCGCACCTTTGCAACCGGCGCATGTTCCCCGCGCAGCCGATACCCGCGCGTCACCGTCACGGTATCCCAGCCGCTCCAGCCCATCGCTCATCAGGAAGTCGTATTCCGCATCGCGCTCCGGATGGCACTCGATCTCCACATCCGCATTCCGCGCCAATTCCAGCATCCTCCGCAGCCGCGCTTCGTCCATCGGAGCCAGGTTGAAGAAGTACTCCGTCATGCGATGCCGCCGCGCCAGTTGCTTATCCTGCCTCGCCCGCACGCGCCGGTTCAGCCAGCTCTTCTCCCCCGGCGCAAACGTGAAGTTCCGCCGCACCGTCGTTCCCTCCGGCAGCAGCTTCTGCCCGCTGCACATTCGCGCGAGATGCGCGTGATGATGCCCGTCGATATGCCGCGCCTTCCTTCCGTACAGCCGCTCGAACTCCTCCAACTGCGCCTTCACCACATACTCAAACGCGCCCGCCAGCAGCGGATGCGCCACCAGCATCCCGCGTCGCCCCTTGCGCAGATACCGCATTAGCTTGCCGTGCTCCTCGCGCAATTGCGCCGGAACATCCTTCCCCGTAAACGCCTCGGTCAGATTCAAATGCAGTCCCACATCCACGCCGTGCTCGCGCGCCAACTCCGCCGCGCGCTCTGAGTCCTCCATGAACACCATCGCGCTCGTCGAAGAAACCGACCCGTGCCGAATGCAATCGAGAATGCGATCCGTCGCCGTCTGCCGCATGCCCCAGTCGTCCGCGTTCACAATCACCGGCGCGCGCAGCTCAGCTGCATGCGGACATCACTCCCGCACTCGCCGTCGAAATGTGCCCCTCGCGCTCCATCAAAATCATCCCGCCGCCTGCGTGTGCCGGGTGCCCCGTCCTGGCTTTGCTAGGGCGGGAAACCACAAACCTCAACTCATCTCAACGTCCGTTCCACCGCGAACCTTCCGTGCCCCATCCTCACGACTTCTTTCTGTCGCGAGGGTGGGAAACCACAACCCTCAATCGGGCACTGGTACCGCACCCGTCTTTCCGCGAAAGAACCGTCCCAGTTGCCCCATCTGTTCTTTCCGCCGAAACGCCCGCAATTCCGCCGGCACCGGCCTCTCGACGCCCGTACACGCCGCCCACACATAGCCCCACACAATCGCCGCGCCCCGCACCAAATACGGCCGCTTCGTCATCTGGTAGAGCCCGCGGAACAACTCCCAGACCGCGCTGTTCCCGATCATCCAGTCGCGCTTGCCCAGAATGAATCGCGATTGGATCTGGCTGTTCTCCGCGGTCCCGATCACCCGATGATGCAGTGCGATCTTCTCCGTGAACGTCCGCGTCTTCCAGCCCTTGCTGCGCGCCGTCAGCGTCGCAATCGTGTCGATCGCCCCGCCCTTCGACAATGCGTAGCCGCCAATCTCCTCCCAGCACGCCCGCCGAAACACCTGGCACGCCCCCGACACATGATCCGTGCTCACAAACCGGTAGTCGTACGTCTCGTTCGTCGAGTCCTTATAAGGAGTGCCCACAATCCCCAGCCGCGCATCGCCCGCAATCTTTCCCAGCAGAAACTCGAAGTGATCCGCTTCGAATGTGATGTCCCCATCCAGGCTCGCAATCACCTCATACGGCAAGCCCTGCATGCGCTCCACGCCGGCCCGCACCGCCAGCGCCTTGCCCGCAAAATGCCGCTCCGTGCGCTCCGGCATACGCACCAGCTCGATCCACGCATGTTCCGCCGCATAGCGGCTCACAATCGCGTCCGTTCCATCTGTGGACCCATCGCTCACAATCGCCCACTTCAGCGGCTTCACCGTCTGCGCGACTACCGCCTGAATTGTCACCTCGATAAACTGCGCCTCATTGCGCGCCGGAGTCACCAGCACGTATGCCGCCAGACCGGGTCCATCCGGCCCGGCTCCGCGTTGAAGGCCATCCGCCATGAGAGACACCTACGCGCGGCCCGTAGCCGGCGCCGCCGCGACCTCACCGCGCGTCTTCTCTAGAAACGCGCGCACTGCGGCCGCTACCCTCGCCTGCTGCCCCGCCGTCAGTTGCGGAAACATCGGCAGCGACACAATCTCCGTCGCCGCACGCTCCGTCACTGGAAACGCGCCCTCCGCGTAGCCCATCGCCGCATACGCCTTCTGCCGATGCAGCGGAATCGGATAATGAATCCCCGTCCCGATCCCCGCCTGCTTCAGATATTCCATCAGCGCATCGCGCTCCGCAACGCGCACCACATACAAGTGATGCACCCCGCGCGATCCCTCCGGCTCATGCGGCAACACAATGCCTGCTTCATCCCCCAGCAGCCGGTTGTACTCCGCCGCCCGCTCCCGCCGCAGCGCATTCCAGGATTCAAGATGCGGCAGCTTCGCCTGCAAAAACGCGCACTGGATCGTATCCAGCCTTCCGTTATAGCCCTCGATATCGTGGTAATACTTCTTCGCCTGTCCGTGATCGCGCAGCAGCCGCATGGTCTTCGCCACCGCCGCATCGTTGGTCGTCGCCGCGCCGCCTTCGCCCAGCGCTCCCAGGTTCTTGCCCGGATAAAAACTGAATGCCGCCGCCGCGCCCATCTCTCCCGCGCGCATCCATTTGCCCTGCTTCGCTGAAAAGTACTCCGCACCATGCGCCTGGCACGCATCCTCCACCACCAACAGCCCGAACCGCTCCGCCAGCGCGCCAATCGCATCCATATCGGCCATCTGCCCGTACAGGTGCACCGGCACAATCGCCTTCACCGGACGCCCGCTGCGCAAGCTCACCACACGCCCGCTTGCATCGCGCTCGCACTGGGTGGTCAGATACGTCTCCAGCGCCGCGGCCGACAAGTTATACGTCCGCTCGTCGACATCCACAAACTCCGGCAGCGCGCCCGCCTGCGAAATCGCCTCGGTCGTCGCGATAAACGTATTCGGCACCGTCACCACAACATCGCCCGGCCCCACGCCCACCGCCATCAGCGCGAACCGCAGCGCATCCGTCCCGCTGTTCACCGCCACCGCTTCACTGGTATGACAAAACTCCGCAAACGCCTTCTCAAACTCCGCCACCGGCGAGCCGCCCACAAACGACGCCGTCCGCAAACACTGCCGGAACGCCGCCACCAGTTCCTGCTCCATCTCCACATGCGGCGTCACCAAATCGAGAAACGGAATCGGCGCCTTCACATCTTCTTCCGCCGCCTTGATCATTCGCATCACCCTCGCCGGATTCCCCGCCACAATCGCATACGCCGGAACATCGCGCGTCACCGTGCTGCCCGCGCCCACAATCGCGCCTTCGCCCACCGTTATGTTCGACAAGATCGTTGCGCCCGACCCGATCGAAGCGCCCTTCGCCGATCCGCGTGCGCTCCACCTTCCAGTCGGCCTCGGTCTGCATCGTTCCATCGGCATTGGCGGCCCGCGGATAGCGGTCGTTGATGAACATCACGCCATGCCCGATGAAGACGTTGTCCTCGATCTCCACGCCCTCGCAGAAAAAGCTGTGGCTCGAAATCTTGCAGTTCTTCCCCACCGTAGCGTTCTTCTGGATCTCCACAAACGCGCCGATCTTCGTCCCATCGCCTACCGTGCAGCCATACAGATTGATGAACTTCGACAGCTTCACGCCTTCCCCGAGCCTGACGTCGTCCGCAATGCAGTTGAAGGTGTTCATAGCTTCACCAGAGCCCCTCGTTGAGCAAGCGACACGCTCGCCGCTTCCAGCATCTTCACCACCCGCAGCCCGGCGCGCCCGTCATTGATCGGAGTCTGTCCCGTCTCAATGCATTCGACAAAATACTTCAGCTCCTGCTGCAGCGCTTCCACCTGCTCCAGCCGCGGCGCATACATATCGCCCGACCGATAATTCACCAGCAGCTTGTACACGCCTTCCTGCGACGTCGTCTTCACGCCCCGGTCATAGACCCTGACTTTTTCATCGGCCACCAGGTCGTTCCAAACCACCATCTTCTTCTCCCCGCCAATCAGCGTCATCCGCACCTTCACCGGCGAGAGCCAGTTCACATTGATGTGCGCAATCGTCTTTCCCGGGAAATACAGCGTCATGTACGCCACGTCTTCGTAATCGTTCAGGTGCTTCTCGCCCGTCGCCACCACCGCCTCGGGCGTCTCCTTGATCAGGTGATCCATGATCGAGAGATCGTGCGGCGCCAGGTCCCACAGCACATTCACGTCATGCTGCAGCAGCCCCAGGTTCACCCGCGTCGAGTCGTAGTAGTACAGCTTCCCCAGCGCGCCATCATCGATCAACTGGCTGATCTTCTTCACCGCTCCCGTAAACAGGAACGTGTGATCCACCATGATCTTCAGATTGCGCTTCTCCGCCATCTCGATCAGCTCTTCGCCCTGTGCCGTGTTAATCGTGAACGGCTTCTCCACAAACACGTGCTTGCCGTTTTCGAGCGCGGCCTTGGTCAGCTCATAGTGCGTCCACACCGGCGAAATCACCGCCACCGCATCGATCTTCGTCGACGTCAGCACCTCGCGCGGATCCGCTGTCACATGAATCGACGGATAGGCCCGTTGCGCCCGCTGCCGCGCCCCCGCGTCCAGATCTGCAATTGCCAACACCTGCGAGCCCTCGAGCGTCGTAAGATTCCTCACGACGTTCGGTCCCCAGTAGCCAAAACCGATCACGCCAAAATTCACCGGCTCACCGTGCTTTCAAGGATTTCCCACGGGCAGTATATGCCTCTGTGTGGATCGAAGAAGAGTATTGAGAGGGATTCCCGCGGGCGCGTCTGGGAGGGAAAATCGTTATGCTGCGACGCCAGGCTTCAGTGAGCGCCCGCGCCTCGAATCACGGCCATCGGCGTGCGCAGAAGAATCCAGAAATCAAGCCCCAGCGACCACGAGCTCGCATACCGCAAATCCAGCCGCACCATTTCGTCGAACTTCACCAGGCTCCGGCCCGTCACCTGCCACAAGCCCGTGATCCCCGGCTTCGCCTCCAGAATCCGCCGCCGGTGCCACGTCTGGTACGCCGCCAGTTCATAAGGAATCGCCGGCCGCGGTCCCACCAGCGACATCTCTCCCAGAAACACATTGAATATCTGGGGCAGCTCGTCCAGGCTCGTCCGCCGCAGAATCTGGCCCAGCGGCGTAATCCTCCGGTCGTTGGTCAGCTTGTACACCCCGTCCGTCGTGCCCGTCGCCCCATTGCGCTGCGCCTGGTTCGCGATCAGCTTCGTCACATAGTCCTTGTGCACGCTGTGATCGTTGTTCACATACATCGAACGGAACTTCAGAACCATGAACAGCTTCCCGTACTGGCCCACACGCTGCTGCTTGAACAGCACCGGCCCCTTCGACGTCATCTTGATCGCAATCGCAATCGCCGCAAACAGCGGTGACAGCGCCAGCAATCCCAAACCGGTCACCAGCATATCGATCGCCCGCTTCATCACCAGCAGCGACTTCTTCCGCACCGTCGGATTCATCAGGTCCGGGTACAACGCCACATTCGTCGGGCCCATCCCCGTTCTCGTGGTTCCATTCATCGGGAAAGAAATGAAACGACAGCCTCACCTGGTTGAACTGATCGAAAGTCAACTCGTCCCGCAGCAGGTTGCTTACTCGCGACAGAAGCGTCGTGAGGATCAGGTCCTTGTCCGTCACCACCAGGCCCGTGAACATCACCCCGATGACCGCGTGCTCCTTGTACCAGCCGATGCACGTCCGTATCCCGGCTGCACGCCCTGCAGCGCTTCCAGCATCCCTTCAAGGACCTTCCGGTCTTCCTGGGCTCCGGCTGTCCTCGTCCAGTTCCACCAGCATCAGCAGGAACGGCTCCTTCGAGCGTTCGCTCCGCTTCCGCTCCACGGCAATCATCCGCCGAAAGGAGTTCTCCGCAAGGGTCTCCCGCTGGTCGCCCGCCAACGGTTCCAAAACCGGATTTGTTCGTCTGGGAAAGTCTTCAACGCGCACTGATCTCACACCCACATCTCCAGCAACTGCCTGTCCGCATTTCGCGGCTGTCAGGCGAGGAATGCTTGGCCCGATGCGTTGACCGTATCTGTCTGCTCTAGGCTTCGCGCCTTCCGGCTGCGTGCGCCACGGCTCCCCGCAGGTTGATTCCCCTATGCCCCCGCCGCAGAATGCGGCACCTGAATAGCGGCTAATATGGCACGATCATAGTCACGCCGCGCCAACTCCTCAATTCCACCTTTGTGCTAAGTACTTCTGCAGAAAGGATCAAGTTACTCTGGTTCGCTTTGGAGCATTACCCTTTCTACAGCAACTCTACCCGCCAATCAACCTCAAATCTTCCTTACCGCCGGCGCAATCCCTTGAAAAACAACACCCCAGGCAAAAATAGTTGTTGCAACAAGTACCGCCCGGTGGCATCCTTGTCCTGAGGAGCCGCTTCCCCTCCCGGCCGCTGTCGCGCACCCATTTCGACAGTTCCCGCAAGCTGCGGAGGCGCTCCCAACGCACAGGCCCGCGGGCCCACCATCGAAAGGATTCCCCATGCCTCGTCTCGCACTCACGCTCGGCATCCTCGCCCTCGCCGCTCCCTTCGCCGCGGCTCAGACCTCCACCTGGAACCTCGATCCGGCGCACAGCAGCGTCGATTTCACCGTAAAACACCTCTCCCTCTCCAACGTCCACGGACACTTCGGCGGCCTCAAAGGCTCCATCACCCTGAACGATGCCGACATCACCAAGTCCACCGTCTCCGTCACCATCGACACCACCACCATCGACACCGGCATGTCGATGCGCGATAACGACCTCAAGAGCGAGCGTTACTTCGACATCGCCAAATTCCCCACCGCTACCTTCGCCAGCACCAGCGTCAGCGGCGGCGCCGGCCATCTCACCGTCAACGGCAACCTCACCCTGCACGGCGTCACCCGCCCCGTCACCCTTGACGTCGAAGGCCCCGCCGGCCCCATCACCGGCATGGACAAGAAGCCCCACGCCGGCTACAGCGCCTCCACCACCATCAAGCGCAAGGACTTCGGCGTCGGCGCCAACACCCCCGACAACGTCGTCAGCGACGAAATCAAGCTCACCATCGACCTCGACGTCGCCAAACAGTAATCCGCACTTTCCAAGAACGCCGTTCCGAACCAGGGAGCGCCGTTCCACCACGAACCCGGGTGCCCGTCCTGGCCGGGTGCCGGGTGCCCCATCCTCGCCGCGTCTTTGTTTTTGCGGCTAGGGTGGGAACCCACGAACCCCGACCAGCCCCTGCTGGTTCCACCCCCATCTTGGGTGCCCCGGGTCTCGATTTGAGACCTGGGAAACCACAACCCTCAATCAGGCACTGGTGCCGGGTGCCCCGTCCTGGCTCTGCCAGGGCGGGAGACCACAAACCTCAACCCGCCGCCGTTTCGGGGCGATTCCACCACGAACCAGGGTGCCCCAGGTCTCGACTTTGAGACCTGGGAACCACAACCCTAAATCAGGCGCTGGCGGCAGAGCCGCAGTCAGCCGCACCGCAGGTGCCGGAGCCCTCACCGTGTGTAGCCTCAAATCTGAAATCGCCCAGCAGCGCCCCTTCAGCGGCCCCGCCGAGGAGGCTCTCCTCAACCTTGCCCGCACCGCCGACTGCGTGCAGCGAGCGATGCAGCGCAGCACCCGCCACTGGAACATCACCGCCACCCAGTACAACGTCCTCCGCATCCTGCGCGGCGCTCACCCCCACGGCCTCTCCTGCTCCGTCATCGGCGACCGCATGATCACCGCCGACCCCGACATCACCCGTCTTCTCTCCCGCCTCAAGGCCCTCAAGCTCATCCGCCAGGAGCGCGACAAGAAGGACCGCCGCGTCCTCCTCACCTGCATCTCCACCGCCGGCCTCGCCCTCCTCGCCGAAATGGATCAGACCGTCTCCCAATTCCCGCAGCAGATGCTCGGCCACCTCGGCGACGACGGCCTCCGCACCCTCATCGATCTACTCGAGCGTGCCCGCCGCCACTGCGACGACCGCTCCCAACCCACCTGCGAAGGCAAATCCGACTCCATCACCTGCGACGGCGCCGACCATCCGGCTGATTTGTCATCCTGACCCTGAGCGCAGAGAAGGGGAGGGACCCGCCCTGAAAATTCAGATTCACTCGCCTTCGCTGAGTGTCATCCCGAAAGCCCGCGTGCTTGGGGACCCCGCTCACAGCCTCACCGGGAGTGGGGTAAGCGGGCCGAGGGATCCGCAGTTGTCCTTCTTCGCTGCTACAGCCGGGTGCCCCGGTCCGCTGTTGGGACCTGGGACTCCACCCATCCAATTCACCAAGCAGTGCGCCTAGTCCCTTTTCCCTTTTCCCTTGTTCCCTTGTTCCCTTGTTCCCTTGGTCCCTTGGTCCCTTGATCCCTTGATCCCTCGTTCACACCCCTCACACCAACTCCAAGACAATAAAAAACGCGATCCAAAGATCGCGTCACAATCTACACCAAGTTATTAACTTATCGCCGTGCCAGTTTCTGCTCGATTACTTCCTCATCTATCTCGTTGTGGATAATCTTGTTATGCAGGCAATACAGCGCCAGTTCCAGCCGGTCGCTGACTCCCAGCTTGTCGTAGATCTTCCGCAGATAGTTCTTGATCACCTGCTCTGTTGTTCCCAGCTGGAAGGCGATCTCCTTGTTCCGCTTGCCCTGCGTAATGCAGGTAATGATCGCCATCTCCTTCGGCGACAGCCGCGGCTGCGTCTTGGGATTCACCAGCGAGGCCGCCTGCGCGCGATACGCCTCGATCACCCAGTTCACGCTCTGGTTGTCGATCCACGTCTCGCCCGCGGCAATCCGCCGCACACAGCGCACCAGCAGATCCGGCGAGATCGACCGCGTGACAATGCCCCGCACGCCCCGGCGGTACATCTCCACCGTGCCGCTCTCATCGTTCGCGGTCGCCTGCACGATCATCTTGACCTGCGGCGCAGTCTTCAGCAATTCGGCGACAGCGTTGGGAATCCCCGTCAGCAGGGCCCCTTCCACCAGCACCACGTCCGTCGGAAACCGCTCGATCGCCGCCTTCAGGTTCTCCAGTGAGTCAGCCTGAGCCACCACCCGAATATCGTCCTCGAGGGCGAAGATCTTCCGGATTCCGACGCGATAAATAGCCTGCGAATCCGCAAGGATAATCCGGATAGTTCCCGGCCTCTCCTCGCCATCGAGAGCTTCGCTTTCAGGTGTGTCTTCGAGAAAGTCCATATCCAGCATATGGCCGGCCCAGGGGATATGAGTTATTGCTCCACAAAGCGATATTCATCAATCGTGGCTGCAACTTGAGTCTGGGCTTGGCTCTTCGAGCAGCGTACCACACGTCCTGTGCAATCCACCAGAACATCGTGTAACGTACCCAGGATGCCACCCGGCATGCGCAGTGAGAAAGCTATGCGATCTCCCACCCGCAGCATCTCTTCCATATCGAACAACACGCCGCTCGCTGACACGTTGCGTGTCCGCGCCACATGCTCCCGCCGCGCCGTCTTGATCACCACAGGCAGCGACAGCGGAAACCGCACCGCGCAGCGCACCTCCTGCCCCGGAGGAGACACCGTCTTCTTCTTCGGAAATATTGCGATGCTCGGATTGGCGGCTCTATTCATATATGACCTTCTGCCCGTGCAGTCATCGCGCTTGACAGTCAGACTCTATCGAACTTCCACCTCAAAGGATAGAACACAATAGTTCGCTAAATGGTAACCAGGATGCCGCTTGCCGCGGGCCGGCAGCCATTCTCTGCAAACACGGCCCCGGCATGGCCCCCGGCCCGTCGCCGAACCGCCCGCCAACGTCCGCCCTGCCAGCCCGTCTCAGCGGTGAAACACTCCGCGCTGCAACACCGCCCAGGCCACTACCGCCCCCCACAGCACCGCTTCGAACAGCAGCGCGTAACTGACCCCGCGAAACACCCGGCTGCTCTCCCCGCGCGGCGGTCTCCGGTAAACAATCATGGGACGCGGCGCATCGGTCTCACCGCTGGAATGCAGAACACAATCACAACCAAAAGCACACAAAGACATCGGGACTGCAATCCTTCTTGGTGAGAGATTAGCTCGACTGAAACAGCCGCAATCCTAGCACGAAAGTTTCATTGAGAGTTACGCAAAGGTAATACTCTGCATAACCTCTTGATCCAACACTGTCTGCCAAGACCCAGCGCCGTTTCTTCAGCCCTTTTTCCTTGAACTCGTTCTTGCCCGGTAGAGTTTCACGTCACGGCAAAGATCGCATTCCCACGGAAACAAGCCAAACAGAGGAAAGAATCTTGTCTGCAGGAATCCTTTGCGCTTCTCGCGTCGCAAAGAATCACACGCGCCACAACAACGACACAGCATGGGAGCTCCGGAAGATGTGATAGGGCTTGGTCTGATGGACGACATTGTCTTCTACTCGCTTATATTCACGCAAGAAATTCCTTCACGCCGCTGGGTTCCCCATCCTACCGCGCCCTTTGTCCTCACCGCACTCTTTTCCGGTTCTACGGTGCTTGAGCCACTGGCCCATCCACCGAACCCTAGTCCGCCCGGAGCGCGGTCATCGGCTCAACCCGCATGGCGCGTCGTCCGGGCATAAGGCCCGCCACAGAGCCGTCGCCATCAGGATCAAAGCCGCCCCGCCAATACTCGCCGGATCGGCCGGGCGCACATCCGCCAGCATCGCAGTCAGCGAATGCGTAAGCACGCTTCAGGTTGGGGAGCAGTCGGTTTTGAGCGGAACGTTCTGGAAATATTTGGCGCCCGGACTTGCCTGATGGCAAGAGGAACGCCGATATCTTGGCTCGTGTCCAATGAGCGCATTGCCTCTCAATTGGCGCATTCAGGGCAATGCGCTCATTGAGTGCGTTTAGGGATAATCGCAGCGATGAGTCCTCGAAAACACCTTCAACCCAAGGAACGATTTTCGTCCTGCACAAGTAGAGTTATGCGCGGAATCGCTCCACCCAGGGAACGTCGGCGCGCAGCTCACCGAAGTCACCGCTCATGCAAAGCGCTTTTCGGATCCATGGCGGCGGCACGCCGCGCGGGTGGCCATGAGGCGAGCAGCGAAATAGCCAGGAAGAGCGCAAGTGTAGCAGCAAAGGTTGGAGGATTAATAGGCCGGATGCCCACCAGCATTGCCTGCGCGGTGCGCCCGAGGAAAACAGCAAGCACCACTCCTGCGGCCATGCCCAATACGGCAAGGCGCATTCCCGCCGAGACGACCATGCGCACGATGTGTGAGCGATCCGCTCCGAGCGCCATGCGCACACCGATTCCGGGGGTTCGCTGCTGTACCGCTGTGGAGATGACTCCATACAGGCCCACGCCGGCGAGCGTTCCAGCGACGAGTGCGAAGACGGCAATCAGCAAAAGCGAGAAGCGAGTTTGCGCCTGGGCGCTTCGAAGGATCTGGTCACCCGTCTCGATCTCAGAGAACACGAGGTTGCGATTGATGCCCGTTATGGCAGCGCGCGCCGCGTTGGCAACTTCTGCGGGACCACAACCCCCAACCCGCCGCAGTTTCATGGCGATTCCACCACGAACCAGGGTGCCCCAGGTCTCGACCTTGAGACCTGGGGCTGAATTTCAGGCTGGAGCTACCGGCTATCACCTGTGACAGCCGGCACAGCCTCTTCCGCGTCTCCTGCTCCATCATCACCCAGTGCTACGCCTGCGCAATCTTCTGCGCTCTGTATCAAACCGCCCTCGCGGCCCCAACATAGCCTCACTGGGTGTTAACCAGAAAACCAACGGTTAAAGTTTCAGAAGTTTTCCACAATTTGAGAACCATATATATAGCAACAAATAACTTAGCAAAAACGCCCCTCTACGCTTTTTCTTCGCTTTTAGCCCGTTTTCCCCGTATTCCGCCCCTCTCTGTTTCCATCACTTTTACATCCCAGGTAACTCCGCAGTAAACAAACGGACACAGCCGGACCGGATTCTGAGCTGTCAGAACCCAGCCTTCTGTTCCCTGCTCCGCGGATAGAACGCCGCCGATGCCCCCACCCACTCCTGGTTCTTGTTATGGTCCACGCCCATCATCTTGCCCCGGCCCAGCCGAACCAGAGACAGTGCCGGTCGCAGTGTTCCCCGGTCCGGCCACAGATAGAGGATGCGGATCTCCGCCTGCGTCATCCCAAAGGGCGTTGCGATCGTCGGCTCGAAACGCATCCGCTGCTGCAACAGGTATCCCCTTCGCTCTTCCTTCGAAATCGCCTCCAGCCGCGACTGCGCCGGTTCGAACTCGATGCCTCTCCCCGCGAACGAGAACAGAGGCTTCAACAGCAACTCCGGATACACCGCATCCTTGCCCGCCGCGGGAAGCCGCACGCCCGCCGCCTCCAGCCTCTGCCTTCCGTCGCCGTCGAGAAAATCGTCCAGAAACACCGCCGGCGGAACCACGCGATCCCATCCGCCCTTTCGCGTCAGCCACGGCAGCGAGAACTTGCTGATGAGGAAATACCAGTTCGGATGCCCCGCCCACTCGACGTCCCACTTCCTCGTTAAGTCGAACGGCAGCTTCACATCGCGCGCCATCAGCTCATCGGCAATGGCGCGGTTGTAGATGCGGTGGATCGGGATCGGCTTGCCCTGCGCGTTGCGGTAGTACAGCTTGTTGCCCTCGGCTCGCAGCGATCGAATGTCCACTACCGCAATGCCCAGCTTCTTCGCCGTAACCTCGAAGTCCGGACGCGTCTTCTGGTGCTCCGGATCGATCTCCGTCAGCACCACATGCATCGGATCCTGCCCGCCCAGCACCGTCCGCGACAGCAGTTCCCAGAAGCCGTCGCGGTCCAATCCGTCCAGGTACCAGTCAAGTTGTTTGTCGTCCAGCCCGTAAGCCTGCACGTAGCTGCGGTTCAGCACCGCCTGGTAGGCGTACACCGATGGAAACGCCTGAATCTCCACCAGCCGCGGAGTCAGCTCGCCCGACTCCTCCCGCACCAGCGCAAAGTCCGCCGTCAGAAAATGGGGATGACGACTCTCCCCCGGCACCCGGTAGTCCGCCGGAATCGCCCGCCGCGCCGCCTCCAGGTACGCCTCATCCGCGATCAGCTCGCGTGCCATATCTGACCCGAGCTTCGCCATCCGCTCCAGCATGCCCCGCTCGACAAAGATCGGCGTTTCCGCCACGCGGAACTCCACCCGGCACCCGCCGCACCGCTCCTCCAGCAGGTCGAGCAGCGCCGCATATTGCTTCGCCGAGTATTCGCGATTAAACCGTTCCCTGAATTCTTCGATCACTCCCAAAGCTTACCCTCGCACCCACCAGATGGATGGAGGAAATTTGCTTCCCCACGCTCCAGGCGAATTGTGAAGTTCGGCGCAACCGGCAAAAACTCGGTAACCATCTAAAGAATCACAAAAAAGTTACCTTTGTTGTACAAGTCATGCCACATCTGGGTTACTCTTTTCGTACAAAGTTTCACCGATAGGAGCCAGGGTCCCATGAAGCTCAGCACGTTGATTGTTCGTACTTTCGTAGTAATTGCCTTGTTCACCTTTGCACACAATGTGCTTGCCGCCGGCCCCATGATGCCTGTGCCGACACCCCCAGGACCCACATTCGCCGGCCCCATGATGCCTGTGCCCACGCCTCCAGGACCCATTCCGCCGCTTATTTGGCCGGCGGAGTCGGGGACGGTAAATATGTGGTTGAGAAAAACAGAAAAGTCAGGACCTCCGGAGAAAACGCGATACAGCCGTTACTACGAGCACGATGGTGCCTTGCGCGCATATGCCAATCGCGCCATGGCGCTTGCCTTCCTCTGCGTTCCTACTACGATGCTTGCGCTCGGTTTCGCGGTTTACGTTCGACTTCAACCACCAACCGTTGTCCGCATCTCCGATGACGGGCAAGCCACTGTAATCGGCAAAGCGACTCCCAGTGTGACGGTTTCGGACCGAGAAAGATCGGGACCGACCGAATTAGAGCGCCGGGCGTTGAGTGCGGTCATTTCTGGATCGGTATCTCGGATTCTCTCCGGCCAGCGTGAGCCGCAACTGGGCCGACAGTCTCAACATGATGACCGCCAACCTGCGGCGTACTGCCTATGCCGGAATGCAGAAGGACAATTTGATTGGAAAAGTACAGGAAGACGAAATTACCTCGGAGTTCCAGCTCCGTTCCCTCGAGGTTTCGAAAGATGACCCGATGACGTACACGGCGTTCGGTGTCAAGCAAGTCCATCACGTCCATGACCATAGCGAAAGCATCGACAAGTTGGTATGCGAATTTCATGTGAGGCTTTTGGCGGAAAAGAGTCCGAGCAAAATCCGAGCGGGCTTCTGGTTGCCGAGTACTGGGGACGGGCCATCGAAGGCGAAAAGCGCGACTGGGTCCTGCAACAAGCAATGCTCACGGGCAAATAGGGGATTTCAATGGAGAACGGAACATCAAGTGGGGCGGCTACAGGCCCAGGCGAAGCAGCAAAAGGCCGTCGTCCGCGACGAACCGGCATCGAGATCGATCTTCGTTACTTCTTGCCGGCGAATGATCCATCCATTTCAGCCCCAAAACTTGGACAGGAAGCTGCGAGCGAGGGCGAGGCACTTATTCAGGCTTTCAAATCCGGGCAGCACTTTTACACACTCGCTGTTTGGAAAGCGGTTCCGGAGGTAAATGGAGGCGGCAGTCCAGTGATCGTGAAACAGGCTGTCACCAAAGGTTGATTTCAGCCAAATCAGCGCAAGTTCTCAAATGACCGAGCCATGTCTTGGTCTATGAGTGCCCTGCTCACTCAGGGCAATGTGCTGATCCAGCTTCTCTTATCGAGGACCTGGTCGAGGCGGAACCCGAAATGGGGGAGACCAGGCGAAAGATGAGAGAGTTTGCGGTCAGCAGACTCCTCTCTCTGTTTGGGTCTCGCCCACAACAGAGCTGAAAGGAGAAAAAACGATGACGACGAAGAATTCAACGACGAAGAGATACAGGATCCCGGCTGATCGCATCCAGAACCTCGAGATTGATCGCATCGGGCGGATAACACCACGCTTGCACGATCTTGGGCCTTTGGAGAATACGCTTCTTAGCGCGCTCTATCCTCGAATCAGGGTGGCGAGCGTTAAAGTCCCAAGCGAGCAACTCGATGATTACGAGGAGTCGCAGGTCGAAAACGCCCTGGCCCAACTGACTTGGAACGGAACCCGCTGCGAACTTATCGGAGCCAGCGGATCAGCAAAGAAAGGCAAGTTCTACTTTGTTGACCGCGACCACAGCCGATTGATTGCCGAGCGGTTCCAGCACTGGCCGCAGGCCGCGATCGTCTACTTTGGCATTTTGGTTTCTCCATGCAAGGTGATGTTGGAAGAACCAGAGGCCGAAGTGCTGGTGGTCCCAGACCTCAAGCTCGGAACCAATGACTGCCGCGGTTGGCTGCGACGGTCATTATTCGCGAAGCTGAAACAAAAGCATGATGCCGAAGTTGTCGCTGACCATGTCGAACGCCTACGCCGGGAGAAAATTGGCCGGGCGCTGAGAAGGAATTCAGCGATGGCGACTGTACTCAGCTTGAGGAAATCGCGAAGCGGGAAATTGCCCACAAGTTCCTGCCGTCGGGGCGGTTCTATCAGTTCCGAATGGCATTCGCGAATACGCAAGCGAAGGGTTCATTCAAGTGGATGGGTGACGATGTAGCGGATGCGCTAAAGGCAGATTGTGTGTTGCCGGAAAGCGCGATCAAACCTGGACTCGGAGGTCCAGCGGTTGTGTACTCGGTGATCGGGGAAGGCAGGCGGTTTCGTGGTCCCGTAGCGATGGGTATTCGCGAAGCGTCACGCCAACTCGAATTCGAATCCTCGTACACACTGCTGGAACACGCACCAATGGACTCGATTCAGATGGAAGTCCTGCCGCAGGCCATGAAGCAGGTTGCCAAGCTGAGCGAGGCCGTTGGACAGGGCCGTTACGACGAGTTGCTAGAAATTCTTGGCCATCGTCCGGACAAGAATTCGACTCAGGCTGCCGAGTCGGACGGTAGCGAAGAGTTCCGTGTTGTTGAGGGACTACTGCTGGCCGATGCGAGCGGCGAAATCGTTCGCCATCCTTACGTCAACAATCAACTTAACAAGGTCCTGGCACACTGGGCGTTCAAGACAGCGACTGGCGGAGGTTTTCGTCTACCAGCTTTTGCATTGATGGACGACGGATACCTCTTCCTGAAAGACGGGCAAGTATATTCGGGCTCCGACTGGATTCCAGAACATACAGCCATCGTTCAAATGGGCTCAAGCCAGGGTCTATGCGTTCGCTATCCCATACGCATGGCCGAAGATCTTCTGCCGTTTAGGACATTGGCGGACCAAGAACTCATCGACCTGATCAAGGGAGATGTGGTTCGCAGTCACCGAATGTTCACGGACGAGGAAGCTGGGACCTTATTGCACGACAGCTTCGAGTTGAGGGACCTTCGTTCTTCATTCAGAAACGGCGAAGAAAAACGGGGGCGACTTCGATTTCGACTGGGTCTGCGTCGTCGAGCATGACCGCTTTCCGAGGTTTGTTAGGCACCGGTGTTCACTAGGGCTTGGCCAGCAACAGGGCAAAACCAAGGCCAACAAGGCTCGTGATCCCTGGTTCAATCTCGAACACGTGGCCATCGAAGGCACGCGGCAATCACATCGGCTCGATTACCGATCTGATGACCTCGTGCCGAGCGGCCGGTCAGGAAGAACTTGCGCGAAAGTTAGCGAAGGAACTTCAGAATGCGCTCGACAGTCTGAAGTGGCGGGCCAGCCGGATCTCAAACTCGTCGCCGAAGTTCGACAACAGGTCCATCAAGCACCCTGGCTTCGTTACAAGAACGAACGCAGGGTTTCGAGACCTGGCTCTGCACGTCGAAGCAGAAAAGTCCGATCGCATCGCGTATCTCTACAACCATGTTCGCAAGCAGATAGAGGACTTGCTCAGCCAGCGGGCCCCGATTGAAGCCTTCAAAGGCCTCGTAGTGGGTGAGCAGGTCACGCGCGAGATGCTCGAAAGTTGCCGTTTTATCAAGCGGGTTTACGCCGCGATGGTGGGCCGGATCGCTGAGCGGCGGGAATCCTTCAGACAACAACAAGAGAAGGCAAGGAACGAGTGGGAGCAAGTTCGGCAAAGCCCTGACAAAGAATTGCGACGAAAGACCCTGTTTGCCATGAACCGGGCAATTGGCACGTCGCATTCCGACGAGGAGCGAGGCAAATACGAAATGAAAGCGATCCTCGCTTTCGTCCGTATTTGGGCCGCGGACAAGACGGAGAACCGCTTGGGTTGGTTGCAAGCTCTCAATCGGGTCGTGTGTCAGGGCGAGCGTTCGACCGGCTCAATTCTTTTTCTTGCCTCCACAAGAGCTGATTGTGAAACTAGCTGACCGAACGGGAGGCAAGGTAGTCCGGGTGCACACGCCGCGCCTTCATCCCGGCTTCGTTCGTAACGACCCGACCGGCCGGGTCTTTCTGGTGGATTCGCTCAAAGAAGGAGAACAGAACTGACGTTTCTGTTCAAGTTCGAAGACGGCGAGATCCTCCTTGACGATGACAAACCCGAACAGGACCTGACGTTTCATCGACGGAACTACACGACGCTGCGGAAGTCGCAGTGGAAGCCGTAATTCCCGATGAGGCCGTGGAATTTCCACCCATCACCGAGGATGGTGATGTCGAACGCGCCCTGGGTGATGTAAGGCAAGACTTGCTTGAGCGGGATTTCTTCCAGGAATCCCGCTCAGGTTTTCAAAGGACAGTATGAAAGCGAGTGCGGTTGTTCTCCTTATTTATGTGCTCGCAGTCAATGGTACTGCGCAGCAAGCGAACACCGTCGTCCCAGACTCATTGACCCAGTGGCGACGGCCGTGAACCATTTGACCGTTCTCGAATTCCATGAGGCGGTCACCATGGCAGCAGCCGGTAGTCCCGATTTCCAGATTGAGCGGCAGCAAAACAAGGTGTTCATCAAACCTATGAAGTCTGGAATTGCCACGGACTTGTTCGTGTGGACGCAGTCGCGTCGCTACGCCTACGAATTGGAGACAACAGAAGAGGTAAAGAACATGAGCTTCGCCATTGACAACATGCCAGCGACCCGGCCGCCACCGATCACAAGTGCGACCGATGATATGGCCGACCTGATGCTAACCAAGGCTTTCCTCGAGGCAGAAAAGATTCAGTCCTCCCGGCCCCGGGTGGCAAAAGACCGAGTGAGTGTACGAGTAGAACAGGTGTTCAGGACACGAACCAGTCTCTATCTCTATTTCACTGTCGAGAACAAAACAAAACGCCTGTGGCATGTGCCCGAGCTTAGCGCAACTTCCCTGGAAGCGCACGATGCGAATCCAGAGCTGCCAAGTCTTGTGCGTCAACAACTCGACGAAAAAACATTAAAACAGTTCGGTGATGTCGGCGAATTTCCTCTGCCGGTTGCCCATGCAGAATACGCAACGCAGGACGTGCAACCCGATGGAACGACTCAAGGCGTTGTCGTCATCCGTAAACAGTTGAATTCCCCTTGCATCGTGCAGCTCGCCTTCGATGCACAAGTAAAAGCCACGGTGGTTCTGTGACCATGAAAGACACGAGCGATATAACCCGGATGCGGGCACGGCTAGTCGAGTTCCATGCCGGAAAGGCGCAGGACTCGCCAATTTTGCTTGCTTCGAGATTGCTTCGTGATCCCCTGAAGCCCGCGTCGAAAGACGGTCGATTTGGAACCAACCCGATCTTCGTAGCCCTGGCTGTGATCGGTGGACTCATTATCGGGGTGATTCTAATCTTCAACTTTGGTGTCTAGTGTCGAGCGAAAACAGTACCGGTCGGGACGGCGCGCCTATCCCCTTAACCAAGAAGAGAATTTTGGCCTTGTCGTCGCCACGCTCACGCTTGGAGTTCTTAATTTGTGGAGCCTACGTTCTCGTCACACGTTTTCACATCCGCGCCTCGCAACTCGTGGAGGTGTGCCTTTATTTCCTGCTTTTGTCCCTGGGCCTGAGCGTTCTCCTCTGGTACATCGTGACTCTGCGCCGGCGACGGGAAAAAGTTGGCCTCATCCTGCAATTTTTGTAAGCGAGCGTCGGGACCGCAGAAACGTGACGACCGCGTTCAACGAGAGACGCCATCGCCCTTGGCTACAACGTCCATGGCGAGCCTTGGTTCTGGCCAGATTATTGTTCGCGTAATGCAGTCCGTGGTGTTTGGTGCCACGGTGGGAAACAGACCCTCCTCAAGAACATCATTAGCCAGGACGTGTTCCGCAGGACCGGACCCAAAGGCGAAAACAAAATACCCATGTTGATATTTGACGGGAAAGGGGACAAAAATTGAACAGCCTTACTTACCGCCATTGAGACAGCGGGGCAAATTGAACAACTCAGGATTCTGGATCCTTCAAGGCCCGAGATCTCGGTACGCTACAACCCATTCTTCAGCGAAGAGGGACTGTACCAGGAACATGCCAATTTCGTGTCTGAGTCCCTCGATCTAAAGCAGGACTTATTTTCACGGCCATCAGGCGACCTATCTAAGCGATTTGGTCCGCGTCCTCGCGCATACCGGCAAGCATTTCAATATTCATGACGTGCTGGTTCTGGCTCTCGATCAGCGCGTAATGAGTGAGCAGATCGCGATTGCTCTTGGCAAGCTTCGGAGCAATCAGGCGTCGCCGTACAGCGCCAGTTGAATCTGGAAATGTCGGTCCGGAATCTGCGCCAGTCCTTTGAGGATCGTGAACGAGTTCCAAAAATACAAGGGTTGTTGAATGAACTCATGACGTTCCTTGAGGATGACCTGTCGGTCGTCACGGGCGCCTACGATGAGTTGCTTTCACTCGATGAAGTAATCGAAAAGCAATTGATCCTGTTCGTCTCTCTAAACACCAACAAGAACTCGAAACCCGTCACCGCTCTTGGCCGGATGCTGTTGCAGAACATGCAGTTGGTGA
>CAWFVY010000025.1:0-139395 GCA_963819365.1 uncultured Acidobacteriota bacterium
GAACAACTTGCACGTGAATCCAAGTTCAATCCGAGAGATTAGCTTAATGGCTTGTCCTGACAAATGTTGACAAGGACTCAAGTTTGGCGGATGGTTGATGCTGCTAAATAATTAGCTCTTTGTGTGAATAGTTTTGGCACAAAACCATTGGCCAGATGCGTTATTGCCTTTGGATTATTGCTTTTGATGACCATCGCATCGCGTGCGGATGTTATTTACTCCGGATTGGTTAATTTATCGCCGCCCGGTTTTACCACTCACGTAAATTTTGACCTGAACTTGGATGGAACCAATGATTTCGAGTTCGGCACCACCAATGACCCGGACATAATGGGCGAGGACCGGGAGATTTTTTTTAAAGGGCTGACCGGCAAGGCCTATGTTCGCGCCAATGATGTTATTGTTTTCACCTTGCGGAACTTCAAGGTGGTGCAAGCCGGGCAGATTATTGATTCCAATTTCCTTGATCCCTATCCATTTGGAGCCAGTGCCACGGAAGACGGCGATTTACACGGCTATGTGGGGCTGGATTTGGTCAATGGCACGAATACCAATTTCGGATGGGCGCATTTTTCCACGACGAATAATGGTCAACTTTTTGGCATTGATATCACGTTGGTTGATTATGCTTATGAAACCGTCCAAGCCTCGGCATCATGGCGGGTGCCACCAATGAAATATCTGAAATTCTGCCGCTTTCCATACAAGTCTCCCCGACCAACAGCATGATCTTGAACTGGGTATCGGAGTTTTGCAATGTTCACCGCAGATCATTGGGCCCTATGCCGACGTGACGAATGCCACTCCGCCATATGTGAACGACGCATCCGCCACGCAGCAATTTTTTCGCGTCAGAATTCCTCAATAAATTTCTTCAAGCCCGCGATCAATCCGCACGACGATTTCATGCCTGTAAAAATAATCCTCATCACCGGCGTTTCACGCGGGCTGGGTCGCGCGATGGCAGAGGAATTCATCCGGCTTGGCCATACGGTGATGGGCTGTGGCCGCTCGGAAAAAGAAATTGCCCAATTGCAGAAGCAATTTCCCACGCCGAACGACTTTGCTGTCATGGACGTTTCCTCTGATGAACAAGTTGCCGCATGGTCGAAGCGTATTTTGCAATCCACGCCGCACCGGATCTTCTGCTGAATAACGCCGCCCTCATCAACCGGAATGCGCCGCTCTGGCAGATTCCCGCGCAGGAATTTTCCGACGTGATTGACGTGAACATCAAGGGCGTGGCGAACATCATCCGCCATTTTGTTCCCGCAATGATCAAATCGGGCCGGGGCATCATCGTTAATTTCAGTTCCGGCTGGGGACGTTCGACCGACGCGGAAGTCGCGCCGTATTGCGCGACGAAGTGGGCCATCGAGGGACTCACCCAGTCGCTCGCACAGGAATTGCCGCCGGGTATGGCCGCCGTGCCGCTCAATCCCGGCATCATCAACACCGACATGCTGCGAAGCTGTTTTGCCGGCGGTGCCAATCATTATCCGATGCCGGAAGCATGGGCCAAAACCGCGGTGCCCTTCCTGTTAAGAATTAATCCCGCCGACAATGGCAGGCAATTGACAGTGCCAGTTCATGGTTAAATACGGGATTTTCAGTGGCTTCTTGTTTATTTTGTCAGGACTGTTATGCTCTTCACATCAGTCAATGGGAAATCCGCTTATGCGAGTCACTTCTTATGCCTTGTCAATGAGATGGAATACTTTATTGGCGGTGCTGTTGATTTTGGCAGCCGTTCAAACGGCGATGCCGGGCTGCTTTAACCCACCGTTATTCATTTGACATTGACGCGAGAGACTCGGTCAATCATGCCAACGGCGTTTTACAAGGCCACGCTTTCATCACCAATGGCGCGTTGGTTTTGGACGGCACCAACAGCAGCATGCGGCTGCCACACGACCTGTTCACCAATTATGGTTCCATTAGTTTTGAGGTCTGGTATTCGGATGGTCCTGTTAGCAGTCCCAACAGTTGCAGCTTTACAATTTCAGAGGAAAGAATGGCGGAATGAATTATTTTCTTTTTGGACGGGCTAATTGCTTCACGGGGACTCAATTCAATAGATGCAAGCCTGCCAATTCCGGCGGTGGGTGGGACAAATCACCTGGTGTGGACACAAGACAGTGCGCTTGCCCGGATTTACATTAATGGCGCGCTGGCAGCTCAAAGCGCTCCAAACGTTGGCTTCACTCCAGCCAAGATTGGTTCAACAACTAACAATCTTATCGGTGCTGGCACTAACAATGTGAGGACTTCAAATTTCAAAGGCAGCATTCTGGAATTTCGGAGTTACCAGGGGCGCTGGCTCCGCTGGACGTTGCGGTGCTGGATGCCTTCGGACCAGATCGACCGCAGTTGAATCCGGAACGCTGCAAAGCGTGCGCGTTGTGATAAAGTCACCGACCGGGCCGGGAGCGTTGTTTCGGGCCGCCGTCTTTGCCGATTTTTCCAGTGTTTCTAACGTCAACATCAGTGTGCAACCAGATTTAGTTTTGGCTTCGGATAATAGTAATGTCATCACCTTTACAAAAGACGGACGACTTCGTACGGTTGCGGCAGGCACCGCCGACATCTCGGCTGTCTGGCAGGGATTCTCCAACACAGTGACAGTTACCGTTGGTGCGCCACAGGACATCGCGCTCGTTCACCGATACAGTTTCAACGAGCAAACTAATGACTGGATTGTTCATGATTCCGTCGGCGGGGCCAACGGCCAGCTTTCAACACCGGATCCTCGTCATCTGTGGTCAATGGCGCTTTTACGGGCAAGGGTGAGATGAATTTGCATGGTTCGCTTCAATCCCCAATACCATAAATGCTTATGCGGCTTTGCCCCGGGAATAATTTCCAGTTTAAGTGAGGTGTCTGTGGAAGCTTGGGTAACTTGGACATTTCCAACCCCGCAATTTGGTCTGCCCGCAGCGTGGCAAAGAATTTTTGACTTTGGTAGTAGCAATCCGGCAATAAACGGCGGATGGGGATACAGCTATTTGTTTCTTACTCCCGCGACAGATTCCGTCTATGTCACAACCAAGCCATTGTTACATTTTGCAATCACGACCAACTATAATGAGACAGAAACGCCCAGATTGAATTGGACAAACTCTCTCCCGTTAAATGTTACTTCCTTTGTGGCCGTGACCTATAGTCCAGTGCGCGGAGTAGCCAAACTTTATCTAAATGGTGCTCTTATCGCTTCTGATGCCGCCACCATTCCATTGTCTGGAATCATTGATACAAACAACTGGCTTGGTCGCTCACAATTTTCTTCAGACGCCTATTTCGGGGGACGTTACAAAGAATTTCGCATCTACGCCGGTTTGTTGTCAGATTCAGATATTGCTGCCGATTATGCCGCCGGGCCGGATACGGTCGGAGTGGATTTTGTACTTCATGATTATGCAGGAAGCAATTCATTGATCATCACTTGGGGACCGTCCGCTACCAATCTGGTTCTTCAATCCAGCCCCGTTCTGAATTTTGGAGCTGCTTGGAATCAAGTCCCGCTTGTTCCAATCTTTCAAAGTGGACGTTACAGCGTTAATGTGCCGCTAACCAGCGATACCGCCTTCTTTCGGTTGCATACGCCTTGAACCCGATCAAACATGGCGCTGCTCTTGACCCGCCCTCGGCCGGGCTTTAATTTACCATATGGCGAACGTCAAAAAAATTAAACGCAAGGCGGCATTGCTCGGTGTCGGCCTGGATTCGGACGGCAACAAGCGCATCACCACCGGCCCGAACTTTGCGCTCGTCGGCGGCACGCAGGAAACCCACGACGAAATGACCGAGAAAGCCATCAAGATCAATGAGAAGCTCAAAGCGCGCGGCAAGCAGCTTGAAGATGTCAGCCATGCGGAATTCGACGACATCGCCCGTGAGGTTGGCCTGAAAAAAGTCCCCCGCCGTGATGCGAATTGATTCATTACCGCGTTGCTCGCTTGCGCATCTGCCCACGCCGCTGGAGGAACTCAAAACCCTTTCGCACCAGCTCGCCGGCCCGCAGCTTTTGATCAAGCGCGATGACCTGACCGGCCTGGCGTTGGGCGGCAACAAAACTCGCAAGCTGGAATTTCTTGTCGGCCACGCTCTCCAGCAGGGTGCGGACACGCTGGTCACGCTTGGCGCGGTGCAATCCAATCATTGTCGTCAGACGGCGGCGGCCGCCGCGAAAGCCGGTCTGCGCTGCGAACTCATCCTGAACGGGAACAAGCCGGATGTGGCTAATGGCAATCTGCTTTTGAACGAACTGCTTGGTGCGACGTTGCACTGGATTGAACGTCCACAACGCGCCGCGAAGCTGCGGGAGTTGGACGCGCAACTCCGCGCGCAGGGACGCAAGCCATATCTGATTCCCGTCGGCGGTTCGAATGGCGTGGGCGCGACCGGATATGTAGTGGCCATGCTGGAACTGGCGGAACAATTGCGCGCGACCCGATGGCAAGTGGATCATCTCGTGTTCGGCACGAGCAGTGGTGGCACGCAGGCGGGCATCCTGTTCGGAGCGCGCATCGCCGGATTCGACGGACAGCTTCACGGACTCTCAATTGACAAAAATGATCCGGAACATTTTGAATACGAGGCCGAGGTGGCACAGATTGCCAACGACTGCGCGGAATATATCGGATCGGAAGTACGCGTAACGCGCGATGAGGTGAAAGTTGTTTATGGCTACAAAGGCGAAGGTTATGGCGTGGTGGGCGACTTGGAACGTGATGCCATCCGATTGCTGGCGCGAAGCGAAGGCATTGTGCTGGATCCGGTCTATGCCGGACGCGCGTTCGGTGCATTGGTGGACCTGATCCGCAAGGGCGTTTTCCGGAGTGGCGAAACGGTTTTGTTCTGGCACACCGGCGGCGCACCCGCGCTGTTCGCGTATGCAAAAGAACTGGGTTCCGGCATTTGAATTTCCTTTCACGCCGGGTTCCCGTTTTGCTAAAAGGATTGCGTGCACAAAATCCTTTTCACAATTTTCGTCCTCTGGCTTTGCGGGCAAAGTTTTGCCGCCCGTGCCGACACATATTCCCTGGCGGACGGCACGTCGTTGACCGGCGACATCGTTTCGTTCGATGACGTCGGGGTAAAATTCCGCACGGCGGACGGAAATTATTCTGACCGCGTGCCATGGACAAAGTTTTCGCAGGACGGTCTGAAGCAACTGGCGGCCAATCCCAAAATCCAGCCGCTCGTCGAGCCGTTCATCGAAACTCCCGCATCCGAACGCCCCAAAAGGCCGGAAGTGAAAGTTCAGCAAGTGACGCGGCTGGAACAACCGGCGCCCCAATCGTTGTTCGGCGCGTTGTTTGCATCATCGGTCGGGTTTTTCGCGCTGGCCTTGATTTATGCGGCCAACATCTATGCCGGTTTTGAAATCGCGGTGTTTCGTGCCCGGCCCAAGGCGCTGGTGATGGGCGTGGCGGCCGTGCTGCCGATTGTCGGGCCGATTATTTTTCTATCCCTGCCCACGCAGATTGAGGTCATCCCTGAAAGCGAACTGGCGGCGGCGGAAGCGGATCCGGCAACCTTTGCCGTGCCGGGACAGCCGGGTGTCACCGCGGAAGTTTCCGTTGCGGACGGTACGCCGGGGACGCCGGCGGCGGAAAAGCCGGCCGGACAGGTTTTTCAGCGCGGTCAGTTCACGTTCAACCGCCGGTTTTTTGAGACGAAATTTTCCGGTTATTTCGGCGTTGTCCGTCATGGTGCGGAAAAGGACCAGACGCTGCTGGTCAAAACTGGCGGCGGACAATTTGTCGTCGAGCGCATCACGCGCATCTCATCGAACGACGTGCATCTCGAGGTCATGCAGAACGGCGTGCATCAGGAGATCATGCTGCCATTCGCCCAGATCCAGGAAATCCAGCTTCGACCCAAAACGGCATGAAATACCGCAGCATTCTGTTGTTTGGCGCCCCCGGTGCGGGAAAGGGCACGCAGGGGAAAATCCTCGGCGCCATTCCACAGTTCCTCCATTGCAGTTGCGGCGACGTGTTCCGCAACCTGCGGCCCGAATCACCGCTCGGAAAAATTTTCCTCGATTACTCCAGCCGCGGCCAGCTCGTGCCGGACGAGCCGACCATCGAGTTATGGCAGCAATTCATCAAGGACCTGACCCAGTCCGGGCGGCTGCATCCCGAACGCGACACGCTGGTGCTCGATGGCATTCCGCGCAATGTTCATCAGGCGGAAATGCTCCAGGACGTGTTGCAAGTCGTCGGCGTTTTTTATCTGTGCAGCCAGGATTTTGAAAGCCTCGTCGCCCGCATCCAGCGCCGCGCCATGAAGGAAAACCGCCTGGACGATGCCAACCTCGAGGTCATCCGCCAGCGGCTCAAGACCTACGAAGAGGAAACCAAGCCGGTGCTGAAATTTTACGGCAAGAAACTCGTCCATCAAATCAACGCCGACCAGTCGCCGGCCAAGGTGCTCGCCGACATCCTGCGCCACGCGGTGAACAAGTGACCGCGTCGCATGGTCCCGCTGCGAATCATTTTCATGGGCACGGCGGAACTTTCCTGCGCCAGCCTGGAAAAAATTTTCCGCGACGAACGCTTTTCCGTCGTTGCCGTCGTCACCCAGCCGGACAAACCCAAAGGCCGCGAACTCAAGCTTACGCCGTCGCCCGTAAAAATTCTGGCGGAGAAGTTGAGGCTGCCCGTTCTCCAGCCGCTCAAGGCGCGCGATGACAAATTCATCGCTGAACTGCGTGAATTGAAGCCGGACTTGATGGTCGTGGTGGCCTACGGACAGATTTTGCCGCAGGCGATTTTGGATTTGCCGCCGTACGGCTGCCTTAATGTCCACACCTCGTTGCTGCCGAAATATCGCGGGGCCGCGCCGATCCAATGGGCGATTGCCAATGGCGAACCGGAAACCGGCGTGACGATCATGAAGATGGATGCCGGGTTCGACACCGGCCCGATTTTGTCCACGCGCCGCACGCCGATTTTGCCGACGGACGATTCGCAAAGCCTGCACGACCGCCTCGCCCAGCTCGGCGCGGAATTGCTGGTCGAAACCATTCCGGATTACGTCGCCGGGAAAATTTCACCGCAACCGCAGCCGGCCGAAGGCTCGACTTACGCCGCAAAGATCAGCAAGGAAGATGGACGGATTGACTGGAATTTGCCGGCGCAAAAAATCTCGAACCGGTTGCGTGCGTTCACGCCATGGCCGGGCGCATTCACATTTTGTAACGGTAAATTGCTGAAGATTTGGAAAGCTGGTCCTGTTGAAGAAGCTTGCTATGAAGGAATTTCAATTCACAACAGCGGAATTGCGACTGGAACAATTTTATCGGCTAATGCGGATGGAATTCTTGTTCTCTGTGGCAAAGATGCATTGATGATTTTTGAACTGCAGCGCGAAGGCGGCAGGCGGATGAGCACAGCGGAATTTCTCGCCGGATTTCCGCTCACGGCTAACGCAAAATTTCTTTGACCAGAAAAGTCCGGTCAATTTTTCAACTTCCCAGCCAGCCCAGCGCCCGCGCGATTTCCACCAGCAGATAGGCCACGCCGCCGCTGGCGGGGAGCGTCAAAATCCATGCCCAGATGATGCGTTCCACGACGATCAGTTTGAGTTGATTCGATCCTTTCGCGCAGCCAACACCCATGATGGACGTGGTGACGACATGGGTCGTGGACACGGGCATGCCGAAGTGCGCGGCGGTCATCAACACCGTGGCGCCGGCCGTTTCCGCCGCGAAGCCGTGAACAGGATGCAGCCGGATCATTTTATGGCCGAGGGTCTTGATGATGCGCCAGCCGCCCGCCGCCGTGCCGGCGCACATCGTCAACGCGCACAGCACGACGATCCACTTGGCGATGGGCAGGGGCTGGCCGTCGGCCGGTTGCTCGGTGTGGAGAAAACTTAACCAGCCGGGCAGGTGGTCGAATGCGCCGGAGGTTGTGCCGGTCAACAGGGCCAGCGCGATGATGCCCATGGTTTTTTGCGCGTCGTTCATGCCATGGCTGACGCCCATGTAAGCCGAGCTGATGAGCTGGAGTTTGCCGAAGGTTTTATTGACGGTGGAGGGACGCCAGTTGCGCAGCAGAAAATACAACGCGCCCATGACGAGAAACCCCAGCACGAAACCGCAGATGGGCGAGGAGATCATCGGCACAATGACTTTCCACAGCAATCCCTTGCCCTTCCACCAATGTTCGGCATTGGGAATGGACCACACCAGCACGTTCCAATGGTTATGCGCGGCCGCAAGGCACGCACCGCACAAACCGCCAACGAGCGCGTGCGATGAACTGGACGGCAGGCCGAACCACCACGTCAGAAGATTCCAGGCGATGGCGGCGAGCAACGCGCAGATGAGCACCTGCGACGTGGCGACTTTGGGATCAACGAGGCCGGAGGCGATGGTGCTGGCAACCGCCGTGCCCATGAATGCGCCCGCGAGATTGGTGATGGCGGCGAGCAAGACGGCCTGGCGCGGCGTCAACACTTTCGTGGCGATGACGGTGGCGATGGAATTGGCCGTGTCATGAAAGCCGTTGATATAGGTGAACACCAGCGCACAAACAATGACGGTAATGATGAGGATCGTCACGTGTGGGGATCAGGAATTTTTCAGTACGATGTGCATGACCACGTTGCCGGCGTCGCGGCAGCGATCAATGACCTTTTCCATCAATTCATACAAGTCGCGGATGACCATCGCGCGCAGGGGGTCGTAACGTCCGCCGTAGAGTTCCTTGAGCAGGCCGAGCATCAATTTGTCGGCCTCGCCTTCGAGATATTGGAGCTTGGCGTTCAGCTCGTGCATCTTTTCCAGATGCTTCATGTCGCGCAATTGTTGCACCATCAAAAGCAGCACGTCCGTGGCTTCCTCCATGATCTCGATCTGCCGGCTGAAGTTGACGCCTTCGACCTGCTGGTGGCCGAGCGCGATGCGTTCCGCAAGTTTCTCGACGGTCTTGGGAATTTTGTAAAGCGCGAGCGCGAGCGCCTCGATGTCTTCGCGGTCAAGGCCGGTGACGAACACCTTGACCAGTTCCGCGCTGATCTGCTGGGAGATTTTCTTTTCCTTGCGCCGGGTCAGCGCGAGGTCGTCGAGGCTCTTGGCCGAATTGGGGGCCTTGATCAATTCGATGACCAGGCGGACGCTTTCGTGCGCCTCCCGCGCGGCGTCCTCCAGCAGCTGGTTGAAACGGTCGCCGCGCCCGAAAAGCATTTGCAGTGAAAACATGCAGCCGGAGTCTTGCAAAAAGCCCCGCACCGCGCACGAAAAATCAGTTTTTCAACGTATGCCGGATGTCCTGCGCTTCGCAGAGATAAACCACTTCTTCGGCGATGTTTTTTGCATGATCGGCGATGCGTTCCAGGCTTTTGGCGGCGACAATCCAATTGAGGCAGCGGCCGATGGTGTCGGGGTTTTCCATCATGTGTTGTGCGAGCTGCTGGTGAACTTGCTTGTTCAGGGCATCCACTTCCTTGTCGCGCGGGATGATGGCGCGGGCGGCGGCGGAATCGCGCTGCACAAACGAATCCAGCGCGTCCTTCACCATGGCGAGCGCGAGGGCGGCCATGCGCGGCAGGTCGAGGTTGATCTTGACCGGCGGTTCCTGCGCAAGGTCGCGGGCGCGCTTGGCGATCTTCGTGGCCTCGTCGCCGATGCGCTCGAGGTTCTGGGAAATTTTCATGGCGACGGTGATGAGGCGCAGATTGGTGGCGAGCGGCGCCTTGGTCAGGAGCTGGATGGCCATTTCATCAATCTCGATCTCGAACTGGTCAATCACGTCGTCGTCCGCCTTGACGCGCAGGGCGAGGTCGTGGTCGCGCTGCATGAGGGCTTGGACGGATTCGTTGACGGCGGTTTCCGCGCGGCTCGCCATCAGTCAGCAGTTTCTGGCTTCAACATCTCCAGCCCGGTTTCAAAATGATTTTCCATAAATTTCCCGGAGAAAAATACCTCAACCGAACCGGCCGGTCACATAATCTTCCGTCTGTTTTTTGGCCGGGTTGGTGAAGATTTTCGTTGTCGCGTCGAACTCGACCAGTTCGCCCAGATAAAAAAACGCGGTCTGATCGGAAATGCGCGCGGCCTGCTGCATGTTGTGGGTGACGATGACGATGGTGAAATCCTTTTTTAATTCCAGGATCAATTCTTCGATCTTGCGTGGTGGCGATGGGGTCGAGGGCGGAGGCGGGTTCGTCCATGAGAAGGATTTCCGGCTGGATGGCGATGGCGCGGGCGATGCACAGGCGCTGCTGCTGGCCGCCGGACAAACCCAGCGCGCTGGCGTGCAACCGGTCCTTGACCTCGTCCCACAGCGCGGACTGCCGGAGGCTGCGTTCCACGGCTTCGTCAAGATCGGACTTGCGTTTTCACGCCATGCAACCGCAGGCCGTAGGCGACGTTTTCGTAGATGGATTTTGGGAACGGGTTGGATTTCTGGAACACCATGCCGACGCGCTTGCGGAGCTCGATCACATCGACGTCTGCGGCTGTAGATGTCATGGCCGGCGATCTTCAACAGAGCCTTCGATGCGGACATTGTCGATGAGGTCGTTCATGCGGTTGAGGCAGCGGAGCAGGGTGGATTTGCCGCAGCCGGACGGGCCGATGAACGCGGTGACGATTTTTTCACCGAGCGTGAGCGAGATGTTTTTGAGCGCCCGGGATGCGCCGTAAAACAACGAGAGCTGCCCGATTTCAATCAGCGCTACGCGCGGCACCAGCCGCGTCGGCCGTTGCCTCGGGCGGAGTGATTTTGGGCAGGATGGATTCGGCCATAAAAATTTCAGCCCAGCGGCGCGGAGTTTCTTGCGCACGCGGGCGCGGATGACGATGGCCACGATATTCAACGCGAACGTGAGCATGAGCAGCACGAGCACAGTGGCATAAAGAATCGGGCGGGTCTGCTCAATGTTTGGCGATTGCGTGGACAGCATAAAAACATGGTAGCCCAGATCCATGAATTGATCGGTCAGATGCGTCGGCAACGACGCCATGTAATACGCGGCGCCGGTGAACAGGATTGGCGCAACCTCGCCCGCCGCGCGGCTTACGGCCAGAATGCCGCCGGTCAAAATACCCGGCAATGCCTGCGGCAGGACAACTTTCAAAATGGTTTCCAACTTGGTTGCGCCGAGCGCGAGGCTGGCCTCGCGCAGGCCGGGAGGAATGGCTTTGAGCGATTCCTCCGTGGCCACGATGACGACCGGCAGGGTCATCACCGCCAGCGTAAGCGCCGCCCAGATCAACGCCGGCTGGCCCCAGACCGCGCCCGGGTTGTGAAGCAGGGCATCCAGATTTTTGCCGACGAAGTTAATGAAGAAACCGAGGCCGAACAATCCGAAGACAATGGACGGCACGCCGGCCAGATTGTTGACGGCGGCGCGGATGATGCGGGTGACAATGGAAGTGTTGGGTGCGTATTCCGTCAGATAAATCGCCGTGATAACGCCGGCCGGCAAAACAAAAATCGTCATCACAAAAACGCGGATGGTTGTGCCGACGATCATTGGCAGGACGCCGGTGGTGTTCACATCGAAGAAATCTTTTTTCGGAATGGTCGAGACAAAATGCCAGGAGAGACCGCGCCAGCCGTTGATGAGAATGTTCAGCAAAATCACGGCGAGAATGCCGAGGATGAACAGCGTGGCCAGTCCGGTCAGGCCGCCGAAGAAGAACGACCAGAAATCAAATTTCTCGGCGCGAAAATGCCGGCTCTGGGTTTTTTCGGGCAGGTATTCCGGCGGCGTGAGGGTGTTCATCGTTTGCCCTCCAGCTTGAGTTTGAACCGGTTGATCACAACTTCGCCGATCAGATTGGAGACGAAGGTGGCGGCAAACAGCAACGCGCCCAGCATGAACAAAATCCGATAATGCGGTCCACCAGAAACGGCCTCGGCCATTTCAGCGGCGATGGTCGTAGTGATGCTGCGCGCCGAATCAAAGATGCTCCACGACATCACGCTGGCGGAACAGGCCATCAGCACAATCATCGTCTCGCCAATCGCGCGGCCAAAACCGAGAACCATGGCGGCGAAAACACCGGGCAGCGCGGCGGGCAGCACAATCTGCCACGCGGCCTGCCAGCGCGATGCGCCGAGCGCGAGCGCGGCCTGCGTGTAAGCTGCGCGGCACGCTGGTCAGGGCATCCTCGGCGATGGAAAAAATGACCGGGATGACGGCGAAGCCCAGAGCGATGCCCGCGACGAAGGCATTGAGCCGTGACTGGTAGCCAAAAATCTTTTGCAGCACCGTGGCCATGACAATCAGCGCGAAAAAACCCACCACCACCGACGGAATGCCCGACAGCAGCTCAATGGTCGGTTTTATGATTTCGCGAATCCGCGGTCGCGCGAGTTGGGAAACATAAATGGCCGCGCCGACCGCCAGCGGCACCGCAAAGAACAGGCCGATCAAGGTCACCTTCAAGCTGCCGATGAACAGCGGAATGATGTTGTATTTCTGGATCTGGCCGACGGGCTGCCAGATGTATTCCGGCTTGTCGTAACCGCTCCATTGATGCGGTTGAAGCAGATAGCGCCATTCCGTCGTGTTGATGTGCGCATCGGGGTCGTTGCGAAAATTGGCGGGAATTTCGTCCAACTGCTCCTGTTTCACTTCCATGAGCGATTTGAGTGTTTCCTTGTCCATCGCGGCGAATTGCTCCGGCGTCAGTCCAAGTAGTGTTGAAGAGTGGCGGGTGAAAGTTTGTCCATGTTCGCCGGGCGGAATCACTTTCTGCACCAGGGCCGTGTCGGTTTTCCCCAAAAAAATCGGCAGGGCTTCGCGCGCCACAAAAAGAAAAATCAAAAATACCATCAGGATGGCCGAGAGCGAGACGAGAAAAATAAATTTTTCCGCGAGCCATTCGAGCGGGCGGGCGCGGTGGCCGCGCTGGATGCCCATCCAGCCCGGCGTGCGACGTGCATGTTCATTGCTGTTCACAATTATAAAATCAAGCGGGCGGCACGGGAATCACAGTTCGCAATCCACGTCCGCCCGCCGGAATTTCGCCGGAGGAACCGGTGACCAAATCATTCGCGCAAATTTTTTGGCAGCGGATAATAACCCACATCCTTCACGATTTTCTGGCCGTCGTCGCTGCGGATCCAGTTCAGGTAGGCGCTGATCTCGCCCTTGTCCAGCGCGGGATTCACATAGACGTAAAGATAACGCCAGATGGGATAGGACTGGTTTTCCACGTTTTCCTCGGTCGGCTCGATGGCCGGCGATGAATCATCCTTTTTAACTGAAGATGCTTGGCGCCGGCACCATAGCCCGCACCGCCGTAGCCGATGCCGCCTTTATCCTTGCTGACCGCCTGCAAAATGGCCGCCGTGCCGGGCATGGTTTGGGCGCTGGCCGCGAAGTCCTGGCCTTTTAAAATGTGCTCCTTGAAAAATTCATAAGTGCCGGAACTGTTTTCGCGGCTGTAAATGGTGATGGGCGCGTCCGGCCCGCCAACGTCCTTCCAGTTCTTGATTTTGCCGGTGAAAATCCCGCCGAGCTGGTCAATGGTGAGTTCCTTGACCGGATTCTCGCCGTTGACATAGACCGAAAGACCGTCGAGCGCGACCTTGTATTCGGTGGGACGTTTGCCGAACGCCTTGATGCAATTGGCAATTTCCGCGGACTTGGCCTTGCGCGAGGCATCGCACAAATCGGTCGTCTGGTTTTGCAGCGCGGCGAAACCGATGCCGGAACCGCCACCGCTGACTTGAATTTTCACGTCCGGATGCAGGCCCATGTAGGTCTCGGCCCATTTCTGGGCAAGAATCAGGAGCGTGTCCGAGCCTTTGACGGTGATGTTGCCCGCCCAGACCGACATGGCCAAGCCGCCCGCAAGGGTGATGATGCTGAACAATCGGGTGATGCCTTTCATATTTTTTCTGATCAAATTCTGCCGGATTCCTTGGATGATGGTTAGTTACGTTTTGGTGACGATTAGAATTTCCACATCAAATCCGCCATTACATGCAGGGCATTGCTTTGCGGTTCGCCGACAAAACCGGGTTGAACGTTGAGATTTGGATTAATCAACTGGTTGATGTAACAGGTGAAGGTGAAGGTCAGCGCGTCGGTGATTGAGTAATTGGCCTGAATAAAATGACCCTTGATATTGGTGCCGCCATACATGCCGGTGCCCGTGCCGGCTTGGGCTCCATTGACGGGATTTTGATAGTAAGCAACATTGTCGTCATCCACCAGGCCGTCATACCATGCATCGGCCTCAAGATATTCATAACGGTAGGAAATATCCCACGTTCCCTTGATGCCGGCCTTGCCGAACATGATGCCAGCCCAGATTCCCTGGTTCTGGTTGTCGTTCGACTGCACACCGGGATTGATCATGAATTCACCGGCCGACTTTGATGGGAAAGGCGCCCTCGTAAAACGGGAAGGTGTCCAGTTTGTATGTCGCACTGGCATCCATGATGATGGGCGTATAATTGTTTGCCAGCTGATAAGCTCCGAAGGGACCGCTCGGGTTGTATCCCGATGGGTTGAAAACACGCGTATTACCCTGATTCACATACGGCACATTACCAGCTGCACCATTCACCGTAGTGGAAGTCCCGCTGGCGGACGTGAGATTTTGTGCCGAGGTGATGGCAAATCCTCCGAGGCCGAGCGAAGTGCTGAGCCGCTGGGTCCAATTTGCATTCCAAATCAGCTGCCCGCCGAACATTGCCGGATCCTGCACCGAGAACTGTTCTTCATCCAGGACATACGCCGCGCCGATCAACATCAAGGAATGTTGATCATTGATGGTATAACCGGCCTGCATCGCCGCGCCTTCCGGAGTCAGATCCACGTCCATGGCCATGGGCGTAAATTGGAATGGATTCTGCATTTTACCAATGGTGGCCGACACCAGCCATCCGTCATTGTTCACCGGCGTCCATTTGCCATAAGCCTGGTTGATCCAGACGGACTTCCCCGCAAAGTTGTTTTGAAAAGTGCTGGTGTTCGAATTGGGGTTGCCGCCAAAATTGCCGTTCGGGTCTCCGGAAGCGAGTTGAAATCCCGTCTCCAGATTTCCTTTCATCGAAACGACCACCCCAACACGCAGCCGGTAACGCAAGCGCGTGCGTTCATCAAACGTCGGGTTGGGGCTGCTGTATTCCTCAAAGCGCCCGCGAAAATCACCACTCAACTTGTAACCGCTCACCCAGTCCGGCATGCCGGTCTTGGCCTGAAACGCCGTGGTGAAATCTTGATCCGATTCCTCACGCAATTCCTGCGCCTCCTTGCTGGTCAAAATCCCCTTGTCCACCAGCTTGTCAATCAGTGCGTCGGAAGACTGCGCGTGTGACTGGCTGGCCAGCGTCATCAAGGCGGTTGCCCCGGCAAACACGGCAATTTTGGCCGGGCTCTTTGAAGTTTTTGATTTTTTCATGATTATGGTGTCAAATCGCGCCGATAGGATGTGACAAACAAGTTACGAACGCACGGCAGAATTGTTACGATTGAGTGACAACGTCGTTGACCGCAAAACTGGGGATCAAGATTCGACGTTCAGCCGGCATCCGGATTCGTATGGGTTCATGACGACCCATCCGCGAAAGATGACTGATAATTGAAGCCCGGCCCAAATCGAAAAATCTGGACGGCAATTTGCCATCGCTAATAATAATCGCCAGTGGAAAAATTCTGCATCCAGGCTGGCAATGGCATTCCGTCGTGACACTCCAAGAACGTGAAAACAGTATGAACCGCTTCATTGATGATGCTGATGACACATTTGGTTTTTAGTTCCAATTTCAGCAGGGTTGCTAACATATGAATGTTTCCAGCATCTGGCAGTTATTTGCGGCCGTTGCGCTGGTGTTGCCCGTGTCCGTCGGTTTTGCCGGCGTCAATGGCTCCGATTCTTCGTCGACGAACATGCTGTTGCTCGACAGCTTGGGGCGTGTGGTGACAGTACCGACGAATGAAGTGCCATCCGCATTACAGCCCGCGACGGGCGCGGGGCTTGATCAACAGATTCCCAATCCGATTGCAGGTTCAAGCATGCCACTTGAGGTGTTGCAGCGACTGCGCAAGGACACGAACGGATTTCAATTTTTCTCCGCCGTGCCGCCTCAACTCATGCCCTATCTTGCCAGTCAGGATGAATACGGCAACACGGCCGTCCGGCCCGGCGCACTCTTTTCATTTGTCCCGCTGGATGGCCCGGTGCAAGGTGGAAAATACTGGCTTTCAGAATACGGATTTCGCTACTCGCTACAGCAGACGTTGACCTTCGTCAGCATGACCGACGTAAAAAAAGGTGACAGCGATTTGAATTATTACACCCTCGATCTCAAAGCGAAATGGAACCTCTACAATGCGCCCGACAGTGGCAACGCCGGCTGGATCAGCTCCCAGGTTGAGGCCAAGACCGGCTTCAATTCTGCCAGCGGCACGCAGTCGGCCAAATCCAATCTCGGCACCGTGACCGATCCCACCGGCATCTGGTCGTCCATCAATGGCTTCCGCGTGCCGGAACTGGCCTGGCAACAGTCCCTGCGCCATGGCGAAATCGTGGTGGTGGCGGGCATGGTCAGCCAGCGCAACTATATTGATGGCAACGCTTACGCCGACAGCGGCCGCAGCAAGTTCATCAACTCTGCGCTGATTCACTCGCAGGTCATGCCTTTGGCGGAGAATAATTTTGGACTCAATCTTCAATGGCAGCCGCTGGATGAATGGTATGCCATGGTTGGAGGTTCAGTCGGCGGAACCCCGGCCGGGAACACGCCGTGGACGGATTTCAATGGTCAAAATTGGTCGGTGCCCGGTGAAATCGGCTATGCGCCCCGAAATTTTTTTGACTTGGGACCGGGTGTTTACCGCATCCAGCCATTTCTAGCTGGAGTGGAAGGCACCTCGGGTGGCGGCCTATGCTTCGACCTTCAACAGCAGATTGGGTCACAGTCGCCGCTGGGCTGGTTCGGGCGTTTTGGTTTTGGCGATTCCAAAGTGACTAGTGGCGCCGCCGCTCAAGCGGGCAGCGGGTTCGTTTTTCAAGTGCCGTTCAAGCATCTGCTGTTGCAGCGGACGAGCAATGACCTGTTGGGCGTGGGTTTTATCTGGAGCGAGCCATCCTCCACCAGCCAGACAGTTTACCATGAGAATGAATACGTTTTGGAGACGGTCTATGTTTTGCAATTAACCCCCACGATAAAAATCCAGCCCGATTTTCAAATGGTCTGGGATCCGGCTTTTCACGAGGACACCAGCCGGGCGATGGTCTTTCAATTGCAACTGGTCCTGGCCTGGTGAATTTGTCAAAAACGACAACCCGGGGTGCGACTTCCAAGCCGATGATCGCGCCTCACGGCAGGCGATTATTTATCCGGCCGAAAATCATTCCCTTCAGGCGGATGATGTTGTTTGCCGGGTGGGGCTTCGCCGGGATCAAATTCTGAATGAATTTTAATCAAGCGTTTACCACAGTTTAATAAACATTTGGTCTATTCTGATGTCGAAGTAACATTGTTTATGCGAATCCTGCTGGCGGAAGACGAAAAGAAAGTGGCCGACATCATCGTGCGCGGCCTCAAGGCGGAGCGTTATGCCGTGGATGTTCACCACGATGGCCAAAGTGCCTGGGAAGCCGCCAATGCTTACGATTACGACCTGATCATCCTGGATCTGATGCTGCCCGGACTTACCGGCACGGAGATCCTGGAAAAAGTCCGGCGCAAAAACTCAATGGTGCCAATCCTGATTCTCACCGCGCGCGATGGCATGGCCGACAAGATAAAAAATTTTGAAACGGGCGCGGACGATTATCTCACCAAACCGTTTGCCTTCGCCGAACTTCTTTTGCGGATCAAGGCATTGTTGCGGCGCGGGCCGGTCAACCGCTCCAACGTGCTGCGCGTGGGCGACCTGGAAATTGACCGGCTTTCGCAAAACGTGAAGCGCGCCGGAAAAAAAATCGAACTCACGGCCAAGGAATACTCGCTGCTCGAATATCTGGCCACGAATCCGGGCCGCGTCTTTTCCCGCACCATGATCATTGAACACGTGTGGGATCAGAGCTTCGAGGGATTGACCAACATCGTGGATGTTTATGTGCGGCATTTGCGGGAAAAAGTGGACGACGCTTTTTCCGTCAAACTGCTGCGCACCGTGCGCGGCGTCGGCTACAGCCTGAACGACGGGACACCGGAATGAATCCGCGCTCCATCAGCTTCCGATTGGTCGCATGGTATGCCGGCTCGCTTGCGGGGATTTATGTCCTGTTGTGCGGTTTGCTGTACCTCGACTTGCGGCATTTTCTGGAAAATGACGTGCGCCAGTCGCAGGCCCGTCGGGCGCGCCAGATCGCCAACACTCTCCTCGCGCACGTCAAACAAACCGGCGAGCCCGGTGTCGCCAGCCAGACCAAGGACTGGTATGAGCCGGAAATCAACGACCGGTTCATCCGCATCACCCGGGCCGACGGCACGCTGGTTTACATTTCCGGCATGCCCCAGGACCGGAGTTTTGATCCGGCGGAAGTTCCCCTGTTCGAGCCGTCGCCGGGAACGGAATTTTCGCGCAAATTGAAATTATCCGGCGGCAACACCCTGCTCATCGCCGCGCTGAATTTTAAATCCGCCGGCAATCCGGATTACCGCGTGGAATTTGGCGCCTTGCTTGATCCGGTGGAAACCATGCTGGACCACTTGTTTTTGCAGCTTGCCTGGGGTTTGCCGCTGGCGGTGATCATCATCACCGGGGGCGGTTATCTGCTGGTGCGGCGGGCTTTGACGCCGGTTGAGCAGATCACGCGCGCCGCCGAACGCATCACGCAGCACAATTTGAGCGAACGCCTGCCGGTCGCGCATACGGGCGATGAATTGGAGCGGCTGTCGGTTTCGCTGAACCGCATGATCGCGCGGCTGGACGAGGCGTTTCAAAATTCCAAGCGGTTTGTCGCCGACGCTTCGCATGACTTGCGCACGCCGCTCACGATCCTGCGGGGCGAACTGGAAAATATCGCGGAGGATGCCCGGCTGGATTCCGAAATGCGCGACCGCGTCGGCAGCATGTTGGAAGAAGTTGTGCATCTCGGCAAGATCGTGGAGCAGTTGTTCACGCTCTCCCGTCTCGACGCCGGCGAGGCGCAAACCGAATGGACACGGCTTGATCTGGCCGACCTGGCCAAAACCACCGCCGACCAGATGAGTCTGCTGGCCGAAGACAAAGGCATTTCCATCTCCTGTGCGGCGGGCCAGCCGCTCTCCGGTGGACGGTGACCGCGTGCGGCTGAAGCAGGTCATCGTGAATCTGCTCGACAATGCCATCAAATACACGCCGGCAAAAGGCGCGATTCAACTGCGCGTTCATGGGGTCAACGGTCATGCCGTGCTGGAAGTGGAAGATAACGGCTGCCGGCATTCCGCCCGCTGCATTGCCACACATCTTTGAACGGTTTTATCGCGTGGATCAAACGCGGGCCGGCGGTTCCGAAAGCGCCGGCCTCGGCCTTTCCATCGTCAAATCCATTTGCATCGCCCATGGCGCCGAAGTGGAGGCGCACAGCGCCGCCGGCAGCGGCAGTTGTTTCCGGGTGAAAATTCCCCTGTCAAAAAATTAAAAAATTCGCACCACCAATGAAATTGAACCTTGCCAGATTCCGGGAGCCCCGCTTTCTAGGGGCAATTTCCGCCGCCATTTTAATGCTCGTGCTCGGTGCCTTGTGGGCGGAGCATCGTGCCCGTGCTCAGGCACTCCTCGCGGCTGATGCGGTCATCATGCCAACGGCAGGCGTGGCGAAAGTGACGCGCGAAGATTTGTTTAAAGAAGTGACGATGGCGGCGGAATTCCGGCCATACGAACAAGTCACGTTGCGCGCCAAAGTCACCGGCTACGTGAACAAAATGAGCGTGGACTTTGGCGACCAGGTCAAAGCCGGGCAACTTTTGGCCACACTCGAAGTGCCGGAATTGCAGGCCGAACTGGCGAACGCCCAGGCCGCCAAGGCCAAGGCTGAGGCCGATTACAATAATGCCCATTTGATTTACACCCGGCTGCTGGCGGTCAACCAGGACCACCCCAATCTCGTCGCGCAGCAGGAACTTGACACGGCGCAGGCCAATGACCTGACCGCGACCGCCGCCATCGCCGCCGCGAAAGCCGACTTTGAAAAATTTTCGACCATGGTCAGTTACACGCAGATCACCGCTCCCTTCGACGGCGTGGTCACGCATCGTTACGCCGACCCGGGCACGCTCATTGACGCCGAATCCCTGCCGGTGGTCCAGGTTTCCGATAATTACCGGTTACGGCTGGATTTTCCCGTCACTGTGGACTACGTGAAGGACATCCGGCTGGGCGATCCGGTTGAGGTGCGCGTGGATTCACTCAACGGCAAAACCCTGGCCGGCACGATTTCCCGGTTCACCCACGAGGTGGATGACAATACCCGCACCATGACCACGGAAATCGAGGTGCCCAATCCCGACTTGAAACTCGTGCCGGGCATGTATGCCACCGTGGTTTTGAAGGTGGAAAAACATCCGCAGACCCTGGCCGTTCCCATCGAAGCGGTGGCTGGTGAAAAGGCACCGACGGTTTATGTGCTGAATCGCAATGACCAGATCGAAGAACGTCCCGTCACACTGGGCCTCGAAACACCGGATAAATTTGAAATTCTCGCAGGACTGCAAGAAGGTGATTTGGTGGTCATCGGCAGCCGCGCGGGATTCCAGGCCGGCCAGAAAGTTGAGCCAAAACTCATCCGGCTTTCCATGCGCGATGAAAAATGACCAGGGTCTTTCCGCCAGGAAAATCGCCGTTGTTTTCAAAGAGCTGAATTCATTTCATCCGTATGTCACGCTTTGCCATCCGCCTCCCGTATCTCATCGTGGTCATCTGCCTGATCACGTGCGTGGTCGGCGTGACGTGCCTGGTGCGGATGCCGGTGGATTTGTTTCCGCCGATCAAGATTCCGGTCGTGGTCGTCGCCACGTTTTTCAATGGAATGCCGCCGGAGCAGATCGAAACCGACATCACCGGACGCTTTGAGCGTTTCTTCACGCTGGCCAGCGGGGTGGACCACATCGAGTCGCGTTCGCTGCCGGGCGTGAGCCTGATCAAAATTTATTTCCAGCCGGGCTTCAATCCCGATTCCGCCGTGACCAGCATTGCGAATCTGGCGATGGCGGATCTGCGCAAACTGCCGCCCGGCACCCTGCCGCCGGTCGTTTTGCAATTTGACGCGTCGAGTCTGCCGGTGTGCCTGATCACTTTGAAAGGCGAAGGTTTGAACGAGGCGAAACTCCGCGACCTCGGCCAGTATGACGTGCGCAACCAGGTCGCCAACGTGCCGGGCGCGTCCGTGCCGCAGCCGTTCGGCGGCCGTTACCGGCAAATCATGGTTTATGTGGATCCGCTCAAACTGGAATCGCACCAGTTGAGCGTGATGGACGTGGTCCGCACCGTGAACAACGCCAATCTCATTCTGCCCGCCGGCGACGTGAAGATCGGCCCATACGATTACAATCTTTATGTCAACAGCCAGCTCAATGACTTGAAGGACGTCAACCAGGTGCCGTTGAAAACCATTGGCAACGCCTCCGTGCTCGTCGGTGACGTGGGTCATGCGGTGGACGGTTCGCAAATCCAATACAACATCGTGCGGGTGGACGGCCAGCCGTCGGTTTATCTGCCCGTGCTCAAACAGGGAGGCGACGCGAACACCATCGCCGTGGTGGACGGCATCAAGGAAGCCGTCGCGCATCTGATTGATGTGCCCGGGCAGCTCGTGGCCAAAGTCGTTTTTGACCAGTCGGTTTTCGTGCGCAACGCCATTGAAAATCTGATCCACGAAGGCTTGATCGGCCTCGTGCTCACCGGCGTGATGATTTTGGTTTTTCTCGGCAGCCTGAGAGCCACGGTCGCCGTGTTCCTTTCGATTCCACTTTCCGCGCTCGCGGCGTTCATTGCGTTGTCACTGGGCGGCAGCACCATTAATGTGATGATTCTCGGCGGACTGGCGCTGGCGTTTTCGCGGTTGATTGATAATTCCGTCGTCGTGCTGGAAAATATTTTCCGCCACATCGAAATGGGCGAGCCGCCCAACATCGCCGCCGAGCGCGGCGGCCAGGAGGTCGCGCTGCCGGTGCTCGCGGCGACGCTGACGACGGCCATCGTTTTTTTCCCCGTCATCTTTCTTTACGGCGTGAGTCAGTTTCTTTTCACCGCGCTCGCGTTGTCGGTGATTCTTTCCCTGTTCGCCTCGTATCTCGTGGCGATGACGGTGGTGCCGTTGTTTTGCGTCAAGTTCATCAAATCCCATCACGGCCACGTCGCCGGTGAAATCGAAATCAAAAAAGGCCGCGGCCGCCGGTTCAACCTCTGGTTCAACCGCAAATTTCATCAATGGCTGGATCGTTACGAAGGCTGGCTGAACCGCGCATTGCTGCGGCCGCTTGCCACGGTGCTGGGCATCACGGGCGTTTTTATTTTGAGCCTCGCGCTGTATCCGCTGATCGGCGAGGCCTATTTTCCGCGCACCGATCCAAGCCAGTTCGTCATCAATGTCAAGGCGGCGACCGGCACGCGCATCGAACTCACGGATCAACTGGTGCAACAGGTGGAACAAATCGTCCGCGACGTCGTGCCGGCGAAGGATTTGAAAATCATCGTTTCAAACATCGGCGTCACGCCCGGTTTTTCCTCAATTTACACGCCCAATTCCGGGCCGCACACGGCCTTTGTCCAGGTGGGGCTGAATCCCGGTCATCATTTGAGCAGCTTTCAATACATGGACCGGGTGCGCGCGCGGCTGAAAAAGGAGTTGCCGCAGGTCGCCGCTTATTTCCAGACCGGCGGATTGGTGGACGCGATTCTGAACCTCGGGATGCCCGCGCCGCTGGACATTCAAGTCACCGGCAAGGACCTGGAAGGCACGCATCAGATCGCGGCTGACATCGCCCGAAAAGTTCCGGCGCTGCCGGGGGTCAGCGATGTGCTGGTGCCGCAGGACGTGGATTATCCGGCGTTGCAACTGGACATTGACCGCCTGCGCACCGCCGAACTTGGCCTGAATGAAAAGGAAGTCGTCGGCAACGTCATCACCGCGCTGACTTCCGACCAGATGATCGCGCCGAGTTATTGGGTGGATCCCAAGAGCGGCAATGATTATTTGCTCACGGTCCAATATCCCGAAGGCTTCGTGAAAAATTTTGCCGACCTGTCGTCCATTCCGGTGCGCGGTGAAAAATCGGCGCAGCCGACGCGGCTCGATACGTTAAGCACCATCAGCCATCGCACTGCGCCGACCGAGGTGGACCATTATCAACTGCGCCGCGAAATGGATGTTTATGTTTCACCCAAAGGCGAAGACCTCGGCCAGGTTTTGAAAGGCGTCCGGAAAATCGTGGGTGAACTGAAGGTGCCGTCGAATGTCCGCATCGTCGTGCGCGGTTCCGCGCACGCCATGCAAGTTTCTTTCCGCAGCTTCGGCCTCGGCTTGATTCTGGCGACCGTGCTCGTTTATTTGATTCTCGTCGCGCAATTCAAATCGTTTCTCGACCCGCTGCTGATTTTGCTCGCCGTGCCGACGGGTTTGACCGGCGTGCTGATCATGCTGTTTGCCACCGGCACCACGCTCAATGTCATGTCGTTGATGGGCATTGTGATGATGGTCGGCATCGTGGTCTCGAACAGCATTCTCATCGTCGAATTCACCAACCGGCTGCGCGCCGAAGGCCGCCCGTTGCGGGAGGCCGTTTCACTGGCCTGCCGTGTGCGTCTGCGTCCGGTGCTGATGACGTCGCTCGCGACGCTGTTCGGACTGATTCCGATGGCCCTGAAACTCGGCACCGGCAGCGAAGCCTACGCGCCGCTCGCCCGCGCCATCATCGGCGGCCTCGCCGTTTCCGTCGTGCTCACCGTGTTTATCGTCCCGGCGGCGTATTTAATCCTTTACCGCCGCAAAGAAGCCGCTGCGAAAAATTCCGCGGACGGGTCGCCGGCAATTACTCATTAAAAATTTTCAAATGAAACGAATTGTTTTGATGCTGACGGTTGGTTTTTTGTTTGCCGGCAGGTTATTGGCTGATGAAACCAACAACGCCCCGCTGGTTTTGAACCTGGCCGATGCGGAAAAAATTGCGTTGCAAAATCATCCGCAAATCGCGGCGGCGGACTACCGCGCGCTGGCCGCGCAGGAGGCGGTGAAGGAAACGCGCGCCGGATATTATCCCAATGCGAATCTGTATGCGAACGCCGTGGGCGCCGGCGACGAAGGCACGCGCGTTCTGGCCGGCGGCTTGAACAATCCGAGCATTTACGACCGGGCCGCCGGCGGCGTCGCCGTCAGCCAGCTCATCACGGATTTCGGGCGCACGGCCAATCTCGCGGCCAGTTCGAAATTTCAGGCGCAGGCGGAAAACCAGAATGCCAGCGCCACGCGGGAACAGGTGTTGTTGCAGGTGAACGTCGGTTACTTCGGCACGCTGGAGGCGCAGGCCGTCCTGCGGGTGGCGAAACAAACGTTCGACACCCGGCAGTTGCTGCTGGACCAGGTCAGCCTGCTCGCATCCAACAAGCTCAGGTCGGAATTGGACGTCAGTTTCGCGCGCGTCGCCGTTCAGGAAAGCAAATTGCTCCTGCAAAAGGCGCAGAACAACGCCGAGGCGGCGATGACCTCGCTTTCAACCGCCCTCGGCTACCGGGAACCGCGAGTATTTCAACTCACCGAAGCGCCGGAAGCCGTCACTTCCGGCACGAACGATGTCTCGCAACTGGTGGAAACGGCCTTGGCGGATCGGCCGGAACTTTTGAGTCTGCGGAATGGACAGGAGGCCGCCCTGCGGTTTGCCCGATCAGAGCGCGATTCGCGTCTGCCAACCGTTTCCGCCGTCGGTGTGGCCGGCGGCGCGCCGGTGCATGACAGTCATTTGCCGGACAATTACGCGGCGGCCGGCATCCAGATAAGCCTGCCCCTGTTTGCGGGCGGACTGTATATGGCGCGCCAGCACGAGGCGGAATTGAAAGCGGAATCGGATGATGAGCTTCTGCATGCGGCGGAAAACAACATTGTGCGTGATGTTCACATCGCCTGGCTGAATGTGAACAATGCGGTGGAACAAGTGCAAACCACGCAGGAACTCGTTCAAAATGCCGCCGAGGCTTACGATCTGGCCGAGGCGCGATACAAGATCGGCAGCAGTTCAATCGTTGAATTGAGCCAGGCGCAATTGAACCTCACTTCGGCGCAAATCACCGATGCCAGCGCGCATTACACCGTTCTGATTGAGCAGGCACACTTGAATTATCAGATCGGGGCGTTGCGTTGACGTTTGGAATTTCATCAGAAGCGGGCAATTTCGCCGGGGTTTGATGTGACCTGATTTTAATCATACATTCAGGCCAGTTTAATGATGGAGTGCTAATTTATTGGCATGGTGAAAACGGCGAACAGTCTGTTGATTTCAGTCTCCATAATGCTCCTGCTGTCAGGCTGTGCTTTGACACCCATCGCCGTTGATCCCGTCGGTCCCGCCCCCACCGGATCGAAACCAGTCGCGCTTAATTGGACGGGCCAAGGCTGGTTGCGGGTTTACACGGCCACCGACGTTGTTCCCGATGGAAAAACCGCATTTTTCTATCCGCACACAGGGTACGAGATTTACACCGAGAGCGGCAAGCTGCTGGAATATGTCCCCAATCATGTTGAGGCGACGGACGAATCTGCGACGCTGCTGAAAATCCATGCCGGCCGTTACCGGGTTCTGGCTCAATCCGAGCGCTACAACGCGGTGTCGGTGCCGGTGGTCATCCAGCCCGGAAAAATCACCGAAGTTCATCTCGGCTGTCATTGGCTGGCTCCCTCAAATGCATCCACAAATGAAATCGCTTACCTTCCTGACGGCCGTCCGGTGGGCTGGAAAAGCATGTTTGACGAAACGAATCATTGACCTTGGTTCGGTTTAGCGCGGGCCGATGAATCGGCCGGCAGATCTCATTTGAAACCGCCGGTTATCAGGGTCGGGCCGAAATCTCCAGCATCCGCTCAATCGGCAGGCGCGCGCGCTGAGAGGATATCCGGCGGCAGTTCCACGCGCGGCGACAGTTTTTTCATACAATCGCGCACTTTTTCCAGCGTGTTCATCTTCATGTATTTGCATTCGCTGCAACGGCAGTTGTCCGTCGGCGCGCGCATCGCGTCAAACGTCGGCGCGCAGATGAATTCCTTGCCCGGACATTCCTTCTGCATCCGATGGATGATTCCCGACTCGGTGACGATGATGAATTGTTTCGCCGGATCATTCTTGCAGAAGGTGATCATCTTCTCCGTCGAGCAGACCGCATCCGCCAGTTCGCGCACCTCGCGCAGGCTTTCGGGATGCACGACAACTTTCGCGCCGGGAAATTGCGCCTTCAATTTCAACAGGGCATCGCGCCGGAATTCGACATGCGCGTAACAATTTCCCTTCCACAACGTCATCGGCCGGCCGGTCTGTTCCATCACCCACTGGCCGAGATTTTCGTCCGGCACAAATAAAATGTCCTTGTCCTTCGGCGCGGCCTTGACGATTTTTACCGCGTTGCCGCTCGTCACGATCACGTCGCACAACGCCTTCACCGCCGCGCTGCAATTGATGTAGGCAATCGTCCAGAAATTCGGATTGGTGCGCCTGCAGCGCCGCCAGTTTGTCCGCCGGACAGCTTTCCTCCAGCGAACAGCCCGCGTCCTTGTCCGGCAGCACGACGATTTTGTCCGGGATTCAGGATCTTCGCGGTCTCCGCCATGAAATGCACGCCGCAGAACACGATCACGTCCGCGTCCGTCTTCGCCGCCTGCTGCGCGAGGCCGAGCGAGTCGCCCACGAAATCCGCCACGTCCTGGATTTCCGGCACCTGATAATTGTGCGCGAGGATGACGGCGTTGAGCTGTTTTTTGAGCGTGAAAATCTCCGAGGCGAGCGGCGTGAATTTTTCGCGCGCCATCGGCTTGCGCAGTTTCAATTGATCCGCGTCAATCGGTTGAATGTCGGCAACGCCAGTCATGCGCGAAAAGTTACCTTCGTAATTGAGGCGGAGTCAATTGAAGCGGCCGGTCACGGCGATATTCCGGAAACAGCCGGATTGCCAGGCGTGCGAAACTTTTGTAGTCTTCCGGCGTTTAATTCGGAGTCATTTTTTACATGAAGTTATTTTCCAGGCTCCGGATGACCGCCGCGCTGGCGGTCGTTTTGATTTTTATTGGAGCAAATGCCGGCGCGCAAGCGCTAACCTTTGGACTTGGCGTTACGAATTCGGCGGGCGACAACTCAACCGGTTCCCTTCTGGTAAACAATTCCCTGACCTATGCCATCAGTGTGACCAATCTGATTGATTTGGTGCCAACCGCTTTAATCTCCAACGTCCTGCCCGCTTCCGTCGAATTCTTGAGCGCCACCAACAGCCAGGGTTCCGTCACGAGCTATGGCAGTGTTATCGTGTTCGATCTCGGACCGTTTGGAGCGGGACAGACCGCCCAATTAAGCCTGACGGTTCAACCCACGGTGGCCGGCTTCATCACCAATGCCATTTCGGTCAACGTCACCAACCTTATCCTCTTTCCCGTCACCACCAACATCGTGACGCTGATAACCAACCTGGTGCCGACCGAGGCGGATCTCGGCGTGGCACTGACCGGTCCCGCGCAAACCGTCATTGTGAACGACTTGATGACTTACGGAGTGACCGTCACCAACTTGGGACCCGACGACGTGCCGGACGTGCAACTGACCAACACCCTTCCGCCGGGTGTGATTTTGAAAAGTGTCTCGCCGACGAACCAGCCTTTCAGCATCGTCACCAACAATTTGATTTTCGATCTCGGCCCGCTGACGGCCGAAAGCGGCACAAATTTGCAGTTCACCATCCAGCCCACCAATGCGGGTGTTTTGAATTTTTCCGCGGCCATCGGGGTGGCGGGCATTGTGGATTCCAATCCCACCAACGATGTAGCCGGCACAAACATCAACGTTATCAATTATCTTTCCCTGCCGATCTTCGTCGTCACCAATTCCGCGCAAACTCCCAATCTAGCGAATGGCTCGGAGGAACAGTCCATCCTGGTGTCGAACAATGTCGGGACGAACGTCATGGCTGTTCGGGTGGTCGTGACCAATCTATCAAAACAGTTATTCAACGCCTTCGGCACCAACAATGGGAATCCGTTCGTCGTCCTCAACACGATGTTACCGGCAGGGCAGGGTGTGAGCCTGCGGCTGCAATTCGCCCCGCGCGGTTCGTTTCCGCTGGCTAATTCCCAGTTGCAGGCGTTCGGCGTGCCGCTGCTCAATTTGACGCCACCCGTGGCATTGTCCAACAGCGCCAGCCTCAACATCAGCCTCATTGCCCCCTTGACCGACGGCACCATGCTCGTTGAATTTCCCACCATCGTGGGCCGCAGTTACACGGTGGTTTACAGCGATAACATCGCCTTTTCCAACGCCATGATGGCACCACCAGCCATTGTGGCCCCGGCCAACCGGCTGGAATGGATTGACTATGGACCGCCGACCACGACCAGCATCCCGGTGAATTCGACGAACCGGTTTTACCGCGTGCTCCTAAACCCATGATGCCGTCGGGAAAAATATTTCAGCGCAATGACCGTTGCCGCATGGGCTGGCTGGTGTGTTGTCTTGCGGGCGTGGCACTCGCCGCTTCCGCGCAATCCGATTCACCGGACACGTTTGGCGGCGATCCGACTAAAAATTCCTTCCTCTGGATCCCGGCGGACACGGATGACTGGACGCGCCATTTTCATATCGGTGCCATTGTCGGTTTGAACGTCAGCGCCAATTTTTCGATGAACGGAACGTTTTTGATCAACCACGCCGACGGAATTTATGACGATGGTTATGTGCGCGAGGACCAAACAGGAAACGCCGGTGGTTATACAAGTTTCTGGGGTTATAACAACGCCAGCCAGTATAATGCCGCCGCCGGGACGCTGGATATGCACAGCATCACATCATTTACTACCACTGGCAACGGAAGTTCCCAGCAGGATGGTGGGCCGTTCCCGGGCTTTGACATGGCATACGGTGACAACCTCTGGTATTGGAAACATGCGCGTGTCGGCTGGGAGTTGGGCTTCAGCCTGTTGCCCGTTACCATCAAGGATAGCAACCCGATGTCCGTGTCGGCCAGCCAGACGACTTATACTTACAATGTCAAAAATTCACTTGGCATTCCACTGCCGCAGGCCCCCTACCAAGGCAATTCCAGCGGGCTAGGCTCGATCATTCCCGATAAGCCCGAAGAACCCCTCAGCCCCCCGCAAAGCCTCCCTGGTGGCAGCGTCACCGGCACGCAGGAGTTGGATCTGGAGGTTTATACCCTGCGGCTCGGCCCTTCATTTTATTGGGATGTGAATGATTACCTCGGTTTTTCCTTCGGCGCCGGACCGGCCGTTGGCCTCGTCTCCGGCAATTATAAATTCAATCAAATTGTCTCTGTCCCCGCCACCGTCACCAGCCCCGGCATCAGCACACACGATTCTGGCGAGTTCAGTTCAACGCAGGTAACCTATGGCGGTTATGTGAACGGCATGCTCCTCTACCATGTCATCAACGACGCGGATTTTTACTTGAGCGCGCAATACATGCCAATGGGCTCGACCACCTTCAGCGAAGATGGACGTGAAGGCAAATTGAACCTCGGCGGCCAGATCTACATTTCGCTCGGCATCAACTGGCCGTTTTAAGCGTGGCTACTTTTTGGCCTCGTGAATCAAGGGAATGGCGCTCTGCAAACATTAACGCACAGTCACCACATCAATCCGGCCATCCACCTTTCTCAAGGTGACGAAGGTGGCCGCGTTGGTTTTTGTGAGGTAAAAATGGGTTCCCACATGCACGTAATTCAGATGATAGGTTGATGTGCCGCCATTTGTGCCGGTGACCAGCACGACGCTGTTGGGACAAAATTCCACGCTGTAAACCTGGTTGGTGCCGCTCAACGGTTCATAACAAAATTCCAGTTCCGTCGCATTTGATCTGGCCAGTTTATTCGCCCCATCTTTCAGGCAATAGGCCATGTGAACGCCGTTATCCGACAATTGATCGCAACCACACAACGCCGCACAGGCCAGCCCGGCCAAAAATAATTTCAATTTATTCATGGGTTGATTTTAACGGATGGGAACCGCTGGCGTTAATTGAAATTAATTTCATCAACATTGATGTGGATGATGCGCGAGGAGTATGGCTTCCCGCAAGAGTTGCAATTCGTGACAATTTTATCGTCCATGCTATCGTGTTTTCAACATGAAAAGAGACCTGCAAACCCAAGTGAAAATTGAAGTCACCCAGGACGGCCCGTATCTCGTCAGCGGCGACCTGCCCTTGAGCGAGCAATGGATCGTCACCAATGCCGAGGGCGATTCACTGGAATATCGTGAAGGAAAAAAATATCCGCCACAGCCGCAATATGCCCTCTGCCGCTGCGGCCAGTCCGGCAACAAACCTTTCTGCGATGGCACCCACGTGAAAGTCCGGTTCGACGGCACGGAAACGGCCAGCCATGAACCTTACTTGAAACAGGCCGAAACCATCGAAGGTCCGACTCTGCTGCTCACCGACCAGGAGAATCTGTGCGCGTTCGCCCGGTTCTGCGATCCGAAAGGCAGGATCTGGAACCTGGTCAAGCAGGACAGTGACGAGGCCCGGGAAATTGTAAAACACGAGGCCGGCCATTGCCCTGCCGGACGGCTGGTGATATGGGACAAGGCGACCGGAAAACCCATCGAGCCGGAGTTTGAACCATCGCTCGGTCTGGTTGAAGACCCGGAGAAAAAAGTCAGCGGCCCGATTTGGGTGCGCGGCGGAATACCCGTCGTTTCCGCCGCCGGAAATACCTATGAGATTCGGAACCGGCTGACTTTGTGCCGCTGCGGCAGTTCAGCCAACAAGCCGTTCTGTGACGGATCGCACGCGGCCTGAACCTGGCATATTGCCGGCGGGTTGAAACTTTTCTTCCTTCGTCCCATTGATAAATCCAACGACCATGCCGGACGAGACGAACCTCAAGACAAGGTTGGTTCGCCGAACCTTGTTGGGCCTGCTGTTTCTGCCCACCATATTGTTTCTTTCCGCCGGCACGCTGAAATTCTGGCAGGGCTGGGCTTTCCTGGTCTCATCCCTCGGCTTTTCGATTGGCTCGACAATTTACTTCTACCAACACGATCCGCAATTGCTTGCACGCCGAATGCTGACCAGGGAGAAACGCGGAGCTCAAAAAATCATCATGTTGTTGCTGCGCGTACTTTATCTTTACGCTTTTATACTTGCCGGATGGGATTACCGATCTGGCTGGACCCGCACCAACACCGGGCCGATACCGTGGTGGCTCACCTTCTGGCGCTGGCCATTATTTTGGGTGGCAATTTGTTAATCATTTCAGTCCTCAAGGCCAATCGTTTTGCCGCCAGCATCATTCAAATCGAAACCGGCCAGACCATCGCCGACGTCGGTCCGTATCGTCTCGTCCGACATCCCATGTATTTGGGTGTCATCTTGATCTGGCTCGCCACCCCGCTGGCCCTCGGTTCGTATGTCACCGTGCCGGCGTTTGCCCTGATCATTCCGATCATCATCTTCCGATTGCTCAACGAGGAGAAAATGCTTCGACCCGAATTGCCCGGCTATGCTGAATACTGCCAGCGTACTCCTTGTCGGCTCATCCCATTTATCTGGTAAGAATTTCCCTGGGTTCCTTGAAAAATCCCTTGTCAAACGGGGGTTTTTCGCGTAAAAAGGCAGGAAATAGAATGAGGTAACGGCAAAGTTTCAGGCGGTTATTTTAAAAACAGGAGGTATTCCAGCGGCTCGAAAAAGATTGTTAACCGATAACCCGTATTGCGGCCGATGCTGCTTCTGCCGGTGGCCAACATCTCCGCCGCTACCTTTACGAACCTGCATAGTTTTAGCGTGCGATTAATCTTCCCTTTTAGAACAGAAAAACTCAACTGTTTAATGATCAAAAAATGAGAAGACCGAATCAACTCGCATGCAGTCTGTTGATTGTCGGAATCCTGGTATCGATTGGTCGGTCAGTTCAGGCTGGTTCGTTAAATGTCACTGCCGGTCAAACCATTCAACTGGGTCTGCCCGGGGTGGTCACAAATTATTCCTACACCTCCGTGACCGTGGACGCAGGTGGCACATTGAAAATTGCCGGTAACGTCACTTTGATCGTTTCTTCCAACATGCTCATCAACGGCCAGATGACCGGAGGATCGGCAATTGGGCTGCTGCCTGGAGCGGATGGCGGGGACGGAGCCGATGGAGTGGTTATAGGTAACGTGGCCTACGACGGCGACGGCGGCGAAAACGCCGAAAATGGCACCAATGCCGTGGTTGACGCGCCCGATCTGTCGATCCTTGCGAAGAACATGATTGTCAACGGTTCCATTCTTTTCAATGCACAGGCCGACGCCAGTGATGGAGGTGACGGCGGTGCTGCCGGAAAGGGCGCGGACGGTGTATCAGGCGGCCGACCTGCTGGATGGGGTGGGCCCGGTGGCGATGGGGGAAATGGCGGACATTCCCTCAATTACCCCGTTCTGTCAATTAATGTCGCGGCTCTGGGCGGCACCTTGCCCAATGCCGGCAACTTCATTCTCGGAACGAACGGAGTGATCTCGCTCGATAACACCGGGGGCGGCGGCGGCGGCGGATCTGGCGGCGACGGCGGCATGGCCGGAAAAGGCGGCGACGGCACAGTCGGGTTGAACGGCGGCGAGGGCGGCAACGGTGGTCCCACTGGAGTTGGCGGCACTGGAGGCACAGGCGCATCAGGCGGATACCTGTACCTCCGCGCCTTGGGAATTGACCTGGAAGGAACAATTTCACTCCGGGCAGGCGACGGCGGTGATGGTGGCGACATGGGTGCTCCCGCGGATGGTGGCGATGGCGGCGCCGGAAGTCCGGACCCGGGCGGTGGTCCCGGAGGCAGAGGCGGGAACGGCGGCGATGCTAGTGATGCCCACCTCTTGGAAAATCCGGGCGGCGGCGGCGGTTTTGGCGGTTTTGGCGGCAACTTTTTTGTGGAAGTGTCGGTGGCCTTTACCAACTTTGCCAAAATGGACTTTTCCGGTGGCAAGGGCGGCAAGGGTGGGGCCGGCCTGCCTGCGGACACCGGCATGGGTGGGAACGGTGGAAGCGGCGCTGGAGGCGGGGCCACCGGACAAAATGGTCTGCCCTCGGTGTATGTTCCCGATGGAGTTCCCGGGGTTGACGGCGCCGCCGGCAGCATGAGCGTGAATAATCAAAACTGGGGAACGGAGTCGCCCAATGGCTGGCAATCATTCGGCAACGGAATACTGATTTTTGGCTTCACCAATAACGTTCACACCGTGATTCTTTCATCGGCGAACGGCCCGTTCTCGATCGCCGGACAATTGAGTGATCCCCGGCTTCAATATGATCCCGAGGCCGGCCAATCGGTTGTAGAGACAAATGAACCGGTGGAATTACAGTTTGCTTACCAGTGGTTAAGCACTGTTGGCTCGGTGGATGTTTTGCTCGGCGGCCAGGTGGTGCTTCACCTTAACGCTCCGGCCGTGTTGAACAATGGATTTACGGAGGCCAGCGTGATCCTCATTGGATTGCCGGCCGAGGCTACTGATCAATTGAATTTGACGTTCCAACTGAACACCGCCGGCCCGGCCCGGTTTCAATTGGGGGATCTTTCGCTCCAGGCGTTGCCACTGTTGCCCATTGTCTCCATCAGTCATTCGCCGGGTAATCCATCTGAGTTGAGCCTGAGTTGGTTTGGAAACACCAACGAGAATTATCAAGTGCAGTATCGCGCCTCGCTTGGTAGCAGCACATGGATGAAGCTGGGTTCGGTCATCCTTGGTCAGGGAGCGGCTTCCACGGTGGCACTCCCCGTCGTCCCGGGCAATCCCACCCGTTTTTATCGCTTGATGATGACGCCGGCAAATTAAGTTTTTGTCTTATGGAAAAGAACTTGTCAGAGGCGGTCGTTACCGGTCCGTTTCGATAATAAGCGGTGCGTCCAGTCCTTGCACCAATGTTATCAATGGCGCGCAACGATTTTTCGAGATTAAATAATTTCCCGGATCAAATTGAAACTGGTCTTCCTTCCTAAGAAAGCATTCGTTTTTTTAACCCTTAAGCCGCCAGTCCCGGTACAGGAAATTTTTCACTTGAGACTTCGAGCCAGATGGCGCACATTCGAGTCACCAAGATTATGGCCGAAAAAATCATTCAAATCATTCCTGCGGACGACTGGTTCGCCGTTTTCAAGATGGATGACGACGCTGAATTATCCATGCCGCTCAATTGCTGGGCCTTGTTTGAATTGGAAGATGGCTCCTCGAGGATTGAGGGCATCTATGTGGATGCGGCGGGCGATTGCACGGTTGCAAAGTCGGCTGATAATTTCGTGCGCTATAAACGGCTCACAACTGTCATGACTTGATGACGACTAAAATAAAAAACCTCATCTGCTTCCTCATGGCGGTTGCGCTGGTTTCCGGCTGCACCGCCACCCCCTATGAATCGGAAAATGATGCCCGGCAGAAGTTGACCAGCCAGATGTCGCCGAAATGGCTGAAGGACCACATCGTGGTCGGTAAAACCACCCAGCCGGAGGTGCGCCAGTTTTTTGGCGATCCCCTCTTCAAAAATCTTTCGATTGGTTTGACTGAGGATACTAATGCCGTTCCGATGGAGAAATGGACATATCAGGGCGCGTGGGACAAAGGCATCAAAGAGCCTTTGAAATTTGTCGTGTTCGGCTTCACGAACGACATCGTCAGCACCTACCATATTTCCCAAAACGAATATTGATCCGGCGCAACCTGCCAGCGTCCGGCATCGGAGTCAAACGTCACTTTCTGACCCCGCCCAGCCATAACAATCCGTCCAGAATCAACCGGTCCTGAATTTCATTGTCGAAGGTGAAGGACAATGTCTTGTTGGAGTTGTCAAATTTATGCTCATAGTCCATGTCGTTATGGCCCATGTTCACATACATCATCTTGAATCGTTTGTTCGTCCAGACCACCGGATAATAGCCGTCGTGCCAGATTTCATATTGTTTGGGGCCGGTGCCGAGCGGAAAACTGGCCGGATCAATGGAAAGCAGGATTTTAATATCCGCGTTCGTCCGCAAATCATTCTGCCAGCGATACCATTCGTTCGGTTGCGACTTGAAGGTTTCCGGCAGACCCCGCGTGGCCGGATGGTTTGTGTCTTCCACGCGCAGGATGGCCGACGTGGGCCGCCAGGTGTTGCTGACATATTCGCCCGATCCCAGGAACACATTGTGATACCAGTCCCAGTTCTGCGGATAGGCCGAGGGCGTCAGGGCGAATCCGGCAAAATGAAATCCCATCCATGCGCCGCCATGCTCCATGTATTTTTGAAACGCCGCCCGTTGCGCCGGAACTTCCGGCCGCGTATCCAGAAACAGCACCACTTGATAATGCGAAAGAAATTCCGGGTTCAGGTCATTCCAATTCGTGGTCGCTTCATACGCAAAATGATATTTGGCCGCCATTTTGGGAAACCATTGGTTCGCCTCATGCACGAAACTGATATGCGCCAGATCCTCCTTGCCGGTGTAAAAGGCGATCACCCGGAATTGCGGTGCCGGACTCTGCGCCTTCAAGGTTGAAAAATTCAGGCCGACTGCGCAAAACACCATCAACCCAATGACGGCCCGGGCGGTTTGAATAAAAGCAATCATGGCGCATCCAGCTTAATTGTTCATCCCGTCCGTGGCGATGATTTTGCCACTGCTCCCGATGTCGAGCGGCTCAGGTCAGGCGTCAAAAGTCGGAACGACGCGTGCCGTCAAACATTGAACGTTCCGCCGAAGCTGCTCTAATGGCTGCATGTTACATCCAAAATTATTGAAAATGCCGGTCCGGGTATTATTGCTCACGTTTGTGTTGTCGGCCAGAATGACGGGGGCCACGCCCGTCGCCGCGCCGCATATTTCCCCGCCGCCAGCTCATGCCAGCCGTCCGGCGGCGCAATCGTGAGATCACGAACGCGGCCGGAAATTGATCTTTCCGCCATCGAAGGCATCCAGCGTTGGGGCTTGAACGAATAATAATCGCAGGGGCCGGCGTTCCATATAAATTTAAATCTTCCTCATCTGCATTGTGCCATCCGCCTGATGGCCGCCGGTGGCTTGCGTCGTGATGGAGGCCGGGCATACTTTCAACATGGCTACACCCCGTAAACGGCGCGGTTTTTTTTATCATCATTCCCTGTCAATCATCAGCGTGGCGGCGCTCGCGCTCTGGCTCATTCTTTATGCCTGTTCCGATCCAGCCACGCATCTCGGTTCATTCTTTGGCAACGCCATCGCCGATTGGAGCGGCTCGGTGGTCATCATCGTGGGCACAAAATTCCTGCTTGAGGCGCAATCCGCCGAAAGCCGGCCCGTGCATGGCCACCTGAAAAAAACCATCGCCAATTTTATTTATCGTCATTCGCTGTTGCTGTTCCTGCTGGTGACCGGAGTGGGCTGGGCGTTGCTGTTTTGGAAAATGGATCCGCAGGGCAAATGGGGGCAGGTCGTGGGCAACATCGTTTCTGAATGGCTGCAAATGACCGGGCTCGTCTTCCTGACCAAGCGTCTGCTGGAAAAAGGTTCTGCGGAAAGCCGATGATCACAGCCGCCGCCGGTTCAACAAACCTCTCAGAGCAATCCCCCTAACACCCCCCTCCCCATCCCGCCATTTTGCTGGTGGACAAAGAAACAAATGCTGATTAATTTCCGCATCTATGGAAAAAAATCCCGATCCGTTCCTTGATCCCGCTGTTGTTGTTAAACACAATTCTGGTGGTGATTGCCGCCGGATGCGCCAGCCACGAGGAAAACTCCTTCAACAAGGATTACAATCAAAACGTTCCCACCTCGCCCAAATATTATTTTGAGAACATTGATGACAACCATTTCAAGGTCATCGTCCATCAAGGTTCACCGATGCAAGGACCCGAACGCGTCATCTTTGTAAAACAGGTCGCCTCCACCGTGGCGGGCACCGAAGCCAAACGTCGCGGCTGGCAAAACTGGGAATTGAACTACATCCAAAACCGTGATCAAGGCTGGATGCGCATTGTGATCGGCGAAGTCACCCGCAAGAATGCCGTCGCATTGACCCCGGACGCGGCCGCCTCACATGCAGGCGCAAAGGCGGTTGAGCGGCGATTCGCCATGGGAATCGCAGGCGCGGCCGCAATCGCAGGCGTGCCCGGACAGGTACGCAATCTTACCCTGGCTTCGGGCAACGTCGGGGAACTGGACGCACAATGGGATTCCGATGCCGCCGCCAAATCCTACGAAATCCAGACCAGTTCCGATCCTGTGACGGCAGCCAGTTGGACGGCGCAACCGAGCGTGACTAAATCCAGCACCATCTTGCAGGGGCTGACCTCGGGCAGCCGGCAATCGGTGCGCGTTCGCGCCGTGGGCGGCGCTGGCACCGGCGCTTGGAGCGACCCGGCAACGAAAATCGTGCCATGAGAACTGCGTGACCTAAAAATAATAAACACAGACGGGCGGCCGGACCGTCCCGTTTTTTTATTAAAACTCCTGCAAGACTTGCGCTAGAGCGGATTCAACAAAGCTGTAGCGCAGTTTGAAAGCATGTCCGAAATGAATTTCGCGAGGTTTTACTGCCGGCGGGACGCCCTGCCGCTCTACGGCATCAGGAGGACTGGCGACACAAAACGGCAGGGGGTGCATAGATCCGGCTGCTAGACACAAGCTGGACAAACTTCTTCACACCACATTTCAATTTTGGTTTTGATCAGATCTCGGATTTCACGCGTGCGGACCAGCTTATCATCATGGGTGCCTTGAATGGCGGATGGGTCTGGAAAACTCCAATGTAATCGCTCCGTCACGCCGGGAAAAATCGGGCAACGTTCTGCGCTCGTTTCATCGCAAACGGTGATGACATAGGCGAACAATTTACCGGACTTGATCATGTCGAAAACGGATTTGGTTTTATTGCCGGAAATATCAATGCTCGCTTCCTGCATCACCTCAACGACAATGGGATTAAGTTTGCCCGGTTCCAGTCCGGCGCTGAATGCTTCAAATTCTTCACCGCAGATTTGGTTGAGAAATGCCTCGGCCATCTGGCTGCGGGCGCTGTTGTGGATGCAGACAAACAGGATTTTCTTTTTCATAATCAGGATGCCATTTCAGGCTTTAGTTTTTTGCAGCACTCTTTTTCGCGGATGCAACGGCAGGCGAACATCGCTGCGACCGCACCCAGCGGCGGGGCGACCAGATAAATCCAGAGATGTTCAAAATGGCCGGATACCAGCGCCGGTGCGAGCGATCGGGCGGGATTCATGGACGCGCCGGAAACCGGCCCGGCAAACATCGCCTCCAATGCAATCACCGCCCCGACGGCAATTCCCGCCGTGATGCCTTTTTCCTTGGCACCGGTTGAGACATTGAGAATCGTCAGCATCAGAAAAAAAGTCAGAACCGTTTCGAGAACGAACGACTGCATTTCCGAACCGGCGGGCAGCGTCGCGCCCAGCAGTTTGTTTTCTGGAAACAAAAACCGCAGCAATACGCTGGCGAGAATTGCCCCGGCAACCTGGCTGGCGACATAAGGCAGCACTTCACCCCCGGGCAGCCTGCGTGCCGCCCAAAAGCCGAGGGTCACGGCCGGATTCAAATGGGCGCCCGAAACATCGCCAACGGTGTAAATCATCGCCAAAACAATCAAACCAAATGTCAACGCGACTCCAACATGCGAAATCGCTCCACCGCTGGCCTGATTGATGACAATCGCGCCCGTGCCCGCGAAAACAAGGGCGAAGGTTCCAAGAATTTCAGCGCATGACTTTTTCATCCAATGGCCGGCAGTTTCATGTGGCTTTGGCATGTGGTCAAGGATTTGAATGTTACGAAATTACGGCAGACAACTGATGCCGGCCCTGACGTTGAGGAATCGAAACCCGACGGCATGGGGATTTTTATGGTAGGGCGCGTCACTCCGTGCACGCCGTTTGTCAGCGAACCATTCTGCGTTACCAATTGATATATTTAAGGCCCAGAAGAATGAGCAAAATGACAACGACGACGGATAATATTTTAACCCACAACCAGGCGACGCCTGGATCCTTCTCACGACGATCTTCGACAAACTTTTCGGAGATGGATACTCGCGGGGGAAATGTCTTGATCGTCTTGATTTCGACGTTCGTCGTTTTTGCGGCTGCTGACGGCTCCGGCATTTGCGCCAGCAACGCGCGCGCTTCCGGTGGCAATTCGTCGCGGCTCTTGTATTCCTGCCCGTTATAAATGATGGATTCGCTTACGACCGTGCCGGTCGGGGCATCCGATGCCTTACCCTCGCGCACCGCCTCCATGGCCTGCAAATAATCTTGCAGAACATCCGGCGGCATCTGCTCAATGCTGTCGTATTCGCGGCCGTTGACGGTAATTTTCGTCAATTCCCTCATGGACAATGAAACTTCTTGCGGACGTTCAATCATCTGCCGTCACCGGCTTTTTGCCAATTCAATTCTGGCGCTGAATAATTCAAAAAACCCAACGTAAATCAATAATCCCGCATAACGCACGATGGCCGCCAGTGCGGGAGTGCCTTATTTTAATTCGCGTGCCTTCGCGTAAGGCAGGAAAAGGGAAACGGTTTTACGCGAATTTCACGAATGAACGCGAATTTGGGAATGGAATCAAAGCCGGTTTTAATTAGTGAAAATTAGCGTAATTCGCGTAAAACCGTGTTTTGCCTTTCTGCCACGGCAAATTAAGGCGCTACCCCCAGTGCGGGCCTGCTGGCCGATTGTTTCAGAAATGTTACAAAAAATCGGTTGCGTCAAAGTGGCATTTTGCGAAGCTTCCCGGAAAAGTAACGTCAACCATCAACCATCAAATCCCATGAGCGAACAACATCCCAAGCCCGGCGATTTCTGCTGGAACGAACTTGTCACCACCAACGTGCCCGCCGCCAAAAAGTTTTACTCCGGCCTGCTGGGCTGGAAGACCAAGCCCTTCGACAAGGGCATGACGGATTACACCGTCATCCAGAAAGGCAAGACCGGCATGGGTGGCATCATGAAAAATCCCAAGCCCGGCGGTCCCGCGCAATGGATTCCCTACATGCTCGTGGCCGACGTGGACGCCACCGTGAAGAAAGCCAAAAAACTCCGCGGCAAAGTTTGCATGCCGCCATTTGACGTGCCCACCGTCGGACGCATCGCCGTTCTGACCGACCCGCAAGGCGCGGCCTTTGGCATCATCACGCCGAAGATGTGACCGGTCGCCGACGGGTTAAACCTGCGGCATCGTGAAATGATGTTTTGCCACATGAAAAAATATCGATCCATCGTCCTCACCCTGGTCTGCGTCGCATTGGTGATATCGCTTATCGTGATGAAATCGGGTGATAATACGCAGCACGAAAGTGATGCCGGGATGATTACCGATTATTCGAACCGGCTGGACTCGGCGCAGACCGAGATCGCCATTGGCAATGGACGGATTCTCACATTATCCAACAGCCTCGATGAGAGTTGGTCGGCCGCCGTGACGTTTTCCAATCAACTGACGGAAGCCCAATCAACCGTGGCTCGCTATGCCGGACAAATCACCAACTTGAACGAGCGCGTCGCCCGGGCGGAATCGGAAAATCAAACCTTGACCCAGCGCGTCGCGGATTTGAACGGTCAACTGACCAACCAGATGACCAGCTTCACCCAGCAGCTCACTGCCGCCAGGACCAACCTGGACCAGGCCAACAAAGATTATGTCCTGCTCGAAAACCGCCTGCGCCGGGACGTGGCTGAACGGCTGGTCGTGGAACGAAAATTTTACAATCTTACAGAACTTAAGGCACAAATGGACAGGTTAGAGGAAGACCCCTCCATTCCACAGGTCTCCGAACAGAGCATCTATGCCGGTCTGGATGTGGAGGTGCAATCCGACAGAGTTCCACGTCATTTCACCGAACTGATTCCGTCTCGCGGAGAATTTGAAGTGGCATTCTGCAAATGGCCGCCAGCCAGGACCAAACCTGCGCGTCCGTTGAGAGATCGAACCTTGAAGGAATGCGTAAATTTATTTATCGCGGGTGTAGAATGTCTTCCTTTTCCAAACCCTTGACTTCGGCAACCGAGCGCAAAATGGAATTTAAAGTGCCGACACGCAAAATCTTGTGGTCGGGAACGGCCAGACGATGATGCTTGGGAGAATCTGTTTCCAAAATGACGTGGCTGCCCTCCTGATTGACCCGGCGATAACCATGATGCTTGCAAAGCAGCTTGATCAGCTCCGCGCCGCTCAAGTCGCGCGGCAATTTCATGCGCCCGCCAGAAGTTCATCCCGCACCAGATGCAGACGCACGGCGGACGGTTTGGGCTGGTCGAAAAAGTAGGCAGACACCGCCTCGCGTACGTTCGCGCGCAATTCCTCCCAGGTGTTGCCTTGCGTGAAAATGTCATACGACAGACATTCGGCCACATAACCACCGTCATTTTCCTGTGTCACGCCAAAGACGATTTCCATCCAGATATTATCGCTGATAAGTTTGCGGAAAACAAGCCCTTGCTTCATTCCAACATATTTCATGGCATACGCCAGATGCCGCTGGGAAGTGGATCAACAATTTTGCATCGCGCACGGTGGCCGGTGCCAACACCTTGAAGTTGCTGGCGAATTTTGTCGCGGACGAGGCGGTTATCGGGATGCAGTTGTTCAAGCGCCGCAGGTGCGACATATTTGTAGAAACAAAAATCAGAAAAAATTTTAGCTCCGTCAGGAGCGGAATATGCCGCCCCGACGGGGCTTGGGATTTTAAGGAAACGATTCTACAAAGATTCCGCTCCTACGGAGCTAGGGCAGACCGCCAGATGCCGCTGCCGACATGAATTAACAATTTCACATCGCGCACGGTGGCCGTGGACCAACACCTTGAAGTTGCTGGCGGATTTTGTCGCGAACTAACGAATGGTGAAGCCAAGTTCTGTAGTTTGAAGGGCGCCGGTGAATTTCTGCAACCAATGCAGCCATGCCAAAATCGTTGAGGCGCGGCGTTCGGGCGTGGTGCTGGAAATGTTGGCATGTTTAGCGAGCAACGCGGCAACTTCCTCTCTGCGGATGCAGCCAGTCTTGGCCGAGGATTCCAAAACTGCACGCATTGGAGGAAAATGTGCCAGTAACCCGGAGAGCAATTGTCGTCGCTCATCTGCTGGCAAGTTCACATACTCACTGCCAAGATCAGTAAGGAAATAAGTGAAATTCCTTTCCTGCCGAACCAAGCCGAGATATTCAGCTGCCTGCCGATAATAGCTGCTTTGTCGGGGATCAAATTTATAATGCTCTGCCACCTTGCTTGCGTTATTGATTCCCTGTGCGACGAGCAGTGGAATTTCCGCGACCCGCTCAGAACGAGTCTCGCTTGTGGTACGTCCCAAGTTCGCGAACGAGTGCGAACCTGAATGTGAGCAAGCAAACTTCATCCACCGTCAAATGCCCTTTGTCAGGTTCGACAAGAAAACACTTACCACGTTTCAGATGCAATGACTGGTATTGATTGTCGTTCTCAAATTCATATTCCCAAAATTTGTAAAGCCTTTTTCCGGAAACCTCCTGCGAGCAAAAGAACCACGGACGAGTTTTCTTTTTAGGGATTTCTAACCGCCACTTGCGATACGGATAAAACAATTGCCTTATGATAAAATCTTTTGGTTCGCCGGTCTTGGCTTCGATTAAAACAACTTCGTTCCGTCCTTCACACCCCAAATCAACTTCCACTTGAACCCCGGCCTTGACGTGGATTGGCCCGACTTTTCCAACCGAAAAATCAATCGCCGGCATTCGTTTACGGTTCCGAATGGTCTGGCGCAAACCGGCATTGAGCGAAATGTTCAATCAAGCCGACATTGAAAGAATAATCAAGGTGCTGCGACTCGCTGTCACCAATGCAAAGGGTTTCAAGTTCAAAATCTAATTGTGGACGAAAAATCGTTGGTGGTTCTGGAAGTTTTTCGAGGGTATGATAACCATTTTCCCGAACAAGGACATATTCTCCGTTTTTCACAGGGAGAATAAAATATCCGTTTTTCCGAAGGGCATCCGGCAAATCTGCGAGAAATCTACCTTTGTCATCAAGCGGAGTTCGTTGCCAGTTACTGATTCGATATCGTCTTTCGTGAGCACGACCAAGTCCGAATTTATATTCACTTTTTCTTGGATCAACTTCGCCCAAGCTGCTTCAAACTCCATTGGCATTGGCATAATTTAATCTCCTGCGGGCATTACAACTTCATTAACCTCGCCGCGTTTCGTCCCATCACAGTTTATCGCGCGGCGGGCCCGAACTGTTTGAATTTGAAAATCCCGATACAGCCGGCGAATGAACGGCACGTCGGAATTTGAAAGCATGAAACGAACACCGCGCTCAGCGGCACTTACGCAGACAGCATGCAATTCGTTTTGCTCTTCGATGCCAAAATCTTCCTTCGCATAAGACGTGAAATTTGAAGTGAGCGAGACCGGATAATACGGTGGATCAATATAGGCAAAATCTCCACGCCGTGTTTGATCAATCGTTACCCGAAAATCTTGCGCTGCCAAATGAACACCTTCTAGTGCTCGACTGGCGGCACACAATGTTCTCTCGGTCGTAAAGAGTTTGGGTTTTTGTTCGATCCTATGGGGACGTTGAATTCGCCGCGTGATTGACGCGCCAGAGACCGTTAAAGCAGGTTTTGTTCAGGAAAATCATTCGCGCGGCACGATCTACCAGTTCGCGTTCGGGCAGATGTGGCGGGCAGACCGGACAGAGTAAAAATAAATCTCGCGGTTGGCCTTGAAGCGCGCAGCGTGGTCGGTCCAGCCGACGCATGAGTTCGCTGCGGGAAATCGCGGACGGCCAGATAGGTGTTGATGAGTTCGTCGATTGATGTCGCGCAGAAGGGCGCGCATAGCGGAAACCGGTGCTTGAGGTGAAAGAATACCGCGCCGCCGCCAATGAAGGGCTCAAAATAACGCTCCATCTGCGCGGGGAGAAATTCGTCGAACTTGTCGAGAATTGCGCCTTCCCGCCAACCCATTTCAAAAACGGTTGTGCTTCCTTGGTGCGACGGCTTCAACGGCGGCAATGGCAATTGTTCATCTTGGGCGCGACGGACGAAGTGCAGACTTGGGAAGTCGGCTGCGGACAATTTCATCCAGCGAATATGATAGGTTCGGGGATTTTCCGGCGGATTCTGTATCGGGTTGGTTTTGGATCAGATCTCTGATCAGGGCCGCTTTCGTTGGTTGCCTTCGCGGCTGGACGTTTCCGCCGAATTTGTCTGACATCCAGAGGGATCGATCTCAGATCTCCACAAAAGGATCAAGTTAAAACATTCGATATGTCGAATGTTCGCAAACGACGCAATTAGGGTCTGCTGGTTGAATGGCTCTTGCCGTCGGGAACAACTCGGGTGATCGTGGGGAAGAACATTCGCGCGTGCCGAACCATGCGAAGTTGACCTTGGAGCAGTTGGCTGAAAAGGCGGATATGAGCTGGCCATACCTTTCCGAAATTGAACGAGGTCGTGAAAACATTTCGCTCGATAAACTCGCCCGATTGGCCCAAGCGCTAGATGTCAGGCTGTCAAAGTTAGTTGAGGATGCTTGAAATGTGAATTCACCGCAGTGGCAGGTGATGCCGCCGTTGGACAGGAAATAGGAACCGACCGGCGGCGTATTCAGCGCCGCATTGACCAGGTCAAGAAGGACCTCGAAGGCGTGCGGCGGGTTCGGCGGCAGCAGCGACAGCGGCGCGAGGCAGTGCCGGTGCCGACGGTGGCGCTGGTGGGCTATACGAATGCGGGCAAGAGCACGCTGTTCAACCGGATTACCGGCGGACACGTGCTGGAGTCGTCACGAATGTTCGCTACCCTCGATCCGAAGCTGCGGGCTATTGAATTGCCGAGCCGGAGGAAGGTGCTGCTGTCGGACACTGTGGGGTTCATCCGCAATCTTCCGCATACTCTGGTGACCAGTTTTCGCGCCACGCTGGAAGAGGTGGAGCAGGCTGAGGTGCTGCTGCATGTCCGCGATGCCGCGTCGACCTACGGGGAAGAGCAGAAGGTCCAGGTGGAACGGGTGCTTGGCGAACTTGAAGCGCTGAAAAAGCCGCGTATCGAGGTGCTGAACAAGATCGATCTGCTGGGAGAGCACGAACGGCAAGGGCTGCATGAAGACGCCATAGCGGGCAATCCAGTCGCTGTGTCGGCCAGGACGGGGGAGGGAATCGGCGGGCTTCTTGAGGCCATCGACCGGGCCCTTCATTCCGATCCGCTGGTAGACGCCGAACTGCGCGTTCCGCAGCAGGAAGGCGCGGTCCTGGCCGCCATCGAAGCGGGCATGCTGGTCCACAGCCGGAGCTACGAGGGCAATATCGTGCATCTTTCGGTTACAGGGCCGGCATCGCTGATAGGCCGCCTGCGCGAGTACCGGCTGCGAGAACCGAAACCACAGGCAAAGGCCGTCTCGGCCGTTTCGGATTCGCGTTCGTGGTCTTGACCAGGCCATCCTTCACAGGCCGGGAAGTTCAAATATCGAATGCGCGTGGCACACTAGTGCTGTGAACAACAACGATCGCGAAGAGTCAGATCCGGCCCCGCTGGTTCCCTCAATTACCACATTGTCGAGCCGCGAAGTATATCGAAACCACTGGATGCGGGTGCGCGAAGACGAAATTCTTCGCTCGAACGGGAAGAAGGGAATCTACGGCGTCGTCGAAAAGGACGAAGCTCGGCGATCATCATCCCGATCGACGGCGATCGCATCTGGCTTGTGGAGCAGTATCGTTACCCGATAAAGGAGCAGGCCATTGAGCTTCCCCAGGGCGGCTGGGAGATGGCCGTCGAAGATCCCGAAGAACTTGCCCGCGGCGAACTGAAGGAAGAGACCGGTCTGCATGCAGAGCAGATGACGCATCTGGGCTGCCTATGGGTCGCCTATGGCTTCACGCGCCAGAAGCAGCATGTGTATCTGGCAACGGGGCTGACGCACGCCGAGAAAGATCCGGATGAAGAGGAGCACGATATCGTGCTCCGCAATATGACGGTCGCCGAATTTGAGCGGATGATGCTCGAAGGCAAGGTGCGCGATGGATGTACGGTCGCGGCCTGGGGGCTCTACCTGCTGTGGAAGAACCGGCACGCTAACCGGAATAAGAACGTCGGACCCATGCGGCGTGAATGGCTGAAGAGCTACTTCTTCGCCGCTTCCTCAAGCGTGCGGTTGAACCTGGCGGGCTGAAATCTCCTGAACGCCAGAAACGTCAGCAGCACGATCAAGCCCAGTGCACACAATTGCGTGATTCCGAACGGTGCCGAAGCCTGTGTGGGCGCGATGGCCTTGAGCATCGGGAGCTTTTCAAACGACTGCACAATCAGCACAAAGACATTGAAGTAGAGTACGACGGCGGCGGAGATTACATACCGGGCGCGCCATGTCCCGACAAGACGCATGACGTAGTACGAAAGAGAAGCCAGCAGAAGTACGACCACCGACAAAACTCCGATGATGATTCCCGGAGTGATTCCTTTGAACGGGAAGAGAAAACCCGTCACGTCGGTGAGAAGATTCGTGACGAAGAACCATACGGTCCACGAGGGCAGCTTCCTCCCGCCGATCATGCCAAACATCAAGATAAAGCCTGTGGCGATCCCGATCAGGCTCAAAACCACATGTATGGCTGTGAAAAGTGCTGTACTCATTCCCAGAATCATGGGACGTTCTCCTTGCCCGCATTGGATTTCAAATGCGTTCCGAGCCCGAAATTGGGCCCGTACAGAGCCTTAAGAGTACACAAGATAAGTGCTGACTTCCACGAAAATACGGAAGGGCGCTCCGGCTCGTCAGGGCCGTTCTTCCAGCGGAATCCAGGGCGAGGGGTACTCGGGGCCGATGTAGTCGGCACGCGGGCGGATGAGGCGATTGTCGTCGAGTTGCTCGATGACATGCGCGGCCCATCCCGCGATGCGGCTCACGGCGAAGATCGGCGTGTAGAGGTCGATGTCGATGCCGAGCGTCTGATAGGTCGAGGCCGAGTAGAAGTCGACGTTGGCGTTGAGCTTCTTGTCCTGGTTGATGTGAAGCTCGATGGCACGCGACATCTCGTACCACTTGGGCACGCCGGAATCCTTGCCAAGCTGCTCGCTCATGCGGCGCAGGTGCGTGGCGCGCGGGTCTTCGGTCTTGTAGACGCGATGGCCGAAGCCCATGATCTTCTGCTTGGCGAGAAGCATGTTCTTGACATACTCCACCGGCTCGGCGCCGGCCTTATCAATGGCGAGCAGGAGGCGCATCACGCCTTCGTTGGCGCCGCCGTGCAGCGGCCCCTTGAGTGCGCCAATGGCGCCGGTGACGGCGGAGTGAATATCGCTGAGCGTGGCCGCTATCACGCGCGCGGCAAACGTGGAGGCGTTCAACTCGTGGTCGGCATGGAGCACCAGCGCCATGTCGAGGGTGCGCGTGGCCGTCTCGGACGGCTTGACGCCGTTCAGCATCCAGAGGAAGTTGGCGGCATGCGACAGCGTGCGATCCGGCGGAACGATTTCTTTGCCCTTGCGGATGCGATCGTAGACGGCCACGATCATCGCGATCTGCGCGGTCAGGTTGTAAGCCTTGCGCACGTTGGCGTCGTGCGAGCAGTCCTTCTCATCCGCGTCATAGAAACTGAGCGCCGAAACCGTGGTACGGAGAACCTCCATCGGCGTGGCCGCGGTGGGGAAGCTCTTCAGCATGTCGATGATGCGCTGGTCGAGCACGCGCGCGAGGGCAAGCTGCTGCTGAAACCCACGGAGCGCGAACTCGTTGGGGAGAATGCCGTTCCACAGCAGGTATGTGGTCTCTTCAAATGTCGAGTTCTCGGCCAACTCGTGGATATCAATACCCCGATAGGCCAGCACGCCGGCGTCTCCATCGATGTAGCAGATGCCGGAGTTCGCCGCGACAATCCCTTCCAGACCTTTACCCGCAACAGCAGTGCCCATATGTGCTTGAGATTTCCCCTTTTTACGTGGATGGTTCCAGGTGCCAGTGGCAACAAATCGGGGCATTGCGGAGTCAGCCCAGTGCCAACTGAGAGTAAACTTCTTTATATCGTAGCGATTCTGTAGTTGTCACGGCGGCCCGCGCGAGAAACTCGCGGATGGCGGCCAAGGTTCCCGCCTGATGGGATTTCTCACGCGGGGGGCTTTCCTTCTATATTCTGTTATTTCCCTACATATTGCGGCGAGGCTAGCCTGAAATCCGTGCAGGAGCCGCAGAATGTGGGAAAACTCCGGTGAGGAGAACCAGGCACAGACGTCTAACGGAGAGAATAGACGTCAAAAACAATTTGAGCGGCACGCACGGACGGTCCGCCAAGGAGTCGACAAGAGACGATGAAAGACGAACTCGAGAATCCACCCAGAGACCATTCCGGCGCGCTGCTCGCCGCTATCGGCGTTGCGCTACTGCTCGGCCTGGGATCGCTGATCTGGGCGTGGAACCTGAGCGGCAAGCTCACCACCCAACAGCAAGAGCTGGCCGAGGCGAAACAGCACAATGTGCAACTGGCCGCGGATCTGCGCGAGACCGACGCCAAGCTTCGCGTTACCGCGGATGAGCTGGAGAAGTCTCTCGGGCTGACGCAGAAGCAGATGGATGCGCGCGCCCAGCAGCTTCTGGCGCGTGAGAATGCGCAGGAAGCGGCGTCGCGGCGTCTGGAAACCGCGCAGAAAGAGACCGCGCAGCAGGTGACTGCGGTAGCCAGCGACGTCTCTTCGGTGAAGACGGACGTGGGCGGAGTCAAGACCGACCTGGGCAAGACCAAGAACGACCTTGCCGGCGCGGTTGCGACACTGACTTCGATGCGCGGCGATCTCGACGGTCACAGCAGCCTGATTGCCCGCAATCACGACGAACTTGAAATCTTGAAGCACAAGGGCGACCGCAATTATTATGAGTTCACGCTGACCAAGAACAAGCGGCAACCGGTGGGCACTATCAGCCTGGAACTAAAGAAGGCGGATTCAAAGAAGAGCCGCTTTACGCTGATGGTGTATGCGGATGACAAGCAGGTGGAGAAGAAGGACCGCAACCTCAATGAGCCGCTGCAGTTCTACAGCGCGGGCCAGCGCGGCTCGCTCTACGAGATCGTGGTCAATTCGATCGACTCGAAGAACCAGGTGAAGGGGTATCTTTCGACGCCGAAGGACGCGCCAGTTCCGCCGCAGGTGGGGCAATAGCGGTATTCGAGCTGTAGAAGTGGAAGGGCTTCTCCAGATGGAGAAGCCCTTCTTGCGTGGGCCGGGGGAGGAGCATTACTCCATGCGCAGCGTGTTGATGGGATCGACGCTGGCTGCGCGGCGGGCGGGAATCCACGCGGCGAGCAGAGCCAATGCCGACATCAAAAGCGCCACTGCGACGTAAGTCAGCGGGTCGATGGCCTGGACATCGAACAGGAAACGCTGCAACAGCTTCCCGGCGAAGGCCGCTGCAATCAGCCCGGCCGCCGCGCCGCCCAGCGCCAGCATCAGGCTCTGTCCGACGATGGCTCCGACGATCTGGCGCTTTTGCGCTCCCAGCGCGAGGCGGATGCCGATTTCGCGGGTTCTCCAACTCACGATGTACGCGATCAGGCTGTAGACGCCCACTGCGCCAATGGCCAGGGCCAGGGCTCCAAAGACCAGCAGCAGCACCGCCAGCGAGCGCGGCGCGGCTTGTGAATCCGCAACTACTTCATTCAGGGTACGGATGCGCGTGACTGGAACCTGCGCGTCGACGCTGCCCACCGCGATACGCAACTCTTCAGCCGCGGCGCGTGTGGTGGTTCGGGTGCGCAGCAGCACATAGAGCACCGGCTGTTCGCGATCCGGCGAAAGCGGCAGATACACCTCTTCGCCAAAGTCGGTGGCGAGGCCGTTCTCGCGCGTGTTGTTCACCACGCCGACGACTGTGACCGCTTTCTCCGGCACCCACACCGTGGGCGTGGGTTCGTCGCCCACGTTCAGCAGATGCTTGCCGATGGGGTCCTCATGCGGCCACAGGCGCTCTGCCATGCGCTGATTGATGACCACGGCCCGGCTGGCGCCGGAAAGGTCCTGATCATCGATCAGACGGCCGTGCGACAGTGTCAGGTCCAATGCAGCGAAATAGCCTGGAGTCACCTTCCGCCCTGTCGCCAGCAGTGCACCCTGGCGCGCGTCGCGCGGATGGTTCTCGGCGTCGTACACGTAGCTGCCCGCCAGAGCGGTCAGAGGAACCGAATCGGCGAGGGCTACTTTGTCGGCATCGGGCATGCCCTTCAGCCGCTCCAGCAACGTGCGGAAGAACGCATCGCAGTGTCCCTTCGCCTGGCAGGCGGAGGCATCGAGCGAAACCTCGGCGGTCATCACACGCTCGGTCTTAAAGCCGGGATCCACCTGCGAAAGCCGCCATAGGCTGTGCAACAGGAGGCCCGCACCGGTAACCACCAGGACCGAAAGCGCAATCTGGCCGACCACCAGGATCATCGAGACCCGGAACTGTCCTGCCTTGCCAGCCACGCTGCGGCTGCGAAGGTGCAACGCATCGCCGAGAGCGGGCCGGGCCATCTTCAGCGCCGGAATGAAGCCGAAGAGAAGAGCAGCGCCGAGTGATGCGCCGGCGGCGAAGGCGAGCACCGGCCAGCCCAGCGAAACATCGTGCACACGCGGCGTGTCTGCCGGAAGCCACCGGACCAGCGCGCGCACGCTGCCGGACGCCGCAAGCAGGCCGACGATGCCCGCCATCAATCCCACAACGGCGCTCTCTGAGAGAAGCTGCCGTACCAGCCGGGAGCCGGTCGCTCCCAGGGCGCCGCGAATGGCCATCTCGCGCTCACGGCCGGCGGCGCGTGCCAGCATCAGGTTGGCCACGTTGGCGCAGGCAATCAGCAGAATCAATCCCACGGCCGCGAAAAGCAGCAGCAGCCGGGGACGCAGCGCGCCTACCTGCGACTCCAGCAGGGGAACCACGGTCATCTCCGAAGCCCAGACATCCGGCATACGCCATGGGAACAGCGGAAGGAGCTGTTTTTGCAGATTGCGCAATTCGGCCTGCGCCTGCCCCGGCGTTGCGCCTGCCTTCAGCCTTCCGAACGCCCGCAGGTCGTAGCCTGTTGCCCATGGATCGACCGGGTCGGTGCCCTTGAACGTGATCGGCACCAGGAGCTGCGTGTCGGCATAGGGGAACCGCACGGCCGCCGGCATCACGCCTTCAATGCGCCGCGAGACGCCGTCGATTCGCAGGGTCTGCCCGATCGCCGCGGGGCTGGCTCCATAGTGCTCGCGCCAATAGCCATAGCTGAGCACCACGACCGGCTCGTGGCCGGCGATGGAGTCGTCGGCAGTGAAGAACCGCCCGGCGGACGGATGAATCCCCAAGGTATCGAGCGCGTTGGCGGTCACTTCGACACCAAAGACGCGGGCCGGCGAGCCGCTATCGCCCACGTTCGATTCCGCATTCGGTCCGAACGCGCTGACGGAGGCAAAGCTCGTGGAGTGTTGGGAAAGCGCCCTTATCCATCCCTTGGGGAAGAACGTCGAGTCGGCCTGGGCGCTGTCGTAGTCGATGCGCATGAGGCGATCCTGGTCCGCGAACGGCAGGGGCCGAAGGAGCATCGAGTTGATCAGCGTGAAGATTGCGACGTTCGCGCCGATGCCGAGGGCCAGAGTGAGAATGGCCGTAATCGCAAACCCCGGCGACCGCCGCAACTGCCGCAATGCATATTGGATATCCGCCAGCACAAGTTCCTCCAGGCTCTATGGCCGCTGGAAAGAAGTGCATGCGGAGTGCCAGTATTGGCACGTTCCGGCATTCAAAACAAATAACTTAGCTGTGCGAATCGGGTGCCGGTTGTCCATACGTGGATTAACTGTGCGATTTCGGACAGGCATGAAGTGTGCTTTAACCCGTTACTGCTCGGTCACAGGCCCCGTCGGAACCAGTTTCAGGTCCGGCTGATAGCGGAAGCTGACGCTGTAGTCAAGGCTCTTGCGTGCCTCCCATTGCACTTTGGTCAGGCGGAAGGACGAGACGAAATCGCCTTCCACCCACTCGCCGGCTGGGACGGTGGCTTCCGTGGCGATGGGCTTTCCATGCAGGCCGGCCAGCTCAGGATAGGCCTGAAAAAGCCGCTCGTAATCGATGGGCGTCGCGGCGTAACTGGTATGCACGCCGTCGTCCAACGTTACGTTGGTGAGCATCTGGCGGAGGAAGAGGGGGTTCTTGCTCTGGTTGTGGAACTTGACGTGACTGAAGACCAGCACCTGGTCGAAATCATCTTTGGGCATGGGCCGGCCGCTGGCGTCGAGTCCCGACGACTCGCGATGCATCATGTGCGCCACCACGCGGGTGACCTCGCCGGCGGAGGCCGGAGGCTTCTGACCGGAAACCACATAGATAGCGATGGCGATGGCCACGACGACGGCTGCAACTACTGTGGCCACAACAATATGGCTGGTGCCCTTGGTGAGTTCCTCGCCACGGGCGGCGTCGTCGAGTTCGGAGGAGGACCCCTGCTGCAGAAGGCTCATAGCGACATCATCATAGCTGCATCCGGGCGGCTTTGGCAGAGGAATTGATGCAGGCAGCTCCGGTTCACCCTGCAAAAGCACGAAGGCCCACGCCGGTTTGGTGCGGCGTGGGCCACGGTTGTGCCTGGTTCAGGCGCAGTTCAGATGCAGCTAGCGATCGCGGTCCGATCCGCTCGATCCGGACTGGCTGCCGCCGGAGGGCTTCCCAGTTGTCGCCGAGTGTTGCGTGCTGGGCGATATCTGTCCGCTGCTGAAGCCGGTGTTGCCGGCGTTGGTGTGCTGGTTTCCGGACTGCTCGTCCTCCCGCGAGCTGCCGGGCTGGCCGCTGGATGAACTCGAGGACCCGGATCCGCTGCCACGGTTGCCCGTTTGGTTCTGGCCGCTCTTCATCTGGGATTGATCCTTGCTGGATTGATTCTTGCTGGTTTGTGAGTTGGTTCCACGGTCTTGGGTGTTCGAGTCTCCGCGGGATTCAGAGTCGTTCTTCATAGGATTCCTCCTGTTGCACCGGTCTGCCATGCCGGCGCCGTGGATGGGATGCGGTTTTTGAAACGCGCGGTTGCCCGGAGGTGAAGCCGGTACGGCGGCAGCCAGAGTGCGCTCTCAGTTGTGCTCAGGAATGTCGGTATGGAGCTGGTAATCGGTGTAATCGATGGTCACGACGGTCTTGCCGAAGACTGCATTGTGCGACTCGGCTCGCGCATGTGCCGCCATCGAGAATCCATCGATATTCGTATACTCCCGCATCATTTGCGTGGTTCCTGCAAAAGGCGATGGGCTTTTTGTGCCGACGCCCTCGATTTTTGCGATCGTCCCGTCGCGAGGATCGGCCCATAGCGTGCCGTCGATCATGTTGGCCGCCTTGCGCTTCGGCGTGACCGCCAGCGCGACGCAGGGGCGCCCGTTCATCTCCCGAGGTTCGCCGGGTTTCAGGTGCATCTCGTAATTCGCCGAGGCGAACCAGGAGTCCTTCACCACCGCCGGGTCGTTGATCTGCTTCTCGTTTTCGAGCAGGGGCTCGAGGCCGAACTTCTGCAGGATGGTGGAACCCGACTGCGACACGACCTGATAACTCTTGCCCTTGCCCTTCTCGTAGGTCATCTTTACCGTCATCTCCGCGGCGGGATGCGTCTCGTCGTCGCCGCGAAAGACCGCGTAGCGCTCGGTGTCGGTGTAGCTGAGCACATGGTCATACCGGTTCTCGTTGGCCACATCCACGCGCTGGATGAGCGAAGCTTCATCGGGCTGCTGCGCCACCTGCGGTGGGGCCAGCTGCGCCTTCGGCGCCTGCGCCACCTGCGGTGGGGCCAACTGCGCCTTCGGCGCCTGCGTCTGCGCGGCGATTCCGGCGGCAAAGGCTGTCAGCAGAGAGACCGCCGCGAAACGGTAGAGCCGTATCGATGAATATAAGTGCATTCAAGGCCTCTGTCACACAGTTTGCGGCCGAGTCCGTAAGGATGAAAGAAGTTCTCCGGCGGAAAGCGTATTCAGCACGTCTTGCGGGCCGAGCCATGCCCGCCGCAGTTGCCGCACGCCGAAACTCATCTTGCCCAGGGTGCGGGTCTCGTGCGCGTCGGTGTTGATCACGATCCGGCAGCCCAGCTCTTTCGCCAGGCGAAGATCGCGGTCACACAGGTCCAGACGTTCGGGCGAGGCATTATGTTCCATGGCCACGCCAAGCTCCGCGGCGCGGCGAAGGATGGCCGCGATGTCGACGGCGACCGGCTCGCGCCGCAGAATAAGCCGTCCCGTCGGGTGGCCGAGGATGCGGACATAGGGATTCTCAATGGCGCGCAGAATGCGCTGCGTGGTCTCTTCGCGGCTCTGATCGAAGCGCGAGTGCACGCTGGCGATGACCACATCCATTTGCGCCAGCACTTCGTCGTCGAGGTCGAGCGCGCCGTCTGCCAGGATATCGACTTCGATCCCGGTGAAGATGCAGATGCGCCCTTCGAACTCGCGCTCGGCCTCGCGGATGCGCTGCATATGCGCCAGAGCACGCGCCTCATCGAGACCGTTGGTCATGGCCAGCGCCTTCGAGTGGTCAGTGATGGCAATGTACTCGTAACCGCAGGCAATGGCTGCCTCGGCCATCTCGCGAATCGAGTTGCGGCCGTCGGTCTCATGCGTGTGCATATGCAGATCGCCGCGAAGATCACGCTCTTCGATCAGGCGCGGCAGCTTGTGATTTACGGCGGCGTCGATTTCGCCCAGGTTCTCGCGCAGCTCCGGCGCTATCCAATCCATGCCCAATGCGGCGTAGATCTCCTCTTCCGTTGCCGCCGCCACTACCGACTCATCTTCGAGCCGCGCCAGCGCCCACTCGCTGAGCGTGTAGCCCATCTTCAGAGCTCGTTGGCGAAGCGTGACGTTGTGCGCCTTCGATCCTGTGAAGTACTGCAGCGCGGCGCCGTAGGATTCGCTGGGGAGAAGGCGAACGTCGACCTGCATTCCGCTGGCGAGATGAAAGCTCACCTTGTTCTCGCCCTTGACGATCAGGTCGGCGATGCCGGGATAGGCGGACACATAGTCCACGCTGGGGCCTGTCCGATCCGGCTGGCACGCCGGTCCGGTGACCAGCAGATCCAGATCGCCGGCCGTCTCGCGGCCTCGCCGCAGGGAGCCTGCCGGAGTGACGCGTTCGAATCCCGCAAACGAGAGCAGATATTTCGTGAGCTGCTCGGCCGCCTCCTGCGCCTGGTCAATGCGGAAGCGTCCTGAGCTGCGGCGGTAGTCTTCGATGCCTTTCTTAATTTTTTCGATCGCTTTGGCGCCCATGCGCGGCAGGTCCGCGAGCTTGCCGGCCTCGATAGCCGCAGCCAGGGCGTCGATGGAGTTAACCTGGGCGGCCGACCAGAACAGAGCGACGGTCTTCGGGCCCATGCCGGGCAGCTTCATCAACTCCAAAATGCTCAAGCCGTATTTTGCGAGCATTTCATCGCGCAGCGGAGTGGTGCCCGTGAAGACCAGGGCCTTGATATTCGCGGCCATGCTCTTGCCGATGCCCGGAATCTCCAGCAGCTTGGCGGTGTCATCGCTAATTGCGGCCAGATCCACGGTGGTTTGCGTAATAGCTTCAGCGGCGTTGCGGTAGCTGCGGATGCGGAAACCGTCGGCCCCGTCGATCTCCATCAGATCGGCAGTCTGCTCCAGCAGGCGGGCCATGGTGGAATTGTCCATGGGTAGGCTCTCCGATCACCAGTATAGGAAAGCCAGATTGAAGGATGTTGTAAGAGCCGAGGTTTTGTGAGGGCTGGAACTCGTGAAGGCTGAAGCGACCCAAGCCGCGGAAGACTCAGGCCGCGTAAACAGAAAGCGCGCCCGTCGCGCGGGCGCGCACCTGATGTGCTTGAGAATTCCTGTCCGATCCTGTCGACCGGAAGCGAAGCGCACACGTAACCTGTCCGCTCGGTGGCGGTCTTCTGCCAAAGCCGGAAAGACGATCGGATCAGGCTGCGTTGTTGTGGGCGGCCGCGTTGTCCTTCAGCCGCATGACAGCGTCGGCCTGCGGACCCTTCTGGCCCTGAACGATGTCGAATTCAACATCATCGCCCTCTTTCAGGGTTTTGTACCCGTCCAGCTGAATCGAAGAATAGTGGACGAATACATCCGGCCCGTCTTCACGTCCGATGAATCCGTAGCCCTTGGCGTTGTTGAACCACTTGACCTTTCCTTTGTACTGAGCCACAGGCCCCCGCCTTCCTTGCATCGTGAGGAGTACGCAACGGGCGGACAAACAGGGAAAAAGCGGAGTTCGCCGCGTTGCTAACCTTGTATGACGTCAAAAGACGATTAAAGGTTTTTCGCGAATTCGCGATCCCTGTTCATAACGTGGGACAGATTTGCAGGCTAGTTGAACGCAGGATTATCAGCGGCTTAGAGCACGCTCGATGAATAGCCGCTCTATTTTTTTCTCAGCAGCTCGTGATAGAGCAGGACGCAGGACAGAGTCTTGCCATCCAGAATGTTGCCCTTTCGGATCATCTTCATGATTTCCGACAACTTGACGAGCCGGAACTCGATGTCTTCGTCATCCTCCGGCTTGGCTTGGCCGGCCAACAGCCCCTCCGCCAGAAACACGTTCATGGCCTCTCCCAGGAAACCGGGACTGGCGAAGTACTTCACCAGGGGCTTCCATTTTTTTGCGCGGTAGCCGGTTTCCTCTTCGAGCTCCCGCTTTGCGCCCACCAGCGGATCCTCCCCCGGATCGAGTGTCCCGGCTGGGAGTTCCCAGAGGAATTGGCCGGCCGCATGGCGATATTGCCGTTCAATGACGATCCAGGGATCTTTCTTGCTCCTGGAGTTGTCGACGGCGAGGATCACGGCGCTTCCGTTGTGGCGGACGACGTCCTTCACGCCCTCCTTGCCGTTGGGCTCGACGATCTTGTCTTTCGTAACCCGGAACACCGGACCCTTGTAGACGACGTTCGAACTGATGACACGCGCTGTCTCCGTCAGCTCAGGCGAGCCTTTCGCCAGGTGTTTCTTCTTCGCCAGCTTGACCGGCTTTGCGGTCTTGGCGGCTTTGGGCTTTGCGGCTTTCTTCGACGGGGACGGCGCTGGCTTGGGCATCTGGGATCGTGTCTCCTCGGTTCGCAATCAGTTCGAGTATACGCAGGCGCCGGGTCGCGGCTCCTCAGTCCGGGATGCACCATTCCTGCATCGAAGCCCTGCGGCATGGCATCCTTAAGCTAGCCGTTCCGAAGCAAGTGCTGGGATTCCCAGTCCACATCACGCCGAAAGTTGATACCCGTTGCCGACTGCTGAGTGTCATCCCATTACCGTGGCTCCAGGCATGAGCCGGCTGTTTCTGGACTACTGTTCCGGCGAGCCCGCAGCGCGTCGCTTTTACGGCGACTCTGATCCTGACCAATGGCAGCAGCGGCCCGAGCTTCCGGCACATTGGACGGAAATCGTCGACATTCTGGGCCGGCAAAATCCCGGCGGCGCGGCGGCCGCGTCGTTGGAAGCGCTGCGGCAGGGAGCAGGCACCGTTCTGACCGGCCAGCAGGTCGGTCTCTTCGGCGGACCGCTTTTCGTTCCTCTCAAGGCGGCGACTGCGGTAGCCCGCGCCCGTCACTCGACGCAGGCAGGACACCCGCATGTACCGATCTTCTGGCTGGCCAGCGAAGACCACGACTTCGCCGAGATCAACCACGTCTCGTTTCCGTTCCGGCGCGAAGTGCGCAAGCTGGTATATGAACCAGCGCCCGAAGCGGCGGTGCCGGTTGGCGGCATTCTTCTTGACGGACCCATCGAGCCGCTGCTGGAGCAGGCAGGCGAACTGCTGGGCTGGTCCGATGCGCTCGAGGCGCTGAACCAGGCCTACCAGGCGGGCCGAACCTTCGCCCAGGCGTTTGCCGACTTCTACCGCCGCGCTTTTGCCGCGCAGGGACTGCTTGTCTTCGACGCCCGCGGCCGCGAGGTTCATCGGCTGGGCGCTCCGGTGCTCCGCGCAGCCATCGAGCGGGCGGATGAACTGCATGAGGCCCTGGCGGAGCGCGACAGCATGCTCCAGGCAGCGGGCTACCACGTCCAGGTTGCCGTTGCGCCGCATTCGAGCCTGTTGTTCCTGTTCGACAAGCGCACCGGCGCCCGCGTCGGGCTCAAGCGCACGCCCGCTACAACCGCGGAACCGGACGGCCTCTGGCAGGCGGGGCGCGAGCGATGTTCGACCTCCGACCTGCTTGGGATTCTCGAATCGGAGCCCGAGCGCATCTCGCCGTCGGCACTGCTCCGCCCGCTCTTTCAGGACTATCTCTTCTCGACCTCTCTCACCATCGGCGGCCCCGCCGAGGTCGCCTACTTCGCACAATCGCAGGTGCTCTTCGAACGCATTCTTGGCCGCATGACGCCCGTGCAGCCGCGCTTCTCGGCGACGCTGGTGGAACCCGATATCGCCGAACTGCTGCGGCGGCATGAACTCACGCTCGACCGCGTCTTCTCTGCATCGCAGGACGGACTGGCGCAACTGCTTGCCGCCCGCGCGCTGCCCATCGACGGCAAGCGCAAGCTGGCCGCGGCTGGAAACGCGCTCGACAGCGAACTGAACGCACTGCTCGAGTGGATGCACGGGATGGACGCTGGCCTCGGCCGCTCGGCCGACACGGCGGCCAGCAAGATGCGCTACCAGATGAACCGCTTGCGGCGGCTGGCGGCGCGCTTCCAGATGCAGAAGGAGGAGTCGCTGGCGCGGCATGCGCAGGCGATTCACAACGCGCTCTTCCCCGGCGGGCATTTACAGGAGCGCGTTCATGGCGCGGCGTGGTACTACGCGCGGCATGGCTTCGAACTTTCCGAGACGCTGGTGGAGCGCGCCATGGATGCCTGCTCCGGCCACACCGCCTTGTGGCTGTGAGACGCTAGCGGACAATCTGCATTTCAGCCTCCAAGCTCCTGGCCCCGCGGAAGATATTGCCTCCGGGAGATGCGGGGGATTCTCAAACGAAAGCCAACTGCGCCCTGCTGCACGGCATCCAACTCTCCGAGTCATCACGCTTGGAATCAGGCGATGTGAGCCGCATAGCTATTTTGAGAAGGCTTATCGAGAGGGAATGGAATGGTAAAGGCAAGAACTAGATATACACTCGCGCTTCTGGCATTTGCTGCATGCGGTCTGATGCAGGCGCAGGAAAGCAATCCCACCGCATCGCAGCCCGACCAGAATCAGCAGCCGGTGCAACTCAACGGCGGCGAGCCGCTCTATCGCATTGAGGTGGTAGCGCGCGAGATCCCGGCCGTCAACTACTTCCACCGCAGCGGCGCCACGCACATTGGATTCGAAGGCACGCAACTCCTGCCTGGTGCGCATGGGACAGCGAAGGTGGACGCGCATGCGGGGCGTACCTCGATCGACCTGAACCTCGAAGGCCTCTCGCCGGCGAACGGCTTCGGGGCGGAGTATTTGACCTATGTGCTGTGGGCGATCACTCCCGAGGGCCGGCCGGAGAACCTGGGTGAGATTTTACCGACGGGCGGCAAGGACAAAATGCAGATCCAGGTGACTACCAACCTGCAGGCTTTCGGGTTGATCATCACAGCTGAGCCGTATTTCGCGGTGACGATGCCGAGCGACCTTGTGGTAATGCAGAACGTACAGGAGGAGCGCACCACAGGCGTGATTGAGAGCGTGAATGCGCACTACACGCTGCTGCCGCGCGGCGCCTATGCGCAGACGGCGGGACGCAAGAGCGTGTTGCATCCGATCGGGCGCAATGGGCGCTCGCCGCTGGAGATCTATGAGGCCGAGAATGCGGTGCAGATTGCCGAGGCGGGCGGCGCGGCAAGATACGCTCCCGACTCGCTGGCCACGGCCAAGACCGCTCTGGAGAACGCCGAAGCGAGTGACGCCCACAAGGGCGACCGCAAGGAAGTGATCACCTATTCACGCGAGGCCGTGCAGGCTGCAGAAGACGCGCGCATCATCACCATTCGCAAGATCAAGGCGGAGGACGACGCCGCGCAGATCAAGGGCCGCGAAGACGCGGAGCAGGCGGCTCAGACAGCACAGGCCCAGCAGCAGCAGGAAGCAGCGCAGCGCGCGCAGGCTGAGGCCGCGGAGCAGGAAGCCAAGGCCCGCGAAGCAGAGGCCCGTGCAGCTAAGGAGCAGGCTGAAGCACAGGCAGCCCAGGCGAATCAACAGGCCCAGGCCGCCCAACAGCAGGCGCAGACAGCTCAGCAACAGGAACAGCAGATGCGCGAGCGGCTGAAGCAGCAATTGAACCAGGTACTGCAGACGCAGGACACGGCGCGCGGACTGATTGTGAGCATGCCGGATGTCTTGTTCGACTTCAACAAGTACACGCTGAAGCCGGAGACGCGGGAGAAGCTGGCGAAGGTCTCGGGCATTCTGCTGGCGTATCCCGATTTGAAGGTGCAGGTGGAGGGATATACCGACAGCATCGGATCCGATGAGTACAACCTGAAGCTCAGCGATCAGCGTGCCGATACGGTGCGGGAATACCTGGTTGCGCAGAGCGTGGCGGACTCGAATGTGACGGCGCAGGGCTACGGCAAGTCGCATCCTGTGGCGGATAACACGTCCGCATCAGGCCGCGCGCAGAATCGGCGCGTCGAGCTTGTGGTGTCGGGGCAGTCGATTGGCGTGCAGGAGAGCGCGCCCGGTCAGACGGGCGATGCGACGCAGCCGGGGCGGGGTGATCAGACTCAGCAGACGTCATCGCATCCGCCGCAGCAGTAGAAACCAGTCATTGCAAGACAGCGAGGCTGCTCTTCGGAGCGGCCTCCGTTTTTTGCGCGACTACTCGCCGGGGAAGCGGACCCCGAGAGACGTGCGGGCTTCCTCAAGCAGCCGTGCCATGCCGAGCGAGAGGGCATGTGTAATCTCGGGGCTCTCGCGTTGGCCGTTGCGGATCAGTTCGCAGAAGTGCTCGGTCTCGTAGTTGAAGCCGCCATGGATGAAGGGCTCGTCGAGTGTGACCACGCGGCCATCCACATAGTGGACTGGTGGCGCGCGAAGGGTTCCACCAGTTGGCATGGATAACCACATAGCCGTGCGGGGCCCCGAGCAGGGCGTCGCCGCGGCTGAGCAGGTCGAGGCCGGTGTGAAGCTGCGCCATGCCGCGCTCGTGCTCGGTCTGTATGAGTGCGAAGTTGTCGACGCCGGCTGGACTGAGGCGGCCCATAACCTGCATGCGCTTGAGGGGGCCAAGCCAGTCGAGCGCCAGGAACGCTTCATAGGGACCGATGCCCAGGATGCCGCCGCCGCCGAGTTCGCGGAAGTGCAGCGGGTAGTCGGGGGCAAGCGTGGAGTCGGAGTGCCCGGCGCGGACAAAGCCCACTGGGCCGATGGGATCCTGCTGGAGGTGTTCGCGCAACTTCCGGTAGAGCGGGAAGAACGGCGGCTTCATCGCCTCCATGAAGAGGCGGTCGTGCGCGCGGGCGGCGGTGAGAACGTCTTCGAGCTGCCGCACGTTGAGGGCCACGGGCTTTTCGCACATCACATGCTTGCCCGCGGTGAGAGCCTGGATGGAAAGCTTGGCGTGGGTGTCAGGGTGCGTGGCGATGTAAACGGCGTCAATGTCCGAGGCGAGGAGATCGGCGACAGTCGCGGGGGCATTGGTGATGGAGAAGCGCTCCGCGAACGAGGCGGCTCGCTCGGGGTTCCGGCCCCAGACCCCGGCGATCGAAGCATCCGTCACGGCGGCAAGTCCCCGCGCGAAGCGGGCCGCCGCGCGGCCCGGGCCGATGATGCCGAAACGAATCATCGCAGCAGGTCTTCGAGCGTCGTGCTGAGGTTGGTCTTGTCGTCCCGGTACTTGACGATGACGGGGCAGTAGAGGCTGAGTCCCCACTCCTGTCCTTTGCCCTTGGTCACGGCGCGGGAGCCGGGGACAACCACGGCGTCCTGGGGAATGATGAGCGGCGTATCGTCTGTGGCGCGCAGGACGGAGCCCTTGACCAGGTCGTAGACGGGAGTGCCGCGCGTGAGGATGGTTCCGGCGGCGAGAACCGCGCCGGAGCGCACCAGCGTGCCTTCGTAGACGCCGCAGTTGCCGCCGATGAGCACGTCGTCTTCGATGATGACGGGGCTGGCATTGACCGGCTCGAGCACGCCGCCGATCTGGGCCGCGGCGCTGAGATGCACGCGCTTGCCGATCTGCGCGCAAGAGCCAACCAGGGCGTGGGAGTCGACCATGGTGCCTTCATCCACGTAGGCGCCGGCATTGATGTACATGGGCGGCATGCAGACCACGCCGCGGGCAACAAAAGCGCCGGCGCGCACGGAGGAGCCGCCGGGGACCACGCGGACTCCGTCGTTGCTGGTGAAGTGCCGTACCGGGTACGTGCTCTTGTCGACGAAGGAAAGCCCGGGAGCGGAGAAATCCTCGAGAACGCCGAGGCGGAACCCCAGCAGAATGCCCTGCTTGACCCAGACGTTGACCTTCCAGCCTGTGGGGCTGGCGGGGTCAGGCGAGGCGGAGCGGATTTCGCCGCGCTCAAGGGTGCTGCGGAACTCGTTGAAGACATTGCGCGCGGTTGGATCGCTGATGGCGCCGGGGCCGGAGGCGAAAGCGCGCTCGACGGCCTGCTGAAGCTGTGCTGTGTTCATTCCTTGTCGAGGATATCAACTTGAAACGGCAGTCCGGAATGGCTTGGGGCAGCGGGGATGACGGAGGGGAACCAGCGAAACGTTTACATGTCTGAAAATAACAACGCCGGAAGAAGACGGCGATCGAACAGCGCGTCCCTTCCGGCGGAAATTAAGGGATTGGACCTTCAGGCGGCCGGGCGGTTGTGCACCTTGGCACGCTCAAGATTGTCTGCGGAGACGGGCTGCAGACGGAAAGCGTTCTTGCCCGCTGGAATCATCGCCAACGGCACGGGGGTGCGGTTTCGGCTCGCGTGCATGTGCTTCGTTTCAAGCCAGGCGCACAGGCGCGGGTCGTAAATTTCAGGCTGGCCCTGCCAGAAGTCAGGAGCCAGTCCACACTGGATCCGAAGATGATCCAACTCCAATTCGATGGTCGAGACGTCTTTGGGGAAGTAACGCCGGACGTTATCGCTGCCGACGTGGATTCCAGAGAGACCCTGACCTTTGCTTTGCGCTTTAACCACCATATACACCTGCTCTTCATCCTGGATGAGGGTTCAGTCCTGGGAGATACACCGCGGAGGCCGAATCTCAGAGACATTGATCTGTGTTGCGAAGTCCAACTTGAGACTTGCTCGACCGGAAGGCCAGATTTGAGAAGCGCCCTGCGCTGCCTGGCCCGAGGACTGAAAACATCCAGGATGATTCAGCGTTGTTAACCTGCTCAATAACTGATGCGGCGTGCTTTCACAGAGTTGCTTTCACCTCTGCAAATCGAACGGAACGCAAACAACTACGCGATCTTGAGGAACTAAATCGGATGAACTCGGACAAGCTTGAGAAGATGCCTGCAATCTCTGAGCGGTTGTCCACACTTATGGAATTATTTTTCTCTAAGGAGCAACTAACTGACATTAACAACATATCAAGAAATCAATAAGTTGGCAAGTCTTAAGATAAGTCACGTGACTAAATCGATTGTGCACTGCAGAACCACATTGTGGTGCGCTTATGAGGGCGGCATGAGTATCTGCCAGGCGAGAGACCTGAACTGACTGAAAACGCTTACGCTGGGGCCGGTTGTCCTTCGTTTGCGGTGATGGGCGCCGGCGCTTTCATCAGAAGCCGCTCAAGGGGTGCTTCGGCCAGGACGCGAGCGATGGTTTGGGCGGCAGTTCCGCTTCCGTAAGGGTTTCTCATTCGAGCGAGCGAGTTGCGGAACCCCGCGCTGAGCGCACGCTGGAGCGCCAGCTCGATGTCAGTCTCTTCGGCGCGGCTGTCGATGACGTTGCCGGCCCGTTCGCGGCCTTGCTGGCGCATGCCGACGTTCACCACCGGCAGCGCCAATGAGGCGGCTTCCATGATGCCGCTGGACGAGTTTCCGATCATCGCATCGGCCTGGGCAAGCAGGCTCCAGTAAGTTACTGCGTCAAGGTTCACGAAGATATGTGTCGCGGACCGGACAGAAGCTAGCGCATGGGTGCGCTGGATCAGCGCGTGACCGCCGGCGTCGGAGTTGGGATAGACGAAGATAAGTTGTCCATCGAACCTGGCGAGAGCGGCAAACAGAGCATCGGCTTCGGCGTTGGGGTCGTTGTGCATCGTGACCGGATGCCACGCGGCGAGCAGGCAGGGATGCGAGAGGTAAGTCCGAGGCGCGCTTCGAGAGCGCCTCGGTCGAGCAACTGCGAGCGATGGAGGTGATCGATGGAAGGCGCGCCCGCGTGATGAACGCGCCAGGGCTCCTCGCCCATCGAGATTACGCGCAGCCGCGCAGTCTCAGTGGATGTGAAATGAATGTGCGCCAACTTGGTAAGCGCGTTGCGGACGGCATCGTCGATTGCGCCCTGGCTTACCTCGCCGCCTTCAATATGAGCGATGGGAATACGCATGGCGAGAGCGACCGAAGCCGGCGCGAGCATCTCGTAACGGTCGGCGATGAGAAGGAGTATGTCAGGCCGCCAGGCGGTAAGTGCATCAGCGAGGCCAAGCATGGCGATGCCGATCGTCTTCGCCATGCCCGTATCCGTATCGGAACCGAGCAGGCATTCGATACGGGCATGGATGGGAAATCCATCCCGTTCGATCTCCTGAACCGTAGACCCGAACGCCGGCGAGAGATGCGCGCCCAGGACAAAGACCCCGAGTTCAACATCCGAGCGAGCGGCGAGCTCGCGAAGGGGCCAATAGAGATGGCTGTAGTCGGCGCGGGAACTGGTGACCACCCCGATGCGACGACGCCGCGCCTCGGATGGACTCATGCTGCGACCCGATCGGTGCATGTAGCCAATCGGGGCCGGGCCAGAAAGCTTTGCCAGTCGAGATTGCTTGCCACAGGGATCACATCTCAAAGTATAAGACGAGCTGGACTTCTGCTGAGGGCGTTGCAACCCGCGACGGATGAAGCCAGAGGGTCATCGCCTCGAATACACTGAACAGTTCCGGGAAATTGCAAATCTGTTCGGGGTGATGGTGGCTAAGAAGCTGACTGAAGTGGCAAAGTTTGTGGTTCCGGCAGTTTTGATTCTGGCCGCGGCGCAGTTCTATGGACAGGCGGGCGCGAGGGCCGAAGCCGTGCGCCTGAACAATCGCGGCGTGGCGCAGATGGGGCAGCAGTTTACTGAGAAGGCTGCCGACAGCTTTGCCGAAGCCATGAAGGCCGACCCGAAGCTGGCGCAGGCGGCCGTCAACGAGGGCATCGCGCTGATGACGCTGCAGAAGCTGGATGCCGCGAAAGAGGCTTTGCAGAAGGCGATTGCGCTGGACCCAAAGAGTGCGCAGGCGTGGTACAACCTGGGGCTGGCGCAGCACGCGGGCAATGAGCTGGAAGCCGCGCTGAAGAGTTTTCAGCAGGCGGTGAAGCTCGATCCGCGCGACGTCGATTCGTACTACTTTGAAGGCGTTTGCTATGCGGAGTTGAAGGACTTCGATAAGGCGATCGCCACATTCAAGCAGGCGCTGGCCATCAATCCGCTGCATGCCTCGGCGGAATTCGCGCTGGCGCGGGCGCTGCAGCGGACCGGGAATACGCAGGATGCGCGGGAGCACTTCAAGACGTTCCAGCACCTGACGAGCACCAAAGTATCGTCGGCGATCGGGCTGGCGTATGGCGAGCAGGGTCGGTACTCGACGGTGACTCCGATTGAGCAGCACGAGACGGGGCGGAAGGGAATGATCCCCGTAAAGCTGGTAGCGGAGACATTGTCGTCTGTCAGCGCGACTGCGACGGGTGGCGCTTGCATGCTGGATGTGACCGGGTCGGGCCAGATGGACCTGGTGCTGATGCAATCGGGTGCGCAGGCGATTGGCGTTCTGCATCGCACGACTGAAGGGAAGTTCGAGAGCTTGGATGCGGCGGAGGCAGGATTGAAGGCAAGTGGGCATGCGGTGGCTTGCGCGGTTGGCGACTTTGACGCCGATGGATTGAATGATCTGGCAGTCGCGATGGACGATCGGTGCGTTGTTCCGCAATCTGGGCAAGGGAAAGTTTCAGGACGTGACCCCGAAGGCGGGCCTGGCGCCGCGAACAAGCCGACCGGGATTACATTTGTTGACTACGATCATGACAGCGACCTGGACTTGTTCGTAACAGGGTCGGCGTTGAAGGCCGGCGATGCGCCGAACGTGCTGTGGCGCAACAACGGCAACAAAACCTTCACCGAGCGGACCGAGCCGACAGGTCTGGGCGGAAGCGGGAACAACTGCGGCAGCGATTCTGACGGACTTCAATAACGATCGCGCAGTGGATATCGCGATGACGGGCGAGGCGCGGCTCCGGTGATGTTCGTAAATCCGCGCGAAGGGAAATATCCGGCGCAGGCCTGTATGACGAGAAGCTGCCCGCGACTGAAGGCATTGCAGTGCTGGACTACAACAAAGACGGCTGGATGGATATCGCCGTGACGCACGCGGGTGCTCCGGGAGTGACGCTGTGGCGGAACGTCGCAGGGGCCGAATGGGTGGGCCGGCAGTTCGAGCAAGTGGAATTCCGCTGCATGGCGCATTGCGTGGTTGGGGAGTCACGCAGTCGACATCGATAACGATGGATGGATCGACCTGGCGGCGATCGTGGAGACCAAGTCCGGGCCCGCAAGTTCGCGTGTTCCGCAATCGCGGCAACGGCACATTTGACGACGTAAGCAGGGCACTTGGTCTCGATGCCGTGAAACTGATCGAACCGCGTGGATTGATTGCGGCGGATGTGGATGGGGACGGTGCGGCGGACCTGATCGTGACGCAGGAAAATGCGCCGCCGGTGCTGTTCTGCGCAACGACGGCGCGAAACAAGAATCATTCCGTCCGGCTGGATCTGAGCGGCTATGCAGATAACAAGACCGCGATCGGCGTAAAGGTGGAGGTTTTTGCGAACGGGCACTGGCAGAAGTGGGAACTGGCGGGCGCTTCGGCTATCAGACGCAGTCTGCGCCGCAAATCCTGGTGGGTCTTGGCGATGCGCGAACAGGTGGACCTGTTGCGAATTCTGTGGCCGACGGGCGTGCTGCAGGACGAGATCGATCTGCCCAAGGGGCCGGTGATCGCGATGAAGGAAGCCGACCGGCGCGGAAGCTCGTGCCCGGTGCTGTTTGCGTGGGACGGCCACCAATACAAGTTTGTGACCGACGTGATCGGCGCGGCAGTGGTGGGGCACTGGTTCACGCCGACGCGCCGCAACATTCCCAATCCTGGCGAATGGATCAAGGTGGATGGCAAGCAGCTTGCCAGCGTGAACGGCAAGCTGAGCCTGCGATTCATGGAGCCGATGGAAGAGGTGAACTACATCGACCAGCTTGCGGCTGGTTGCCGTCGATCATCCGGCAGAACGTCGAGGTGAATCCGGATGAAAAATTCCTTGATGATCCGCCGTTTGCTTCCGGCAAGGTGGTGGCAGCGCAGACGCGCGTCTGCCGGTGGGAGCATGGGACGGCGATGGGCGGGATGTGCTGGATGTGTTGAGCCGGCGCGATCACAGTTTGCAAGTGGATTCACGCCGACGCCTATGACGGCTTTGCGAATCTGCATGCGCTGACACTTGACCTGGGCGCGGTGGACGCGGCGCTCCGTTGCGGCTGTTGATGACCGGCTACGTGAACTACTTCAGCGCGACTTCGCTTTATGCGGCGTGGCAGGCGGGCATCAAGCCGGTGTCGCCGTATGTTGAAGCGGAGTTGCCGGATGGAACATGGCAGCGATCATGCCGGGCGAAGCGGGATTCCCGGCCGGGTTGGAGCGCACGATCGTGGTCGACCTGACGGGCAAGGTGCCGCCGGGCGCGCCGCGATCCGGCTGATGACAAACCTGCAGATCTACTGGGACCAGGTGCTCGATGGATCAGAGCGAGCATGCGGAGGCACGGACGACCGAGGTGCCCGCTCTGCGCGGCGACGCTGCACTTCCGCGGATATCCGAAACAGATTGATCTGCGCGAGCCCCGGCGATCTGGATTACGACTACGATCGCGTGAGCCTCACCGGCCCGTTCCAGCATCAGCGCGGAAACTACACGCGCTTCGGCAACGTGACTCCACTTGTGCAGGGGAATGACAACCGATTCGTAATTTTCGGAGCGGCGAGGAGATCGCCGCGGAGTTCGATGCGCGAAGCTGCCCGCGCTGCCCGCAGAACTGGAAGCGCGATTACTTCTTCTATGCGAATGGATATGTAAAGGATATGGACTGGTGGGATGCGTCGCCGTTCACCGTCTCGCAGATGCCGTTCCATGGAATGAGCAACTATCCGTATCCGGCGGCGGAGAGTTCCCCGATGACAACGGCGCGCTGAGCTACCAGCTTGAACTGGAACGACCGGTTCGACTCGGGCGAGCCGGTGCGTTCGTATCGTTTCGACTATCACGACCTGGTTTCGACGCCGCAGGACGACAGAGTCTACGTCGCCCGGGAGCCGACTGCCCGCAGGTGAGTGAACTGGTGCTGCTGCCGGCAGTGCGGCAACTGGAGCTTCTGCGGCAGTCGTGAAATCTCTGTGCTGGAACTGGCCGAGGCTCATATCGCTCAGATCGAGCGGCTGGACCCGCAGATCAACGCATTCGCGGACTTCGATGCGGAGCGAGGTGCGTGCGCAGGCGCGGGTGATGGATGCGGCGACGGAGCCGCGCGGGCCTCTGCATGGATTGCCGGTGACGGTGAAGTCATCGATTGCGACTGCCGGATACCGCTGCGAGATCGGAAGCCTGCTGAACAAGGGCGATGTGCCCGCAGAGGATGCCGAGGTTGTGAGGCGGCTGCGAGCGGCAGGCGCGCTGATCCTGGGCACGACCAACTGCCCGGAATTCCTGATGGCCTATGAAACAGACAACCTGCTGCATGGACAAACGCGCAATCCGTGGGATCTGGAGCGATCGCCCGGGGGATCGAGCGGCGGCGAGTCGGCGGCGATTGCGGCGGGAATGTCGGCGGCGGGGTTGGGTTCCGACAGCGGCGGGTCGGTCCGCGTGCCGGCGCACTTCACAGGCATCTGCTCGCTGAAGCCGACACCGGGGCGAGTGCCGGGACGCGGGCACCTGCCGCCGTGTGTGGGGCCGTTTGCGATTCTCGGCGCGATTGGCCCGATGGCGCGCACCATCGAGGACGTGTCGCTCATGTTCCGCACGCTGGCGGGGCAGGATGCGGACGATCCGGTAAGCCCGCCGGTGCCGTATCGGACTTACGGCCTCGACGAACTACGCGCGCTTAAAGTCGGGTTCTTTGAGGATGACGGTCTGGCTCCGGTCACTGCAGAGACGCGCGCCGCGGTGCAGAGCGCAGCGCAGGTGTTGCGCGAGGCGGGGTTTCGCGTGGAGCCGTTCCGGCCGCGCACCCTGGAGCAGTTGCGCAAGCTGTGGAGTACATTCTTCGTCCAATGCGGGGCGATGTTCTACGAGCCGGCGATTCGCGGGAAACGCGAGCAACTGAGTCCCATCTTCCGCGAGTTTCTTGGATTTGCTGAGAGCGCTGGGCCGCTGACTCCAACCGAACTGCTGAATGCCTGGGCGGAACTCGATGTGTTGCGCTCGAAGACGCTCGAGGAGATGCGCGAGTATCCTGTGCTGCTGTGCCCGGCGGCAAGTGTTCCCGCGTTCCGGCATGGCGAGCGCGCGTGGACGATCGACGGCCGGCGTGTAGAGTATCTGGATGCGTGGCGCTACTCGCAGTGGTTCAACGCGCTCGCAGCGCCGGCGGCGATTGTGCCTGTGGGCGAGTCTCAGGAAGGATTGCCGATTGGTGTACAGATTGCCGCGAGGCCTTTTGAAGATGAAATTGCACTTGGCATAGCGTCGGTCGTGGACGCTGCGTTCGGCTATCGCGTGCCGCCGATTGCGCGCATCTGACACTTCGCAATCAAGCAGACCGGATCTTCGTGAATTGGACGCGGGAATTACGGCGCAGAGAAGCACCCGTTGCTTCTCGGGCCTATTACTAAACACGCCACAGGCAAATCGCGTCAATGTCATCCGTCACAGACAAGCCTTCATTACACCGTTAGAACCAGAGAGGCTGGTGCGCCCGTAAGTGGCTCAGGCAGCTCAACCTTTGGGTGGAGGCGCGCGGTGGACGAACGGAGTACGTCTGAGCCTTCTTCCCCGGAATGGAGCGGACGTGCGGGTTAGCTGGCACGAGCAGTTTTCCGAGTCCCCGGATGTTTTGAAGAGCACGCGGCATGAACAAACTGTAGTGCCGGTGCTGGACGTAGAGATAGGCGGGAACGAGTTTATCACCATGGCTGGGCCGTGCTCGGTTGAAACCGAGTTCCAGCTCATGGCCACCGCCAATCATGTGCGCCGCGCGGGCGCGCGCATCCTTCGTGGAGGCGCATTCAAACCGCGCAGTTCCCCGTACGCATTTCAAGGTCTCGGGCTCGAAGGCCTGAAGATGCTTGCTCACGCGCGCGAGGAGAGCGGACTCGCGATCGTCACGGAAGTGATGAGCGAGTGCGACGTCTCGTTGGTGGCCGAATACGCAGACATTCTGCAGATCGGCACGCGCAATATGGAAAACTATGCGCTGCTGGAGGCCGCCGCGCGTTCGGGCCGGCCGATCCTGTTGAAGCGCGGCATGATGGCGACGATCGCGGATTTCCTTCGCTCGGCGCAGATCCTTCTCGATAACGGAAATCCCAGCGTGATCCTGTGCGAGCGCGGCATCCGCACATTTGAGACCGCGACACGCAACACGTTCGATGTGGCGGCCATCGCGCTGCTGAAGCAGATCTCGCATCTGCCGGTGATCGCGGATCCGAGCCATGCGGCCGGCGTTCGCGACCTGGTGGCGCCGCTGTCGCGTGTTGCCGTGGCAGCCGGCGCGGACGGCGTGATTGTGGAGGTGCATCCCAATCCTGACAAGGCATGGAGCGACGCAGACCAGACTTTGAACTTTGCCGAGTTCGACGAGATGATGGCGTCGCTTGATCCCTTCCTTGCTTTGCGGCCGGTGCGTGTGCCGGCTCACGAGAGGGAATGCTCGCGCGCGATGGAGGCCGTGGGATGAGGCTGTTGTACGCGGTGATGGCAGCCTCTGCGGCGTGTGCGGTTGTCGTGGGTATTTGCGGATTCGGGGGAAAGGTTACACACACTGTGGACGTTCCGGTGATCGTGACTGCATCGTCTGAATATGACGCTACCGCGGCACTGCGCGGCGAAGATCGCTTCGCTCGCGGCGCACAGTTGCTGATCGTCAGGAACGGAAAGGCGGATCCGATCGTCGAAGGATTCGCTGCCAGTGCCGATGCCGATATCTCGTTCGACGCGAAGAGGGCTCTGTTCGCGGGAAAGAAGAACGCGAATGAGCCTTGGGCGATCTGGGAACTGACGCTGGCGGATCGTTCGGTGCGAAAGGTGATCGGCGGGAATGCGGATGCTATCCGTCCCTTGTATCTGCCGGATGATCGCCTGGTGTATGCAGAGCGGACGCCGCAAGGGTTCCAACTCGCGACGGCACAACTGGATGGATCGGATGCACTGCAGTTGACGCATATCAATTCGAATGCGATTCCGTCAGACGTGCTTGCAGATGGGCGCATTCTCTTTGAATCAATGTATCCGCTGGGCGAAGGCAAGACACCGGAGCTGTATCTCGTTTACTCCGATGGCTCGGGCGTTGAGTCGTACCGCTGCGATCACGGATCGGCTCGATGGGGCGGAAAGCAGCTTGCATCGGGCGACGTAGTATTCACGCACGGATCCGGGCTGGCGCGCTTTTCGTCGCCGCTCGCGGCAGAGGCGGCAATCGCAGCGCCGAAAGCGGAATACCAGGGCAATGTTGTCGAGATTCGATCGAGCGAGTGGCTCGTCAGTGTGCGATCAGGCAATGAGGCAAATGCATCGCTGAAGCTGTGGAGACTTGGCGCACAGCAGTTGTTGCCGATCGTGGCTCAGCGTGATGAGGACCTGGTTGAGCCGGTGCTGGTGAGGGACCGCCCGCGCCCCCATCGCCATCCTTCTGCGCTGCACGAATGGACTTACGGAAACCTGCTGGCGCTCGATGCGCGAGAGTCGCGCGATGGAGACTTGAAGATTACCCCGGCAACCGTGCGCGTCGAGACTTTTGATGCAAACGGAGGCAGTGTCGCGCTGGGAACGGCGCCGGTTGAGCCGGATGGATCATTCTTCGTGAAGGCTCCGGGTGACCGGCCGATCCGCTTCGCATTGCTCGATGAAAACGGAACAGTCTTGCGGCAGGAACATGGCTGGTTCTGGATTCGCAAAGGCGAACAGCGCATCTGCGTGGGCTGCCATACGGGACCGGAGCGCGCTTCAGAAAACCGTGTGCCGGCGGTCCTTCTGCGCACCACCACGCCGGTTGATCTGACCGGGACAGCGCAACAGACGATTGCGGGGAGCCGTTGAGATGAAGTTCCTTGTCGCATTTGCGGTGATTTGTATTTCAGGCGCGCCGTTCAGTTCTGCCCAGGCGAAGCCCGATGCGAAGGCCGGCGACGCACTGACGAAGTCGGCGATTCGATTTGAAAACGCGACTGAAAAGTCCGGCATCGACTTCGTGCACAGTTTCGGCTCGCGCCAACTCGGCTCGCTGCTTGAGGGCACCGGCGCAGGCTGTGTGTGGTTCGACTACAACGACGACGGATTGCCCGATCTGTATGTCGTAAACGGCCGTCCGCTCGATGACTCGATGCACCCGTATCCGCTGAAGGACAAGCCGGACCCTCTCCCCCACAACCATCTCTATCGCAACAACGGCAACGGCACGTTTACAGACGTCACAGACAAGGCCGGGGTGAATCCGGACATGTATTCGATTGCCGTGGCTGCCGCCGACTACGACAACGACGGTTTTGCCGATCTGCTGGTTACGGGATACGGGCGCACGATTCTCTATCACAACGACGGCAAAGGGCATTTCACAGATGTGACCGCGAAGGCCGGGATCAAGGTGGATGGCTGGGCGATCTCATCGACATGGCTGGACTACGACAAGGACGGATGCGTCGATCTGTTCGTCGGCCGCTATGTAAAGTTCGATCCGAAGTATCGCGCGTTCTACGCGGCTGACAACTATCCCGGCCCGCTCGACTACGAGGGCGAGACAAACAAGCTGTACCACAACAACTGCAACGGCACGTTCACGGATGTCTCGGAGAAGTCAGGTATCAGCGCGCTCGTCGGCCGCACCATGGGCGTCACCGCCGCGGACTATGACGGCGATGGCTGGGACGACATCTACGTCGCCAACGATCGTACGGAGAACTTCCTCTTTCACAACAAGCACGACGGCACATTCGAAGAGGTTGCCAACGATACCGGCACCGCGTTCGGGCAGAACGGCGAGTCGACGTCCTCGATGGGGCCGGTGTTCGCGGACTTCGAACAGCGGGGAGTGTTTGATCTCTGGGTGACGGACGGGCACTACAACCGCTACCTGCGCAACGCGGGGAAGCAGGGGTTTGAAGATGCGGGCGCGTCAAACGGTGTTTCGCAGACCAACGCGCAGTATGTGAGCTGGGGAACCGGCGTCTACGACTTCGACAACGATGGCCTGCTCGACATCCTGATCTTTCATGGCGGGCTCATTCACCTGATTCCGCAGGAGCACACGCTGTTTCGCGGACTCGGCAATGCGAAGTTCGAGGACGTATCGCGCGATGCCGGAGCAGTGCTGAGTGTGCGAACCACGGCGCGTGGCGCATGTTTTGCCGACTACGACAACGATGGCAAGGTCGATGCGTTTGTAGTGAACCTGGGTGCGCGCGGAACGCTCGTTCATAACGTGTCAACGAACACGGGCCACTGGATCGCGGTGAAGCTGAGGGGCACGAAGAGCAACCGTGATGGCATGGGCGCGAAGGTCGAAGTGTTCGCGGGCGGCAAGCGCTGGTTCGCGGAGCGAGTAGCGGGAACCGGCTATCTTTCGCAAGACGATGGCCGGATGCACTTTGGCCTCGGTTCCGTGGCAATGGTGAACAAGGTCGTCGTCCATTGGCCCAGCGGCATTGAGCAGACTGTCGAAAAGCCCGCTGCAGATCACGTGATCACGATCGAGGAGACGAAGTGACCTGGCGCTCTCATCATCGTCTGTCTCGTGGGTTTGAGGTGGTCTCGGTCGGCCTTCTGGGGCTGGTGATCGCGGCGCTGGGGATTGCGATTTGTTGCGAGAGACATGTCCATGCTGCGGCTTCCAAAGCACGTCCCGGCGAAGTCCTCACCTATGCCTCGCCGCTTGAAATGGCATTCTCCGCTGATGGCGCGCGCCTTTATGTGCTGTGCCAGGGAAGCGACGAGGTCCGCGTTCTCGATGGCGTCACCTACAAGGCGATCGGGAACATTGCCGTGGGGCATGTGCCACGCGGGATGTCTCTCTCACTGGACGGCCGCCGGCTGCTGGTCACGAACACCTGGGACGATACCATCAGCGTGATCGACACGCGGACGCTGGCCGTAACAGCAACCTGGACGGTTGGCGCGGAACCTTCCGGCGTTGCTCAGGATCGCGCCGGCAAATTTGTGTTCGTGGCGAATCGCATCTCGAATGACGTAGCTGTTCTGGATGCCGCAACGGGCGCTGAGCAGAAGCGGCTGGCGGCGGGGCGCGGCGCCAGCTATATTACGGCGTCTCCAGATGGCGCGCGATTGTACGTGACGCACGTCTATCCGAATCCGACGCGTGAGTCGACAGCGATGGGGAACCGCGCTGTGCCGGAGTCGGAGATCACGGTCATCGATCCGGGGCGGGCCGTGATAGTCGATCGGATCCGCCTGAGGAATATCGCGCATGGATTTCACGTCGCATTCTCGCGCGACGGACGCCTCGGGGTTGCCGCACAACTGCATCCCAAGAACCTGGTTCCTCTGGCGCACCTGGAACACAGCGGCGCATTCGCAGATACCCTGGCGTTGTTCGGCGTTGACGTAGGTCAGCCGGTTGAGGTTCCGCTGGATGAACTCGAGCGATATGCGACACGGCCGTTCGGAGTGATGATTTCGCCGGACAAGTCGCGCATCTTCGTCACCAGCGGAGGCGCGGAATTCGTCACCGTCATCGACGTGCCGAAGCTACTGCAATTCGCGCATGCGCATCCTGGATCGAGCGCGCGGGACCTGGGCGCGAGCGCAAACTACGTTGTCACCCGCATCGAGGTTGGACAAGATCCGCGCGGTATGGTGATGACCCACGACGGATCGAAGCTGCTCGTGGCCAACCGGCTCGACGACTCGATCAGCGTTATCGACCCGCGCACAAATCAGGTCGTCCGAACCATTCGCCTGGATGGACCAAATGTGAACACGGTTCTGCGTCATGGCGAACAGGCGTTCTATACGTCGCGCTACTCGTTCCAGCGCCAGATCGGCTGCGCGAATTGCCACATCGATTCCACCTTCGATGGGTTGACTTGGGACCTCGAACCCGACGGGTTTGGGCGCGACATTGTGGACAACCGCCTGCTCGAGGACATAACCGGCACTGAACCGTACAAGTGGAATGGCGGCAATCCGAATCTGCCAACGGAGTGCGGACCACGCACTGAGAAATACTTCTGGCGGTCGGAGAACTACGACGATCTGACGCTGACGGATCTTGTGGTTTACGTTCGGCATCTGCCTTTGCGGCCAAACCGCTGGCGCCAGGCCGATGGGAGCTTTACTCCTGCGCAGGAGCGCGGCAAGGCTCTATTCGATCGCTCGGTCGACAAGTTCGGCAAGCCCATCGCAGAAACCAACAGGTGCAGCTATTGCCACAGCGGTCCTAAGGGCACGAGTCAACGATCGTTCGAGGTGGGTACAAACAAGCCTACCGATAATGTGGGGCCGTTCGATACGCCGCAGTTGATCAACGTCGCACTCACCGCGCCGTATCTGCATGACGGCTCGGCAAAAACGCTGGAAGAGATATGGACCGTGTACAACCCCGAGGACAAGCACGGCCGCACAAACGATCTCACCAAAGACGAACTCAACGATTTGATTGAGTACTTGAGGACGCGATGAAGAAGGTGTGTGCATTCGCATTGTTTGTTGCTGTCGCGTCGCTGGCATTCGGTGCGCCGCCCGCAAAGAGTCCAGCGCGTTCTGCGACCGCCAAGGCAGACGTATCGAAAGTGCCCGCGTGTTGATGCGGTTCCTTATTTCCGCTTTGAGAACTTCACCACCGCAAACGGGCTCCCCGACAATCACGTGTTTTCGGTGCTGGTTGACGGCGATCGCGTGTGGGCCGGGACGGAGAACGGGCTTGCTGTCTACGAGAACGGAGCATGGAAGACGTTCACAACCGCCGATGGGCTGGCGCATCGCGCGGTGCTGTCGCTCGCGCTCGACAAGCGCACGGGCGACGTGTGGGCCGGAACCATGGGCGGCCTGAGTCGTGTCTCGGGCGGGCGCATCGACAGTTTCACACAGTTGAATTCCGGATTGAGCAACGACGTGGTCTACGGCGTTTCCGTCGAAGGCGAGAACGTGTGGACCGCCACCGCTGCGGGCGCGTCACGGCTCGACCTCAAGACGAATCAGTGGTCGCTTTACAACGAGCGCAATACACCCATGACCGAGATCTGGGTGTACGGCGTGAATGCGACGCCATCGAAAGTGTACCTGGCGGTGTGGGGAAGCGGGCTGCTGGAACTTGACCAGAAGACCGGGCGCTGGGACAAGTACGACGATCCTGACGGCGAGACCGAGATGGTCCTCTTCAAGGATCAGGGACTGATTCACGAGATCGTCACATCGGTCAGCTACGTCGACAACATTGTGTGGGCCGCAACGTATTTCGGCGACAGCCGCTACGACGGGCGCTACTGGCACAACTTCCTCACCAAGGACAGCGGCCTGCCTTCGAACTTCACGAATTTCGTGAAGGGCCTGGATGCAAATCGCGCGTGGTTCGGCACAGACAAGGGGCTCGCTTACTACGACGGCAGCAACTGGGCCGTATACAGGCCTTCGCTGAAAGACGGCAAACCGGAGATGACCGTGCGCGACGCGAACGGAACCGTCACGCCGGTCCAGGTAACCAGCGCTCCCGCGCACAACTACATTCTCGGTATCGATTTCCAGGGAGAAGACATCTGGGTCGCGACCGCCAAGGGTTTAAGTCACGGAATTCGCCAACATCCATAAGGAGAAATACCATCATGAGCACTTTTGCTGAAGTTCTTGAGACCATTGCGCACGCGCCGATCACAAGGCGGGCGATCACCAACCACGGCGTTCTCAACGAGGCCTACGCCTATGCCAAGCCCAGTTCGTTCGCGCGCGGCATGCGGATCGATCTTAACGGATTAACGATTCTGCTCATCTCCGGCACCGCGTCGATCGACGAGAACGGCGTGAGCGTGCACATTGGCGACTTTCGCGCGCAGTTGCGCCGCACTTATGACAACATCACCGGGCTGCTGGAGAGTGAAGGCTGCACGTGGAAGGACATCGTGCGCACGTCGTGCTACCTGCGCGACATTGACCGCGATTACGACGTGTTCAACGAAGAGCGCACCAAATTTTTCCAGGAGCAGGGGCTGGATCCGCTGCCGGCTTCGACAGGAATCCAGGCACACCTCTGCCGGCCCGAGCTGTTGATCGAGATCGAGGCCATCGCAATGTTCCTGACGAAGAACAAGGAGTAGGGCCGTGAGTCGGAAGGCGTGGATGTTGTTGGTAGCGGGAAGCGCTCTGCTCGTGACGGGAGCGACAGGTCAGGATGCGCACGTGTGTTCATGCGGTGCGCATCCTCCGGGGCCGCCTCGAGATCGCGAGGTGACCCCCTACGCGGGCGAACCCGCGGATTTGAGTCCCTATGCAAAGTTCGCTGCTCCCTACGATCTCAACTACACGCATCCGAACATCTATTCGGGCGCCGGGCGCGATGTGCCCGAGCCAAAAGATGTTACCGAGGTCCGCATCGGCTTCTTCGGTCCCATCGACCACAACCCCGACCAGGTATTCGGGTTGCGCATGCTGCATGGCGCGCAGCTCGCGGTCGAGGAGTGGAATGCGAGCGGTGGTTACGGTGGAAAGCCGTTCCGCCTCATGCTCCACAACGATTACGACAACTGGCAGGCCAAAACTGTATACGGCGACGACCGGCCAACCGATCCAGCGATATGGGGTTCGGCGTCGAATGAGACGGTCAAGATGGTGTATGACGATCAGGACTGGGCGATCTTCGGGTCCATCAGTTCGGAGTCGACACACATCGCCATCCGCGTGGCCTTGCGCGCGGAAATTCCGGTGGTGAATTCCGCTTCAACCGACCCTACAATTCCGGAGACGTACATCCCGTGGTATTTCACTGATCTTCAGGATGACCGCGTTCAGTGCCTGACGCTGGCTCGGCAGATCTTCACGGAACTGGGACTGAAGCGGGTTGCGATTCTTCGCATTAACAACCGATACGGCCGATTCGGCGTGATCAAACTGCGAGACGCAGCGCGCAGGCTTGGCCATCCAATCGTGATCGAGCAGAAGTTCCTGCCCGGCGATACTGACTTCACGCGCGCACTCAAGGTGATTCAGTCATCGCGTGCGGATGCGATTGTCTTGTGGGCTGACGAGATTCCCACAGCGAACATCCTCAAACAGATGCGAGCACTGGGCATGAAACAGCGCGTGTTCGGTTCATACCGAACCATTGGGCCGGAGCTGCTGGCGGAAGCCGGCGATGCCGCCGAGGGCTTCGAAGCGGTGTTTCCCTATGACCCGACGAGGAACGATCCAAAGTGGATTGCATTCCAGCAAAGATTTGAAGCACGTTTCAACGAGCCCCCGGAACAGTTTGCGTCTCTTGCCTACGACGCGATGAATGCACTGTTGAAGTCGATTTGTAGTGCGGGACTGAACCGCGCACGCATTCATGACGCCCTGGCAAATATTGAGAGTTATGACGGCGTGACCGCGCACATGGTCTTCGATCCGAATCAGAAGAACGTTGCCCCCATGTATCTGGCGACCGTGCACAACGGCGCGATCACGTACCGGCGGGCAACGATGGAGAGGGCGCCATCGCCTGCACAGGTTGGATCGGCATCAGTGCCGCATGCGCAGGTTCCGTACGCGCGCGTGGGCGAGGACGGAGTGAGTTACTCCGGACCAGAGCGGACGGATGTGAGCGCAGATGGAGTGCGCGTCGTATTGTTCGGCGCGCAGGCCAGTGAAGCGGCACAATCGCCGGGTGTGCAAAAAGCGTTGGCCGCTGCGACTGGCGCGGATTCGTGGAAGCTGCTGCCCGTCGATAGCAAGCAGAACTGGGGTGCGGCATCCACTCAACTCGTGCATGCGCTGATGGACGAACATGCACTGGCAATCGTGGCGCTCGATCGCGATGCGGCGCACCTCGCGGAACAATTGGCGCTCAAGACATTTGTGCCGGTGATCGCACTGAGTAATGACAAGACTCTGACATCGACGAATGTGCCGTGGATCTTCAGGATGCCGTCAGGCACCACAGTCGCATCGGCCATTCGAATCTTGCAAACCGCAGTCGCGCAAAGCGGCGCGGACGCGAAACGACTGCGCGATGTGCTGAGCTCAGGAGAGTCGCTGGGCGGAGTGGGATTCCAATCCACAGGCGAGCCGATTGCTCCGTAACAACAGATCGGAAAAGCAGAAGGGCAGCCCGGCCGGGCTGCCCTTCTTGGTTGGAGTGATATTGCGAACTACGGCAGGTAGTAGCGGACCTGGGTCCAGAACATGTTATCCACACCGTTGGCGCCATTGCTGGGGTTGGTCGTGCCACCATTGCCGGACCAGAGGTCGCGCTCAAAACGCGCGTACTGAAGTCCGTAGCGGAAGGTGCCCTTCGGCCCCTTGTAGAAGTTATAGCTGTAGCCGCCGTGAATTCCTGCACGTCCTTGTTCTGGTTGCCGCACTTGGCGGGAGTGCTGGGAGTGAAGGAGCCGCCGGCTAGCAGGTTCTACGTTGCAGCCCGACATATCGACAGTGTAGGTTCCATAGCCGATCTGCTTGGCGCCGGCGGTTTCGAAATTGCGGCCGATGTAGTCGCCACCGTAATTCGCGTAGATCGAAAGGCGCGGGGTAGGTGCGTACTCGACTGTGCTGAGGGCTGAGAATCCATGTAGCGGCGAGATGCCGCCCCACGACCGAAGGGTGATATCGGCGATCGTCGACGAACCATAACGGCCGACGCCCTGACCCCAGAGACCCTTGAGACCGATGGACAGCTTCTTGTCCAGGAGAGGTCCACGGAATCCGCCGCCGATGCCGCCACCCCATGCGGTGTCGTTAAAGGGGTGCGCCTCTGGTCGGATAGATGCGGTCGCGGAATTGACGGCCGATCCCGAACAGTTCCCAGTGTCCCCAGCCCGGCTCGGCAGCGATCTTTGCCACGAAATCGGGAGTGGGGTTGAAGGAGTAGTTTGCAGTTGAGTTATACAGACCACCGCCAACGCCCGGTGAGCCGATCAACAGATTGGTAGGCAGGTTGGAGCCGGCGGGGTTCAAGGTTTCGGCGTTCTCAGCGGAGATGCCGGCGAAGAACTTGGTGCCGAAGTCCTTGGTGATACGCGCGCCGTACTGGCGAGTCCACACGAATCCGGCAGTGTACTGCGGATCGATGGTGCTAGGAAGGATTTCGCTTGTGCGCTGCAGGCCCTTGGTGGTTTCTGTGGCAAGCGACCAGCCCTGGCCGGCGGAGAAGTCCCAGCCGTTGCTAAAGCGGGCGTCCGCCCACAATTGGCGCATACGCAGCACGTAGCTATTGGACTGGTTGTTGTTTGAGGTAATGCCGGTTCCCAGCCAATCCATCTCGTAGTAGCCGGTCATTGTCACATGGGACAATTTGCCGGTAGCCTTCAGAGCAATGCGCGACTGGCGGCCGGTGCCCTGGAACTCGCTCAGTTGCGCGGCGTTGGAAAATTCCAGAGGAATGCCAGTGAAAGCAGTGTTGATGTCGCCACCGGTTGCGCCCTGACGCCACACGGTTTCAGCCGCCAGGAAGCTTCCTGTCGGCGAGAGTGTGATGCCCTTGAAATAAATGGCATCGGGGCTCGTCATCTGCTGCTTGATCTTGGCTGTTTCGTCGGACACAGTTACGGCCAGCGACGATGCGTTTGCCTTCAGATCGGTGACTGTGGACTGCAGCGAATTCACAGCGGTCTGGTTCTCCGTCACCGCCTGTTGCTGGCTGGTTGCGGCCTCCTGAGCGCGAGCTGCGGCAGCCTGCGCATCAGCCGCCTGCTGCTGCGCCTGCCTCAGCGCGGCATCTTTGGCTGCCAGATCGGACTTCAGAGCGTTGATCTGGCTCTGCATGTCCTGGCGCAGGGCCTGGATCTGATCTTCAACCGAGGGCCCCTTGGGAGTAGCTTTTTTGTGTGATTTCTTGGCGGGCGGTGTGGCATCGCTCGCGAACGATAACGTGCCGGCAACGCAGGCTGCCAGTACGAGCGCGGCAGCCGCCTTGAGACGTGAGTTCATTTGGCCTCTCTTCTCCGTCATTCCTGTTGGGATCAGGCGCGCGCGCTCCCCGCGCGAACGCAATAGTTACAGTGCCTGGGCGTGCAGCAACTACCTACGCAAAGCTTGGGCACAGGCAGATCTGGTGCCTGGAACGCTGCATGGTAAAACGCATTATCCTGGCCGGTTCCGAAACAAAGCTTCGCAGACGCAGATGAATATTTGACGAATTTACATACTTTTAATCACGCCAAATACAGGACTTAAGCGGACTTATGCTCGCTATTGTCAATAATTCACACGCCATTCATATTCGACTGACTGGCAGCTTTGCCAGATGCTATCTGGTTGGCGTTCCGGCTCCCGCGCTCAGCAAGTTAGCCATCAGCCGATAGGCTCCGGGAACTAATTCGGGGAGTTGCCGGTAGAGCGCATACGCAACATATATGTATGTACCCTTGCCGGGATGCGCGACCAGCAGGCCGCCATGCTGCGGGTCTTGGCCTTCATCGGCAGTCTCGGTAAGCGGCGTGTAGCCCGCATCCCACGTGCTCATGAATGAGTGGCCGCGCTCCTCCACCCACCCGTCAAAATCCGCCGGTGTAATGGCGTTGGGGGATGTGAGAAGCGGATTCGCCTGGTTGAGCAGCTTCACCGGGGAATCCTCACTCACCACCCGTTCTGGGCTCCGGCCGAGCGAGAGCGGGAGCGGCGCGGGAAACGTCGCGCTTTGATATTGGACGATCAGCGTGCCACCGTTTCGTACAAACTCGTCAAGACGCGGCTCAGCGGCAGTTAATTCCGGGCGGGTCGAATAGGCGCGAATGCCGATCACGATAACGTTCCACGCGGACAGGTCGGCCGAAGCCAGTTCGCCGGCGCTGAGCAGGTGCGGCGTCATGCCCATCGCTTCGATCGCTTCCGGCACCAGGTCGCCCGGCCCCATGACGTAGCCGATGCGAAGACCGGCCGCGAGCTTCACATCGACGCGGCGCGTCTTGAACACGGCATCGCGGTACATGTTGTAGGAGCGGAGTCCCAAGTAGCCGACACTGCGCCAGCCGCTCTCATATTCGTGACCGCCGGAACGCGCGATCGCTTTCACATCGAAGGTGCCGTCGGCGTTGGCATGTCCATCGTTCGGGCGCACCGAGAACACGATCGGCTCGGTGTCCCCGGCGGCGGTGCGATGGAACTGCGCCTCGGCGGGATCGGCATGCCAGCCGTCGGGCACCGTGAGCCTTACAGTGCCATCCGCCGCTGCCTGTGTGTGGATCGTGACCTTGACCGGAAGCGCTCCGCCGTCCAGCGGCAGAATGCGCGCTTCGGGCGTTACGCTCACTCCGATTGCCGGAGACAGGATCAGCGGCTGATAGTAGCCGCCGTGGCCCGTGACGCGCTGCAGTGTCTGCACCACTTCGGCAACGCGAATGGGCACTCCGTCGAAGGTGAACTCGACATCGGCGCCAACCGGCCATGGCGCAAACGAGCGCTCCCGCCACGTCTCGTTGCTCACGTCGTAGTACGGCTGTTCGATCGATGGCCGGGTGAAAAACGGCTGCGTTGGGCGAGCGTTCTCCGGCGCCTTCAGCTTGAAGATAGCGTCGGAATAAGGCGCCGTGCCTGAGTTGCTGAGCGGATCGCCCTGCCGCCATGACTGGCTGCTCTCCGTCTCGAACCAGATCCTGCTGAGATGCACATCCGTGGAGCTTGCCGCGGTGTGAACCCTCACGTTGAACTCTTCACCCGGAGAAACCGTGTCCGGCGTTTCATCGGCAGAGTTGCCGCGGAACCCGCCGCCCTGCACCTTCGACTCCTTTGTTCGGAACGCGATAACGTCGATGCCAAGCAGTTCCTTGAGCGCGTCTTGAAACTCGCCTGCCTTGGCGTCCAGTTCAAAGAGCAGGCTGGCTTTCGCGCCTGCGCTCAGGGCGACCTCATCCTGTACGCGTTTCCGCAAGTCGAGCACCGACGTATAGACAGGCGCGAGCTGATGAGCCGCTTGGATGTCGTTTTTACCGTTTCGATTGGAGTCGAACTGTGCCAGCCTGGCATTGAGTGCTTTCAGGCTGTCGATCAGCCACGGCGGTGGATTCGGCTCCAACAAGCTGTGCCAGTGCTCCGACAGCTCGTGTCGATATTCACCTTGGAATTGTGAAACAGGTCGCCCGAACCCGCATTCGCTTTCGATGCTGCGGCGGGCGCAACAGCCCATAGGTGATAGTTCGCGGCTCCGGGATCGCTGAGCGTCGGGTTGGCTCCGCCGTTTTGCGATTTCTGCTCGCCCCATCCCTGCCGCGCGATCTGGGTGTAGCTGCGGCCCAGAAGGGCGTCGCGCTTGCCCACCTCGATGGTGGCGTCGGTAGACAGGCCGCCTTTGACGATCTCGCCCGTCACGTAATTGCGGAACTCCGCCGGCGCCCACTTTCCGGTGGCATAGTCGAACATCATGCCTTTGCTCATTGATGGGCGCAAACGGAACCATGCCGTAGACGGCAAGCGGCTGCCACGGCTGCAGTCCGTCTTTCAACTGTTCGGGAAAGACCTTTGGATCGCCGGCAGCTCTAAATACTTCCTGCGCGATCTCGCCCGAAACCTGGTGCTGGCCGTGCCCGTCGCTGACTGCGCCGACGAATGTGGCGACGATGACCTGCGGGCGTTCGCGGCGGACGGCGAGCACCGCATCGTAGAGAACGCGGTCGTGTCCCCATCGTGCGAAGGCTTCCTGCTGGGTCTTCGAGAAGCCGAAGTCGGCCTCGGTGCCCCATAGCTGCTTCACGCCGTAGTATCTGTCGGCTTCCAGAAGTTCGGTGGTGCGGATCAGCCCCAGCGCATCGTAGGTATCGCCCGACATCACGTTCTGGCCGCCTTCGCCGCGCGTCAGCGTGAACAAGGTGCAGCGCGCTCCAAGGCCGCGGCTCAGGTAAGTCAGCAGGGGGCCGTCTTCGTCGTCAGGATGCGCCACGATCATCATTACGCTGGCGGTGGTGTGCAGCCGGCGCAGCGCCTGTTCGAGCGCACTCGCGCCACGGTCTTCCGGCAGCGGCAAAGCGATCGACGTTGGCTCCCCAGGCGAGACGGCCGACGGGTCGGGAGCCTGTGCCAGCGCGCCGATCCGTGCAAACGTGCCGAGAAGAATAGCTGTGACGAGTCCGGAAACGATCCGTGACTCTGCAGACTTGACTGCCTTCGCGCCCATGAACATAACTGGGCTCAGTGTACAATCCGCCAGAGAACCCGAGGAACTTCGCGCGTGCATTCATCCTCTTCAGCGCCGGACCCGGCAGCACATCTTGAGCGCCGCATAGGCCTCCGCTCCGCGGTGCTGTTCAACATGCTGGAGATGATCGGCGTCGGTCCCTTCATCACGCTGCCGCTGGTGATTGCCGCCGCGGGATATCGTCTGTCGGTTTGGGCATGGCTGCTGGGTGCGGTCATCGCGGTTGCCGACGGACTGGTCTGGGCCGAGTTGGGAGCCGCCTTTCCGCGCGCAGGCGGATCCTACGCCTTCCTCCGCGAGATCTACGGGCCTGATCGCGCCGGCAACTGGCTCAGCTTTCTCTACGTGTGGCAACTGAGCTTCTCGGCGCCGCTCTCCATCGCCTCCGGATGCATCGGCCTGTCCAGCTTTCTCGCCTGGTTCTGGCCTAGCTTCGATCACGCGCCGTTCGCGTTTCTGCCCCAGCTTCACTACGGAAACTTCGCTGCCGTCGTGGCCTGTCTGCTGGTGACGTGGATGCTTTACCGCCGCCTGAGCATCGTTACGGGTCTTGCCTGGATTCTCTTCGCCGGCGTGATGGCGGCGCTTGCCGGCGTCATCGTTTCCGGCTTCGTTCACGCCAGCGCGAACGGCGGCTGGCACATGCCCGCCTCGCCCGGACTCTCCGTCGCGCTCGCCGCCAGCGGCCTGGCGCAGGCGACCCTCATCACCACATACGACTATTGGGGCTACTACAACATCACCTTTCTCGGCAGCGAGGTCCGGCAGCCCGAGAAGACGATCCCGCGCGCGATCCTGCTCTCGGTCTTCTTCGTTTCGGTTCTGTATTTGGTCATGAACCTCGCGGCGCTTCCCGCCGTGCACGATGCCGCGACGCATGCCGCGCAGTCTTTGACGCAAACCGGCTCGCGGTTGCAGCTGGTGGCTGATATCGCCAAGTCGGCGTTCGGGCAATGGGCCGGTGCGCTGGTGGCCGCGCTGGTTATGTGGACCGCCTTCGCATCGGTATTCTCTCTGCTGCTGGGCTACTCGCGCGTGCCCTACGCCGCCGCCCGCGACGGCAACTACTTCAAATTCCTTGCCGCGGTTCATCCGAAGCACCTCATTCCGCACCGTTCGCTGGTCGCGCTGGGATTAGTGGCCGCGTGCTTCTGCTTCCTCTCCCTCTCGCAGGTCATCACCATGCTGGTCGTCACCCGCATTCTGCTGCAGTTTCTGCTGCAACAGGTGGGAGTGATGCTGCTCCGCGTGCAGCGGCCGGAGTTGCCGCGGCCCTTCCGCATTCCTCTTTATCCCCTTCCGCCGCTCGCCGCCATGGCTGGCTTCATCTACCTACTGAAATATCGTCCTCATGCACTGACCGGGCTCTCGGTTGCTGCCGGAATCGGAATATCGGGAACCGTCATCTATCTGTTTCGGGCCAAGGGGCTTGGAGAGTGGCCGTTTCAGAGCCGGAGGCCGGCTGCGCCGGTTGACGAGCGCGACACCGAAAACCTGCCGCGATGACAAATCCAAGCCCAACTCTCATGCGTAGGTGTCTAATAGAAGTGGAACTTCTCCTCGAGGTCGCCCATGCTGATCCGTAAGCCGTCTGACATTCCTTCTTCCCTGATCACGCCTAGAGATCAGTACCTGAACCGCCGCCGGTTCCTGCGCGGCGCCGTGGCTGGCGGAGTAGCCGCAGGCGCGGCACTCGCGGGCGTCGACCGCCTCAGCGAGCTCATCGCGCCCAGTGTGCGTGCCTTTGCCGATACCAAACTTCAGACCGTGAAGAGCCCGCTCACGACTACCGGCGAGCAGCTCACGAGTCTCGAAGACATCACTCACTACAACAACTACTACGAGTTTGGTGTTCAGAAGGACATGCCGGCCAAGAACGCCGGAGTTCTGCCGACGCGCCCTGGACCGTGCAGGTCGATGGGCTCGTCAAGAAGACGAAGACCTTCGACATCGACGCGCTGCTGAAGCTGCGGCCTCTGGAGGAGCGCGTCTACCGGCACCGCTGCGTTGAGGCGTGGAGCATGGTGATTCCGTGGGTGGGCTATTCGCTGTCGGAGTTCATCAAGCAGTGCGATCCGCTCAGCACCGCGAAATACGTGCAGTTCCTGTCGTTCTATGACAAGAAGATTGACAAGTGGGGAACATCGGAAACCTCGATCTTCTGGCCGTACTCCGAGGGGCTGCGCATGGATGAGGCGATGAATCCGTTGACGCTGCTCACCTTCGGCCTCTACGGCGACGTGCTGCCGAATCAAAATGGCGCGCCGGTGCGCATCGTGGTGCCGTGGAAGTACGGCTTCAAGTCCGCCAAGTCGATTGTCACTGTGCGCTTCGTCGACAAGCAGCCCGAGACAACCTGGTATCAGCAGAATCCGCGCGAGTACGGCTTCTACTCGAACGTGAATCCCACTGTGGATCACCCTCGCTGGAGTCAGAAGACCGAACGCCGCATCGGTGTGCCGTTTTACGCGCAGCGCCGCAACACATTGATGTTCAACGGATACAGCGACCAGGTGGCGTCGCTCTACAACGGCATGGATCTGCGCAGGAACTACTGAGCGAACCCGGACATGCGGTTCAAGCATCTCGCACGGAGGCCTGTTTGAAATCCGGCAACGACGCAGAACGGCAGCTTGCTTGTTTCATTGCCAAATACACGCCGGAGATAGGCGCCCTGGCATTGGAGATGCGCGCCAGAATGCGAGCGCGGTATCCGAGCGCACTCGAACTGGTGTACGACAACTACAACGCGCTGGCCATCGGTTACTGCCCTACCGAAAAGACATCCGAGGCAATCTTCTCGATCGCCCTGTTTCCCCGCTGGATCAGCCTGTTCTTCCTGCAGGCGAAAGGGCTCCCCGATCCCGATCGCATCCTGAAAGGTACAGGGAATGTTGTGAAGCATGTGGTTCTCAAGTCGGCCGATGACCTCGAGCATCCTTCCGTGCGCGCGTTGATGCACGAAGCCGTCCTGCGCGCGAAGGTCCCATTCTCTGCGAGTGGAACGCATTGCCTGATCATCAAGTCCGTCTCGGAAAAGCAGCGGCCGAGGCAGCCCGCCATGAAACCAAAGACCGCGGTCAAGATCGCACGCCGCGCCGGCGCAGCAACCAGGATGGGTGCCCATCGATGAAGAAATCGACGCTTATTCTGCTCAAGACTCTGACCTGGATTGCGTGTCTCTGGCCCTTTGCCGTGCTTGCCTGGGGAGCCGTCAGCAACACCCTCGGCGCCGACCCCACCGCGCACATCGAACTCACCACCGGCTACACCACGCTGATGCTGCTCACCATCACCCTGGCCATCACGCCGGTGCGGCGCCTTTCACCGCGCCTGACCTGGATGATCAAGTTCCGCCGGCTACTCGGCCTCTTCGCCTTCTTCTATGCCAGCGTGCACATGCTCGCGTACGTCGGGCTGTATGCAAATTTCAGCGTGCCGTCCATGCTCGACGACGTCGCCAAGCGGCGTTTCATCACCATGGGAGCCACTGCCTACCTCTTGTTGGTTCCGCTTGCTCTCACATCCACAAATTGGGCGATCCGCAAACTGGGCGGCAAACGCTGGAACCGCCTCCACAAGCTGGTCTATGTGGCCGTCATTTGCGGCATCATCCACTACTGGTGGCAGGTCAAAACCGGCGTGTTGCTGCCTCTTCCGTTCACGGTGATGGTAGTGTTGCTCCTGCTCGCCCGGCCGATCCTGAACTGGCGTCAGCGCCGCAAGGCTCGCCCGGTCACGGCCTGACCGCGCAAATCCGCGAAGGTCATGGCTGAAAAAGAAGAGAAGCCGTTCCGCCTTGACCCCGCATCTAAAATGGCATCATGACTCCACCTCTGCCGAACCGCCGACGTTCCAAGACGCCTCCGCCTGGCGAAACCGGTCAGGAAGCCCTCTACCTTAAATCCCTGAGCGAGCGCAAAATTCCCGTCAGCGTGAAGCTCCGCGACGGCGAGACAGTCAAGGGCTGGATCGAGTACTTCGACGACGGCATGCTTCGCCTCACGCGCGAAGGCAAGCCGAATCTGTTCATCTACAAGCACCAGATCCGCACCATTACGGAAGTCGGCAAGCGCCGCAACTCCTTCGATGGCGCTTCAGGCGCGGGCTTCCCCGCGGCAAGCGGACCGGGCCTGTGAGCGATTCCGCAACCCAGCTCGAGTGGGTTCCCAAAGCTTCTCAGATTGCCCGCGAAGCCGGCGCAAGCCTGCGCGAGTTTCTCGCACAGGGTGTCGAAACTGAGTACAAGGGCGACGTCGATCTTGTCACGGTTGCCGACAGGACTGTGGAGAAGCTTATCCGCACGCGCCTCGGCGAGGTCTTCCCCAACCACGGCATCTACGGCGAAGAGGGCACCCGCGAGCGCCTCGATCAGCAATACCGCTGGTACGTTGACCCGCTCGACGGCACCACGAATTTCGCCCACGGCATTCCGCACTTCTGTGTCTCGATGGGGCTTGAACAGCGCACGCCTGATCTCGCTCCAGAGCAGGACGGAACCATCGTTGCCGGCGTGATTTACAACCCCATGCTCGACGAAATCTTCACCGCGGAACGCGGCAAGGGCGCCCGCCTCAACGGCCGTCCCATTGAGGTCTCATCCGTGCCCGATCTCGGCGAGTCGCTCGTCGCCACCGGCTTTCCCAGCCGCAAGCGGCACGATAACCCGAACATCCACTTCTACCAGGAATTTACGCTGCGCTCGCACGGCGTGCGGCGCGCCGGCTCGGCCGCGCTCGATCTTGCCTACGTCGCCTGCGGACGCTTCGAGGCCTTCTGGGAGTTTCACCTCAACGCGTGGGACACCTCCGCGGGATTTCTGCTTGTGGAGGAAGCCGGGGGGCGCATCACTGACTTTGCGGGCGGGCCGTTTCAGCTCAACAGCAGGGAAGTGCTGGCCTCCAACGGGCTTATCCACGGCGAACTTATCGCCATGTTCGTTGACCTGTTCGCGGGCCGCAACCTCACGGCGATTCCCACCCCGCGCGAATACGCGGAGCGCCGCGCCGCCAAGCAGCCACCGTCCCTCGGTTGAGATCAATCCGGTCCAGATGGGTCCGCTTGTTTACTGGGTAGTTACCTTCGACGAGAAAGCGATGGAAACAGAAGGAGCGGAACGAGGGCGAAATGGCTTAAAAGCGAAGAAACGGCGTAAAATCATATTTTTGCTAAGTTGTTTAATATGAAATACATGATTCTAAAATTGTGGAAAACTTTTGAAACTATAACCGTTAGTTTTCTGGTTAACACCTACTGAAGGTTCGCAGAGGCCGCGAAGGCGGTTTGATCAGTGCGCCGAAAGTTGCACAGGCGTAGCACAACGTCATGATGGAGCAGGAGACACGGAAGAGGATGTGCCGGCCATCACACCTGTGGGGTGCGCGGACACAGCAACTCAGAAGGCGCTCTCAAGGCGGCTTGACTACTGCGGCTGTTGCTGTGGCTGTTGTTGCTGCTGCTGCTGGTATTGCTGTTGGAGCTGTTGCATCTGCTGCAGGCGCTGCTGCTGCATCTGCTGCATCCGCTGCTGCGGAGTCATCGGCTCCTGCTGCGGCAAGCCTTGCGGCTGAGGCGGTTCCGGCTGCGCCTGCTGTGGGGGCGGCTCCTCCTGCGGCTCGGGCTCCGACACTCCCTCGTCGTCCGGTTGCGCGTCCTGCGGTTGCTGCGGATTCAATGTGCCACGATTCGAACCGCCCGCGCCCCGGTGAGCCGTGAGGATCACCTGTCGCGGCGTGCCCTGACCCTGGTCGCCCAGCAGAAGAAAGTTGTAGTTGGAACCGCGCAGCAGTTGGGACAGAACATCGCGCGCCGGCCCAGGGCCGTAATCGCCGAAGACGCGCTCATCTCCACTGACGCCCTCGACCTTGGCGCCGGTCTGTGTCGACACGGCATTGAGAATCTGGCTGAGGCTCGAGTTTGAAGCCTGGATGTGCAGGCCCTGGCTGTTCCAGGTCACGGTAGGCTGGCTCGGAGCCTCGTTCGCAGGCCACTTTGGCATTTCCGGCTGGGGAGGCGTCATATCGACCGGCTGCGGAGCTGGCGCGGGCTGACCAGCAGGCGGCTTGTGTGCGCGATGTGTCTTCGGCGCGGTAGATCCTGTCGTGGCTTGCGCCCAAACCACCCCGGCCAATGCGACTACCGCGGCCGCCGTCGCCAGCAGACGCAGGCATCGCCTGCCTGTTCCTGCACTATTCGCGTTGGGATTCCGCTGCGCCATGATTGTGATCGCCGCCGGCTCTCCACCCGGCCGGAGAACGAGCATCTCTACATGTACTAGACTAGCAGTGGCCCGTAAACGCTCACAACAGGCCTTGCTTTTGTTCGACATGGCCCCAGCTCTGCGGGGCGGAGAGAATGTCCATGCGCCTCTCGAAGTACTGGCCCACGGCCCTGATTTCATGCGGTTTGATCGGCGGCTTCGTTGCCGCTCCGGTATCCGGCCACGCCGCCAGTTGTACCGCCCAGGCTGAAATGCACGGTCCGGACCGCGATGCCCTTGCCAGCGCCGCCCAGCGTTTGAATGTCGCCGTCGTGCAGCAGGATGCCTCGACCATCCAGTCCGCCCTGCTGCCCGCCATCGCTTCGCAGTGGGACTCGATCCGTCAAGCCGTCGAAGCCGGCGGCCCCTCGGTAAAGGGCGGCCAGCCGCAGATCAACGCCATGTACCTGCTGGATGCGACCTCGAACACCGCTCCGGCCGACGCACAGTTCTTCTGCGCCAATGCCGACGGCTCCATGACCGTCACCATCACGCTCGGCAATCTGCCGCCGGGCAAGTTCGCAGTTATCCAGACCTATGTCATGGGCTCGCCGGCGGGCGCAGCTCCTGGAATCGTCGCGCAGATCACATTCATCCTGGGCCTCGACGGCAATGCCTGGAAGCTGGGCGGCATCTTCATCCGTCCTGCCATGCTGGGCGGCCACGACGGCGTGTGGTATTGGCAGCGTGCCCGCGAGGCCGCCAAATCCGACTCCCCGTGGGCTGCTTACTACGGCTATCAAGCGGCCCGCTATCTCCTCCTGCCCGTCGACTTCCTCACCTCACCGAACCTGGAACGGCTCGACCAGGAGATTTCGCAGATCAAGAACGCTCCGGCCTTCCCCTACTCCGTCAGCGCCGGCGACCGCACCTTCAAGATCGATAACGTGCACTTCGATGCCTCTCTGCGCGAGGCCGATCTCGGCATCAACTATGAGTCCACGGGCGTGACCGATCCAGCCGCCCAGCGCACTGAGGCTACCGCCGTCATGAGCGCGTTCCTCAAAGCCCAGCCCGTTCTGCGCCAGAGCTTTCACGGCCTGTGGGCCTACGCCCTGAATAACGGCAAGGTAACTCCGGTGATGGAGCTGCCGATGAATCAGATTCCGTAAAGACAGTTCGCAGTTCATAGTTCTTAGTTCACAGTCGGAACCCGCAGCTCATGGCTCGCAGTTGAACCCGCAAGAACTATGAACTACGAACTAAGAACTGTGAACTTGGAAGCCCCCCGAAAGGACCCGCAGTGCCGGAAGAACTCAACCTGATCGACCTCCGCAGCGACACCGTAACCCGCCCCACGCCCGAGATGCGCGCCGCCATGGCTGCCGCCGAGGTGGGAGACGACGTCTACCAGGAGGACCCCACCATCAATCTCCTCGAAAAGCGCGCCGCCGAGCTCTTCGGCCGCGAAGACGCGCTGTTCGTGCCTACCGGCACCATGGGCAACCAGGTGGCGCTGCGCCTGCACACGCAGCCCGGCCAGGAGATCATCTGCGAAGCCAAGGCTCACATCCTCGATTGGGAGATGGCATCGGCCGCAGCCTTCTCCGGCTGCCTCATCCGCGCCGTGCCCGCGCCGAACGGCATCCTCACGTGGAGGGACATCGAGCCCGTGATCTACAAGTGGGGCGGCTTCCGTGCCGCCACCGGCGCCATTGAGATTGAAAACACGCACAACATGGCTGGAGGCCGCGTGACTCCGCTCGCTGTGCTTGAAGAAATCTGGGCGGGCGCGAAGGCGCACAACCTCCCGGTGCATCTTGACGGCGCGCGCATCTTCAACGCTGCCGTGGCGCTCAACATCGACGTGAAGACACTCACCAGCGGCTTCAACACCGTCATGTTCTGTCTCTCGAAAGGCCTCTGCGCTCCGGTCGGCTCCATGCTGGTGGGTTCGAAAGACGATATGGCGAAGGCGCGCATCTTCCGCAAGGCATTGGGCGGCGGCATGCGCCAGGCCGGAGTCCTTGCCGCTGCGGGCCTCATCGCCCTTGAAGAGATGCCCAAGCGTCTGCAGGAAGACCACGCCAACGCGCGTCTGATGGCTGAAGCCCTCCACCATACCGAAGGTGTCGAAGTCGATCCCGAGACGGTGGAAACCAACATCGTGATCTTCCGGCTCGCCGGGGCGCTCACGCCCGCCGAGCTCATCGCGCGTCTCAAAGCTCGCGGCGTACTCGTCAGCTCGGTCGGCCCGCAACTCGTTCGCCTGGTCACGCACCGCGACGTCGGCCGCGGCGACTGTATTCGCGCCTGCGAGATTCTCACGGAAGAGATCGAAGCCGCAGCGTCAGCGCACGTCTAGCTATCGACCGAGCGCAGAGCGAAGGTTTCGGCCTCGCTCTACCGCTACTCTGACGAAACGCCGGAGACGCTCGCTGGCGGAATGTACATAAGGCCGAGCCTCGTCACGATCTCCGGCTGGACTTCCTCGAAGTAGAGCTGCGCGTCTTTCGCATGTACGAAGTTCGCGACTCGCAGCCCCGCGAGCACCATCACCGCGGCTGCCGCGATGGCGATGAACTGGCGCATGCTCGCCAGCGCCTCTTGTTCGCTGATGGCGAGGAGGGAGCCAAGGGTGATCGACATCAGGAAGAATCCCCAGAACACGGCCTGGACGTTTGTTTTGCCGGGCAGGAAGGAGCAGGTGAAGGGGACCTTGTCGAAGCGGAATAGGCAGAGTTCGACCAGCACACATCCGAGCAGCGCGAGGAAGAGAAGATGTTCGGCCACCTGCGTCCAGGGGCGGAAGTGGAGGGCGAGGGCAGCCGAGATGAGCCAGATGGGCGTGGCGCCGAGGAGGAGCAGGGAAGTCCTGGTTGCGGCGATGTAGTTCGCGGTTGGTTCCAACTGGGTGAGTTGCAGCATCCAGTTCGCTTTGAGAGAAATGGGGAGCGAGAATACTCCGCGCAAACCCAGGATGGCGAAGCTCATCATCAGGTAGGTCGAGATGAGGAAGTCGACCGGGATTGCCTCGTGTGGGCTGTTGATCTCAGAGCGCGCCCATCCGATGGCGAAGGCGAAGACGAGCGACCAATAGAAGGCCAGGAGCACGCGATGTTGACGGCTGCGGGTAATGGACCGGAGACAGAAGATTACGATTGCGGAACGGAGAGAACCACCGGCGCGCGAACCGAGGTGGAGTCCGCGAGCGCCGGGCAGTAGATCAGGTTCCTCGACTGTTTTCTTCATGGTGCGGAGGTAGCACATGGCGAGCGCTCCTGACGCGCCTGCGAGGACAGCGGCGAAGGCAATCCAGGCGCGCCACGCGAGCCACGCTTCGTCGGCGGGGAGCGAACCGGAGAGCTGATTGAGCATGGCCAGCAGAGCCATGGAAGGCGACCACGCCATCCAGTGGTTCTGCGGCTCGGCAAGCTGCGGCCAGGCGACGACGCCGGGAAGGAAGTAGCCAACCAGAACGGCGATGTAAGCGACCAGTTGCAATAAGGCGGAGATGCTGAGGAAGGTGCGGCGGGGCAGCAGCCAGGCCGCAAAGCCCTGAAGGGCGAGTACGGATCCATAGAGCAGGGCGGCGGTTGCAGCCATTGTGAAGCAGTAGGCCACGAGGAACCGTAGCGGGTTGCCGCGGCCTAGGGCGACCGCGTAGGCGAGGCTGGAGGCAAAGTTTAACGCCAGGACAGCGATGGCCAGCAGGGTGGTGGAAGCGCCGATTTTAGCTGCGAGGATGGTGCGTGTCCGCACCGGGAGGGGGCCGAGGACCATCACGTCGCGGCGGTCGGGAAACGTTGCGTCCCAGGTGAGCACCGCGAGCAGCCCGATTACGAGCTGCATATTCTCGATCTGGGCGTGCTCGACGACGAGGGCCATTTGCGGGGGGACGCCGAGCCAGAGGATGCCCAAGCACTTTAGGAGGCTGATCATGATGAGAATGCCAGCGAACTGACCGACGAAGCGCAGGATGTCGGCTTCGATGGAGAGTGCTTCGAGGTCGACCACGCGCAGGAGAAACTGGCGGTGGAGGACGCGGAAATCGAGGGGGAGGCGGCGCCAGAGGCGATCGATTGCGTTAAGCATGGATGAGATCCGCGATGCTCCGCGCGGTGGCATCGGAGTCCTGCTCGACGGCGAGCTGAGAGAAGATGGCCTCGAGCGACTGGAGTTCCATGAGGGAGCGGAGGTGTTGGATGGAGTCATCGGCGACCAGCTTGCCTCGATGGAGGATGACGACGCGGTTGCAGATGCGCTCCACGGTATCCAGTTCATGAGAACTGAACAGCACCGTCTTGCCCCTCGCGGCCAGTTGTTGGATCAGGCTGCGCAGCACCAGCGCTGATGCCACATCGAGCCCGCTGAACGGCTCATCCAGCAGAACCAGGTCGGGGTTGTGCATTAGCGCTGCGGCAATCAGCACCTTCTGCCGCATGCCCTTGGAGTAGCCCGAGATCGACGCGTGCCGGTCATCGTAGAGCGAGAGCAACCGCAGCATGCCGTCAATGCGCTCGGCGGCCCGCCGCGCCGGAAGCGCGCGCAACTGCGCCACCATCACCAGGTATTCAATGCCCGAAAGATGCACATAGAGATGCGGCTCTTCCGGCACATAGCCCATGCGCCGTTTGTAGCCGATGAGGTCGTCGTCAATGGGTTTGCCGTCGAAGAGGATACGGCCGGAGGTCATCTCGATGAGGCCGGTGATCATCTTCATAGTCGTCGACTTGCCCGAGCCGTTGGGGCCCAGGTAGCCCGTCACTTCGCCCGGCCGGGCGAAGAAGCTGACATCGTCGACTGCAGGGATTCCCGAGAAGTGCTTGGAGACACGCCGGAGTTCAAGCATAAGGATCCTGACCGGTTAGACACCGGGCGGGATCGGAATGTTCCCTGAATGCGAGACGCAGCCGGCCAGCGGCTACGAAGCGGCGGCGCGCTCCAGCTCGGCGATGTCGAACTTCGTCATCTGCATCATGGCCTGCATGGCCTTGGAGCTCCGCAGCAGCTCGCCAATGCGCGTCGGCGTCACCTGCCAGCGCAGGCCGAACTTGTCTTTGAGCCAGCCGCAGGCGATGGGGCTGCCGCCGTCGACGAGCTTCCCCCAGTAGTAGTCGATCTCTTGCTGGTTCTCGCAGTTCACCACAAACGAGACGGCCTCGTTGAACTTGTGCTCGGGGCCGCCGTTCAGGGCGATGAAGCGCAGGCCATTGAGCTCGAATGTGATGGTGAGAATCCCGCCCTTGGGGCCGGGCGCGTCGCCTGTGTTGCGCAGCTCGTCGAGCTTGCGCGAGTTGGGAAAGATGGAGATGTAATACTCAGCGGCCTCTTCGGCGTTGCCGTCGAACCAGAGGAACGGGGTGATGTGGGGATTGCCGATTGCAGAGTTCATGAAGGATTCTCCGGGAATGGGAATTGGATTCAGTTCAGGTTGGTCTGTCGCTGTTCGGAGGCGCGCAAAGGAAATCCGCGTAGATGAATCCCTCGCGGTCTACGATCTGCCCGGCGTCCAGCGTTACTGGCTCCGAAAACATTGGGCCGTCATAGACGCAGGAGTGAAACTCGCCGTTCTCTCCGCAAGGATCCGTACCGGGTGGCAAGTCCTCGAGCAGGGCAAGATCGAAATCGCGGCCAGCAAAGGTGGGGCGGCAGTTGGCGCGAATCAACGCACACAATCTTGGCCCGCAGGCCTGCGGCGATCATCTCGCGCGCGAGTTGCCCGGTCGGAATCTCCCATAGCGGAAACAGCGGTTCGAGTCCCGTTCCGGCAAGCTGTCTTTCCCGGTAGGCACGCACATCGGTGAGAAACAGATCGCCGAACGCGATCGCGTCGACCTCTGCCGCGATTGCCTGATCGCACGCCGCGCGCATGCGTTCTTCATAGATTTCGTTGGAGCAGGGCCATGGTAGCGGAACCATCCACAAAGGCAATCCCGCCGCGCCGGCTTGGGCCTCGAGCACCGCCCGGCGCGTTCCATGCATGGCCACGCGGTCGAATTCAGCGTTGATTGTGGTCAGCAGGCCAACAATCTCCACGTCATCCCTCTGCCGCAGAACGTGCAGCGCCCATGCGCAGTCTTTACCGCTGCTCCACGACAGAAGAACGCGTTTCATCTCTCCGCTCCGCTGATCTGATTGTTGACGCGCCGCAAGGCCGCGTCATCGATGTTTCTCAACTGACTTCGAAGACGTCCTTGCTTGCGGCCGCGGCTGCTTCAGCTCGCTCCATCAGTTTGAGCGCCGCCTCGTAGAATTCTTTCGCCTGCGGGCTCTTCGGTCCGGCCAGCGCAACCGGCAGGCCCTTGTCGCCGCCCTCGCGGATCGCCGGGATCAGCTCGATGGCGCCGAGGAACGGAATATTGAACTGCTGCGCCGTCCGCTCCGCTCCGCCCCTGGAGAAGATGTCGATTTCCTCGTGGCAGTGCGGGCAGGTGAAGTGGCTCATATTTTCGATGATGCCGAGCACTTCAACATTTACCTGCGCGAACATCTCCAGCGCCTTGCGGGCGTCCTGCAGGCTCACGTCGCTCGGCGTCGAAACCACCACGGCGCCGGTCAGCGGCACGGTCTGCACCAGCGAGATGACCACGTCGCCCGTGCCCGGGGGCAGGTCGACGATCAGGTAATCCAGCTCGCCCCAGTTCACCTGCTGCAGAAACTGGCGGATGATCTGGTGCAGCATCGGCCCGCGCATCACCAGCGGCTTGTCGCCCGGAGAAATGTAGCCGATCGAAATCGTCTTCAGCCCGTGCGTCTCGTTCGGCTCAATGATGTTGCCTGCGCCCACCTTCGGCGACTGGCTCGAACCCATCATCAGCGGCACGTTGGGCCCGTAGATGTCGGCGTCGATCAGGCCCACCCGCTGGCCCAGCTTTGACAGCGCAATGGCCAGGTTCACGGCCACGGTGGTTTTGCCCACGCCGCCCTTGCCGGAACCTACTGCAATGATCTTGGAAACGCCCGGCAAAGCCACGGGCTGAGGCATGGCATGTCCATGCGCCATAGGGTTGGTACTCCTTTGGAATTCCTTTTTCGTGCGGGAATTCGGTCGATCGGAGACGAGAGCGTCTCAGCGCGAAAAGCGCGAAAGATCTACTGTGAGTTTACAGGACCGCGCGTTCCCGCTCCCTAGTCCTTAGCCCGGGCTTTGGTCGCAGCGGCGGTAGCTTTCCTTGCCGCCTTGCGCCGAGCGTGCTCTCTCTCGCGGTGTTGGCGCCGCAGCAGCGCATCGTGCCAGCGCCGCTGCTCGTCAGCCGTAACCGGATTCAGTTCGGGCACGCGCACGCGGCGGCCGTTCTGATCCACCGCCACAAACACCAGGTAGGCGCTCGCCACGTGCAGCATCGCCTGGGTCTGCGTGTTCTCCACCCACACTTTCACGCCTACTTCCATGGACGTGGAAAACGCGCGGTTCACGCTCGATTTCAGGGTCAGCAGATCACCCACATGCACCGGCTGGATGAAATCAATGTGATCCATCGCCGCGGTCACCACGTGGGTGCGCGAGTGCCGGTACGCCGCCATCGCGCCTACCAGGTCGATGAAGTGCATCAGCCGCCCGCCCAGGAGATTTCCCAGAACATTGGCGTCGTTCGGCAGGATGATCTCGCTCATCTCCGACTGCGATTCCGCTACCGCACGCACCATTATGGGAGCGCTATCCGTGGAACTCATTTCGTACCGGCTCCAATCTTTATCTCAGGGCAACCCCGAATACCTTCCCTCCGGCTACAATGAGACGAAGGGGTCCGATTCGGCGGGGGCCACATCATTCCAGTTTCGGCAATCCTCTTCAATAACGCAAATCGCATAGGTGGCCGTGATTTCTAGATGAGTACCATGGACAAAATTGCAGGTCTAAAAGAGATTCTTGCCTTGGATCCGAAGAACAGCTTTGCCCGGTACGGCATCGCCGTGGAGCTGGCCAATCGCGGCGAAACGGACGCCGCCCTGGCCGAGTTCGATCAACTGCTCCTGACGGATCCCGACTACACGGCCGGCTACTTCATGGCCGCTCAAACCCTTTCCAAAGCGGAACGTACCCCGGAAGCCATCGTCCGCCTCAAAGACGGCATCAACTGCGCCGCCCGCACCGGCAACCGCCATGCCCTGAGTGAGATGCAGGCGATGCTCGACGAGCTCGGCGGCTAAGATCAGGCCAGGTGCCGGCTGCGGCCGGCCCCTTCCTGCGCGATTCTCTAAATCCTTTGAAATTCACTCGCGTCTATACTATTAATATGCCGAAGTACTCCATCGTAGTCCCTTTCCACAACGAAGAAGACAACGTCACTGTCATGTATGACCGCCTTAAGGAGGTCATGGAGCAGATTGGCGACTCCTTCGAACTCGTCCTCGTCGACGACGGCTCCAGCGACCGCAGCTACAAGCTCCTCGAGGAGATTGCCGCCGTCGACAGCCGCGTGCTCGTCGTCAAGCTGCGCCGTAACTTCGGCCAGACCTCGGCACTGGCCGCCGGCTTCGACCACGCCTCGGGCGAGTTCATCCTCTCCATGGACGGCGACCTGCAGCACGATCCCAACGAGATTCCCAACTTCCTCGAAAAGCTCGAGGAGGGCTACGACGTCGTCTCCGGCTGGCGCGAGAAGCGCATCGACAACTTCGTCATGCGCCGCATTCCTTCGCGCATCGCCAACTGGCTGATGGCCAAGCTCTCAGGCGTCGACATCCACGACTTCGGCACCACATTCAAGGCCTATCGCCGCGAAGTGATCCACAACATCCCGCTCTACGGCGAGATGCACCGCTTCATTCCCGCCCTGGCGGCCTGGTATGGCGCGTCCATCTGTGAGATTCCGATCAAGAACGTGAACCGCCTGCGCGGCAAGAGCCATTACGGCATCGGCCGCACCTTTCGCGTGTTCTTCGATCTGCTGACCATCCGCTTCCTCATCAAGTACATGAGCCGGCCGCTGCACTTCTTCGGGTCGTTTGGTGCGATCAGCATCCTGATCGGCAGCTTCATCTCCGCTCTGCTGCTGGGCATGAAAATCTTCAATCCACATGCCAACATCATGGACCAGCACGGCCCGCTGTTCGTCATCGCCGGCGTGCTCATGATCGCAGGCGTTCAGTTGCTCGCGCTCGGCCTGCTGGGCGAGTTGCAGGTGCGCCACTACTACAGCTCGCAGGGCAACACGCCGTATGCCATCGACCGCCTGGTTCGTCTCCATAGCCCCGAAGAGCCCGGAATCCTCAGCGACAGGGATTAGGTATTAGGGTTTAGGGATTAGAAAGATACAGCCCGCTCGGACATCGTCCGAGCGGGCTCTTTTCGTCAAACTCCGCTCTACCCCTCGGTTACTTTTCCCATCTTTCCCTTTTTCCCTCTTTCCCTCATCTCCCCCTGACCCCTAACCCCTAATCCTTAACCCCTAATCCCTAACCCCTCTTGCCTGCCCCCTGCGTTATCCTTGCCCTGTCATGAAAGCCATCCAGATTCGTGAAACAGGAGGACCTGAGGTCCTCCAGCTTGTCGATCTGCCGATTCCCGCGCCCGGGCAGGGTCAGGTGCTCATTCGCGTCGAATCGATCGGCATGAACTTCATCGAACTCTACTTCCGCAAAGGCCAGTACAAGGCGACCTTTCCCATGATCCCGGGCAGCGAGGCCGCGGGCACTGTGGAAGAATGCGGCCCCGGCGTCAACGGCTTCGGCTTCAAGCCCGGCGATACGGTAGCCGCGGTCGGCGTGCTCGGCAGCTATGCCGAATACGCGCTGGTTCCCGCAGCGCAGCTCATCAAGGTGCCGGACGGAGTGACCCCGGAGCAGGCCGCCTCCGTGATGCTCCAAGGCATGACCGCCCACTATCTCGCCCATTCCACATGGCCGCTCAAGGCTGGCGAGACCTGTCTGATCCACGCCGGCGCCGGAGGCGTGGGCCTGCTGTCTCACTCAAATGGCGGCCAGGATCGGCGCGCGCGTCATCACTACCGTCTCCACGGAAGAAAAGGCCGAGCTCTCCCGCGAAGCCGGCGCCAGCGACGTCATCCTCTATTCCCAGCAGGACTTTGTTACCGAAGTGAAGCGCCTCACCAACAACAAAGGCGTGGACGTGGTCTACGACTCGGTTGGCAAAACCACCTTCGACGGCAGCCTCAACTGCCTCCGGCCGCGCGGCCTGCTTGCCCTGTTTGGCGGATCCAGCGGCGCTGTCCCGCCGTTCGATCTCATCCAGCTCAGCAGCAAGGGGTCGCTCTTCATCACGCGCCCCACGCTCTGGCACTACATCTCCACGCGCGACGAACTGGAAAGCCGCGCCAACGACGTCCTCAACTGGGTGAAGAGCGGCGAGCTCAAGCTGCGCATGGAGCACATCTATCCGCTGACCGAGGCCGCCCAGGCACAGTCCGACATGGAAAACCGGCGCACTACCGGGAAGGTCCTGCTGGAACCGTGAAGGGGTATATTCCAGAAGATGTTTGGGGTTCGGAGGCCGCGGAAGAATTCGGCGTTTTGGTTGGAAGCGGCGAAAGCATTCCTCCGCGGCTAAAGCCGACGTTGATCCTGCCGGCCTTTATGCGGGGGTTAAAACCCCCGCCTTCCTCCGATTGAGTTTTTCCGCAGCCTGTCCAGCCCGGGCGGGATAAGCCGATTACGAAGAAGGCCTAGGCCTACAGCACCGAGCCGCATGCCGAGCAGAAACGCGCGGTGGCCACATTGGTGGCCTGGCAGTGGCGGCACGTAAGCAGGGACCCGGGCAGCGGGAGCGTGGAACCTGCGGTGGCCATTATCGGTGCCGGTGTCGCGGCAGGCGCGGCGTAGACGTTTCCGGCTACACCGACGGGCCAGCCCCATCCGGAAGGTACCGGCATGCCCAGGGTGGCGGCGATGGCGGCCGCCTGGATCGCGTTGAACTCCCTCACCCTGCCAGGCATGAAGAAGCACTCGATAAAGCCGAGGATGGCCGGGATTCCCGACCAGAAGAAGCACAAATAGAGGATGCCGAGGCCGGTGCGGCGCAGGTAAAAATGATGCGCGCCGAACGTGCCCAGAAACAGAGCGAGCAGGATGCCCACAACCTCATCGCGGCGAACCGCCTCGTACTGCTCGTAGAACATTGCCTGCGTATTTGGAAAGGCGACCCCGCTCATAAAGACCTCTCGTACTTCACGATAAAGGATACGTTTGGGGGGTCGGGACGGTTCCCCGGGTAGTCAATGGCGAAGCCTTCCGTCGCCCATGCGGGGAAGAAGGTCAGGCCTTCAGATTCAAGGCTTTTCGCCACGAGTGGCGCCTGTTCACTCCTGAGGCGGAAGTGGTTCGGGCGCCCGATCGATGGCGATCATGGTGTCGAGGGCGGTCAGGCGCAGCAGATCCATCACGCGGGGCCGGACGCCGGACAGCCGAAGAATGCCCTGTTTCGATTTCAGAAGGCCGTTCATATGCACCAGCAGGCCAAGGCCGCCGCTGTCGGCGTAATCCACGCCGGCGAGATTCAGCGTGAGGTCGCTGACGTCGCCTTCAAGCAGTTTGCGCACCTGGGAGTCGAGGAAACTGAGGGACGTGCCCAGGGTGAGAGAGCCGTTAAGGGTGATCGTGGCTTTTCCGTCGGGCGATTGTTCGAGCGTGGAATCCAGCATGGTGTAAGACCTCGGAGAAACCCATGGTTTCATAGGCTTATCGGGGAAGGCAACTGGTAATCGAAGGGATGGGGGATTAGGAGGATTGGGCGGGGCTGGGTTCGTGGTCTCCCACCCTCGCGACAGAAAAAAAGTCGCGAGGATGGGGCACGGGTTGGTGGGATCCGCAGACCGAAACGCCGGGCTACATGTTGGCGTGGCCGGAGCGCATGGATTCGTTGAACTGCGGCTTGATGAAGTTCAGCGCCGCGTCCAGGCGCGCCTGGAACTCGGCCGCACGCGCCATCAGCGCAGGCGTCGCGGCAGCATACTCGCCATCGACAGTCATCAGTCCTTCGCCCGCTTCGTCGTTCGCCATGCGGAGAAGGTCCTTCTCCGTAGTGTTGAGGTACTGGGCGTCCTTGGGATCGGCGATCCAGACCGGCTTGCCTTCGCCCAGCACGCCAGAGAGCCAGTAGACCTTGCTGAGCAGGTAGTCGAGCCGCGCCTTGTCGTCGGTCTCCGTGAAGAGAAACTTCTTCTGCCACCGCGAGTAGAACCGCGTGGTCACGGGCACCGGCTGGCGGTTGCCGGACTTGATGAACTCAAGCTGTCCGAAGTCGACCGTCTTGCGGATCGCGTTGTAGACGAAGGACTCGGCGTAGGGCTGCTCCATGGCGGGCACGATCTCAGCAAAGGTGACGGTGACCGAGGCGGCCAGCTTGGAGTGGAGGCCGGAGTCTTTGCCGTCCGCCAGGTCCATCTCGCCGTGGACGATGTACGTGTCGGCGCCCGAAGTGGAGCGGTGGAACGGCCACTGGAACTTGCCGAAGGCAATGGGAATCCCGCCGAGGGTGACGTAGCACTCGGGGCGCGGGTTGCGCAGGCGCTTGGCTTCCGCCGCCAGGTGCGCGGTAATCTCCGGCAGCAGGCCCGGCTTGTCGAAGTCGAAATCGTGGGTCAGTTCCAGCTTGAGCGAGCGGTTGGAGCCGTTGGCCAGTCCGAGTTCGAAGACGGTGGTGGGCTCTCCGTGGAAGTCGCTGCCCTGGGTGACGGAGACGAGGCTGAGGCCGGCCTGTTGGGCCGCGGTCCGCAGGGAATTGACGAGAGACGATTTCACTTCTGTTGTCATGAAAAAGTTGATCCTGCCTTAGATTGATGCAACCTCCATTTTAGTGGCCCGGTGGCCGGGTGGTCGAGCGGCCCATGGCCGGAGATGCGGCGCGGCCTGCTAGACTGGCGGAACTTCTGAAGAGATTGTGGAGGGGATTTGCGCGTGCGAGTCAGAGAAGCAGTTGTGTGTATGGCGTTTGGGGCGACCATGGCGTTCGGGCAGGGAACCGGCAGTTCGGCGGGTGTGGATGCGGCGACCGAGCAGGCGCTGGTGAAGCTGGGCGGCCAGTTGATGATGGCGGGCAAGGCCTACGACTACGACCGCATGTTGTCCGACGAGTTGGGGCCGCGCCTCACCGGCTCCGACAACTACGTGAAGTCCGCCGACTGGGCTGTCGCCGAGTTCAAGCGTCTCGGCCTGGTGAACGCGCGTAAGGACGAATGGGAGATTGCGAACACCTGGGAGCCCGAGGTGTGGGCCACCGGCCGCATCCTTGCGCCGCGGGAGATGCGCCTGCATCTCGAGAGCGACGGCTGGGCCGTTTCGACCGCGAAGGGCGGAGTGCGCGGGAGAGTCTTCTACCTGAAGTCGCTCACCGAGGAGGCCATCAAGGCGGCCGCGCCTGACATCAAGGGCGCAATCGTGCTCGTCGACGGAGACACCATGGAGGCTGGCGGCGAATTGCTGTGGGGCAAGGCCACTGATCTGTTGACGCTGGTGGAGAACGAAGGGGCTAAGCGCGTTTTTGCTGGGGCTTGGCGATCGCAACAATGTGTCGTCCATGATGGGTCTGACCTGCTGCAACGGCGCGGTGGTGCCGGTTCCGGTGGCAACGTCGGCTTTGAAGACTCGAAGATGCTGCGGCGCATGCTGGAGAAAGGCCCCGTCGAGGTGGAGTTCAGCTTTCAGAACAAGGTGCGCGATCACGTGAAGGTGCCCAACGTGGTGGCCGATATTCCGGGAACCGACGGCAGCGGTGAGTATGTCATCATCGGCGGCCATCTCGACTCATGGCAGCTTGGCACCGGCGCGCAGGATAACGGCACCGGCGCGGCCAGCGTGATGGCGGTGGCCGAGGCGGTGAAGGCCAGCGGGATCCAGCCGAAGCGGACGCTGCGTTTTGTGCTGTTCGGCGGAGAAGAAGAGGGCCTGCTCGGCTCCATCCACTATGCCGACGCGCATGCCGCGGAACTGGACAAGTGCGACGGCGTATTCGTGACCGACACCGGAGCGTCGGCGCCGGTGGGATGGATTGTGCAGGGACGCGAAGACGAGCGCAAGGCCGTGGAAGCGCTGAAGCCGCTGCTGTCCGCGTTAGGCGCAGCCGGAATCTCCGATGACGGACGATTCACATTCTCCACCGATCACGGCCCGTTCCTGATCCATGGAGTGCCCACGTTCCTGCTGTCGACGCCGATGGAGGACTACCGCAAGATCCATCACAAGCCCAGCGACACGTTCGACAAGGTGAACCAGCGCGATCTCAACCTGGGCGCCGCGGTGGTGGGCATTACAGCCCTGGCGATTGCCGATGCGCCGCAGCCGCTCAGGCACTATTCGCAAACCGAGATGGAAGAGCAGTTGAAGAAGATCAAGTCCTACGATGAATACAAGGACATGGTGGACCACAAGATGTTCTAGCTGCGGGTGGAGGCTAAGAAGTGACAATCTCCATCTCCCCCACCGACCGCGTCTTCGTCCTCACCGGCGCCGGCATCTCCGCCGAGAGCGGCCTGCCCACCTTTCGCGCCTCCGACGGTCTCTGGGCCGGCTACAACATTGAAGACGTCTGCACTCCCGAAGCGCTCCAGTCCAACCCCGCCCTGGTCTGGGAGTTCTACTCCCAGCGCCGCGCCCAGGGCGCCACCGCCAACCCCAACCCCGCCCACACCGCGCTCGCCGAGCTCGAATCGAAAATCGGCGACCGCTTCTTCCTCTGCACGCAGAACGTCGACGACCTCCACGAGCGCGCCGGCTCCCATCGCCTCGTCCACATGCACGGCGAGCTGGCCAAATCCCGCTGCGAAGACGAGTGCGGCCGCCCGCCCGTTCCCGACACCACGGTTTACAAAAGCCTCGACGAAGTCCCCCGCTGCGCCTGCGGAGCCCGCCTCCGCCCCCACATCGTCTTCTTCGGCGAGATCCCCCTCGAAATGGACCGCATCCAGCGCGAGATCGACCGCTCCACGGTGATGATCGTTATCGGCACCTCCGGCTCCGTCTACCCCGCCGCCAACTTCGTCAACTGGGCCCGCCACAACAACGCCCGCACCATCTACATCGGCCCCGAGCGCCCCCTCAACGCCCAATCCTTCACCACCATCGTCGAAGGCAAAGCCGGCGAAGTGATGCCGGGGTTATTCCAGATCGAGACATGAAGCGTGGTCTCCGAGAGGCTACGGTTGAAACTCATTCGGTAAGAGACGCTTGTGTATGAGTCTCGAGTCCTTTCCCATCAATCATCTCGTAGTCATAGAATCCGCAGTCGCGCTCATTGGGGCAACCGTTGATCTTGAGCAGACGGCTCGAAGGGACGTACTGGATGCGCGGTGGATAGTCACGCCCCTGGCGATCGATCCAGGTCCCGGGGAGGTCTTCCACCGCAAAACCGTCATACACCTTTCCACTGATCGAATCCACGATATAAAAGCTTGCACAACCTGCTCCGCAGCCGAACACAGGTACAGTGTAATGACCGGCGAACTCCACTTTCGAATTCGCCCCCTCCCTTATCCTTGTGCGGAACATTCGCTGATCTTTGCTCAATTGCGGCGCAGCGGGCTTTCCATCGTAAATCTGCGCAACCCGATAGTCGTCGAAAGAAGGCCGGTTCGGCGCCGTCTGGTCTGCCCACAGCAATGCCGAAGAGAGTAGCCAGAATGCAAGGGTGCGATTCATGTGGCAATGGTATAGCGATTGCGAGCTCTTCAGCTCTGATGAACCACGTTAGCCTGCTAGCATCGCTAGAACCGAAACCGATATCGCAACTCCCCGTCACCATCCGCGGATCGTTGTAGTGAAACCCGCCCACCGTCACCGAGTTATCCAGCAGCACGCGATGATTCGTCACGTTCAGCACACTGGCTGACACCTTCCAGTTCTCGCCCACGTTCCACCCGCCCGACACATCGAACGTGGTGTGCGCCGGCAGATACGCCCCCTGATACGGCCCTACGCCCGAGCCCGCCAGCCCATTCACAAACCCCGACCCGTAGTACACATTGGAGGCAAACCACGTCCGCGCGGGCAGAGCGAGATTGAGCCCCGTGTTCAGCGTGTGCCGCTGATCGTGATCCACCGGCTCGTAGTCCGGCCCATCGTCACAGGCGGCATCGTTGGGCAGGCTGCACGTGTATCCGCCGGTCACCCCGCCGCGCTGCTCGGCAATCTGGTTCGAGTACGCCAGGTGGAACTGCCCCCGCCCCGCAATCTGCGGCGAGCGCACCGTCATCTCCCACGCGCGCACCAGCGCGCCATCCACCGCGATGGGGAAGTAGAGATTCGACTCGCCCACGTTGGCGTGATCCAGAAAGTTGTTGACGCGGTTGCGGAACGTGTCCACGTCGAGCGCCCAGCCGCGCCACGGGATCAGAATGCCGAACTGGTGCTCTTCATCGCGCTCTGAAGGCACAGGGATAAACGTATTCGGCCCGTCCGGATGCCCCTGCACATAGTTCAGCATGGAGCTCGAAACGGTCAGCACCGGCGCCGGCTGAAAGAACCGCCCGTAGAATCCGCGCAGCACCCAGTGCAGATGCGGAATCTCCGCCGTGGCCCCCACGCGCGGATACACCGCGCTCTCGTCCAGCCCCGCGTGGTAGCTGGAGATGCGCACGCCGCCCAGCAGCGTCACATATCGGCCCAGGTGCAGATGATCGGACAGGTGCCCTTCGACGATGCCGGCCGTGGTGTTCGCCGGCGTGTTGGGCTCGCTGGGCCCGGAGCCGTCGTTCACCTTGAGTCCGTACAGATCGTTCTCCCACTGCGCGAACGAGTAAAGCCCGCCCGACAGATTGTTCGGACCCCAATCCGTGCGCGCGTCAATCTGCGCGCCGGCATAGTTCGACTGCTGATGCCACGTCGTCGCCACCGGAAGATCCGTGGCCTTCGAGTCGTAGTTGGCCTGGTTGAAATGCCAGAACGGCGCAACCTCAAACAGCGCCTTCGGCGAGAGCGTGTGCACCCAGTTTGCGATCACGAACGAGTCGCGTTCCTTCTGCACATCGCGAAGCCCATACGACGCGTAATAGCCTGTCTGCTGCCAGTCGTCGGGATTCGGATCGTACGGTATCTGGAAAAAATCCTGCCTGTACTGCGCAGTCAGCCGAAGCTGATCCTGGGTTGATTGGTTGCGGATCAGCGTCAGAAATCCGCCCCCGGAGTTGGTGGCGTCATGCAGCACCTCCGGCACCGGCGTCTCGAGCCCGTAGTCTGACCTCGACCCCGTAGCGCTCGCGTACCACGCCGTCTTCGCGCTGTGGTCGCCGAACGAGAGCTGTGCCTCGCCGGTCTTGAAGTTGCCGCCGCTCACCAGCAGTTCGCCCTGGCGGTTGAACTCGAACCCATTGCGCGGCAGCACGTCGAACGCCCCATAGGTCCGGTCGCCCACATCGGCGGCAAAACTCCCGCGCTGCACTTCGAGCTGAGTCGATATCCTTGGGATCGATCTGCGGGCCCAGGTTCGAGGCGATCTTGGTGTTTGGAATGGAGATGCCGTCGATCAGCCAGCTCGTCTGGTGTCCTCCGCGAATGTGCAGCATGTCGTGCGTCATGTACGAGCCCGGCACGTAGTCGGTGATCATCTGCATCCCCAGCGTGCGGCTGGCGCCGGGCGTTGTCTCAATCTGCTCGCGCGAGATCAGCGTGGTGGGCGTCGCAGTGTCGGGCGCGGCTGAGTCCGCCGCATGCACCACCACGCTCTGCGCAGTCGCGGCCACGTCCAGCGGAATGTGCAGCACGGGATTCGTGCCCGATGCGATGGTCACGGACTGCGAGACGCGCGCGAAGCCCGCGGCGTTGACCTCCAGCTTGTACGTCCCGATGGGCACGTTGGCGAGTACGAAGCCGCCATCAGAGCCGGTGGTCGCATGCAGCGTGAAATCGGATTCAGACGCCTTCAGCGCGACATCGGCGCCCGCAACGGGCCGGTGCTGCGGATCATGCACCACGCCGTTCACCGTGGCGAACACCGTGGCAAACGCCGGCGATGCCGCGGCGAGAAGCATTGACAAGATAGATAGAAGAGCAGGGGAAAGACGTTTCACGCGGACTCGACCTCAGAAAAACAGCAGGCGCGCGGCAGCTGACGGCTGCCGATAAAAACCAAAACATCTTCGAAAAGGGAAGGGGAAGCTGGCCTTAGAGAATGGCCGGAGGCCCGCGGTCCGCGCTGGCGCGCGCCCGGTGCAGCGTGACGGTCTGAGTGGCGGCAATTGCCGCGCTCGTGTCGAGCGACTGGGTAATTCCGAGGCCCGTCGCCGGCCTGAACACGCCCACCGTAGCCGCAGAGCCGCGGTGATATTGCGGGCAATGCGCGGGCGCTGTAACCGCATGCCCGCCGCCGGAGACCTGTTCCGCAGCCCCCGCCATCTCACAGTGATGTACTCCATGGCGCCGGCAGCAGGCCGGCAGTTGCGACTCCGCGCTGCCAGGCAGCAGGGCGCTCAGCGGCCTCAGGCTGCACAAGAGGAGGAACACAATGGAGACAAACCGCCGCATCTGCCCTTGATCGTACATGATGTTCTCAACGTTCCGCATCCACCCAAAGTGCCCCTGAGCGCAGCGGAGTTCCCCGCCCATTCAGGTATCATCGCCTCAACACCGCTTTTTTCATCGCGTTCGATCAGGGAGTGTCTGTGTCTCAAGGAATCGTTCAGTCAGAGCCCGCGCTGGAGTCCCGCGGAGTCCGTCCGCTGCGTATCGCCATCTTCGGATTCGGCACGGTGGGCAGCTCGGTGGCGCGCATCGTGGCGGAGAGCAAGCCCGAGGGCCTGGAACTGACCCATGTCTTCAACCGCAACGTGGCCCGCAAACGCGCCGACTGGGCCGGCGCGGCGGTTGAGTGGAGCGAGGATGCCGACGCGGTTCTCGCCTCCGATGCCGATGTGATCGTGGAACTGATGGGCGGCCTCGATCCCGCGGGCAGCATCGATCCGCCGCGCCCTCGAAGCCGGCAAAAGCGTGGTCACTGCCAACAAGAAGCTCATTGCTTTTCACGGCGTTGAACTTGAGAGGCTAGCCGCGCAGCGCGGCGGGCACCTCAAATATGGCGCCGCCGTGGCCGGCGGAATCCCCGTCATTCCCGGCATCGAGCAGGGCCTAGCCGGCGACCGCATCGAGAAGATCGAAGGCATCCTCAACGGCACCTGCAACTTCATCCTCAGCCAGATGGAGGCCGGAGCCGACTATGCGCCCGTGCTCGCCGCGGCGCAGGCCAAAGGTTATGCCGAGGCCGATCCCACCGAAGACGTGGGCGGGTTCGACGCGCGCGCCAAGCTGGCCATCCTGATGCGGCTGGCCATGCGCGTTGAGGTCGACCCCGAAGAGATCGTTCCCCGGCCCATCACGGAAGTCACGGCCGTCGACTTCAGCTATGCCCGCGACCTGGGCTGCACCATCCGCCAGGTAGCCCGCGCGCAGAAGTCCAATGGCACGGTCGCCGCGACTGTGGGCCCGACGCTGATCGACCTGCACTCGCCCATGGCCTGGTCGCGCGGCACGGAGAATATGGTCATCCTCAGCGGGCACTACGGCGGCGATGTCGTCTTCTCGGGTCACGGAGCCGGCGGGCACCCCACTGCGGTGGCCGTCGTCAGCGACCTTGTCGCGCTGGCGCATGGATCGCGGCGCGTCGAGGTCCCTTCGCAGAAAGCCAGGGTGGAAGCCGAGTTTGACGTGCCGCACTACATCCGCTTCCTTGTGAATGACCGACCCGGTATCGTGCACGAGATTACAGGAGCGCTGGCCCGGGAGCGCATCAACATCCGCGCCATCGTGCAGAAGGCCGGCTATCCCGCCAACGCGCTGCCCTTCGTCGTCACCGTCGAGCCGTGCAAGTCCTCCGCCCTGCAGCGTGCCCTGGCGTCGATTCGTACAATGGATTGCCTGCTCGAGCCGCCGCTCGATCTGCAGATGCTTGAGTAGTGACAACCGATCACTGACAACTAATCACAGACAACTTTTTGGAGGCCGCCCCGGATGATCGAAACAACTTATCGATGTGAGATTTGTGGAGAAGAGAGCCAGAACCCGGTGAAGTGGTTTGTGATTCATTGCGGCGACTCGCAACTGGCGATCCACAGGTGGACGAAGGAAGCCGCCGATGCTCCTCACGCGCGGCATTATTGCGGAGAGGCCCACGCCCAGGTGTACGTCAGCCGGTGGTTCCAGACCTTCTGCGGCTGACTAGCCGTCTGAGGCGCTTCAGATTTTCGACGCCGCGGCCGTCGATTCGCGCACAATCAGTTCGGGTTCCATGGTGATCTCCGGCGGGATACTCTTTCTCGCGGTTCGCGATGCGGTCGAGCAGCACCTGCGGCGCCGCGCTTGCCCATTTCGTGCAGCGGCTGGCGCACCGTGGTCAGCGACGGCGTGGCGTAAGCCGCCGACTGAATATCGTCGAAGCCCACCACCGACACATCGTCCGGAACCGAGCAGCCGGAGTCCTTCAGCGCGCGGATGGCGCCGATGGCCGCGATGTCGTTGAAGCAGAAGATGGCGGTAAAGTGCGGTGCTTTTCGAGCAGCGCCTTCATCGGCTTGTAGCCGATCTCCGGAGCCATCGGATGATAGCCCGTCTTCATCGACCAGCCTTCGGTATCGATGCGGATCACGTTCGCCGGGTCGATCTTGAGGCCCATCTCGCGCGACAACTTGCTGGATCGCCTCCCAGCGATACTCGGAATCGGGAATGGCCTTGGGGCCGCGCATGAAGGCGATCCGCCGGTGGCCAAGATCGTAGAGATGCTTCATCGCCTGCTCAATCGCCGAGTGGTGATCAAGCACAATGTTGGTGACGTTTTCAGTCTGGCTGTGCGCGGAGATGGCCACCACCGGCACCGGCACCTGGATCTGGTCGGCCGGGGTGTTCAGAAGCAGGAAGCCGTCGACGGCGCGCTCCACCAGCATGCGCGGATACTGCTCGATCAGCTCCTTGCGCCAGTCGTGGCAGGCCGTGAAGTAGAAATAGTGCGCCGCGGTCAGCTCCTGCACCACGCCGTTCATCACCCGCGTGAAGTAGCCTTCGCTGAGGTCAGGAGCCAGCACGCCCACGCTCATTGACCGGCTCTGCCGCAGCGATCGCGCAAAGTAGTTGGGGCGGTAGTTGAGGCGCTGCGCCGCTTCCATCACCCTCTGGCGCGTGTCGTGCGGAATCGACTTGGCCGACGGAGAGTTGTTCAGCACCAGCGACACGGTGGTCTGCGAGAGATCGAGATGTTCGGCCAGCATTCGCAGGTTCACGTGGCCCGGCGGTGTAGAACTCTTTCCCTTCGGCATGACGCAGTTGTAACACGATTTACCCGCGGAGGGGAACGATACCGTCGACCCCGCCGGTGCCTTATCGGATTCCCGCCCGAGGCGGACTACTTTGCGCTGATCTGATTCATGCCCGGATGCAGCGCCTGCGTCTTGCCGTTGAAGACGAATTCGCCGCTCAACTGGCCCGGCAGAGTAACTGTACCTGTCAATCCGCCGCCTTGCCGCTCATACCTCACCTCGATCATTCCCTCGGGGTGCGGATACGAAGCGCTGAGCGAGGGCAGATCGCCCAGATGCGGCGCAATCCGCACCGTCTTGAACCCGGGACTCGCCGGCTCGATGCCAGCCACCAGCGTCAGCAGATCGTAGATCGGATGCGCCGTCCACGCATGCGAGTCCGACCGCGTATCGCCGGGCTGCTCCGGCCATGTGCTGAAGTGCAGCGGCAGCAGCTTGCGCCACGGCATCCAGCGACTTCAGATATTGGTCGGCCATGCCCGCATGGTCAAGCGCCCGCGCCAGATAGAAACGGAAATAGTACGAAGCGCTCAGCACGCCGTCAGGTGTCGTGCCGGGCTGGATGGTCAACATCCGATTCAGCAACTCGCTGTTGTTCCACCTTTGGCACCACATCGTAGAGCACGCCGAGGATGTTGGCCTGCTGGGAGAAATTCTTGTGGTCGGGATTGTCGGCGAGCATGCCCTGTTGTGAGTTCCAGCAGCTTCGATAGAGCGCGCTGCGCACGTGCTCGGCTCGCTCCCGATGTTGCTCCGCGATGTGCGGATCGCCGAAGGCCTGCTCGAGATCGGCGGCATCGTTGAGCGCGCCCAGGTATTCGAGCGTCGTGACGCACGATTCGCCGCTCGCGCTGTAAGTGGGGATTTCGCCTTTGCTCACCCAGTCGATGAAGCGACCACCACGGCGTCTTCTTCAGCAAGTCCATCGGGCTGCTCGTACTGCGCAAACCAGTTCAGCACGGACCGCGTGCCTTCGAGCGATTCCTTCACCGGCGTCGGGTCGGGGCGGTACATCCACCAGTCGTGCAGCATGCCGATCCACAACAGCGAGAACGTGGGAATGTTCTGCGGCAGGGAACTCGGATAGCGCGAGCGCGTGATCCCCTCAGGAATGCGCGAGGTGTTGAACGCCTCAAGCGCCTGCCGCCCAAGCCGGTCGTCGCCGCCGACCGTGTACGAGATCAGCGCCTGAATCCGCGTATCGCCGATGTACTGCAGCTGCTCGTAGTACGGCGTATCCATATAAGTCTCGTGCGCGTCGAGCCGCGCCGTCCGCCAGACTGATCTCCCAGATCTTGTCCAGGTCGGCCTGGCCGGTCGTAAGCTTGGCCCGCTCTTCAAACGGATATGCCGTGAACTGCGCCTTCAGCGATTCCAGCGTCAACGGTTCGATCGCCGGTGGTGATGTCGAGATCGAGATAGCGCCACGTCCGCCACCACAGCGGCTCGAACGTGCGGTGCTCGCCGCCTCCGGCCGGAAGGAAGACGTCGTTCAGTCCCGCGGCGATGCGGCCGTGCTTCTGGCCTTGGGCATCGGTGTAGTCGAGCGAGTCACGATCAGCCTTATGGAATTTGTCGTCAAAGAGAGCTTCTGAGTAGGTCAGCCGGATCGTTCGCGCCCTTGCCGCCGTGAGACCGTGAGTTGCGGATAGGCGGTGGTGAGGGCCTTGCGGTCGAGCAGCACGTGAACATGGCTGCGCGGGCCGATAAGCGCCGGCCCCGCGGGAAATGGCGGACGGACACTGCTTGAGGAGGCCTCGCCGTAGCGGTCTTCGATTTCGAGCACCGCCGGCAAGTTCCCGCGTACCACGGTTCCCGGGCTCGTCTCCTCATAATCCATATGCGGCAGGGAATCGGGGACCAGTCCCCACGGATTATCGCCGGTCTCATCCGCAGAGTGCGCCCGATTCGTCCCCGGAAACGCGCTGTCGCGCATCGGATCGCCGGGCTTGACCCAGTTGCCGCCCGTCGCCGAAGCCCCATCCCAGTTCCAGTCATATTGAGCGCGCGTCTAATCTGCTCGCCGGGGCCTGAGGCGTAATACGTGATGTAGCTGAGCGTCGAACGCGGTAGCGGCGTCTGGCCCGGTTCGACCTCGACCTGCCAGCCGTCGGGCGTGCTGATGCCCGCATCGCCCGTAGCCTCGCTTTCGAGCAGGAACGCGGTCCGGTCGCTCATCTGGGCAATGGGCGCGAAGACCCCAAGTTCCACACCGTCGCAGTAATAAGGTTGGAGCCGGCGTGAAGCAGGGCGCCAGGTCGAACCTCTCGTAGCGCCAGTGGGTCAGGTCGCCGCGCGCCGGGCCGTCTCCCACGCGCTTGCCATTCACATAGAGGATGAAGCGGTTGTCGGCGCTCACGCGGACAATATAGGTTGCCGGGACGGACGGCAGGTCGAGGCTCCGGCGAAAGTGCAGCACGATCGGGTCGCGCAGCGGGGCCGTGGGATGCGTGATCCACGAGGCCTTCCAGACCCGCTGCGGCGGATCGGGTCTGCGCGGCGGAACGCCCGGTCAGGACAATGGAACCGGCAATGAAAAGTAGCAGCACGAGAACACGGCGCATCGGAATCCCCCGCGGTATCAGGGATTAAGGTTATCCGACGCACGCCTGTTTTTACCCCTCCGTATGCATTTGATTTTGCTGGACTGTAACCTGCCATTCACATTTTCCGGTTAGCCTTGGGGCTGGTGATCGGACAAGTGCCCGAGATTCGTATAGCCCAACCGAAATCCCCGTCTGCATCTGGATCTCCTCAGGAAGCTGCCATGCCGGCCGGCTCGGTGCAGGAATCCGAGATTCGCAGATTCCTGCTCTCCCGAGGGAACTCGGCGCTGGCAGACAAGGGATTCCATTGGCTGATGGTGCTCTGCGCCTTAAGCATCTTCGGCATCGTCGTGCTCATTGCCGACGAGCTGGTTCGTCAATCGCAGGAGGCGTGGCATGCCTTCGGCCTGAAGTTCTTCTTCAAGGCAGACATTGACCCGTCGACCCATCTGCCGTGGTACTGGGATCCGGTCAACGGCCATTTCAGCGCTTTGCCGTTTATCTATGGGACGCTGGTTTCGTCGTTGATGGCACTGATTATTGCGGTTCCGCTGGCGATTGGGGTGGCGATCTTCCTCACCGAGATGTGCCCCAAGGCTCTGCGCAGCGCGCTGGCGTTCGTCACGGAACTGCTGGCTGCGATTCCCAGCGTTATTTATGGCCTTTGGGCGGTATTCATTCTGGTCCCGATTCTGCGCCAGTACGTCAATCCGTTTCTGATCAAGACGCTGGGCTGGACGGGACTGTTCGCAAACGACAATCCGACGGGTCTTGGCTATATGTCGTCCTGCCGTCATTCTGGCGATCATGATTCTGCCCATCATCTCGTCGCTGACGCGCGAAGTGATGATGGCGGTGCCGCACTCGCAGCGCGAGGCGGTTCTGGCTCTCGGCGCCACGCGCTGGGAGATGATCCGGATGGGCGTGTTGCGGAATGCGCGCATCGGCATTGTGGGCGCCATCATTCTTGGCCTGGGCCGCGCGCTCGGGGAAACCATGGCCGTGACCATGGTGATCGGCAATACGCCGGAGATTCACAAGTCGCTGCTTGCCAATGGCACATCGATGGCTGCTGTGATTGCGAACGAATACGCGGAGGCGGTGACGAATCTGCATCGCAGCGCGCTCACTGAGATCGGACTTGCGCTGTTCATGGTCACAATCATCGTGAATATCCTGGCTCAGCCTGCTTATCTGGGCGGTGACGCGCGGTGCGCCGGCCCAGGTGCATTGAGGAGACGTAGAGTGCAGGTAGGGGAAAATACATTCCGCTCGCAGCTGCGCGGTGCGATGGACCACACGGTGACGGGGCTGGCGATTCTGGCCACGGCGTTGGTGATCCTGCCCCTGCTGGCCATCTTTGTGTATCTGATCTACAGAGGCGCCAGTTCGCTGAACCTGGAATTCTTCACGAAGGTGCAGAAGCCCCCGGGCGAACTGGGCGGCGGCATGGCGAATGCAATTGTCGGTTCCGGCGTACTGCTTGGAGTGGCGAGCGTGATCGGCGTGCCGATGGGGATTGGCGCGGGAATCTTTCTCGCCGAGTTTGGCCGCGGAACCAAGCTGGCCAATGCGGTTCGGTTTACGGCCGACGTGCTGAACGGGGTTCCGTCGATCGTGATGGGCCTGGCGGCTTATGCGCTGGTAGTCGTTCCGCAAGGGCCACTTCTCGGCGCTGGCAGGCGGGGTGGCGCTGGGCATCATGATGATCCCCACCATCACGCCGTACCACTGAAGAGATGCTGCTGATGGTGCCGAACGCCGTGCGCGAAGCAGCCTTGGGACTGGGCGTGCCAAACTGGCGGTCGGTGCTGTCGATTACGGTGAAAACGGCGTCTCCCGGCATCATCACCGGCTGCATGCTGGCGTTTTCGCGCGTGGCCGGAGAGACGGCTCCGCTGCTGTTTACCGCGTTGGGCAATCGTTCTGGAGCACCAGCCTGAACCGCGAGATCTCCGCGCTGCCACTGCAGATTTATGTGTTTGCGCAGTCGCCCTACGATGATTGGCACCGCATGGCGTGGGGCGGCGCCCTGGTTTTAATCATTCTGATTGTGCTCGCTGTTTCGCTGGTTCGCTACGTCACCAGCCGCGGCGTATTGAAGGGGGCAAGCTAAGTGGGCGTCGGAATTGAAGTAACAAACCTGAATGCGTGGTACGGAACGAATCACACGCTGCAGGACATCAACCTGCATATTTCGGCGAACCAGGCCACGGCGCTGATCGGGCCGTCGGGCTGCGGCAAGAGCACCTTCGTCCGCTGCCTGAACCGCATGCACGAGACCAATCCCATCGCCCGCGTTACGGGAAGGGTGAAGATGGGCGAGATCGACGTCTACGCCGATTCCAAGCCCGTGCAGATCCGCCGCCGCGTGGGCATGGTGTTCCAGCGGCCCAATCCGTTTCCGACCATGTCGATCTACGACAACGTTGCCTCCGGCCTGAAACTGAACGGCTATCGGAATCGCCGCGTGCTCGATGAGACTGTCGAGCGGTCGCTCAAGAAGTCCGCGCTCTGGGACGAGGTGAAAGACGACCTCAGGAAGAAGTCCGGCGCCAGCCTTTCCGGCGGCCAGCAGCAGCGCCTTTGCATCGCGCGCGCATTGGCGGTCGATCCGGAAGTGCTGCTGATGGACGAGCCGGCGTCGGCGCTCGACCCGGTTTCAACTTCGAAGATTGAAGACCTGATCTTCGAGCTGAAATCGCAGTACACTATTGTGATTGTGACGCACAACATGCAGCAGGCCGCGCGTGTTGCGGAGAAGACCGGGTTCTTCCTGAACGGCCGGCTGGTGGAGTTCGACTCGACACACAAGATCTTCACGAATCCAAGCGACAAGCGGACCGAAGATTACATCACGGGCAGGTTCGGATGACACGAATTCGCTTTCAACAGAGCCTTGAGGATCTCAAAGAGAATCTGCTGGTGATGGCGGGCCTCGCAGAGCAGTCGATTCAGCGCGCCATCGAAGCCTATCGCACGCGCGATCTTTCCATCTGCGATCTCGTGAGCCGCAGCGAAATCGCCATCAATCGGATGGAGCGGGACATCGACCAGACGGCGCTCGACCTGCTCGCGATGGAGCAGCCGATGGCCTCCGATTTACGTTTCATCCTCAGCGTCATCAAGATCAACGCCGACCTGGAGCGCGTGGGCGACGCCGCGAAGAGCATCAGCGACCGCGTGCGCCAGATGGAGCAGTTGCCGAGCGCGGAGCTGCCGGTCGACATCCCCCGCATGGCCACTCTGGCCGCGGACATGGTTCGCAAAAGCCTGCAGTCGTTCATCGATGCCAACGCCGAACAGGCGCGCTCCGTGCTCACCATGGACGATGCGGTCGACGCGATGAATCGCGTCCGCCTATAAAACTCTCACCAAGGTGATGGAGGAGCAGAGCCACCTGGCTCCGCAGGCATTGAATGCCCTGATGATCAGCCGCAGCCTCGAGCGCGTGGCCGATCATGCCACCAACATCGCCGAGGACGTGATCTTCTGGGTGCAGGGCGCAGATGTGCGTCATCACAAGAGCGTGATGGCGCGCGAGAAGGCGCAGCAGGCTGCCCAGCAGAACGCCCAGCAGAGCACGCCTTCAACCCCCTCGGCGGACTGAAGGCGATTCCGCCGTTGTAACGCGCGGACCACGTTAGCCGCCGCGCGATACTCTTGAGTGCAGGTTATGAACCCTGCCTCTGAATCGGAAACAACTGGGGCCCGGCGATCGGCCGCGGCTGAATACAAATTTCAACTGCAGGCGCTTGGCCGTCTGCAGGCCGCCGCCGCGCGCCGTAGCAGGTTCTACGGAATCAGCAAATTAGCAATTGCGATTCTGACTCTTCTTGCCGCCGGGTTTCTGACCCATCATCTTGATGGCCTCCTCATCCTAATCATCCCGGTCGCAGCCTTCTTCGTTCTCGTCGTGCTCCACGAGAGGACGCTCGAAGGCATGCGATATCGCGCGCGCGTCTATCCGTTTCTATGAGGACGGGCTGGCACGCTTGAACGACAGTTGGCACAGCCGCGGAGAGACTGGCGAGCGGTTCCTCGATCCCGCACATCCCTACGCGCGCGATCTCGACATCTTCGGAGCCGCATCGGTCTTTCAGTATCTGTCCACTAGCCGGACGCGCGCCGGCGAGGAGAGTCTTGCGAACTGGCTTCTGCGAGATGCTCCTATCCAGGAGATTCTCGCTCGCCAAGCGGCGGTGCGTGACCTCGCTCCCCGGCTCAAGTTTCGAGAGCACATTGCCTCGGCCGGCGAGTCGGTGCGCAGCGGAGTCCATCCTGACGCATTGGTCGCGTGGGGCAAAGCGAAGTCGATTCTCACGTCGCCAACTACTCGGATCGCGACCTCCGCACTGGCGCTCCTCTGGATTCTCAGCATCGTTGCCTGGATCGGGTGGGGATCGCCGCTTCCGGCGCTGTTCCTAAGCCTTCTGAATTTTGGTTACGCGCACAGAATCGCCGCGCGTCTTGACCGGGCTGTTGCCGGCATCGAAAAGGCCGCCGGAGATCTTCAGCTACTGGCCACCGTTCTCGCGTTGCTGGAGAGCGAGTCGTTCACCGCTCCAAAGCTTATGGAGATGCAGCGGGCGTTGCGGTGTGAAGGCATCTGCCCGTCACAGGCGATTCGCAGGCTCGCTCGCCTGGCGGATCTGATCGAGTCGCGCCACAGCCTGTTTGCGCGGCCTCTCGACCTGGTCACATTCTGGAGCGCGCAGCTTGTCTTCCTTGCGGAACGATGGCAGCGGCGCTTCGGTCCGGAGCTTCAGGTCTGGATCGACGCGGTTGGCGAACTCGAGGCACTGGCTTCGTTGTCGAGCTTCGCATTCGAGCACCCGGATTATGCGTATCCGCAGTTCGTGGATGCCGGACCAAGGTTTGACGCCGAGTGCCTTGCGCATCCGCTGCTGCCAAACGGAAAGGCGGTTGACAATGACCTCTGCCTCGGCGCGGAAAGCCAACTGATGATTCTGAGCGGACCAAACATGGCAGGGAAGAGCACCTTTATTCGCGCCGTCGGTGTGAATGCGGTTCTCGCGCAATGCGGCGCTCCGGTTCGCGCTCGAAGACTGACGATGTCACCGCTGCAGGTCGCAGCATCGATTTGCATCCTCGATTCGCTGAGCGGCGGAGTCTCTCGGTTCTACGCAGAGATCCGGCGTTTGAAGATGATTGCGGACCTGGCCCAGGGCACGTTGCCGGTGCTGTTTCTGCTGGATGAGCTGCTGTCGGGCACCAACTCCCACGACCGCTTGATCGGCACCGAGTTTGTGCTGCGCGAGTTGGTCGAGCATAGAGCTCTCGGCATTGTGAGCACGCACGATCTTGCGCTGACTCGTATTCCGGAGACCATGAACGGCCGCGCATTCAACTCGCATTTTGAAGATCGAATCGAGGGCGAGGCGCTTCTCTTTGATTACAGGCTGAAGCCCGGCGTGGTGCAGACCAGCAATGCGCTGAAGCTGATGCGAGCTATTGGACTGGGTGTATTGGAATAGCGGCGTCCCGGTTTATGGCTCCCACCAATCGAACTGCAGCATGCGCGGGTAATACAGTCCGGCGCGAATCTGCGTATCCGGTCCGTGAAGCTTGCGGAGAACACTCGCATAGAGCGCAAGCTGCCGCGCGAATACTTCCCGCAGCCTTGCAAGCGCCTCACTGGAATCGTCATTAGCAGTCTTGTAATCGATAATCCACCAGACCCCAGAACCCTCTGACAGCGCTGTCTCCCCGGCGCGAAATACGCGATCGGCCTGGACGGTGCGAAGAGTTCCATCCACGACTCCGGTCCAGCGTACTTCTGATTCCGCATCAGGGTGGGGCGAGAGAATCCAGGCTCCCGCTGTATCGAGCGACGCCCGCGCGGCGATCTCCAATGCGCGCGCTGCAACTCCAGCCGCGTGTTCGCGATCCACGCCGGCAGCTCGTATTTGCGCGGAGATGCGCTCAGCCGATCCGAAGAGTTTTGCACGCGCTGTTTCCCCGTCGGACTTCGATCGGAATTGAGCCAGCAGTTGCATTCCAAGGTGCACTGCGGACCCCAGCACGCGCGAGTCGATCCCACCCTCATGCCGCTGGTATGCCACCGCAGGCTCGGATGCGACGGCATCGATGCTGTTGCCTCTTCCGAAATACGGCAGCCGGGGAGCCTCGAACCCGGCCGGGAGACGGCGGAGCAGTGCGGGCTTTGCCGGCGCCGGCATCGTGATCACGTCCGCGCTCGCGGCGAGAGATATTATCTCGACCGGTTGGCGTTGCGCTTTCCATGCGTCAAATTGTTCGCGAACCCGAACTTCAAGCGCGGGCCACGCCTTCGAAAGCAGGCTCTGCGAGGGCTCGCAGAGCACGGGCTCCCCTTGCACAAACTTGTAAGCCGGACGCGCAAACAGGTGCAGCTCTTCTCTCGCGCGAGTCGCAGCCACATACAAAATGCGCCGCATCTCCTGCGACTCTTTGGCGCGGTACTGGTTATCGACCCAGCTCTTTGCCTCACCGCGGTCAGCGCCCTTCGTCTGGAACGGCGCGATGAGAAACTCCGCGATCTCGGGGGATGCATCGGGAGTTTCCAGGCCGCGCTCGAGCCACGAAAACAGGTTGAAGCGAGTATTCGCGCTTGCGGCCTGCAATTCCGGCACGACCACCACCTCGAACTCCAGGCCCTTTGACTTGTGTATGGTCATCACGTGCACGCCCCAATTGCTGTCGGCAGCGGGGTCGGGCTGTGCCATCAGCTTGGCGAGCGCAGATTCGACTGCGGGGCCTGTCAGATCGGCGTCGCCTCCCGGCAGCTTGTCTAGACAGCGCCACAGCAGATTGAGGTTCGCTCGCGCAGTGGCATCAACGCAAGAGTCTCCTCCTAAGCGCAGCCAGATCTGCTTGAGCCATGTTCCGCTGGACATCTCCGGCATCGCCGCGCGAATTGCGAAGTAATCCTCGTGCGCCTGCAACACGCGCTCAACGGCAAGCCGGGAGTCTTTACGAAGTAGTGCTTTACGCTCCCGGAGTAATTCGGGAATTGGACGCGCCAGGACGATGGGGTCATCGGCGCTTGTCAACGTATGCAGATCGTCGAGCGACAGAGCGCACCACGGCGCGCGCAGCACGCCAAGCCATGCCACACGGTCCTCAGGATTCAGCAGCGCACGCGCGAGCGCCAGGGCATCCAGAACCTCGGGCCGGTCAGCCAGCGGTTCCAGGTCGACGGCCCGAAAGGGAATCGCTGCCTCGCGCAGTGCCTGCGTGACAGGGGCCAGGGCTGCGCGTGTGCGGCCCAGCACTGCAATGCGATATTTCTCGCCTTGGATGCGAGCTTGCTCCATCGCGCTCATCCGATCTCTGATCAACGCTACGATCTCGGCGGCCTGCGCTTCGAGCGATGCACTGCGCTCTTCCGCAGCCTGCTTCTTTGCTTGTGCGGCATCCGGATTGCTCGACCTTGTCCCCGCGACCTGCTGGACAAATCGCAGGTGCAAATCGAAGCCAGTCTCCGCACGCGCTGCCGGAATTCGTGCAGGATCTGAAGCTGTGAATTGCACGTTGCTGCCATCGTTGACGCCGAAGACTGCGTCAAATGCATCGTTCAACTGCCTTACCAGTTCGGGTTGTGTACGGAAGTTCGATGCGAGCTGCACCACGTCCAGCGGAAGCGGATCGCGTTCGAGAAGTTCAAGGCCCGCGCGCTGCACTCTTGGAAACAGCTCAGCATCGGCGGCGCGAAAGAAATAGATGGATTGCATCGGATCGCCAACTACAAATAGCGAACGATTCAATGTGTCAGGCCATGCGGCCACGAGCGATGCAACCAGTCTGTGCTGGCGGCGGCTCGTGTCCTGAAACTCGTCAACCAGCAGATGATGAATGCCGTCCGCGATGTCGATGGCCGCGTCGCTGGGCTGGCCATCTTCGCCTTCGAGAATGCGCTGCGCGATCTGCGCAATCTCGATGAAATCGACTGTGCCGGATTGAGCGAACTCGACCTGCAACTCCCCGGCGGCGTGACGCAGCAGCGTGAAGCCCGCACGAACGATGCGCCAGTCTTCATCGGAATATCGAGTGGGAGGAAGCTTGCGAACCGCCGCCAGTTCCTCCTGCAGGCCTTCCACATCGGATAGAGCTCGTATAAGTCCCTCAAGCCGGAGCTTTTCACGCTTCTTGTCCGGCGGAAAGCCGAGGTTCTTGTCGAATCTCTGTCGGAACTCGCCGTCGCCGGTGGTCAGAAGAAGGTGCGCGAGGCAGGAGTACGCCTGGCGCGCGTCCTCCAACTCAAGTGGAGATGCGAACGGTCCGACAGGGAATTCAGCCAGTTCAGCGAGCGAGCGATAAAGTGCGCCGCCGATCTGGCTGTGTGCGAATTGTGTCAGAGCGAGAGACTCCTCACAGGCGCCAGATACAGTGGACAGTAGCCTGCTCACAGTTGAGAGTTGCTCTGCGACCGCGCGCCCGAAGGGCCGCTCCAGCTGTTCGCGGAGGCGCTGCCAGCTCGCTTCGTCGTGCTCGTTGAAATCGCGCAGCCAGAAATCCTGCATCCAGCGGTCACGATTGCCCAGCATGCTGACAAGATGAGTCTCAAGCTCCTGCCAGTTGTTGTCGCGCCAGGGCAGCAGAGTTTCTATCGACTCGCGCACCGCGGATGAGCCACTGTGATTGCCGCGCCCGAGTTGCATCAGCGTGCTACGTGCCGCCTTTCGATACAGTTCGTCAGGCTCTTCACTGACGTCCAGGCCTCCTCCCAGCGTGGTGAGGAGCGGACGCTGGATGGCGATCTCGCGGCAGAATGAGTCGATGGTCGAAATGCGCAGTTGACCGGGGACTTCAAGAAGATTCCAGCCCATCCTGCTTGCGTGTTCGCGCGCTCGGGTGGCGAGCGACTCCATCTCATCCGCGTCTACGATCGAGGACCGCGCGGCTGCTTTCTCCAACTCGCTGAGAATGCGGTGCCGCATCTCCGCGGCGGCTGCCTTTGTGAACGTGATCGCCACGACTTGAGAGGGGTCGTCGACCTCCGCAAGAAGGCGAAGAAAGCGCTTTGTCAGCAGGTCGGTTTTGCCCGAGCCCGCGGGCGCCTGGACGATGATTGAACGTGCAGGATCGAGAGCGCGATCGCGCTGTGCCTGGTCGGGGGGAGCGGGGTGCGCGCGGCTAGTCATCCACAGCCTCCGTCTCCTCCTCTTCTTCGTCGATCGCACGGGGGCGCTCGTTGATCCGGCACAGTGCCTGCAGATCACAGCGCTCGCAGGTCTTCACCGGGTCGCGAGGATCCACATCGGCGCGGCCGGAAAGAAAGTCCTGCGCAAGCTGTTCAATCCGATCGCGCCAGTCAAGAAGTTGATCGAGTTCCAGAGGGTATCTCACCAGGGACGACGTAGTCTTGAGACCGCCGTCGAGTGTTGCCCTGGCATCGGCGACTTTGCCTTCAAAACACATCTTGCCCGCGCGCACCTTTGCGAATACGAGTCCGCCGAGCTCTCCCTCATCATCAATGCCGAATCCCGCGTAAATGGGCAATTGAACGTCTTCCGGCCGGGGAAGATCCCATGCTTTCGGCGATACGTTGCCGGTCTTGTAGTCGATCACGAGCAGCGATCCGTCGTTCAGGCGATCAAGACGATCGAGCCGAAGATCGAGCGACAATCCCGCAATGTTACGCGTCCTTTTTTCCTCTGTGCCGAGCACCTCGAAGTCCAGTCGGTTTTGCTCATACGCGAGCCACTCCGCGATCAGCCGCGTCAGGCGCGTGGCTTCGAGTTCAAGATACTGCGGCGGCATGTCTTCGCGTATACGGGCCGGGACGTTGTCGGCAATGGCCGCACTGACATGTGCTCGAACGAACTCGGGCAAATCGGTGATTGCTCGCAACTCATGCGAGGATCGAATGCCATTCGGAGGGCCCGACCACACGGAGTGCAGAACCGCGTGCAGAAGCTTGCCGCGTTCGCCTGCGGTGAACCCGCTCTCCGCCGACTCCCACGTTGACGCTGCGAGGCGGCCTGTTGCAAAAGCCTTGAATGCGCATTGCGACTGGGCCGTAAGCAATGCGGCTCCGCCGCGCAGATGAATCGGCTCGCCTGTCGAGGCCGTTTGGCATGACACCGTCGATTTGTCTTCAACCGCAATCGGCATCTCGCGCACCTGCAGCGGTGTGAGCAGTTCAGGCGGCAGATGCGTGGCTGTTCCGGCGAACTCGGCAATAATCCGTGATCCGCGCAGGTCTACCCCTTCGGCTTGGCGCGCAAAACTGAAATTCACCTCACGGGCCGACGCGGCAAGGCGCGCCGTGATCGCGTGGGCTAGATCCCAGTCAAGCTGCACGGTGGAATGCGGCATCTGCGACCGGCGCTGCACATCCAGGGGAATCAGCGGACGCGTTTCGCTGCGCGCGGGCCACGCATCCTCGTGCGCGCCGAGGAACCAGATTGCGTCGGCGGTCAAACCTGCTGACTCCGCTGGACCCGCGATGAGAATCGGAGCGTCTTCTGACTCGGGCGCAAACAGAGTCTCGCTGGCCGCATGATGCAACTCCGATAAAAACTCCTGCCACTTCATGCGCCGCCCGTCGAATCCGAGTGATCCACACAACTCAAGTACCCGGCGCCAGCGGTCTATTACCTGGAACTCCGCACTGGTCAGCGTGCCCGCGCCGGGCCAGTTCATCGTCTCCAGCAGTCGCGGCACGGCGTCGGCCCATTCCGTTGTGCTCAGTGCACGTTGCGCCAGCATCTCAAGGTGCGCTCGCCCCGCTTTGATTCTCTTGACCCAGAGATCGGGCAACGGCGCAGAGGCCATGTGCAGACCGAGCAACGTCGCCAGCTTCCAGTGTGTGCGTTGCATGCCTCTCCTGCGCAGCGCGCGCATTGTGGCCTGCAGAGCCGCGGACTCCGGAGCCGCGGCGGCGTACTGTGATGCAAACAGCCAGTCCAACTCGTGCTCAACGAGTTCGCCATCGAGCCAGCGCAAAAGCATGAGCGCGCTGCGGACCGGAGCGGTTTGCGTGAGTGGAACCCCGAGAGAAAACTCGAACCGAAAGCCGGGGTCCACCCCGGCCTGATGCAGAAGCGCTCGCTCAAATTCGCCGCGCCGCTTCTGAACATCCTGCGCGACGATCAGAATGCGGCTGTCGGGCGCTGACTTCAATTGCCGACTGCACCATTGGGCGCAGGCCGACAGCTCTTCGGCTTGGTCTGCCGCGACGAATGTCCGGAGTGTGCCGGCTTTCTCGCCTGAGTTCGCAACTTCCCACTTGCCCCACGAGTCGAGCAGCGTCCTTTGCGTGGGGGCCAGGCGATCGAAGCCCACCAGAACCAGCTCCGGCCGAGTCTCCGCGTCGGCGTCAAGCAACCTCAGAAGTTCCAGCGGCAGACGGCTCGGACTGAGGACGTCCTGCTTCTGACAGATTTCTTCAAATTCAGAAAGCCAGCGTCCAAAAGCCTGAGAGTCCTGTTGCCACGTGCGGCGGGCCTTTGTATCGAGTGAGTCCGGCGCATGCGAACACAAAAGCGCGTGGCCGTGCATCGCCAGGTCCGCCAGGTTCCGGCGGGATTCCTCGAGAAGTGCCGCGGCGGGGCCGCTCTCGGCGATGATGCGCTCCCAGAGCGACTGTTCCTGAATGGCATTCAGGATCATCCGGCCATCGTCTGCCCGCTCTTCCCAGACCACGCGGATAAACGTCTGCCAGTCGTAGACGCGAGGCGAACTCCACGCCTCCCGGCCCTCGGCGCGGCGCGCGCGATGGAAAGCGGCTCGAACGGCGCGCGCAGCCCGATCGCTGGCCGCAACGACCGTTCCGCCCGCACTGAGATGTGCGTCCAGATCGCGCCCCGAGATGGATCCCATTCCAGCGTTATACGCTGTCTCGCCGCGCAATGCCATCCTCGCGGGAAGTGTCGCCTCGAGTTGTAAACTGAGGGTGTGATTCGCCGATTGCTTAGCTTCACTCTTCTGGCGGCCGCGATCCTTTCCGGCTGTCACAGTGCTCCGCGTCCCGACTCATCAACCACGACCTCTGACTCGCACTTCAAGGTGTACAAGCTGCGCGGCAAAGTGATCTCGATCAACGTCGCCAAGAGCGAAGTCACGGTCAACCATGAGGCCATCGCCGGCTTTATGGAAGCCATGACCATGCCCTACAAGGTGAAGGATCCGAACGTGGTGAGCGAGTTGCATCCCGGAGACGTCATCACGGCCGACGTCCAGGTATCGCAGGATGCCGATGCCGACGTGCTGCTTGATCACATCGTGGTGGTGGCGCAGGGCAAGGCAGACTACAAGCCCAGGGTGCAATACCATGTGCCGTCGCCCGGTGACCGGGTTCCGGATTTCAAGTTGCGCAATCAGGATGGGCGAGCCATTTCGCTAAGCCAGTTCCGCGGCAGGGAAGTGCTGATCACCTTTATCTACACGCGCTGCCCGCTGCCTGATTTCTGTCCGCGCGTTACGCGCCAGTTTGCGCAGATCAATCGGCAACTGCAGGCTGACCCGGCTCTGTACAACAAGACGCACTTGCTCTGCGTGAGCTTCGATCCCGAGAACGACACGCCGGAGCGCCTGCGTGCCTATGGAGCGGCCTATATCGGCAGCGAGGGGAAGGGCGCGTTTTCGCACTGGGACTTTGCGGCACCGGATCAGGGTGGAGTGGAGAAGATGGCACAGTACTTCGATGTCGGGCTGACGCGCGGACCGGATGCCTCCATCACGCACACGCTCTCTACCACGCTGGTCGGCGCAGATGGAAAGGTCGTTCAGTTCTATCCCGGAAACGACTGGACCGTGGATCAGGTACTCGGCGATGTGAAACACGCGGCGGGAGCCTGACAAGGCTTCAACGTCTTCGAAATCAAAACTCATCTAGATCGCGAATAAGGAGCGCAGTGCATGAGCGGTGGCTTGCAGATTCGGAACGACGCGGAGCTGGACTTTCTTTCGCTGGGCGCGCTTGTGCACCGGCTCGATCCGGGGATCATTCCCTTTCGCAAGGCTTCGCAGTGCGCGATTCATGTCAGCGGCGGAGAGTTCAATGTCGCCGCGAATCTCTCCGACTGCTTCGGAATGAAGACGGCTCTGGTGAGCGCCATGTCCGATTACCCGGTTGGCGATCTCATTGCAGAGCGCGTCCGTGCAATGGGCGTGAAGGCGATCTATAAGCACTTCAAGCACAATGGCGTAGACGGCCCTAACATGGCATCCGTCTACAGCGATCGCGGCTTTGGAGTTCGTCCGCCGGTGGTGTTCTACAACCGCGCAAATGAAGCCGCGGCCCAACTGAAGCCCGGCGACTTCGACTGGAAGGCGATCTTCGCGGGCGGCGTGCGCTGGGTGCACAGCGGCGGAATCTTCGCGGCACTGTCGCCGACAACCGCCGAGCTTGCGGCCGAGATGATGAAGGCAGCCAAAGAAGCCGGCGCGGTGACTTCATTCGACCTCAACTTCCGCGAGAAACTGTGGAAGGTTGCCGGCGGCGAGAGCCGCGCGGTGGAGACAATCGGCAAGATTGTCGAGCACGTCGATGTGCTCGTGGGTAACGAAGAGGACCTCCAGAAGGGGTTGGGAGTTCACGGCCCCGAGGTCGGACACAAATCGAAGCTCGACCCAAGCGTGTTCTTCGGCATGATTGAAGATGTATCGAAGAAGCTGCCGAAGTTGAAGGCCGTTGCGACCACCCTGAGGGAAGTGCACTCCACGAATCGGCATAGCTGGAGCGCCGTGGCATGGATCGAAGGGAAGACCTATGCTGCTCCAACTGCCGAACTCGACGTGTACGATCGTGTCGGCGGCGGCGATGGATTTGCATCGGGGTTCATCTACGGGTTGCTTACCGGAGAAGCGCCGGAGCAGGCCGTAAAGCTAGGATGGGCGCACGGCGCGCTGCTGACGACATTCCCCGGAGACACCACGATGGCCACCGTTGACCAGGTGCGGGCTTTTGCCACCGGCGGATCGGCGCGTATCCAGCGGTAGTTCCTGAATCGTCGCGCTGTCTCCATCATCTCAACTGGTATGCTGACCGTGAGCACACGGAGAGGTTGCGCATGGCAAAAGTCACATTGGTATTTGCAGTCCTGTTGGCTATCCTCGGACTGGTCAGCTACTTCGGAACCGGCAGTCATTTCCCCACTGCGCTGATTCCCACCTGGTTCGGCCTTGCGCTGGGCATCTTCGGCTTTCTGGCCATCAGCCCCAGCGAGGGCCGCCGCAAGCTCTTCATGCACATCAACGTCACCATCGGGCTGATCGGGTTTCTTGGCGCCGCCTGGCGGGCAATCAGTTCGTATAGCGCGGCTCGCACGGGGGGCGTCGAGCCAAACCACATTGCGTTGGCTGCGCAGTGCACGATGGCCGGCATGCTGATCATCTACGTACTTTTGTGCGTGAAATCGTTCATCGATGTTCGCCGGAATCGGGCGGTCTAACTATGTCGACAATGCGCGGCGGAGGTATGGGAATGGGTATGCGCGCCGAGCGCAGTCCGCACGGACGCGGCGCTCGTGCCGGCAAAGCCGATCTTCCGAAGCGCAAGCCTGAGTTCAAGAAGCTGTGGCCGCAGATCAAAAGCCTGGTGGGGCCGCGCAAAGGGTTGCTGTTCATCGGCCTCATTCTCATGGGCATCAATCGAGTAGCCGGGCTGGCCATGCCTTACTACAGCAAGCCGCTGCTCGATAAGGCTCTGAACGTTGCACATCCCGATCCCGGATACCTGCAACACATCATCGAAATCGTGGTGGCGGCGACGGTGATTCAGGCCATCACGTCGTTCTCGCTCACGCAGTTCCTGTCAAAAGCCGGCCAGCGCCTGATCGCCGAGATGCGCCGTCAGGTGCAGAAGCACGTCGGCCTCCTTTCTGTGGCCTATTACGACGAGAACCGCACCGGCACGCTGGTTGCGCGCATCATGACCGACGTCGAAGGCGTCCGCAACCTCGTCGGCACCGGCCTCGTGGAATTTGTAGGCGGCATGGTGACGGCCGTCCTCGTCTTCGTCTACCTTCTGCATCGCAGCGCCACGGTTACGCTCAGCGTGTTCGCGGTCGTCGGCGTGTTTGTGTTCATGCTGCAATATGCCTTCAAGACCATTCGCCCCATCTTTCGCGAGCGCGGAAAGATCAATGCTGAAGTCACCGGCCGCCTCACCGAATCGCTGGGTGGCGTGCGCGTGATCAAGGGCTACAACGCTGAAGACCGCGAAGCGACCGTCTTTTCCGGCGGAGTGGAACGCCTTCTGCAGAACGTGATGAAGTCGCTGACCATGACCAGCGTGCTCTCGTCGGCTTCCACCACGGTTCTCGGCCTGGTCTCCGGCATCGTGATGTGGCTCGGCGGTCACAGCGTTTTGAACGGCCACTGGACACCGGGCGATTACTTCCAATACAACATCTTTCTCGCGTTCATGATCGCGCCGCTCTTTCAGATCGTGAACATCGGCACGCAGTTGACTGAGGCGTTCGCGGGTCTCGATCGTACCAACGAGATCATGGAGGAACTGGAGGAGAACCAGGTTCCGGGACGCAGCCTCAAGATGCCGCCCATTGAAGGCCGGGTGCGATTTGAAGATGTCGAGTTCGCTTATGAGCCGGAAAAGCCCGTACTGCACGGCATCAGTTTCCGCGCCGAACCCGGCACGGTGACAGCGCTGGTGGGTTCGTCCGGTTCGGGCAAGTCGACCATCATTAGCCTTCTCTGCGCGTTCCATACGCCTACCACGGGGCGCGTCGTCGTCGACGGCATCGACCTGGCGCACGTCGACCTCAATTCCTACCGCTCGCAACTCGGCGTTGTCCTGCAGGATTCGTTTCTCTTCGACGGCAGCATTCGCGAGAACATCATGTTTTCGCGCCCCGACGCCACGGAAGAGCAATTCCTTGCGGCTTGCCGCACGGCCCGCGTCGACGAATTCGCCGAGCGATTCCCCGAAGCCTACGACACCATCGTCGGCGAGCGCGGCGTGAAGCTCTCCGGCGGTCAGCGCCAGCGCCTCTCCATCGCGCGCGCGCTTCTGGCCGCACCCCGCATCCTTATACTGGATGAAGCGACGAGTTCGCTCGATTCCGAGTCCGAAGCGATGATCCAGGCCGGCTTGAATCAGCTCATGCAAGGCCGGACCACCTTCGTCATCGCGCACCGGCTTTCCACGATCCGCAGAGCCGAACAGATTCTGGTCGTGGAGCAGGGCAAGATCGTCGAGCGCGGAAATCACGCCGAACTGTTCGCGCTGGGCGGGCGCTACTACGACCTCTACACCCGCCAGCACGGGCTTGAGGCGAATCTCTTCCTGGCGCCCGGCGAAGGCGACATCGTCCCCGCCTGAAAGATCTGGCTGACCTTTGCCTGGCCTCCCGGTTCGCCGGAGAGCGGAGCCAGCTCGTCAGCCGATTCGTACTCCGGAGCGCAATCGTCACGGCTCGAGCCTACGCGCGTCCCAAAGGTTGACATGACCCTCCATATTTTGAAAAACTGACATTAGTCAATTAGCGAAACGGAGAACCACTATGCGAGACTCTGCCCCCACAGGTACATATAAGGTTCAAGCCCTTGACCGGGCCTTTGCCGTGCTTGATCTCCTTGGCGAAAGCGACACTCCTCTCGGCCTCGCCCAGGTGGCTTCTTCGCTGCAGCTTCATAAGAGCACTGCTCATCGATTCCTGATGGTCCTGGAGCGCCACCACATGGTCGAGCGCACCAGCAGCGGCAAATTTCGCCTGGGCCTCCGGCTCTTTGATTTCGGCAACAAGGCCATTGAGCAGTACGATCTCCGCGAGCGCGCTCAGCCCCACCTGCGCCGGCTGGTCGCCGAGACCGAAGAGACCGCCCACCTCTGCATCCTCGAGCAGGCCCGGGTCATTTACATCGACAAGATCGAGCCTGCCCGCTCCGTGCGCATGATCACGCGCATCGGGTCCAGCAACCCGGTCCACTGCACGTCTGTGGGCAAGGCGATTCTGGCGTTTTTGCCCGAAGACCGGATTGCCGACATCATTCGCCGCACCCGTTTCGAGCGGTTCACCCACCGGACTATCGCCACCGCCGAGGCTTTGCGCGCGGAGATCGAAAAGACCCGTCGCCGCGGCTACGCCGTGGATGACGAGGAACTGGAAGAAGGCCTCCGCTGCATCGCCGTTCCAGTGCTCGATGCCCAGCGGCAGCCAGTGGCCGCCGTCAGCATCTCCGGTCCGTCGTTCCGCGTCACGGCGCAGAAGCTGCCTTCGATCGCCAACCATCTCCTGCAGTGTGTTCGTGGAATTTCGGCAGATATGGGATTCATCTCCAGCGCCCGCCCCGTTCGACCCACGGCTTGGACGGCCTGAGGAAGCCCGCTCGAAACGGCGGGCTTTTGCCAGCCAACGGTGGCGTCTCATCTTATGGTTTTTGCCACAGGCGGCAAGACTCAGATCGGCCGTTTCTGTTAAACTCAAACATGTTGCATCACAGATCCGATGGTCCCAGAGAGTGCCATTCGGAGGAGCTGGGGACGTAGCTCAGTTGGTTAGAGCGCTGCCCTGTCACGGCAGAGGTCGCGGGTTCGAGCCCCGTCGTCCCCGCCATACATTCCAAAAGACTTACGAATGAATGGCGACCTACAGTGACAGTCAAATCAGGGTCCAATAAAGGTCCAATAAGCCGGCTACTGCCCAGTTTGCGGGTATTTTTCTTCTATCTTCTGACCCACGCTTGACACGATCATTCTTACAACCTTGCTCTGTGCTGCACGTTTGTTCGAGTTCACCGCCTGTGTGTAGACATCCAGGGTGATCCGACTGTTTGCGTGTCGCAAGAGCTCCTGAACGGTTCTGACATCCTCTCCGCTTGCCTTCAGCGATGTGCCGAAGGAGTGCCGGAAAGTGTGCCACCCGATTTTCTTGTGAATGCCAATTGCTTTCGCAACCGGCTGAATATGTCGCTTCATGAGATTGTCCGGCCAGTAGGGCTGCTTGCCCCTCATGGTCTCGCTGGCGAAGACGCAGTGATCGTCTGACGCGTAAACGCTCTGGCGACGCCAGCGCAAAAGGTCCTCCGCCATGTAGCTGTCCATTGGGACAGGTTTGGCTGAGGCTTCTGTCTTGCAGTTGCCCAGAACTTGATGCCAGATCGACCGCGTCACACGAAGTTCCAGATTCTCAAAATCGACATCGCACCAGCGAAGAGCGAGCAGTTCGCTGACCCGATTTCCAAAGAGTGTGGGAAGGGTGGGAAGCCGGCTTCATGGCTTTCCATACTCTGTCATTTCCATGGCGTGTTTTTCGCCTGGTAGATGCTGGATAAACCGATATGCCACCACCCTTTGCAACGTGCCGCACCCGGCATGAGATGCTCATCGGTACTGATCGCTTCACTTGGCGAACTCGCCTCATTTGACAAGTTCAAGAACCACGACTACATGCGAGCTTTCCGCTTGCGAGTCTGAAAATGGTAGTTGAGCCGGATCCTACGTCTTGAGTTCTGCCAGCCAGTGCAAGGCGCGCAGGCCCGGGAGGAAGCAGTACTCTCCGCCTCGTGTGACCACAAACTGCGGTAAGCCTTGCAATCGCATCCGTAGAGGACGCTTGGGTATATCAAAGACTCCGGTTCCTTCCTGAGTCCCCGCAACTGGATCTCTTCCCGAAGCCCCTGCGAAAAACGCGCTGTCGTTCATCCACTCGGATTGGATGAATTCGAACTGCCGACCTAAGTGGGCTCCCACAAACGCGAACATTAATCCCCGTTCCACTCCGTCATCTTCCAGAACACCCTCTGGTAACGAGGGCCCATACGAAGTCCCGCGCCGGATCATGCGATGGATACGAACTACGCCTGCGACATCCGCATCGCGGGGATTCATGCGACGGATGTGGGGCCCGGGGGTGTCTTATAACCAATGGGGTCATCTTGCTTAAAGAGGAAGGCGTTGTTGCGTCGTGGGTCGGCTCCGAGTGCGGGATCGTCATGCATCGGGCATAAAGCCAGAGGAGCTCCGCTGCGCCAGCGCCCCATCATCTTTGCTGCCAGCAACTCCTCGGCTTCAGGACTGGAGGCATTCTCCTTGAGATATCGGCGGAACGCTGCGACACGCTGATGCAGCTTGCGAAAGACAACGTAGCTTCCATTGCGCCCCAATATCTCTGGCTGCGGTATCGCAGGCGTATCTACGATTTCATCGGGATACCCAAGCACAAACTCCCCTGCCCTGAACGGCCGCTCATTCGGATTGCTGCCGGCAACACCCGTGCCCTCGATTGCCGGATGTCCGATGCCGTCCCTGAACCCGAAAGCTTCTCTCTCACCCTCACGAACATGGCAGTCCTGCCGCCAGATCGCCGTAATGCCCCGCAACTCCCGATATGTCTTCCTCGCGCCTTCCATGGCAGCCTCAAGACGCTCCGTATCCGGCGCAACGGCAGTGACCACCACGTGAACCTCGGAGGAACCAAGCGGTTTTTCCCAGTTTTCGGGAGCGCTCTCACCCTTGTCCCCCAACACTTTCGCGCGTGCCGCCATCCCTTGCTGAAACTGCGGTGAAAAGCTGTCGAGCGAGGCTTGCGGGACACCCAAAGCCTTGAGACCTTGGAAAGTGAGTGCGACGCTCACCCAGGTATCACCGGTGGGGCTTGTAGGGTGAGCAGCCGAGGCTACGATGCTGCTCAACCGGGCCATTAGCTCGCGACCCGCCTTGCGTTCGTCAATGCGAAACAAGATGTAAGTCGCCGCATACGGCGTAGGCCGCGGACGAAGCACTCCGCTTTGAATATCATCGAGTTCAAGAACAGTTGAAGCCATGAGGTCTTCTCTCTTTTTCGCATTTGGAAACTGATCGCCGGTGTTAGAAACTAACCGAACCAGAAAATTGCACAGAATACCCCTGAAACGTAGAACGATCCGCAAATTCCTTGAAGTACTTAATCCCCAGAGCCGCTTTATGCTTCGGAAAGGCCGAGTTCACAGCGAAACCGAGCGAGTTTACTCCGTAGCGATCCATCGATGTTGCTTGCGAAATCGCCGGCCCGGTCGTTGCCGTCGTCTGCCGCGCATCATAACCCACCAAGCCAGCCTGCAGCTGAAAAGAGCTAGTTCGCAGAAGTGAGCCCATCATCGAGTAATCGAAATCAAACGTCTCTCCCGGGTTGGTGCCGGTGTCTTCCTGGACACCATGGAATTAGTACATTTCGAAGGTGGACAACACAAGGCGCTTGTTCTCCTTCAGATAAAACGTCTGCCCTGAAGACACAGCGTTGGTCCAATAGCCGGAGCCAACGTTGTCGTTTCCTCCCGCGACGAAGCGGCCCGTCGGAGCAAGAAAACCGTAGATCGCGCGGATCGCAATTCGTTCACGATTCCAGCCGAGGATGAACGGCATGTAATAGGAATCGGCGAATTCTCCGCCGCCACTGATATTTACCTGATCGTCCGAAGTGAGACTGTTCTTGGCGAAGGGCAGAGTGGCGGCCGCAGAGAAATTGGCGCCCCCAGCAAACTTCCTCTTACTCACCCAAGCCAAGGTATTCATGTCCATCAGGACATAGTTCTCTCCTGTAACCGGCAGGGTATCGCCGGCAGCATCTTTGGCGTGCTCACGAGAGTAGAACAGGAGCTGGTTAACATAAGTAAAGCCGGGTGCCAGCGTGACACCGGAATTCGTTGCAGTCATACCTAATGGGTATTCGATTGCTCCCTGGACCAGGCTGCGAGAACCCTCATAGAGTCTGGACGGGCCTCCGGCAACGCTGTTGAGAGTCGGCGCAATGATTTGCTTTGCCGCGATATAGTCGAGAAACAGCAGCAACCGGGCGCGCAAGGCCTCAATCGGAGACATCGCGGCGATGAACCCGCGCGCTGCCGCCGCCAGCTTTTCCACCTCGCTCCGGTAGGCTGCTTCGATCAGCGCATCCCGCGTAGGGAAATGGCGATACAAGGTGCCGGCTCCCACACCCCACCTGCTTCGCGATGTCGTCCAGACTGGTAGCCCCGCCGTGGCATGTAAAAGCTCCCTTCGCCACTTCGAGAATTCGCTCGCGGTTGCGCAGAGCATCCGTTCGTGGCTTTCGCTGGGCAGGTTGGGAACGCTTCTTCATCATTTCCTAAAAATTCTTGCAACCGCATTTCTAAAATTTTATTGCGGCGGAAATCTGGAGTGTGTATCCCTGAAAAGTTGACCGGCAATCTACCTCATGAAAATACTTGATTCCGACACTTGCCTTTCTTTCCGGGACAATAGCATTCGCGGCAAACCCAAGACCATTCACTTTGTAATGTGCTGCTGCATCTGCCTCTGAATAACAGGTCCGGTTTTGTCAGTTGTCTGCCACTGTCCATAACCTGCAAAGCCAGCCTGGAGACGTATGCTCTTCAAAGGGAACGCGTGTGTTATCGAATAATCAAGATTAAGTGTCTGTCCAGGGTGGATGTTCGTACCTTCCTGCGTGGTATGAAATTCATACATCTGAAAGGTGGATAAGCTTGTCGATTTGTTGGCGTCAAGATAGATCGTCTGGCCGCTTGAAACGACGTTGGTCCAATAACCGGAACCGACATTATCGTTGGCTTTGGCATCAAAGCGCCCGGTCGGCGCCAGGAATCCATAGATGACCCGAAGATCGGCGCGTTTCTTGCGCCAGCCGACAATCGCCGGCTGATAGAAGAAATATGCGAATCCGCCGCCTCCGCTTATAGAGCCATTGATATCGGAAGAGAGTGAGTTGTTTGCGACGGGCAGAGTGGCTGTTGCGGAGAATACGGCTCCGCCCAGGGGTGCAATCTCTTTTTTGACCACCCAGGCAAAGGTATTCAGATCCATCAAGATCGAGTTCTGGCCAGTGGCGACCACATTGCCGGCGGCGTCTTTCTTCTCGTCGCGCGAGAAAAGAACGAAGAGATTCGAATAGGTAATACCTGGTTCCGGCGTGACTCCGGAGTTTGTAGCATTCATGCCAACGGGATAAACTCCGCGCACCTGGGCATGGCCGAGCAAGGGTGCGAGAAAATGCTCCAACGATCGCAAGGCAATGCAACACTCGAAACTTGAATGCTGCTTCATTGCAAATCACGATTCGCTCTTCCAGACGGGATCCCGCGAGTAATTGAAGCGATCAATGCACACCGTCGCAGTGAAATCAAGCTCCTGAATCGCGCTCCGCTTACCCATGAAACGGGCAAGAGGCATTAACATCACCAGCCCGATGACGGCGACGACGACGACCATTACGAGCACCTTGGGATCATCGAAGCTTTGTCCGCCGACGAGAATTGCGGCGGCTATATTGCGCTGTGCCGTACCGAGTGACAACACCCCTTTATGCCCACATCTTTCCGCCAAGCAGCCACCCAAGAGTTGCGCCGAAAGCAAGAAAGAGCACACTTGCCAAAAGGCCACGGGTGCCAAAGAAGGAGAGGACATTTTTGAAGTTGGTTATCAACAGCAGCAGATAAGCAGGATAAGACTCAATCCAGATATACGGTTGAGGGGCGGCATTGCCCGGTCGGCGATGCGGGGCAAGCGAGTCCTGACGACAAGTCCGACAGCAAGGGGCAGCAGCATGAGAAGGAGCAGCGACTGAGCGATTTTCAATGCATCGACCGAAACTCCCTTAAGCATCAGCGGCAAAACCAGTGGCATATAGACCACTGTCAATACCATGAGCATGACCGTCAAACCGACTGCGAAAGCAAGATTACTTTTTGCAACCCCGGCCAATTTAGGAAGAAACGGAGCGCCGGCCGCGATTCCCAACAAGATGAACCCCACACCGAGCGGTTGGTCAAGCTGTAACATCCTGGAGATCAGAATGGCCGCCAGCGGCATCAGTACAAAGTTGGCTATCAATGCAAGGACCACAAGCTTGAATTGCGAAGCGGCGCGAATATTTCGGATATTGTCAATCCCAAACCGACAGCCAGCATGCTTGAAACGCAACAAAAACATGGCAATCGGGACGATCTTACTCAGAAATGCCATCAGGACCTTTCTTCGATGCTCTCCGGAATCCACTCAGGCAGTGACGACTGCTCTCGTTGCTCGCGACTCACGTGTGAGTGGCATAGTCGCCAGATTCTTCCAGAAAGTTTGCAAGGAATCCACGCCGCCAAACAGAGTGGTGAAAATAGTGGAGTCTGCGAGGAGGACATCTCCCGCCCGCTCGCTCTTTGGAGGCATCCAGAGGAACGAGTTGAATTCTGTATTTCCCGTTGCGGTAAAAGGATGCGGCCGCTCGAGGTCAATCGGTTGCTTTGTGAGGACGTGAATCAAGCTGTTTTCATTGCTGGTTACCGCGTAATGAGGCAAGTGTGGATGGAAGTTGAAGGTGGTCACTCCATTCAGGAGGCCCAGCGAATCCAGGTCCTTATTTATGGTGAGTGGCGCGATCTGTTTTGTGCCTTTAACGGTCGCGGGACGAAGTCCGTATTGATTGATAACCGGCACCGACAGCCCCTTCATCAGCGATCGAGTGTACTGTCCAAACCGCTGCTGGCGTGGGACGAGTGCATCGCCATGGTGCGTGTACTCGAGTTGCCGCTGCTGCATATCCTCAGTGAAACCGACGTCATGATGCGGGCCAATGAGAAGACACGTTCCTTCACGCTTGAGCCACTCGCGTATCGCCGCGATCTCTCCAGCGCCTGCGTCCTGCTCGGAAACGAGATGATCCAAGCCAAAGATCATGAGTGTATCCGTGTCGTCCAGGATCCCCTCGTCGATGGGCAATTTGAATCCAGCCTGATCGATGCGCTGAAAGACAGCGACTTGCTGGCTAGTGACTTCACTAATTACGTCCTGAAAGGCGAGGGTGGAACGATGAAACAATTCAAGGGTTCCAGCAATCCCCTGTAAAAAGTGCATTTCATCCCATTCAGGTCCCTCGTAGGCCGGCCAGGCGACCCTGCGAACTTCCGTCATGGTCGAGAATCGATTATCCATTTTCGCAACATCACGGTTGGTTTCCCATGGATAACTCCAAGTCCAGTAGATGGAGACTCTCCTTTTGCCGGGAGTGTACTTCCGCGGGAGGTGAGCCTGGTTGTAAGTGCGCGGTCGAATCTGGTTACTCATGATGTCATGCCTTTCCTGCTCAGCAGCGCCGCAGCTAATTGTCTGGATCAATAGAAGCGAGATATTCCAGTGCCCTGATGCCGGGCAAAAAGAAGTAGGCGCCGCCTCGTATTGTGGTGAAAGCAGTCAGTCTCTTTGATCTTTTTGCGGATTGGCCGCTTGGGGATGGTCATGTCGAAGGTGCCATCCTGCGTGCCGATGATGGGGTCGCGCTCATTTCCGAGCCCGTGGAAGTTAGGGTCGTTCACCCACACATTCATGGCAAACTCAAACTGGCGAACTAGGCTGGCGCAGCCGACAAACGCAGCGATGCCTCGTTCGATGCCGTGGTCGGGAGTGCCTTGCGGAAGGGGGGGCCGTAAGTGCCTCCACGCCGGATCATCTTTCGCCGGTTCATATTGACGGCAGTGTCGCGAGGATTCATGCGGCGAATATGCGCGCCAAGGGGACAGGCGTATCCGTGAGGATCCATGCTGGCATAGTTGAAATCATTGTTACGTTGATAATCCGCACCGAGGCTGGGATCGTCTTTTTGCGGCGAGAGAAACAGCGGCGCTCCGCTCCGCCATCGTCCCATCAGTTTGGCCGCCAACAACTCCTGGTCTTCCGGAGTTGCCGCGTTCTGGCGGAGAACTCTCGAAAGACGCCCACATGCTCTTCCATCCGAAAGTAGGCAACATAACTGCCATTGCGCGAGAGGATCTCAGGTTCGGAAGCCGCGCGCCCGCCCCATCCTCATCGGGATAGCCGAGAAAGAATTCCCCAGCCTTAATCGGTGGCCCAGAGCCTGG
>CAWFVY010000026.1:0-30093 GCA_963819365.1 uncultured Acidobacteriota bacterium
AGGCCGTTGACTTCGGTGACGTCGCGTCCGCAGCGGCCGAGGAGCGCGTTCCAGCGAACGATGGCTAGTTCCTTGAGCATCTGGAGTTTGTCGCGCAGATAGCTGATGCGACTGCGCGCGTGATGGGCCCAGCTTACGGGGACCTCTTTCACTTTGAAGCGCCGCTTGCGGGCGATGAAGAGGATTTCGGGATCAAAGCCCCAGCGCTCGATGGTCTGCAATTGGAAGACAGTCTGAGCGGCCATCGCGGGTAAACGCTTTGAATCCGCACTGCGTGTCGGCGTATGGAGGCGCATCACCATGCGGGTGAGTAGCGTTGAAACACCGGCCGAAGATCTGCCGATAGAGCGGCTGGCGATGCTCTGGCGGCGCGTTGCGAGCCAGCGCGAGCCATGGCGATATCGGCGCCATCCACTTCGATGGCTGCAAAGAGGCGCTCCGCTTCGTCATGGGCGCGGAGAGATCGGCGTCCGTGAACATGACGATATCGGCGCGGGGCGTGGAGCAGGCCGTTGCGAACGCTGTAGCCTTTGCCGCGATTGGAGGGGTTTTCCATGAGGCGGACTTCGGGGGCCCGGTGTGGAAATCGCGCACCAGATCAGCGGTTTCGTCGCTGGAGCTGTCGTTGACGACGATGACTTCAGCATCCCAGTTCCTGGCGGCGTACGCAGGCCACTAGCGGGGTCGAGCGTGGCAATGATGCGCAGGCGCTCGTTGTAGGCCGGAATGACGATGCCGTACCTGGGATATTCGGACACCTGACGGATTTTTCCTGGTGGTTTCTGTATTGGATGATGACGCTGTGTGAGCGGAAGGCTCTGCATAGGATAAATGGGCGGGGGGCGACGCGGGTAGGGCGGGCGGCTTGGCTGCCAGGTTCCAGTGCGCCAAATTACTGATGCAGAAAAAGAAAGGAAGGTTCGCGTGCTTTCTTTTACATGCCAAAAGCGTCCGAATTTGGGTATGCTGAAAGCGGAGGTCGAGAGGGACAAATGACCAAGGCAGACCTGGTGAAAAAGGTTACCAGCCTGGGCGATCTGACGCGCCGGATGGTGAGGTTATTGTGGAAACGATCTTTGAGTCGGTGATTGGGGCTCTGCAGAGCGGGGACAAGATTGAGATTCGCGGGTTCGGATCGTTTCGGATCCGGCAGCGGAACCCCCGGATCGGGCGTAATCCCAAGACCGGCCAGCGCGTGGAAGTACCCGCCAAGCGGTGCCTGACTTTGCGCCTTCAAAGGAGTTACGGGATCTCGTGAATCCCGAGGAGGCAGCCAAGGTTTCCTAATTGATTGTCTGTCCCATTCCCAGGGACTGGCGGGGTTTGCCTGGTGGTGAACGGCGTGGCTTTTGCGGCTGCGCCGTTGGTGTTTTTAGTGATTTACCCCGTCAGAATTCGTAAGACACCTCCTTCCTACGCTGGCTATGGGCCGCTTTCCTGCGGCTGCCTCTTCGGATACCGTGAAGATGTTCTTGATCTTGATTCGAGACAGGGAGAAGGTATGCAGCTCGAAGAGAATGCGTCTGCGCGTCCAACATGCCGTCTGCTGAAGGCCGGCGATGCTTTCATCGGCAAACAGGGGCTGCAGTATCAAGTGGCGATTTCGGCGGAGACGGTGGGATCGAAGGCGCTGCACATGCAACTGGTAACGATTCCGCCGGGAGGGCGCGCGTATGCGCACAAGCACGCCACACATGAGACCGCCATCTATGCGCTCAGCGGCACGTCTGGAATGTGGTACGGGGAGCGACTGGAGCATCATGTCGTTGTGGAGCCGGGGAACTTCCTGTACATTCCAGCCGATATGCCGCACCTGCCCGATAACCCCAGCCAGACAGAGCCTGTGGTGGCGGTGATTTCACGAACCGATCCGCATGAGCAGGAGAGCGTGGTTCTGCTGCCTGAACTCGAAGGCATTCATCCGGCGTGATCGCAGGGTAAGGGTCTCAGTATCGCCAGCTTGTCAGGTCGCGCCCGCGGAGCCGTCTCTCTATGCGGTGCATGATCTTCGGCACGTACATGGTGTCGTAGTGCAGGCGGCTGTAGGCGTTGGGGAGTTTGGGGTCGCCGTTCCAGCAGTGTTCCGCGCGGGGGCCGTAGGCGACTTCCGCATGGGCAGGCGGATTGGCGGTGTCTTAGAAAGTCCTGAAGCAGATAGACGGCGTCGTTGAGCATGTAGTTGTCGTCGGAGCCGACATAGACGTGCAGCTTGCCGTCGAGTTTTGGTCTGTAGCTGCGGCCACTCGCGCTGGAGCATTGGCGTGAGGTCGTAGTGATCGTGCCAGTACTGCGGCGACGGTGTGGTCGATTGCGCCGGTCTGCTTGTCGATGATGGACGCGGGGTAGCCGTCGGGGCCGATGGGTGAGAAGACTGCCTGCCAGATGTCGTACTGCTCGCCGGAGCGGCCGTGGTCGCCGAGCGCGGCCTCGTACTGGTTGGCGCCGCGTTGCGTGATCAGCGTGTGGCCCAGGTAATCGCGCATGGAGGGCTGCTCGATTTGCTTGTTTGCGCCGGGGATGAAGTAGGCGTTGGCATCCTTGTAGATGTCGATGTTGGTGTAGGCGCGGAAGTCGACCGGGTCAGGGCAGGCGATGAAGGCGCCGTTGTAGTGATCGGGATAGAAGACCTGCGCGGCCATGGCTTCCCATCCGCCGGTGGAGCCGCCGTAGAGGAAGCGCGCCCAGCCCTGGCCGATGGCGCGGAACTTTTTTTCGACCGCGGGGATCAGCTCGGTTTCGATGGCTTCGCCGTAGGGGCCGAGGTTGGCGGAATCACGGCATAGCTGTCGTCGTAGAAGGGATTCGCGGTCTGGATTTTGAGGACGAGGAAGCGCGGGAAATCCTTGGAGATCCAGGTCTGGTAGAACTTGTAGGCTTCCTGCTGCTGGATGCGGTTGTAACCGGCGAGGTGAAAGCGCTCGGAGTAGTCGGGCTTGAGATTCGGATCGGGAGGGGTGGTGCGGAACTCGTCGAAGGCGTCGTCGAAGTGGTCTTCAAAGAGCATCAGCGGGAAGCGCGCGTCGGGATGCTGGTCGAAGCCGGCCGGGACGAGCACGGTGGCGGCGAGATAGACAGGGCGGCCCCAGAACTTTGTCAGCAGAGGTGACTGGATGCGGAGACGGCGGACGAACTCGGTGTCCGGGATGGGCGCGATGGGCGGAATCACTTCGGTGAGCGTGATGTCGGTGTCGTGGACAGGCTTGCCGTTTGCGCCGATGGTGATCTGAAAGGGCTTGCTGTAGAGATTGCCGGGGGCGATGTTCCAGTGCTGGCCTTCGCCGCGATCGGGAGCGAGTTTCAAGACGCGGCCGTCGGCCCGTGTGAAAGGTCTCGTAGAGGTTGAGCACAGCTTGCACTGTGTACGTGCCGGGCGGGACGTCGCTGAGATGCTGGCGCGGATAACTGGCGGCGCTGTTGTCGACGGTGACGACGCTGCCGGGCTTGGCGCTGTCGATCGTAAGGCCGAAGATGTTCTGGGTATTCGCGCCGAGGCTGATCTGCATGCGCGGCTCGGCGGTGGGGTCGTTGGAGAGGAGAAGCAGCAGGCGGCCATCAAGGGGACCGGGTTGGGCTGCGCGCTCTCCGCCACTGGCGAGCGGGCGTGCGTCCTGGGGAATGTGCACGCGAAAGCTCTGCGCGTGCAATGACAGGGCAATACTTGAGCACAATGCGATCAGGAGGGCGGCGCTACGGCGCACATGCGGTGTGAGCATGTGAATGAGTATAAGGGCAGGTTTTACGGGGCCGCCCTGGTTGAATGCAGTTCGGCGGCGAGAAGTTCGTACTGGTCGGAGGCGATGTAGTCCGCGTGAGCGGCGAGTGCGGCGCGCCAGCGAGTACGGGCGGCATCGAGCGAGCCGAAGTTATAACTGCGAAACCATCCGTTGCAACTGAGTTCCTTTTCGGTGGCTCCATCGAGCGTGTAGAAGCGGATCCAGAGGCCGTTCAAGTGGGCGCGGTCGACAAGAGCGCGCAAGCGGGCCGTCTTGTCGGGTGTCCACTCGCCGGCGTTGGGCTGGCCAGCGGCTTCTACGACGCGCCAGGGATTGTTCCAAGGATGGATCGCTGCGGCCGTTTGAAGTTCTGGTCCGCGCAACCAGCATCCAGTCGAACGCCGCGGGAACCGAGATTGTAGCCTCGCGCATTCACTGAGGAGGAACCTCGAGACGTTGCACGGTGCCCAAAAAAATGCTGCTCATGTCGAGGCTTCGGCGTGAGGGCCATCACACTCTTTCAACTTCAAAGAGACCTTCCCCGGGGTTCGCGTTTGTGGCTGCGCGTTTGTCGCTGCCGATGTGGTTGGCGCCAGGCTTGGGAGAGGCGAGGGTTTCAGGCGTTACGACGTGGTGGCGGACGTAGTTGTATGGCGGCACGATGTGTCCCCGGAGCAGTGCGATTCCGAGTTGGATGAGACGCGGGCCGTAAGTCTCTGCGCCGTGCGAGATGGAGCCGATGATCGCGCTTTTGCCGCCGCTCATCTCATCGAGGACCTCAGGGATGCAGTCCTGGCCGGCGATGGCAAAGTCCTGCTCGCGGCCGGCCTGGCGGGCGGCGTCCAGCACGCCGAGGGCGCTGGAGTCGGTTGCGGCGGCGACGAGGATGCGCTGGCCCTTGCGCTGGTTGCGGAGAAATTCTGAGACGGCTAGAAAGCTGGGCTGGCGCATGCCGCGTCCTTCAAGGCGGAGGAAGCGGTCGGCGGGAACCTGGTCAAGGCGTTCGCGGATGCCCTCAAACGCGCCGGTGATGCGGCTCTGCACAAACGATCCGGCCTCGCTGAAGCCGATGCCAAGCACCCAGTCGACCTTGCCCTTCCATTTGTTGCATGCGAACTGGGCGAGGAGCGATCCGGCCTCGTAACCGACCTCGAAGTTGTCGACGCCGAAGTAGGTGGCGTTGGGGTGGGGGACGTCGATGGCGACCAGCGGAATGCCGGCTTTGCTGAGGATGTGGGCCACGTGGGGAGCCACGTGCTCCTCGACCTGGAATTCCAGGACAAGATCGACACGCTCCTTGACGAACAACTCAGCATTCTTGATGGCGACATCGGGATCGTAGCGGTTGTCGAGGGTGAGGAGCTCGATGCCTGCGGCTGCCGCGGCCGAGGAGATGCTATTGCCTACGGCCACGGAGAAGGGCATCTCGGCGCTCTGCGCGGCGAAGCCGAAACGCAGGCGGCGGGGACGCGAGACGAGGCGGTATTGGCCGTTCTGCCCCTGTGCGACATAGCCGCGATGGACGAGCGTCTTGAGGATGCGATAGACGCTGGTCTTGGAGATTTTGGTTTGCTGGTAGACGTCTTCCAGAGCGACAGGCGCGTTGGTCTGCTCGAGGAGTTCGAGGACGTCGAGCGCCTTGGAAAGAATCGGAATAAGGTAAAGCCGCTTGATTTTAGTCTTAGACAAAACCGCCATTCCTTCCCCCGGCGCCGGTTCGCATGCAGTGCATCATGCGTAGGAGGTGACGGCCGCTGTTCGGCCGGCGCGTTCCGCGGTGATGCGCTGCACGTATCCGCTTTCCGCGAGGGCTGCGAGTGGATCTTCAGGCAGTCCGCGCATCCGGCGCCATTCGCGAACCAGGGGCCGCACGTCATGCCAGAAGGCGCCGCGGAAAAGCTCTTCGGCGGCGACGAGTTCGCACTTGGCTTGCAGGCGGTCCAGTTGCTCGCGATCGACCAATGCCGCTTTCAGCCACAACTCCTGAGCGGTAGCGACGGTTTGCACCATAGCTTCCATCTTTCCCTTGAGATTGTGGCTCTGGTCAATCATAAAGGCGATTTGCGCGAGGGCGCCGGTTCCGGCGAGATGAATCTCATGGAAGATGCGGAAGACCTGGTAGGGGTCGATGGAGCCGATGGTGAGGTCGTCGTCGGCATAGCGGCGGTCATTGAAGTGGAATCCGCCGAGAAGGTTGGTGTGAAGGAGCCAGGCGACGATCTGCTCGATGTTCTGCGAGGCGTAGTGGTGACCGGTGTCGACGAGGACGCAGGCCTGTGGACCGGCGGCGCGGGCGAGGTGCGACGACATGCCCCAGTCGGCAATGTCCGTGTGATAGAAAGCAGGTTCGAAGGGCTTGTATTCGATGAGCAGGCGCTGGTTCGGAGCGAGGTGCGCGTGGGTCTCGTGGAGGGCTTCTTCGAGCCACTCGATGCGCTTGCGGATGCTCTGCGTACCGGGATAGTTGGAACCGTCAGGAAGCCATAGCGAGACGTCGCGGGAGCCAAGGGCTTTGGCGATGGCGACCGAATCGAGCATGTGCGAGCGGGCCATCTCGCGGATAGCGGGCGACGGATTGCAGAGCGAGCCGAACTTGTATTCCTGGTCCTGAAAGAGATTGGGATTGATGGAGCCGGCGGAGATGCCGTGGCGTGCTTCGAGGCGACGCACGGCCTGGGCATCGGCGACGCCTCTCGAGAGATCCCAGAGAACGTGGAGAGCCAATGCAGGGGTGATGCCGGTGAGCTTGTGGACCTCGCCGGCATCGCTGAATTTCTCTTCGAGAGTGGAGGCGGCGGCGGGCTGCAGGAATTTCCCGAAACGCGTGCCGGTGTTGGCGAAGCTCCACGAAGGAATTTCGATCTGAAACGAATCGAGTGCGTGCGAAAGCGTGTTGCTGAAGAGCGGAATCTGAGCGCATCAAGTGTACTGCGGACCTCCTATTAGCGACTGAAAGCCCCGAGCCTGAATCCCGCGGCCCGGCATTGGGAAAGGGCATCGTAGCCCAATTGCAGCGAGATTGTCTAATGGAACTTATCAGAATGCGAAGGTTAACTTTGCAGGAAGAGGAGGAATCGATGCGGTGGAGTCAACGACGAACTGCGATGGTGGTTCGAGGCGAGTCCACCTCTCGCGAAGGGATCGTCAGACGCACTCGATTGCCATGATTTCGCTGCTTCATAGCAGCGGTCAGCAGAAAAAACGATTTTGTTGGGATGACGGCCGAGGGCGTCAATTCTGCTCATTAGAGTTCCAAAAGAGAAATAAAATTTTCCTTGACAATCAATTATTGCAATGAGTACGCTCCGGCCTGCACTGGAAAAAGGCTCAAAGTTTCCTCTCTTGACCCCTTGGCAGTACAGCTATCCAAAACAGCCTGGGCCTCCGCAGTGCAGAACAGAAGTAGAAAATTTGAGGAGGTTCAGGGATGCGATCTCTACGAATTGCTCTCGCACTCTTTGTTCTTTTTTTGTTGGGGGGCAGAGTGTTTGCGCAGGCAGGAGCCACGGGAACGGTGCTTGGAACGGTGACGGACCAGAGCGGCGCCATCGTTCAGGGGGCAAAGGTCACTATCACGAACGTGGCCACTAACGTAAGTTTCAAGACCGTTACGAGTTCTTCAGGCGATTTCAATGGACCTGACCTGACTCCGGGCGCATACAAGGTGACGGTTGAGGCGCAGGGATTTCAGCGCGCCGTGACGCAGCAGTTCCAACTCACCGTCAACCAGAAGGTGCGCGTGGATGTGGCGATGAAGCCGGGTACGGTGAACGAAACGCTGGAAGTGACTGCTCAGTCGGTGGCGCTGGACACCGATACCGCGGAACTTTCCAACCTGGTGAGCCAGACACAGGTTGAGAACCTTCCGTCTGAACGGCCGCAACTTCATGCAGCTTCTCCTGGTGGGGGCGGGAGCGGTGACGGTTGGCGGCGAGCAGGGAACGATGCGGCAGGGGCAGGGAAACGCGATCAGCGTGAACGGCGGCCGGCCGGAGGGCAACAACTACACGCTGGACGGATTGGTGAACACGGACGCGGCGCTGGTGACTCCCGCCGTAGTTCTTTCGCAGGACGCCATTCAGGAATTCAAGGTTTCGAGCGGAACCTACTCCGCCGATCAGGGCTTCAGCGCGACGCAGATCAACATTGTGAGCAAGGGCGGCACCAACAACCTGCACGGAGCGGCGTTCTATTTCGATCCGCAACGATGCATTCGACGCCCGGCCGTTTCCGACCGCTTCGGTGCAAGGCGTAGACAATCCTGTGCTGCGCCAGAATCAGTTTGGGTTTGTCGCGGGCGGCCCAATCTTCATCCCCAAGCTGTACGACGGCCGCAACAAGAGCTTCTTCATGGCGAACTACGAGGGTTGGCGCATCACCAATGGCATCGTGCAGGCTACCGAGATGCCGAATCCCGACATCCTGCAGGGCAACTTCTCGGCCGAGGAATATGTGGCGCCGGCCGGATCGGGCCTGCCTGGCGGACCGTTGCCGGCTTACGGAACAGCGGATTGCAGCAAGCTGCTTTCGCTGGGAGGCAATTGCATGCCCGTCAATCCAGCCACGGGGCAGCCATTCCCGAACAATCAAATCCCCTCAGCCCTGCTGACCGGCAACGTTGGCGCTGTTGCCGTGAAGCACGGCTTCTGGCAGACGCCGACGATTGCCAATCAGCCTGAAGGCGCGGGCGTGGTGAATTACATCAAGGGTGTCGGCTTCCCGCTCCACCAGAATCAGCAGTCCTATCGCGGCGATCAGAGCCTCGGCAAATTCGGCTCGGTGTTCTTCCGCTATACCGATGCCAACTACAACAACCAGGCGTTCTATAACTCTCAGGACCTGGTGAACGGGTTTGAGATCTACCAGCAGAGCCAGACGAGTTGGACCGTCTCGCACACCGTGAATCTCGGAACGTCGATGGTGAACAACTTCCGTTTCGGGCATCTTGCGGCCAATGCACCGCAGGGCGGCCCGCAGATCACCTCAGATGCTGTGTCGGAACTGGGTCTTTCGGGAACCTTCACGACGTTTACGGCGCTGCAGCAGACTTGGCCTAACGTGTCCTTCAACAGCGGTGGGTTCGGCAGCGGCGGCGGCTCGGTGAACTCTTATACCGGATCCGAGGGCCCGACCTGGGAGTACGCTGATTCCTTCAGTTGGGTGCGGGGCAAGCACACCATCGGCTTGGGCGCCGATTACAGGCGGTGGCGGCTGATCCGCAACCTCGACGACGACTTCTACGGGGATTGGGCCTTCAATGGGTCGACCGTCCAGACCAACGGAACCGGGTGCCCTAATAAGTCAGGTTTGTGCGGAACCGGAAATGCGGTTGCCGACATGTTGCTCGGCTATTACAACAACGTGGGCGGATTCGTTCCCGGTCCGCTGAGTCCCAAAGACACCGCGGGCAATCCGCAGGATCACGTCTTCAATTACTTCGCCCCCTATGTGATGGACGACTGGAAGATGACGCCAAAGCTGACTCTGAGCATGGGGCTGCGCTGGGATTACCGCGCTGCCGCGTACGAGGCGTCCAATCACTTCTTCTGGCTCGACACCAAGAATCCGCAGGGCGGCCTCTGCTTTGCGGACCCGGTCCTGGGCAAGAACGGCGTTGCGCCGGGCGTGGGCTACGATGGCGGCCCGATTCTGCGTTACTGCGGTTCGGTTCCGCATGAGGGGCAGAAGACGCCTTTTGCGCCCCGGTTCGGCGTGAACTATCGAATCACTCCGAAGACCGTGTTCCGTGGCGGTTATGGAATCTTCTTCGACTCCGCTGAGGGCCGCGAGATCGACAACTCGGCTGACATCTATCCCTACAGCATTCGCAACGCTCTGAACCCAACCACCAACTCGGGCGCGCCGAAGCTGACCAACAACATGTTCCCCGCTTACTCCACGCTTGGGCCGTTCCCGGTGTCGACGCTGACGTTCATCGCTGTCATCGAGTCGGACAACCCGCTCAACCCCTATGTCCAGTCCTGGACTGCGGGTGTGCAGCGCGAACTGGCAAAGAACACAACGGTTGAGGTGAACTATATCGGCACGCATGCGATTCACCTGCTTGACCGTCGCCAGATTGCGCAGCCGAACGCGATCCCGGCGGAAAGCCTCGCCTTCTGCCAGGAGCAGGTCGACGGAGTATTCGTAAACGTGAAGACTGCCCCCTGCAGCAATAGCAGCCGGCTTCCCTATCCCAACTTTGTCAACATCTACATCAACAGCGACTGGCACGGCTACTCGCACTACAACGGCATGAATGTGAAGTTCGAGCACCGTGCTCATGACCTGGCGGCAACAGCTGTCTACACCTGGGCTCAGAGCAAGGATGACAAGTCGGCCGCGGCCGGTGTTGGCGCGACCGGGGCGGGCTTCCAGGGCTTCATGGATAACCACCATCCGGAGCTCGATTACGGCCTGTCTGACTTCGATGTCAATCAGAGGTTCGTGGCCAGCTACGTGTATCAGCTTCCGTTTGGGCGCGGCAAGAAGTTTGGCTCCGGAGTCAATCGCGCTGCAGATCTCGCGATCGGCGGCTGGGAGACTACCGGCATCGCAACCTTCCAGGCAGGCTTCCCCTACAGCATTACTGCGAACGATCTTGGTGGAGTGCTGGGAACCTTCTTCCAGCGCGCCAACCGGACGCAGGGCTGCGACATCAAGAGCAACCTCACCAAGCCGTATCAACGGCTCAACTTCAGCTGCTTCACACAGCCGGACCTGGGCGTCTATGGCGGCTCGCCTCGCAACTGGCTGCGCCAGCCGGGCATCAACAACTGGGACATGGGCGTTGGCAAGACTTTCCACATTGCGGAGACCGTCGGCTTCAGACTCACTGGCGACTTCTTCAATGCCTGGAACCACCACCAGTACAACATTGGCACCGGTGCTCTGATCGGCAGTGGATCGGGCGGCGGCGCTTCGATCAGTAACTCCATTACCTCAACGAACGCAGGCCAAATTACCGCTGCATCTGCCCCACGCATCATCCAGATCAGCGGAAAGTTAACCTTCTGAATCTCACCCCTCTCCTGGATGTAGTACTTGCTCCGCCACGCTCAGCCCAGCGTGGCGGATTTGTATGGGGCGGAGATACACTCTTTCGATGAAGTTATTGCGGCTGATTGCAACATGGATTCTCGTGGTGTTCTTTGCGGGCGCGGGCATAGCGCCAGCGCAGACGGGCAATGACGATGCAGTGCGGCGCTACGCGCAGGCAGGACAGCAGGCTCTGGCGGCGGGACATTATGACGAAGCGCGCAGCAATTTCGAAGAGGCAGTAAAACTCGAGCCGGGAATTGCGGAGTTGCACGCGACGCTTGCTGCGATCTATTTCAAACAGCGCGCATATGAACTGGCGGTGCGGGAGATTCATACGGCGCAGAAGCTGAAGCCCTCGTTGCCGCGGCTGGATATGCTTCTGGCGTTGTCCCTCTCTGAACTGGGCCAGTATAAAGAGGCGTTGCCGCGCCTGGAGAAGGGGTTCAAACAATCGGCTGATGCCGATGGGCGGCGCATGTGCGGACTGCAGTTGCTGCGAGCTTATGATGCGCTGGGACGAAACAACGACGCCGTGGAGACTTCATTGCAACTCAACAAGCTTTATCCCGATGATCCGGAGGTGCTGTATCACACAGGCCGCATCTACGGAAACCAGGCGTACGTGGTGATGGAGAAGCTGCACGACTCGGCGCCGAACTCGGTTTGGATGTTGCAGGCGCAGGGAGAGGCGAACGAGGCCAACAAGGACTACGACTCGGCGATCATCGCGTTCAATCACGTGCTGCAGATCGATCCGCGCCGCCCGGGGATTCACTACAAAATTGGGCGCGTCTATTTGCGGCGATATAACGATGCGCGCAGGCCGGAGGATCGCGACCAGGCAAAGCACGAATTCAACGCAGAGCTTGAATTGGATTCGGGGAATGGCAACGCGGCTTATGAACTGGCGCAGATGGCCGCCGACGACAACAATCTGGACGAAGCGAAGACGCGCTTCGAGCAGATTGTGCAACGGTTCCCGGACTTCGAGCAGGCGCTGGTTGGCCTGGGCGGCGTCTACTTGCAGAGCCAGGCCGCAGCACAGGCAGTGAAGCCGCTGGAGCAGGCGACCAAGGTCGATCCTACCGACGAAGTAGCGTGGTACAGGCTGGCGCAGGCGCAACGTGGAGCGGGGAATCGCGAGGAGTCGCAGAAGGCGATGGAGACCTTCCGCAGGCTGCATGATTCGTCGAGCGCCGCACGCCGGCCGCCGACCGCAGATATCACCGCCCAGCAGCTTGGGCCCGAAGCGCAACAGTAGTTCGCAGAGGAGATAGACGTGGCGCGATATGCTTTTCTTCTTCGCCTGAAGCCGGGAACGGGACCGGATTACGATAAAGCGCACGAGGCGGTGTGGCCCGAGTTGCTGGCACTGCTGAAGCGCGTGGGCATTTACGATTACTCGATCTTTCGCCGCGATGAGTTGCTGGTGCTGACCATGCGTATCGACGATGACTTTGACGCGGTCTGGCAGAGGATCGGTGAGGCCGAGGTGAATACGCGCTGGCAAAAAGCGATGTCGGCGTATTTTCTTCCGGAGCAGGAGACGCGCGAGGGCGAGCGGTTTCCTATGATGCGGGAGGTCTTCTTTCTGCAGTGACCGCGCGCTAGCAGATCTGGATAAAGGGAATGCCGAGCAGGCGGGCGAGCTTGCTGAGCTTGCCTGCAATGTGGCCGAGGCCGACTGCACAGTGATGCGCGGGGCCTTGCGCATTCCAGGCTTCGACGAAAGCACGCGCGCCGATGGGAAATCGATAGTGGCTGTTGGTGTTGCCGATGCGCAGAATCTCGCCTTCGACGCTTTCGCCATGCGCAGCAAGCAGCGCGAATCCATGCGCGGCGTCTTCGATGACGGAGAGCAGCGTGACCGGTCCCTGCTTCACGGACATTTCAACGCTGAGGCCGCGACCGACCTTACCGTGATAGACGGCAAGCGGGCGAACCTTGGTTTTGCTCTCGGCGATGGCAATGTGCCCGGGACCATCGTGTCCCATCAGGACGTGATCAGCGTTGAGATCGAGCGCGTAGTACTCAGTGAAGGAGCCGCCCGCGCCGAATGAATCCATGATCTTCATTGCGAGGGCATTCTTCACTTCGTATTCGCCGGCGACGGGGATGCCGCGCGCGGTGAGCAGGGAAGTGCCGAGGATGATCGAACTCATCGTCTCTTCGTTCGCGGGCACGCCGGATCCCATGTAGTAATAGGCGAACGATTGCAGATCATGCGCTGCGACGAAGCGATCGAGCGCGACCGCGGTACGCGCCGCGCGGCTCAGTTCTTCCACTGAACAGTCAGGCTGCACATCGAAGTGGCTGCGGAAGTCCTCGATGCGCTGCATGATGTCAGCATCGGCGATTGATTCGCGCATGGCACTGAGCTCGTCGACTTCAAGATGCTCAACGTGCGTGCCGAACGTAATTGCGACCCGCGTGAGGTCCGTCTGGATGTCGAGCATGCCGCTGTAGTAGTGGCCCATGAGGCCGAGGCGGTTGTCAGCGAGTGCCTTCTTCACGCGGGAGGCTTCGATCCATTCGCGGATTTCGGTTGCGGCGGATTCCTCGCCAAGCACGCCAGTGACTTGATGGAAGGGAATTCCGGCTCGGTTGAATAGATTGGCGAGCTCTGGTACGGGGCACGCGGAGCAGAAAGCAAGCCATTCGCCGGTCATCGCGGTGCGGTCGGTCAGACGATTGAAGGAGTCGTAGTCGATTGCGGCGGCGGGTTGCAGGTTGAGGATGAGGACCGGAACGCGCGCGCGCTGCACCAGTGGTAAGACGGTGGTTGAGAGTGCGTAGGTGGTCACGTAGATAGCGAGTAGATCGACGTCGGCGGTGCGGCAGGAGTGGCCCGCGACTCTTCCGCGCTGCGGTGTGTCGATGAGTCCGAGGTTCTCAACGATTGCGCCGGATTGCTCGAGCATCGCGCCGACAGTGCTCACGTAGCCCTCAAGGCGTCCGCGCAAGCCAGCGAACTGCGACCAGTAGGCGTCGAGTCCAATTCCGCACAATGCTATCCGCGGTTGTGTCGTGTTCATGCTTTCTCTCTAGCGCAATCTTATTGCGGGCTCAGGATAGTTACGGCGAATGGCGCCATCCTCAGTTCGTCGCCGGAGACGCGGCCTTCACGCGGTGCTTCATCTTGGGATTGTTCATCGACTGTCAGTGTCGCGGCGTTCTGGAGATCGGTGGCGAGTTTAAATGTTTTCTCACCGTTGGTGCGGTTAATGAGCAGGACCTTCTTTCCCTGCGGCGTGATGAAGCCCTGGATGGTGAGGTCGGAGGGTTGATCTTTGGCGACGGTTTCGACGAGCTTGTCGCCGGGATGGAAATTGTCCTTGATCATCTTCAGCACCCAGTAGCGCGCATTCGGCTTGCCGGTGTTGTAGTTCATCATGGATACGCTGGGAAACTGTGACGGATAGCCGACGAGCTGAGACTCACCGATGACGTCGACGCCGAGCTTCGATAGCTCGATGAAGAGATGACCGTAGAGAGCGGCCGCAGCATTCCAATAGCGTTGCGGGATATGATCGGGCAGCGCCTTGGAGGCTGCGATCTCGAGGCCGTCCGTGGGAAGGATGACGCCAAGTTCGTCGGTGTCGATCCTGGTATTTGGCGAGAGTCGATCGCGAATGGAAATAATATAACGCGTGACAGAGAGGAAACCCTCGGCCTGGTTGAAGAATGTGTGCTGCCATCCGTCGAGCGACTCGTCGAGCGCGGGCGATGCGTAGAAGTGGAACGAGATGTAGTCGAGCGGAATGCCGGGCTTGTGATTCTTCGGATTCAGGAAGTACTCGAAGTATTTCGGGTTGTTGCTTGGCGCAGCGAGAGCGAGGCCCATGAACTTCGTATCCGGGCTTACCTTACGGATTCCTTCAACAATGGCATCGTAGCGCTTCGTGTAGTCCTCAGGCGTGGTGTTGTGCTCAAAGTCGATTTCGTTCAGGATCTCCCAATAAGGAAAGGTGTAGTGATAGCCGGACTCGTGCCGCTTGCCGTTCTCGTCGGTGAATCCGCCCTGGGTGTACCAGCTCACAAGGCGCCCGTAGTAGTCGCCAAGCTCTTTGCCGGAGGGGTCGCGCAGTTCAGAGCCCTTGGTGTAATCCCAGAAAACCTGATTCGGATCGTCAGGATATTTGACCGGCTGGTCGGTCTTGAACATCCACGCGGGGATGGTACTGAAGTTGATGATGGTCGAGTGGCCCTCAGTGGCAGAGAGGAAGTCCTTAGTGACCGGATCGATGTAGGTGAAATCCCACGCGGTCTTCTCTTTGGATGGTGGCTCGAGTTCGGCCACGGCGATCCTGGGATAGGGTAGCCACGGCACGTAGCGGACGTAGTCGGCTCCGAGGGCTTTCAAGGCAGCGAACGATCCGTCATGAATGGGGGAGCCTGGGTTCAGCATGGGGTTGGTGACTACCTGCAGCGTGGCCGTGGACTTGGAGACCTGGACAGTCTTGTCCCAGTTGATCGCGAGCACCTTCTGCTGGGCCGCCTGCGATACCGCTTTCAGGCCCGGGCTAAATGCAAGGAGCAATGCCGCGGAAAGACGCAGGGTTCTCGAAAAGTGAAGCAGCGGTGTGGTCACATTCGCCTCCATGTTGCAAAGGTTTATGAGTCAGAGCCGGCTGAAGCATGCGCCAGTCGGATTTGAGCTGCGGTACGGGGGCGCCACTTGTAGGCAGAGAGGGAATTCTTCCAGAGATATTTCTGCTGCGCACTTGGACTGCGGGTGGCGATGTAGCGCTGTGCGATGCTGAACGTCTCGTTGTAGCCGGCGAGGGTGTCGCTGTTGGGCCAGTCACTTCCAAAGAGGATGCGGTCTTCGCCAAAGAGACTCCATATCTGATCGAGGATGTCTTTGTAGCGAGCGAGGTCGAAGGAGACTCTGCCATCATATTCGCGCAGGATTTGGGAGCCTTTCACGAAGATCTGCGAACGCTGCGCCAGTTCGCGGAGAGTTGAATCGTAGGTTGCACGCGCTTGTGCGTCGGCTGGTGGATCGATGTGAGGCAGGTGATCGAGGATGATGCGCAGGCCGGGCACACGATTTGAAATTTCAAGCATGGCAGAGAGCAAATCGGGGTTGGGATTGGAAGTGTCGAGGACGAGTCCCGCTTCAGAGAGAAGCTTGGTGCCGTCGATGAATTGCGAAGTATGCGAAGCCTCGAACGGATTGCGATTCCAAAGATTGCCGTATCGGATGCCGAGGAAGAGAGGCGAACGATGCAGGCGATCGAGCGTTGTGGCGAAATCGGGGGCGGCGGGATCGAGGTTGCCGATAAAGCCGATCATGAGCGGATTGGATTCGACCACGTCGTGCAGCCAGAAGTTGTCGATGAGCCAGGGACTGCATTCGATCGCGATTGCCCCGACGACGCCGAGGGGCTCAGCGAGGCGTAGGTAGCGCGGAGGCAGAGCAGGGTGGTAGAGCTTCTCGTCCGATTTGTCGGGCCAGGGAACGCCGCCCACCCGCGTGGGGTCGAATTGATGAATGTGCGTGTCGATCACTGGCATGGATGGGGCCGCAGGGAGGAGCGGCGCAGCGACGGCGAGCGCGGCGGTGGTTGCGGACTGGAGAAAGGCTCGACGATTCATGCGTGAGTATAGGGGCGGTGAAGCTTGCAGTCGGGGTTGAGTCTTACGCCGAAACCGGGCCGGTCAGGCACCCTCATGCGGCCGTTGACCGGAACGGGTTCATCAAGCAGCAGAGGCGCGAACATGGGGATGACTTTGTCGGCTTGCGGCGCCATCATCAGGAACTCCGCGAAAGGGCTGTTGGCTCGCGTGACAACGAAATGATAGCTGTAGACGCTTGAGCCGTGCGGCACGATGGGAACGCGATGGCTGTCAGCGAGATCGGCAATCTTAATGAGTTCAGTGATGCCGCCGCACCAGCCTACATCGGCCTGGAGGATATCGGCGCAGTTCATTTCAAGCAGCATGCGGAACCCCCAGCGGGTGGATTCGTGTTCGCCGGTGGTGACCAGCATGACGGAAGGGGCACCCGCATCTGCAGTGGTGCGAATTTACTGCGCAGCAGAGCGAACTACAGCGACCGGTCCGAGCAGGCCGGAGGGCAGCAGCGGCGAGTTTGCCTTGTAGGGCTTTACGTCGGCGAAGGTGATCTTTGTTGCGCCGGGCTGCTCGTCGCCGATGAAGCGGTTGACCCATGCGTTGACCACCTTTATGACGACATTATTGTTGCCGGGCTTGAGCGCGGAGGTGACATCGACGCGGTAGGGCGCGTGCCAGACCACGCCGAGATCCTTGCCGTTGACGGTGACTTCAGCGAGGTTCTTCACGTCGCCGAGATCGAGCCAGAGATGAGCGCCCTTCGCTAAACCAGTCTGCGGAGGCCTGGATCGTTTTGGTGTAGGTGCCCACGCCGCCGAAATACTTCACGCCGGAATCGCTGCTCTCGTTCCACGCGGTGAGCGTGTCCATGGTGATGGACGGCGGCGCGCCGCGGCCGGATTGGAATGCGACCTGCCATGGGCCTTCGACGGTGGCGAGCTTTGTCTCGGTCAGCTTGGGGACGGTGTGGGATGTCTCGGCGGTGGATTTGCGGAAGACAACGAACACCGTTCCCCAGGGCTCCAGGTGCAGCGGAACGGTGGTGCGTCCGTCTGCGATGGTGAATGAAGCAGGCTCCGTTGAGCCGTTTTCAGCGCGCCAGAGTTCAGGCGCTTTGCCGGTCACGCGGAACGTGGCGTCGACGATCGCTTCGTTGTCGCCGCGGTTGTCGACGAAGTAGAGATCGCCGTCGGCAAGCTTGCGATGGACGAAGAGCAGGCGATTGTCGTTCTGCGGTTTGGTGTAGTCGAAGTCGGGTTTGAGCTGGAGTGCGGAGAACACATCGGCGAGCGGCTGGCCCGCGTAGACCGTGCCTTTGCCAACTTTGTGCACGCCGCTTCCGTCGCCGAAGAGCTCGTTGTTGAGCTTCGCGAACTCGGCCGCATCATCGGCAGAGGCTGGGATCGTCGGCGGGTTTTGGGCCGGCGATGACGGCGCCCTCCTGGGCGAGCTTGTAGATCGCGCGCAGCACCGGCAGCGACATGTGCTTGCTGTACGGATCGAGGCCGAGCACCTTGTAGTGCATGCCGCTTGTGGTGGTGATGGTTCCGTTCGAAACGCTGAGCTCGTGGATGAGGGCGTCGGCGTTGATGTAATCGAAGCCGTAGCCCGCGGGGATGTCAGGCGACTTGTCGCTGAAGATCGCGGTGAGGTTGGAGTCTTCGCCGTAGAAGTAGACGAGATCCGCGCCGAAGTGACCCTGCTGCAGAAGGTAGCTGGTGCGCGCGAGATAGTTGATCCACGTGCCGGCCTGCTCCGCCCAGGTTTCATTGCGGTTGAACCACTGGCCGAACGGACCAAGCGTGAGGCCGGGCGCCTTGGCGGGGTCGACCAGCGGCTGGTGGGCCGACTCGTGAATGACGAAGCGATTGATGCCGTTGAGGAATTCCTGGTCGGCAGTGGGCTTGAGCGTTGCCGGCGACCATCCCCAGGGCGCGGCCGCTGCGGTCATGGACTCGGCGGCGGCGATGTTCTGGCCGTAGATGTGGGCGACAGACGCGGATTCGCGGTCATCGGCGTTGTAGCCGAACTGCTCATGGTTTACGCCGGGCGATTGCGTCCACATGGCGCTCATGGGAACTTCGTTGAACTTCTTTACTTCCATGCCGTCGGCGACGAAGGCGCGGCCGCTCTCGTGCGATTCGCCGTAGTGGCCCATGCCGCGCTCGTGCAGCGTCTGTTCAAGCTGGCCGTAGTGCTCGTTGGCGATCAAGTCTGCGATAGTCTTGCGGAAGTCCCAGAGGAAGCGGTCGCTGGCCTCTGCGCTCTCGACTACGCGGCCGGTTAGCACGGGCATCCACGGCGTGGGATCGTAACCGCGCAGCTTCTTGAACTGCGCGATCATGTTGTCGGTCCAGTTCTGCGATCCGGCCTCCCAACTGTCGTTGATCACATAGCGGATGCCGCGCTTGCCCATCAGATCAGGGCCCACCGTCTCCTTGTAGCTGTCGAGGTACTTCTCGAAGTAGTCCTTCACAAAGCGGCGATCGAGTTTGTCGACTTCGAGGCCTGTCGCTTCCTTGGTGGCAGGATGGTTGGTGATGCCGAGCAGCGAGTAGCCAAAGCGCAGCACAACCCAGTCACCGTCGGGAGGCGTCCAGTTGAGCGTGCCGTCGGGCTGCATCTTCGAGGTGAGATCGACGACGTCGGACTTCTTGATGGCGTCGGAGGCATCGACGGACGGAGTTGCAAAGCCGTAGAGATCCGGCTCTGGGACGAATGCGGCTTTCTCTTCAAAGCGATTCACGCGGGGGGCGGTGTGCAGGGCCAGTTCGGCAATTTCATAGGAGGTGGGCTTGGGAGGAAGCTTGATGCCGAGCGAAGATGCATCGAAATCGCTTGCCCAAGCAGGCGGTGGCGGCGGGGCCGTGGCCTTGAATGTGACGCGGAAATACTTCGCCGTAACAGGAGCGAAGGAGATGGTGTGCTCCGGTGCGCTGCCGCCATTGAGACTCGCCACCGGACGCCAGTTCTGGCCGTCGTCGCTCGCCTCGAGATTCTTCTCCGGCCTTCCGACCATCATGGATTCGATGAAATTGGGGTCCTTGGTCACGTAGGTTATGGCGCGGATGGTCTGCGGAGAAGGAAACTCATACTGAATCCAGGCAATCCCTCCCTGAGCAGGAATCGGAATGTGAGTCATCTTCTGCAGGTCGCCGTCACTGAGCAGGGCCGGGTCGAGCCCGTCTCCGCTCGAGGTGATCTTCGCATTCTGCGAGTCGATCGGGACGTCCGAGGTTGGCCGGCGATACGCGATAACGGCCGCGTCTGCGTAAAACTCAGGCGGATTCTCAGCCTCGCCGCCAAACTGCTCATGAATGCCCAGGTTCTGGAAAGCGCCGGTGTTCGACGGCGGATGCGGCAGTTTGCCGTTGAAGGCCTGGCCGCCCTTCACGATGGTTTCGCTCCAGACATATTTCTTCATGCCGTGTGGGCCGGGAACCCAGGGGCCGCCGCTCTCGCTCCAGCCTGGCGAGCCTGCGATGGCTTCTTCCATTCCGTATTGATCGGCAACTTTGGTTGCGTAAACGAAAGCCTGCTTCCACTCAGGAGTCATGTAGGCCAGGCGCTTCTGAACCACCTGCGGTGTCTGCAGCGCGGCGTCAAAGTTCTGAAAGCCTGCGATGCCCACGCGATGCATCCAGTCGAGGTCGGCCTTGATGCCCTCCTGGCTGATGTTGCCGTTCATCCAGTGCCACCACACACGCGGACGTGCGCTGCTGGGTGGATCTTCAAAGCCTTTCTTCAGGGGATCGGTGGTGCTCTGCGCGAAGCCCGCGCCCATGCCCAACAGCAGTATTACTGCGGTAGACGCAAGTCTCTTCCACGGGAATCTCATGGCCTGTTTTCTCCTGGTGATGATGCCGTGTGCGCGAGGGCCAGAGGGATTCGTAAAACCAGGTAAGGGAAATTGCGTGGCCCCTCGCCGTCGGCGCGACGTCGAGGCGAACTATAGGTTTTGACGGCTGAGCCTGTCAAGGACAATAAACAATTTCTGTATTGGATTGCCCGGCCCAGCGAGTGCAGTGAAAATGAGTTCCGGCACCCGCAAAAGGACACCGAATGGTGGATCGTTCCAAGCCGTAATTGCCGGCCACTCGTGCAGGCAGAATCCTTCTGTGCTAGGATCAGCAACCATGATCCGGGGAGCAGCTTTACTTGTGTCGATTCTGCACTTTGCCTTGTGTTCATTCGCGCAGCTCTCGAGTGTGCAGACAGGGCAGCAGGCGGTGAACATAGCCGCTGGTTCGAGAGTGCTGGAGTCGGGGGCCAAGGCAAGGCTTGAGAAGGACTTGATTCGGGTGACTCTCCCGTTGAGTGCGCCGCTGGCGCCCGGAGCGAGAGTCATCGTCTGGCTGGCCTCTCCGAAGGGTTTTCGAAGCGGTGAGACGATCGCAACCATGAGCCCTAACCGCCGCGCGGCTTCGGCGACTCTTCCGTGGCCAGTGGGCGCGCGCGGCGTACGCGAAGACGACATTGGCTGGTACCGCATTGGATATCGCGTCGATGGGAATGGGACTGAGCACTCTTACGGAGTCCTTTCGGTTGGAGCGATCACGGCCAACCTCATGGAACTACGTCTCGCCTACCCCAAGACGATCGCGCCAGGCCACGCGCTGAGCGCGCGTGTCATTGCCGTCAATCCCGTAACCGGGAAGGCTCTGCCCGGTGTGAAACTCAAGGCGACGCTTTCTGACGACGCAGCCGACTCCAGGAAGAAGAGCTTCACGCGCATTGCCACGACCGGGCGCAATGGAGAGGCGATCCTGACTTTCGCGCTCCTGGGCGAGCCGGATGACTCGCTTGACTTGACGGTGGAGGGGACGTTGACCGGAGAGGACGGTGCGCTGGTACGGGACTCGGTGAAAGGAGACCTGGATGTGATGAACGCGGGGAGCTTCCATGTGGAGATGGACAAGCCCCTGCACAAGCCGGGGGAGGCCGTCCATCTTCGTGCGCTGGCCTTCAGAAACGGCGGCCGCGCGGTCGCCGATGAACCCATAAAAGTGACCGTGACAGACCCGGACAACAAGGTCATTGCCGAGGTCGAACTGAAGACAAATCGCTTCGGGATCGTGGCCTACGACTGGAAGACAACTGAGCAGACTCCGACCGGTGACTACGAAGTGGACTTTGGGGGCAATGCGACGCAAGAGGTCCGCATACAGCGCTACGAATTGCCGGAGTTCAGTGTAACCGCAACGCCGGATCGCGCCTTTTACCTTCCCGGCCAGCAGGCGCAAGTGAAGATTCATGCAGGATACCTTTTCGGCAAGCCGGTCGCAGCGGGTAGCGTGCGGCTGGTGCGTGCCGACGACGCGGAGTGGAATCCAAAGACAGGGCGCTACGACGAGCCGAAGGAAGTTGAGGACAAAGCGCAGCTCGACCCAAGTGGCGACGCCAAACTCACCCTGAAGGTGTCGGATGAGTTTGATCAGCTCAAGAGCGACAGTTGGGAACGCTATCGCGATGTGAAATACCGCGCGATGGTAACCGATGCAACAACCGGTCGGACGGAGCCGCGCAACTTCGCGATACGGCTGACCAAAGACCCCGTCCACATCTACCTCAACGCCATTGGAGCCGGCGAGCGCGAGGGAGAATACCTACTCTCAACATCATTCGCCGACGGAACACCGGCGCCATGCCGAGTGACGCTTGATTGGATGGACGCGCAGTCCCGCGCAACCAGCGCCATGACGGTGAAGACAAATCGATATGGGCTCGCCAAGGTGACGCTCCATTTTCCGACGAATGGAGACAAAGGGCGGGGGCATAACATCCGCGCCACGGCTCGCGATGCCGAGGGCAGAATCTCCCACTTTGACGATCAGCTATGGACGGGCACTAGCGAAGGAATCTGGTTCTCGGTGGAGCGCACCCTGCTGAAGCCCGGAGAACCGATCGAAGGCATAGCCCACGCCAGGTCAGGGATCGACGTGGATGTCGATGTGCTTTCGGAGGCGGCAGTAATTGGACATTGGCGGATCAGGATGAGCGGCAAGGATCAACCGTTCATTATTCCTGCGAACCCTGCCTTCCACGGTCTCATCACGTTGAGGGGATACAACCTGCGGGACGTAGAGCGCGAGAGTCGCTGGTACGGGGACAGAGACGGAACTGCCCGCTCGGTTCTCTATCCGGAAGATCACTCGCTGAGCGCCGGGGTCAAGGGACTGGCGGCTACCTATACGCCGGGAGCGAAGGTCAGCACCGAACTGTCGCTTCGCAGCGCCGGCAAGGGAGCGACCGCCGGCGTGTTTGGTGTGTCGGTCTTCGACACAGCCGTTGAAGAGCGCGCGGAAACGGAGACGGAAGCGAACGATCGCTGGTTTGGGCGCGGGTGGTGGTGGCTGGAAGCCGCGGGCGTTGGAGATGTCACGCGGGAAAGTCTTAACAAGATCGACACGTCGAAGCCGATCGATGCCGATCTTGACTTGGCCGCGGAAGCGTTGCTCTTGAATTCATTCTCGGAGCCGCTGGCGATCGAATCGAACGACGACAGCTCTGTGCGTAATGAGTATCAGCAACAGATGGAACAGAACGTGAAGCCGCTCGGTAATGCGATTATGGCGGCAGCTCCGCTGGACTTGCCGGCGACGCTCGAAGATGTCAGGCACTTTGCTGCCGGCGTGAGATTGATGGCCGAGTCTCTTGTTGACCCCTGGAATGTGCCCTACAAAATTGATACAGGCGAAGGATGGTACACGGATATTGTGAGGCTCCACAGCGCGGGGCCGGACAAGCAATTTGGCACTGCGGACGACTTTACGCTCACGCTCGCGGAGCGGAATGTTTTTGCCATACCGGGGGCGCGGCTCAATGCGTTGCTCAAGAACGCCGCGCAGGCCGGAAAGCCGCTGCCAGGGACGGTGGCCGCATTGAAGGAACTCGCCAAAGAGAGTGGCCTCGATCTCTACTCCGCCGAACAGCGCACGCTTGACCGCAAGGGCAGGCCGTATACGTATGCGATCGATATTGTCCGACGGACGTATTTCATACAGGTCCAGGGTGAGAATGACGGGACCATCTGGCAGAGCAGCGGAGTCGACTACTTTGAGTCGGCTGAGGCAAAGCTGAAGGCTGCGCTTGAACAGTGGGCTGCCGCGGGGCACTCCTTCCCTGAGACGGAACCCGACGCGCGCCGGGCCTTCGCGACGGCGGGGGTCGACTTCGACAGCCTGCGCGATCCACTCGGCCATCCATTCGCGGTGAAGACCAAGCGTGAGTTCTCCTATGCACGCATCGACCGGGTCAAGGCGGGAAATTCGATCCAGGGCGGGACCGACAAGCTTACGATTGTCGCGCAAGTGATCCAGGTTATGCGTACCGATGAGAAGGGTGTCTCCTACGGCGATGTGGACGAGGTGGCGCGGTTTGCGCACACCGCCTCTCAGCAGAGCGGGGACGATTTGAAACCTGTCGCAGTCGATACCGGACTCTTCCAGGGAAATACAGGCGCGATAGGCGGAACGGTGACAGACATGACGGGCGCCGTGGTGCCAGGTGCGGTGGTTCGAGTCGAAAGTACCACCGGCAACGCGACAGGCAGCGCGACGGCAAAGAGCGATGGCTCGTATGTTGTGTCAGATCTCTCACCCGGCTTTTACAAGGTGCGGGTTGATGCCAAGGGGTTCCAAAGCTTCTCGCTCACGGACGTTCACGTTTCGTCGTCAGCGCTGACGACTGTGGACGTAAAGCTGACGGTGGGTGCAGAAGCACAGACAGTAACGGTAACCGCGGACGCGGTCTCGCTCAGCACGGAAATGGTGTCATCCGCTGAAGTGGCCGGCAAGAATATCCGTAAGGCGACGGGTCCCAACGGCAGCGCCACCATCACCGAGCAGACCATGACGCCGCGGCTGCGCCATGTCTTTGTGGAGACGGCCTACTGGGCGCCTTCACTCGAAACAACCTCTTCCGGACGCACGGCGTTCGACTTCACACTGCCGGACAGCCTGACCACGTGGAAGCTGCATGCAGTCGGCTCAACCATCGATGGACGCCTGACGGAGATCGATCAGACCTTCAAGACCTTCCAGCCCTTTTTTGTCGACCTCGACGCTCCGCAGGTCCTCACAGTTGGCGACGAGATCACGCTGCCCGTGAACCTGCGCAACTACACCGCGCGAGCCATCACCCTTCCCGTCACGGTGAAGACGGCGGACTGGTTTACGCTCTCAACCCCGGTAAGCGCTCGGGCCACAGTCGCACCAGCCGGATCGATCCCTGTGCTGGTCGGGCTGCACGCGGCTTCGGCCATAGATGCCGGCCCGCTGCGGATCACTGCTGCCAACGCGCATGATGGAGACGCGGTTGAGAAGACGGTCAAGGTGCATCCCGACGGCGAGCCGCGCACCGTCACGGCCTCGGCGCTCCTCCATGGTGACAGCGCGAACACCATTCACTTTGACCTTCCGCCGAATGCCATCGCCGGATCGGTTCACGCGGAACTGCTTCTCTATCCGAATCTCGGCGCCAATGTGGCCCATGCCATGAAGGCAGTGCTGGCGCGGCCTTACGGCTGCGCCGAACAGACCATTTCCTCGACGTATGCAAGCCTGCTCTATCTTGAACTGGCAACGGCGGAAAAAACCGAATCGCCTGAAAAGGACAAGGCCCAGGGCTTTCTGCAGTTGGGGTACGAGCGGCTGCTTGGCTACTTCAATTCCGGTGGCGGACTCACCTACTGGGGCGGCAACGACTCCGCGGGCGACGCCGCGCTCACCGCATACGGAATCGAGTTCCTGACCGACGCGGAGCCTTTTGTCTCCATCGACCGCCCGCAGATCACTGCAGCAATCCAGTGGCTCCTTTCGCAGCAGAACGCGGACGGCTCATGGAAACCTCGCTACGGCGCAGTTTCCGCACGAGAGACGCTCTACATTGCCAACGCTCTCCAAACTGCAATCGAAGCCAAAGATTTTTCGACCTTCGGGCCAGCGGGCCTTCAATCCCGCGTGAAGCAGGCGATCGCCAGGGCGAATGCCTATGCTGCGACCTCCGTGCTGGCGCTGCACGATCCCTATTCCAACGCACTGCGGGCGTTGCTGGCGGTGAAGACTGGGGACTCAGCCGCGCTGGCCCGCGCCCGCGAGGAATTGACCTCAAGCGTGGAACGCGGAAAAAGCGGAGCCCACTGGGAGTTCGACGGCTATTCGCCATTCTACGGATGGGGAACGGCCGGAAGACTGGAGACCACTTCGCTTGCGTTGGCCGCATTGCAGGCGGCGGACGACAAAGCTGATGAAGCGCTTGAGAGTGATGCGCTGCTCTACCTGCTCCAAAGCCGTGACGAATACGGCGTGTGGATGAGCGGCCAAGCAACTGTACGAGTGGTGAAGGCGCTTCTGCCGGTCGCGCTTCGGCAACTTCAAAGCCCCTCTCCCGGCAATTTTGCGCTGACGGTGAACGGTAACCCTCTGAGCGGCGAACTGGCGGTTGCTCTCAAGCCAGATAGCAAACTCCTTGACGCGCCCCGCAGCATCGATCTTTCCGCGATGATTCATGGCGGGACAAATACCCTTGAGTTTGCGGGAACCACGAACTCGACCTTCGCTAATGCGCAGATTACCGCCTGGCTCTATGTACCCTGGGCGCAAGACGTGGCCGGCAGGACGGAGACAACCGTTCCCGGTAAGAGCTTCGGGCTTGACTTCGGCTACACCTGCGACGCAGGGAATGCCGTTGTTGGTCAGGCGATCAACTGCACTGTGAGCGCGCGCCGGTTCGGGTCCCAGGACTACGGCATGATGCTGGCCGAAGTTGGCCTGCCGCCCGGCGCGGATGTGGATCGCGCTTCACTCGGCAAGCTGCTCGACTCATGGACAATCAGCCGCTACGAATTGCAGCCCGACCGGATCGTCTTCTACCTCTGGTCATCCACTGCGGAAGGCGACAGGTTCAGCTTCCGCTTTACTCCGCGCTATTCGATCCGCGCGAAGGCAGCCCCCGCCAAATTGCTTGACTACTATAATCCGGATCTCAGCGCGGTTATTGCTCCTCAGTACTTCGTCATAAGCTCCGTGCCTAACGTCAATTCGCGCTAAGTCTGCCAGCGTCCCTGAATCTGAACGCCTTCCCTGATGACAAGCTTAAGAACCGACCCAAAATTCGAGGAATCGTCAAAACTATCCACCACAGTTGTCATTTCACGGCAGACGACAGACGTGAAATGACAATTGTCGCGGTTCGTACCCATCACAATTTCGGCCCCTCCTCTGCGGCGTCGCGGAGGAGGGGCCGAACTGCTTTCGAGGGGACAATTTGTCTACGGGCAGTGCGTTATCAAGTATTGGGCGTCGGCGATCAGGATGGCCGCGGCCGCCGGCGTAATTGATTTCCCTGTCTGCGCGTTGACCTCGTTGATGAACGCCTGATAGTTGTTGGCGGCCTCAGCGCAATGGCCGCCCATTCTGGCCGCCAGCGCGGCATTCAGCTTGGCAAGCAGCGAGTTCTCGATACCCGCTTTGCTGATCGCACCACTCCCGAAGAACTGGGTGACATCCATAATGATGCTCATCGGCGTCACGATGATGTTGAAAGTCACCGACGCCGAACTCGTATTGAGGACCTTGTCGTTCGCCGTGATCGCAAACGTGTTTGGTCCCAGGGGCAATGCCGTCAGCAGATTGATCATCAGGCCGTTGACGATCGCGCTGCCGCCGACGGTGCTGAGGCCGTTCATGGTGGGCGTAACCGTGCCAACGCCGGACCCCGTGTCGGTGACAGTGTAGTTGAGCGTCAAGGTGCTGCTGTGCGTGTAGTTCGTCGCTGTAGGCTGGGTGATTGTGATCACGGGGTTCGTCTTGTCCACCATGTTCGGGCCGATGGGGCCCGCCGGGGTGCTGTTGCCGGCCACGTCGAACACCGTACGGGTGTTGGTGAAGGCTGCGGCCGTCTCGGTACCCGCGGGCACTGAGGTCGTCAAATTGAAGCTCGCGTTTGCCGAATTGGCCAATCCCGAAAGGCTGTCGCTGCTGGTGCAATGAATGGATACGTCGGTGGCATGCCACAACCCGTCCGGAGATCCGCAGTTCACGATTGGCGGAATGTCGTCAAAGCAAACGTCGCCATAGGTATTGTCGCTGGTCGATCCGCCGTTATCCCACGCCCGCACGTGGGCTCTATGGCATCCTTCCAGGCTGTTGTCCAGAACCAGTGATCCGGAGGACCCGTTGGGAAATTGCGGACCGCTGTAGAAGGAATTCCCGGCGCCCGGGCGTGGCTTCTACAGAAACATCGTCCGGATCAGAGTCCCAATTCTGGCTGAAGCCTGCCACGCCATTGGGAACGGCGCCGTTGGCGGAGGTGTCGGTGATGGACCAGCTCACGGTCTGGTTTGTGTTATTCCAGTGGCCGATGGGCGGCCCCGTGAAGTTCACGGCTGGGGCTCCGAAGTCACCGCCGTTAAACGTATTGATGGCCCAGGCCAGTTGCAGCATGTTCGCTGTGCCCCAGCCGGTAACGCTGTCGTAACCGGTGCCGGCGCAAAAGGCGGTGTAACTATTGGCGGCAGTTATGTCGTTGCTGTTGCAACCGGAGGTGGTGTCGTAGAAGGGGTAATGGGGCGCGTAGGTGGGATTGAGCCCGAAGTGGTACAGGTAGGCGTTTCCGTTGCCCATCCCGCCGCTTATCTGCTCGCACGGCAGATGGAAGGAACCGCAGTCATTGCCGGTGACCCCGGCCAGGTAAACCAGGTAGGCCCCCTCCTGCGCGAAGAAGCCGGCCACCATCGGCGAGGCGATGCTGGTGCCTCCAATGGGGAACAGGTTCCCGTTGAAGTACATGTTTTGCCCGGCTGCGGAGTTGAGCGAGATGTCCGGAACGCTGCGCTGCCCGCCGCATGTCCCATTGGCGCCGGATTGGAATCCGGGCACGGAGTAGTGCACGCTGCACCCGCCCCCACTGCCGCCGTTGTTGTTCCCACAGCTTCCCGAGCCGGTTCCCCCGGTCCAGGAGACCTCACTGTTGAAGGTTCCGTCAGAGAACAGCCTCAGCAGCGTGCCGCCCACGCCGACCACGTTGGGGTCCACGGCGGGATAGCTTACGCTTATGGTCGAGCAGTCGTCGGTCGCCCCGCGGTCGCCGGATGCGGTCATCAACGTCCACCCGGTGCCGGCCATCATGTTGAAGATGGCATGGCGCGAATCCATCTCCGAGCCGCTGCAACCTGAATTCTCAGTGCAGCTCCAGCTCGTGCTGAAGATCTTTGCAAAACCGTCGGACAACATCTGGTTATACATGTCCTCGGCAGAGCCGCCGCCCAGGTATACGAAGACCTGGGCCGTGTCCAGGAAGCTGCCAAAGCTGTTGGCGGTGGCGGTGGACCACTCCGTGTCCAATGCCGTTTCCAGGTCATTGCCACAGGACTGCCCCGGACCCACGGTGCAATTCCCGGGGCCTCCATCGATCGGGATGGTGGTGACGTTGTAAGCGAGGTAGGGGTACTGATCGTGGAAGCCGTGAATGTCAGTGAAGTCCACGTTGGGCGGGGTACCGGTAAAGTGCAGGTTGCCAAACACCGCAAGGGCGATGGATGACTGGGGCGGCGAGCCGCCTGCTAGGTGATTCGGGTTGCAGCAGTGGCCCTGGTTTTGAAGAGCGTCATAAGTCGTACGCGTTGGAGTTGTAGATGTCCGTAGGGTCGTAGGCGCCGCCGGTTATGTTCGCAACATCGTTCTTGCCCGACTCGGCCTGGGCCGCCTCGAATTTCGCGCGGCTCCCATTGGCATGATCCTCCGCGTCCCACACCGACCACCGGTCCAGGCTTATAAACAGGCCCGGGTGGTTGCTTCCCGACGATAACTCCCGGGTGCATCTGCGGAAAGTTATTAAGGCCTCCGACGGAGCGAACAATGCGCGACAGGTGGGCAGGAATCACGGTTCGTTCTCGTTGGAGAAGTAAGTGTAACCGTCGAGCTGATAGTTGCTGATTCTGACCTGGAGCGCCTTTTCGATCGTGGCGAGGGGCGCCTCCACATCCACGATCAGACGGTTGGGATAGCGGTGGGTGACAATCAGTCCCTGGCTCGTTGCCCAATCCATCACCGCCCGCTCATCCTCCACCGTCGGCGCGAAGCGCGCATTCCACTGCTGCGGAGTGAGGAACTTGTGAAATTGCGGTGAGCCCGGCGTCATCAGCTCCTCAAGGAACTGCTCTTCCTCGGCCAGGTGCGGCGGGATCAAACCAAAAGCCAGCCGCAGCATTTGCTTCGGATCCATCAAATGGCCAAGAGGCTTTGCTCTGCCGTTACGCACGTTCAACGGCCGTTCCCCGGCTGGTGATGCTTTCGTATCAATCTGCGCCAGCACCGTACATGCCGCCGCCAGCATGAGTGTTGCAGCTAGTAGCCGCTTCATAAGCTTCCTCCACTTTGGTTTTTCAGCTCGTTTCGTTCTCGTTCGGCCCGCTGTCAGCGCGCGCAAAACGAGTGCCCCCATCAGGGAATGATGGCCCGGAGTCCCGAAAATAGTCGGCTGAGAGAGACCAAGGAGAGAACAGCGAGAGAGCGCGACGGAAAGCGCCGTCGCGGCAAACAAGGCTATCTTCCCGATGTCATGTTGCGTCCCTAATGCAGGCTGCGAGCCGAGGGATCGGTTCAGTCGAACCAGTATGGAGAAACCGGGGGGAGGTGCGGCTGAGCAAAACCACTCTACTCCCAAAACACCTGTGTCAAGGCAAATTATTGGCAGCATTTGGGTGGAGGCGCGAGAGGCGCCGGATTTTTGCAAAGCCGGCGCGGCGCCGTGGTATGCA
>CAWFVY010000027.1:0-43503 GCA_963819365.1 uncultured Acidobacteriota bacterium
CGTTGAGGTGGATGTGCGCCAGGCTGCGTGCCAGGTTCCAGTGGTGCCATTGCCGCCAGCCCACCGGATCGGCGGGATCGTAAGTTGATGCGATGGGAAGCGCATCGGCCGCGCGCACACCATTCACGTCAAGGGCAATGGAGCCGCCGCGGTTTGACGTGTAGTAGCAATATCTGCATCGTAGTTGCCCGTTGCTGCCACATCATCCGTGATGTTGAACCACTCGCCCGGTTCGGTCCAGCTGACGTAGAGCAGGTTAGCGTCGGGCGTTATCTTGTCGTATTGGGTGTCGTCGATCTGCGGATCGCGGCCTGAGTTCCTGTACTATCTGTCACGCCTTCGGCCATGCGGAATTCATTCAGGTAGGATCCGTCGGCCGGATCGAGTGCGCCACTGCCGTTGTTCTTCGAGTCGGCGTCATGGTAGGCAGCGCCTTCGCCGCCAGATCTAGTAAGCGCATAAGACCTTGCCGGGGATGCGCTGCCGGCCGCTTTGAAAGCGGCTGTCGTGAAATGGAGTGCCTCTGTAGGCGGCGAGAAAGCCGTGGTCGGCTGGGGGCGGCAGGAGAAGAACGACGAGAGGATAAGGAAAGGGTGAGGGTTTTGAGCAAAGGCAAGCCTCCAACAGTTAGCGGGGGAATCGTGAGCATTTGGGGAGTGGATGTGTCGGCAGGGGCTGAAGCCCACATCTTTTATTGGCCTTATCGGCACGAATAAATTCGTGCCCTTCCGCGAAACCTGCTCGTATCGAGTTCTTACGCAGTCTGCAAGGCCCCGACCTTCCAGTTCAGTGTGTGTGGGTGGATTTCTCGGCGAGTCGGCTTTTGCAGGGGCTAAAGCCCGCGTCATTTGCGCTGTTCAGCGGCACGACTAAAGTCGTGCCCTGTTACAAAGCCACCGAGCAGAATATAGCATCCCGAAACCGGTCCAGACGATGCGGTCCGGAGGCCAAAGTGGCTCGAGCTGCATGCGCATTTTGAAAAGGCGGTCCACGTTTCGGCGGTCATGGTGCAGACGTAGGCAGGCCACGCCAGGGAGAGCAGGGAAGTCCGCCTGCCGGTAAGGAAGTTGTGGATGTAGTTTTGCTCGCCGTGGTGGGGCAGGCGAATCCGCGGCAAACTTCGTGATCAGGTCTCTTACCGCGGCACCAGAGAACGACTTTTCGCCGTAATTCTGCGTAGTCGTATTGCTGCTTCCATGGGACGGTCTGGTTACCGGCAATCACTTTGTAGTCGATAAGGGTGGCGGTCGCGGGGTCGATCTCCGCCACTGTGATGGACGCGAGATTTCCGTTGATGGGCGAGATGGATGGGACGAGCTTGACGGGTATGGCCGCTGGACTCGGCTGCTCTTCGATGAGTTTGATTTCGTCTTCGTGGGTATGGGCAAAGATCGCGAGTTGGATAACGTCCGCAGTGGTTGGCGATTGCGTTTGCCAGCGGGTCTGGCCCTGAGACGGGCCCGCAGAGGACAGAAGCATGGAAGGAGCGGCCTTGCAGGCTCCGCCCCGCAGCGTCGAAAAGGCGTCTACGCCGGAGGGCAGGTGCGCCATGATCCAGACCTTCTCATTCGCAGTTCGCGCGGCGGCCAACTGGCTTCGAGAGCCAGGAAAGCTGCAGCGCGGTGCCGGAGCAGTTGCCGAGCTGCCGGGACAGCTTCTGGAGTGCCTGGAGAAGAACAGATCGTCGAGCACAATGAGGCGGGTGTTGGCCACGGAGCGGGCAGGCTGACGCTGTAGCTTCCGGTTTCAGCGAACGAAGCCAGTGCGGCCTTGCGCACGTTCAAAGGGAAGTTCTGGGTGATGGCCTGACCCGCATGCGCTGGGAGGAACTTGCTGTTCGGGCTGAGGCCGTAATCGCCGCAGTCGGAATCATTGTTGCCCAAGGCCGCGTATACGGGAACAGGCCCCGCCATGTCATTGAGTTGGTTGATGACGAACGCGATGGTCTTCTCAGTGAATGTGGCGTAGTCGGCAGAGCTTGCCTTGGGAAGCAGCGTCCTTGAATTTGCAGTCGAACCCGTGAGCCATCAGGTCGCCGCTCACCGTGACGAAGTGCGTTCCAGCGACATGCTTCTTCATCTCATCCAGCGCCGAGGGGAAAGAGGCCATAGGACGTACGGACCCGCGGGAAGGGCAGGCCTTCCCTGAATGGCATCGAACTTCGTTTGGCGATTGGGTGAATCAGGCGATTCGAGAGCCTCACCTTCCAGCCGGAGACGGGGGCTTGTTAGCCAGGCTCGGGCCTACCTTGTCGGGATCCCAGAATGGCTCGAAGTGGATGTCGCTGATGAGCAGCGCCTGGATGGTTTTTGGGGGGTTTTTGCGAATCGCCTTGCTCGAGGCGTGTGGGCGCCAAAGAGCAACAGGCAAAGAAAAAATGAAAGCGAGAGTTATGCGCGGCAAGCGGCCGCAAAGCCGGGAATCGCGAGGAACTCGATCGTGAAGAGGTCACAGCGGCGGCGTCCATTGTCCTTCGGCCTGGGGGTCAACCGGCGGGAGGTGTGATTTGGAGTGTGATGTTTTAAGCTACGCGTTCGATGGTGACCGATTCGAGCACGACCGGTTTTGCGGCTTGTCCTGGCCGCGGTAGACCTTGGAGATTTTGGTGGCGATGTCCTGGCCTTCAACCACTTCGCCGAAGATGGTGTGATTGCCCGTGAGCCAGGGCGTGGCCGCGACGGTAATGAAGAACTGGCAGCCGTTGGTGTTGGGACCGCTGTTGGCCATGGCCAGCTTGCCGGGCTTATCAAACTTGTGCGGTGAGCCCTTGGTCTCATCCTGGAAGCGATAGCCCGGGCCGCCCATGCCAGTGCCGTGGGGTCGCCGCCCTGGATCATGAAGTCGGAATGACGCGATGGAAGATGGTGCCGTCGAAGAGCTTATTGGTGACTTGGCGCGCGTGCCGGGATGCGTCCACTCCTTGTTGCCTTCGGCCAGATCGATGAAGTTCTTCACCGTGATGGGCGCGTCCGTCTCGAACAGACGAACAGTGATCTTGCCTTCGGTGGTATTGAAGAGGGCGTAGGTGCCTGGTGCGAGTGCCATAGAATGCTCCTTATGGGGTTGGGAAGAAACGAGAATGGCGATGATAAGTGCATGACGGCGCTATAAAGGAAAAGCGGTTAAGAGCAGATTATCAGGTTAAAAGTGGTCTGTATATTTTTTTTTTTTTTTTTTTTTTTTTTTTTTTTTTTTTTTTTTTTTTTTTTTTTTTTTTTTTTTTTTTTTTTTTTTTTTTTTTTTTTTTTTTTTTTTTTTTTTTTTTTTTTTTTTTTTTTTTTTTTTTTTTTTTTTTTTTTTTTTTTTTTTTATATTTTCGGATAATTTTTTCTGCTGCGTCTCCAGTCGGAGAAGACTGGCGGAGTACGTCGAGGTGAGCTGCGAACGTCGCGACCTGGATTTGAGGGTGAGGGGCTGCGAGCAGCGCGGGCTGGCGTGCGTAGCCGGAGCTATGCGGGGGCGGCGGCGGAACGGCTGGCCCTCCGGCACGATTGTGACTTTCTTCAGAGGACCGGGACTAGCGGCTTGTCCTTGGGGTCGTCTGCACACGGGCGATGGTCTTCACGACATCCACGCTGGCGTCGTCGCACTGGCCGAAGAGGGTGTATTGCTGGTTGAGCGAGGGGTGGCCAGCTCGGTAATGAAGAACTGGCTGCCGTTGGTATTTGGCCCGGAGTTTGCCATCGCCAGCCGGCCCGGCATATCGAAGTTCAGGGTCGGGGTCGACTTCGTCATTGAAGCTGTAGCCGGGGTCGCCCATGCCGGTGCCGGTGGGATCGCCGCCCTGGATCATGAACTCGGGAATCACGCGATGAAACGTGGTGCCGTCGTAGAGCGCTTGCCGTGCATCTTCTTGCTGGTGGCGGATCGGTCCAGTCCTTGGTGCCCTTAGCCAGGCCAATGAAATTGGCGACCGCAGTGGGCGCCTGCTTTTGGAAGAACTGGCAGGTGATGCGGCCCATCGAGGTGTCCATCACGACAGTGGGGCCGTTGGGCTAATAAGCGGCCTGCGTGGGCTGCGGGCCGTCGGGCAGATCCTGCGCGGGTTGCGAGCCGGCGCGCTGGACTGCTGGGCGAGTGCGGAAGCGGACAACGACGTGCCAGCGCGAGGCAAAGAGGGCTGTAAAGAGCTTATGTTTCATGCCGATTCTCAGGGTAAATGATGGCCCGGAGGCATTACCATTCGCCGGGCCGTGGCAATGTATTCTCTTGCCATGGATAATTCCAGCTTCCCCGTGTGCGCTTCCGCATTGCCTTATTTGCCTGCGTTCTCTGCTTCAATGCTTCATCTCGCCGGCTTCTCGCAGGCCGCCCGCCGGCGCTGGCGACAAGCGCCTGACAAAGAAGCTGACAAGCCGGCGCTGCCGCCGCTTCCCCCGCCGGCGCACGTTCAGCAGCAGATCGCGCTCGACGGCAAGACGTTCAAGTACACCGTGACCGTGGGGGCGATTCCCGTGCGCGACAAAGACGGCAAGGGGGCGGGTGACGTCTACCCACCGCCTACACGGTCGAGGGCGAGAACCGGCCGGTGACTTTTGCACTGAACGGCGGGCCCGGGCGCCGTCAGCGTCTATTTGAATTTTGGCGCTATCGGCCCCAAGCATCTAAACGCGGGCAACGAAGGCGACAGCCCGTCCGATCCCGTCACGCTGACCGACAATCAGGGGACGTGGCTGGATTTCACAGATCTGGTATTCATCGATCCGATCGGCACTGGGTTCAGCCGCGCCGACGTGCCGGAAGACCGCAAAAAAACTCTTCTACTCCACCGCCCGATATCGAGTATCTCTCGCGCGTGATTTACGACTGGCTGGTGAAGAACAACCGGCTGGGATCGCGCAAGTACCTGGTTGGCGAGAGCTACGGCGGATTCCGCGGGCCGCGCATTACGTATTATCTGCAGTCGCAACTTGGCGTGGCGATGAACGGCGTCGTGCTGGTGTCGCCTTATCTCAATCCGGGACAGGAGGAACGGCGACATGTCGCCGCTGCCGTGGATGATGACGCTGCCGTCGATCACCGCGGCGCACCTTGAGCGCCAGAAGAAGCTGACGCCTGAAGCGATGGCGGAGGTGATCGCATACACACGCGGCGAATATGCGACCACCCTGCTGAAGGGGCGCTCCGACGAAGGCGCAGCAGCGAATGATTCAGCACGTAACGGAGATGACCGGCCTCGATCCGCAGTTCGTGAAGTATTCAGGCGGCCGCATTGAAACGGGCGCGTATCTGCGCGAGGTCCATCGCGAAGAAGGCAAGCTGGGTTCGGTCTACGACTCGAACGTGACTTCGTTCGATCCGTTTCCCTTTGCGCCGGAGCAGCGCGCCAACGATCCGATTCTGGCCAGCATCATCGCTCCGCTGACCACCGCCATGGTCGACTTTGTGACGCGCACGGTGGGATGGAAAGTGGATGCGCGCTACAACGCGCTTTCGTATGAAGTGGACCGGATGTGGGATCATGACAATGATCTGCGCCGCGGCTCGGTTCCGGATCTGCGCGAGGCAGTGGCTGCCGATCCCAAGCTGCGCGTCCTGATCGTTCACGGGTGGAACGATTTGTCGTGTCCCTTTATGGGCTCGGTCCTGACGGTGGACGAGATGCCGGTGATGGGCGATCCCACGCGCGTAGCGGTGCAAGAAATTCCCGGGGGCCACATGTTCTACACGCGGAAGGCGAGCCGCATGGCGCTGCGCAAGGATGTGATGGAGATGTTTCAGAAGCATTGAGGGAGTCGGATGAGGGAATAGTGGTTAGTGAGTAGGCAAAGAGTCTCGGCATAGTGCCGGGGCTCTTTGCTTTTTTATGTAACGCGCTTTCGGTTAATGTGGGCCGTGCGAATTCCAAGAATGCCCGGGCCTAAAGGCCTTGCCTTTGCGGAGGGCTCTTCAGGGGCCTGAAGGCCCCTGCTCCCTCCGTATAAAGCCGGCTGATGATTCGTTAGACACTGCAAATCTCCGGAATGCCTGATCCCTAACTCCTAATGCCTGTCTCGTCCCCTTGACTTTCTATCCCTAGACAGCCTATACATAGCTCCATGGGTAAACCTGATCTGCTTCCCGGCACGCTCGACATGCTGATTCTCAAGACACTCACCCGCGCTCCGCTGCACGGTTACGGCATTGCGCAATCGATCAAGCGCATGTCAGACGACGTGCTGACGGTGGAAGAAGGGTCGCTTTATCCGGCGCTGCAGAGGCTGCTGCTGCAGGGCTGGGTGAAGGCGGAGTGGAAGATGACGGAGACCAACCGGCGTGCGCGCTTCTACACGCTCACGGCGGCCGGCCGAAAGCAACTGGGCGTCGAGGTCCGCAATTCGAACAGATGATTGCGGCGATTGGCCGCGTGCTGCAGAGCAGAGTTAGCGGTCGCCTAGTCGTAGATATCCCCGGAGGTTTTTATGAACGCACTCTTTCATCTTTAGGGAAGGCTTCGCTTCTGTTTTCACGCAATCGCTTCCGCAGCGAACTTGATGAGGAGATGGCTTTCCATCGCGACGCAGGCGGAGAAGGACTTCGTTGCGCGAGGGCATGGCGCCCGCAGGCGCGCGTACGCTGCGGCGCGGCAGTTCGGCAACGCAACCCGTCTGCGCGAGCAGAGCCAAGGTGGTTGGGTTCCGTGTGGAGACGGTTGTGCAGGATCTCCGCTTCGCGTTGCGGCAGTTGCGCAAGAATCCAGGCTTCGGCGTCTAACGGCGATTTTCATACTCGCGTCGGCATGGGAGTCAGCGTGGCGATCTTCGGCTTTGTAGATGCCGCGCTGCATTCAGCCTTTACCCTATTCGGATCCGCCAGGCCTGATGGATGTGACGAGAGCGCAGAGATCTCCGCGATCGAATCTCTCGCGGCAGGACTACGAGGACTGGAAGCGGCATGAATCACTCATTCAGCTCGACTCGATGCTTATAGAGGCACGGGCTATCTGCTGCGCACACCGTCCGGCACTGAACCGGTGCCCGCGTGCGCGTGTGAGCGACGGGTTCTTTGCACACTCGGAGTGAAGCCGATGCTTGGGCGGATTTTCTTCCGGGCGAAGACCAGCCGGGCGCGGCAAAAATTGTCATGCTCACTTACGGCGCATGGCTGAAGAGATTCGGCGGGCGAGCGACATCGTCGGCCAATCCGTCACTCTGGATGGCGAAACCTACACGATCGTGGGCGTACTGCCGCGCGAGTTCGCATTTGCGCCGCGCGGCAACGCGAATTCTGGGCTCCGTCGCTCGACAAGAATGGGTGCGAGCAGCGGCGGAGTTGCCACAACCTCTTCGGCGTGGGCCGTCTGCGTGATGGAGTGACTCGGCAAGCCGCGCTGGACGAGATGAAGCGGATCGCAGCGCAACTGGAGACTCAGTATCCCGATTCGAACAAAGGCCAGGGCGCGGTCGTCTCATGCCGCTCTCCAGATCATAATCGGCGGCAGATGCGGCCCGTCCTGTTCACGCTTCTGGCGGCGCCGGGCTTTTGCTACTCATCGCCTGCGTGAATGTGGCCAGCCTGCTGCTGGTCGCGCTCGGAAAGCCGCGCCGCGAGAGTTGCGGTGCGCGGGGCGCTTGGCGCGACTCACGGCTGCGCATTCCGGCAGTTCGTCACGGAGGGCCTGTTGCTGCTCGGCCGCGGGCTGTGTCGCGGGCTCGTGATTCGCGACTGGATCATGAGGCGCTCACGAACCTGATTCCCGAGACGTGTCGGCCTTTCTGCCGTTCTTGGCTGGTAGGATTCAATGTGCATGACGGTGGTATTCGTCGCTGCGTTGCGCTTCTCGCCACCGGTGTTGCTAGCGCTGACGCCGTCGCTGCGGCTCGGCTTCTCAGAACGATTCACGACGGCTTGAGCGACGGCGATCGCGGCTGCCGCCGGCCGATGTGGCGGCGACTGGGCGCTAATCTCGTGGTGGTTGAACTCGCCGTCGCCGTCGTGCTGCTGGTCGGTGCGGGACTGCTGGGCAAGAGCTTCTACCGGCTGCTGCATGTCGACATGGGATTCGACGCTACGCATCTGGCCACGGTGCAAGTGGCGCTCCGCCGAAGAGCCTATCAAGCCGAACAGCAGGTCGCATTGTATCGCGGAAGTTCAACAGCGGCTTGCTGCCCTGCCCGGCGTTCAGTCCGTAGGCATCACCAGCGATCTGCCCGTGCAGTGCAACTGCGACACCGACTGGATCCGAATCGTTGGAAAGCCATTTCACGGTGAGCACAACGAGGTGAACGAGCGCGATGTCAGCCGAGCTATCTTGCCGACACTGAAGGCGCGGCTGATCCGCGGGCGGCTTTTCACCGAAGACGATGAGCTTCGAAGCCAGCAAGTCATCCTCATCAATGAAGCGCTGGCCGGAAGTATTTTCCCGGGGAGGATCCGATCGGAAGAAGATTGCGAACGGCAGCCTTATCCGAAGTCGATGCGGGAGATCATCGGCATTGTGGGCGATGTGCGCGAGGGCGGGCTTGACGATGAGCTGTGGCCGGCCGAGTATGAGTCCCTTTATCAAAGTCCGACCGACAACTATGTTGCGTCGCTGTGCGCACCAGTGCAGGACGAAAAGGCCATGTTGCCCGATCATGTAGCACGGTACACGAGATCGATCCCAATCTCGGAGTGTACGGCGAGATCACCATGACACAGACCAGATTGAACTCGACGCAGTCGGCGCTGCTTCATCGCATTCGCGACGTGGCTGTTGACGGTTTCGCGGTGATCGCTCTGGTGCTTGGCTGTGGTTGGATTGTACGGCGTGGTGGCCTACTCGGTCAGCCAGCGGACCCGCGAGATCGGCGTGCGCATGGCGCTGGGCGCGCAGCGCAGCGCGGTCTACTCCATGGTGATGCGGCAGGCGGGACGGCTACAGCCATTGGAATCGCGCTGGGCCTGGTTTGCGCGATCGGCGCATCGCTGGCCATGCGCAAGCTGCTGTTTGGAGTGGCGGCGTGGGACGCGGCTACGCTGGGAGCGGTTGCGGGCGTGCTGGGGCTGGCTTCGCTTCTGGCCAGTTTTGTGCCAGCCCGGCGGGCGGCTTCAGTGGAGCCGAGTGAGGCGTTGCGGACGGAATGAGTGCCCGGGCCTAAAGGCCGGACCTTGGCAAGCTCTTCAGGGGCCTGAAGGCCCCTGCTCCCTCCGAGTTTTCTGGCTTGAAAGCCACTGCTCCCCCCGCTTCGACGGCAATCCAAGGGCTCTGGAAACGCAGCCGACGGAGCGTGCATCTAAATCCCCGTCTTCCAATTTGGAAAGGGGAACTACGCATGCCCAAAAGTACGGCCGATCAGGAACGCAAGCAGGCTATCAAGGCTCTCATCAACGACCTTAACGAGGACCTGGCCCGCGAATACCAGGCCATCATTGCCTACACCGTGTACAGCAACGTGCTCAAGGGCGCGCAATGGATGTCGATTGCGGCCGAGTTGAAACTGCATGCCGCTGAAGAGCTGCAGCACGCCATGATCATTGCTGACCAGATCGACTATCTGGGCGGCATGCCGACCAGCACACCCAAGCCGGTCAAGCTCAGCGACAAGCCCGAAGATATGCTCCATTTCGATCTGGACAACGAAACGGAGACGATCAAGAACTATCGGCGGCGCGTGAAGCAGGCTGAAGCCGTGGGCCACTATGCGCTTGCCGAGCAGTTGCGCACGATTATTTCGCAGGAACAGGAACACCAGCACGATCTGGCCACTGCCCTTGGCATTGATGTTCCGGATGTGCTCGGAGATGGCGCGTAGCAGTTTGCGCGGCTGGGGCCGGCCACTTCCCGAATCCGGGAACTGGCCGGCGCAGGTGCAGGCTACACAATTCAGCCAGGCCCACGTCTAAATTGCCAGTGGTTGACCCAGGTCAACGAACAGTACTCAGGCGGCGTGCGATTGTTTAACATGCGATTTTTTGCATCACTTTTTCTTGCATCACTTTTCCCCATGATGGCAGGAGCCCAAAGCGGATGTCCTGCCAAGGTGAAGGCGATCCCCCTGCGCAGGCTCAGCGAGCACCAGATGGTTGTGGGAGTCCAAATCAACCACTCGGGTCCGTACGACTTTCTGATCGATACCGGAACGCAGATGACGGTGGTAGATCAGGCGCTGGCCGCCGATCTGCACCTTGCGACCTCGGGCGCCGCCAATGTGGCGGGCGTGAGCGTCCAGGGAGCGGCCCAGTATGCGCGCCTGGATTCACTCGAGGTGGGGGATCACGCGGCGGCCAACCAGGGCGTTGTGGTCTACAACATGAAGAGCGTCCAGGGTGCGGGGTTCGCGTTGCGCGGGCTTCTGGGCGAGGACTTTCTTTCCGACTACGATGTGCTGATCGACAAGAGGCACTCCGTTCTCTGCATCGACGACACGGGCGCCATGCTGGAAAGCCTCAGAGGCGAAAGCGCGCGCCTGGGACAGCCCTCCGTCTCGCCCTCCGCTCATCCAGCAGGCCACTGAGGGTTCCCGCGTTTATTTGTTGGCAGACTCTCGTCACAAACTGAATCATCTATCCACTGAATGGGAGCGGAGATCGCATTCTTCCTCACCTTCGGAGTCGCTGTTGCGCGGCGGAAGTCCGAATCTCCCGGAGGTTTTGATGACTGCACGCACCCTCTCTGCATTGGCGGCGTTCGCTGTACTGGCGGCGGCCGCATCTGTCCAGGCCCACGCCGTGACCGTGATTCACGCCTGTGCGAACAAGCAAACCGGCGCGGTGAGAATCGTGGCGACAGCAGCTAATTGCAAAGTGACCGAGACCGCGGTTTCCTGGAATCAGACCGGGCCAACGGGTCCACAGGGACCACAAGGAGGGGCGGGGCCACAGGGACCCAAGGGAACCCAGGGGGCTCAAGGGGTACAGGGATCGCAGGGACCGGCCGGACCTCAGGGACCTCAAGGACCGCAGGGCCCGGCAGGCTCGACAACCGTCCCAGCGAACCTGACCAAGCTCTCCAACAACCTGAGCACCACTGGCGTCGCGGCGCTGGGAGCCGAGTACTTCCACTCCGATGGCTGTGCGAACTTGAACGTCGGAGATATTGTTCTCTCGGTGAACGGCTACGGCGGCCCCACCGGTGCGCTGCCGGCCGATGGCCGCCTGCTGCCGATCAATGGCAACACGGCCGTTTTTTCATTGGTGGGCACCACGTTCGGAGGCGACGGCACAACCAACTTCGCACTGCCCGATCTACGCGCATTTGCGCCCAAGGGCTTGCAGTACTCCATCTGCACCGGCGGTTCGTTCCCGGCGCGGAACTGATCGGGGTTTGCTCGAGGGTCATTTCGGCAAACATCATTGGGGATCGACCTTACGGCGGTCCCCGTTTGCTTTTCAGCACGATGCGGATGGGAGTGGCCGCGCGACGGCGTGGCGGTGAACGGGAGTGCGCGAGTTGCGCTACGGTACAATGAAAGATGGCTCAAGGCCGACTTTTTTGCGACTGAGAAGCGCAACCAGCAAGGAGTTTTACCCTTATGGCGATTCCCGCCACACAGATGCGTCCGGGCATGATCATCAAGCACAACGAGCAGTTGCACCTGGTCTTCAAGGTCGAGCACCGCACCCCCGGCAACCTGCGCGCGTTTATCCAGGCCAAGCTGCGCAATCTCAAGTCGGGCGCCATGTTCGAGCACCGCTTCCGCTCTGCCGACGCCATCGAGAAGGTCATGGTCGATGAAATCGCAATGGAGTTTCTCTACGCGGACGGGGACGACTACTACTTTATGAACCCCGAGAACTACGAGCAGACGGTGCTGAAGGCCTCGACGCTGGGCGACGCCGTTGAATACCTGACGGGAAACCTGCAGATCCGCGTGAGCTATCACGACGGAAACGCCGTTGGCATCGAACTGCCGACGTTCGTGGAACTCACGGTTGTGGAGACAGAGCCCGGCCTCAAGTCGGCGACCGCCTCCAGCGTGACCAAGCCCGCCAAGACGGAGACCGGCCTGGTGGTGCAGGTTCCGCCGTTCATCAATGAAGGCGAAAAGATCCGCGTGGATACGAGCGAAGGCGCTTACCTCAGCCGCGCGTAAGGGTGGTTTGAGCTGTCCGAGGCAGGGAAGGGACATCCGATCGGATGTCCCTTCAGTGTGATGACAAAGCCATGCCTGTGATGCTGCCGGGGCTAAAGAGGCTGCGAAAAAGCTCGGCGTTCTGGATGGGACTGGCGAAGAGCGTCGCACGGCGGCTAAAGCCGACATTTCCGCTGCCTCTATACGGGGGTCGAAACCCCCACCCCCCTCCGACTGGATTTCGGGCCAGGGGCTAAAGTGTGTGCGTGAGAACAACCCTCATCTATTCACGCGAGCGGGTTTGGAATTGAGTTCTGTTGTTGAAGGGCGGGTTCGTCGCAGTTCGCGGCCGGATCCGCCTTTCGGTTTGTGGTTATGCTGCACCGAGGGCGTGCAGGCGGGTGATGTTGTAGGCCAATGTGGCCAGGGTCAACTCATTTTGGACGTTGCTTAACCCACGGGTGCGAAACTGCCGCATGCCGCGTTGTTGTTTGAGAACTCCGAACACCGGTTCGACCACCGCCTTGCGCCGCGCATAGGCGGCCTTGCCGCCCGGACTTCGCAGCTTGGCCCGCATGCGTCGATGTGCCGGCGCCTTGGCCCGAGTGCGGCAGCGCGTGCCCAGGTTCAAGGCCCGCGCCATATTCGAATCCGGTACATAAGCATCGATGTTGCGTTCTTCCAACTGGTTGAGGTTGTCGATGGAGAAGAAGCCGCTATCGGCCAGAACCTGCTCCGGCACATCGCCGCAGTTCTGCTCTACTTCGTCGATCATGGGCGTTAGCGAAGCGTTATCGGCCGCGTTCTGGGTCACTCTCTGCGCCAGGATCAGATGATCGTCCGACACCGCGATCTCGGCCGAGTAGCCAAGCGCGAACTTGTCTCCGCGCTGGCGAAGAAAACGGGCATCCTGGTCGGTGCGCGACAGCTTCTTCAACCCGCTCTTCTTCAGCCGTTCCATGCGCCGCGGCATCTCTGCAAGTGCCTTGTCCAGTTCGGCGATGGCCACTTGCAGGCCGCCCGGCTCCTGATCGTCGCGATCGGCCGCCTTCTGCCACGTGCGCACCTGCCGGCGCAGCCGAGCTCTGGTGTCCCGCAGCGCCTGCTCGGTATCGATCTTGTCCCGGCTGGCGTTGGCCTGAATGCGCGTCGAGTCAATCGCCACCCGGCCCAGCTTCCCCATGCCCCGCGACTGCGCCCACTCCAACACTTGCGTAAAGGCGTCGTTCAAAGCCATCCGGTGCCGCCGGCGAAACGCGCTCAGCGACCAGTTGTCCACCCGCTCCCCGCCTGCCAGGTAGCGGAACGCAAGATCCTCCACCAGGCGTCGCTCCAACTGGCGGGCGCTGGTGATGCCAAGCGCATACCCATAGAGCCACACCGACAGCATCAGTTCGGGGGCATAGAGTTCCCCGCCTTCGGCGCTGTAGCTCTGAACAAACACGCTCATATCCAATCGCTCCACCACGCTGCGAAGAAAAAAACACAGGTGATCGGAACCCAACTCATCCCGCACGCTCGGCGGAAGCAAATACGCCTGATCCGGGGTGTACTGCTTGAATCGCGACATACTTCCTTGTCGCTCAACTCTGCGGTGGATTACAAGTACCTGATTCAGTTCTCAGGCAGACACTAAAGCCCTGATGATTCTGCGTCCCCTATGCCGGGGATAAATCCCCGGCCTACCGCCCGATCGAGGGCCTGCCTGGACAGATAGGGTGCGGCTAATGGGACGTCGACTCGGCCAGGGTCGCATCTTCTAGCGGCGCCACCGAACTGTTGCGACTGTCGCGCTTCTTTTCGGGCGTTTTGCGCGCCTGGTACTTCACCGTGGGCCAATGCTGTTCAGGCACCCATTTGCCCTGAACTTGTATAGCACCCACCGCTACACCGCAAACCTCACAGGTGTGGATGGCCCATTGCGCTCGATCTTTGTTTTGGGCAAGAACTACAAGTAACTCATCGCTGAACCGCCCGTCGCACGGCTTTGCAGGTATCGGCATGCCTCTCCCTGAACTTCAAAATTGGGTTCCCTGTACATTAGATGCGTAAACCCTCGGATCCGACGGATTCATTTCACGAAGTGGGAGTTTCTGTGGAGTGCCGACGGGATGCAGGCGTGGAGCGCTTTGCCTACAGGACTCCGGAACCCAATGGGTGCCCGTTGTCCCCACGCTGAACAGGCTGTTGCAAAACTGCCGTTTACGGCGGCAATCAACCTCTTTCGCCCGCTGAAGCGGGCTGGAGACGTTTTGACGTTCCGTGGACCCCAGTCTCACGACTGGGGCTATCCTATGCCGCTCGCTCATGCGGGCTGAAGGCAATTCAATACCCTGCCAACTCAGGCTTGCCGGGCAGTTTCATAACAGCCTCTGAAGCGCGGGGCTGGCGACTCTCGCCGCAGTTTGACCGTTACCCCCCGGACGGCGTATTCGATGAACAGCATTCCTGACTTGAACATCAACCCCTGACTTGAACATCAACCCCTGACTCTATCGGTACCCGGAGACCGCCAATGCCTGTTCCCGCCGCCATCACGCATGCCGCTGAAGAGTTCCGCTACAACAACAACTTCACGGCGAACTTTGTGAAGGACCTCAGTTCCGAGCAGTGGCTCGAGCGCCCGGAGGGCGCTGCCAATCACATTGCGTGGATTGTTGGCCATATCATCTGGGCGCGGACGGCGGTCTTGTCGCGGCTGGGGTCGAAGTGGTCGGCGCCGTGGCTGGGGATGTTCGCGCGGGGCGAGAAGGTGGACGGGACGGCGCCGTATCCGTCGCCGGAAGCGCTGATGGCTGCCTGGCAGGAGGTGGCGACGGCGCTTGAATCGGCGCTGGAGAGCGCGTCGGACGAGATGGTGGGACAGCCGGCTGCGAAGCCCGGGCCGCCCAGCGCCGATGGCAAACTCAGCGGCACGATTCGCTTCCTTTCGTGGCATGAGACCTATCATGTGGGTCAGATTTCGTACGTTCGCGGACTGCTGGGACACAAGGGCCTGATGGGATGAAGGGGTTGTTGCCGGCTCTTCCACTGGTAGACCTAGCAGAATTTACAGTTGAGCCCTGGTAAACAAAGCGGCCACAATGGTGATTCCAGATGAGGACGGCGCAACTCCCTGGCCAGTCGTGCAGCGGAGCCGGACCCATCGCGGAGCCGCTTGGGGGCCGTACTTCAGGAAACATGCAGGCGGACGACATCGCGTGACGCAGGGAATATTTGCACGCGACGGTGTCTCTTCGCGCAGTGGTCGCAGGATGTAAGCCGCCTCTGCGGGGATTTGCGGGACTGGTTTCAGACAGGCGTGAGAGAGGCGGGGAATTGTGAGAATTCACAGCATTGTTCGCGTTGTGGGCGACAGGATGAGCGCAGCGCGAACGGCAATCAGGAAGAACAGAACTGCCTGGCGAGATATGGGAAAGATCGGCGTACTTCTCTGCCTGTTGTTCTGCGGGCTGAGGCCGGTATTTGCCGATGGCGATGAGGTCAATCCCGACCGGTTGCAGGTGAGAGCCAATTGGTGGTTTTCGCAGCCGGGAGGTTACTTCAAGAGCGACGTAAGCGAAGGCGGCGGCTCCTTCGACCTGCATCGCGACCTGGGATTCGGTTCCTACTCGACGTTTTCAGGCAGTCTGGACTGGAGATTTGCGCGCAAACATCATTTGCTATTCGCGATGAGCCCAGTGAACAGCAGCCGGAAAACCACCCTGACCCGGACGATTGAATTTCAGGGCAATACCTACGAACTGGGAGCAGTGGTGGACACCGATGTTCATTCGTTCCTGTATGCACCTGGCTACCAGTGGGACTTCATCAGCAAAAAACAGTGGTACCTGGGGGTGACAGCGGGGATGAACCTGCTGGATACGAGCGCGACGATCACCGGCACGGCCACGGTGAATGGGCAAAGCGCGGAGCGGACGTCGAAGGGATCAACCATTGCACCGATACCGGTAGTGGGACCGCGCGTACGATGGTATCCCATCCATGATTCGAGAAAGTTCGACCTGGATGGAAGCATGCAGGGAATGTATTTGTTCGGATACGGCGATTTCTACGCCGGGCGGGCAATGGCCGACATCGCCTTTTCTCGCCATTGGTCTTTTACCGCTGGCTACCAGTTGGGGACGCGTTTGAGTGTCCACGGAGGCGAAAACAACATCGGACTGCGCCTGACCCAGAAAGGGCCGGTGGCAGGCGTTATGGCCTCGTGGTAACCGGAGAGTTCACAGTTCGTAGTTCTTAGTTCTCAGCAGGCCAGCCTGCTCGGAACTGCGAACTTAGAACTGTGAACCGTAAGCCCGCGCTAGCTCCTGCCTTCCGGCAGCGTGACGAGCCTGGCCTCGAGCATCGCTTCGATGCTGGTCAACGCCTGCAGCACATCCTGCGAGACCGGCGCGTCCACCTGAACTACGGCTAGCGCTTTTACCGGCTGCACGCCGGAGCGGTCGCGGCCCAGCGCGAAGTTGGCGATGTTGACGCCGTGTTCGCCGAGGATGGTGCCGATTTTGCCGATGACGCCGGGGACGTCGAGGTTGCGGCAGATGAGCAGATTGCCTTCGAGAGGAGCTTCGACATCGATGCCATCGAACTCAAGCAGGCGCGGCTGCTCGCCGTGAATGACGGTAGCGGTGGCGTGGCGGGTGCCGGCGGCGGAGTGTAACTCAATCGCGAGCAGATTGGCTGCGCCGCCGCGATGGCCGTCCTGCTTTTCTTCGTGAACGCGGATGCCGCGTTCTTCGGCGACGGCCGCGGCGTTGATGAGGTTCACGTTCTCAGAGCCCGCCAGCAGGCCGGCGACGGCCGAGTTGCGGACGAGCTCGGTCTTCGCTTCCGTAAGAAGGCCGCCGTAGAAGAGCTGAATGGCTTCGATGCCGCCTTTGCCGGTCTGGGCGAGGAATGAGCCGAGACGACCGGCCAGGTCGATGTAGGGCGCGAGCAGCACGTACTCTTCATGGCTGAGCGAGGGCAGGTTGACGGCGTTCTGCACCACGCCGAGCTTGAGGTACTCGCGCACCTGGCGGGCGATCTGGATGCCTACCGCTTCCTGGGCTTCGGCGGTCGAGCCGGCGATGTGCGGCGTGAGGATCACGTTGTCGAGGTCGGTGTACGGCGAGTTCTTCGGCGGCTCCTCGCGGAACACATCGAGCGCGGCGCCGGCTACTTGTCCGGACTTGAGGGCTTCGACGAGAGCGGCGTCTTCGATGAGCTCGCCGCGCGCGCAGTTGATGATGCGGACGCCCTTCTTCATGGTGGCGAGGGTCTTGGCGTTGATGACGTCGGCGGTCTGCGGGGTGAGGCCGACGTGCAGGGTGAGGTAGTCGGATCCGGCGAAGAGCTCGTCGAGCGAGACCAGGCGGATGCCGTTTTCGCGCGCGACGGCGGCGGAGACGAAGGGGTCGCTGCCGATGATTTCGAGGCCGAATCCGCGCGCGCGTCGGGCCACTTCAAGGCCGATGCGGCCGAGGCCGAGGATGCCGAGAGTTTTGCCGCGCAGCTCCGAGCCCTGCAGCGATCTTCTTCTCCCACTTGCCGGCGTGCATGGTGGCATTGGCGGCTGGGAGCTTGCGGGCGAGGGCGAGCATGAGGCCGATGGTGAGCTCGGCGACGGCGACGGCGTTGGCGCCGGGCGTGTTCATGACGACGATGCCGCGGCGGGTGGCGGCTTCGGCATCGATGTTGTCAACGCCCACGCCGGCGCGGCCGATGACGCGTAGTTTCGGCGCCTTTTCCATCAGAGCGTCGTCGACCTGCACGGCGGAGCGGACGACGAGTGCGTCGGCATCGGCGAGCGCCGCGGGCAGGCCGTCAGGCAGGTTGTCGTGCGTGAGAACTTCCCAGCCGGGCTCGGCCGCAAACACCGCCAGCGTGGCCGGCGAAACTTTTTCCGCGAGAACAATCTTCATCGCTTCTCCCTTTTCCGCTGCGGCAGGGGCGTACTCGTCAAAACGGACGCCGTCTTTTTCGCACAGCAGATCGAACATGCGGATGACGGCGGCGTGGGGCTTGCCCTCGCCGCGCTCGTATTTCCAGATGGAATTGGGGTGCACGCCCAGCTTCTCGGCCATCTGGTACTGATAGAGGTCGAGCTGCTTGCGGGCGATGACTAGTTTTTCGCCAAATGAGAGTTCTGACATGGGACTCCAAGGGAAGTTCTTAGTTCATAGTTCGTAGTTCACAGTTAAGAGGCCGTACTGCGAAATTTGAACTAAGAACTGTGAACTGCCTCCGCGTAAACTTTCTGCGCCGCCGCAACCGCCTGACCCCATTCGACGGGGAGCTTGAGCGTGTCTTTCGCGATGTGCTCCATGGCGCCGAGGAAGGCGACGGTGTCGAGGTAGTCAAAGAAGCCGAGGTGGGCGACGCGGAAGATCTTGCCCTTCATCTCGCCCTGGCCGTTGGCGATGACCGAGGCGAAACGCGTCTTGAGCGCCTTGACTACGTCGCTCGAGTCCATGCCTTCAGGGACGGCAACTGCGGTGGCAGCGGCGGCCGGAGCCGTGGGCGCGAACAGCGTGAAGCCGAGCGCGGTGAGGCCGGCGCGAGTGGCTGCGGCGTTGACGATGGCATTGTCTACCAGTGCGATGCGGCCCTTTTCGAGATCGCCGTTCGCCTGGCCGGCGATGTAATCGAGCGCTGCGCCGAGGCCGGCGATGAGTGCGACGGCTGGCGTATACGAGCTTTCACCCTTGGCGGCATTCTTGCGCTCCTTGCGGAGATCGAAGTAATAGCGCGGGTTCTTCGACTTGTCCATGGCCGCCCAAGCCTTGTCGCTGACGGAGAGGTAAGCGAGGCCAGGAGGGATCATGACGGCCTTTTGCGATCCGCCGATGAGGATGTCGATGCCCCATCCGTCCACGTCAAAGTGGGTGGTGCCGAGGCCGGTGATGCCGTCGACGACGAGCAGCAGTTCCGGTGCGACTTCCTTGATCAGTTTGGCGATGGCTTCGACGTCGTGAATGACGGCGGTGGAGGTCTCAGTGGCTTGCACGAAGACGGCCTTGATGTCGGGCGTGAGGGCCTTCTTCACTTCGGCGAGGTCGAAGGTCTGGCCGTAGGGGGCGCTGAGGACGACGGGCTCGCAGCCGAAGGCCTTGGCGAGGTCGCGCCAGCGCTCGCCGAACTTTCCGGCGGTGAGGACGAGGACCTTGTCGCCGGGCGAGGTGAGGTTGGAGACGGACGGCTTCCATGGCGCCGGTGCCGGAGGAGGAGAGGAGCAGGACGTCATTCTTGGTGCCGACGAAGACCTTGAGCTGGGCGAGGACCTTCTGGTAGAGGGCGCGGAACTCAGGGGTGCGGTGGTGGATGTCGGCGGCGGCCATGGCGAACTGGGCGGCAGGGAGGAGCGGAGTCGGGCCGGGAGTAAAAAGGCGGGTTTTGCGGATCATGGGCTCTCCTTGGGCGGTTGGAGGAGAATCACAACCGAACAATCACATAATACACAACAATGTGATTTATGTGAGTGATATGGGAGAGATTATTTTCAGCGCAGGTGGGTTGCAGGGTGTTTTAGGGGGGGAGGGGGGTACGGAGTGGCGGAGTGCCAAAGTTAGAGCGGGGCAAAGAACGGTTCGACGCCCGGCTACTGGTGGGTGAATTCGTCCCCCGGAATTAGATTATGACCGCTCCGGAATCGACTTTCCCGATCGGTCGTCCCATAATGTGAAACGGTGCGGGGGGGGTACCCTTCGGAGACCGAGGGCCGGGTCGGGGGAGGGGTGGGGGGGCCGAAGATGGGGTCCGAATGCGCATGAAGGTTCTGTATGGAGCTTCGATTATGGGGTTGAGTGGTTGGGGCGGATGTGCCAGCGGTCACAGAGGATGGGGTGCGCGGGGCGGCGTACAGGTCAGGGGAGGTGCGCAGATCCCGTTCAGGTCCCTGAAAGCGAGGGACCCGGGGCACCCCGTTGAGGACGGGTGGTGGGGATTTACACTTGAGTATTCCGCTGGGGCGGGTTGTGGGCGCTGCCGGAAGAGACTCGAACGACGAACGGGAACGGACGAAAAGATGACGGAAGCAGCCAGGACTGGAGCTACTGGTTACGCAGCACATGGTTGCGGCGATGAAGGCCAGGGATGCCGATCGGACGGGGACGCTGCGGCTGATCATGACGGCGCTGAAGAACAAGCTGATCGAGAAGCGCAGTGCGCTGACGCCGGCCGAGGAGCAGCAGACGCTGGCGACGATGATCAAACAGCGGCGCGACTCGATTGAGATGTTCACGAAGGGCAATCGTCCGGAGCTGGCGGCGAAGGAAGCCGCGGAGATCACGGTCATCGAAGAGTATCTGCCCAAGGCGCTGGATGAAGCAGGGCTGCGGGCGATGGTGGACGAAGCCATTGCCGAGCAGACGGCCGAAGCGGGTCAGAAGCCGACGCCGAAGGAGATGGGGCTGGTGATGAAGCGGGTGCAGGCGAAGATCCAGGCCAGCGGCGCGCGGGCCGAGGGGCGCGTGGTGAGCGAGGCCGTGAAGGCTGCGCTGGCAAGCTAGATTCCCTGCGAATCTGCGCATCGGCGGTCCATGCCATGATGGGAGCACGTCCTGAGGCTCCTCTCGTTGCAGAAGTCCACTTCTAGATATCATGGGCTCGACACGCTGCGCAGCGTGGCGATCCTTTCCGTCATTGCTTTCCACCTTTGGGGGTTTCACGGGGAGACGGTACCGGAAGCAGTGCTTCCCATGGTGCGCATCGGATGGATGGGCGTCGATCTTTTCTTCGTGCTCAGCGGATACCTGATTGCGTCGCAACTCTTCCGGCCGTATGGCGCTGGCAGACGGCCGGGGCTGTGGGAGTTCTATCGCAACCGGCTGTATCGTGTGCTGCCGGCGTTTTTTGTGGTGTTGGCGCTGTATCTGCTGGTGCCGGGGTGGCGCGAGACGGAGACGCTGGCGCCGGTGTGGCAATATGCGACGTTCACTTTTAATCTGCTGACAGATCATCCGGCGGGGAAGGGCTTCTCGCATGTGTGGTCGCTGTGCGTGGAAGAGCACTTCTACCTGTTTCTGCCGATGATTGTGTGGGCGGCGATGCTGCGGCCGTCGCTGCGTCGCGGCGTAATGCTGGTGGCGGCGTTTGTGCTGTTGGGCGTGGCGATTCGGGCATGGTTCCTTTTTCATCTGCTGCGGCCGCTTGCCGGGCAGGACGACGGCTATGGCGCGGCGTTCATGCGGCACATCTACTACCCGACTTACAGCCGGTTGGATGGGCTGCTGGCGGGCGTCTCGGTGGCGATGGTGAAGACTTTCCGGCCGGCGTGGTGGGCGCAGATTGCGCGGAGAGGGCACACGCTGTTGCTGCTGGGTGTGGCGCTTGTGGGCGGGGCGGTGCTGCTGTTTGAGGATCGACACCCGGCAGCGACGGGCACATCCATGCGCAAGCGTGCTGTTCGGATTTCCGCTGCTGGCGCTGGGGCTGGCGTGCCTGGTGGCTTCAGCGCTGAGCACCAACGGATGGCTGCGCCTCAAGATTCCGGGGGCGCAGACCTGCGCCACGCTGGCGTATTGCCTTTACCTCACGCAGAAAGAGATTGCTTCACCTGGTGGACGACTGGTTTCCGCGGCTGCAGGAGGCTGGGCGATTGCCATGGCTGCTGGTGTATCTGACGGTGTGTTTTGCGGTTGCCGGCGTGCTGCACCTGTGCGTGGAGCGGCCGTTTTTGATGTTGCGGGACCGGCGGCGGAGACCGTCCGCGGGTCCGGAGCGATATAAAGGTTCAAGCACCCTTTCCCCTGATTCCTGAAGCTGCCGGAGAAGACCAGAATGCGGTTTGAGAACCTGCGTGTACCTCGCGTGTCGTCGATTGCTGTTTGCGTTGCCTTTACCGTTGCGCTGGGGTGCGCGCAGTGGCTGGAGGCCCAGAATGAACCGCCGGCGCCGCATACCTTCTTCCGCGTGAAGGCGGCAGAGACTCTGACTGCGCCGATCAAAGGCAGGCTGCTGCTGTTTCTCAAGGCGGGGTCGGGCGACAAGGAGGTCTCGATCGACGAGTTGCGGCCGACGGCGACTTTTGTGGCGGCGCAGGAGATTCCGCGGCTGGAGCCGGGGGAGTCAATGGAGGTGAATGCCGATCAGCTCGCGTTCCCCAAGCCGTTTTCCGAGCTGAATGCGGGACTGTACGAGGTGCAGGCGGTGCTGGATGTGGAGCACAGCTACAACTATGGAGGGCGCGCGCCGGAGGACTGGATCAGCAATGTGATGACGCTGGCGGGGTGGAAGCCGGGCGGGGCAGCGGAGCCGGAACTGGTGCTCGATCATCATCCGGAAGAGGATCCGCAGCGGAAGGCGGCGTTCGAGAAGCTGAAGGCGTCGGCGACCGCGGATGTGGCGCAGCTGCAGGAGTTCGAGAGCCCGGCGTTGACGCGGTTCTGGGGGAAGTCAACGAAGATCAGGGCGTGGGTGATTCTGCCGCCGGATTACGCGAAGGGCAACGGAACATATCCCACCGTTTACTGGACGCACGGGTTCGGCGGCAACATCGACGGTGCGCTGGTGAGCGGGCTGCGGATCTACGAGCGCATGAAGGCGGGCAAGATGCCGCCGTTGATCTGGGTGATGCTGGACGAGTCGTGCGCGCAGGGGACGCACGAGTTTGCCGATAGCGTGAATAACGGGCCGTGGGGCGCGGCGCTGACGACGGAGTTCATTCCGTGGATCGAGAAGAAGTACCGCATGGATGCGCGGCGAAACGGGCGGTTTGTGCAGGGGCACTCGAGCGGCGGATGGGCCTCGCTGCAACTGGAGGTCAACTATCCGAAGGTGTTTGGGGGGACGTGGTCGACGTCGCCGGACCCGAGCGATTTTCACGACTTTACGGGTATCGATCTCTATGCCGAGCATGCCAACGTGTATCACCGGCCGGATGGCAGCCCGTATCCGATCATGCGCGACAAGGGCAAGGTGCTGGCCACGGCGGAGCAGTTCACTGAGCTGGAGCAGGTGCTGGGTCCGTATGGCGGGCAGATGACATCGTTCGACTGGGTGTTTTCGCCGAAGAGCGCGAGCGGCGCGCCGGAGGCGATGTTCGACCGGGTGACGGGCGATGTGGATCCTGAGGTGTTGGCTTACTGGAAAGAGCATTGGGACCTGGCGCATGTCGTCACGGCGCACTGGGCGGAGCGCGGGGCGGACCTGAAGGGGCGGATTCATGTTTACGTGGGCACGGCGGACACGTTCTACCTGGATGGAGCGGCGCACAAGATGGATGCCGTGCTGAAGGGGCTGGGAGCGGATGCGCACTTCACGTATATTCCCGACCGGACGCATTTCGATCTGTATGGGGTGGGGGACGACAAGCAGGGATTGTTCGATGAGATCGGGCAGCAGATGTGGGATGTGGCACGGCCGGGGAAGAGCTGGAAGTAGTGAATGCGCATTCGTCTGGAGCCTGCAGTGCCGGAGGATATTCCCGAATGGGTGGCGCTGCGGGGCGCGGTGAGCGACCGCCTGGCGAAGGACTTCGGCGCAGGCTTCTGGTGTTTCCGCTCAACCGAAAAGGGAGCGGCGTTTCAGTTGCGCCAGGGCGGCGTGTATGTCTCACGCTGGCGAGGGGGACTGGTGGCGGCGCTGAGGCTTTCGAAGCGCAAGCCGTGGGCGATCGACCGCAGCTTCTTCTCTCCCAGCCGGCTGCCATTCTATTTAACTGACATGACGGTTGCTCCGCGTCATCAGCGGAAGGGGCTGGGCCGTCAATGCATCGAGGAAGCTCGCCGCATTGCGGTAGAGGCGGGCGCGGATGCAATTTGTCTCGATGCCTACGATTGCGCGGCAGGGGCCGGGCCGTTCTATGCGAAATGCGGTTTTCGCGAGGTGGGGCGGACGGTCTATCGCGGCGCGCCGCTGGTTTATTTCGAGATGCAGTTGTAAGTGGCGCCGGACGCCGCTATCTGGAATCCCGCTGGATACTCGCGCGGCGATGTTCGAATCAGGGCCAGTTCCACCAGATTGGCTTTTCCGGATAGATTGGGGAGTTCAATGCCTGTTCCCACTCTTTCAGGTAGCGCAGGAACATGCCTCTGCGTTGGATTAATTGGTCCGGATGCTGCTCTATCACGGCCCGATAGTCGTCCATGCTCTGAGCCAGAAAGGCGAGAACTGCGACGCTGTATCCGTGAACGGCAAAATCGTGTGCGCTGACGTTTTGTAGCGTTTCCTCAAGAGCAAGCTTCTGTTTGAGATTGGCTGAGCTTACGCTTGGATCCCATTTGTCCGCCGGAAACGCAAAGACATTGGCTTTCAGAAAGCGGTGCATTTCGTCCCAGGCGGCCGTTCGGCAATCGTGGAACTCTCTGAGGACTTCCGGGTCGCCGATTTCATTTCCGTCAGCCCAGATGGCTGCGGTGATCTTGCCGGGGCAGCGATCCTGCGCCCCGCCAATCTGGAAGGCTTCGCCTGTCTCGGCAGGGGATGCAAAACTCTCGGCAACATCGGAGTAGCCGGCAGCGGCGACGTCGTCCGCGTGGCAGGGATACTCCCAATACGCGGCCACCAGGGCGGCGCTGTAATGATTGATGAGAGCGGGGGCGGGGGTGGTCTGGAGGGTTACGTATTTTTCCATGCCGGGCCACAGCTCTTGCGCGGACAACCCCAACGCGGAGATCAAAAACCAAGCTGGCATCAGGTCGCGGACTCGAACAGAAGCAGGCATGCGAAACCTCGGTCTGCGAGGAATCATACCGCCGCCCTCGCTAGCTGGTGGTCAGATTTCTCCGGCGACGTTCGAGGAAGTTGCGGACGGCGGGGTCGCGTTCGAGGCCGATGGCGCGTTCGTAGGCTTGATCGGCTAGGGCGGACTGGCTGGTGCGGGCGAGGAGGTCGGCGCGGGCGGCCCAGTAGGGCTGGTAGCCGAGAAGGCGCGGGTCTTCGGCGAGCTGGTCGAGGGTGCGGAGCGCGGCGTCGGGGCCGGCCTCGGGTTCGGCGACTTCAGCAAGGGCGAGCGCGCGATTGAGAGCGGCTACGGGCGAGCCGGTGACGGCAAACAGCGCGTTGTAGAGGGTGAGGATCGCGGGCCAGTTGGTGACGCCGGTGCGGTGACGTTCGACGTGGGCCGACTGGATGGCGGCTTCGAGCTGGTAGCGGCCGATGCGGCCGGCGCGGCTGGCGTGGAGCAGGGAGGTTTCGGCCTGAGCGATCATTGCGGCATTCCAGAGCGCGGTGTCCTGTTGCCGGAGGGGGACGAAGGCGCCGGCGGGATTGCGGCGGGCGGCGCGGCGGGCTTCGGCGTAGAGCATGAGGGCAAGCAGGCCGAAGGCTTCGGGTTCAGAGGGCAAGAGGCCGGTGACGATGCGGCAGAGGTAGATGGCTTCCTCGGCAAGCTCGCGGCGGGCGGGGTCGGCGCCGGCAGGATCCTGCCAACCCTCGGAGAAGGCGGTGTAGATGGCGTCGAGGACGGCTTCAAGGCGCTCGGGCATCTGCTCGCGTTCGGGGATGTGGAAGGGGATTCCAGCCTGGCGGATTTTGGTTTTGGCGCGGACGAGACGCTGGCTCATGGCGGCGGGCGACATGAGGAAGGCCGAGGCGATCTGGGCGGCTTCAAGGCCGAGGACCACCTGAAGCATGAGTGGCGCGCGGATGGGTGCGTCGATGGCGGGATGCGCGCAGGCGAAGAGCAGGCCGAGGCGGCGGTCGGGGAGGTCGCCGGTGGCGGCATCTTGGAGGGATGCGGCGATGGTGTCGAGTTCGTCGGGGCCGGCCTCGGGCTGTTGGCGGCGGGCCTGGTCGATGAGTTTGCGGCGGGCGACGGTGAGCAGCCAGGCGTCGGGATTCTGCGGGCAGCCCTGGGTGGGCCAGGTTTGGAGCGCGGCGGAGAACGCCTCAGAGAGGGCGTCTTCCGCCGCGGCTACGTTGCCGGAGCGCGCGGCCAGCCAGGCTACGAGCTTGCCGTAACTGTGGCGAGCCGCTGCTTCAGCGGTTGCGAGCACCGACGCGCCGGTGTTCTGGGAGGTGGCAATGACTACTCACCGGCTGGCGACGGCCTCCTGGGAGACGGCGTTGTCGGCTGGCGCGCCCATGGACCAGATGGCGCGGACTTCAATCACGCCGTGGCCGGCGCCGGGGCACTTGGCTGCCCAGGAAAGCGCGGCATCGAGATCGGGGACATCGATCAGGTAGTAGCCGCCCAGGGACTCTTTGGAGTCGATGAATGGGCCGTCGAGGACCTGCGCCTTGTTATTGGTGGTGCGTACGGTGGTTGCCGTGGCAGCGGGACGCAGGCGGTTGGATCCGCACAGAACGCCGGCGGCCGACAGCGCTTCGCCGTAGGCGCGATAGGCGGCGACGCCCTGCTGCTGCTGCTCGGGGGACATGGTGTTCCAGGCGGAGTCGTCAGAGTAAAGCATGAGGAGATATTGCATGGGGAAACCTCCGTGTTGGGATTGTAGGCGTTTGAGCGCCTTCACTCCCATGACGGGCGGCGAGGAGGCGCAATCGACATGGTGAGCCGGATTTTTCCTCGGATGTGGATGATCGCGCGCGCGTCAGCAGTTGCCTTGGGGCGAGAGTTCACTCTAACTGATCGCTTTCGCCTGTAACCGATTTAATCCAAATGACTTGGCCGGGCTTATGGGCTAATGGAGATGGTTTACCGCTGGGATGCGCCGGTCCGCAATGGGGTACGGGGCATAGCCGGTCTTTAGTAAACTAGAGAGGACGGCCCGTTCGTTTGGCCCTCATGGCAATTCGGAAGGGGGAACTCGACCCTACCCGGCCAGAGCCAACGCGACAAGCAAGCGGACGGCCGCCTGGGCTCCCGGTATGGGCACCTTTCGAACTGCTGAACCCCCGGAGGACTAGGAATGGCAGAAACACCGAAGAAGGCGACGCACGACCGCCAGCAAGACCAAAACCGCGACGGCCGCCAAGCCGCGCAAGCCTGCCGCAAAGAAGGCGAATGGAGCCGCCGCCGAACCGGTTGCGGCGAGAGTGAACCTGCTGCAGATCTCGGAAGAGGAAGTGGCGGCGCTGGCGCACAGTTACTGGCAACAACGCGGCTATAAACACGGACATCACGTGGAAGACTGGTTCCGGGCCGAGCAGGAACTGCGCAGCAAGGCATCGTAAGCACTCATTTATATCCTGATTGAAGTGGCGTGCAGGAAACGACGGGCTTTGTTGTGCCTTCGCGCTGATGACCCGGAAGATTACCCGGACAAGGACAGTCGACCTGGGGTGCAGGCCATTGCAGCCCGCGCGGCTTTGCGTTCCTGAAAGGCCGGCTGCGGCGGCTGAGACGCGCGGCTGCGGCTAGTACATGCGCAGGTCGCCTTCGACGGGGACGAACTTGAGGAGGCCCATCTCGCCGGCCAGGCGTTCCAGCCTGGCGCGGGTGGCGGCTGTGGGTGGAACCAGCGGCAGGCGGACCGCGTCACTGCACTTTCCCATCAGGCTGAGCACTGTCTTTACGGGCGAGGGATTCGATTCCCAGAAATTGGCTTCGAAGAGGCGCATGGATCGGCGCTCGATGTCGCGCGCCTCGTCCCAGCGGTTTTCGAGGGCGGCGCGGATCATGCGGCTGACCTCGGCGGGGATCTCGTTGGAGGCGACGCTGATGAGTCCCTGGGCTCCGCTGGCGATGGCGGCGAGGGCCATGTTGTCGTCGCCGGAGAAGACCTTGAACGAGCGCGGCGCGCCGTGGACGACGGCGGCGATCTGCGGCAGCTTGCCGCTGGCCTCCTTGATGGCCTGAATGTTGGGAGCGGCGTCGATGAGGCGGAGGACCGTCTCGGGCTCAAGGTTGGCGGCGGTGCGGCCGGGCACGTTGTAGAGGCAGACCGGCAGCGGAGCGACGGCCTTCGCGAGCGCGAGGAAGTGCTGGTACTGGCCTTCCTGCGTGGGCTTGTTGTAGTAGGGGTTCGCCGAAAGGACCGTGCTGACGCCTTTGACCTGGCGAAGCTGGTTGGCGAGGCGGAGCAGCGTGCGCGTGGAGTTGTGAGTGCAGCCGGCCCAGACGGGAACGCGGCCCGCGGCAGCCTCAATGACAATGCGGATGACGTTGAGCCACTCGTCTTCTTCGAGGGTGGCGGCTTCGCCGGTGGAGCCGCAGGCGACGATGAAGTCGATGCCGGATTCAATCTGCCAATTGACCAGCGCCCAGAGAGCCTGCTCATCGATCGCCCCGTCCGCGCGGAACGGCGTGACGATCGCGGTGCCACAACCTGTTGTTTGCATGACAGGCTAGTTTATAACGGCAGTGGTTAGTGGTTAGTGAACAGTGGTCAGTGATCAGGTGGCGCTCGCCGCTTTGCAATTCTGCTCTTCGCTGGGCCGATATTTCCTTGAAATGTCGGAGCGCTTCCTCTGAGCTAATGCCCTCGCCCCGGTCGAGCGAGTCGATGCGTGCCTTGAGTTCGCGATTGAATTCTTCTAGCTGCTCCCTGCGGGACATCTCGTCCCATTCGAGGAGCTTCGAGGCTGTCGAGCACCAATTCGCTGGGCGAGGCGTAGCGGCCGGAAGCGACTTTGTCGGCGACGAGCTTCTCGAGTTCAGGCGTCATCAGGATGTTCACTCTCGGTTCCTCGTGAATATGCTCGCTCTCAGCGCGATTCATGTCAAAGCCACGCAGCACTTGAGGCTTCAACCATTATTGACATGTTGATTGCCTCGACCTATCTTTCGGTTGATGCTCGAAATCCAAATGGAAGAGGCAGTTGCGAACTGTCCAGGTCTGTTCATCGAGCCGGGCTCACCCTGGTCCGTCGGCAGGTCGTCATCAATGGCAGGCGTCCGGATGTGCTCTTTACGGACGGATTATCGCGCCACCTCCTGGTAGAGATACAGCGGGGCCGCCTCGATGAGGACCATCTACAGAGGCACTGCTACTACTTTTACGATTATCGGCAGAAATACCCGTCGACACACCCGCGATTGATGTTTATTGCGAACCGGATGGTTCCGCAGCACAAAGACTTTCTGGCCGACCACGGTTATGAATATAAGGAGATCCCGGAGCAGGAATTTGCGCGCAAGGTCGACCACTGTTTGGGAATGCGATCAGTTGTCAATGAGCCAGTAGAACTTGTAACCAGTCCTGGTGTGCTTGCTCCAGCCACTTCTGAACTCATCTATGACATTGAGCGTCACCGGATGACCATGTCGTACAAGATGCTGCTCCTCATCTTCATGACAGAAATGGCGGATGATGCAGGACGGGTGCCGCTGCTCGCTCTTCAAGCAGGTTTCAGGAGTTCTTCGTCACTCGCGCCACTCAGGGCAAGCTTGAGGAAAACCCGAACCGCGTCAGTCCCGGCGCACTTTCAGCCAAAAGCTTCTCGAGTTGGGAACGCACTATCCGCGAAATGCCGGTGGCACATCTCACCGAGGCATTTGTGATTGACGAGGGAAGCTCCATTCGATGGGCTCCGCGCATATGGAGCAATTGGGGCGTAGGAGTCAAACAGGAGATTCATTCCGCGGCATCAAATCGCCTGATCTGGTACTTCAATCAGAATGCCGGCGGTTTCTAGAATTTACAGCTGGTCGAAGATGTCGCGGAAGTCCCAGGCGCCGGATTGCTGTTTGGAGAGCCACTCGGCGGCGCGGACGGCGCCTTGGGCGAAGCCGCGGCGGCTGGCGGCGTCGTGGCGGAGTTCGAGGACGTCGATGTCGCTCTTGGCGGTGACGATGTGCTCGCCTTTGGCGTCGCCGACGCGGTGCGAGGTGATGGCGACATTGGCCTCGGGGCGGACGGACTGGATGATTTCCTTGAGCGTAAGGGCGGTGCCGGAGGGGGCGTCGAGCTTGGACGTGTGGTGTGTCTCGTCGACGGAGAAGGTGTAGCCGTCGAGGCGGGCGAGCTCCGCTGTTAGGCGGAAGAGCTTCTGCACGCCGATGGAGAAGTTGGTGCCGTACAGGAGAGCTCCGCCGCGGCGATGGACGAGTTCCTTCATCGCGGCAAGATGCGAGTACCAGCCGGTGGTGCCGACGACGATGCGGGAGCCGAGCGCGAGCACGGCGCGCATGTTCTCGACTGCGGACTCGGCGCTGGTGAAGTCGATGACCGCGTCGACACCGGCAAGCGTGGGAGCGGTGAGGGCGGAGGCGCCGCGGTTTTCCTGGATGTCGAGGGCGCGCACGCCGTGGCCACGTTCGCGCGCCACTTCCGCTACGAGCGAGCCGGTTTTTCCTTTGCCGAGTACGAGGAACAGCATTTGAGCTCCTAGCTGGCTTCTAGCTTCCAGCTAAAAGCGAAGTGCGAGAGAAGTGGTGAATCAGGCAAGCGGGAATCCCCTCTAAAGGCGTTCTTATGGGCCGGCGGGGGCCGCGCCTTTTGCCTTGTAGAAGCGAATGCGCACGGCGGGAACGCCGTTCATCGAAGTACCTTCGAGCGTTCCGACATAGACGCCGCCGTTCAGCCAATCATACTTTCCTTTTGGCGCCTCGAATACGGGCGAAGTGAGAAGCGCGCCCTGATCGCCAGCGGTGCTTTTGCACTGGGTCCCGACGTTACGCACATTGATGATGACGCCGTCGTCGGTCTGGATCATGTAGTCGGCGTGAATGGTGAAACAGCCGCCTGGCGAGGCGAGCTGCCAGTCCCATCCGCCGGGCAGGATCTTTCCTTTGAGCCGCGGACCTGCGAAGGTGCCTCCAGTGATGGGCACAATGTTGCGATGGCCCTGGGGTGTGTCGCCGACCGGCTGGGCGGGGGCGAGGGTTACGACTTCCTCGTAGACAAATTCCAGCGTGGGTGCGGCAGGGCCGGCGATGACCGGAGCTTGTGCACGCACGAACGGGGCATGGAGAGCCGCGCATAGCAACGCTGCAGCGCCGAGCACCGTTGCGACTCGCATGCTCATGGACATCTTTCAGTCCTGCTTGGCCGCCGCGGATCCCGCGGCTGCGAGCTGTTTGCTCGCTTCCACGTCGAAGATGGCCGGGTCAGGGTCCTGGAAGAACGCGGCGTGCAGGCTGCGTACCGCTTCGTCGGCGTCGTCTTCATCGATCATGAAGCTCATGTTGATTTCGCTGGCGCCCTGGGAGATCATGCGCACGTTGATGTGGCGGACGGCAGCGAATACCTGGGCGGCGATGCCGTTCTGCCCGCGGATATCTTCGCCGACCATGCAGATGAGCGCCTTCTTGCCTTCGTACTTCACGTCGGCCACCTTGCTGAGGTCGGCGGCGATGAGCGGGCAGCTTGTCGTTGGAGTCGACGGTGAGCGAGACCGAGACTTCGCTGGTGGAGACCATGTCGACGGGGGTCTGGTGCTTGTCGAAGATGGTGAAGATCTCCTTGAGGTAGCCGTGGGTCATGAGCATGCGGCTGGCGACGACGTCGATGATGGAGAGCTTCTTCTTTACCGCGATGGACTTGAAGGGGCTCTTGCAGTGCGGGGCGAGCGAGATGATGCGCGTGCCTTCGTTGGTCGGGTTCTTGCTGTTGAGGACGAGCACCGGGATGTTCTTTTTGACCGCGGGCAGGATGGTGGCGGGGTGCAGGACTTTCGCGCCGAAGTAGGCGAGCTCGGCGGCTTCTTCAAAGCTGATGACCTTGACGCGCAGAGCATCGGGGCAGACGCGCGGATCGGAGGTCATGATGCCGTCGACGTCGGTCCAGATCTCGATGGCGTCGGCCTGCATGGCGCCGCCGATGAGCGCGCCGGTGAAGTCGGAGCCGCCGCGGCCGAGGGTGGTGGTGATGCCGGCCTCGTTGGAGGCGATGAAGCCGCCCATGACGGGGACTTTGCCGTCGTCCACGAGGGGGCGGACTTTTTCGGCGGCGCGCATCTCGATGATGGAATCGATGGGAATGGCTTTCTGGTATTGCGAGTCGGTGACGACAACTTCGCGCGAATCGACGTGGGCTGCATCGACGCCGCGCTCGCAGAAAGCGCCGGCGATCATGCGGCTGGAGAGGCGTTCGCCATAGCTGACGATGAGGTCGGAGATACGCGGGGTGAGCTCGAGGATCGCGGCGAGTCCGCGGAGGACTTCGTCGAGCTGGTCGAACTTCTGATCGATCCAGTTGACGAGCTCGGCGGATTCCTTGGGGTCCTTCAGCAGCGCGGCGGCGGTGTCGCGATGACGGGAACGCAGGCGCGAGCTGATGGCGAGTGCGCCGGTGCGGTCGCCCTTCGAGGCGGCGGCGGCGCAGCGCAACAACTGGTCAGTGACGCGTGGCCATGGCGCTGACGATGACGACCGGCTGTTTGCCTGCGGCGACGCGGCCGGCAACAATGGCGGCGGTGCGATTGATTGCGGCCGGATCTTCAACCGACGTGCCGCCGAATTTCATGACCACAAGACTCATGCGAATACCCGACCTGCGATGTCCTTGCGTCGTCCCTACGGGACTCTGCAGTAGATTTGTGGATCATCCCACCCCACGTTAAAACGCGGGGCTAACAACCTCTGCGCCTCCGGCGCGCTTATACCTGCGCGGCGGCGGCGACCGGTTCCAGTTTGCCGAGACTTGCCAGCAGCTCCGCGTTCAGAATAGCTGCGCCGGCGGCGCCGCGAATGGTGTTGTGCGACAGCACGGTGAACTTCCAGTCAAGCAGGCTGCAGGGGCGCAGGCGGCCGACGGTCACGCCCATGCCGCGTCCGCGATTGCGATCGAGGCGGGGCTGCGGGCGGTCGTCCTGCGGAGCGAACTCTACGGGCTGCTCGGGCGCCATCGGCAGTCCCTGACCGCCGAGCGGCTTGAACTCCGCCCAGGCGGCGAGGATCTGTTCGCGCGGTGGCCGGTTTTGCGGAACTTTATGGAGACGCACTCGGTGTGGCCGTCTTCGACCGCAACGCGGTTGCAGTGGGCGGTCATGCGCGCGGCCAGCGGCTTCACTTCGTGGCCTTCGAAGCGGCCGAGCAGCTTGAGCGTCTCGGCTTCCATCTTCTCTTCTTCGCTCTTGATGAAGGGGATGACGTTGCCGAGGATGTCCATGGAGGGCACGCCGGGGTAGCCGGCGCCGCTGATGGCCTGCATGGTCGAGACGAAGATCTGCTCGATGCCGAAGCGCTCTTCGAGCGGCTTGAGGGCGACCACGAGGCCGATGGCGGAGCAGTTGGGGTTGGTGACCATGTAGCCGCCCGACTCCTTGCGCCACGACTGCTCCTCGATCAGGTGCAGGTGCTCGGAGTTCACCTCGGGGATGACCAGCGGCACGTCGGGGTGCATGCGGAAGGCGCTGGAGTTGGAGACGACGGCGCAACCGGCCGCGGCGAACTTCGGCTCCAGATCCCTGGCGATGTCGGAGTCGAGGGCGGCGAAGATGATCTTCGGCGCGCCCGCGGGATCGGCCGCGGAGACGGTCATGTTCGCGATGCGCTCGGGCAGCGGGAACTCGAGGCGCCATCTGGCGGCGTCGCCGTATTTCTTGCCGCTGGAGCGGTCGCTGGCGGCGAGCCAGGCAATCTCGAACCAGGGGTGGTTTTCAAGCAACTGGATGAAGCGCTGGCCCACCATTCCGGTGGCGCCAAGAATGCCGATTGGATATTTGTTTCGCATGATGGATGAGTAAACATTTTAGTGTACAGGAAAGTGGGTTGTTGAAGGGAGACGCGACGTGGTTTACCGAGCGGGTGAGCGGGCCGCAAAATCAGCGGATTGCACGCCCGCCGGAAGGGGTTGATGCATTGTCTGCAAGCAGTTAAGGGGCACGCGAATGTGATGGCAGAGGCGATGCGCTTTTGCGGAGTGTTCAGAATTGAACAGACTTGGGGATGCCAACCGTGTAGGATTGGCACCTGACAGGTCACCGACAACCTCGATTGCCTGCCAGCGCATTTCCGCAAACCGGACATCTTCCCCAGTGTCGATGCTCACCTCTGCAAGGACGGAAAGCGCTCGAAAGGTCGGGCTCCTACGAGTATCCACTTAGTGAATCCAAGCGACAACTCCTTTGGGACAGCAGTAATCACCCCGCGATGGCTTTTTGTGATCGCCGCAGCGACTCCGGAATCTGCGGGCGATCCGATTCTTGTCGACGAATCCCTCGAGCAAATGAATTTCGAAACCATTCACCCCGGCGATATTGTGGGGATCAGCGTCCACACCGGGAACGCGCTACGCGGCTACCAAGTGGGACGCATGGCGCGGGCGCGCGGCGCCTGGGTGGTATACGGCGGCATCCATGCCACGCTGTTTCCCGAAGAGGCTCTGGAGCGAGGGGAAGCGCATGCGGTGGTGCGTGGCGATGGCGACGTCGCCTGGGGCAAGGCCGTAGTGGATTGCCTGGCCGGCAATCCCCAGAAGATCTACGAAGGCGGGCGCATTGAAGGCACGGAATTTCTGGCAGCACGCTGGGATCTGATGCGTCCGGACAAGTATATGTGGGCCTCAGTGCAGACGATTCGCGGCTGTCCGAAGCATTGTTCTTTTTGCAGCGTGTGGCGTACCGACGGCCAGAAGCCGCGGCAAAGGCAACATCAGAAGGTGATTGACGAAATCGTCAGCCTTCGGCGCCTGGGTTTCCGTTTTATCGCGCTGGCCGATGACAACTTCTATCCGGTCACACTGACCGACCTGCGGCAGGCGCGCGAGCAGAAGAACGTTGCCAAGCTGGAAGAGCTCACGGCGATTCGCGAGGAGCGCTTCAAGCTGATGGAAGAGCTGGCGAAGCTGCCCAAAGACATGGTGTTCTTTACGCAGATCACCATGGAGGCCGGCGAAGACGGCGACTACCTGGATGCCATGCACAAAGCGAACATCAAGGGCGCGCTGGTGGGCGTGGAAGCCGTGACGCCAGAGGGTCTGAAGGCAGTCTTCAAAGACTGGAACTACTCGGGCGACGCTCTGGCAAAGCAACTGCAGAAATTCAGGGAGCACGGCGTGCACGTGCTGGGGTCGTTCATTTTTGGACTGCCCACGGACAAGCCGGCGACCTTCGATGCGACTGCGGATATGGCGCTGAAGGCGGGCATCACCTTTGCACAATTCGTGATGATGACTCCGTTTCCGGGAACGGTGGATTTTGGCCGCTGGGAGAAGGAGCAGGCCAAGGATCCGACGATGGTGGGCGATGTGCCGATCACGCGATATTGGCTGATTCCCATCGAGGTCCGCCCCAAGATGTTTACGCCGCACCCGACGATGAGCACGGACGAGATTCGCGAGCGCACGCAGAAGGTGTGGGACCGTTTCTACGACTGGGGCTCGATCTGGCAGCGTTCGGCATGCACTCCCAACCTGCGCGCCAGGCTGGCATTTATCTTTCTTTCGAAGCTCTACCGGCAGATGTATGCGGGAACGGGGATATCGACGGACAGCGCGCGCCGGAAGAAGTCAAAGAAGTGGGCGCGGTGGACGGCGCGGCAATGCAAGAGGCTGTTCCAGGCACGGCCCATGCCCGAGTTGCAGGGTCCGAACTGGCAGATACCGGCGGCGGTGAGCGCCGTGGCAACGGGCTATGCGGGAACCGCGTTCAATATCCTGTCCGAGGAAGAATAGGCAGCAGCTACGGCGCCTCTTACGGTGCTTAAGGCACGATCCGAGAATCGAAGGCGAATCGCAGCCAGGCTTGATCCGTCACCGTGAAGCAGACGGATTGAGCCGGCTGGCCCGTAAACCGCGTGACAGCGTTTTGCCAGAACCGTGTACCCGGCTGGTTGGCTTGGAGTACGCGCACCTGCCAGCGAGCGGGGAATCTCTTCCAGAGGATGTGTGCAGCGGCCGTTCCCGCGACCTGGCGGCGGAACGGTGGACTCACATAGAACTCGGCGACATCGAAGACGGGTTCACCACTCGATGGAGAGTCGACGCGGACGACGAAAGCGAATCCTGCCAGGTCTCCGTCGATGCGGATGAAGAAGGGGAATCGCCCCGGTTCATGCCAGTAGGCCGGCAACTGGCGATAGACGAACGTGCCGTCCTCTTCAAACTCGACGGGGTGAAAGCGGCTGAACTCGCGGGCATAGGAATTGAGCAAACCTGCGAGCAGAGGCTGGTCGTCTGGATTCGCGGGGACGACTTCAACAGTCGGGCCGAGCTGCTCCGACGAATCCGGCATCAGCCTGGCCTTATGGGTTGGGTAGCTGCGTCGCCGGCAACAGTGTTCCACTCGCGGACATACCAGCGCTTGACGAGCCCGTTGAGCACGTAGGGATCGGACTTGGCGAAGTCTTCGGCGACGGTCGGGGAGTCGCCTTCGAAGAGGAGCACGGCGCCGTCGACAGGATTGGCGAACGCGCCGCCGAGGACGAGTTCGCCGCGATCGCTGGCCGACCAGGCCATGGTGAGATGCCGGCTGCGAAACTCAGCGCGCCGCGCAACATAGTCATCGCCGACTTCGTAAAACAGCAGGTAATGCATGGCAATCTCCACGCCGAAGGCCTAATGCTTAATGCTTGACTTCATCCCATGGCAGCGAGCAGGGCGTCGGCGAACTGGGTTGTGCCGCAGGTGCCGCCCACATCGCGGGTGAGGCACTTCTTTTCGGAGTAGACGGTTTCGAGGGCTTTCTGGATTTTGTCGGCGGCGGCCTCTTCGTCGAGATGGCGCAGCATGAGGATCGCGGACTGCAGCAGGGCGGTGGGGTTGGCGATGTCCTTGCCGGCGATGTCGGGGGCGGAACCGTGCACCGCTTCGAAGATGGCGCACTCGTGGCCGAGGTTGGCGCCGGGGACGAGGCCAAGGCCGCCGACGAAGGCCGCGCAGAGGTCGCTGACGATATCGCCGTAGAGGTTTTCAAGCAGCAGCGTGTCGTACTGGTAGGGGTTCATCACGAGCTGCATGCAGGTGTTGTCGATGATGTGCTCGCCGTACTGGATGTCGTGGAACTCCTCGGCGACCTTGCGCGCGCAACGCAGGAAGAGGCCGTCGGAGAGCTTCATGATGTTGGCCTTGTGAATGGAGTGGATCTTCTTGCGGCCATGCTTGCGCGCGTACTCGAATGCAAAGCGCGCGATGCGCGTGGAGCCCTTCTCCGTGATGACCTTGATGGATTCGACCACGCCGGGGACGACTTCGTGCTCCAGGCCGACGTACTCGCCTTCGGTGTTTTCGCGGACGATGATGAGGTCGACGCCGGGCCAATGCGAGATGAGGCCGGGAAGCAGCTTGATGGGCCGGAAGTTCGCGAACAGGTCGAACTTCTTGCGCAGCGTGACGTTGATGCTCTTGAAGCCGCCGCCGATGGGCGTGGTGACCGGCCCCTTGAGCGCGACCTTGTTCTTCTCGATCGAGTCGTAGAGCGCCTGCGGAATGTACTCGCCGAAGATCTCGAAGGCTTCTGCGCCGGCGGCGAACGGCTCCCAGTCGAATTTGACGCCGGTGGCTTCAAGGATGCGCACGACGGCCTGGGTGACTTCGGGGCCGATGCCGTCGCCGGGGATCAGGGTTACTTTGTGGGTCTTGTGTTCTGACATGCTTCTGGCTTCTAGCTCCTGGCTCTAGAGTATCGCGTGGGGCCGCGGACTGATCGCGGCGAGGCTGTCGCGAAGAAGTACGGAGCCCCGACGCACACGGCAAGGGGCAGTGCGGATTCGAAAATGAATCGGAGCCACTCCCATTCCATGAAGAAGATATCGAATCTTCCAAAGAAGGGTAATTCACCGAGGGATAAGCCGAATCCCAATCCGCTGCACGCGATGGGAACGAGCAAATTAGAACGAAATATACAGCCGTGCCGCGGCCAACGCGAAGCCAGCGCGGTTTGGTGCCGCGAAGAGCGAAAGGCATCGCCAAGGCAGCTAGAATGGCATTCGTCAAACTCAGCAGCAGGAAGCTCGACAATATGTAACTTCGCGAACCCTCGTAAGCAAAGTTCTTGAAATAGAACTGAATTGGAAATGCGATATTCAGAACCGCGAGCGAAACAAGAAAGTACCCCGCGAATAGCGTAAGCTGCGTGGCCGCCAGCTTCTCGAAACCGCTTCGACCGCGCATCCGGCCGCCACTCACTTCTTGCCTTTTCCCGTCCGTCCGCCTTCCAGCAGCCCTTCCAACTCTTCCTTGAACTCGCGGACATCTTTGAAGTCCCGGTAGACGCTGGCGAAGCGGATGTAGGCTACCGTGTCTAGCCCCTTGAGATGGTCCATGATCAGCTCGCCGATCTCGCGGGTGGAGCGCTCGCGTTCCTGGGCGTCCATGACGAACTGCTCGGTGGCGTCAACTACTTTTTCAAGCTGGCTCGACGATACCGGGCGCTTCTCGCACGCTCGGAGCAGGCCGCTGAGGATTTTCTGCCGGTCGAAGCGCTCGCGGCGGCCGTCCTTCTTCACCACCATGTAGGGAATTTCGTCGATGCGCTCATAGGTGGTGAAGCGGCGATTGCAGCTCTCGCACTCGCGGCGCCGGCGGATCGAATCGGCTTCCTTGGATTCGCGCGAGTCGACCACACGATCCTGGGCAAACCCGCAATAGGGACACTTCATATCATGGTTGATTCTAGTGCAGCAGGCCCTGGCGAGTCCCAACGCGCTGCGCGACGCGCGAACGGCTCCAGCGACAAAGACAGAGACGCCGGAGCCGGTCGCGGCACCGAATCTAGTTGATGGTGTAGGCCGCGCGTGGCCACTGCGCTGTTGTTGTATCCCGCCTTGATGGCGATGGCTTTGATGGTTGCGGTTGCCGCGACGTGGATCGCCGCGGTGTAGGTTGCGGACGCAGCAGTAGGCGTGGTTCCGTTGGTTGTGTAGTGGATGACTGCACCGGCCGTCGTATCAGTGATGGTTACGTTCTGGGCGCCGACGTAGGTTCCGCGCCACGGGCGTGAACGTCGGCGTGGCAACGGTTCCGAGCGCCGTGATGGTCAGGTTCCGTTCTTGAAGGTGAACGAGTAGTTGGTGGCGGTCAGCGTTCCCGCGGCGATGTTGATGGGATAAGTGCCCGGGCAGGAAGCCGACGGTGGCCGTGGTGGTTTCAGCGGGTGCGCCGGTCAGCACTGCGGCCGTGTCTCCGTTAACGAAGCCGGACGGCGTGTAGGCGAAGGCCGGTATTGCCGCGTTGTAGGCCACGCTGGCGTTGTTGGCCGTGATGGTGAGAATCGCTTTGTTTACGGTGAGCGTGCCGTTGGCGAACTTGAAGGTGTAGTTCGCGGCGGCGAGCGTGCCGATGGCCGGGGTAATGGGATAGGTGCCGGCCGGCGATCCTGCACTGCCGTGGTGGTCAGGTGGGGTGCCGGTTACTGCGGTCGCGGCGGTGTCGCCATTCACGAACCCGGTGTCGTGTATGCGAAGGTGGGATTTGCCGATCCGTAGGTCTTGCTGGACGCCGTGGCCGTAACGTCAGGCCCGCCTTGTTCACGTGATGCGTTCCGTTACGAAGTTGAACGTATAGTTTGCGGCGGCAAGCGTGCCGATGGCCGGAGTGATGGGATAGGTACCAGCAGCGGATCCGGTCACTGCCGTCGTGGTGAAAGTGGGTGTGCCTGTTACTGCAGTTGCGGCGGTGTCACCATTCACGAAACCGGTAATCGCGTACGTGAAGGTGGGATTTGCCGCCCGAAGTCTTGCTAGGCCTTGGCCGTCACTGTTAAGCACGGCCTTGCTCACCTGAGATCACGTCTTCAGCATCGGGGTACTCCGCCGTATTCGTCGGCGTGAACTTCACACACAGGCTGGGAGCCGGCGTCAGCACGTTCCCGCGGCGGCAAGAAGGTCCGGCACCGTGTTGCTGCTCGTCCGTAGCCGTGGCGTTCAACTGGGTTGCGCTCAGTGCGGTTCCGTAGGTGATGGCTGCCGGAGTCGCCCAGTTCAACTGCGTCTGTGATCTGCATGCCAACGCCGGAGAGCGCAATCGTCTGGTGTGATGTTCCGGATGGGTGGGGTTCAGCGCGTCGTCGGTGAACGACGAGCGATGCCGGCGATATTGCCCGCGGCCTCAGGGGTAAAGCTGACGTACATCACGCAGCTCTGTCCCACGGCCAGCGTTGCCGGTAGCAGGCATGGCTATCGAAGATCGGGCAGGAGGCCGGAATCGTTCGACATGAGAAGTTCGTGGCGATGCTGGGGTTCTGGCCCGTGAAGGGATCCGCGAAAGTCAGCGGCAGATTGCCGTAGTCCGCTATGGTCACGGATCTTCGGGCTGTCGGCACTGGTGCTTCTCACTTGGTGTCTGGCGAAATTGAAGCTGGGAGCGTCGCCGAAGTCGGCTTTCATGACCTGCCGATTGCCCACGTCGGCGACATACACATCGCCCCGGGCGTCGACCGCGACGCCAAAGGGTTGGCGATCCTGTGATGGGAACGAAAGTGTTGTATACGTGTTGCCTGACGGCGTGTACTTGAGCACTCCGGCGTTGTTGAGGAGCGCCAGGTAGACGTTGCCCATAGCGGATCGACGGCGATTCCGAAGATGCGCTCACACCTGGCAAGAACCTTTTGCGTGTATATGCCGCTGGAGAACGTGAGCTTGAGCACGTGGTCGTCGGTAGGATCGGAGACATACAGGTTGCCGCGCCCATCCACCGCAATGCCGTAGGGATGGATCGAGTCGACTGCTCGGGATCGTGCGTCTCACGTAGCCATTTCCTGAGCGGCGTTTCCTTCAACACGCGGCTGTTGAACGTATCGGAGATGTAGACAGAGCCGTCGGGTCCAACGGCCACGCCATACGGCCCGGAAAGCCCGGTAGCCGACGACGGTCTGCGACCAGCCCGTCCAGGACGGCGTCTACTTCACGACGCGGTTGTTGCCAGGGTCGGCAATGTACACGTTACCGGCCGGCATCCACAGCCACTGCCGTCGGGTTAAGACAGGCCGGTGCCGACAGTGGACTCGAGATAGTTGTGATACCGGACAGCGCTCTCTTTGGCATGCGGTTGTTGTTATGTCGGCGATATACACGGTGCCGTATCCATCCACTGCGACGCCATAGGGGGGAGTTTGACCGCGTAGCTGAACGGCACGGTCTTCTCGATGGCAGCGAAGTAGTGCATCTGGGCGCCCATTACCAACCCCGTGCAGATAGCCGGTAGCGAAGGTGGCTAGGCTGGAGTTGTGAAGCAGCACTGCGCCATCGCGGTCGCCGGCATAGCTTCGGCGTAAATTTCACGTCGAGCGTGCAGAATGGTGGCTGAAATAGAACAGTCCCTGGGAGCAGGTTCCTGTTCGGTGATAGACGAAGTCCACTGCACCATACCCTGCGTTAGAGTGGCATGTTGTACAGGGTTCCGGCCGCGCTGAAGTTGAACATCAGCGAGACTCGACCGGGCTGGTCGTGCCGATCTGCATCTGGCCAAAGTCCGCTCCCAGCGGCGACTCTTGATGATGTTCCGTCGAGGGAGTCGGGGATCAGCAGTTGCCGTACTTGTCGACCACGATGCCCCCAGGGGCCCTGCGCCCTACGGAGTGCGAGCAAGTATGCCGTGACTGGAAGCGTGGTCTTCACATAGCTGCTGCCGGAAGGTGTCAGCTTCACGACGACGTAAAATTGCCCGAATCCGAGACATAGACAGCCCCCGTGCCATCTACGGCAACGCCTTCGGGAAAATTCAGCCGGAGCCGATCACGCTCTGGGTGTAGACGCCGCTCGGACAGGGACTCCTTGTACAACGAGACTGCTGTCGGTGACGTAAACGTTGCCCTTGGAATCGACCGCGACGGATACCGGGCCGGAAATGATACTGCCAACTTTGGTCTCGACGTAGTGTCCGTTGGACGGGGTTTCCTTCAGGACATACGGATGGTAAAGGTCGGCAATGTAGACGTTCCCGCTCGAATCAATTGCGACCCCGGTAGGTTCTGTAAGTCCGTTCTTGACGGTGGTCTCCAGATAGACGCCGTTTTGGTTCACCGTGTCCTTGATAGACGCGGTAGTTGTCCCGGTCGGCGATGTAGACACTTCCGGAGCTGTCGACGGCCACGGCAATGGGAAGGGAGAGATTGGTGTCAATGACGGTCTGGGTGTAGCCGCCGGCTGTGTTCGGCGTTTCCTTGAGGACACGATCGTTGCCTCGGTCGGCGATGAAGATATTGCCTGCGGAGTCGATGGCTACGCCCGAAGGTTCGCTCAATCCGGTGACCAGAGTGCTTTGGGTTCCCAGGAACTGGGCGGACTGGGCTCCGGCAGAGGGGGTAAGCATGGTGCACAAGGCGAGCGAGGCGGCAACGGCAGCGGACCGGACCGTCATGCGGCCCGCCCAACAGATGGCAACGTTCATCTTTCACAACTCTCTTCTGGGGGAGAGAAAACGAACTGTCCGTCGACCCGCCGGAAGGAAGTGGGTCGCACTGCGGGGTTGCCCTCGTTTGAACGTGGACGAATCGGAACAGTGTGTCTGCAGCTATGGTGGCGGGTCGAAGTGGATTGTGACGAGAATAGTCGTAAAGGTTTGCGATTGCAGCGGCGGGGATGCGGGCGCACATGACCTGTAGTTTTTGACAGTCGGCATGCGGCACTGAACCGCAGTAAACTGAAGGGTTTTTCGCACCAGTGTGTTGGGGTGAAGGGATTTTAAGGCTGGAAGGGGCCTTGATTACCGGGACGGGAGCCTGTCGGGCAGGAGGTTGAAAACGAGGCGGAATTCGCCTACAGTTGTCACATTGCGGGAGTCATGACGGCTTTCGACATCGGATGCCGCCCCCGCCTATTTGTCTGCACCGGAATAGCTAGTACACCATCTAACCCGTAGAGGAAAGTAGGAGATCGGCATCATGGAAAACAAGCCGGCACAAAATATTCAGGATACGTTCCTGAATACGGTTCGGAAGGACAAGACCCCCATCACCATTTACCTTGTCAGCGGAGTCAAACTTACCGGAAAGATTCGGTCATTTGATAAATACTCCGTCCTTCTGGAGAACAACAGCCAGGAGCAACTGATCTTCAAGCATGCTATTTCAACGGTAGTGAGCAACCGGAGCGTATTGCACGGCGAACATCGCGCACCGGGGATGCATACCGGCCTGGGACCCGCTCCTGTGGGTGTGCCATCTTCCGCTTCCCCAACCGGAACTGGAGATGGTTCGCGAGGAGCCGTAACGATTGGAAGTTGAGTCCGGCATGAACGGGCCGACCGGGGGCAGGCCGGGGTTTCCTGAGAGGGAACCCGGCTCCACGGGAGTCAAGCCCGAACGAGCCATCCTGGTGGGAGTGGACATCCAAGTCCGCTCCCGCACCAACCGTGCAGGGGTCGAAGGCGCGCGCGCGGTTGTGCGCCTTGGCGCCGAATCCGACACAACCTGTGCTGAACCATTACGGACGGCTCCGGCCCAGCCGGGCGGCCCGTCCACGGCGCTCGATGCAGAAGAGTCCCTGGCGGAGTTTCGAGAACTGGTTCTGAGCGCGGGCGGGGAGATTGTGGCGGAACTGCTGCAGCGCCGGCCTCGGCCCGATCCGGCAACGTTGATTGGCGCAGGCAAGATCGAAGAGATCGCGGGCATTGCGGAATCGACCCAAGCCGACCTGATCCTCTTCGATCACGATCTCTCTCCGACGCAGCTACGGAACCTGGATGCGGCTTTGCCGTGCCGGGTGCTCGATCGGACGCAGCTCATTCTCGACATTTTTGCCCGACACGCGCGGACCCGCGAAGGCCAGTTGCAGGTGGAACTGGCGCAACTCGAGTACATGCTGCCGCGACTGACGGGCCGGGGCAAAACCATGTCGCAGACCGGCGGCGGCATCGGCACGCGCGGACCTGGCGAAACCCAGCTTGAAACC